>NZ_VFBE01000007.1:0-149849 GCF_011319775.1 Oceanimonas sp. MB9 | reverse complement strand
ATGTGGCCGCCATCAAGGCCGCCGTGGGCGACCGCGCCAGCGTGCGGGTGGATGTGAACCAGGCCTGGGATGAAAGCACCGCCGCCAAAGGCATGGCCGAGCTGCAGGCCGCCGGCATCGATCTGGTCGAGCAGCCCACCCCCATGAAGGAACACGCCGCCCTGGTGCGGCTGTCGCAGAAGTTTCACCTGCCCATTCTGGCGGATGAAACCGTGGCCGACGCCACCGACATGTTCACCCTGGCCTCGGCCGGCTTTGCCGGCGCGGTGGCGCTCAAGATCGCCAAGGCCGGTGGCCCGCTGCAGGCGCTGAAGGTGGCCAATGTGGCCAGCGCCGCCGGCATCGGCCTCTATGGCGGCACCCTGCTGGAAGGCACCATCGGCACCGTCGCCGCCCTGCACGCCTGGTCCACCCTGGACACCCTGCACTGGGGCACCGAAATGTTCGGCCCGCTGCTGCTGAAGGACGACATCGTGGAGACGCCGCTGCACTTCCACCATCACGGCGTCACCCTGCCCGCCGGGCCGGGCCTGGGCGTCACCCTCAACGAAGACAAGCTGGCCGAATACCGCCGCAAGTCATCACTCGCCCCCCACGCGTAACAGGAAGACAACCATGCTGTTTAAAGTCGAGATGAAGGTCAATCTGCCCCACGACATGCCGGCCGAGGTAGCCGCCGAGATCAAGGCCCGGGAGAAGGCCTATGCCCAGGAGCTGCAGACCCAGGGCAAATGGCGCCACCTGTGGCGGGTGGCCGGCAGCTACGCCAACGTCAGCATTTTTGATGTGGCCGACAACGCCGAATTGCAGGATCTAATCAGCAACCTGCCACTGTTTCCCTACATGGACATTCAGGTGGCGCCCCTGTGCCGGCACCCGTCCTCCATTCATCAGGATGACCGTTAACCGACGTTCGTCCCCCCCTACGACCAAATCATAAAAAAGATGCAAGGAGCAATATCATGTCTGTGAAAACCACCCATACCCCCGAGGTAAAAGAGCTGCTGGAAAAAGTCGCCGGTCTGAACCAGGCCGGTGGCAACGAGCGGGTCAAGACCATCGTGCACCGCGTGATGCGCGACGTCTTCCAGCTCATCGAAGACCTGGACATCACCCCGGAAGAATTCTGGAGCGCCGTTTACTACATCAACGACCTGGGCAAAAACGGCGAAGCCGCCCTGCTCGCTCCCGGCCTGGGCATGGACAAATACCTGGACATTCGCATGGACGCCGCCGACGAACAGGCCGGCCTGGCCGGCGGTACCCCGCGCACCATTGAAGGCCCGCTGTATGTGGCCGGCGCCCCGGAGTCCGCGGGCTTCGCCCGCATGGACGACGGCACTCAGGACGGCGACACCATGATCCTGACCGGCGTGGTCACCGACCAGGACGGCCAGCCCCTGCCCAACACCCTGGTGGAGATCTGGCACGCCGATCTCAAGGGGGGCTACTCCTACTTCGACCCGTCCCAGAGCGAATACAACCTGCGCCGCAGCATTCGCACCGACGCCGATGGCCGCTATACCGCGCAAAGCATCATTCCGTCCGGTTACGGCTGCCCGCCCGAGGGCGCCACCCAGGCGTTGCTGAACCAGCTGGGCCGCCACGGCCGCCGCCCGGCCCACATTCACTACTTCGTGTCCAAGCCGGGCTACAAGCACCTGACCACCCAGATCAACCTGGCCGGTGACGAATACACCTACGACGACTTCGCCTTTGCCACCCGTGAAGAGCTGGTGTGCGACGCCGTGCGCATCGACGACGCCGCCGCCGCCGAGCAGTACGGCCTGAACCAGCCGTTCACTCGAGTGGAATTCAATATTCGGCTGGTGGCGTCCGACAAGCCCGAGCACCAGCAGCGCCACGAGCGCAAGCGCGCCCTGGAAGACGACATCGCCTGAAAACTCGCCGGGTCAGTTCTCAAGCAAACCCTCACCTGATCGGAAAGGGGCCTTTCGGCCCCTTTTGCATTTAGTGGTGATGATGGCCGTCGTCATGGGCCGGCTTGGCGGCATTGGCGTCCACCGATATTTCCACCTCGACCTCGCCCGCCTGTTCAAACCGCAGGGTCAGGGGAAAACGATCTCCCAGCTGGGGGGCCTGCTTCAGTCCCATCAGCATCAGGTGATGGCCGCCCGGGGCCAGGCTCACCGTTTCGCCGGCGGGAACCGGCAGACTCTCGAGCTGGCGCATTTTCATCATGTCGCCGTCCATCAGGTGTGTGTGGATTTCCACCCGCTCGGCCAGGGGCGTGCTGGCGCCCAGCAGCACATCATCGGCCCTGCCCTGGTTGTTGATCACCAGATAGGCGCTGCCGTTGGCCGCCATGGGCGGGGCCGGACGGCTCCATGGGTGATCGATATGCAGCCCACCCTGCTCATATTCATGGGCCAGGGCGCCGCTGGCGCTGAGCAACAGCAGGGAAGCGATGGCACTGCGCATTACATTCATGGGGCTCTCCTGAAAATAAAAAGCGCGGCGCCGGTCAGCGCCGCCGAAATCCGTTGCACGGGTAGTAAAAGATGAGTCCCGTTCATACTAGAAAAAAACCATTACCGGCACCATGCGGCACATTGTCGCAGCCGTCAACGACTTACGGCATGCTTCTGCAGCATGCGCTGCAGGCTGCGCCTGTGCATGCCCAGGGCCCGGGCGGTGGCCGAAATATTGCCCTCGTGCTGCTGCAGCACAAACTGCACATATTCCCACTGGTGCCGCCTGAGTGAAGGCGATACCTCCTCAATGCTCAGGGCCGCGGTCTGTTCTGTGCCTTCCTCTTCAAAGGCGGCAAGAATGGCGTCGATTTCTGCCGGTTTGGGCAAATACTGCACCGCGCCCAGCTTGATGGCGGCAATGGCGGTACTGATGCTGGCATAGCCGGTGAGCACCACAATGCGCGCCTCAGGCTGGCCCGCTACCAGCGCCGGCAGCAGTTGCAGGCCGCTTTCGCCGTCCAGATTCAGGTCCAGCAAAATGCCCTGGAAACGGGCGGGCAGCGCCAGCGCCTGCTCGCCGGTGGCCGCCCACTCCAGGTTCAGCCCCCGGCGTTTAAAGCCCCGGCACAGCAGGCGCGCAAACGTCTCGTTGTCATCCACCAGCAAAAAGTCGGTCATCATGAGATGGGCTCCAGCGGCAACAAAATGCGGGCGTAAACTCCCCCTTCGGCGTGATTGCTGAGCTCCAGCCGGCCGTTTAGCCGCGACAGGGTCGCATGCGACAACCAGACTCCCAGCCCCAGGCCGGCGGGTTTGTCCGAGTCAAACTGATCCAGTCCGGCCCGGCGCAACTGGGCCTCAGAGAGCACGCCGGTACGGTTATGCACGCCCAGCTCCCAGTCACCGTTGGTGTGAAACCGAGTATGCAGTTCAATGCGGCCTTCGCCGGCATCGGCGGCATTGTTGAGGATGTTGAACAACGCCGGCCAGAACAGCGGGCTGAGCCGCACAGTTCGGTCTTGCGCCATATTTGAATGCTGCCATTCTACCCGCACCTCCGGCCGCAGGTTCTGCCATTGGGCCAGTCGCTCCCCAAGAGTACGATAGAGCCGCACCGGCTCTCGTTCCGCCTGGCTCTGAGATTTAAGCCGGCGCAGAATATCGGCGCACTGTTCAAGCTGGGAATGGGCCAACTGCAGATCTTCCTGCACCTCACGGGGCAGATCGGGGGTTTCGCGCAGCTCTTCATTGAGCAGAAACAGGTTATTGAGGGGGGTGGACAGCTGGTGAGTCAGGCTCGCCGCCTCCATCGCCAGCACCAGCAGTCGCTCGTCGCTGTCCTGGCGCCGATAGGCCTGGTTCAGCCGCCGCTCCCGTTCACCCAATATACGCACCAGCCGGGATACACAGGCGGTGATCAACCCCGCCGATAGCGCAAAGGTCAGCCACATGCCCACCAGATGCAGGTTGAACAGGGCCTCGTGGCCGCCATGGCCGGCATGTTCCCCGGCCGGCAACGGCAGGTGCCAGAAGAACAACAGCAGATAGAGACCGGTGGCGATACCGGTCAGCCCCCAGGCAACCCCGGGTGAACACACCAGTGCCGCCATCATCAGTGGCAGCAGAAACAGCACCGCCAGCGGATTGCTGGCCCCGCCGGTCAGTCCCAGCACCAGCCCCAGCGCCAGCACGTCCAGCAGCAGGCCACATGCCAGCAGCCGCCGTACCGGCCGGCCAAGGCGCCAGTCGCGATTCAGCCAGAGGTTGATCACGGCCACGCCGATGGCCACCGCCGCCAGCGGCAGCAGCGGCAAATTAAGGTGCAGCAGGTAGAACACCAGGGTGCTGGAGCCGAGCACGGCCACAAACATCCAGCGGCTGTACAGGCTAAAGCGCAGCACATGGTTCAGCTCGAGCAGGGGCAGGCTGGCGGAACGGAGTTGGGTCATGACGGCCGAGTAACACACAAAGCGCCATGGTAGCACGAATAAAAACGCCGGAAGTGCGGCGAAATGTCGCACTTCCGGCGTGTCGAAGTCAGCAACCCTGAGGGTGCTTCGTGCTACGGTTTCTTCAGGATGACGTTTTTACTGCATCAATATTCACAGTGGCTTCCGGTTCACCTTCTTCCGCGTCGGCCCGCTTGCCCAGCAGCCGCAGGCCGGCGGCCATGGCCAGGGTGCAGATGATAATGCCCAGCCACCAAGGCATGCCGTAAGCCACCGGCACCACACCAAACAGGGTGGCGATTACCCCCACAAACAGCGCATAGGGCAACTGGGTGCGCACATGCTCCACCAGGCCGCAGCCCGAGGCCATGGCGGCCAACAGGGTGGTCTCGGCCAGGGGCGAACAATGATCCCCCCATACCGCGCCGGCCAGCACCGCCGCCACCGAGGCATAGAACAGGTGCATGGCGTCCGGGTCGCCGGCCAGGCCATGGTGCTGCAGCACCGCCCAGGCCAGGGGCACCACCAGGGGCATCATGATTCCCATTACGCCCCAGGACGAGCCGGTGGCAAAGGCGGTAAAGGCCGACAACACAAACACGCTCACCGGAATCAGCTCCGGCTGTAGGCTGTCGCTGAGCACGCTCACCAGGTAATCGCTGGTATTCAGGGTCTCGTTCACCGACGACAGCGCCCAGGCCATCATCAAAATGGTGATGGGCAGCAGCATCGACTTCACCCCTTCAAACCAGTAATGGGCGGCCTCGTCCATGCTCAGCAGGCCCTGAATGCGGGTCATCACCAGCGCCACCAGGGTACTGAGCAGCGAGCCCCACATCATGGCGGTAAAGGAATCGCTGCTGCCGAACACATCGCGCAGGCCGGCCTCGGCGGGGAAGCCCAGCTCGCTCATGCCGGTGTACCATATTCCCCCAAGGGTGGTGAGCACCAGCACCGTCATGGGAACGATGGCGTTCAGCGCCCGATGGGGAATACCCGGTTTGGCGTCGATGCTGGCTTCCTCGGCGATGGCTTCCCGGTCGGTCAGTTCATCGTCCGCCTCACGCTGCCGGCGCACCGCCCGCCGCTCGGCCTTGAGCATGGGGCCAAAGTCCCGACCACTGAGGCTTATCATAAACACGAACAGCAACGCCAGAATGGGATAGAAGCTGTAGCTGATGGAAGCCATGAACACCCCGTAAGCGGAGCCGTCAAAACCGTCCACCAGGCCGAGCGCCTCATCAATCAGCCCCACCTGAAAACCTATCCAGGTGGTCACCAGCAAAATGGCCGACACCGGAGCGGCGGTGGAGTCCACCAGATAGGCCAGCTTTTCCCGGGAGATGCGCAGCCGGTCGGTGATATTGCGCATGGTGTTACCCACGATCAGGGCATTGGCGTAGTCGTCAAAGAAAATGGCGGTGCCCAGCAGGCCGGTGGTGGTCTGGGCGCTGCGCCGGCCGCGCACAAAGCGGGTAATGTGCCGGGCAATGCCCACGGTGCCGCCGTTGCGGGAAATAATGCCCACCATGCCGCCGATCAGCAGACAGAACAACACCACCGACATATGCTCGGCATCACTGGCGGCGGCCAGCACATGCACGTTCACCGAGTCGAGCACACTGCTCAGCAACTTGTCGCCGGCCAGGCCATAACCCAACCAGCCGCCACAGCAGATGGCCACGAACAGCGCCAGTATCACCTGACGGAACGCCAGCGCCAGCACAATGGCCAGCAGCGCCGGCACCACCGACAGCCAGGCAGCAATGGCCGGGCTGGTCGCTTCCGCCAGCACGGTACCGGCCTCATCCTGCAGGCTGAGCGCCAGGCGGTCGGCCTCAGTCACCAGCTCTATGATTGCCGCACCGTTTTCAAGGCTGACCGGCTGGCGGTTGTCTTCCTGCACCAGCCACAGGGGCTCGGTACCGGTAACCGTCACCTCAAAGGGGATGCCCTTCAGCACCAGGGCCGGGGCCTCAAGAGTGGGCTCGCCGGCCCGGGCCAGCCCGGGCAGCAACATCAGCAATGCCAGCAATGGCGTCAGCCAGTGGCGAATCTTGTATCCTTCCATGGAACCGTCTCCTGTCAGACCGAACGCAGATACCAGTCATACTCCTGAGAGCTGACGTGGCGCATAAACAGTTGCCGCTCGCCGTAGCGGTTGGCGTGGTATACCCGGCAGAACTCCTGGCCCAGGTATTCCGGCAGGATCTCATTGCGCTGCCATTGATCCAGCGCCTGGATCCAGCTGTTGGGCAGGCTGGGGGGATGGCTGGCGTAGGCGTTGCCGGTCACCGGCTCAAAGGGCTTCAGTTGCTGGGTCAGGCCATGGTGAATGCCGGCAAGAATGCTGGCCACCAGCAGGTAGGGATTGGCGTCGGCACCGGCCACGCGATGCTCCAGGCGGCGGGCGGCGGGATTGCCACCGGGCACGCGCACCGCCACGGTACGGTTGTCGGCGCCCCAGGTCTGGCTCATGGGCACGTAATAGCCGGGCTGAAAGCGACGATAGCTGTTGGCGTTGGGCGCAAACACCACCATGGACTCAGGCATCAGTGCCAGTACGCCGGCCACCGCCTGCTGCAGCAGCTCACTGCCGAGGGGGTGGTCGTCGTTACTGCAGAAGCGGTTATTGCCCTCACTGTCCACCAGGCTCACATGAATATGGGTGCCGCTGCCCGCCTCCTGATTGTAGGGCTTGGCCATAAAGGTGGCTTCCATGCTGTGGCGAGCCGCCACTCCCTTGATCAGTCGCTTGAGCAACACCGCTTCGTCGCAGGCCTGCATGGCATCCGGCCTGTGCTTAAGGTTGATCTCAAACTGGCCCGGGGCGCACTCGGCAATGGCGGTGTCCACCGGCAGGTTCTGGATCATGGCCGCGTGCTGAATGCTCTCGATAAAGTCGCAATAGTCATCGAGATCCGACAGTGAATAGACCTGGCACTGACGATCTCGCTTGCCGCTTACCGGCGACACCGGCGGCTGTAGCTGGTGCTCGTCGTCCCGTTCCCGATCGATCACATAAAACTCGGTTTCCACCGCCACCACAGGCGTCAGCCCAAGATCGGCAAAACGATCCAGCACCCGCTGCAGCACATGGCGGGGATCGTACACAAAGGGGCTGTGATCATTTTCATACATGCTCATCAGCACCTGGGCGCAGGGCCTGTCCTGCCAGGGAACCCGACTCAGGGTGCCGGGCACCGGAAAGCACAGCCGATCGCCCTCGCCCTGATCCAGCCCCAGTCCGGTTTCCTCAATGGTGTTGCCGTTAATGTCGAGGGCAAACAGCGAGGCCGGCAGGCAGACCCCCTCTTCATAGGCCTTGAGCAGGCTGTCTCTGGGAATGCGCTTGCCGCGGATCACCCCGTTGATGTCACCGATCATGAGATCGATGGAATTGATATCCGGGTTTCGCTCCAGAAACTCCCGGGCCTCTTGCATGCCCCTGTCACTCATGGTGACCTCCATGTTGCGCTTTAATAACCATAACAGAATGACAAATGTTATAGGATAATGAACAAACCAAGGCAATCACTCATCAACACCAAAAGTTAACACTATGTGAAAAATAGTTAACTTCGTCACATAAATTAAACTACGCCGGCTATAAACAAGGCTTTTTCACTGGATTCTGCGCAAATGACATGCTTCCATGCAGTAACTGGAACGGCGATACCGACCGTTGATTATATAAACCAAACGGTTTGAGCAGGTGAGACCATGGAAAGAATAATGCACAAACCCCTGATCGGCGTGACCGCCTGTCAGCGACAGATTGAAGGGCACCATTGCCATATGGTGGTCAACAAGTACGTGGACGCCCTGCGCCACTCGGCCAACGTGGAGGTCGTGCTGCTACCTGCCCTGGCCGAAGGCCTGAATGAAGGGATCCTTGAGCGGCTCGACGGCCTCTGCCTCACCGGCAGCTACAGCAATGTGGATCCGCGTCATTATGCTCCCGATCGGGATCATCCCGACTGTCGGCTGGATCCGGATCGGGACGGATCCGCGCTGTCACTGATCCGCTCTGCCCGCAAGCTGCAACTGCCACTGCTAGGGATCTGCCGTGGCCTGCAGGAAATGAACGTGGCCTGGGGCGGCAGCCTGCGCCAGCCGCTGCAGGTGTTGCCCGGCCTGATGGATCATCGTGAGCCGAACACCGACGGGGTCAACAGCCACTACGAGCCGGCCCATGCCCTCAGCCTGAACCCGGACGGCCTGCTGCACCGGCTCACCGGCGAGCTGAATTTCGAGGTGAACTCGCTGCACCAGCAGGGCATCGACCGCCTCGGCGAGGGTCTGCTGGCCGAGGCCCTGGCACCGGACGGCCTGGTGGAAGCCATCAGCGATCCCACCCTGCCCTTTGCCCTGGGCGTGCAGTGGCACCCGGAATGGCGCACCGACGAGCACCCACTCTACGCCGCCATCTTTACCGCCTTTGGCACCGCCTGTGCCCGCTACCGGGACAGCATCAAGGCTTAAAAAGGCTCATTCAAACAAGAGGGGACAGGCCGTTGCCGAAGTCATGGCCTGAACCCGACATATACATGAAGAAAAAGGACACCATCATGCACCAGTACAACACCCAAGCGCTGCGCGAACAGGACGGCCAGCACCACCTGCACCCCTTTACCGACACCAAGGATCTGGGCAGCAACAGCCGCATCATCACCGGCGCAGAAGGCATCTATATTGTTGATTCAGAAGGCAACCGCATTCTCGATGCCATGGCCGGCCTGTGGTGCGTGAACCTGGGCTATGGCCGCCAAGAGCTGGTGGAGGCCGCCACCGCCCAGATGACCGAGTTGCCCTACTACAACAACTTCTTCAAGACCGCCCATCCGCCGGCGATCAAACTGGCCAAAAAGCTCACCGAGCTGGCCCCCGAGCACATCAATCACGTGTTCTTCACCGGCTCCGGCTCCGAGTCCAACGATACGGTCGTGCGCATGGTGCGCCGCTACTGGCAGCTCAAGGGCCAGCCGGAAAAAACCGTGATCATCGGCCGACGCAACGGCTATCACGGCTCCACCGTGGCCGGTGCCAGCCTGGGCGGTATGGCCCCCATGCATGAACAGGGCGGCCCCATGCTGGCGGATGTGGAGCACATCGCCCAGCCCTACTGGTTTGGGGAAGGTCAGGAAATGAGCCCGGAAGCATTCGGCCTGCTGGCGGCACGCTCCCTGGAGCAGAAAATCAAGGAGCTGGGCGTGGAGCGGGTCGCGGCCTTTATCGCCGAACCGGTGCAGGGTGCCGGCGGCGTGATCATTCCCCCCGAGAGCTACTGGCCCGAAATTCAGCGCATCTGCGATCACTACGGCATTCTGCTGATTGCCGACGAGGTGATCTGCGGCTTTGGCCGGTTGGGACAGTGGTTCGGCAGCCAGCATTTCAACATCAAGCCCGATCTGATGCCCATCGCCAAGGGACTGTCGTCCGGCTATCTGCCCATCGGCGGCGTACTGGTGGGCGACCGGGTGGCCGACACCCTGATCGAGCAGGGCGGTGAGTTCTACCACGGCTTTACCTACTCCGGTCACCCGGCCTGTGCCGCCGTGGCCCTGCGCAACCTGGAGCTGATGGAAGAAGATGGCGTGCTGGAGCACGTGCGCGAGGTGGCCGCGCCCTACTTTGCCGAGCGCTGGGCCAGCCTGGCGGATCATCCCCTGGTGGGCGAAGCCCGCAGCCTGGGATTGCTGGGTGCCCTTGAGCTGGTGGCCGACAAGACCACCCTGGCCCGCTTTGAGCCGGGCATCGGCGGCCGCTGCCGGGACAACTGCTTTAACACCGGCATAGTAATGCGTTCCGTGGGCGAGACCATGGTGGTGTCACCGCCCCTGGTGATTACCAAGGCCGAGATCGACGAGCTGGTGCGCCTGGCCCGGGAGAGCCTGGACGCCACCGCCCGCCAGCTGGGCATCATGAGCTGAGGAGGCTGTCATGACGCAACATGCTCTTGCCCACTGGCAAGCCCTGAGTGAAGGACTGCGGCCCGAGGGCCGCGCCTTTATCAACGGCCGTTACTGCGAGGCCGTGTCCGGCGAGCACTTTGCCAGCCACAACCCGGCCACCGGCGCGCACCTGGCCGACGTGGCCAGCTGTGATAAGCAGGACGCCAGCCTGGCGGTGGCCCACGCCCGCACCGCCCTGCCCCACTGGGCCGGGCTGGCTCCGGCGGAGCGCAAGCGCCTGCTGCTGCGGTTTGCCGAAATGGTCGAAAGGCACGCCGAGGAACTGGCGCTGCTGGAAACCCTGGACATGGGTAAGCCCATCGCCAACAGCCTGAATGTGGATCTGCCCGCGGCGGCGCGCTGCCTGCGCTGGAATGCCGAGGCCATCGACAAGGTCTATGGCGAAATCGCCCCGACCGCGTCCAGCAGCCTGGGACTGGTGACCCGGGAACCCCTGGGGGTAGTGGCTGCCATCGTGCCCTGGAACTTTCCGCTGATGATGGCCTGCTGGAAAATCGCCCCGGCGCTGGCCGCCGGCAATACCGTAATATTAAAGCCGTCGGAAAAATCCCCGCTCAGCGCGCTGCGGCTGGCGGCCCTGGCCCATGAGGCCGGCCTGCCCGCCGGCGTGTTGCAGGTTCTGCCCGGTTACGGCCATACCGTGGGCAAGGCCCTGGCCTCGCACATGGACGTAAATGCCCTGGCCTTTACCGGCTCCACCGGCGTGGGCAAACTGCTGACCCAGTATGCGGGCGAGTCCAACCTAAAGCGCACCTTTATGGAATGCGGCGGCAAGAGCGCCAATATCGTGTTTGCCGACGCCGGTAATCTCGACTTTGTAGCGCAACAGGCGGCCCAGGCCATTTTCTACAACCAGGGCGAGGTGTGCATCGCCGGTTCACGGCTGCTGGTGGAAAACAGTATTAAAGACCAGCTGGTGGAGCGCATTGTGCACCACGCCGCCGCCTGGCAACCCGGCAACCCCCTGGATCCGGCCTCCGCCATGGGCGCCATTGTGGACGCCACCCAGCTCGACGGCATTGCCGGCCATGTGGCGGCGGCGCTGAAGCAAGGAGCCCGCCTGCGTACCGGCGGCGAGCCGGTGAACATCAACGGCGGCCTGTATTTTGCCCCCACGGTGTTTGATAACGTCACCAACAACATGGCCCTGGCCCGGGAAGAAGTCTTTGGCCCGGTGCTGGCGGTGATCGGCTTTGACAGCGCCGACGAGGCGGTGGCCATCGCCAACGACTCCCCCTACGGCCTGGCGGCGGCGGTCTGGACCCAAAACCTGGATCGCGCCCTGACCACGGCCCGACGGCTGGAGTCGGGCCAGGTGTTCGTCAACAACTATGCCGGCGGCGACATGACGGTGCCCTTTGGCGGTTACAAACAGTCCGGCAACGGCCGCGACAAGTCGCTGCACTCCCTCGCCGAATACAGCCAGCTGAAAACCACCTGGATAGAGTTTGGCGCGGGCTGACGATGGTGTGAAACACCAGCAGGCCGAAAAACACCAAGGGCGCCAAAAAGCGCCCTTGGTGTTTATTCCACCCCCAACTGACGCAGATACAGCTGAAACAGCTCGGCCTGGCTGTTGATGGCGAGCTTGCCGTAAATATGCTTGCGGTGATTTTTCACCGTACCAGGACTGATGCACAACTGCTCGGCAATGGCGGCGGCACTGTGCCCTTGCAGAAACAACCGTGCCACTTGCTGCTCCCGCTCGCTCAGGCGTTCATCAAGAAACTCCCCCGTATCATCCTGACATAAAGGCGACGCCTGCCAGTGATGCTTTTCCAGCAGCGCCTGCAATAACGGAAAAAGGTAAGCCATCTTTTCATTCAGCAGGCGGGCGTCCAGCTGAGGCGGCGGCTGGTAGAAACCAAATGAGAAGGCCAGGGTGGTATTCGTGCTGGATGAAAACAGGCACATCAGCTCGTCATGCAACCCCAGTCCGGTGTAATAGGTCAGGAAGTATTCACTGCGCCTAAACTCAGACGGAGCTATCTCATCCAGACGAAACACACCGGCGGCAGCATGGTTCAGCCAATGTTGATAAAAGGGGTCAAGCTGGTACATGCCGGCACAGTAGGGATGCAGGGTCGCCATCTCCTGCTGCTGGTTCAGATTATGTAACAAGATCTCCGGGGCGCGATAACGGTAAAACCGGCACAACACCAGATCGATATGTGGAAAGTAGCTTTCAAGGCAGGCTCGCAGCCGCGGCAGAAAGTCTTTTTCATCGAGGGATGACAGTAATTTCGCCAGGGGTGCAAGAGAGTCGGGCGCAATATCCTTTTGCATGAACGCCATGTACCACCGAAACGTAAAACGGTGAATAAAATGTAACATTCAAACAGGACCCTGACCAGTGACGGCACTGTATCAGGGTCGGGTACTCACGCACCAATGTCCTTCAGCAACGGCCGCAGGCGTTCAATCAGCACCGCCTGGTGAGGCTGCAATTCCTGCTGGCCCCAGCGGGCAATATCATCTCCCGCCGGATCGGGCACGTGAATATCGCTTCGACTCAGGGTTTCGATCACCCGGTGGCCGCAAAAAGGCACATATCCCTCCGAATAGCCTCCTTCATGCACCATCACCAACCGGCCCCGGCACAGTCGGTCGGCGGCGATCATCACCTTCTCGGTCAGCCGACCAAAGGCATCGGCATTAAGCAACATGCAGCCGAGCGGATCCATGGCGCCGGCATCAAAACCGCAGGCCACCACGATCAGTTCCGGCTTGAAACGATCCAGTGCCGGGATCACCAGTTGATCCATGGCCGCCAAGTAGGTGCCGATCCCGGATCCGGCCGGCAGCGGCACATTGAGGTTATAGCCGAAACCGGCCCCTCGGCCTCGCTCGTCCGCGCTGCCCGAGCCGATGGGATAGTTATTGTCGTGATGCAGTGAAATGGTCAGCACCTCTGCATCCTCATAAAACGCCTGCTGAGTGCCGTTACCATGGTGCACGTCCCAGTCGATCACCGCGACCCGGCGCACCAGGCCCCGCGCCTGTGCCGACCGAATGGCGATGGGAATATTGCCGAGCAGGCAAAACCCCATGCCCCTGTCCGCCTCGGCGTGATGGCCGGGGGGGCGTGACAGGCAATAGCCGTTGTCGACCTCCCCGTTGAGTACCGCCGCCACCGTGGCCATGGCCAGGCCGGCAGAGCGGCAGGCAATGGGAAAGGCATCCTGGCGAAAGGGCGCATACTGGCCGGCATCACCAAACCCTTGCTCACTCATTGCATTGAGTTCATCAATATAACGCGGGGTATGAAAGCGCAGCAGGTCTTCCCGCGTTGCGGGTTCACCTTTTATCGGAAGCAGCTGATCCAGCAGGCCACTCACCGCCAGCAGGTTGCGCAACCGGCGCTTGGTTTCCGGGTGTTCGGCGGCAGCGGCAGGCTGCACAAAGCCACCGGGGCGGTCAAATACCGAGCAGGGGCCGGCATCGTGCCACAGGCAATGTTCGTGAAAGGCGAATCCGGTTCGTTTCATTGTGCTCTCCTTGTTCAAAATCAGGCCAGCAGCCACAGCAGTACCGTGGTGATGCAGGCGGCAATCAGGGTATAGGGCAGTTGGCTTAAGGCATGCTGCATCGGGCTGATGCCGCATCCCCGGGCGGAGATCACGGTGGAGTCACCAAAGAAGCAGGCATGGCTGCCAAAGGCCCCCGCCGACACCAGGGCCCCCAGGGTTAGCGCCATGTTGGCGTCCAGCGCCTGCGCCAGAGGCACCATGATGGGAAAGGCGATGGCATACACCCCCCAGAAGGAGCCGGTGGCAAAGGTCAGCCCGGCGAGCACCAGAAAGCTGAGCGCCGGCAGCCAGCGGGCGTTCATGTAGGGGGTAATGGTGTCGATCAAATAAGGCGCCAGCCCCAACTTCTCGTTCACCGCCTGCAGCACAAAGGCCGCAAACACGATGCCCAGGGGCAGCAGCATGGTGGCCATGCCCTGAATAATTTCGTCAAACAGCCGGGGCAAACTGGCCAGCCCCTGCAGCCGATACAGTACCAGCGACACCACCAGGGCACAGCCCACGCCCATCAGGGCATCGATGTCGAAATACCAGGTGGCCAGCAGCAGGGTCAGTACCGGCAGCATGAAGTTCATCAGCCGAGGCGGCTGACGGTGGCCCGGCTCGTCCTGCTCCACCGGCATGCTGTTGCCTTCAAGGCAGTCCCGCTCCGCCTGCCTCATGCTGCCCAGCAGCGGAATGACGCCAAAGGCCACCAGGGGCACCAGCAACAGCGCCACCCAGGGGTACACCAGGTAAGGCAACAGACTCAGGTAATAGTTGAAGCCCTCCCCTTCCGGCACCAGGCCATTGGCTTCGATCAAGCCGGCGAGATAAATTACCCAGGTGGAAAACGGGATCAGCAGGCACACCGGCGCCGAGGTGGAGTCCACCACATAGGCCAGCATGTCCCGGGAAATGTTCAGCTTGTCCGACAGCTTACGCATGGCGGTACTGACGGTCAGGGCGTTAAGATAGTCATCTATAAAAATGGCAATGCCCAGCAGCCAGCTGGCCATCAGGGCATGAGAACGGCGTTTCACATATTTACCCAGGCTGTCGCTGAAGGCCAGGGTAGCCCCGGAAAACTGCAGCAGAGCGATTAAACTGCCAAGCAGGCCGCATACCAGGATCAGCCAGCCCATGATGGGCCCCTGCATTACTTCCAGGGTGCTGGCCACAAAGTTGTGCAGCGTTCGCTGTGGTTCAATCAGGGCAAACCCGGTCAGGGCGCCGGCCAGCAGCGGCTCCAGGGTTCGCCGGGTCAGTAACGCCAGTCCCAATACCACCAATGTCGGCACCAGGGCCAGCAGCCCGAATTCGCCGTTGTCTTTTCCCGTTCCAAAGAATATCGCCAGCAGCAACAAGCCACTCACTACCGCCAGCCGAATCCAGCCGATGGGCAGTTTATCCACTCGGGGGCGCAGTATTTTCTCCATGCCATCTTCCTCGTCGTTCCATTGACGATTCATCATGAAGGTGGCTGAAAGCAGGTAACATGTCCCCTGAGGGACATTTGGCGTGATCTGAATCACGGCAAGGGTGCACCATCACCCGATACGGATAATACGAGAATGAAAAGGACGGCCCTGGCTACAGGCAGGGCCTGTTCCTGAAGCAGACGAGGCCTCATTCATTTTTCCGCCGAGGCTCAGGCGCAATGCGCCTCGATCAGCCGTACCAGGGTGTCCAGCTCCAGGCGCACCTGCTCGTCAAATGCAAAGCCCATATTGATGCGCAGGCAGTCGCGGTAGTGCGCGGAGGCGGTGAACAGGTCGCCGGTGCGAATGTCCAGGCCGGCGCCGCGGGCGGCCTGCCCCAGTGCCTCGGCCGCCAGCCCGGGCACCTGCAGCCAGAGCACCAGGCCACCGTCCGGCTGGGCGATTCGGCTGCCCGAAGGCAGCCGTCGGGCCAGGTAATCTAGGTAAAACTGCTTTTGCCGAATCAACCGGATTCGGGTACGACGCAAATGCCGGGCATAAGCCCCGGTGTCGATAAAGTCGGCCATGGCCAGCTGTACCAGGGTGGGCACACCAAACAGCCTGGACGCCATGGCGGCACCAAAGCGACCCGGGCGACACCAGCCCAGCCGGTAACCGGGGGACAATGTCTTGGACACCGAACCACACCAGATCACATATCCTTCCTCGTCATACCAGGCGGCCGGCAGCGGCATGCGATCGCCGTGGGCCAGCTCCAGATAGACATCGTCCTCAATCACCGGCACGCGGTAGCGACTGGCCAGCCGTGCCAGCCGTTGCTTCTGAGCCACCGACATGGTGATGCCCTGGGGGTTCATGTGGCTGGTGCAAAACAGCCCCGCCTGCACCGTGCCTTCGGCCATCAGCCGTTCCAGCTGGTCCAGATCAATGCCGTCGGCCCGGGACGGAATCTCCACAATGCGCCGCGACATATGCGCCAACAGTTCGAGCAGGCCGTTATAACAGGGCGAACTGATGGCCACCGCGTCACCGGGCCGAGTGCAGATCTCCAGCGCGCTCTGAACCGCGGCCATGCAGCCATGGGTGATCATCAGCTCGTCGGCGCCGAGGGCAAAGCCCGCCTGACTGAAATGACTGGTCAGGGCTGCCAACAACGCAGGTTCGCCCAGGGGGGGCGGATATTCGCCGATCCGGCCGGCAGTGGCTGCCAGGGCCCGTCGAAAGCTGCGATCCAGACCATTGCGGGTGGCTTCGTCAAGCCCCAGCAGTGCCGTACCCAGGGGCCCACCATTCCGCTCCCGCGCCCGTGAACGACCTCGTTCCGGTGTCGCCACCCGGCTGGCAAAGGATGCCCATTCCGGCGCCGGCGCCACGGGCCGGCCGGCGGCCACGAAAAAACCCGCCTTGGGCCTGGCCACCAGCCAGCCGAGAGATTCCAGCTCGGCGTAACAGCTGACCGCGGTAGACATGCTGATCCCGTGCTGGCGGGCCAGCTGGCGCAGCGACAGCAGCCGCTCGCCCGGTGCCAGCCGGCCGGCTTGAATGTCGGTGATGAACTTCTCCGCCAGCTGCCGATATCTCGCCATCGCCATCTGTACCCCCTTACTTTTTAAAAATTGTATCTGTACCCGTCAGGTGCGGCAAGGGACACTCAATCCCCATTAACCTCACTCGGAGCACTTGGCATGAACCCACGGGATTTCTGGCTGATCGTCCTGGTCATGGCGATCTGGGGCATCAACTTTTCCATGATCAAACTCGGCGTCAGCGAGCTGGATCCGCTGCTGGTCGCGGCGGCCCGCTTTCTCTGCGCTACCTTTCCCATCATCTTTTTCATTCGCCGACCCAAGGTGCCCTGGCGCCACCTGATAGGCTACGGTCTGGTGTTCGGCACCGGCATCTGGGGCATGGCGTCCTGCGCCATCACCTTTGGCCTGTCGGCGGGCATGGCCTCGGTGCTGCTGCAGCTCGACGTGCTTACCACGGTGCTGGTGGGCGTATTGTTGTATCGGGAAACCATCAGCCGGCGCATGTGGTCGGGCATTGCCATCGCCCTGCTTGGTGTGCTGGTGGCCATCGTCTACACCAACGGCAACGTCACTCCCGCCGGCGTGCTGTTTATTCTGATATCGGCCATCTGCTGGCCCCTGGCGGGGGTGATAGTGCGTCGCTCGGGCACGCAGTCGGCCTTTGCCTTCAATATCTGGGGCATGTTGTTTGCCCCCTTGCCGCTGATTGGGCTCAGCCTGCTGTTCAACGGGATCGACGTGCTGGAGATCACCTACCGGCAATGGCATGCCGGCGCCTGGCTCTCGGTACTGTTTCAGGCCTATCCCACCACCCTGTTCGGCTACTGGGTATGGAACCGTATGCTGCTCAAATACCCAATGAGCCAGATGGCCCCCATGACGTTGCTGGTCACGGTGTTTGCCCTTGCCAGTGGCTACCTGATGTACGGTGAGCAACTGTCACCGGCCCAGTGGGCCTCGTGCACGGCCTTTTTGCTGGGCATCGCCCTGGTGCTGTATCGGGGACCACTGCCCGGCAAGCCGCGCACTCCTCTGAGTACCGACAAGGGCACGGCATAGCACAAACAGATCACGTGCAGGGGTGTCCCTGCACGCGGTCAGAAATGCTTGGCCGGGGTGGAGCAGCTGACGATGCGGCAGGGTTTATCGCTGAGGTTGCGAAAACGGTGGGGCTGGGTGGTAGAGAAGTAGTAGCTGTCGCCGGCCTTCAGCAACCGGTGCTGGGCACCTATGGTGATTTCAATTTCTCCTTCAATGACCACGCCGGCTTCCTCGCCATGGTAGGCCATCATGTCGTGGCCGGTATCCACGCCGGGGGGATAGGTTTCCACAATAAAGGACATGGCCCGGTTCTTGCGGTTGTAGCCCACCAGTTTCAGGGACAAATTGCCGCTGCCCACGTCCTGCAGTTCCTCGGGGCTGAAAAAGATCTGATCGGTGTTTTGCAGATCCAGGGTAAAAAACTCCCCTACCGTCATGGGAATGCCGTCGAGGATCTTCTTCAGGGAGCTCACGGAAGGGCTGACCTTGCCCTGTTCAATCAGCGACAGGCTGGAATGGGTCACGCCGGTGCGTTTGGCCAGCTCCCGCTGGGAAATATTGCGCATCAGGCGCACCGCCTTGAGACGGGCGCCCACATCATTGGCGTCGTCGCCGTCCTGCTTCGCTGTTGTCATGTTGCTCCATAAACCAAAAAACCTGGCGGCAAATTTTACCCAATGCCAAAACAGGCTGTAAATTCAATTCCGTACCGGTCAGAGCCCGGCCTGCTCCAGCCGGGTAGCCATGTCGCTCAGGCCGTCCAGCCCCTGAATGTCGGTGGGCTGAAGATACAGCGGATAGCGGGACAGATCCGCAAATATTCGAGCAATATCGGCCAGGTGTTTTTTTTCCAGCGATCGCCGCCGGGCCAGAAAGGCGCCGTCGGCGTCGTCGGGCAAAATGCGATTCACCACCAGCCCGGTCAGGGGCAGCTTTTCTTCCCGCAGCGCCGCCACCGCCCGCCCGGTTTCCAGTATCGGCAGCTTTTCGGGCGTCAACACAAACAGCAGCGCGGTCTGCTCACTGTCGGTAAGCAGCCGGCGGGTGCGCTGAAACAGTCGCTGACGGGCCAGCAGGGTATCGGTAATGGATTTGGTGCGTTCGTCCATGCCGGCGGTTTCGTGGGCCCGAGGGTCGCCAAAGGGGCTGTCCACGTCCTTGCCCGGGGTCAGGTGGTCCAGTACCTCGCCCAGTTTTTCCGACCGTCGGTTGCTCTTGAGCATGCCCTGAGTCCAGGCCGCCATGGCCTCGGGCAGGCTGAGCAGGCGCAGGGTGTGGCCGGTAGGAGCGGTGTCGAAGATCACCAGGTCGTGGGTTTGCAGCCCCTCTTCCATCACTCGGGCCATGCGCTCCAGCAGTGCCGCCTCCTGGGCCCCCGGCGACTGCCGGGTGAGCCGCATCTGCCGCTCTACCTCGCCGTACATTTCGGGCCGAGTAAAGCGTTTAAGCTGGGCCAGCACCCGGGCCAGATGCTGCTCTACCTCGTGGTCCGGATCCAGCTCCAGGCCGTCGAGGTTGGGCGCCAGCCGGGTAATGGTGTCGCCAATGTCCCGGCCAAAGGCGTCGGCCAGGCTGTGAGCCGGGTCGGTCGACACCAGCAGGCAACGCTTGCCCCGGCGGGCCGCCAGCAGCGCCAGCGACGACGACACCGTGGTCTTGCCCACGCCGCCCTTGCCGCCCACCAGCAACACCCGCTTGTCGGTCAGTAACATGTAATTTCTCCAGACAGGAAGGCCGGCATTGAAGCCGGCCCCGGTGTGCAAAATGTTGGGATTCGCTTCGCTCATCACCAACCTACGCAGCACATCAAAAGACAACTCAATCAGCAGCAGCGGAAGTGATCCAGCGGCGAGTGCTCCATGCCCATGCGCTTGTGCCAGTCGTGAAACCGTTCCAGCAGCAAGGGCTGCAGCTCCAGGGTGTAATAGGAGGCCGGGTTTGGCACTCCCATCATTTCCGAGAACACCAGCAGCATAAAGAGGTCATCCTCTTCGCGCCGGGCCCGGGCAATGGCCGCCCGGTAAGGCGCGTTATATACCTCTTCCGCATATTGGCTGGCCCGGTTTATCCAGGCCAGAACCCGCTTGATTTTCACGACTGGTCCTCGAGCTCTTCGGCCTTGCCGCTGCGCAGCCGGTTCAGGGTAGAGCCGCATTCCAGGGCCACCAGAATGGCCGCCGCCAGCACCACCAGATCCAGGCCAAACAGGAACCAGTTGGCCTGCTCATAGAAGCCTTTGAGCTGAATAAGCAGCGCCAATACCGTCATCACCAGCAGGAACAGCAGTGGGATCAGGGTGACCAGCATGGGTCGGCCCAGTCGCGCCAGCATCACTGTGATCACCAGCAGGGTCAGGCCCGCCAGCAGCTGGTTGGTGGTACCGAACAGCGGCCAGATCAGCAGGCCGCCGGAGCCATCACCGCCGGCGCCAAAGGCCAGCAACAGGCATGAAGCCACCGCCAACAGGGTGGCCGGGGCCGCCTTCTGCATCCAGTTAATGTTGTAGATAACGCCCCACTCCTGAAAGATGTAGCGCTGCAGGCGCAGGCCGGTATCCATGGTGGTGCCGGCAAATAGCACCGCCATCACGGTGAGAATGGTCTGCGACAGCTCGATATCAAAGCCCAGGCCGTTGCTCAGAATGTTGGCGCCGCCCTGCACAAAGGCGGCCACACCACCCTGGCCAAAGCCGCTGTAAATGGCCTGCCAGTCGGCCAGGGTGGCGAAACCGGCGGTGGCGGCGATGATGGCGGCCAGCGCCAGGCAGCCTTCACCAATGGCGCCGAAATAACCCACAAAGCGCAGGTCGGTTTCCTTGTCGAGCTGCTTGGAGGTGGTGCCGGAGGATACCAGGCCGTGAAAGCCGGAGATGGCGCCGCAGGCAATGGTGACAAACAGCAGCGGTATCATGGAGGGCGTGCCTTCCGGCACATTGTCGTTAAACGCCGGCGCCACCACGTCCGGGGCCGACAGCAGCACGGCACCGTAGAGCAGGCCCAGGCCCACAAACAGCTGCAGGCCGTTGATGTAATCCCGGGGCTGCAGCAGCATCCACACCGGCAGCAGCGAGGCGATGGCGGCGTAGACAAACAGCAGAATGATCCACTGGGCCTTGTCGGTCAGCCCCATAAACAGCTCGGGCAGCGCCAGCGGCATGGAAGGGCCGACCCAGATCAGGGCATAGAGCGCTACCACGCCCACCACGGACACGGTGAGCAGGCCAATCATCTTGCGGTAAATCAGCTGACCGATGATCAGCGCTACCAAGATGGCGCCCCACACCGGCACCACCGAGGTCTGGAACTGGGTGAGCAGGCCGGCGATCACCACGGCGAACACGGCGTTCACCATCAGCAGCACCAGGAAAATTACGATCATGAAAATGCTGCGGGCGCGCTTGCCCACCACGTCGCCGGTGAGGGACCCCACCGATTTGGCCTTGTTGCGATTACTGGCCCAGATCGCCCCAGCATCGTGCACACCGGCAAAGAAGATGGTGCCGAACACCACCCACAAAAAGGCGGGCACCCAGCCCCAGATCACCGCGATGGCCGGCCCCACTATGGGGGCAGCCCCGGCTACCGAGGTAAAGTGGTGACCCCAGAGCACGAACTTGTTGGTGGGCACATAATCCACCCCGTCTTCAAATTCGTGAGCCGGGGTACGAAACCCCGGATCCAGCCGAAATATTTTTTCGGCCACGAATTTCGAATACACGAAATAGCCAAGCGCCATGGCGCCCAGCCCGATCAACATCAGGAATATGGCATTCATTTACCCGCTCTCCCGTAAAGAGTTTTTCTTATCATTGTTAGCATTTCCGGTATCGTCAAACCGGGGCCTGAACGAACCCCAATTAAAAGGAAAAGCCACGAAGAATCAATACGGTAACAACAAATTCAAATGACACCGAAAGAAGACAAAATCATGAATGCGCGAATGACCGAATCCGCCCAATAAAAACCACCATTCAATAAGCGGAATGGCAGTTTATATCACCATTCACTACTGAAAATTAAGAGGAATACACAGACTCAATCAAACCGGCATTATTCTTCCCGAAAAATGCTGATCTGGGTAACACCCAGCTTGCGAAAATATTCTTCCCGAAATTCCTTCATGGTTTTTTTATCGTTGCGGCTGATATTCGCCAGTTGATCTTCCATGCGGCGAAACTCCGCCAGGTTCAGCCCCTCGGCGGCGGCAATGGCATCATAAATGCTGTGATGCTTGTCGTTGGCGTAGCCGATTTCCTTTTGCTGCTTGCGGAAGTGGTAACGAATGCGAAAGGCCATGATGCAGGGCTCCGTAAAAAGCGCCATTGTCGCTGCAAACCCCGCCCGCACTCAAGAGTGCGGGCGGCATCACGTCAATTCGAGTCCATAAGGCGCATAATGCCGGCCATCATGAGTCAACATGCCACCCTCTCCCGCCTGCGCCGCATCGCCCTGCCGTTGCTGTTGCTGACCGGCACCCTGCTGGTGACCGCCGGGCTGTTCTTTCATGCCCAGAATCAGGGGCTGGCACACATTCGCCAGAACGCCGAAGCCAGCCTCAGTCGCTATATCATCAACCTGCGCCACCAGCTGGCCCGGCACCGGGATCTGCCCAGGCTGCTGGCCACCCAGCAGCAGCTCAAGGCGCTGCTGGCCGACCCTTACAACCCGCAAAAGGTCGACGCCGCCAACCGCTATCTGGCCTGGGTCAACCGCACCATGGGCGCCACCGACAGCTACCTTATCGACAGCAACGGCATCACCCTGGCGGCCAGCAACTGGGATCAGCCCAATCCCTTTATCGGCAACGACTACAGCTTTCGCCCCTATTTTCAGCAGGCCGTGGAAGGCGGCCAGGGCCGCTACTTCGCCCTCGGCAATACTTCGCGAGTGCGGGGGTATTTCTTTTCCGCCCCGGTGCGGCAAAACGGCCAGATCATCGGCGTGGCCGTGGTCAAGGTGGATCTGGAAGATATTGAAGGCAGCTGGAACGATGCCCTGCAGGACATTCTGGTGATGGACGAAGACGGCGTCATCTTTATCTCCACCCGTCATCACTGGCGCTTTCGACTGCTGCCTCAGGGCAATGCCCTGGTGCCGGACCAGCAACTGCTGGCCCGTATTCAGGGCAGCCGCCGTTACGAAAACGCCGAGATCACCCCTTTGCCGCTGCACAACAGGGAGATCACCGCCAGAGGCAATCAGCTGCTGACCCTGAATGGCACTCAGGCCGCCGGTCACTATCTGCTGGTCAGTGAACTGGTGCCGGAGGCCGGCATGCGGGTGGCGGTACTGGCCAACCTGAGCCCACTCAAGACCCGTATTGCCCGCACCCTGGTCATGGGGCTGGGCGGTTTCTGGGCGATCGCCGCCCTGTTGCTGTTCCTGCGCGCCCGCCATCGCATGCAACGGCGCCATGAGCGTGAGCTGCAGCAGGCCCACGAGGCACTGGAACGACGGGTGGAGCAGCGCACCCGGCAGCTGACCGACAGCAACCAGCGTCTTAAACAGGAAGTGGAGCAACACCGGCAGACTCAGGATCAACTGGTGCAGGCCGCCAAAATGGCGGTGCTGGGTCAGTTGTCGGCGGGCATTAACCACGAGCTGAATCAACCTCTCACCGCCATTCGCCAGTTCGCCGACAACGGCCGCAAGCTGCTGGAGCGGGGGCGCACCGAGTCGGTGGCCGGCAACCTGCGGGAAATTGGCGGCCTGGCCGAACGCATGGCCGCCATTTTGCAGCCGCTGCGTGAATTCGCCCGCCAGCGCGATGCCGGCGGCGCGCAGACCCGGCTGGCGCAGTTGCGTCAGGGCGTCATGGTGCTGATGGGCGGCGAACTGGAAAAGCGTCATGCCCGCCTGCACTGGCCGAATACCTATGACTCGCTCATGGTGGCCGGTGATCTGGGCCGGCTCGAGCAGGTGCTGGTCAACCTGATTGGCAACGCCCTGCAGGCCATGGCCGATGAGCCGGCGCCCCACATCGACATTGATGTGCAGGCCAGCGAACGGCAGGTGACGCTCAGGGTGCGCGATGACGGCCCCGGCCTGAGTGAACAGGCCCTGGCGCACATTTTTGAACCCTTTTTCACCACCAAGTCCACCGGCCTCGGCCTGGGGCTGTCCATCTCTCACCGCATTGTTCAAAGCCTGGGGGGCGAGCTGACCGCCGCCAATCACCCGCAAGGCGGCGCCATCTTCACCCTGGTGCTTGCCCGCGCCCACAAGGAGCCTGCATGACCGCGCCCTATATTCTGCTTATCGACGATGACGATGCCATTCGGCGCTCCGCCGCCCAGACCCTGGAGCTGGAAGATTACCGGGTGCAGGCCTTTGACCGCGCCGACAAGGCGCTGCCGCAGCTCGATGAGAACTTTGCCGGCATCGTGATTACCGACATCAATATGCCGGGCATCACCGGCCTGGAACTACTGGAGCGGATCAGGATCATCGATACCGATATTCCGGTCATTCTGATCACCGGCTTTGGCGATATCTCCATGGCGGTGAGCGCCATTCAAAGCGGCGCCTACGACTTTATCGAAAAGCCCTTTTCATCGGATCTGCTGCTCGACGTGGTGCACCGGGCCCTGGAAAAACGCGCCCTGACCCTGGACAACCGCCGCCTGCGCCTGGAGTTGCAGGCCCAGAGCGCCCCCGGGCCACGCATTATCGGCGGCTCGCCGGCGGTGCAGGAACTGCGCCGGCTGGTACAGACGGTGGCGTCCAGCCCGGCAGACATTTTGCTGATGGGAGAAACCGGCTCGGGCAAGGATCTGCTGGCCCGCTACATTCACGAGCACAGCCCGCGCCGGGAACAGAATTTTGTGGCCATTAACTGCGGCGGCATGCCCGAGAGCCTGATCGAATCCGAGCTGTTCGGCCACGAAAAGGGCGCCTTTACCGACGCCAAGGAAAAGCGCATCGGCAAGCTGGAGCACGCCCAGGGGGGCACCCTGTTTCTCGACGAAATCGAGAGCATGCCCATGAGCCTGCAGATCAAGCTGCTGCGGGTGCTGGAAGAGCGCACCATAGAACGACTTGGCTCCAACCGGCTGATTCCGCTGGACATTCGTATTGTGGCTGCCACCAAGGCGGATCTGCGGGCCCTGGCCGATGCCGGCGATTTCAGGGAAGATCTCTATTACCGGCTCAATGTGGTGCGCATCGACATTCCCCCCCTGCGCGCCCGCCCCGACGACATTCCCATGCTGTTTCAGCACTTTGCCCTGCTGGCCTCGGCCCTGTACGAACGGGAAATTCCACCGCTGTCGGCGGAGCGGCTGCATCAGCTTCTGAGCCACAGCTGGCCGGGCAATGTGCGGGAACTGCGCAACCTGGCGGAACGCTATGTATTGCTGGGCGAGGCCTGCTCCTTTGATCTGGGTGACCACAGCGGGCCCGACAGCCCGGCTTCCGGCCAGAGCCTGGCCGCCCGGGTCGATCAGTTCGAAAAAACCCTGATCCAGACCGAGCTGGCCCGCCACGGCGGCTCCATCAAGCACACTCAGGAAAGCCTGCAACTGCCGCGCAAGACCCTGTACGACAAAATGAAAAAACACGGCCTCGACAAAAATGACTACAAGGGCTGACACCGACGCTAGCGGTTAACGGTGGTCCGGGCCGTCAGCACATACCCCGCCAGGCCCATAACCGGGCCGGGCAGCAACAACCACAGGGCATCCAGCCCCAGGTATTCAAACAGGCTGCTGGTGACGGAAATGGAGACCACGGTAATCGCAAACCCAATGCAGTTCTGAATGGCCAGCGCACTGCCGACGGATGCGGGCGGGCAGGATGTGGCCGCCAGCGCGGAAAACTGCGGCGAGTCGGCCACCACGGAAGCGCCCCAGATCATCAGTAGTAACAGCAGGCTGCCAGCCTGCAGGTCGCGCCAGCCAAGCACGAAGATCAACCCGCAAAGCCCAGACATGGCCAGCGCCCCCAGGGCGACCCTGGCGCTGCCCGCACGCAGGGACAGCAAGCCGCCGCACAGCGAACCCAATGCGCCAACGGCGATAATGGCAAAAGACAGTCCGGACACCCCCAGCCCGGGAAAGTGCGACGCCAGGGAAGTGCGGGCGACAATCAGGGGCACCAGGGTCCAGAAGGCGTACAGCTCCCACATATGGCCAAAATAACCCAAGGTCGCAGCCCGGAACGGGCCGTGCCGAAACGCGTGCAAAATGGAAGGTGGCCGAGTATCGGCGCCACTCGGCCGGCCGGTTGCAACGGCCGCATGGGGCCCGTCACCCAGGGAGCCAACCAGCCAGGCGCCAAGCACCGCGGTCACGGACGAGGCGGTGATCACCAGCTGCCAGGACAGATCGGCGCCCATCACCCGCATTGCATGAGGCAGCGCCGTGCCCAGTGTCAGCATGGCCACCAACTGCGCCAGCGCCAGTCCGGTTCGAGCGGGTGCCCAACCCACGATCAGTTTCATGCCCATCGGGTAGATGCCGGCCAGGCAAATGCCTACGCCAAATCTGAACAGCATGCCGCTTAACAGGCCCTCGGACAGCCAGGCAAACCCCAGGTTGAACAGGGCGCCGGCGACGGCGCTGCCCATAAAAATCGAGCTGGCCCTGAACCGATCCGCCCCACCGCTCATGGAGATAACCAGGGTGCCAAGAATAAAGCCCAGCTGAACGGCACTGGTTAGCCAGCCAATGTCTGAGGCACCGATCCCCCAACTCGCTATTAAATCGTCGGATGTGCCGTTGGCACTGAACCACAAGGCGGTTCCCAGCAGCTGGGCCAGGGCAATGGTGGCAACAGGCCCCATCCCCTTGAGCAGGAATCGCCTTACTGCGCCGTCATTCACCGTTAAGGTCAAGCCATGCTCCCATTGAGTCGATTGAACAGAACAAAAGAACGATGGGTGGAATTCCCCCCATATGCCCATTAAGAGGCCTGAGGTTCAGAGCCATTCCTCCCGCCACAGCCTCTCCCCCCTGTTTTGAACTTCGCGAAGATAACCGAAGAGAAAAGCCCCGTCATCCCCGTAAAAACGGTGCTCCTGCCCACCACACAAGACGCTTTTTGCCAAATGAGGCTCGGGTTAAGGAGCCAAGGCCGGCTTACTCGCGCTTATGCACGGCCTGCTGCCCCGGCGTTTTTGACTAATGGGTGAAAACCCGCCCATCACCGGCCACGAATGGGTGGGTTTCCACCCATTATCGCGTCCATGCATGGCCCTGTGCTTGGCCCACTTCTGCCCAGGCTCCCTTTTGGTGCGGCTGTCGCCGGCATGCACCAAAGTTGGCCTGGGTTTTGCTAATAGGATGTTAACGAAAACGGCGGCTTGTTGGCGGCCGATGGAAAAACGAGGTTAAGGAATGTCACAGCAACAACAACAGCTCGACGCACTCAGCCCCGAAGAGCAGAAAAAGCTCAAGGAGCTGATGGAAAAGGATGCCAAGACCGAGCGCAAGCTCACCGGGCCCTGGGCCTGGCTGGTGGCGGCGCTGGCCGCCACCATGGTCGCCCTCTACTTCTACGGCGCCGGCGTGGCCGCGCTCAGCACTCAGTATCATCTCGGCATTTATGTGCTGATCACCTTTGTACTGGTGTTTCTGCTTTATCCCGCCGGCGGCCGCACCGCCCATGCCGGCCTGTCGGTGGTCAGCGCCGCCCTGCTGGCGCTGCTGGCCGGGTGCTTCGTGATTTATGACTCGCCCACCGCCTTTTACCAGCAGCTTTCCCTGTTTCAGGAAACCTGGGAATACGACGGCCTGAGCCTGGCGCTGGAACAGGATCTCGACCGGCTGCACTATGTGCTGGCCCTGGTGCTGCCCTTTGCCGCCCTGATGATTCCGCTGGATCAGTGGCTGAGCCGGCGCAACGGTAACAGCCCCACTGCCAGCGACGTGGTGCTGGCGCTGATGGTGGCGGGTACCGTGCTCTACTGGATCAGCCAGTTCGAGGCGCTCAATTACCGGGCCGGGGCCGAGAACGAGGTAGACATGCTGGTGAGCGTGGTCGGCCTGCTGCTGTCCCTGGAAATCTGCCGCCGGGTGCTGGGCTGGTCCATCACCCTGATCGGTGTGGGCATGATCGCCTTTGCCCTGTTCGGCCCCTACCTGCCCGAGCTGTTTGCCCACCGGGGCTTTCGCTTTGAACGCCTGGCCACCGCCCTGTTCCTGACCACCAACGGCGTGTTCGGGGTCATGGCCAACGTGCTGGCCACCTATGTGATCCTGTTTATCTTCTTTGGCGCCTTTTTGCAGAAATCCGGTGCCGGCAAGTTCTTTATCGATCTGCCCCTGGCGCTGGCCGGCCGCTCCACCGGCGGCCCGGCCAAGGTGGCGGTGATCTCTTCTGCCCTGTTCGGATCCGTGTCCGGCTCCGCCATCGCCAACACCGTTTCTTCCGGTGCCTTTACCATCCCCATGATGAAACGGGCCGGTTTCAAGCCCCACGTGGCCGGCGCCATTGAGCCCGCTGCCTCCATCGGCGGCATGTTCCTGCCCCCCATCATGGGCGCGGGCGGCTTCCTGATGGCCGAGCTCACCGGCACCCCGTACTCCACCATCATGATTCTGTCCATTGGTCCGGCCATTCTGTACTTCCTGGCGGTGTACTGCATGGTGCATTTCGAGGCCAAGAAGCACGGCCTGGTGGGCGTGCAGGGTGAGGAAATTCCGCACTGGAAAACCGTGTTCAAGGGGGGCTGGTACTACGCCCTGCCGCTGGTGATCATTACCGTGCTGCTGCTCACCGGCCGCTCCGCCGGCAACTCCGCCTTCTGGGCCACGCTGTCGTGCATTGCGGTGAGCTGGGTCAGCAAGGAAACCCGCATGGGACCGAAGCAAATCTGGGAAGCCATTCAGGTGGGCGCGCGCAACACCCTGATCGTGGGCGCCACCATCGGGGTTATCGGCGTCATTGTGGGCACCATCTCCCTCACCGGCATGGGCCTCAAGTTCTCGGATCTGATCATCTCCATGGCCGGCGACAGCCTGCTGCTGGCCCTGGTGCTGGTGGCCATCGCCTCGCTGGTGCTGGGCATGGGTGTGCCGGTGACCGCCGCCTACCTGATCGTGGCCGTGCTGGCGGTGCCGGCCCTGGGCGAGTTTGGTGTGTCGGCCATTGCCGCCCACATGATCGTGTACTGGCTGTCTCAGGACTCCAATATCACGCCGCCGGTGTGCGTGGCCGCCTACGCCGGTGCCGCCATTGCCGGCTCGGACCCGTGGAAGACCGGCTGGACCTCGTTCAAGTTCGCCAAAATGCTCTATGTGATGCCGCTGCTGTTCGCCTATGTTCCGGCCATGCTGCTGGACGGCACCCTGATGGAAATCATCACCGCCTTTGTCTCCGCCACCCTGGGCACCCTGGCCTTTGGCGCCTTTGCCATGGGTTATCTGCGCCGCAAAACCCGCGTGCACGAGTGGTTGCTGCTGGGCGCCGGCACCCTGTTGCTGTACTGGCCCACCTTTGCCTCCGACATCGGTGGCCTGGGTCTGGTGGCCCTGGTGTGGTGGCTGCAGCGTGAAGGCGACACCAGCACCGCCGTTAACCATTCCAATGCCCACTAAGGAGGCCTCATGTCCCGGATCAACCTCATCCTGTACGCCACCGACTTTTCCGAGGGTGCCGCCGAGGCGGCATCTCTGGCGCAGGAACTGGCCTCGGCGCACGGTGCCCGGCTGCACCTGTTGCACGTGATCACCGGGCTGGATGACCGGCACCGCCGCGGCATTCCCGCCAGCGTGGTGGACGCCTTTACCAAGGAGGTCAAAACCCAGGCCATGACCGACCTGCACGACTTCAAGGAGCGGCAGTTCGGTGGCTTTCAGGGCGAGCTGACTTCGGAGCTGAACCAGGGCCATGGCGCCGACGAAATTCTGGCCCGGGCAGCGGCGCTCAAGGCCGATCTCATCGTGCTCGGCACCCACGGCCGACGTGGGGTAAGGAAACTGCTGCTCGGCTCCACCGCCGAGCGGGTCATTCGCCAGTCCACCGTGCCGGTGCTCACCGTGCCCGAACGTGACTGACACCGCATTCACCGGAAGACAACAAACGCAACGACAACGAGGAAACCAACATGGTTAAACATGCAACCAAGACCTTTCGCGTACTGACCACTCTGGCCGTGGCCACCGCCACCACCCTGGGCGCCGGTGCGGCCCAGGCCCAGACCGAACGCCTGGCTTTTTCCGGCGGCCCCGACGGCGGCACCTTTCAGTATTTCTCCAACGGCATTTCCACTCGGCTGTCACGCACCATGGACGGCGTGGATGTGTCCAACATGGCCTCGGCCGGTTCGGTGGAAAACCTGCGTCGGGTCAACTCCCGGGATGCCGACTTCGGCATTGTCTATTCCGGCGACATGTATCTGGGCCTGAGCGGCAAGCTGACCAATGACACGCGCAAATACCGCAACGCCAAGGCAGTGTCCTACCTCTATGGTGCCCCGGCCCACCTGATTGTGCTTGATGGCTCCGGCATTACCGAGGTGTCCCAGCTGGAAGGCAAAAACGTGGCCGTGGGCCCGGCGGGCTCCGGTGCCGCCGCCTCGGCCCAACGCTTCTTTGAAAGCGTGGGGCTGTGGGACAACATCACCCCCCAGTACATCGGCTACAACCAGGGCGCCTCGGCCCTGGGCGACCGCCAGATTGATGCCCTCTGGGTCTTTGCCGGCTTTCCCAACGCCTCGGTGATCCAGGCCGCCTCCAGCAACGACATTCGCCTGCTGCAGGTGCATGAGGCCGCCAGTCAAGGCACCCTGTTCCAGGATCACCCCTACTACGCCGAAGTCACCATTCCCGCCGGCACCTATCCGGGCGTGGACTACGATGTGGTCACGGTGCAGGACTCCGCCCTCTGGGTGGCCGGCCGTCATCTGTCTGCCGACCGGGTGGCCGACAGCCTGAAGCAAATCTATTCCGAGGAAGGCCTGACCTTTATGCGCTCGGTGTCTCAGGCGGCCTCTGCCATGAGTATCGACTCCGGCACCCTGGGCATCGTGACCCCGCTGCACGATGGCGCCAAGGCGTACTGGACCGAGCAGGGCAAAACCCTGACCGACCAGCAGCAGTAACCTGCGGCGCATCGTGATGATAACAACGGGTCCATGAGGGCCCGTTTTGTTTTGCCCCGCCTTCTATACTGAACAACAGCCTTGCAGCCGGAGCTCACCATGACCCACCTCAGCATCGAACGGGATGCCATTCTCGATACCGCCCTGCACCTGGCCCTGCACCGGGGCTGGCACGGTTTCAGCCTGCGCGAGCTGGCCGAGGCCCGGGAGCTGACCCTGGCGGAGCTGAGCCGGCACTTTCGCTCACGGGACTCGCTGGCCGAGGCCCTGTTTGACCGGGCCGACGATGCCCTGCTGAGCCTGCCGATGGACCCGCAAGAGCCCATGCGTGAGCGGCTGCTCACCGGCATCATGGTCTGGCTCGATTACCTGGCTCCCTATCGCCCGCTGGTCAAGGAGATGCTCGGCTACAAGCTGGAGCCCGGCCATGTTCACCTGCAGGCCCACGGCATTACCCGCATCAGCCGCACCGTGCAATGGCTGTTGGAAGCCGCCGACTGGCAGGCCACCGGCCTGCGCCGCAGCGCCGCCGAAGTCACCCTCACCGCCATCTACCTGACCGCGGTGGCCAGCTTTGTGGTGGACGCCGGCGACAACCTCAACACCACTCGCACCCTGGTGCACGGCCTGCTCAGTCGCGCCGGCCGGCTGCTGCAATAAACTTTTGAGCCCGCCGCCGCGGCCGTTGCATAATCACAACATCCTGTTTTAACTGGTAAAGCGATATTACGTGATCACCGCTGAACGCAAGGACGGCCATTCACTCAAGCTGTCGCGCATTTTGCGCGAGGCCACCGAGCACCGACTCGATCTCTACCTGTTCGTGCCCGGCGAGCTGGGCCTCAACAGCCAGGTGCTGCCGGAAGACGGCTTCTATCACAACGCCATACACAGCACCCGCACCTACTTCAGCGATCGCCCCCACCTGCCCCTGGTGCACAGCCGGCTGGCGGAACGGGGCAAGCTCACCCCCGAACAATACCGGGTCAGCCTCAGCCTGTACGGCTACCAGTATGTGGTGGGGCTGGAACAGTCCTGCCACGATCTGCGCAACCGCATGGAAGCCGTGTCCCAGGAAGAGGTGGAAGCCGTGGTGTCCCTGGCCCAGGACATTCTGCGGCGGCTGCGCCGCCGTGTACCGAACGACGACACCCTGCGCAAGTACTACACCAATATCGACAACTATGTGTCCTGGTTTACCGAGCAGCGGTTGTTGTCGCTGGTGGCCCACCTGCCCCGCAACGGTGACTACAAGACCGTCAAGTCGCTGCTGCTGGAGGTCTGCGCCATTGAGCGCCAGCATCGCATCGACAATAAGTACAATACCGCCCACGCCAGCGATTCGCTGTCACGCATCTCCAACAAGATGCGGCTGCTGCGCCGGTTGATCGAATATCCGGTCACCCTCAAGGAGCGCACGCGGGAGCTGGGGGGTGGCGAACAGAAACTGCTCAAGGCGGTGGTCACCGCCGTGGTGATGACCACGGTGTCGCTGGCCGCCTACGAGGTGCGCGAAACCCTGGGCGGCCTGTCCATGATGGTGATCCTCGCCCTGGCGGTGCTCTACGCCCTGCGCGAGCTGTTCAAGGATGACCTGCGCAATACCCTGTGGCGCTGGCTGCGCCGGGGCCGTCCCAAATGGCGGCGACAATACTTTGATGTGCACAGCACCCAGCTGGTGGGGCGCCAGCTGGAATGGTTCGACTATCAGCGCCCGTCCCGCGTGCCCGCCGAGGTGCGCGCCGCTCGTCGGGCCAACGTCAGCCAGCGGGAAGAAGTGGTGTTGCACTACGGCAGTCACTCGCGCATGTTACCCACCCGCTTCCTGACCGGCTATGAGCAGACCCGGGAAAGCCTGCAGCTGGATCTGACCATGCTGGCCCGGCTGATGGAAAAAGGCTCCCATCATGTTTACCAGCTGAAGGAAAATCAGGTGTCACGCCAGCCGGTGGAACGGCGCTACCTGTTCAACCTGATCACCCGCGAGGTGCAGGGCCAGAAGCCGCCGGTGCTGCAACGCTGGAAGGTGGTGGTGAGTCGCTCCAAAATCGTGGAGGTGGAAGAAATCCCCCAGAAGAAAAAAGCATAAAAAAGTTGTAATAACGCCTTCGATGAACCAGACCAAGATAGTGAAAGACGGCAAATGCCGGGCTTTCCTTAACAAATGGACTTAACAGAAGGATATTCATCATGACCAAAGCCAACACTGCCACCGCCCTTGCCTTTGCCCTGGGTACCGCCCTGGCCGCTTCCGCCCCCGCCATGGCAGACAACCATTCCGGCGACATGGAAAAATGCTACGGCGTTGCCCTCGCCGGCCAGAATGACTGCGCCGCCGGCCCGGGTACCTCCTGCGCCGGTACTTCAAAAACCGACCATCAGGGCAATGCCTGGAAACTGGTTCCCGCCGGCACCTGCCTGGAAACCGATTCCCCCACCTCGCCCACCGGCAAGGGTCAGCTGGAAGCGTTTGAAGAAGTCGGCGCCTGATCCCGAGGAGGCACCATGGACCATCACCCTTATCGTGCCGGCACTGGTGCCTCCCGCTTGCCAGCCACGGCGGGACTGGGGCTTAAGCTGCAGCACGCCGAAGAGATACTGACCACACGCCCTTCTCTGGGCTTTGTGGAAATTCACGCAGAAAATTTTATGGTGGATGGCGGCCCTCGCCATCATTACCTGAGCCGCATTCGTGAACACTATGCGCTGTCGGTGCATGGTGTGGGGCTGTCGCTGGGGGGCATGGACCCGCTCGACGAAGATCACCTGGCCCGGCTGGCCCGGCTGGTGCAGCGCTACCAACCCGAGGCGGTGTCGGAGCACCTGGCCTGGGCCGGGCACGGCGGCCGTTTTCTCAACGATCTGCTGCCTCTGCCCTACACTCCCGCCAGCCTGCAGCGGCTGTGCGATCACATCGACCGGGTGCAGCAGGTGCTGGGCCGCCCCATTATGCTGGAAAATCCCGCCACCTATGTGCGCTTTTCCAAATCCAGCCTCATGGAGGCCGACTTTATTCGCGAGGCCGTACGCCGCAGCGGCTGCGGCCTGCTGCTGGATGTAAACAACGTTTATGTCACGGCAGTTAACCACCGGCTTGATGCACAAGACTATATCGCTGCCCTGCCCCTGGACCAGGTGGGTGAGGTGCACCTGGCCGGTTTTGACGAGCAGGCCGATGACAGCGGCGCCGCCCTGTTAATCGACCATCATGGCAGCCCGGTGGCCGAGCCGGTATGGGCACTGTATCAAGGGTTGCTGGAACGAACCGGCCCCCTGCCCACCCTGCTGGAACGGGACAACAATGTGCCCGCCCTGAACGAGTTGCTGGCGGAAACCGGCCATATTCACCGACTGCTGCACGAGGCCGACCACCACGCCAGCAACAAGGAGCACCGCCATGCATGATGACTTTGCCAGCGCCCTGCTCAATGCGGATCTACCGGTGCCCGCCAGCCTGACCGAGCACCCCGGTGGCCGGTCCCGCTTCAATGTCTACCGCAACAATGTCAGAGTGTCGCTCACCGAGGCACTGGCGGCCCAGTTTCCGGTGTGCCGGCAACTGGTGGGCGACGACTTCTTCAACGCCATGGCCGGTATTTATATCGAACAGTCACCGCCATCATCACCGCTGCTGACCGACTATGGCGTCACCCTGCCCGACTTTATTGACGGCTTTGCCCCGGCCGCCAGTGTGCCTTGCCTGGCCGACATGGCTCGACTGGAGCTGCTGGTGCAGCGGGTGCAGCATGCCGCCGACGCCGAGCCGGTAGCCGCCGACCGGTTGCAGGCGTTGCTGGCCGATCCGGAACGTCTGGCCCGCCAGGCGTTGCAACTGACACCCGCCTGCGCCCTGTTGCGCTCGGCCTTTGCGGTGGCTTCAATCTGGCTGGCCCACCATGGCGAAGGCCGCCTGCAGGACATTCGCACCGCCACGCCGGAAAACGTACTGGTGCTGCGTATTGGCCTGTCGGTGAGGCTGCTGCGCCTCACTGGCGCCGATGCCACCTTTATTGAATGCCTGCGGGCGGGCGCACCACTGGGAACCGCCCTGGAGCACAGCCTGCAACAGCAGGAAGACTTCAACCCCGCGACCATGCTGCAGAGCCTGCTGGAATGGCGGGCCGTGACCGGATTTATTACGCAAGGAGATGCCTTATGAGCCTGACCCAACAGTGCTGCCGGCTGCGCGGCTTGCTCAACCGCCTGCCCCACACCCTGATCGCCCTGCTGGGACGGTTTTCCATCGCCGCCGTGTTCTGGCGCTCGGGCCAGACCAAGGTGAACAACTTCAGCCTCGATATCGTCAGCGGCGAGTTCAGCCTGGGATGGCCAAGCCTGAATCCGTCGGCAGTGTTTCTGTTTCGGGAAGAATACCGCTTGCCGCTGATCTCCCCCGAGCTGGGCGCCCTGCTGGCGGCCACCGCCGAACACCTGTTTCCGCTGCTGCTGTTGCTGGGACTGGCCACTCGGTTTTCGGCGCTGGCACTGCTGGGCATGACCCTGGTGATTCAGGTGCTGGTCTACCCCGGCGCCTGGCCGCTGCACGGCATCTGGGCCACGGTGCTGCTGCTGCTGATCGCCCGCGGCCCCGGCGTGGTGTCGCTGGATCATTGGCTAACGAGGAAGCATTGTGATTAACTTGCAGGTAAACCATAAGACCCTGAAAAGGACGGTCATGGCTGCACCCTCGGAGTTTGCCCCTGAACTGAACGAACAACTGCGGCTGCAAATGCTGAAATTCGCCACCCTGCAGCTGCAAGATTCCCATCTGGCGGAGGACGCAGTGCAGGAAGCCATGCTCGGTGCCTTTCGTTATGCCGACTCCTTTAACGGTCGCTCCGCCTACAAAACCTGGGTGTTTGCCATTCTCAAGCACAAGATTGCCGATCAGATCCGCAAACGTCAGCGCCTGACCACCGTCAGCGAACTGAACAACGAAGCCGATCAGCAATTTGAAGAAACCCTGTTCAACCAGAGGGGCCACTGGAACAAACAGGAGCGGCCGGTGCGCTGGAGTTCTCCCGACGACAGCCTGGAAGACGAGCGTTTCTGGCACATTTTCGAGGCCTGCCTCGACGGCCTGCCGGCCCGCCAGGGCCGGGCATTCATGATGCGGGAATTCGTGGGGCTGGAAAGCCCGGAGATCTGCGCCGAGCTGACGCTCACCGTCAGCAATCTCAATGTACTGCTTTACCGGGCACGATTGCGGCTGCGTGAGTGCCTGGAGAACCGCTGGCAACGGCAAGGAGACTGCACATGCTGAAATGCCGCCAAGCCACCCGGCTGATGTCCGAAAGCCAGGAACGGCCGCTCACTTCTCAGGAAAAACTGTCGCTACGGCTGCACACCCTGATGTGCAGCGCCTGCAACAACTTTCAACGGCAACTTCCGGTGTTACGCCGGCTCTGTCGCGCCTATACCGAGCGCGAAGATAAATAAATGCGAGTGGGCGAAAGGAGTTCCGCCCAGCCTCAGCGCTTCAACCGCACCACCAGATCATGCAGCTCGGTGGCCACCGACTGCAGCCCTTCCATGCTGCCGGCGGCAGAATCCGCCTGAGACAGGCCCGCGTCCGACAGGCTGGCCATGTTCACCGCCTGCTGATTGATGTCTTCCGCCACCCGCGCCTGCTGCTCTACCGCCGTGGCCATCTGCATCGACATGTCGGCGATGCGGGACACCGCCGAGGCGATGCCACTCAGGGTGTTTTCGGTTTCCACTACCCGCGCCAGTCCCGACTCGGCACTGATCTTGCCCTGCTCGGCCACGTCCACCGACGAGCTCGCCCTGTCGGTCAGGTCCGCTACGATGCGCTGAATCTCCCCGGTGGATTCCCGCGTGCGTCCCGCCAGCTGGCGTACCTCATCGGCCACCACCGCAAAGCCCCGGCCCTGCTCGCCGGCACGGGCGGCCTCGATGGCGGCATTAAGCGCCAGCAGGTTGGTCTGCTCCGAGATCACCTCGATCATATTGGCCACCTGGGCAATGCCGGCGGTCTTCTCCGCCAGCCGCTGCACCTCACCACTGATGTCGTCGACGGTGTTCTTCAGCTCGGCAATGGCTTCCCGGGTCACCCCGGCCACTTCCAGGCCTTCACGGGCCATGCGGCTGGCGTTGTCGGCCTGGCTGGCGGTTTCCTGCACATGGGCGGTCACGTCATTGATGGTGGCGCTCATCTCATTCATGGCGGTGGCCACCTGTTCGGTTTCCTGACGCAGGCTGGCCATGCCCTCCCGTGCCTGGCGGGACTGCACATGGCCGTTGTCGGAACGGCTACTGACCCTGGCGGCGGCGTCTTCAATACGGGTGATAATGGCCATCAACCGCGCCTTTTCACTGCGAATACCCACCTTGAGCCGACCCAGCATGCCCAGATCCCGGCTGTGGGTATGCATGGCCAATTCATGGCGAAAGGCGCCCCCCAGCAGCACATCGAGGCGCTTCAGGGCCTGGCCGTGCAGGTAACTCACCCAGCCGCCAAAGGCGGCCAGCGATAACAGCTCCAGGGCAATGCCCTCATTGCGGTAACCGCCCAGCAACAGGCCCGCCACCAGCACCTGCGCCGCCACCAGCCAGGGCCAGGGCCGGCTCAACAGACCCTTTCCGGGCAAGGCCTTGCCCGCCCGCAAACGGGCATACAGCCGTTCGGCCCGGGCCACGTCTTCCCGGTCGGGACAGGAGCGCACCGACTCAAAGCCAACCACGTTGCCATCCTTGGTGATGGGCGAGACATAGGCATCAACCCAGTAATAGTCGCCGTTCTTGCAACGGTTTTTCACCAGTCCCATCCAGGGCTGTCCTGTCTTGAGGTGCTCCCACATGATTTTGAACGCCAGGGGAGGCATGTCCGGGTGACGCACCAGATTGTGGGGCTGACCAATCAGTTCCTCGCGGGTATAACCGCTGACGCTCACAAAGGCATCGTTGCAGTGAAGGATGGTGCCATGCACATCCGTGGTGGATATCAACCGCTCGGCGGCATCAAAGGTACGTTCGTTGCTGGTGACGGGAAGATTTTTTCTCATGCCAAATCCTTGCCTGATGCTGATACCACAAACCGAAACAGGGTGAGCCCGCGTGAATTGTAAGGCATAACGACATCAATCCCTTCCGACTTGACCGCAAATTACCGGGCCTCTGACCTAACCCCGCCGAAAGGAAGCAACCGATTTAGTATGGTTCCAAACAGACCATTGTGCCGACTATTTCTTTCTTATTTGAAGTTGAACACTTAAGTCCCGGCGCCCAAGTGTCATACAATGAGCGCCTGAAGTTCCGCGCGGCGGATTCAAGTCCAGCGCCAGTACCGGTTATCCTTCGGTGCCAGGTGCAACCGCTGCTCCCCCAACATCAACCTGGGAAATAGGGAAATAATGACCACCAAACAATCGACCATCGTCTACACCCTCACCGACGAAGCCCCCGCTCTGGCCACCTACTCTCTGCTGCCCATTATTCGCACCTTTACCGACGCCGCCGGCATTGATGTCACCCTGAGCGACATCTCCCTGGCCGGCCGTGTACTGGCTGCCTTTCCCGAGCGTCTGACCGACGAGCAGCGCGTGGCCGACGGCCTGGCCGAGCTGGGTGAGCTGACCCAGGATCCGCACGCCAACATCATCAAGCTGCCCAACATCAGTGCCTCCGTGCCCCAGCTGCGTGCCTGTATCAAGGAGCTGCAGTCCCAGGGTTATGACGTGCCCGATTTTCCGGAAAATCCCAAGACCGATGAAGACAAGGCCATTCGCGAAGCCTACACCAAGGTGTTGGGCAGCGCCGTGAACCCGGTGCTGCGTCAGGGTAACTCCGACCGTCGCGCTCCGGCCGCGGTCAAGGCCTTTGCCCGCAAATACCCCCACTCCATGGGTGCCTGGAACAAGGCGTCCCGCTCCCACGCCGACTACATGAACGGCGGTGACTTCTTCTCCAGCGAGCAGTCCGTCACCATGGACAAGGCCCAGACCGTGCGCATCGAGTTTATCGGTCAGGACGGCAAGCCCCAGCTGAAAAAAGAGCTGGCGCTGCAGCAAGGTGAAGTGCTCGACAGCATGTTCATGAGCGCCAAGGCGCTGGAAAGCTTCTTTGAGCAGACCCTGCAGGAATGCAAGGAAGCCGGCGTGATGTGGTCCCTGCACGTCAAGGCCACCATGATGAAGGTGTCTCACCCCATCGTGTTCGGTCATGCGGTCAAGGTGTTCTACAAGGAAGTGTTCGACAAGTACGGCAAGCTGTTTGACGAGCTGGGGGTCAACCCCAACAACGGCATGAGCAGCGTGTACGACAAGATCAAGAGCCTGCCCCAGTCCACCCAGGAAGAAATCGAAGAAGCCATTCACGACTGCTACGAGCACCGGCCGGAGCTGGCCATGGTGGACTCCGTAAAAGGCATCACCAACCTGCACGTACCGAGCGACGTGATCGTGGATGCCTCCATGCCCGCCATGATCCGCAACTCCGGTCAAATGTGGGGGCGCGACGGCAAGCTGAAGGACACCAAGGCAGTAATGCCCGAGTCCACCTATGCCCGCATCTATCAGGAAGTGATCAACTTCTGCAAGACCAATGGCGCCTTTGATCCGCGCACCATGGGCTCGGTATCCAACGTGGGCCTGATGGCGATGAAGGCCGAAGAATACGGCTCTCACGACAAGACCTTTGAGCTGACCGAAAACGGCACCATGCGCGTGCTGAACGAGGCCGGCGAGGTGCTGATGCAGCACGACGTGGAAAAGGGCGACATCTGGCGTGCCTGCCAGACCAAAGACGCGGCCATTCGCGACTGGGTCAAGCTGGCAGTGAACCGCGCCCGCAACTCCGACACCCCGGCGGTATTCTGGCTGGACGACGAGCGCGCCCACGACAACGAGCTGCGCAAGAAGGTGGAGCACTACCTGCAGGAGCACGATCTGAACGGCCTGTCCATTCACCTCATGTCCTACAACGAGGCCATCCGCTTCTCCATGGAGCGCATGAAGCGCGGCAAGGACACCATCTCCGTGACCGGCAACGTGCTGCGTGACTACCTCACCGATCTGTTCCCCATCATGGAACTGGGCACCTCCGCCAAGATGCTGTCCATCGTGCCCATGCTGGCCGGCGGCGGCATGTACGAAACCGGTGCCGGCGGCTCCGCGCCCAAGCATGTGCAGCAGCTGATGGAAGAAAACCACCTGCGCTGGGACTCCCTCGGTGAATTCCTGGCCCTGGCGGTGTCGCTGGAAGAGCTGGGCATCAAGGAAGGCAACGACCGCGCCAAGGTGCTGGCTGCCTGCCTGGACAAGGCCACCGAGCAGTTGCTGGACAACGGCAAGTCGCCTTCTCGCCGTGCCGGTGAGCTCGACAACCGGGGCAGCCACTTCTATCTGGCCATGTACTGGGCCCAGGAACTGGCCGCCCAGGGCGACGACGCCGAGCTGGCCGCCCACTTCGCGCCCCTGGCCAAGTCCCTGGCCGATAACGAAGACAAGATCGTGAGCGAGCTGAACGCGGTGCAGGGCAACTCTGCCGGCGTACAGGGCTACTATCACGCCGATCCGGCGGCGCTGGAAAAGGTAATGCGCCCCAGCGCCACCCTGAACCAGACCCTGGCCCAGCTGAACGGCTAATCCGCTCTGCAATGCCTTCATGCAAACCCGGCTTCGGCCGGGTTTTTTTATTGCCATTCTCGGCCCGCCCAATCTGGACGCTCACCCTGACGACAATGGAGAACGGCATGCTAGACTCATACCGGCCTTAATCTCAGAAGGTTAGCCCTTAATGTGCAGATCCCTTGTGTATTGTTCTCTCGCCGCCCCGTTCCTGCTGGCCACTTCGGCCATGGCTCAAACCCTGAACGGCAGCATAGGCGCTTCCGTTATTCAGGCTCCCGACTATCTTGGCAGTGACGATGACGAGGCCAGGGTGCTGCCGGATCTCAACCTGCGCTATGGCGATCAGCTTTACCTCAACCTAAGAGACGGCCTGGGCTGGAATCTTTACCGGCAGCGGAACTGGACCCTGTCTCCCTTTCTGGGGTACCAGCCCGGCCGCGACAACACCGGTGATCTGAGCCGTTTTGACGAGGTGGACGACAGCCTCACCGGCGGCCTGCGACTGAGCTACCAGCCCGCCCCCTGGAACCTGAGCCTGCAGGCGGAAACCCCGCTCAGCGGTGATGTGGACGGCTACAAGCTTACCCTGCGGGCAGGCTGGCGTGGCCAGCCTGCCCCGAACTGGTCTGCCGGCATAGGCCCCAGCCTGGTATACAGCAGCAAGGCGTGGACTCAAAGCCTGTTTCGAGTGTCGGACCGCGACGCCGCCCGCAGCGGCTTCAGCCGCTATGAACCCACCGACGGTTACTGGCGCCTGGGACTGAGCGGCAACCTCAATTACCGCTTTGCCGCACGATGGTCGGTGACCGGCCTGGCCGGCATCACGCAACTGACCGGCGATGCCAAAGACAGCCCCATAGTGAAGAATGCCGGCGACGCCACTCAGGGCCTGGCCGGCATGGTGCTGAGCTACCATTTTTGATCTTTTGGCTGACAGACCGCTAGGTATGTCGGCCTGATTACGTCATGCGAAGCAACAGCAGGGTTGCCTGTTTGGCTTGATGACGACTAGTCTGCTGTTGGGGCCAGGGCGAACGCTTTAGTTACCACTGTAATATTTAGCCCCCAACCCTTTAGCAGTGCTCGCCCAACTTAGCCCACCGCCATCAAAAACCACACAAAAGTCACAAAAACACCAAAATTCACACAACAAATGCCGGAATATGGCGTCATTCCTTTCTCGATGCATCATCAAAACAGATATAAACGAGCCCATCTTCTTGCGTCTTTTTTCTTATTTTGCCAGTCTATAAGCGGATTTAAAGTTAGAACACGAAACCATAATGGAGCACCAAATGGATATGCAAAAGGGATTCAAGTTCAGGCTCAAGCAACTGGCCGGCGTCTCCGCCCTGGCCCTGTTCACCTGCGGCGCCGTCCAGGCCGACACCTGGCGCTATGCCCACGAGGAGTACGAAGGGGATGTGCAGGATGTGTTCGCCCACAAATTCAAGGAATACATCGAAGACAACTCGAATCACCAGCTGCAAATCTACCGCTTTGGCGAGCTGGGCGAGTCCGATGACATCATGGAGCAGACTCAGGCAGGCATTCTGAATTTCGTGAATCAGTCCCCCGGCTTTACCGGTGCCCTGATCCCCGAAGCGCAGATCTTTTTTATTCCCTACCTGATGCCCACCGACATGAAGGACGTGGTGAGCTTCTTTCGGGAAAGTGAGGCCATCAACGAGAAGTTCCCGGCACTGTACGCGGAAAAGGGACTGGAACTGCTGCAAATGTACCCGGAAGGCGAGTTTGTGGTCACCCTGGACGAGCCCATCACCACTCCCGAAGAGCTCAAGAACAAGAAGGTACGGGTGATGACCAACCCGCTGCTATCGGAAACCTACTCCGCCTTTGGCGCCACCCCTACCCCCCTGCCCTGGGGCGAAGTCTATGGCGCACTGCAGACCAACATGATTCAGGGCCAGGAAAACCCCATCTTCTGGATCGAATCCGGTGGCCTGTACGAGGTGTCGCCCAATCTGATCTTTACCGGTCACGGCTGGTTTACCACCGCCATGATGGCCAACCAGGACTTCTACAACGGCCTGTCTGACGAAGACAAGCAGCTGGTGCAAAAGGCATCCGATTACGCCTTTGAAGAGATCCTCACCCACATCGACGGCCTGGCCGAACGCTCCCTGGAGAAGATCACCAGCAGCAGCGACGAGGTGACTGTCACCCGCCTGAACGAAGAGCAGATTGCCGCCTTTCGCGAGCGCGCCCCCCAGGTGGAAGCCAAATTCATCGAGATGACCGGTGAGCGTGGCCAGGATCTGCTCAACACCTTCAAGCAAGACCTCGACGCCATTACCAACTAACCACACGGGGCGCTCACCGCCCCTTTCTTCTTACCCTGGCCGGCGATCCATGCCGGCCAAGGAGCACAGAATGTCTGATAAACCCAAGGAAACCGTCGAAGACGACACCGCCAGTTACCACTCCGGCCTGCCCGGCGTACTGGGCTGGGTCGACGAAGGAATAGCCCGCCTTGAGGCGGTGCTGCTGGCCGCCGGCGTGCTGCTGATGGCGGTCAATACCTGCGCCAATGTTATTGCCCGCTTTGTGTTTGGAGAGGGATTTTTCTTCTCCGGCGAAATCAACCGTATCCTGATTATCCTCATCACCTTTGCCGGCCTGGGCTACGCCGCCCGCCACGGTCGTCACATTCGCATGTCGGCGCTATACGACTCATTTTCGGTCGGGCCACGCAAGGTGCTGATGGTGCTGATCGCACTGTTCACCTCGATAGTGATGTTTTTCCTCTGTTACCACGCCTACGGCTACATTGAAACCCTGTACAGCCGCGGCCGCATTCTGCCGGCGCTGGGGTTCGAGATCTGGTGGATTTACCTGTGGGCGCCGGTGGGCTTTGCCATTACCGGTATTCAGTATTTTCTGACCGCCGTCAAAAACATCACCAGTCGCGGCGTGTATCTCTCAACCGGTGTGCCGGACGGCTACGACGACACCGAAACCGAAGTGTAAAGGGCTGATTCCATGGCAACACTGTTAATGTCGATCATGATTGGCCTGCTGCTGCTGGGCTTTCCCATGATGATTCCGCTGATCACCGCCGCCGTGGTTGGCTTTGTAATGATGTTCGACGGCTTTGGCCAGATGGGCACCTTTATTCAGCAGATGATGGGCGGCATTCGCCCGGCCTCGCTGATTGCCGTGCCCATGTTTATTCTCGCCGCCGACATCATGACCCGGGGCCACTCCGCCGACCGGCTGATCAACATGGTGATGGCCTTTATCGGCCACATCAAGGGCGGACTGGCCATCAGCACCGCTACCTCCTGCACCCTGTTTGGCGCCGTGTCCGGCTCCACCCAGGCCACCGTGGTGGCGGTGGGTTCGCCACTGCGGCCCAAGATGCTCAGGGCCGGTTATTCCGATCCCTTTACCCTGGCGCTGATCATCAACGCCAGTGACATCGCCTTTTTAATCCCCCCCAGCATCGGCATGATTATCTACGGGGTGATCTCGGAAACCTCCATCGCCGAGCTGTTTATTGCTGGCATCGGCCCGGGACTGCTGATCCTGTTTATGTTCTCGCTCTACTGCCTGTATTACGCCCACAAGAACGAGGTGCCTACCGAGCCCAGGGCCAGCTGGCGTGAACGCGGCCGGGCGGTGCGCATGGCGCTGTGGCCGCTGTTCTTTCCGGTGATCATCGTCGGCGGCATTTACGGCGGCATTTTCAGCCCTACCGAGGCCGCCGCGGTGTGTGTGCTCTACGCCTTTTTGCTGGAGTTCGTGGTGTTCCGCTCGCTGAAACTGCCCGACATCTACCGCATCGCCAAGTCCACGGGTCTGATCACCGCCGTGGTGTTTATTCTGGTGGCGGTGGGCAACGGCTTTTCCTGGATACTGTCGTTTGCCCAGGTGCCCCAGACCATTCTGGAATCGGTGGGCGTGAACGAAGCCGGCCCGGTGGGCGTGCTGATCGCCATTTGCGTGGCCTTCTTTATCGCCTGCATGTTTGTGGATCCCATCGTGGTGATCCTGGTGCTCACCCCCATTTTTGCCCCGGCCATTCAGTCCACCGGGCTGGATCCGGTACTGGTGGGGGTGCTGATTACCCTGCAGGTGGCCATTGGCTCGGCCACGCCCCCCTTTGGCTGTGACATTTTCACCGCCATCGCCATTTTCAAGCGGCCCTATATGGAAGTGATCCGCGGCACGCCCCCCTTTATCTTTATGCTGGTGGTAGCCGCCGGGCTGATTATCGCCTTTCCCGACATCGCGCTGTATTTTCGGGATCTGGCCTTTGCGGACTGACTCCCGTTTGCCGCACACAGAAAGGAGGCTATGTGTTTCAACGAATCGTGGTGGCCGTGGACGGCTCCGACACCGCGCTCAGGGCGGTAGACAAGGCGGTGCAGCTGCAACGGCTGCTGCCCGAGGCCGAGATATTGCTGATTTGCGTGTACAAGCATCACAGCCTGTTTGAGGCCAGCCTGTCCATCGGTCGTCCGGTGGAGATGGACATTCCCGACAAGGTGCTGTCGGAGTACGCCCGTGAAGTGGTCAACTTCGCCAAGACTCACGCCCGGGAACGGGGTGCCACTCATCTGCGTGGTTTTGTGCGCGGCGGCCGCCCTTCAAAAATCATCGTGAAGTTTGCTCGGGAAAAGGAGGCGGACCTGATTGTGGTGGGCACCCGCGGCACCCATAGCGACAAAGAAGGCATGCTGCTTGGCAGCGTCTCTCACCGGGTCACCAGCGCCGCCAAATGCCCAGTACTGGTTGTGTAACCGGACAGCTATGCTCCGGCGGCCAAGCCGCCGGAGCATGGACTCAGAGAACCGCCGCCACTTCTTCCGCCTGCAGGCGCACGCTTTGCAGGCCACCGCCGGAAAGGTACCAGAGGGCGGGGCTCAGGTAGCCCAGGCGAATGTCCTGACCACCGGCCGCGTCCAGGGCCTGACGCAGGCTGGCCTGCTCCAGCGGCTCACCGCCAATGGCGGCGCTGCGATCCACCACCAGCACGGCGGCGGGTTGCATTTGGGCCATCAGGGCCGGCGTGAGCGGAGTAAAGCTGCGGGCACCATGAGTGACACTGTCCACGCCGTCCGGCAGTTCGGGTGCCTTCAGCTTCAGCAACTGCTCGACCACGGCCTCATGGCGCAGGGAAAACTTGCCCTCGTTATGGGTCACCACCAGTACTTCAGGGTCGCCGTTAATGCCGGCCCTGAGTTCGGCCAGCCGCCTCTCCAGCTGGCCCAGGGCCCGTTCGCCCCCGTCGGCGGCACCCAGCTCGCCGGCCAGGCTACGCACCCTGGCGCTGAAGGCTGACCAGTAGTCGTCTCCCTGCAGGGTCACATCGCGCACCGGAGCCACCGTTTCCAGCTGTTCTCTACTGCCACCCTGCCGGCCGGTGATCAGGATCAGGGACGGTTCGGCCGCTTTGAGGGCATCAATATCAGGCTCTTTCAGACTACCCGCATCGTTGAAGGCGGCACCGGTGTAGGCCGACAGGTAGGCGGGCATGGCCTGTTTGGGCACGGCCACCACCTGCTTGCCAAGGCCGAGGGCGTCGAGCGTATCCAGGCTGCCGTGGTCAAAGCTAACGATACGGGCCGGTGCGGCGGCCATGGCCAGCTGGCTGGCCAGCACCAGGCCGGCGGCCGACAAGACGGTTGCCAATTTCATCAGAATCTCCTTTGCGCGCTGTTTGTTATCAATAATAATTCTCATTATTGCATGATTAACAGGCTCCGTTTGCGCCTGAATGTGGCACTGTTCGTTGCAAAAACAGCAACGGCGAAACCGAGTACCCATACGGGCAATAAAAAAGGCCGGTGAGTTTGCACTCACCGGCCTTTTCCGTTCAGGAGGTTATTTAGCCTCGTTGCTCGTCGGCAATGCAGGCCGCGGCGGTAAACAGCACGTCGGTGGAGCTGTTCAGGCCGGTTTCGGCAGAGTCCTGCAGCACGCCAATAATAAAGCCCACGGCCACTACCTGCATGGCCACCTCATTGGGAATGCCAAACAGGCTGCAGGCCAGGGGGATCAGCAGCAGCGAGCCACCGGCCACGCCCGAGGCGCCACAGGCCGACACCGCCGCCACCACGCTCAGCAACAGGGCGGTCATGATGTCCACCTCAATGCCCAGGGTATTGACCGCCGCCAGGGTCAGCACGGTAATGGTGATGGCGGCCCCACCCATGTTGATGGTGGCGCCCAGGGGAATGGACACCGAGTAGGTGTCTTCGTGCAGCTTGAGCTTCTTGCACAGTTCCATGTTTACCGGAATGTTGGCGGCGGAGCTGCGGGTGAAGAAGGCGGTCACGCCACTTTCACGCAGGCACTGCAGCACCAGCGGATAGGGGTTACGGCCAATCTTCAGGTACACCAGCAGCGGGTTCACCACCAAGGCAATGATCATCATGGCGCCAAGCAGCACCGCGAGCAGCTGGGCATAACCCCAGAGCGCGTCAAAACCGGTGCTGGCGATGGTATTGGCCACCAGGCCAAAAATGCCCACCGGTGCCAGGCGAATAACAAACTTGACGATGGCCGACACGCCCATCGACAGGTCGCCCAGCAGGGTCTTGGTGCTGTCGCCGGCATGGTGAAATGCCAGTCCCAGGCCCACGGCCCAGGCCAGCACGCCGATAAAGTTGCCGGTCAGCAGAGCATTTACCGGATTGTCGACAATGTTGAACACCAGGGTCTGCAGCACTTCGCCAATGCCTTCGGGGGGCGACGCTTCGCCGCCATGGCTCACCAGCACCAGCTCGGTGGGAAAGGCAAAGCTCAGCAGCACGGCAGTGAGTGCGGCGGCAAAGGTGCCCAGCAGGTAGAGATAGAGAATGGGCCGAATGCTGGTCTGCTCGCCTTTCTTGTGATTGGCGATGGAGGACATCACCAGCACGAACACCAGCACCGGGGCCACGGCCTTGAGCGCGCCCACAAACAGGCTGCCCAACAGGCCGGCCGACTCGGCCGCAGAGGGAGCCAGCACCGCCAGCAGGGCACCGGCCACAATACCGATCAAAATTCGAGTTACCAGGCTGCCGCCATAGACCATGCGCAGCATCAGAGGTTGGGTTTGGTTCATAGTCATCCTTTGTGGCCTGAGAGCCATCTTATATCCTAAAAACCACGCAACTCTATAGCATGACCGCTCACAAACAAACCAAAAATGCAATATTTTGCAATACATGACACAGTTGTAGCGCCTGCTGCCCGGCTTTATCAACACCCCCATCGAATCGATTTTCTTCGCTTGAATCCCTCATGCCCCATAGGCGACCCCTTGGGACCGCGCGGCACAAATAAGTGCCAGACAATTATCGCTCGGGGTCACCGGGCAGCAGCCAGCGGGCCAGCCTGGGTTTGAAATGGCCGAAGTCCGGCGTGGTTAACTCCGGATCCTTGCCCTGATCATCCAGCCGGCGCACGCGAATGGCCATGTCCAGGTAAGGACTGGCTTCCATTTGCTCCACCTCTGCCGCCGACATGTTGCCGCCCTGCAGGATCAACGAGTCCAGGGATGCCTGTGACAACTGTGCTCGATAGTCCGGGTCCACCGTGACCAAATATCGCTTGGCAGCCACATGCAGGCGAATGGGCTCGATGATCTCGGCGGGAAAAAACGGGGCCAGCCAGGCCGAGGCCGACTCCTGATGACGATTGTCCGTTCCCGACATCAGCACTTCCGGCGGCAGCTTGTTGGCATAGTGGCCCACATCATGGAGCAGGGCCGCCAGCACCACGGCCTCACTCTCTCCCTGCCGCTCGCCCAGCCAGGCCGCCTGCAACATATGCTGGGCCATGGTCACTTCTTCGCCCAGGTAGGAGTCGGCGCCATGGAGCGTGAAGATAGCTTCGATCATGTCGAGAATATTCTCCCGGGTCGGGGCCTGGTTCAGCATGATTGGGCTCCTGACTGATACAGGGAGGAGTAGAGCCCGTCCAGATCGCTGTAGGCGCCCTGCAGATGACGGCGACCGCCATCGGTAAAGGCGGTGCGGGCATGCATCACTCGCGTGTTGTCAAACACCAGGCAGTCGCCGGGCTCCAGGCGAAAGGTGAGCGCCAGCTCCGGGTCAGACAGGACTTCCGCCCAGAGCCGATAGGCCTGGTAGAAGGCCCGCTGCTCATCAAACGGCAACATAAAGGGAGCAATGGAGCGGTTGTTGTAACGCACCTTGAGCACATTGCCGGCCTGGTCGGTTTCGATAAAAGGCACTCGGCTGCGCAGATCGGCCTGGCCATCGCTGAACCGATAGGGCAGTCGAACCTGAGTCAGCAACTCAAATGCCTCGGGGTACTCTTGCCGCAACATGGCAGCCGCCTGAAAGCCGTCGACCAGCAGATTCTCGCCGCCGTCCACCTCATTGGCCAGGCAATGCAGCAGCTGTATGCCGGGCACCGGATCCCGGTAGGGGTTGTCGGTATGCGGGCCCAGTCCCAGGTTGCTGAATGCCAGGTTGCTGGGTGAGACCACGGTCTGCACGTCAAACAGGCGGCCATAATTGGTTTCCCGCACAAAGCCAAAGGTCTCGATGACCTTTAATACCTGTCCCGGCTCACAGGGCACGCCCCGCAGCAGCACCAGTCCGCTGTCGGCCACGGCGGCCAGCGCCCTTCGGCGCGCGTCATCCTGACTCTGATAGGCCTGCCAGTCGACGGTGGGCACTTGAAAGTCCTCCCCTCGCCACAGGGTTTTTCCAGACCAGCCTCTGTCGTCCTGCTGGCTCACCAGGCCGTCCTGGTGCAGTCGTGCCAGCGAATAATGCAGCCGGCGGTCATTGCTCAGCCGAATCACCAGTTCGTCGTCCTGCCGCTCCACCGACTGGATGGTGGCCTGCCAGTCCAGATCCAGCACCGAGATCAGCCGCTGGCCATTGGCATGCCGTCCGGCAGGATCATGATCCTGCAGCCACAAAACATCGAGCCGGGTCACCCGGCCGTCATGCCAGTTCAGGGTCAGGCTGTTCTGCTCAAATTCGAAGTCGTTCAACATATGGTCGCTCCCTTTGGTTTGTCGCTACTCTAGCGACGCGGCAGCGTCGGCAACATCGATCATTTCTGTGGCTTGGCCTTAGAAATGCTGAAGCCCATGTCATCAAAACGTCACTCATTCCGGGTACTAGGGAGTAACCCCGAGCACGCCCATTTGGCCGTGCCTTGTCCGTAACAACTGATTCAGGTCTGAAAGGTGATGCAATACAAAACCAACCGTTTACCTCCCCTCAATGCCCTGCTGGCCTTTGAGACTGCCGCCCGCTATCAAAGCCTGACCCGGGCCGCCGAAGAACTGTGCGTAACCCAGGGCGCCATCAGCCAGCGGGTAAAACAGCTTGAAGACTTTCTGAATGTCAGGCTGTTCATTCGCAAGGGCAGCCGCATCGAACTCACCGACGAGGCCCGGTCCTATCTGCCGCTGTTAAGCTGGCTGTTTGAATCCCTGAAGAAGGGCACGGACGATCTGTTTCACGGCGAGCAACAAACCCAGCTGACCTTGCGGGTGGCCCACAGCTTTGCCGAGCACTGGCTGATCCCTCGGCTGGCCCGTTTTCGCGAGGCTTACCCGGGCATACTGCTGAGGCTGCTGGCCACCAACCATGCCATACCGGACGAACCGGGCGAGGTGGATGCGGAAATCATCAATGGTTACGGCAACTGGCCGGATCGGGACGCCGAGCAACTGACCAACGACGACTGGGTAGTAGTGGCCAGTCCGTCACTGCTGGTGCACTACCCCGCCGATGCCCCGCTGCATTTGTTGTCTTCCTACCCCAAGCTGGGATGCTACGGCTACCGTGAAGGGTGGCGGGACTGGTTTCGGCAGCAGGATCCTCAGCAGGGCTATACCATGCCGCCGATGGAATTTAGCACCTCCAGCCTGGCCATTGCCGCCGCCCTTCAGGGGCTGGGCCTGCTGCTGGTGCGCTACCCACTGGTCAGGCAGTTGCTGGCCCGCCGCGAACTGATCCAGGCCCATGCCTACCGCATGCCGAGCCAGAGCAACCACTTTCTGCTGATTCCGCCCCACAAGCGGGAGCTGGAAAAAATTCGAGTGTTCAGACACTGGCTGCTGCAGGAGCTGGAGCAGGAAAATGCCGCCAGGTAGGAAATCGTTCGAGTCTTGCCCCGGTTTTGCTAAGGCTCTCCCTTAGCAACCCTGCCTGCAAACTCGAAAAAAGGGCGTACCTGCATCAAAAAACCGTCACGGCCCCCGGTTAATCTCACTGGCAATCCCCATACCGTTAGTGAGACGTCGATATGAACTGGAAGCACAGCCTGGCCGGATTACTCCTTATCTCCGGCACCACCCTGGCTCAGGCCGAAACCCTGAAGACCCCCTACTGGCTGGAATATAACGGCAAGGAATCCCTCGACCCCATCTCTACCACCCGCTATTACGATGCCGTGCAGGTGCTGTACAACCGGCTGGTGCGCCAGGGCGAACAGGGCGAGCCGGTCGCCTCCCTGGCCAGCGGCTGGAGTGCCAATGACAGCGCCGACCAGTGGACCTTTACCCTGCGCCCAAATGTCAAATTCCACAATGGCAACATCATGACCGCGGAAGACGTGGTCTACAGCTTCAACCGCATTCTGGATCCCCAGCGTGACGCACCGGCCCGCGCGGCCCTGTCGATCATCAAGCAGGTCACCGGCACCGAAGACGGCAAGGTGATTTTTACCCTGAACCAGGCCCATGCCGACCTGCCCATCCTGCTGATGGATTACCGCGCCAAGATAGTGCCGGTAGGCTTTGATGAGGATCCGGCCCTGATGGGCGTGGGTACCGGTCCTTTCAAGCTGACCAAATTCCAGCCCAAAGGCACCACCTCCTTTGATGCCTTTGCCGACTACTGGGAAGGCAAACCCAGGCTGGATGGCATGGAGCTTATCGCCATTGCGGATGAAAACGCCCGTACTCAGGCGTTGCTGGCGGGCCAGGTCGACTGGGCCGGCTGGAACGGCGTTAACGGCCAGCAGCTGCGCATGTTTGAGGGCAACAAGCACTTTCATTACGACGCCATTCCCACCGGTGACTGGCGCGGCATTGTATTTCGCAACGACGACCCGGCCCTGCAGGATCCCAGGGTCAGAAAGGCACTGCGCCTGGTGGTAGATCGCCAGGAAATGATTCAGCTGCTGTTTGGCAAGGGGGGCGCCACCGTGGCCTGCGACAACCCGGTATGGGCCGGAGATCAGTACCGACTGGAACAAACCTGTGAGCAGGACATCGACGGAGCCAGGGCACTGCTGAACGAAGCCGGCTACCCAAATGGCCTGACCCTGGATCTCTATACCAGCACCGTTGACGGTTACTTTCGACCGATGTCGGAAATTTATCAGCGTCAGGCAGCCCAGGCCGGCATCACCATCAATATTCACACCGTGCCCGCCTCCGATTACTGGAACACCATCTGGATGAAAAAGCCCGCGTTCAATACCGCCTGGGGCCAGCGTCCTGCCGATCAGGTGCTGAGTGAAATTTTTGGCAGTACGGCCCCATGGAATGAATCCGGCTTTAACAATCCGGCCTTCGATCAACTGCTGACTCAGGCCCGGCAGGAGCTGGACAAGGACAAGCGCGCCCGCCTCTATCAGGAGGCCCAGACCATGCTGACCGAGCAAAGCGGAACCCTGATCCCCTTCCACCTGAACAACAACCGGGTGATGCGGGCCAATGTATCAATTCCCGCCGTTGAGCACTTCGCCATTCGCTGGCACCTGGTGGACAAGTCCTGAGCCCTGCGCTTTCCCCCATGCGCCCGAGTGGGCGCATGGCCATTTCGGAGATAACCATGTCCGGTAAATTGATTGTTGTTCTGCTGGATGGTGTCGGTGCCAGCCTGTTCGCCCACTATCGCCATCGCCTGCCCCACCTGCATCACCTGGCCCAGGAGGGCTGCCTGGTGCAACGGCTGGGGGCCGATGCCAACGCCAACTCCATGCCCGCCCGGGCCGGCATGCTGACCGGGGTGAACGCCTCCCGGCATGGCATTTACGCCAACAACCTGTGGAATGGCCAGCACTTTCCACCGGCCTGCGCCGAAGATCTGTGTGCACCCACCCTGGCCGAACTGGCCCGGCGGCAGGGTAAAACCGTCGCCTCCGTCGGCTTTGGCATGGTCGGTGCCGATGATTGCGACTGGTATCTGTCTCCCTGGTGGGAGGATGGCTGCCGGCGGGCCAAGGCGCTGGAGCGGCCCGACATGCATGCTCTGAGCGGTGCTGCGGAATCCCTGACCCGGGTTGCCGCCAATGATCACCGGCTGCTGCAGCAGGCCTGGCAACTGCTTGAACGGCACCAGCCCGACCTGCTGTTACTGGAACTGAACAGCCCGGACTACTGCCAGCACATTTTGGGTGACGACCGGGAGCTGGTGGCCTGGTCGCTGGAGCTGGTCGATGCCCAGCTTGGCAGCCTGCTGACCCGGTTGCGTGAAAGCGGACTGGCCGACCAGTACCGCCTGGCCATCGTCAGTGACCACGGCCATGCCCCGGTGCAAACGGCGCTGGTGATAGAGCACATTATTCCGGGCGCCAATGCCCACTGTGACGGGGGCCTGCTGTTTGTCGCCTACCGCAGTGCCGCCGAGCTGGATGACATCGGCAGCAAACTGCTCGCCCATGGCGTGACGCGGCTGGATGGCTCGCAATACCTGCCGGCAGCCCACACCGGCCAGCTGGCCGTATTTGTTGCCCCGTCCCACACCAGTTTTGAGCCCGCCGCCAAACACACGGGGAATGCCGCCGTGGCCAGGCCGAAATACGTGTCCACGCACGGCATGGGCCCGAACCATGCCGAAGACGAGCGCATCGCTATCTTTGCCGGGCCCGGAGTACCGGCCCGGCACATTCCCTGGGCGGACTCGCTGAGCGTGACGCCGACCCTGGCCCGGCTGCTGGGCATCACTTATCAATTCGCAGAGAACACCCATGTTGATGCTGTGCTTTAAACGGCTGCTTTACGCCGTGTTCACCCTGGCATTTGTCGCCGGCCTGGTTTTTACGGTCACCGAGGCACTGCCGGGGGATTTCTGCACCGGCTACCTCGGTCGCAGCGCCACCGACAACAACCTGGCCCTGTGCCGGGACAATTTCGGCCTGAGCCAGCCGATGCAGGAGCGCTTCCTGTCCTGGAGCAGCCACCTGGCCGAGGGCAACTTCGGGCTTTCCCTCTCCAGTGGCCGGCCGGTCAACGATGAACTGCTGCCCCGCCTCGCCAACACCGCCCTGCTGGGCGGACTGGCGGCCGTGCTGGCGATTCCGCTGGCCCTGCTGCTGGGCATGGTCACCGCCATCTACCGGGACTCCTGGCTGGATAACCTGGTGTCCGGCACCACCCTGATGGCCATGACCATTCCCGAATTTATCACCGCCACCCTGCTGACCCTGGTATTTGCCATCTGGCTGCCCTGGTTTCCGGCCATCACCCTGGCGGATGCCCATGCCGGGCTGGATGTACTTCTGCCCAATGCCTGGCTGCCGGCCCTGACCCTGGTGCTGATCAGCACCGCGCACATGATGCGCATGATGCGCAGCAGCACCATAGACGTGCTGTCGGCAGGCTTTGTCAGGATGGCCCGCATTCGGCGCATCCCCACCGCCAGCCTGCTGCTGCGCCATGTGCTGCCGGCCGCCGTATTGCCGACCATCACCCTGTCGGCCATGACGGTCGCCTGGCTGCTGGGCGGAGTGGTGATCATCGAGCAGGTCTTCAACTACCCGGGCATTGGCACCCTGATGATCTCCGCCGTTTACGACCGGGATATTCCCGTGGTGCAGGCCTGTGCCCTGACCCTTTCGGCCATTTATATCGCCTGTAACCTGCTCGCCGATCTCGGTGTTGCGCTGCTCAATCCAAAGCTGAGATAACCATGTCATTCGCCCAACGCTTGTCCGGCAGGCCGACCTGCCCTGCCATGCTGCCCCGCCTGCTTAATACTCGAGCGGGCCAAATCGGCCTGTTACTGCTGACCCTGCACCTGCTGGTGATGCTGTTTGCGCCCTGGCTTGTCCCTTATGATTTTGCGGCCGCCGACAGCCTAGCCACGCTGCAGGCGCCCAGTACCGAGCACTGGTTCGGCACCGATCAAATGGGCCGGGATGTATTAAGCCGCACCCTGATGGGCGGGCGCGAGGCCATGATCACCACCTTTCCCGCCGCCCTGCTGGCCGTCGCCTGGGGCTCGCTGGCCGGCCTGTTTATCGCCCTGCGTGGTGGCCGGCTGGAGGATCTGACCCTGCGCCTGGTCGATGCGCTGCTGTCCATTCCCTGGCTGCTGTTCATGCTGCTGATCATCAGCCTGGCCGGCCCCGGCCCCCTGGTGTTTATCATCACCCTGGGCTTTTTCTATGGCATTGCCGTGATTCGCGTGGTGCTGACCGCCGCCAGGGAGGTGCTGTGCCGTGACTTCGTCACCGCCGCGCGCCTGCGGGGCGACGGTGACTTCACCCTGCTCAGGCGCGAAGTCATTCCCAATGTCATGGACGTGATCCTGGTGGAAATCGCCATGCGCTGGTCCTGGATGCTGCTGGCCTTCAGCTCCCTTTCCTTTCTCGGCTTTGGCGTCTCCCCGCCGACACCGGACTGGGGCCTGATGATTGCCGACTCCCGCGGCTTTATGTCCATTGCCCCCTGGGCGGTGCTGGCGCCCATTATCGCGCTCAGCAGCCTGATCATCGCCATCAACCTGACCTCAGACGCCCTGGCCAAGACCCTGGGTATTGATAAGTCTTCCGCTGTTCATTAAGGAGCCATCATGCCCAATACGTTACTGACCATCGAGGATCTGCAGCTCGGTTACCAGGATCGGCAAGGCGATTATCGCGCCGTCCTGCGCGGCGTCAGCCTGACGCTGGCACCGCGGGAAATTCTCGGCGTTGTCGGCGAGTCCGGCTGTGGCAAGAGCACCCTGGCCATGGCCATGCTGGGCCTGCTGCGCGGCGGCAGCCGGGTCACCGCCGGTGAAGTCAGGGTGAACGGGGCCCCGCTCACCCTTAATGAGCATCGCCCGGACACGCTGATTCACCGACACGGTATCTGCCTTATTCCCCAGCAGGCGGGGCAGGCCCTCACGCCTCACCTGACCATTGGCAGCCAGCTGCAGGAAATGCTGCGTCTGCACCAGGGTTCCGGGGACCACAAGGACGGCGCCATTGCCCTGCTGGAACAGGTGCGGCTGCCCGCGCCGGCCAGCCTGCTAAACCGCTACCCGCACCAGCTCTCGGGCGGACAGCAGCAACGGGTAGTGATCGCCATGGCCCTGGCGGCCAAGCCCCGGCTGCTGCTGATGGACGAGCCCACCACCGGGCTCGATGCCACCACCCAGGTGCATGTGCTGCACCTGCTGCGGCAACTGCGGAACGAACTGAACACCAGCATCGTCTTTATCAGCCATGATCTGGGCGCCGTCTCCAGCCTCTGCGATCGCGTCGCCGTCATGTATGCCGGCCACCTGGTTGAGACCGCCGACAAGGATGCCCTGATCGCCCACCCTCGCCACCCCTACACTCACGCCCTGCTCGCCGCCTCTCCCGGATATCGGAACCAGGGACTGCCTCCCGAACTGCCCGGTGCCCCGCCCGCCGTCGGCAGCCGGTTCGAAGGCTGCCCCTTTGCCGGACGCTGCGCGAGCGTTCAGCCCAAGTGCCGGCAACACATGCCCTCGCTGTCGGCACGGGAGGGGGTGGCCTGCCATTTTCCCCATCAGGTCACGACGGATCTGCCGGCCATCGGGCACACACCGCCGAGGCCGGACTTGAGCCAGGACACGCCCCTGTTGCAGGTCAGTGAGCTGGCCATTCGTTACCAGCGTCCCGGCTGGCTCGACAAGTGGCGGCAGCACACCGTCATCAATACCGTGGACGATGTCAGCTTCAGCCTGAGCCGGGGACAAACCCTGGCCCTGATTGGCGAGTCCGGCAGTGGCAAGTCTTCCATCCTGAAGGCCATCGCCGGCATCAATCCAATTCAGGCCGGGCAAAGCCTGCTCAACGGCGACGTGCTTGGCGCAGGAATAGAGACCCGAACCCGAGCGCAAAAGCGCAATATTCAGCTGATTTTCCAGCACCCGGATGCCGCCCTGAATCCACGGCTGACCCTGTTTCAAAGCCTGGCCCCGGTGCTGCAGACCTGGTTTGGCCTGCAGGGGGACGAATGCCGAAGGCAGGCGGGCCGGCTGCTGCAGGAGGTCAAACTCAACCCCGACTACCTCGACAGGCTGCCGGGGCAGCTGTCGGGCGGAGAGCTGCAGCGCGCCGCCATCGCCCGGGCCCTGGCGGCCAGGCCCGGGCTGCTGCTGTGCGACGAAGTCACCTCGGCACTGGATGTGTCGGTACAGGCGGCCATTCTGCGGCTGCTGGCCCGGCTGCAGCGGGACAGAAATATCGGCATTCTGTTTATCACCCATGATCTCAGCCTGGTCAGGCATTTTGCCGACAAGGTCGCCGTGCTGTACAAGGGCAGGCTGATGCAGCTTTGCAGCACTCGGCAACTGCAATCGGGCCCGCTGCACCCCTATACTCGCCTGCTGCTGAATGCCACCCTGACCCCGGGCACGCCGCTGCCGGCCGCCGACGCGGACGTCGCCCAGGAGCCGGGCCTGCCGGCGCGAGGGTGCGCCTTTCAGGGCCGTTGCCCCCATGCCAGGCCGGGCATCTGTGATCAACGATTGCCACCGATTCAATCCGGCGAAAATGGCTGGCTGCGCTGTCACCTGCCACCGGAAACACTGGCAGCGGAGGCTCCGATGACCCAAGAAGTTGCCTGAGCCCGTGACCTTGGGCTTCCCTGAGCGGAAATCGGCGCCATTGAATGTCGTTTGACTCCTTTCTTGCCGGGCCTGCTAGGATAGAGACACGCCGTTTTCGCCGCCATGAAAGGACTCTTGATGCGCCCGTTTCTTTGCCTACTGCTGTTGTGTGTTGTGCCGTCCGTGGCGGCTCAGCTTTCGCCCTCAAAGCAAGTGCCCGCTTCGCTGCAACCCTGGGTAGAGTGGGCATTGCACGGCGAAACCCAAGCCCGCTGCCCGCTGCTGTACCGGCAGCACACCGAGCGCCGCTGTGCCTGGCCGGGACGGCTGGTGCTCGCACTCACCAATGACGGTGGTCGCTTTGAGCAGGGCTGGCAGCTGGATGACGCCGCCAGCATTCCCCTGCCCGGCGACCGCGAGCACTGGCCCCAGGGCGTGACGGTTAACGGCGAGCCCGCCGCCCTGACCGAGCACAAGGGCAGGCCGGCGCTTTTTCTGCCTGCCGGTGAGCACCGAGTGGCAGGCCACTGGCAATGGGCCCGGCTGCCGGTCAGCCTGCAACTGGACGCCGGCACCGGCCTGCTGGCACTCAGCCTGAATGGCCGGGACATTGCCGCCCCCGAGCTGGATCAACGGGGCCGGCTGTGGCCGGCGCGGCGCGATCTGGCTCAAACGCCCGCGGCCAATACCCTGGATATCAACGTATACCGCCATATCGACGACGACATTCCCCTGCGGGTAAATACTCGCATTGAGCTTAGCGTGGCCGGGGAGCCCAGGGAGTTACTGCTGGGCCCGGCACTGCTTGAGCACCATATTCCGCTGACGCTGAACAGCCCCCTGCCCGCCCGGCTGGAGCCGGATGGTCGCCTGCGCATACAGGCACGGCCGGGCCGCTGGCAACTGCAACTGGCCAGCCGGCATCCCGGCGAGGTCGGTGCCCTGACATTGCCGGTCATTCCCGCCCCCTGGCCCGAGGAGGAAGTCTGGGCGGTACAGGCCTACCCAACATTACGACTGGCTGAGATCACCGGCCCCCCGGCAATGGATGCCAGCCAGAGCGGCCTGCCGCCCGAATGGCAGTCACTGCCCGCCTTTCGCATGATACCGGGCAGCACCATGAATTTTCGCGTGCTGCGCCGGGGCAACCCTGAATCCGAACCTGCCCAGCTGGCCCTGCGCCGGGAGCTGTGGCTGGACTTTGACGGTGGCGGCTACACCCTGCAGGACGAATTCACCGGCACCCTTGGCCACCACGCCCGGCTGAGCACGCCCCTTGCCCTGGGTCGAGTGTCGGTCAATGGCGAGCCCCGACTGGTGACCGAGCTTGAGCAGGGCCAGCCCGGCGTTGAACTGCGCCCGGGAACACTGAGCCTGATGGCCGACAGCCGACTCGGTCATCACACCGGCACGTTGCCGGCAGTAGGCTGGGATCTCACGGTGCAACGCTTGAGCAGCCGGCTGCACCTGCCGCCGGGCTGGAGTCTGCTGGCGGCCTTTGGCATGGACAACACACCCCATACCTGGCTGCAACGCTGGACCCTGCTGGACTTGTTTCTGGTGCTGATCGCCGCCGTCGCGGCATTTCGGCTGTGGGGCTGGCACTGGGGCCTGCTCACCCTGCTGACCCTGGGGCTTATCTGGCATCAACCTTCGGGGCTGGGACCACCGCGCTGGGTCTGGCTGCATCTGCTGGCGGCCTGCGCCCTGCTCAAGGTGCTGCCGGTGGGCAGGCTGCGCCACTGGGTGGCAGGCTACCGGTTGCTGGCATTGTCAGTGCTTACCCTTATTGCCGTTCCCTTTATGGTGGACGAGCTGCGCACCGCCCTCTATCCGCAGCTGGCGGGGGCGGTGGCGCCCGCCGCCGTCGCCGGCAGTCCGCGCCAGACCAAGGCCGAGGCGAAAGCGGCGGCCGATGAGATGATGTCGTTAGCGGATGCTCCCGTTCGCGAGCCCCTTCCCCGGCTGGATCCGAATGCCCTGGTGCAGACCGGCCCGGGGCTGCCGGACTGGCAGTGGCGCAGCGTGGAGTTCGACTGGAACGGCCCGGTCACGCCTCAGCAACAACTGCGGCTGGTGCTGTTGTCGCCCACGATCAACACCCTGCTCAACCTGTTGCGAGTGGCATTACTGTGCCTGTTGGTGCTGCGCATGGCGGGCGTGAGTGTCGGCCGCGGCAAGGGCCTGTATTGGCAACAAAAACTGTGGAGCTGGCTGCCCGCCCTGCTGGTGCTGCCGCTGTTGGCGCTGCCCCAGCAGGCCAGGGCGGAATTTCCCCCTGCCGAGCTGCTGGCGGAGCTTAAAACCCGCCTGCTGGCCCCTCCCGAATGCCTTCCCGAGTGTGCACTCACTAGCGAGATGACGCTTACCGCCACACCACAGTGGCTGACCCTGGCCCTTGAGGTTCACACTCAGACCGGCATGGCCGTCCCCCTGCCGGCGCAACGGGATTCGTGGCAGCCACAGCGAGTACGACTGAACGACAGGCCCGCGCGCGGTTTGTGGCGCAACGCCGAAGGTGTATTGCATCTGCCACTGCCGGCGGGCATTCACCACATCGAGCTGAGCGGTCCGCTGCCGCCCCAGAGCCGGCTGCAGTTGCCCCTGCCATTACCCCCCAAGCGGGTGAGTGCTCGGCTGGACGGCTGGCGGTTACAGGGCCTCAACGACAATGGTGTGCCCGAGGGCCGGCTGCAGCTCACTCGCCTTGACGCCGATGGCCGACCGGATAACACAGGGTTAAAACCCGGGGCGCTGCCTGCCTTTGCCCAACTGAGCCGCACCCTGCAATTGGGGCTGGACTGGCGGGTAGACTACCAACTGGTTCGCCAGAACGGGCTGGAGCAGGCCCTGCGCCTGGACATACCACTGCTGCCCGGTGAGTCGGTGCTTACCGACGGCATCAGGGTGGTAGACGGCAAGGCACAGATCAGCCTGGCCGCCGGCCAGCGCCAGCTGAGCTGGCAGTCGGCGCTGGATCGCGCAGGCACCCTCACCCTTGAGGCACCAGCCACTCAAGGCTGGACCGAAACCTGGCGGCTGAATGCCAGCCCCATCTGGCATATCAGCAGTCGAGGGCTGGCTTCGGTGCATCCTCGGGGCAGCCCCCTGCCCGAGTGGCGGCCCTGGCCCGGCGAGCGGCTTACCCTGGCCATTACCCGACCCGCCGCCGTGCCCGGCCAGACCCTTACCCTGGACGCCAGCACCCTTCGAGTACAGCCCGGCAAACACGCCACCGATGCTCACCTTGAGCTTATTCTGCGCAGCAGCCAGGGAGGACTGCATGCCCTGCAATTGCCCGAAGGCGCCGAGCTGCAGTCGGTCGCCATTAATGGCCGTAACCTGCCGCTGCGCCTGAGTGAGCGCACGCTTACCCTGCCGGTATCACCGGGCACGCAAAACGTACGTGTGCACTGGCGGCAAGCGCCGGGCATCGGCACCTTGTTTACCACGCCACAGGGGCAGCTCAATGTCGACAGCGTCAATCACCGCCTTGAACTGACCCTGGGCCAGGATCGCTGGGTGCTGCTTGCCGGCGGCCCCCGGCTGGGGCCGGCGGTGCTGTTCTGGAGCCTGGTGGCCATTACCCTGTTGCTGGCGGCGGGGCTGGCCCGGCTGCCGCTCACGCCGCTGCGCTTTCATCACTGGCTGCTGCTGGGCCTCGGGCTGACTCAGATTCCGCTGTGGATGGCCGCCACCGTGGTGCTCTGGCTTGTGGCCCTGGGGCTGCGCCAGCGCTGGCAACACCAGCAGGCCGGCGCCTGGTTCAATCTGGCACAAATAGGCCTGGTACTGTTGACCCTGGTGGCGCTGGGCTATCTGTTCACCGCCATTCAGCAAGGGCTGCTGGGCCTGCCTGACATGCAGATTGCCGGCAACGGCTCTTATGGCAATCACCTGAGCTGGTATCAGGATCGCAGCGGCGGCAGCCTGCCTACCGGCTGGGTGCTGTCGGTGCCGCTGCTGGTCTACCGGCTGCTGATGCTGGGGTGGGCGCTGTGGCTGGCCTTTGCCTTGCTGGGCTGGCTGCGCTGGGGATGGCAGGGCTTTACCCGCGGTGGCCTGTGGCGACCGCTACAGTTAATGAAAGCCAGACAAGCCGACAAGGAGCCCGGTAAAACACCAAAAGCGCCTGAATAGGGTTCAGATGAGATATGCCATGGGGTACCCTTGAACTAGGTACCCCCGAATTTTGCCGAACGAGGATTCGCTCCATGAAAACGCTGCTGGCTTCGGCCATGTTTACCCTGTCTGCCGCCCTTGCCCTGCCGGCCATGGCGGCAGATCCCATTGTGGTCTCTTCCAAAATTGACACCGAAGGCGGCCTGCTCGGCAACCTGATTTACCAGGCCCTGAACAACGCCGGGCTGGAAGTGGAAAACCGCAGCCAGCTGGGTGGCACCCCCATAGTGCGCAAGGCCATTATCGCCGGTGAAATCGACATCTATCCGGAATACACCGGCAACGCCGCCTTTTTTCACCAACAAGAAGACAGCGACGCCTGGAAACGTTTTGACGATGGCTACGCCCTCGCCAAACAGCTGGATTTTGACGCCCACCAGTTGGTGTGGCTGGCCCCGGCCAACGCCAACAACACCTGGGCCATTGCCGTGCGCCAGGAAATCGCCGATGCCAACGCCCTGGTCACCATGTCTGACTTTGGCCGCTATGTCAGCGAAGGCGGCAAGCTCAAGCTGGCGGCATCCGCCGAGTTTGTGTCGAGCCCCGCCGTGCTGCCCGCCTTTCAGCAGACCTATGGCTTTGCGCTGAGCGACAGCCAGTTGCTGGTGCTCTCCGGTGGCAACACCGCCGCCACCATCAAGGCCGCCGCCCTGCAAACCGACGACACCAACGCCGCCATGGTCTATGGCACCGACGGCGCCATCGCTTCCGTGGGGTTGGTGGTGATGGACGACGACAAGGGGGTGCAGCCGGTATACGCCCCCGCCCCCATCGTGCGGGCGAGCATACTTGAGGCACACCCGGAAATCGCCGGCATTCTCGAGCCGGTGTTTCAGTCTTTGGATATAAAAACCCTGCAACAGCTCAACAGCCGCATCGCCATCGGCGGTGAAAGCGCCGAGGCGGTGGCCGCCGACTACCTGGCCGGACTGACCCAGGACTGAGGGAGTATCATGGGAATGAGCGTTCAGGGCGTAGGTTGCCGATGAGCGCAGCGAATCGCAACGTGAAGCCAGCTGCGGAATGTTGGAATTCGCTACGCTCATTCGCAACCTACGGCACTAAAGCGGCGACTACATAAACACAGCGCCGTTTGCTACATGGACCCCCGCCTTCGCGGGGGTGACGGCATTCAGCCATTAAGGAGTATGTTTGACCTTACCCAAACCCGACAAGGTCGGTGGCCTGCTGGCCGCGGCGCTGGTGGCCAGCCTGCTGGCACTGCCTTTTGTCGGCCTGCAACCCAACCGCATTTTGCCCGGCGAGGCCCTGGGGCTGCTGAGCGCCGCCGGCGTCACCGGATTATGGCCGCTGCTGTTGCTGCCGTTATGCCTGTTTAACCGCGCCCTCCCCCTGCGACTGACGCTTACCGCCGCCGCCCTGCCGCTGCTGCTGTACAGCGCCGGTCATACCGCCAGCGCCTTGCTGGATAATGCCGGCCCCCTGGCCCGGGTCTCCCTAGGGGCGGGTTTCTGGCTAAGCATGTTCTGGCTGAGCCTGCTGATTACCGACACCGCCCTGCGACTGAAACTCGGGCCCTCGGCCCGGTTGGCGCTGGTGGCTGTCCTTACCGGTGCGGTGCTAGCCCTGCTGGCTTCGGGTGGCTGCGACGATCTGTCGTTGCTCAGGGAGTTTCACAACCGCAGCGACTTCTGGCAACAGGGTTTACGCCACCTGCAGCTGGCACTGGGCAGTATTATTCCCGCGGTGCTGGCGGGCATTCCGCTCGGAATCGCCTGCCATCGCTCGCCGGGACTACGGGCGGCGCTGTTTCCGGTGCTCAATATTTTGCAGACCGTGCCCAGCCTCGCCATGTTTGGCCTGCTAATGGTGCCGCTGAGCCTGCTGGCAACCGCATACCCCTGGCTGGGTGAGCTTGGCATTCGCGGCATCGGCGCGGCGCCGGCGGTGATCGCCCTGTTTCTGTATTCACTGCTGCCGATCGTCAGCAACACGGCGCTGGGTTTTGACCAAGTCAGCCCGCCCGTGCGCGAGGCGGCCACCGCCATGGGCATGAGCCGGCGCCAGCGGCTGTGGCAGGTGGAATTTCCGCTGGCGCTGCCGGTAATCCTGAGCGGCCTGCGGGTGGTGGTCACCCTTAATATCGGCCTGGTGGCGGTGGCGGCCCTGGTGGGCGGTGGCGGCTATGGCACCTACATCTTTCAGGGGCTGGGGCAAACCGCCACCGACCTGGTGATCCTCGGCGCCCTGCCCACCCTGCTGCTGGCGTTTTTGTTCGCCATGCTTATCGATACCCTGATCGCCCTGCAACAAGGCTTTCGCGAATGATTGAAGTAAAAAACCTGAGCAAGCGCTTTGACACCCAGCTTGCGGTAAACGACCTGTCGTTCCGAGTAGACGGCGGCAAGGTCTGCGCCCTGGTAGGCACCTCCGGCTGCGGCAAATCGACCACGCTGCGCATGCTCAACCGGCTGATTGAACCCAGCAAAGGCGAGATCTTTATTCAGGGGCAAAACGTCACCACGATTCCCGCCGAGCAACTGCGCCGGCGCATTGGTTATGCCATTCAGGGAGTAGGGCTGTTTCCACACCAGACCATCGCCCGCAATATCGCCACCGTGCCGCGCCTGCTGGGCTGGAGCAAAGGCGCCATCGACGCCCGGGTAAGCGAGCTGCTGACCCTGTTCCGGCTCGACCCCGCCACCTTTGCCGGCAAATACCCCCATCAGCTTTCCGGCGGCGAGCAACAACGGGTGGGCGTGGCCCGGGCCCTGGCGGCCCGGCCCGAGCTGCTGCTGATGGACGAACCCTTTGGTGCCCTGGATCCGCTCACGCGGGAGCACCTGCAGGACGAGCTGCTGCATATACAACGACTGCTGGGCATCACCATCATCATGGTGACCCACGATCTGGAAGAGGCCATTAAAATGGCCGATGTGATTGCGGTGATGGACAAAGGCGAGATGCTGCAGATGGACTCCCCGGAGGCACTGCTGCGTAATCCCAAGCCGGGCTTTGTGCAGAGCCTGGTGGGCGGTCAGGACAGGGCCCTGCGGCTGCTGGCCACCCAAACCCTGGCCGATATCATGACGCCGGTCACGCAGCCCGTCGATCCGGTCATGGCGGCCGGCACCAGCCTGCGGGATGCCATGGCCGAGCTGCTCTGGCAGGGCGCCGACCGGCTGACCGTGGTCAATGACGCCGGCGAGCCCGTGGGCGAAGTGACCCTGAGTGCGCTGCTGAAACGGGGGGCCGGCGCATGAGCCAGGCCCTTGGCTGGCTGGTGCCGGCGCTGCTGCTGACGCTGCTTACCCTCAACATGGAGGCACTAACCCCGCTGTTTCGCCCGCTGGTGGATGAGCCCGCTCCGGCCATCTACGCCCGGGACAGCTTTGCCAGCCTGCTGGGCTGGCATATGCTGGCGGTGTTTACCGCCATTGGCGCCGCCACCCTGCTGGCACTGAGTGCCGCCGTGGCCGTCACCCGGTCCTGGGGGCGAGCCTTCTTTCCCCTGGCCCGGGCCGTGGCCAACCTGGGCCAGACCTTTCCGCCGGTGGCGGTGCTGGCGCTGGCGGTGCCGGCACTGGGGTTTGGGCTGATGCCCACCCTGGTGGCGTTACTGCTGTACGGCATGCTGCCGATTTTTGAAAACGCCGTGACCGGGCTACAGCAAATTCCACCCAGCGTGCGCGAGGCGGCCAGAGGCATGGGCATGACCCCCTTGCAGCAATTATGGCGGGTGGAGCTGCCCCTGGCCCTGCCCACGCTGGTGGCGGGCATTCGCATTTCACTGATCATCAGCATCGGCACCGCCACCATCGGTTCCACGGTGGCAGCCAAGGGCTTTGGCGAAGTGATCATTGCCGGCCTGCTGACCGACAATCTGGCCTTTGTGCTGCAGGGAGGGATGATGGTGGCGCTGATGGCCATGGTGCTCGACGCCCTGCTCCGCCGCCTGGAGCAACGACTGACCCCACCGGGCGGGTGAGCCCCCATCGTCACTCCGGCGAAGGCCGGAGTCCATGGCGGGTTGCACCATAACCTGCAAAATAGACCCCCGCCTTCGCGGGGGTGACGATTTTGGGGTTTCGCGGGGTGGCGAACGGCGAACCGCCTTACGGATTCGCCAGCCCCAAATGCTCCCGCAGGGTGCTGCCTTCATACTCGGTGCGGAACAGGCCGCGACGTTGCAGCTCGGGCACCACCTGATCCACAAAGTCCTCGATGCCGGCGGGCAGTGACGGCGGCATCAGGTTAAAGCCGTCGGCGCCCTCGTTGCGGAACCACTGCTCCATGCAATCGGCAATCGACTCGGGCGTGCCCACCATGGTGCAGTGGCCGCCACCGGCGGCGAGCCGGCCCAGCAGCTGGCGCACCGTGGGCTGCTCGGTCTCGATAATGCGCAGCACGGTGGCGTAGCGACCTTTCGGGCCGGTAAACACCTCGAGCGACGGTAGCGCCGGCACCGGGGCATCCAGCTCCCAGCCGGAGCAGTCCTGGCCCACATAGGTTCCGAGCTGACGCAGGGAGGCATCGGCGGGCAGCAGCTCGTCCAGCTCCCGTTGCTTGGCCTTGGCTTCGGCCTCGGTAGAGGCCACATAGGTCACCAGCCCGGGCATGATGGGCACGTTCACATTGCGGCCGGCGTCCTTTACCCGGCGCTTGATATCCCGGTAATAGTCCTGGGCCGCCGGCAGATCATAGGCCACCGCGTAAATGGCTTCGGCACACTGGGCCGCCAGGGTACGGCCCTGCTCCGACGCACCGGCCTGAAACAGCACCGGATGCCCCTGAGGCGGGCGCGGCACATTGAGCGGGCCGTCCACCAGAAAGAACTCGCCATGGTGATTGATGGGATTCACCTTGTCGGGATCGGCATAGTGGCCGGCGCGATCCATCACCAGGGCGTCTTGCTGCCAGGAGTCCCACAGTTTGAGCACCGCATTCACAAACTCCTCGGCCCGGCGATAACGCTCGGCGTGGGCCGGCATGGTCTCGTAACCGTGGTTACGGGCTTCCACGTCAAACATGGAGGTCACCACGTTCCAGCCCATGCGGCCGTTGGAGATATGATCCAGCGAGGCCATCATGCGGGCGGCGTGAAACGGCGTGAAAAAGGTGCTCGACACCGTGCTGATAAAACCGATGCGGTCCGTGGCCCGGCTCATGGCCGCCATGGCGGTGAGCGGCTCCAAAAACCAGTAGCTGCCGTCCGCCACATTGCCGGTAGACTGGCCGTCGGCAAAGAACACCGCGTCCAGCTTGCCCCGCTCGGCGGTTTGCGCCAGCCGCTCGTAATAGCGAATGTCACCCAGCTGCTCTACCGCCGAGTTGGGATGACGCCAGGCCGCCCTGTGATGGCCACAGCCGAACAGAAACAGGTTCAGGTGCATCATGCGTTGATTCATGTTCATCAGTTTTTCACCAGGCCGCCGTCCACCACCAGGTTCTGGCCGGTCACCGAACGCGACCAGGGCGAGGCAAAGAACAGGGTCGCATCGGCAAATTCCGCCGGCGTGGTCACTCGGCGCAGCGGGGTATTGGCGGCAATGTAGTCAAACACCGCTTCCGGGGTGGCGGCAGAAGCATCCGTGGTGCGCAACAGGCCGCCGGAGACCATGTTGACGGTAATGCCGTCGGGGCCCAGATCCTGAGACAGGGTGCGGGTCAGCGACAGCAGCGCGGCCTTGGCGGCGGTATAGTCGTGGTAGGGCACCACCGGGTTCTGGAACAGGTTGGTGCCCACGTTGACGATACGGCCAAAGCCGGTTTTACGCATGCCGGCCAGGGCCGCGCGGGTGGTGTTGATGGCACCGCCCACCACGCCTTCCAGCTGCTGGTTCAGGTGCTCCCAGGCCAGCTCCTGGGCGTGAGTGCGGGCGTCGCCATTAAAGGAAAACGCCGGCAGGGCGTTGTTGATAACCGTGGTCACCGGGCTACCGAAATGGGCCTCGGCCTGATCAAACATGGCCTGCACCGCGGCGGCATCGGTCACGTCGGCCTGAATGGCCAGCGCTTGCTGCGGCGCCTCGGCCGCCAGTGCTTGCGCCGCCTCGGCGCTGCTCAGGTAGTTGATCACCACCCTGGCACCTTCGCGCAAAAAGGCGCGCACCAGATGTTCGCCCAGGCCACGGGCCCCGCCGGTGACCAGCACCAGTTGTTCGTTTAACGGAATGGATGTTTGCATTCTCTACCTCGAAGCTGAGGCGAAGGCATGATGAGGCAGCAATGGCGCAAGGCCGGCAGGCTGACATCCCTTCGCCAGTATGAACTGGATCAGGTTCAACGGGTGTTATCTCAGCCCTGCATTGCAGGACACCCCGTGTCTCGGCAAAGACCATAACATACCCCTGCGCCCAAGAGCGAGAGGCGTGAGGGGGAAGGCGTGAGGAGAAAAACTCCTTACCAGGCCGTCTGTTTTTCACCTCTCCCTTCACGCCTCATCCCTCACATTTTCAGAAGTTTGGTGAAAAAGGCCCGTGGGTGGATAATAAAGGCCTCGAAAGCAATGGATAACGCCGAGCCCACTATGACCACACTGACCATTACCCGCCCCGACGACTGGCACCTGCACCTGCGCGACGGTGAGCAACTGAAAGACACCGTTCGCGACGCCAGCCGCTATCTGGGCCGCGCCCTTGTGATGCCCAACCTGGTGCCCCCCGTGACCACCACCGAGCTGGCAAAGGAATACCGCGAGCGCATTCTGGCGGTGCGCCCCGAAGGCAGCCGGTTTGAGCCGGTGATGAGCCTGTATCTCACCGACAACACTCAAGCCGAGGAAATTCGCAAGGGCCGTGCCAGCGGTGACATTGTGGCCTGCAAACTGTATCCGGCCGGCGCCACCACCAACTCCGACTCCGGCGTGACCGATGTGAAAAACATCTATCCGGTGCTGGAAGCCATGCAGGAGACCGGCACCCTGCTGCTGGTGCACGGCGAAGTCACCGACTCCCGCATCGATATCTTCGACCGTGAAAAAGTGTTTCTGGAAACCGTGCTGCCCGACGTGGTGCGCGACTTTCCCGACCTCAAGATCGTACTGGAACACATCACCACCGAGCATGCGGTGCACTTTGTAGAGCAGGCCGGCGACAATGTGGCCGCCACCATTACCGCTCACCACCTGCTGTTCAACCGCAACCACATGCTGGTGGGCGGCATTCGTCCGCACTACTACTGCCTGCCCATTCTCAAGCGCAATACCCATCAAGCGGCGCTGGTGCGCGCCGCCACCAGCGGCAGCAAAAAGTTCTTTATGGGCACCGACTCGGCACCGCACTTTCAGCACCGCAAGGAAGCCGCCTGCGGCTGCGCCGGCGCCTATACCTCGCACGCCGCCGTGGAGCTGTATGCAGAAGCCTTTGAAGAGGCCGGCGCCCTGGACAAGCTGGAAGCCTTTACCAGCTTCAACGGTCCCGACTTCTACGGCCTGCCCCGCAACGAAGACACCATCACCCTGGTGAAAGAGTCCTGGACCGTGGGCGAAACCCTGCCTCTGGGCGGCGATAAACTGGTGCCCATTCGCGCCGGCGAAGAAATTGGCTGGATGGTGAAATAACCCGTTCACGCTTTGCAAAAACGCGGCTTCGGCCGCGTTTTTTTATGGCGTTTCAGTCCGGCATAAAGTCGGTTCGGCGCTCGGCGATGCGATCCTTGAGAAAGCGGGTAAAGGCCTGCACCTTGGCCGAGCGGTGCATGTCGCCATGGCTGGTCAACCAGAGGTCATGGGCCCATTCCTTCGGGGGCGGCAGCAACGGTTGCAGCTCGGGGGCCAGGGTGGCGTGCCAGCAACTCAGCGCCCCGCAGCCCAATCCGGCCTGCAGGGCAGGAATGAAGCCGGTAAAGTCCTGCACGCGATAGAAAACCTGCTCCGCCGGTACCTTTTGCTCCATCCAGCGCATATACATGCTGCCGGGCCGAGGCTGGGTGGTGCCGATAAAACGGTGTCCGGCAATGTCCTCCAGGGTCGACATGGGACCATGACGACGCAGGTAATCGCGACTGGCGTAAAGGGTGCCCGTGGCCCGGGTCAGGTGCTGTACCACATAATCGGGATCCTTCGGCCTGGATACCGAGCGTATGCCCACATGGGCCTCACCGCGTTCCAGCCGAAAGATTCGGCTGTCGGCGGCGTATTCCAGCCGAATGTTGGGATGCAGGCGCTGAAACTCGGCCAGCAAGGGCGTCAGGTAGGGCACCAGGTTATTGACCGAGGTGAGGATCAGGGTGCCCGCCAGGGCCTCGCTTTCGTCGACCCGGGCCCGCATCACCCCAAAGGCGGCTTCGGCCTGGGCGGCGGCGGCCATCAGGACTCGCCCGGCCTCGGTGGCCACATAGCCCCTGGGGTGGCGATGAAACAGGCGCGCGCCCATTCTCGCTTCCAGGGCGTTGATCCGCCGCAATACGGTGCTGTGATGCACCTCCAGCTGCTGGGCGGCGGCGCTCAGGGAGCCAAGCCGGGCCACCTGATAGGCGGTATAGATTTCGTGCCAGTCATCCACCTGTGCGTTCATGCACACATCCTCTGCATTCACTCTGTTTTTCTTCATTTTTGCACATGGAATACTGAGTTCCAAACCAAGCCCATTCCCTCAGGAGCCAGACCATGCATACCCTAGACGCCATCATGTCCCGCCGGGCCATCAAGCATTACGATGCCACCTTTCACATGCCCGAGGCCGATGTGGAACGGCTGTTTCGGCACCTGCTGCAGGCGCCCACTTCCTACAACCTGCAACACTGGCGCTTTGTGCAGGTGGAAGATCCACAACTGCGCGCCGAGTTGCGCGTTGCCGCCTGGGATCAGGCGCAGATCACCGACGCCTCGTTGCTGCTGGTGCTCTGCGCCGACACTCAGGCCTGGCAAAATGATCCCGGCCATTGCTGGCGCGACGCCCCCGCCGACACCCGCGACCTGATGCTGTCGATGATTCACGACTTTTACGCCGGCAAGCCGCAACTGCAGCGGGACGAGGCGATCCGCTCCGTGGGCATAGCGGCGCAAACCGCCATGCTGGCCGCCAGCGCCATGGGCTACGACAGCTGCCCCATGATCGGCTTTGATGCCGAATGCGTGGCCGAGCTAATTCGACTGCCCCCCGGCCATGTGGTCGGCATGATGCTGACCATCGGCAAGGGCACCAGGGCCGCCCATTCCAGGCCGGGGCAACGATCCCTTGACGCGGTGCGGATCCTGAATCGTTTCTGACCATACGGGGTCGCTGGCCGGCCCGGGGAGAGCAACCATGAACACTCAACACTGGCACGCCCACGGACGCGTGTTACTCGCCACCTTGCTGGTAGCGGGATCCTTCATCATCTCGGCCCGGCTGGCGGCGGTGGCCCCGGCGGCCTCCCTGACGCTGCTGCGCTTTGTGCTGGCCGCCGCCCTGCTGCTGCCCTGGGTACTGCGCCGGGCCGACCGGCGTCGCCAGTTGTGGCGGGCCATGCCCCGCGGCCTGACCATCAGCCTGTTTTATGCGCTGTTTTTCATTTTGATGTTCGAGGCGCTGCACAGTACCACGGCGCTCAATACCGGCACCCTGTTCACCCTGGTGCCGGCACTGACCGGGATCGCGGGCATCTGGCTGCTGCGCACCCGGGTCACCGCCGGCCAGGGGCTCAGTTACCTGCTGGGCATGCTGGGCGCGCTCTGGGTGATCTTTGAGGGCAGTCCGGACCGGGCGCTGGCGTTGCAGCTCAATGCGGGAGACCGGCTGTTTCTGCTGGCGGTATTCTGCATGTGCGCCTATTCCCTGTGCATGAAGCTGCTGTATCGCAACGACTCGGTGGCGGTGCTTACCTGCGCCACCCTGCTGGGCGGTGCGATCTGGATGGGACTCATGGTCTGGCTGACCGAGACATCACTGCAGTGGCAGGCGCTGGCGCCGGCCGACTGGCTGGCCATGGTCTACCTGGTGGTGTGCGCCACCCTGGCCAGCGGTTACCTCTTTCAGGGAGGCAGCATTCACCTCGGCCCGCAGCGGGTGATGGCCTACACCTACCTCAACCCGGCGGCGGTCGCCCTGCTGCTCTGGCTGTTTGGCGGCGAGCCGGTGGCGGCCTGGCTCTGGCCCGGCATACTGCTCTCCTGCATGGCAACCTGGTGGCTGCAACAACATGCCTCTTCCCGGCCCATGCCCGCTGCACAGAGGGCCGAGCACTGAGCACCGCCACATTGACAACCACGCCGCCGGCCCTTACTCTCGATTCGCTATTCCTGGGGGAGCCCAAACGGGCTGAGACTCCGCCACACCGGCGGTAACCCTTAGAACCTGATCCGGATAATGCCGGCGAAGGGAAGGAAACGAACGATCCCGCACAACCCCGATCCGTCCCGCCTTCCCTTCACCCGTGTTTCCGGCCATTTAGTGCTCTCGGGAGCAAAGGGAGAACACATGCTGGACACCACCACCGCTATTTTATGGCTCTGTTTATTTGCCGCGGTTTTCGCCATTCCCGGCCTGCTTTACGCCCGCCGGCAAAATGACAAACCGGAAGACTTTATCGTGGCCCGCAACAGCCAGGGCGGCAGCGCCACCATGCTGACCCTGCTGGCCACCACCATGGGCACCTGGATTCTGTTTGGCCCGGCCCAGGCCGCCACCTGGGGCGGCATTGGCGCCATTACCGGCTACGCCCTTGGGGTGCTGGCACCCCGCCTGGTGATGATTCCGCTGGGCAAGCGTATTCGCGAGCTGATGCCGGAAGGTCACACCCTCACCGAGTTTGTGCTGGGCCGCTATGGCCGCGGCATGTACGGCTTCGTGCTGGTGATCATGCTGTTCTACATGTTCATCTCCCTCACCGCCGGCCTCACCGCCATCGCCCAGATGGTGGCGCTGCTGGCGCCGGTGCCGCTGTGGGCCACCGCCGGCATTGTGATGGTGGCCACCCTGCTTTACACCCTCTATGGCGGGCTGCGGGTCACCATTTTCACCGACAGGGTGCAAATGCTGGTGATACTGCCGTTTTTGCTCACCCTGATCGTGCTGGGCTGGCAGGCCACCGGCGGCCTGGTCCCGGCCCTGACCGGCCTGCAGGAAAAGGCTCCCCACCTGCTTGATCCGCTCGACACCACCGGGCTGAAATCGGGTCTGACCTTCTTTCTGGCGGTGGTGCTGACCGGCCTGTTCTATCAGGGCACCTGGCAGCGGGTGTTTGCCGCCCGAGACAACAAGGTGATTCGCAACGGCTTTATTCTGAGCGGTGTGCTCAGCTTTCCCATCATCTTTATCATGGGTTTGTTCGGCCTGGCCTTTGTGGGCCTGGGCCTGCCCGGCGACGGCTCGGTGGCGCTGTTTAGCGTGCTGATGCCCAACATGCCGCTGTGGTTTGCCATTGGCCTGTTGCCCTTTGGTCTGGCACTGATCATGAGCAGCGCCGACTCCACCATCAGCGGCCTGACCAGCATGCTGGTGGTGGACCTGCGCCGGCTGTTGCCCAACACCAGTGTGCACCGCCTGCTGGGGCTGTCGCGCTGGTTGATCGTGCTGGTGTCCATTCCGGTGCTGTATGTGGCCTCTCAGGGCTTCAGCGTGCTCTATCTGTTCCTGCTGGCGGATCTGCTGTGCTGCGCCGCGGCCTTTACCGTGTTCTTTGGCTTTTACAACGCCCGCTACCAGGGCTGGAACGCCATGCTCAGCACGCTGGGGGGCCTGGTGGCCGGCCTGATGCTGTTCCCGGCGCCGGGCGAAGCCGCCACTCACCTGCTGGAGTCCTTCCTGCTGGCCACCTTTGTGCCGGTGGCCATCTCCGCCCTGCTGCTGCTGGTGCCCGCCCGCCAGCCCTTTGACTTTGCCGCCCTGGCCAGCCGGGTACGCAGCCTGGAAAGCTGATTTCGTTTCGTCGCACCTTTTCGTCGTAACGAAAGCACCGGCGCGCCGTCAGGCCGCCGGTTTTTTGTGTCTGAAATAGAGGTGCTGCCACCAACAAACGCCGGTACCCGCTGTTACCTGAAGTCCAACGGGCATAAACTTGTTTGATCGACAAACAGGCTCCGTCAGGGATGAAAATAATAATGCACTTGGTCTGCCGGCTGATGCTGGCGCTTTGGCTGATAGCCGGAACCGCCATCGCCTCCCCCGTGGTATTAACGGACCACACAACCACGTCGCCGGCAGAAGCCAACCTGTGGCGGGCCCTGCCCACAGGCAGCACCATCACGGATTTTAACCAGTTGCGTGCCGCCATCTTGAGCGCCGGCACCGTGGCCAGCACCCTGGGAGGCGAAGGTGCCTTTGGCCTGCGCATGCAAGTCACCTCGTTGTCAGAGCAGCCGGGCACCTGGTTTGTGCGCCTGCCCGCCAACTATCTTGATCGTGGCCAGGCCTACTGGCAGAGCGACAATGGCCGCACTGTACCCTTGCCTGGTTTTGGTCAGCGTACGGGGCAAAGTGTGCGGCTGCTGCATCAGCAGGCATTCCCACTGACCCTGAATGCCGGTGAAACCGGCGTGCTGTGGCTGATGATTGATGCCAAAAAATTTCCGGCACCGGTTCAGCCTCACTTTGTGCCGCAATCCCGCTTTTACCAGCAGCAGTTTTTAACCAACGCCGCCACACTACTGGGCACAGGAGTGATGTTCACCCTGGGGCTGATTGCCCTGTTTGCCTACTTTCGCACTAAAACACCGGTCACTCTGGCCTGTGCCGGCTATGTGGGCCTGCACGGCATTGGCTGGTTTGCTGCGTCCGGCGCCTGGGGCTTTATCTGGGGGGTGGGAAACAGCAATCCGGCCTACTGGGGCATGCTGCTGTTTCCCTTTGCCATTGCCTATGCCAGCCAGTTTACCCGTCTGCTGTTTAACTGCCGGCTGCGACATTCGCGCCTGAACCACTTCTTCCACGGGCTCTCTGTGCTGTGTCTGGGGCTGGGCCTGCTGATGCCCTGGCTGCCCTTTGTGTTGGGCTATCAGGTCTCTCATGCCATCGCTTTGCTGTGGGTGCCCACCGCCATTGTCACCGGCATAATGATGCTGAGCAAAAAGGACTTTCGCGCCAAGTATTACCTCACCGGCAACCTGCTTTACGGCGTGGCCCTGCTGGCCTATATGCTGCTGCACGTTGGCCAGCTCGATCTGGCCGGTTATGCCGAAGGCATGGTGGTGATCGCGCTGGCACTGGACTGCTTTTGCATTTTGCTGTCGATGGCCGAATGGCTGAGCCTGCAGCAACAGGAATACCGCCGCAGTTATCTGATGTCGCGCCGGGACACCCTTACCGGCATTGGCAACCGCCACGCCTTTCATGAGCAGATTGACGAGCTAGGCGACCAGCCTTATGGCCTGGTGTTTATTGATGTAGACGGCTTCAAGGCCATTAACGACACCCATGGTCACGACCAGGGCGATCGCTTTCTGGTGTTTGCCGCCGAGCAGATGCAGACACACTTGGGCAAGCTGGGCACCGTGTATCGCACCGGCGGCGACGAGTTTTTATGGCTGGTGCCCATTTGCCAACCCCAGCAGTTGTCCGGCCTGTCGGCACTGTTGGCACAGCGTCTGCAAAAATCCGAAGCGGCATTGCACAAGGCTGGCTGGAAAAATGCCGGTCTGAGCCACGGCATGGCCACCAGTCTGGAAAGCGACAGCCTGTCTCAGTGCCTGTCATTGGCCGACGAGCGCATGTATCAGCACAAACAGGGGAAAAACCATACCCTGGTTCGCCGCCCGTCCTGAGTGGTGCCGGTTACCGCGCTGTTTAGCAGGCATGTTTACGTTAAAGAGCCAGTGTATCCGTGAATGAACTTTTTGAATTATTCAGCAATCCGGCCCTGATCTGGGCACCGGGCGTCTCCAGAGGTGTGTGCTTTATCGGCTCGCTGCTGGTGCTCCCCGGGCAGGGGCTGCTGACCATACTGATCGCCTTGGTGCTGCTGAGCTTTCCGGGCAAATATCGGCTGGAACGCCGCCTGTTTATGGTGCCCACGGTGCGCAACACCGTGAACTGGCTGCGCAGAAGAGCAGAGCGTCCACCCCTGATATTTGATGGTGAGGCATAACCGACCCTCTTTCTTACAAAAAACGCGCCCCTGATTCGAAGCGCGTTGTTGCTGACCTTCCTGAACAAACAGCCGCGAATGCGGCACCGAGACCTAATTATCACTAATTAATATGTTGGCAAAACCTTCGTCAATTTCGTTACAAAATGACGCTGCCGTTTGAGTGTTGTCGAACCGCTTCCTAGCGTGGTTCGCTACGCAAGCCTTGAAAGATCGTATAACACATGACCAGCATGAGGGCAGAGAATGGCAGCCCGGTTGCGGTTACACCCGCTTGCAGCGCCGACAACCCCCCTCCAATCAAGAGCACAATCGCAATCAAACCTTCGATCACACACCAGAATATACGCTGGGGCACCGGTGCATCAATTTTGCCTCCAGCCGTGATGGTGTCGACGACAAGTGATCCCGAATCCGACGAGGTTACGAAGAACACAAGCGCCAGAAAAATGGCTATCGTCGATGCTGTTTTGGTGAACGGCAGTTCGTTGAGCATGCCGAAGAGTGAGAGCTCGGGCGAGTAGTTGTCGATCACATTGGCTTTCACCAGCGAGGTTTCCGGGCTGACGAGGATCTGATCAATCGCGATGCCACCGAATACTCCCATCCAGATAAAGATGATCAGGGACGGGATCAGCAATACACAGATGATGAATTCACGCACGGTGCGGCCGCGCGAAACACGGGCGATGAACATGCCGACAAAAGGAGCCCATGACACCCACCACGCCCAATAGAATGCGGTCCAGCCTTGGCGGTAGGCGTCATCGGTGCGGCCAAAGGGGTTTGATAGCGGAATAATGTCTCTGGTGTAGGCGACAAGTCCCGTCCAGAACCCATTCAAACCAATCAGTGTCGGCCCGGCCAAGAGCACGAAAAGGAAGAAAAGTACCGCGATCCCCATGTTGATTTCAGAGAGGATTTTTACGCCGCCATCAAGACCACGCCAAACCGAAACCAAGGCCACCGCCGTCACCAGAATGATGATAATAACCTGAGCGTTGGTCGAGATTTCCAGCCCGAAAGCAAAGCTGAACCCCGCATTGGCTTGCTGTGCTCCCAGCCCCAAAGACGTTGCCAGACCGAAAAGAGTGGCAAAGACCGCCAGAATATCAATCACATGGCCCCACCATCCCCAAACACGATCGCCCAGAATCGGGTAAAAGCAGGAACGGATCGAGAATGGCAAACCCTTGTTGTAAGTGAAAAGTGAAAGTGCCAGGGCCATAATGGCATAGACGGCCCAGCCGTGCAGGCCCCAGTGATAGAAGGTTGCAGCCAGTCCCATAGCGCGTGCCGCTTCGACGTTTTCGCCGATAATACTGCCGTCTGCTGCAATGGGTGAGGCAACGCCCAAGGGCCCCGAAACGTTCATGTGATAAACGGGTTCAAGCACACCGAAAAACAAGAGCCCAATCCCCATGCCCGCGGCGAAAAGCATCGCAAACCATTCGAGGTAGGAATAGTCAGGCTCGGCGTCTTTCCCGCCCAGCCTCACCTTTGAGATTGGCATGAAAATCAACGCAATACAGAAAATCACGAAGAAATTCACGATGTGCATGAAAAGCCAGTCAAGTTTGGTGATCGTGAAATCACGCACGGCCACAAAGGTGGCTCCTGCCTGGTCTGGGAAAATCAATGTTAGGAACACAAAACCGACAGCGGTCAATCCGGAAGTAGCGAATACCGGATTATGGATATCGTACCCAATCGGGCCGAGCTTACCGTCGATGTTGTCCTGTCCAACCTTATAATCCGTTTCGATTTCACCACTGCCGAGTGATGGCTCTGTCATGATTTTTCCTGTCTCCGGGCCTCGGCCGAGCGATGGCACCACAGGCCGACGTTATTGTTGATGGTGATGTAACTTCATAAGCCCCTTGGAATATGAAAATTATAGGCAAGGGGTCAGGTTTTGCCTTCTGCCTTACCGAACAATCCGGCTTACCCGCGACTAGACTAGTGCAGGTTGAAAGTCTCGTGTCAGCAGTGATAGGGCTGGCATGATTGAGCACACCCCTGCAAGGAGTGATCATGAGCGAATTTGAACGGTTACCCGCCCGCATGGCGGACGTGGGCGGCATTCCGGTGGCCCGCTTGCTGCCGGTGCGCCAGCGCCGGTTGATCGGAGCCTGGTGTTTTCTCGATCACGCCGGCCCCTCGCAGTTTGCCGCCGGCGAGCCGGGCATGCGGGTGGGGCCGCATCCGCATATTGGCCTGCAAACCTTTACCTGGATGCTCGCGGGCCAAGTGTTGCACAAAGACAGCCTGGGCCATGAGCAGATCATTCGCCCCGGCCAGGTCAACCTGATGACCGCCGGCCGGGGCATCGCCCACAGCGAGGAATCGGTGGCCGGCGAACGCACACTGCACGCGGCCCAGCTGTGGATTGCCCTGCCCGCGGCCGACCGGAACACTCCGCCCCGCTTTGACCATTACCCCAGGCTGCCAATGTGGTCACAACAGGAGGTGTGTTTTACCCTGCTGGCGGGCGAATACGCGGGCCACAAGGCGCCAACCCTGCTGTTTTCGCCCCTGGTGGGGCTGGATTTACATGCGCGCGAAGCCGCCGATCTTACCCTGCCGCTACGGCCGGATTTTGAATACGGCCTGCTGGCACTGGAAGGCGGCATCACGCTGGCGGGAGAGCACATTGACGCCAACGAACTGATCTATCTCGGCGCACAGCGTGAGCGGCTGGAACTGGCCCTGGAAGCAAACACGCGCGTACTGCTGCTGGGAGGCGAGCCCCTTGCCGAGCGCATTTACATCTGGTGGAACCTGGTGGGTCACAGCGAGGCCGAGATTGCCGAGGCACTGGCCGACTGGCAGGCGGGCAGCCCTCGCTTTGGCACCGTCGAAGGTTTTGACGGTGAGCCCATGCCGGCGCCGCCGCTGCCGGGCGGGTTGCGCTGACCAAGATCACGCCATGGTGTCACTACCCCGCCGCACCGTGAAAGCATTCCACCTTCACGGCGGTCTCACACGGCATCATTCAGACCCATCTCACCATAAAGGATCGCAATGAAGCCAAACATCGCCATTATCGGCGCCGGCCTGGCCGGCCTTACCCTGGCCCGGGAGCTGGCCGACCACGCCAACATCACCCTGTTTGAAAAGGCCCGGGGCCTGGGCGGACGCATGGCTACCCGCCGCCGCGACCGGCACCGCTGGGATCACGGCGCCCAGTTTTTTACCGCCCGCTCCCGCGCCTTCAAAACTCTGCTCAGACCCTTTATCGACAACGGCACCGTGGTGGAGTGGCGGCCCAATATCACCACGCTGAGCCCCCGGCAACCGCCCTACAAGCGGCCCTGGTTCGAACCGCATTACGTTGCCACACCGGGCATGAACGGCCTGCTCAAGGCCATGAGCCCGGGCCTGAACATCGCCCTGCAAACCCGGGTGGACACCCTGAAGCAAGAGGCCGGCAAATGGCGGCTGTTTGATGATCAGGGAGCAGAGCTGGGAGAGTTCGACTGGGTGATCAGCTCGGCGCCGCTGCCGCAAACCGAGGTGCTGCTACCCTTGGCTGCCGACACTTACGCAGACTTTGGCATGCGGCCCTGCTACGCCCTGATGCTGACGGTGAACGACGGTGATCTGCCGGCGTGGGATGCCGCTCAGGTGAACGACTCCCCCCTACGCTGGATTGCCTTTAACCATCGACTGCCCGGCCGCGACCGCAACTTGGGCGCCGTAGTGGCCCACAGCACCGCCGACTGGGCCGACGCCCATCTGGAAGACCATCAGGAACAGGTGAAACACACCCTTACCGAACAGTTCTGCACACTCACCGGCGTGAGCCCGAATGCAGTGCAGGACGCACAACTGCACCGCTGGCGCTACGCCCAGGCCAACGCCGTGGAAAACGACCCCGAGGGCTATGTGCTCGACGCCGAACGCAAGCTCGCCGCCTGCGGCGACTGGTGCCTGGGCGGCCGGGTAGAGGCGGCCTTTACCAGTGCCCACCGGCTGGCAGCACAACTCATACGGCAAGGGCTATAAACGGCGCACATTTACCAGCATGGGACTGCCGGTGGCCGGATCGGCCATGATGTCGCAGTCCACCTGATACAACTGGCGCACCAGGGCCGGCGTCAGCACCTGCTCCGGGGCGCCGCACGCCACCACCCGGCCCTGGTGCATGGCCACCAGCTCATCTGCATAACGGCAGGCGTTGATCAGATCGTGCACCACCATCACCACCGTTTTACCCCGGTTGGCCAGCCGCCGAATCAGCTCAAACACTTCAATCTGGTGGCCCAGGTCCAGCGCCGAGGTAGGCTCATCCAGCAACAGCAGAGGCGTGGACTGGGCCATGGCCATGGCAATCCAGGCCCGCTGCCGTTGGCCGCCCGACAGTCGGTCCAGCTCCCGGTGCTGCAACTCCAGCAAATCCGCCGCGGCCAGGGCCTCGGCCACCACCGCCTGATCGTCTTGCGACCATTGCTGCAGCCAGCCCTGATGGGGCTGGCGGCCAAAACGCACCAGATCGAGTACCGTCATGCCTTCCGGGGCCGAGGTGTGCTGAGGCAACAAGGCCAGCTCCCGGGCCAGCTGTTTTCCGGACTTTTGCCGAATGTCATCGCCTCGCAGCAGCACCTTTCCGCTGGCGGGGCGCAGCACCCGCCCCAGGGTATTCAGCAGGGTCGACTTGCCGCAGCCATTGGGACCCACAATGGCGGTTACCCGGCCCGGGCGCAGTTGCAGGTTCAAGCCGTCAAACACCAGGGTACGATCGTGCCCGGCGCTAAGCTCCAGGGCTTCCAGCACCGGCTCGGCGGCCAGCGCGACAGAGGGAGTAAAGGCATTCATGGCCGGCTCCGTTCAGGGGTTAACAACATCCACAGCAGGTAAGGGCTGCCCACCACGGCGGTGACAATGCCCACCGGAATTTCCAGCGGCGCCAGCAGCAGGCGCCCGGCCAGATCCGCCAGCAACATCAGCAGGCCGCCGGCCAGGGCCGAGGCCAACAGCGGCACACCGCGATGGCGGCACAGCATGCGTGCAATTTCAGGGCCCAACAGCGCCACCAGCCCCACCGGGCCGGCTACCGCCACCGCCAACCCGGTCAGCGCCACCGACAGCAACAGGGTCATGCCCCGCACCCGCCGCAGGTTAACACCCAGGCTCTGGCTGACCGAGGGCGGTAACTGCAGCAAATGCAGAGGGCGGGACAGGCGCAACGCCAGCAGCAGCCCGAGCAGCAAACCAAACATCAGCAACCGGGTGGCCTCGGGGGAACGGGCATTCAGGCTGCCCACCGTCCACGGAAAGGCGGCATTGGCGTCATCAATGGCCACCATGCTCAGCATCAGCTGGGTCAGGGCGCCGGCCACGGCGCCCACCCCCAGCCCCACCACAATAAAGCGGTAACCGCGGGTGCCGCTGCCGCCGGCCAGGGCAAAGACCAGGGCGGTGGCCACCACGGCACCCACCAGCGACATGGCGGACGGAACCAGAGCAGAGGCCATGCCCACCACCGAGGCCACGGCAAAGGCGGTGGCGGCATTGTCGATGCCAATGATGCCCGGGGTGGCCAGGCGGTTGCCGGCCAGGGTCTGCATCAGGCAACCGGACAGTGCAAAGGCGGCGCCGCTGGCCAGCCCCGCCAGCACCCGCGTCAGCCGCAGGTCACGTACCACCAGCTGGTTGAGCGCAGCGCCTTCGCCCCATAACGCCTGCCACACCTCCAGGGGCCCCAGCCGCACCGTGCCCAGCCCCAGGCTGGCGGTAACCGTGGCCAGCAGCAGCACCAGCAACACCGCATTCACGGCCACCGCCCGCCGCGACACCGGCAGGCTGATATCGTGCCGGCCCAGACTGATAATCCAGTAACCGGGCAGTGGCAAAGACACGAAAGGAGAGTTCATAACGCCTCGGGATTTACATTACAGGGTAGGCAGGCGGCGGCCGCGCACCACGGCGATCAGCACGGGAGCGCCGATAAGGGCGGTCAGCACCCCCAGCGGCAACTCCGCCGGGGCCACCAGCAGGCGCGATACCGTATCGGCGGCAATCACCATCACCGGTCCCAGCAGGGCACTCAGCCACAGGCTGCGGCGAATATCGGGTCCGGCCAGGGCCCGGGCCGCAAAGGGCACCACCAGCCCCACAAAGAGCACGGGGCCGGCCACGGCGGTGGCCGAGCCGGTCAGCAGGGCCACCACCAGCACCGTCAGCAGGCGCACACGCCCGGGATGATGACCCAGCCCGGTGGCCACGCTTTCTCCCAGCGCCAGGGCCGCCAGCGGCCGCGCCAACAACAACATCAGCAACAGCGCCAGCAACAGCGACGGCAGCACCTGCATCAGGGTGGCCAGATCCCGTCCGGCCACGCTGCCGATGATCCAGAAGCGGATTTCATCGGCGCTGCGCTGATCAAATAACAGCACCAGCGAGGTCAATGCCAGCAGCAGGCTGGACAGGGTGGCACCGGCCAGCACCAGCCGCACCGGATCATTGCCGGTACCCTGCAGCCGGGCCGCACTCAGCACCAGCAGGCAGCCGGCCAGGGCGCCGAGCTGGGCCACGTGCACCGACAGGGTGACCGAGCTGGCGCCCAGCAACAGCGCCAGGGTCACGGCAAAGCCGCTGCCGGCACTGATGCCCAGCAAGCCCGGCTCGGCCAGGGGGTTGCGCGCCAGGGTCTGCATCAGGGCGCCGGCGCAACCCAGCGCCATGCCCGTGACCAGCCCCATCAGGGTGCGGGGGCCGCGCAGCTCGGCAAGCACAAATCGGGCCTGCTCATTGCCACCGCCAAACAACACCGCCAGCGCCTGCCCCGGCGTTACTTCGCCCGCCCCCAGCATCAGGCTGGCCACGCATACCGCCAGCAGCAACAGGCCGCCGCCGAGCACCAGCACCGGCAGCGAGCGCCGGGCAGGCGCCCGGGCCAGAGTGTGCATCAGTTTTCGGCCTGTTCCAGAATACGCTCAATGTCATCGAGAATGACTCCGGCGGCCAGCGGTCCGGAGGCACTGGTCCAGACCTGTCCGTCGACCGGCATCACCCGGTTTCGCGCTACCGCCGACAGGCGGGCAAAGGCGGGAGAACTTTCGGCGGCCGCCATGGCGGCGCGGCCATCCTCGTTCAGGGTGGCCATGAAAATCCAGTCCTCATCCATCAGCGACAGGTTCTCCAGGCTCAGCGGTGAGCTGTGCGGACGCCCCGCCTTGACGATGCCACCGTCTTGCACGTCAAAGCCGGCGGCGGCCAGCAGGCTGGTGGAAAACAGTCTGGTTGACATCATCAGCGCCCCTTGAGGCATCCAGCGTGCCAGTACCGCTTGACGATCCTGCTCCGGCAGTTGCCGCTGCACCCGCTGCTGCAGGCCTTCGGCACGTTCGTCCAGCCCGGCCAGCACCCGCTTCATGCGCGCTTCACGGCCCAGGGCCCGGGCGTAGGCCAGCGCCTCATTTTTCCAGGTATCAGGCTGATAATATTCAACGTCGGGCACCAGGGTGGGCGCCACCGCCGACAGCAGCCGGTACTGCTCTTCGGGCAGGGTGGAAGACGCCAGGATCAGATCCGGCTGCAGCGCGATCACCGCTTCCAGGTTGGTTTCTCGAGTGGTGGCCACCATGGCCACATTTTCCACCTGCTGCTGGATGTAGCCGGCAACGCCGTCACCGCCCCGAGTGGCAACCGCCCCGACCGGCGTGATGCCGACCGCCACACTGCTGTCGAGGGCACCCTCATAGAGGGTGACCACCCGCTTGACCTCGCCATTCAGGGTAAGGGGTCCATAACGGGTTTCCAGCGTGCGTTCCCCCGCATGGGCCTGGGCGGCCAGCAGGCCGGTAAACATGACAAGGGCACGCAGGGTGCGGGTTACAAACATTGCTGACATAACACATCTCCGGCTGTAGCACGACGAATAGGCCATTCAAAACCGAATAATGATAATGGTTTGCGTTACCGTTTTTCAGGAAAAATGCTGAACATCTGGTTGCATTTTGTGGAACAACACTGGCCCGGTTGGCGTTTTTATGACAGTGGCATGACAGCAAGATTGACATGCGAAAGTCCATATATAAGATGAGCGCATTAATCAGGAAACAGACGTTGCCATGACTTCCGTGCTTTTTGTCTGCCACAGCAATGGGGTGTGTTCACTCATCGCCGAGGCGCTGCTCTGCCATCTGGCGGCCGATCGCTACCGGGTAATGAGCGCCGGCGTACAGCCAACCCAGGCCGACCCCAATGCCCTCGCCGCCCTGCACAAACTGGGCGTCAATACCGAAGGGCTGAACTGCAAGGGGCTGGATGCCGTGGCCGGAGAATATTTCGATATTGTCGTCAGCCTGTGTGAGCAGGCAGAAGCCACCGCCGCCGCCCTGCCCGGCGACCGCTTTATGGCCTGGCACTTCGAGGACGAGCCCTGTTGCTCCCAGGCCGATGCCACCAAGGTGGTTCAGGAAATTTACGAGCGCATCAAACTGCTGGTACTGGTACAGGATCGGCAGGAAAAAAGCCTGTGGTAACCGCCTCCTCTCCCCTTTCCCTGTTCAAGGCGCTGGCCGACGACACGCGGCTGCAGCTGGTGATGCTGATCATGGTCGAAGGCGAGGTCTGCGTGTGTGAAATGACCCACGCCCTGAACGAAACCCAGCCCAAGATCTCCCGTCACCTGGCACTGCTGCGCCGGTGCGGCCTGCTCGCCGACCGCCGCGATTGCCAGTGGGTTTATTACCGGTTGTCGCCGTCTCTGGACGACGCGGCCCTGGGCCTGCTGCAACTGACTCAGGACCGGTATCGGCACTATATTGCACCGGCCCTGGAGCGACTGGTGAACATGGGCAACCGCCCCGTGCGACAGCGCCTGTACTGTTGATCGACCGGGCCGGCAGTCAGCGCCAGTCGTGGGGCAGGCTATGGCGCAGGTGCGCCAGCAGGGCGGTCACTTTTTTGGGCTGGCGTCCGAACGAATACAGCAAACCCAGCGGCAAGGCCGGCGGCTGCCATCCGGGCAGGCAGGCCAGCAGGTTGCCGGGGTGGGCTTTCAGATGCCCCTCGGCAAAGCGCACCGGCAATACCCCTATTCCCTGCCCCCGCACCAGGGCGTCCAGCTGCAGCATGTAATTGTCTACCGTCAGCCGTGAAGGCGGTGGCTGAAAGGCATATTCCCCTTCGGTGTCATGACGCAATATCAGGCCTTCGGCCGCTACTCCCAGCCAGTCTACCCAGGGGTGCGCCGGCAACTCGCTCGGGTGCGCCGGCAATTCACGCCCGGCCGCATAGCCGGGGCTGGCATACAGGCCGCAGGGCCAGCGACACAGCACCTCATGGCGCAGGCCGCAGTCCGGATCCGATCCTAGCCACAGCCAGATCTCTCCCTGTCCCTCATCGGCCCTGGGTGGCCGGGTTTCGGTATGCAGGCTGATGCGCACACCGGGGTAATCGGCCAGAAAACGCTCCAGCGCCAGGGGAAACCAGCCTCGAATAAAGCTGCTGTGTACCCGCACCACCAGTTCACCGCTCACCTCTTCGCGCAGATCGTCCATGGCCTGGCGGCCCTGCTCGGCCAGACGTAAAATCTGCCGGCTGTAGCGCTCAAATAACAGCCCCGCCTCGGTGGCCTGCAGCCGGTTGCCCCGGCGGTGCAACAGCGGCTGGCCAAGGCGGGACTCGAGCTGGCTTAGCCGCCGGCTCAGGGTAGACTTGGGCAAACCCAGCCGGCGGGCGGCCTCGGTCAGGCTGCCGCAGGCCATAACGGTGGCAAAGCCTTCCAGCTCCAGCAAATCCTGCATGCAAACCTCCACGCAACAAGGAAACAAGCTCCACACGCCAATCCTATCCCAACCGGAAAGGAGGCTAAAAGAAGTGAGAACCGTTCAGGCCAAAAGTGTGAAATTGACACAAGAAAAAGCGGAGTGGCCGGCGCAGTGCCGACCACTCCGAATATCAACGCTCGGCGCACCCCGCGCGTTGCACTACCTCAGAAATCGATGCTGATGCCAAGGTTTACCCTGCGGCCGTCGAGCACGGCGCCATAGGTATCATTGGTCACTTCCTTGTCGGCAATGTTGTAAATGCCGGCGGTCAGATCGGTAGACGGGGTGAGCGCATAGACCAGGCCCGCGTCAAATAAGGTGTAACTCGGTGTGCCATCGCCCATGCTGGTGCGGCTCAGGTAGTCGCTGGTTTCGCCCCGGTAGTTGGCCTGGGCCCACAGGTTGAGCCTGTCTGTGCTCTGCCAGTCGAGGCTGGCATTGGCCATGTGCTCGGGAATTTTATTCAGCGGCTCACCCGCAAACTCACCGGTCTTCTGCTCCGACTCGGTGTAGGTGTAGCTGGAGCTCAGGTGCAGATTCCGAGTCAGGTCATAGTCAAGGCTCAGTTCAACCCCCTGCATCATGGCTTCACCAATATTTTTACGGGTGCTCAGGAAGTAGTAATCGGTTCCCTGAAAATTACAGTTCCAGGCCGACACATTGTTCCTGTTGGTCGTGGAACCATCCGTATCCGTTGAGCACAAGCGGTCTTCCGCAATCTTGTCCTTGAACTCGGTGCGGAACACCATCAGGCTGGAATTCAGTCCCAGTTCCTGGCTCTGATAGACAAAACCGGCCTCGTAGCTGGTGCTCTGCTCCGGCTGCAGATCCGGGTTGCCGATGATCAGTGCCCGCGGGTGAGGCGCCGGTGAACCACCGCCACCGGTGCCACGGCCAAAGCCTTCGGTGGCCTCGGCCAGCCCGGGCTGCTTGTAACCGGTAGACACGCCGCCCTTCAGGGTCCACTCCGGGGTCAGGTGATAGGTGGCATAGACCCGGGGAGACAGGTGTCCGCCAAACAGCTCGTCATCATCGTAACGCAGGCCGGTGGTGAGGTTGAGATCGTCGGTCAGCGACCACTCGGCCTCGGCGTACAGGGCTGCAATCCAGCGATCCACCTGGGCCACGGCGCCGGGCACGCCGGTAGACAGCAGGCCATTGGTTTCGTCGGTAAAGTCTTCAAACTTGTACTGCCCTCCCAGGGTCAGCACATGCTCACGCCAGAAATAGCTGCCCTGGGTGTTGAAAATGGTGACTTTTTCACGCTTGGTCAGATCCTGAACCCGCTCTGACACGTCGTGCTGCACATAGCTGCTGAGCTGCAGATCGCCATAATGACCATCGTGAGACAGCACATAGACGTCCTTGTGAAAGGTGGTTTCGGAGCCGGTGTCGGTGGCCGCCACACTCTTGCCCGGGGTCGTGGTTTCATCCAGGGCGGCGGTATCGTAACTCAGGCCGAATTCGTTGGTATCATCGGGGGTCAGTATCAGTTTGACGCCGCCCTTTTTACGCTTGCTTTCCGGTGTGCTGGCGGCGCTGTCGTCGCCGCCGGCAAAGTCGCTTTCATCCGCCCCCTGCCAGCTGCCGTTTACCTGGGCGCCGAGCAGCCCCGGGATCAGCGGGCCGCCGGCAAACAGGCTGACCTGCTGGGCATCGTTGCTAACGTCATTAAACGACTTGGTGTAATCGGTGCTGATGGTGCCGCTCCAGGTGTCGGCGGTTTTGCGGGTAATGATGTTGATCACGCCACCCATGGCCTCGGAGCCATAAAGGGACGACATCGGGCCGCGAATTACCTCGACGCGCTCTATCATCGAAATCGGCGGCAGCCCGATTTGCTTGCCGCCGTCGCTGCCGTTGGTATTGACCGCACGGCCCGCCGACACCGGTCGGCCATCCACCAGATACAGGGTGTAGGCCGGCGACATGCCGCGAATGCTGATGTCCTGCGCCTTGCCGCCGCCGGTCACGTAGACGCCGGGAATGTTGTTCACCGCATCGGTGATATCGGTGTAGGCCTTCTTCTCCAGCTCTTCCCGGCTGATCACCGAAATGCTGGCGGGCGCATCGGCAATGTTCTGCTCAAAGCCGGCGGCGGTCACCACCACGGTATCCAGGGCGGTAAACTCCTCGGCCACCGCCGTGCCACCCAGGCCCAGCAATGCCAGGCCCAGCGCCTTGCTGAGCGCATTGCGGGTAAAGGGAGCGGGAGCGTTGAAAGGCTCGGACATGTCGTTGACTCCTTGATAACAACCTGATTGTTTTTCCATGATGAGGCGTACCCGACATTGGGCATACACCACGAAGGAAGCCAATGATAATGGTTATCATTGAGTTTCAAAGAGCAAGTTTGGTAACAACATGTTCCGAAAAATGGAACAGAAAAAAGAAAGGCGAAAGGCGCCGGTGCCCGCGGACGACGGGCGCCGGCAATCGGGGTCAGGGGGAGACGGTCAGGGCCTGCTCCAGGCTGGCGGTGAGCCCGCTCAGCCAGGCGGCCAGATCCTCCTTGCCGGGCCGGGCCAGGGGCTCAAGCCGCCACTGGCCCGGCTTGCTACCGCCCTTGCCGGCATCCAGGCGCAGATCGGCCCGGTCGCCACTTACCTGTGGCAACGCCAGTCCCATCACCAGCGGCACCAGCCGGTCGTCCTCGGTGGCGAGGGCGCCGATATTGGCGTTGAACAACAGCTCATCCATGGCCAGTGCCTGGCGCTGAATATGCCGTTGCAGCGCCCGGCGGTTGACCTCGATTTGCTCGGCCTGCCCGGGCCAGATGCGGGCCAGATCCCGCGCCGCCACATTGCTCATCAGCAGCAGGTTGTTGCTGTCGAGCCAGAAATAATCGGGCTCGGAGAGGTTCGGCCGCAGGGTCACTCGAGCACCACTCGGCGCCAGCTCTTGCGCCACGTCCACCGGAATCACCGCGATATTGCGCTGACGCAACAGCGGATAGGTCGATAACGCCGGCCACACCGACTCTATGGTCAGCAGCGCCGCGGCGTCGGGCAATGTGGCGGCATCGGCCTTGCCCAGCCAGCCGGAAATACGGTTCACCGGCAGACGCCGGGGCGGCAGATACACCACTTCGACACCGGTGTCCTGCATCAGCGACAGCCCCAGTGCATGGAGCACGGGCACGGCGCTTGCCAGCACCGGGCGGGGTTCGGCGGCCTGGGCGCCAAACCCCAGGCACAACAGCAGCAACAGACAGATTTTTTTGATCATTCGATGTTTCTCCAGCGACGCAGCACCAGTGCCAGCACAAAGCCGACGGCGGCAAACAGAACAATGGCCGCCCCCGAGGGAATGGGCAGGGCGCCGGCCATGGGCACCACTATGCCCAGCAGGCAGCTGAGGGTGGAAAACAGCACCGACAGCCAGAAAAACTGGCGGCCGTTGCGGCTGATCAGCCGCGCCGTGGTGGCGGGGATCAGCAGCAGGGCGCCCACCAGAATGGCCCCCACCACCTTGACCGAGGCCACGGTCACCAGGGCGATCAGCAGCACGAACAGGTAGTCATACAGCCGCACATTGATGCCCCGGGTCTGTGCCAGCTCCGGCGACAGGCTGGCCAGCAGTGCCCGGTTGGCGCCCCGCCAGATCAGCCACAGGGCCAGCGCGGCGATCACCGCCAGCACCAGAATGTCGGTGTCCTTGACCGTGAGAATGGAGCCGAACAACACGTTTTCCAGAATGTGCACGTTCACCTTCTTGGCCACATAAAGCAGCAGCGCCGCCCCCAGGGCGATGGCAAACGACAGAAACACCCCCACCAGGGCGTCGTAGGGCACCTGAGTGCGGCTTTTTACCCAGTGCAGCAGCAGGGCGAACATCAGGCAGAAGCTGAACAGTGCCACCAGCGGCTGGGTGGCCGGCTCGCCCAGCAGAATGCCGAGCGCCACCCCGGTAAGGGCACCGTGGCCCACCGCCTCGGAGAAAAACGCAAGTCGCTTGACCACCACCAGGGGACCCAGCGCCCCCAGCAGCGGACCCATCACCAGGGCCGCCACCAGGGCATTGGTGAGAAAGGCATACTGAAACATGTCGGGCAGCACGCCGCCCTGATAAAGGGCCAGCACCCCCTGTCGCAGGGTTTCCATCAGGCGCAGGCCTCCAGTCCGGGTTGAGCGTATTGAGGAAGCACTTGCAAAGGACTGCCGTGGGCACGCAGGCCACCGTCAATCAGCCACACCTCATCGGCAAAGCGGCGCACCCAGTCCATGTCGTGGTGGATCACCAGCAGGGTGGCGCCGGCCGCTTTAAGGGCCTGTATTTCCCGGTTGATCAGGCCTTCGGCTTCGCTGTCGAGGCCGGTCATGGGCTCGTCCAGAAACCAGAGCCGGCTGTCACGCTCCAGCCCCTGGGCAAACAGCAACCGCTGGCGCTCACCGCCGGACAGCTGGCCCAGGCGCAGATGCAGCTTGTGCTCCAGCCCCACCCGGGTCAGCAGCGCCTCGATGCGCGCCCGGCAGCGGCGGCGGGAGCGACCAAACAGTGGCCGCCGGCTCAGGGTGGTGAGCATGAACTCTTCAATGGTAATGGGCAGCGAAGGCTCAAAACGGGCCAGCTGGGGCACATAGGCCAACCGACCTGGGCGCCCGGGCCAGTGCCGAATGATCTCGCCCTGATGGGGTTGCAGCCCCAGCAGGCACTTCATCAACGACGACTTGCCGGCGCCGTTGGGGCCGATAATGGCGTGCAGTCGGCCCGCCGCCATGTGGCCGGACACCGGCGCCAGAATTTGCACCCGATTAAGGGACAGTGCCAGTCGCTCAAGGGTAATGCCCGGTCCCATCAGGCCTCCTCGGCGGCAAAACGCAGCGCCTGCACCAGGGTTTGCAGGTTGTGTTCCATTTCCCGGCCGACCAGCTCGGGGTCATAGTCGCCGTGGGTCATATGGGAGAAATGATAAATGCGAATGCCGGTGGCCTGTTCGATGGTGTCGACATAGCGATTTTCCATGTCGAGCTCGGTAAACAGCAGGTGAATGTCGGCCTCGCGAATGCGGTCGATGGTTTTCTGCAGCTGGCTGGCGCTGGGCTCCACGCCGTGGGCCGGCTCGATCACGGTGTCGATGCCGATGCCGAATTCCTGCAGCAGGTAGCCATAGGCGTTGTGGGTGCTGGCGATGCGGATGCCGGACAAGTCCAGCTCCAGCAGCTCGCGCCGGTAGCGGTTTTTCATGGCGCGCAGCTCGCGGCCGTAAGCCAGGGCGTTGGCCTGAAAGGCGTCGGCGTTATCGGGATCGAGCCGGCCCAGCTCCCGGGCAATGGTATACAGCTGGCGAATGGCGGCGTCGATGGACACAAAGGTGTGCGGGTTGTAGTTGTTGTCGCCGTTGCCGCCGCCGAGCAGGGGCAGATCCTGGTTGGCCTGGATCAGCGTCAGGTTCGGCAGCGCCAGCCCCTGCAGGGCGTGCATGGCGAATTCGTCATGGCCGATGCCGTTGAGCACCAGGGCATCCATGCGACCAAGGCGCTTGAGATCCGAGGGTTGCAGCTCGTAGCTGTGGGGGTTGAAGCCGCTCTGGATCAACGGCAGTACTTCGCCCTTGTCGCCCAGCACCTTGCTGACATAGCTGTAGTAGGGGTGCAGGGTAATGCCCACCACCAGGTGTTTGGCCGAGGCATTAAAGGCAAGCAGCAGGCCGGCGCAGAGCAATAGCCATGTTTTCATTGTTATTTATCCATTTTGGTCCAGTGGGCCAGATCCCGGCAGTGGTGCAGCGCCTCACCACCGGGGTGGTAAAACAGGCCGCCTTCCGGCGCCAGCCAGAGCGTAAAGGCCGCACCCGTGGTCGGCTCTGTGGTGCTGTAGCAGGCCGCTTCCGGCTGCTGCCAGACAAGCTCAGAGCGGTCAAAGGGGGGCACGCCCAGTTCGGCCAGCCGCATCACTGTGGGCCAGGCCTCGCCCTCCGGGGTCATAAAGCGAATTTCCTCGGCGGCGATGGCCAGCTCGGTGAGCAACCGGCTGCCCGGAGTGCTAAGGGCGGTGTGCGGAGCGGCGGTGAGGGTGACCTGCTGGCGCCAAGTAATGCCGGCGGCGCCAGCCAGCAGCACCAGCGCCAGGGTGAGCATGACCCAGAGAGTTTCGCGCCGGCCGTCATTGGGCGGCACCCGCTCCAGGCTCTCCACGCTCAGTTCAGAGCTCGACATAATCAAATTCCGCCGGCTGCTCGTGGCCGGCATCGAACTGAATGTAGAACTCCTGTTCACTCCAGGGAAAATGCACCTCGGAGCGGGCATCGGCCTCGGCCCGGGCGATTTCGTCGTCATCGTAGCTGAACATCACCACCTCGGCGCCTTTGGCCAGGGTGCCGTCGCTGTAACCGACGCGACAGTCCACGCTGTCGCCGTTTCGGCTGCAGTCCATCACCGGATAGTGTGCCGAGGCCGGGGCGGCCAGCCCCAGCCCCGCACACAGCAGCAGGGCTCGCAACATGGTGGTCTCCTTATTCGGGCATGGCTTCAAAGGTGAGCAGGTAATTCACCCCGGCCTGATCCGCCAGCGGGCTGTCGACGGGCTGACGCAGGCCGGTGCTCAGCAGGTGCGGGCCACCCTGTTCGGGGGTGAAGTGCACCTCGCCGTTGGCGTCGGTCATCAGTTCGGTCTGGCGGCGGTCATCCCGGTAGTTGGTGCCGTAAGGCACCACTTCCACCTTGAGATCCTTGACCGGCTCGCCATTGAAGGTGAAACGGAACCCGGCCTCTTCGCCCACGACAATGTCGCTGGGGTGGGTCAGGGCGTCGAGCTCAAAGCCCTTGCCGGTGGCGGCCAGCACCTCACGGGACGGGGCCTGCTTGGTCACGTAAAAGGCGCTGATGCTCTGCACCGCATAGGTGGTCACCTCGCGGGCGGCCTCGGGCAGTTGCTCCTGCACTTCCTGCTTGTTGCCGAAAATGCGGCGCTGGGTGTTGCGCTTGCCAATCACATAGTTGGTGATGTAACGCTCGGGCGTGCGCAGCTCCACCTTGTAGGTGCCACTGTCGGTCAGCTCCAGATCAAACACGCTGCGGCGCTGGCCCTTGAAGTAAGAGCCGATACGGCCAGGCTCGTTGGCCGGGTTGTAGATGGTGACGTAGTCCAGGCCAACCGGCTTGTCAAAGCTGAACACACCGTGGGAAGCGGTGGCGTCCACGGTGATCCATTTCGCTTCTTCAACAGACAGGCTGAATTCGCTGGGCAGCATCCACAGCGGGTGGGCGCTGACGCTGCCGGCCAGCAGGGCCAGGGCGGCGATAGAGGCCTTCATCTTGTTCACGTTATTGTGCTCCTGTGCTGATAATGACGTCGCCCAGCTCTTCCGTGGGCTTGAGATGATAACGGGCGGGCTCGCCGCCGAGTTCGATAACCTGGCGCACCAGGCTGCGGCTGCCGTGTTCCCGGGCCGCTTCCACGTTGAGGCGGTACTTGCCCGGGGCCACCGGTTCACCGGCCTGATCGGTGCCATCCCAGCTCAGCCGGTATAGCCCCGGCTTGCGGGTGGCGGAGGTGACCGCGTCCAGTTCGCCCTGATCGTAGCGGCCGGCCTTGCGCCACCAGCGGCGCATGTCTTTGAGCCAGTCGCTTTCCTTGCGCCACACCGCCAGGGTTTTGACCGGTTGCTGCCGGTCGTTTTCCACCCAGACGGCCACATAGGGCCGGTAGTGGCCGCCGCCGCTGCCTTCGGGCAGGGAGATCTCGATGTTCACCGGTTGTGCCATGGCCGGGGCGGCACACAGCATCAGAGCCAGCAGGGGCTTTTTCATGACAATCTCCACTCAGTAAAGGATCAGCAGATACAGGCCGGCCATCAGCACACAGCCCAGGCCGGTGGCCGCCAGCAGGCGACCGCGCTTGCGCCGCATGGGCAGCACCAGCCAGAAGCCGGTCAGGGTGAACAGCAGCATGACGGCGGCGGATACATCGATAAACCAGCTCCACGCCGGGCCGGCGTAGCGGCCCATGTGCAGATCGTTAAGCACCGCCATCCAGCCGAAACCGCGCTGAGTGACCAGCACGGAGCCCTCTTCCGGAATCACTTCCGCCAGGCTGTAACCACCGGGGCGCTTGACGTCGATAAAGAGCACACCTTCGTCGGCGGTCCAGTCGAAACGCACCTCACCGCCGGCCAGTTGCTGCTCGGCCTTGAGCCATTGCCACACCTGGCCCGCCGCCAGCAAGGGATCCTGTTGCCACAGCGCCGTGGTGGCGAACGACTCGGGCAGGACCAGCTCGGTTTCCTGCTCGGGCACGGACTCGGGCAGCCACTGACGATTGTTGAGGGTCAGTCCGGTGGTGGTAAAAAACAGCATAATCAACAACATAAGCATTGAGCTGTAGGTATGAACCGGGCGCACCCAGCGAGGGGGCTGGCTGGCACGGGAAGCAGGGCCGAACATGAGAAAAGGAAGGCTCCGGTCAACGAAAACCGGCCGAATATTCCACCATTGAGAATCATTGTCAACATCACTTGCATTTTCAGGCAGCGATGAATTTCTGCCGCTCGCTTTCCTGTTTGGTCGTAATGGTGAATAATCAAACAATTCATTTGAGTCATTGGATGAGGCGCCATGAACATCGACAACCGGCTCAACGACGCCCTGTTTGCCGCCACCCCCACCGTTGGCAGCCAGCCACGCCAGGACAATGAACAGCGCGAACGGGTGCCTCCCGCCGAGCAGGCCGATGCCTTTGCCGGCCGCGATCCGCGCCGGGAGCGCGGCAACGACGAAGTGGCCCTGTATGACGCTCAAGGCCGAAAAACCGGTAATGAGGCGGCACCGGCCGAGGACGAAAACGTCGACAACGCAGAAAGCGCCGACGCCGACAACGAACGGCAGTCCGTCGAGGACACTTCCCGACCCACCAAGCCGTCCGGAGAACCCATGTCCGAGGAGGAGGTGCTGGAGCTGAACGATCTCAAGCTGCGGGATCAGGAAGTGCGCACCCATGAACAGCAGCATGCCGCCGTGGGCGGCCAGCATGCGGGCTCACCCAGCTACGAGTACGAAACCGGCCCCGACGGCAAACGCTATGCGGTGGAAGGTTCCGTTCAGGTGGACATGTCACCGGTGCCCGGCGACCCGGAAGCCACCATTGAAAAAATGCGGCAAATCAAGGCCGCCGCCCTGGCGCCGGCGGAGCCGTCCCAGGCCGATCGCAGCGCCGCGGCCCAGGCCGAACAACTGATTGCCGAGGCCCGCAGCGAGCTGAGAGAGCAACAACGTGGCGGCACCGATAACCGCGCCACCGGCGACGAACCGCGCGACGCCGGCACAACGGAAACCGCCGAGACGCCATTGGCTTTGAACACTGCCAGCCCCATGCAGCAGCGTAATGACGTCATCGCCGGTGTCTACGGCCGCGCCGCCGAACAACAGGCCCGAGCCCTGATCGGCCTGGCCTGATTCCCCCTTCCCTCCTGACTTCGCGACCGTCGGCCATACTCCCGGCGGCCGCGCTCACGTCGCATTTGTAACCCGCTGACAAACTTTGGTGACATTTAGCGGTTTCAATGGCCGCCCTTATTCACTTGCCGTCCGGCTGAGCATCACCGGGGCGTATTGCAACTGCGAACAAGATGAAAAAATCCTTCTCGATTTGGGTAGTGGCGTTGCTGGTGCTCGCCTTGGCGGGCACGCTGGGTTATGCGCAATGGTTTGGCGACCAGACCCCTTCGGCGCCGGTTACGGCCGAGGTGCAGCGGGGTGACCTCAGTAGCCTGGTCACCGCCACCGGCATTCTGCAACCCAGCGACCATGTGGACGTGGGGGCCCAGGTATCGGGCCAGCTCGAGGTGATCCATGTGGAAGTGGGCGACCAGGTCAAAGCCGGCGATCTGCTGGCGGAAATCGACCCCACGGTGTATCTGGCCCAGGTAGATGCCAGCCGGGCTCAGCTACGCAACCAGCAGGCCCAGCTCAAGGACCGCCAGGCCCAGCTGACCCTGGCCCGCATTCAGCACCAGCGCCAGCAACGGCTGATGGCGGAAAACGCCACATCACGGGAAGCGGTGCAAAGTGCCGAGGCCGGGCTGCACTCGGCACAAGCCCAGGTGGAGGCGCTCAAGGCCCAGATCAGCCAGACCGAGTCCAGCCTGCGCGCCGACGAAGCCAACCTGGACTATGCCCGTATCTATGCCCCCATGGACGGCACAGTGGTAAGCATCGACGCCCGCCAGGGACAAACCCTGAACACCAACCAGCAGGCCCCCACCCTGATGCGTATCGCCAACCTGGCCACCATGACGGTGCAGGCGCGAGTGTCGGAAGCCGACGTCAACCGGCTGACCCCGGACATGAAGGTGTACTTCACCACCCTGGGGGATGCTCGCCGACGCTGGCACAGCCGGCTGCGCAAGGTTGAGCCGACCCCGGTAGTGGAAAACAACGTGGTGCTCTACAACGCCCTGTTTGATATCGACAACCCGGAAGGGCGGCTGATGACACAAATGACCACTCAGGTGTTTTTTGTGCAGGCCGAGGCGCACGATGTGGTGCTGGTGCCGGTGTCGGCGTTGCGCTTTGCTTCACCGGAACAGGTCGATCGGGCCCGGGTCAGGGTGCTGAATGCCGATGGCCAAACCGAGCCGCGCACGGTGCGGCTGGGGGTCAGCGACCGCATTCAGGCCGAAATCATCAGTGGCCTTAAGCCGGGTGATCGTGTGGTGCTGAACCTGGCCGCCGGCACCGGCGATCAGGGTGAACGCCGCCCCCGAATGAGGATGCGTTTCTGATGAGCACACCACTGATCTCCTTGCGCGGCATAGTGCGGGAATATGGCAGCGGCGAGCTGACCACTCGCGTGCTGCACGGCATTGACCTGGATATTTACGCCGGCGAATTCGTCGCCATCATGGGCAGCTCCGGCTCGGGCAAGTCGACCCTGATGCACATTCTCGGCTGCCTGGACCAGCCCGACGACGGTGAATACCGGCTGCTGGGCCACGATGTGGCCAGCCTTGACCCCGACGAACTGGCCGCCCTGCGCCGGGAGACCTTTGGCTTTGTGTTTCAGAGTTATCACCTGCTGGGCGGGCTGAGCGCGCGGGAAAACGTGGAAGTGCCGGCCATTTATTCCGGCCTGCCGCGGGCGGCGCGGCGGCAGCAGGCCGCCGGTCTGCTGGCCAGGCTGGGGCTGGAGCATCGACTCGACAATCGCCCGGGGCAACTTTCCGGCGGCCAACAGCAACGGGTATCCATTGCCCGGGCGCTGATGAACGGTGGCGACATCATTCTGGCCGACGAGCCCACCGGCGCCCTCGACAGCAAAAGCGGCGCCGAGGTGATGGCCCTGCTGACCGATCTGGCCCGCCAGGGCCATACCGTGATCCTGATCACCCACGATGCCGGCGTGGCGGCCCAGGCCGATCGGCGCATTGAAATCAGTGACGGTCGTATAGTGGCAGATTCAGAGCCGGCGACGGAGCGCCCGGTGATGCCGGCAAGAAGCCGGCATCAGACCGGCGGCTCGCTGGCCAACGAGCTGCAGGAAGCGGTTCGCACCGCCTTTCGCTCCCTGCACAGCAACCTGTTTCGCGCCGCCCTCACCCTGCTCGGCATCGTGATTGGCGTGGCCTCGGTAATCACCATGCTGGCCATTGGCAACGGCTCCCAGCAACAGGTGGTGCAGAGCATCAGCGCCATGGGCAGCAACCTGCTGGTGGTGCGCCCCGGCGCGCCCAACCAGTGGGGACGACACGCCACCTCCACCCTGGTGCCCGCCGACATGGAGGCGATAAAGGGACTCGATAACGTTACGGCGGCGGTGCCCGAGCTGGGAGGCAGCGCCACCCTGAGGGTGGGCAATCGGGATCACAGCCCGGAGATCAACGCCACCTCCGCCGACTTTACGCTGGCCCGGCAGTGGAGTCCGAGCGCCGGCACCTTCTTTACCGCCGAGGATGAACGCAACTACGCCACCGTCGCGGTGCTGGGTCAGTCGGTGGTGGATGCGCTGTTTCCGGGGCAGGATCCCCTGGGACAATACGTGATGGTCAACAACATTCTGTTTCAGGTGATTGGCGTCATGGAAACTCGGGGGGCCTCGCCCTGGGGCCAGGATCAGGACGATGTGGTGTTTGTGCCCTATACCACCGGCGGGTTGCGGCTGTTCGGCCAGCAGTTCCTGCGCAACATAACCGTGTCGGTACAGGAGGTGGCGACCATCAATGACACCGAGGCCGACATTCACCGGCTGCTGCTGGCCCGCCATGGGGTGGAAGACTTTCAGATTCGCAACATGTCTTCCCTTATCGATACGGTGTCGGCCACCACTCAAACCTTTACCTGGCTGCTGGGCTCCATTGCCGCCATTTCGCTGTTGGTGGGGGGTATAGGAGTAATGAACATCATGCTGGTGAGCGTGACCGAGCGCACCCGCGAAATCGGAATTCGCATTGCTACCGGTGCCCGCGGCCGCCATATACAGCAGCAGTTTCTGACCGAGGCACTGGTGGTGTCGGCCCTGGGTGGTGCCATTGGCGTGGTACTGGGCTTGAGTGCCGCCGCCCTGGTGAGCCGCTTTGACATTCCGGTGCATTTCTCACCGGCACCGGTGCTGCTCGCCTTTGGCTGTGCCTTTATTACCGGCCTGATCTTTGGCTGGCTGCCGGCACGCAAGGCCGCCCGCATGAACCCCGTTGTGGCCCTGGCTTCGGAGTAACACCATGACCGTTTTTCGCCCCCTAACCCTGCTGGCACTGCTGACCCTGAGTGGCTGCGCCCTGCATGACGATCCGATACTGCCCACGCCGACGCTGGCCGATCACTGGCTGAGCCCAAGTAAGGCCACCACGGCGCCGGATCGACAATGGTGGCAAGGCTTTGGCTCTCCAACCCTGAACCAGCTGGTAGAGCGGGCACTGACCAATGCGCCTGATTTGCGCATTGCCGCCGAACGCATTAGCCAGGCCGAAGCCAGACTGGCCGCCAGCGGCGCCTCCCTGTTCCCGACCCTGAACGCCAGCGGCAACAGCAATCGCGACTGGTCACAGCCAGGCTCCCCGAGTGAACGCAGCAACCTGGGCCTGGAGCTGAACTACGAGCTGGATCTGTGGGGTAAAAACAGGGCGGGCCGGCTGGCCGCCGGTGCCAACCTGGCCGCCAGCCGTTACGACTTTGAAAGCGCTCGGCTGACGCTTATCGGCGCCGTGGCCAACACCTGGTTTCAGCAGCTGGCCAACGAAGAGCGGCTGCGCATCAACGAGCGCAACCTGGCCATTGCGCAGAACAACCTGAGCATAGTGGACGCCAAATACCGTAACGGTGCCGCCGCCCTGAGCGAAGTGCACCGCCAGCGCACCGCCGTGCTGACTCAGGAGGCCAGCCTGCTGCCGCTGCGGGAGCAGGCCCGCCAGGCTCAGTCCGCCCTGGCCATTTTGCTGGGTGAGACACCCCAGGCCTTCGCGCCGGCGGCGGGTGAGCTGATGGCACTGTCGGTGCCTGCGGCCGGCCCCGGACTGCCATCGGAACTATTGCTGCGCCGCCCCGATCTGGCCAGCGCCGAGGCCGGCCTGCTGGCGGCAAATGCCGATCTGAGCGCGGCCCGTGCCGCCCTGTTGCCCTCGGTGCAGCTTGCCGGCAGCGGCAGTCTGGCCAGTGCGGCCCTGCTATCGCTGGCGGATCCCAGCCATACCCTGAGCCTGGGCACGTCACTCAGCCAGGTGTTGTTTGACGGCGGCCAGCGCCGGGCCGAGATAAGGCTGAGCGAGTCCCGCCGGCGCGAGCTGGCCGAGACCTACCGTCAGGCGGTGCTGACCGCCCTCAAGGAGGTGGAAGACGCCCTGGGTAACGGCGCCCTCTATCAGGCACAAGAAGCCCGCCAACTGCGCATTGTGGCCGAAGCCCGGGAGACCCTGCGCCTGAGCGAAGTCCGTTACCGGGAAGGCGCCGACGAGCTGCTGACCCTGCTGGATGCCCAGCGTACCCTGTTCAGTGCCGAAGAGCAGCTGGCCAGCCTGCGCCAGAATCGGCTCGACGCCGCCGTTAACCTGTTCAAGGCGTTGGGCGGTGGCTGGGAGGCGCCTGCTGGCATTGTGCCAGCAGGCGCTCCAGTTGAGGCCACAATGAATCCGGGCAGTGCGCCGGGTTGATACGCATATAACTGTCGGCATCGGCCTGATGGCTGAAGTAACGCCCCGGGGCCAGCAGAATGCCCTCTTCCGCCGCCCGCCGGCTGAGATCGGCGGCGCTGATCTCGCCGGGCAGTTTCAGCCAGCAGAAAAAGCCGCCCACCGGCCGGTGTTCCACTCCGAACCCCAGTGATTCAAAACGGGCCAGCACGGGCTCACGCACTTCATCCAGTCGCCGACACAGCTGCTCCACATGGCGGCGGTAGCGGCCACCGGTGAGCAACCGGTACATCAGATCTTCGGTGGCCATGGAGGTGGACATGCCGGTGATCAGCTTGATGTCGGTCAGTTCGGCGATCAGCGCCGGGTTGCTCACCAGAAACCCCACCCGCAGATCCGCCGACAGGGTTTTGGACAGGCTGCCGGTGTAGATAAGTCGCTCAAACCCGGCCAGGCTGGCGAAACGCAGGCTGTGCCGAACGTCAAAGTCGGCGTAAATATCATCTTCCAGCAGCCAGCACTGGCGCTCACTCAGCAGGCTGAGTACGCGCAGCGCCCGTTGGCGGCTGACGCCGGCGCCAGTGGGATTGCTCAGCACCGAGTTGGTGAGATAGAGCACGGGCCCGTGCTGCTCCAATGCCAGGCGCAGGGCCGCCGGCACCGGGCCTTCGGCGTCTCTGGGCACGGCCACCGGTACGGCGCCGTGCAATCGAATCAGGGCCTGAAAGTTGTAAAATCCCGGATCGTCCACCAGCACCCGGTCTCCGGGCCGAACCAGGGCGCGCATCACCATGTCCAGGCCGTGAGAAGCACTACCGGTCATCAGGATCTGGGCCGGATCGGCCTGAATGTCATACCGCTCCAGCCTGAATCCCAGTTGCCGGCGCAGCGCCGGATGTCCCTGGACGGAGCCATATTCGGTGAGCGGGGCCGGCTGGCGTGCCAGTTCACGCAGGGCCGAACGCAGATCGGCGTCCCCCAGCCAGTCGGCGGGCAGGCAACCACTGCCGGGTTTGAAAGGAAACGTTTCGGTATCCATCACTCGCCGCAGCAGTGCCACCTCCTGGGCCATGGCACTGGCCGAGGCATCCACCTCCCGCACCAGCCGGCGAGCCTGGGTGCTGCGGGCAACATAAACGCCGCTGCCACGGCGGCTGACCACCAGGCCGGCGGCGGCGAGCCGCTCGTAGGCGTCGGTGACGGTAAAGCGACTGACCCCCAGCGCCTCCGCCAGTTGCCGAATGGAGGGCAGCCGCTCTCCCGGTTGCCAGCGCCCATCACCCACCGCCTGGGTGGCATGGCGCACCAGTTGCTCGACAAAGGGAAGGCTGCCGGCCTTGTCAAAGGCCCAGTCGGCGGCAGAAATGGTCATGGTCATATTCCCCATACAATGGAGTCAATACTGCAACAAGTGTCTTGATTGTCTGCCAGTAAAGCGAGGATGCTCCACGATGGCAAGCGCGTTCCCGCTGCGCGCACGGGCGGCTTCGTCATATAATGGTGGTTATTTGGTACGGAGATTGCCTTGAGCGTTCCGAATTATCTGGCCGGTTATCCGGCGTCCCTGCAACAGCAGGCCGCAGAGCTGTTGGCCAGTGGCCGTCTCGGCCTCTACCTGCAGCGTAAATACCCCAAGCCGCACGCGGTGCAGAACGACAAAGCCCTGTACGATTATGTGAGCAGGCTGAAAAGTCGCTACCTGAAAAAAGCGGCGCCGCTCAGCCAGGTGCGCTACGACAGCAAGCTCAATGTGGTGAAACAGGCACTGGGGCTACACACCTACCAGGCCCACCTGCAAGGCAGCAAGCTGAAAACCCGCAACAGCATCACGGTGGCAGCCCTGTTTCGCGAAGGGCCACCGGAATTCCTGCGCATGATAGTGGTGCATGAACTGGCCCATTTTCGCGAGAAGGAGCACAACAAAGCCTTCTATCAGCTGTGCTGCCACATGGAACCTGATTATCACCAGCTGGAATTGGATACTCGTTTGTGGCTGCTCTGGCGGGATCAGAGCCAGGGGCATGAGGCGAACGACTCGAATGGATGAGACCTTGTTGTTTTTTCTTTAAAAAACAATAAAACACCTGCTTTTTATGTGGGAAATACGTATATCTGGCTCTGGCGTCGAGTTCTAAAATGAGCTCCCAGTAACACGACCTCCAGACGAGGATAATAACAAATGACCAAAACCATACTACTGGGAGCCTTGCTGAGCGCTACCGCCGCCCCGGCGCTGGCGGAAATGCCACCACAGGCGGCCGTGTGCATCAGCTGCCACCAGGCCAGCGGCCTGGGCATGGCCAACCTGGCCCCATCCATTGCCGGCATGCCGGTGCCCTATCTGGCCGAACAACTGCGCCATTTTCAGAGCGGCGCGCGCGACAACGCCATCATGAAGCCCATGGCCATGATGCTGGACGATGCCGGTGTTGAAGCGGTGAGCCAGTGGTTTGCCAGCCTGCCGGTGAGCCTGCCAGAGCGTCCGGCCTTCAGGGGCGAAAAACCTGCCCCCCAGAACATGGCCACCGGCGAAAGGCTGGCCTACCAGGGTGACTGGCAGCGCGACATTCCCAGTTGCGTCTCCTGTCATGGCCCGGAAGGCGTGGGCGCGGGCGAGGCCTTTCCCCGCCTGGCCGGCCAGCACGCCGATTACATTGAGGGGCAGCTCAAGGCCTGGCAAAGCGGTAGCCGAGCCCCCGATACTCACGGCTTGATGGCGCCCATCGCCAAACGTCTGAGTGCGGAAGACATTTCCGCCGTCGCCAGCTACTTCGCCAGCCTGGGAGGCCAGTAACATGTTCAGAATTTCCGCCATGACGCTTGGCCTGTCTCTGGCCGTTACCGGCCTGGCCCATGCCCAGGGCACCGCTCAGGCCGCGCACCTTGAGAAACTGGCCATTCAGGAAGAACTCCCGGTGGGGAAGGCCGCCGGGACATACCCTTCCCCTCCGGGCTGGGACAAACTGCCCGACGGTGAGTTTGGTGAAAAGGTGGTTCGGGGTTACAACTACTTTGTTAACTCCCAGTCCATGTCACCGGAATTTGTGGGCAACGGCCTGAACTGCGTTAATTGCCATATGGATGGTGGCAAAAAGGAAAACGCCGCGCCGCTGTGGGCCGCCTATATGAGTTATCCGGCCTATCGCAAGAAGAACGACCGCATCAACAGCTATGAGGAACGCATTCAGGGTTGCTTCCTTTATTCCATGAACGGTACGCCGCCCGAGCATATGAATCCTGTGCTGGTGGATCTCTCCGCCTACGCCTACTGGCTGGCCCAGGGCACCCTGACCGGGGAGCAGTTTGATCCGGCCGACATGGCTATTCCCAGCGACGAAGAGTTACTCAAGGGCGGCAAGCGCGACGACTTCCCCTTTATGCAGGCCTATCTGGATGCAGGCGGCAGCACCGAACCCAAGACCCCGGGCCGAGGCTACCCCAAGCTGGCCGAGCCGGAACTGCCTCCCGCTTTTGCCCGCGGCAAGCAGGTCTATGAACAGGAATGCGCCGTGTGTCATGGGGCCAGCGGGGAAGGCCAGCAGGTTAATGACCGCTACGTGTTCCCGCCACTGTGGGGGCCGGACACCTACAACTGGGGCGCCGGCATGCAACGGGTAAACACCGCCGCCTACTTCCTCAAGCAGAACATGCCCCTGGGACAGCCGGGCAAGCTGACCGATCAGCAGGCCTGGGATGTGGCCATGTTCCTCGACTCCCACGAGCGTCCGCAGGATCCACGTAACCACGGTTCACTGGAAGAGACCGTCAAGAAATATCACGGTGGATTCAGCCAGTACGGCAAGGAAGTCAACGGCAGCGTGCTGGGCACCGCCAGTCACCCGAACCATCCGAACAAACCGTAATAACAGGCTCGGAGTAATAAAAGGCCGCAAATGCGGCCTTTTTAATGTGTCGAATGGACGTCATCAGAAGGTGATCGGCAGACTGAAGGACACTTCCACATCCGGTGCGTCCTCGGTCAGGCCCGCCTGCAGATTCAAATTGAGTGAAGATTTCTCGGTCAGAGCCAGGGAGAAACCGGTGGACAGACTGTCCAGCTGCAATACCTCGCCCACTTTGCGGCCGTTAATGCTGGGTTTAAATACGGTCCTGTGATTCACCCCCAAGCTGAATGAAAGGCGATTATTGACCGCAAAGCCCATGCCCATACCCAGAAAGAAACTGTTGCCCAGGTTAAATTTATCGTTTGCTTCCCCGTCATCATCGAGGTCTCTTCCCGCATCATCTCCCAGGTTCCAGCTATAACCTGCAGTACCAAAGAGCACCGCAGGATCTGTTGGATAAATCAGTGTCATGCTAGGTTCAATTGACCAGGTACCGGAACCGGTGGGCGGGTCTCTGAAGATATCATTTTCGTCAAGTTCATTATCAAAAGGTGACTCGCCTGTATCTGATTTAATCCTCACCCCACCGATCCAAAAGGGAGCAGACTCCAGGTTAAATTGGTAACGAATAGCACCTTCAATATCACCCAATGCTCCCCCTTTCGAAGTGAAGGTTCTGGGTGCCTCTGAAGCCTGTCCATTGCCCACACGCTTGCGAAACGTGTCGTATCGATAAACCCAGGGAACCCTCAGTTCCAGTTCAATTCTTTCTGTAAGACCATAGCGGGCCGCCAGGCTTGTTGTGAAGGTTGCCTGATCGGCATCTTCCAGCTCGATAATGCCCACCAGAAATGCTGGCACTTGGGTAAATCCCAGTATGGAAATACGGTTAGAGGTGTTTTGCGAATAACTAACGGCAGGCTCTATTTCAAACGTTCCCTTGGGAGTCAACAAGCCACGGGTTTCAAGGGTGTTGGCGATGGAATCAACCACCTGCTTGTCTTGGGCATGGACAGGTATAGCCAGCGAGAATAGCAAGCCAGTGAAAAATATCCCTTTTTTCATAACTATCTCCTTATTCCATATCTTGCTATCAACCTGTGTAACGATGACTTGGATATACACAACAACTCGGCTGCTCTCCCGGTTCTACCAGGCACCATATCCAGTACACGCTTGATTGCGTATGCTTCGGCCTTTTCCCTTGCCTTTTTCAAGCTTAGATCATGATGAACTTCAGTGACAAAATTATCGCTCAGTCCCATCATGGATGCTTCCAGGTAGTCACTTTCACAACGTGAGACTCCAACCATCACCCTATCATTTAACTCTGAAATATTTCCCGGCCAGCTGTAGTCAAGAATAGTCTTTTCCGCACCGGCGGAAAATCCTAGAATATTTTTATTCCATTTACGTGTTGTTCTTTGCAAAAACACCCTTGCCAAAAGTACACTATCCTGTCCTCTTGCCCGAAGAGAAGGTATTGATATCCACTCCTGCTTTAGATATGAAAGCAACTCTGGAGTGATTGATGAACACCCGTTCAGGCCTTCAGAGTCCATGCTGCAACTGAAGACAAAGTGACACCCTTCCACATTCATGGATAACAAGGAACATATACTTGACTGAACTTCTTCAGGCAGTTCAACAACATCCTGAATAAAAACACACACGTTATTTGACTTGTTCTTTAAAAATGAAAGCTGCTGGGTGATTTTAGCATTAGAAAAACTTGAACTCAGGCTGGAGAAATCGAGTAACGATATATTATGCAAGTCCGCCCAGCGTCCGGCGAGAAATCGTTTGCCGACGCCGGCCTCACCTGACAGAGTTAAGCATTTACTCTCACAAGCATACAGCTTGCTCAAGGACTCTCTAAAACCATCGCTTTTGCCAATGACCTCCCCCTTCTGAAAGGGTAAGCACAACATATTTCTTAATTCATTCATGCCATAGGCACGGCCAAGAGTGACTAATAAACGATCATCATGTACAGGCACGGTATGATAATCGTAACAATATGTTACAACAAATATGCTCCATTCCTTCTGGGACAGCTGCTCCTTGGACAACAAGGCAACCCAGCAGATACCGCTGTATCTCGTCATGAAACATTTAAGGGCTGATGAGGGCTCCGCTTCTCCTACACAATCCAGCAAGGCCACCGTTGTATCACTGCTGTCGAGGTATGCCGATGCCGACTCAAGGTTGGTATACCTGATGATTGACCAGTAATTAGACTGATCGCTTAGTGACTTCACACTCGCCATGCAACTGGAGCACTGAAGCAGCAAAATCTCCCTTTCCAAGATCATGAACTATCACCACAATCATCATCCTATGATTGAAAAAATATAGTTCATAAACCACACTCAGTGTCGCCCATCGCCCCCAAAAAAGTATAAGGCATTGATTGAACTTACTTTTTAATGATAACCCCCCTCAATCTGACACCTATTTTTCACAGCAAAGAAAACCTGGCAAAATTATGCATTTCACCAGGCTGCCACTTAATAAACTCTACCAAAGCCTGTTAATAGCCAAGCCTTCTGGTAGCCGCCCTAATTCTGGACTCTACATTTCGTTGTGCTTTATAACTATGATAGTTAACAGGTGATTTAATGTTCACGTCAAGAGTCGCATTGGTTTTTATATTGCTGGCTGAGCTCTTGAGAATAAGGCCTACTTTCCCTGCATCCAAAACCGGAGTAATACTCACACCAGTGACATCAATCAGCTCCTTGTTTGCCTGGCCATTTAAAAGCCCATAAAGATTGCTATTAAAAGCAAGCCGATTGTTTATCATTACCTTCATACTGAGACCAATGGAATAATGTGTGTCAGCGGTAAAAAAGCCTCCTCGCTGCTGCTCCAATACACTTTCCTGCAGCGCCGACATGCTGCTAAATACAGCCGTTTCGTTATTAAAAGCCTCTGCGGAAGCAGTCAGCGCCAGTGCTACCACCACCCATTTCATAACGGCATACCTCCATCAATAATCGTACTCAGATGGCAACATCAAATCAGTTAGGTGTGGAAGTCGCTGCATGAGTGCAGTTCTGGTCGGCGCATCAGCCACCGAGTGCTCCCAGTCTTCACGCTGATTAAAGCTCGCCTTGGCCAGCTCAACATTGTCTCTAATAAATAAAAACACTCCGTTACTGGCTTTATCAAACTCATCCACATTGATAACGTGTAGCCCGAGCGAAGGGTCTCCGATCAGCACCTTGCCATCCTGAACGCCTTTAACAACCACAAAGTGGTTATAACCATTATAGTTAACCAGTGCAATTGATGGCATGGCAAGCTCTCTGAGCTTATTTACATCAACTTTAAAGCCGTCTGATTTAAAACCTCTCCTAGTCAAAAAATTTTTCATGTCAAGCATGGAAAATCCTTGCTTTTCAATTATGGACTTATCACCATACCTGAACATTTCTTCAAAAATCACTTCTTCAGTCATCGGGGTGTTATAGTGATGACTCAGAAGAGATGCAAGTGCCGCAGATCCGCAGCTAAAATCATATTTTTGCTTTACAACCTCCCCAAATTTTATATCAGAAAAAGATTGCACCGGAATCCTTAACCGGCTCCCTCCGGCACCAGGCAGGTTAATTGCCAAACTCACAGCCGGAATAAAAGCAACTATCCATAGTAACTTTTTCATGTCATTTAGCCGAAATAATGTTCACGTTAGTGTTCATGTTGGTAACATTATTGTTCCCTGAGTTCATATTGACCATCATGACGCCATGGGCACCCGCAAAAGAGCCGGATGCAATATTGTTATATCCAGTTATACTCTTCTCTACTTTACCAAATACCGCACCAGCCTGTGAGGTAGTATTGTCCTGATCATCATTAACCAGATACATGCCTCTTTTATCATTCAGATCTTGCTCTTCTATTATGGAGAGCTGATCAAGTGTGGTATTGGCGTAGACCGAAGAAGCCATTAATACCGTTGCAAGCATTAAACCTTTCATGGTTCCCTCCGGTTTATATGCCGACCCCTCGGGGCCGGCACCTTCAACAGTTAAAACTGAGCACTACCGTTCACGTTAATGGACTGGTTACCCACAGAGCCGTGACCAGAAATGGCGTTCTGCTGGCCCATGCCATAAACAGCCCCCATATTGCTCAGGTTGTTGTTACCAGAAGTAATCATGGAAACAGAAGCGGCAGCAGCGGCAGCGTTAGCACCTGCAGTTTGAGTCAGGCTCTGAGTCGGAGTAAGTACTGCCAGACCAGCACCAGCACCCATACCAGCACCCAGGCCAGTACCAATACCGGCACTGTTACCACCGGCTCCACCATCACCACCGTCCGCGCTGTTGACATCCAGAATACCCAGAGTCAGCAGCCCCAGATCCCAGATATAGCCTCCATTACCACCATTACCACCATCGTTACGGCTCACATTACCTACGCCTGCGCCCAGACCGAGGCCAAGACCAAGACCAGCTGCCAGGTTACCGCTGTGCTGATTCATGTAAGCACCGTTGTAAGCATTGGCGTCGGCTGAATTACCATATACACCCGCATTGGAATTGGTGTAGCCACCGTAGCCGCTTTGGGTGCTGTAGTTGCTCTGATAATTCTTTTTCACAGTGGTGGTGTAAACGTCATTATCCGGCGACCATACCCAGTATTTGCTTACATCATGATCGATGTAGATGCTGTTATCACTGTTATCACTTTTATCGATGTAACCGCCTTTAACAGCTTGCAGGCCTTGATTATTAGTAATGTCACCGTGATCTTTTTTCTTGCTGTCGTAGCCATAGCCGTAGCCATAACCGTTAGCGGCAGCACCAAATGAAATTCCCAGTGAAGCGGCAACAATCACAGCCAGAGTTTTCTTTTGAATAGACATGGTAAATTCCCTCTTTTGTTTTTCGTCTACCTTTGAACGCCACTGCAGTAAGGTAATTTAGCTCGATAGTAATTACCTTGACATCTCGGCGAATACAGGGTCTTTCTGCTTAACCCTGACATTAAGATTAGCGGAGGGATTTTTTAGAGATGTACCAAAAGCGAGTACTGGTAAATCAAGTTTTAATATTTGTTGAAAAAAGGGTGCAGACGCAGAATAAAAATTCTTATTTTTGAGACACCGAGCTCAAACGAACCCCTTTTTATGTTACAAACCCACACCCTGTAACACGCATTACAAGTTCCAGTTTTAATCATATCGAAACAAGCACCAAAGGGGACTCAAAAAAATCCACAAAACAACAAAAGGGGAACCTATTGGCTCCCCTCTCTCAGAGTTTTAAGTTCACTTATTCCTAAAGCTTATTTGCAGTATTAGCTTATAACAGTGTCTGCTCACCAGCCGCTTAAGCACCACGATTCATTCAGAACCACAGGACGCTAACCAGGCACAAAAAAGCGTGCCTGGCAGCGCACTCAAGGTGTATGAACGCGCGGATGATGAATGTCACGGGGAGGAAGCCATCTGACGCAGATCATATCCGGTGGGGCTTTGGTGCACGCGTAAATCGAACTCGGGCAGTACCGCAAAAATGTGGTCGAAGATGTCGGCCTGTATGCCTTCGTAGTCGGCCCACCTGGTGGTATTGGTAAAGGCATAGATCTCGATGGGAATGCCGTCGCTGCCGGTTTCCAGCTGACGCACCATCAGGGTCATTTGCTGATGAATGTGCGGGTGCTGGCGCAACATGACCGCCAGGTAGGCCCTGAAGGTGCCCAGGTTGGTCAACCGCCGGCCATTCACCAGCGAGCTCATGTCGACGGGCTGCTCGCTGTTGTAACGCCCAATCTCCTGCAGTTTTTCATTGAGATAGCCGTCAAGCAGACGTGCCTTTTGCAGCCGGCGAATGTCCGCCTCATCGAGAAAACGCACGCTGCTGGCATCCAGCCGCAGGCCACGCTTGATACGCCGGCCGCCAGACTCGCTCATGCCACGCCAGTTCTTGAAGGAGTCCGAGATCAGCGCATGGGTGGGAATGGTCGTAATGGTGTGATCCCAGTTTCTGACCTTGACCGTGGTGAGGCCAATATCGATAACCTCGCCATCGGCGCCGTAACGCCCCATTTCCAGCCAGTCACCCACCGTCAGCATGTCGTTGGCTGAAAGCTGAATGCCGGCCACCAGCCCGAGAATGGGATCCTTGAACACCAACATCAGTACCGCCGTCATGGCGCCCAGTCCGCTGAGCAGAATGATCGGTGACTTGCCGATAAGGGTGGCGACGATCAACAGACCAATAAAGATGCTGGCAATCAGCTTGATGCTCTGAAAAATGCCCCGCAACGGAAAGGCACGCATGGCCGGACGCTGGCGAAAAATGTCGAGCAGGGCATCAAGCAGGGAATAAAGCGACAACAGGGCATAAAGCAATATCCACAAGTTGGCGGCGGTCTGAATGGCGGGCAGCAACAGGGTATCGCGTTCCAGCCAGAGGCCGGCCTGCAGGTAGATGATGACTCCCTGCAGGGTCAGCGCGACCCTGCCAAACAGCTTGCGTTCAAAAAAGGCCCGTCGCCAGATGCGTTGGGTACTTCTGGCCCGCCCTTCCACCCAGCGCAGCACTACCCGGTGCAGCACAAAGTGAATGCCCAGGGAGATGACCACGATCAGCGCCAGCGCGATGACGGTGTAGGCCAGGCTGGCAAACTCGGGCAGGTGGGCGTTGAGCCAGGGCATCAGCCAGGCTTCCAGATCCTTTACCTCGTTCATTGTTGTTATCCGCATGCATGAGAGAAGCCTTCATGCTACCGGCTGCAACAGGTGTCATCAATTGGTCGGACCATAGCGATAATCACCGCCGGCCTGTAACGCCTTGCGATAGGCCGGCCTGGCCTGCAGGGCGTTCACATAGGCGCGCAAGCGGGGAAAGCTGTCGGCCAGGGCCGGATTATGCATGGCGGTTTCCAGCGGAAAGCTCATCTGAATGTCGGCGGCGGTGAATTGTGAGCCGTTGATCCACTCGTGACAGGACAGGTGATCCGCCACAAAATTGAGGTGGGTGCGAATCTGTTCATCGAGAAAGGCCCGGTTCACTCCCGCCACGATTTTGCCCACCAGCGGTTTTATAAAAAACGGCATGGGTGCCCGTTTGACCCGCTCAAACACATAGTGCATCAGCAACGGCGGCATCAGCGAACCCTCGGCGTAATGCAGCCAGTACACATATTGCCACCAGTCATGCCCGTCACGGGCAGGCAGCAGGGTAGCGGCACCGTAACGCTGACTCAGATAATCGATAATGGCCCCCGACTCGGCCAGGGTAAAGCCGTCATCGGTGATCACCGGTGACTTGCCCAGGCCGTGGATTTTTTTCAGGCTGGCGGGCGCCAGCCCGGTAGCATCATCACGCCGGTAACGCACCAGCTTATAGTCCAGCTTCAGTTCTTCCAGCAGCCACAGAATCCGCTGGGCACGGGAATCCTCCAGGTAATGCAGGGTGATCATCATGCTCTCCTTTCCGTTACATGGCGTCGTTCAAACCCCATATGTTACGAGAATGTTTTAATACTTATGTCCAATGGTGACACTCATTAACAAGCTCTAGGATAGGGATCGCTTGAACAGGGAAAGTATTATTCATCGAGGAGATGATCATGTCTGAATCCCAGACCTACCGCTCCCAGCGCAAGCCCCGTCGTCACTTCGACAACAGGGCCGCCTACCTGGAGCATGAGCTGTCCATCATGTCACCCCGCCGCTGGGGCATTAACCTGCCCTTTCGCGACTACCGTTTTGAGCTGGAAGATCTGGTGCCGGCCCTGGCGGCCACTATTGGCAAAATCGTCATGGTGGCGGCCGTGGTCGCGGCCTTTGCCGGCCCACTCGGCCTGAGTGACGCCTTTGTGGTGGAAAACGTGCGCTTTGAAATGCTCATTGCCGCACTGCTGTTCGTCATTTTGTTTTCCGGCTTTATCAATCCCAACGCCAACCTGGCCGGCACCCATGGTCCCATGATTCCGCTGATCCCGCTGATTGTGGCGTCCGGTGGGCACCCACTGGCACTGGGGCTGCTGGTCGGCCTGTTCGGCCTGTTACTCAGCATCAGTAAAGGCGGCAGCAAGCTGATGGCGCTGACCAGCGACGGCGTGCGCGGTGGCCTGCTGATCTATCTCGGCGCCATGGGACTGCTCAGCCAGATCAAGGCGCTGACCGCCTGGGCCAACGGCCTGGACATGGGTCATATCGCCTTTGTGGTGATCCTGGCCACCATCATCATGTATGCCCTGTTGGCCCGGCTGGAAATGCGCTGGCTGTCCATTCCGCTGGGCTCCGGCATCGCCTTTTTTATTGCCATTGCCCTGGGCGCTCCGTTCGAGTTCGTTACCGAGCCGGGCATGCCGCACCTGAGCCCGTCCTACTGGTGGGGCGAGAACAGTGGCTGGCAGATGGGCTGGCCCGAACTGCACCACTTTATCAGCGTAGCGCCCTTTGCCGTGCTGGCGGTGGCCATGTGGTCTCCCGACTTTATGGGCCATCGCGTGTTTCAGGAGCTGAACTACCCGAAAAAGGCCGACAAGGTGCTGATGAACGTGGACGACACCATGGGTGTGGCCTCGGTTCGTCAGGCCGTGGGTAGCCTGCTGGGCGGCGGTAACCTGACCTCGTCCTGGGGCACCTACATGATTCCGGCGGCCATTGCCAAGCGCCCCATTCCCGCTGGCGCCGTGCTCACCGGGGTGTTCTGTGTGGTGGCCGCACTCTGGGGCTATCCCATGGATCTGGCGGTGTGGGCCCCGGTACTGCGGGTGGCCCTGATTGTGGGTGTGTTTATGCCACTGCTGGAAGCCGGCATGCAGATGACCCGCAATACCACCAGCAGCCAGTCTGCGGGCATAGTGGTATTCGCCTCCGCCTTCGTCAATCCGGTGTTTGGCTGGTCGATGACCATGCTGCTCGACAACCTGGGCCTGATTGGTGACAAGGAGCGAGGCAAGAAACTGCGCATGATGGATCGCTGGGTCATTCCGGGCGCCACCTTTGTGGTACTGCTGAGCATCATGGCCGCCGTGGGCATGCTGCCGGGCATACCGGCGCTGATCACCGGCGAGTAACCTCTCACACTACGCAAAAAGCCGGAGCACTACTCCGGCTTTTTTATTGCTTGCTTCGTGAGGAGTGAGGGGTGAGGAGCCCCTCACGCCTTTCCCCTCACTCCTGTCTCCTCACTCCGCTCCCTTCATCCCTCACCGTTAAAGGCGAACTCCGGGGCCAGCCGGCTCAGCCCCAGCCCCTGACCCTTGCTTAACCGAATCTGCACCGGCACCCGCTCCTTCAGCGCCTCGATGTGGCTGATCACCCCTATCATTTTGCCGCTGGCATTAAGGGCATCAAGCGCGTCCAGCGCCACTTCCAGGGTATCGGCATCCAGGGTGCCAAACCCCTCGTCCAGAAACAGCGAGTCGATACGGGTCTTGCTGCTCACCAGATCCGATAGTGCCAGTGCCAGCGCCAGACTCACCAGAAAGCTCTCACCGCCGGACAGGGTTTGCGTATCCCGGCTCACATCCGCCTGCCAGGTGTCGATCACCGCCAGCTCCAGCTCGGCAGCATGATTGCGCGCCAGCCGGTAGCGGCCGTGCAGCCGCTCCAGCCGGCGGTTGGCCAGATACACCAGGTGCTCCAGGGTCAGGCCCTGAGCAAAGCGACGATAACGGGCGCCGTCGGCGGCACCGATCATGCTGTTGAGCTGCTCCCAGCGCTGCAGTTGCTGGCGGTCCTGCTCAATACGCTGCAACAGGCTTTGCTGACGCTCACGCTGAGCGGCATCGTGAGCAAGGCGCTCTTCCAGCCGGCCCAGTTGCTGCTGCGCCATGTTTGCTGCCTGCTGCTGAGTTTGTTGCTGCTGCTCCAGCTCGGCCAACGCCGGCGGCGCTGCGTCACCCAGTTGCCGGCGGGCCAGCTGTGCCTGTGCCAGCCGGTCTGCTGCCAGCGCCAGCTCCTGCTGCAGACCCTGCAGCCGTGTTTGCAGCTGCCGACGCTGGTCATCGGGCAGCAGTGCCGCCAAAAAGGCCGCTTCATCGGCAAAGGGGCTGTCGGTCAGAGCCTGTTGCCAGCCGGCTTGTGTCTCGCTCAGCGCTTGCTGCAGACTGACTTTTTGCTGTTGCTCCTGCTCCAGCAGCAGGCGCTGGCGCTGCAACGCCTCTTTGAGTTCAGCCAGTTGGATTTCAGCCTCGCTGGCTGCCGCCTCAGGCTCGACGGCAGTCACCGGTTCACCTTCGGGCAGGGCAAGCTGATCCCAACCCTGCTGCCAGTGCTCAAGCCGGCGCTTTGCCTCCCCAAGGGCTGCGGCCAGCTGCTGGCGTTGTTCATTAAGCTGTACGGCCATTTGCTGCTGTTGTTGCCACTGCTGCCATTGCTGCTCGGTTTGCATCAACCAGCGTTGCCAGTTGTCGGGCTGGTGGCCCACACTGGCGCTCAACTGCTGCTCCAGCTTTCGGCGCTGCTGCTCACAGGCAAGAGCCTCGTCGTTCAGCTGCTGTTGCACCTGTTGCAGGGTCTGCTTTTGCTGGGCCAGCAGCTGTTGTTGGTGGGTCAGTTCACTGGCCTGCGCCATGGCGGCCTGGCGGGCCTGCTCTGCCTGATTAAGCGCAGCTTTGGCGGCGTCAAGCTGCTCCGCCTGCTGCTCAAGCCCGGCAAGCTGCCGGCGGCGCGCATCCAGTAACGGCTGCCAGCCGGCGGCCTCAAGAGACAGAGTCTGCAACAGACTGTTCTGCTTGCTTTCCAGCTCGGCAATGGCCGAGCTTAACTGCTGCAACCGCTGGCAGATATGGTCCAGCTCGGCCTTGCATCTGGCCTGCTGATCACGCAACTGAGCCCCGGCCTGCTCGGTTTTTTCCAGCTCATGGCGCTTTTGCTGCAGCTCGGCGGCGGTGCTGTTATCCAGACTTTGATAAGCGGCAATGGCCGGGTGAGACTCACTGCCGCAGAGCGGACAGGCCTCGCCGGGCTGCAGCTGCGCCCTGTGCTGCTCAAGAGAGCGAATAAGCTGCTCCTGCTCCAGCAAACGGGCTTTGTCCTTGATTTGCTCCTGCAACTGACGGTATTGCTCCCGGGTTTGCATCAGCTGCTGCTCGCCCTGCTGCCACTGAGGCTCAAGCCGGACTCTGGCCTGCTGCAGCTTCCCTTGCTCCTGTTGCAGCTCCTGCAGGCGCTCGGCGGTTTGCTCCAGTGCCAGCCAGTGGGGCTGCTGGCCGCGTAACTGCTGCCACTGTGCTTTCAGCGCCGGCTCGGTGGTATGGCCAAGCACCGCTGCCAGTGCCTGCTGTTGCTGCCGGTATTCGGCTTCGGCCTGCTGCTCACTCTGGCCGGCCTGCTGCTGTTGCTGCTGCAATGTCTGCTGCTGTTGGGCCAGCTTTTGTTGCTGCTGGCTGTGTTGCTGCTGTTGAGCCTGCACCCTGGCGAATTGCTGATGAAGCTGTTCAAGCCGTTTAAGGTCGCCGCGCCAGCCGGCCAGTTGCTCACCCAGGCGTTCGCCGGCGGCATTGACCGCCATGGCCTCGGTGATCTGCTGTTGTTGTTGCTCCAGTTGCTGATCCTGCGCCAGCAGCCCCTGATAATGCAGCCGGCTGAAGCTCAGTCCTTGCCAGCGGCATTGCTGTTCTTGCTTCGTCAGCTGCTGCAAACCGGTTTCCCGTTCGGTAATCTGCCGGCTCAGAGCCTGCAGGGCGGTATTCTGCTGTTGCAGTTGCTGCCAGTGCGGCTGCAGCCGGGCCGCCGGTTCACTGCGCTCCAGCGTCCGTTGCTCAGGGGCGGCTTCGTTCAGCGCGGCCTGCGCCTGCTGGTGAGCCATATTTGCCTGAGCCAGCTGCTGCTCACTTCGATCCCATTGCTGCCGCTGCGCCAGCGCGGTTCGGGTTTGTGTCAGCACTTGCTGCGTTTCACTCAGTTGCTGAGCGGTCTCGGTGCGCTGCCGCTCAATCTCGCCGCGCTCTTCCTCGCCGAGCAGGGCCACGCCTTTTACTTGCGCTTGCTGCTCGGCCAGCGCCTGTTTGTGCTCCCGAGTCTGTTCAAACACCCGCTGGGAAATGCGGGCGTAAATGTCGGTACCGGTGAGCTCTTCCAGCAACTCGGCGCGCTCGTTGGCATCGGCGTGCAAAAAGGCGGCAAAGCCGCCCTGGGCCAGCATCATCGACTTGGTAAAGCGGCCAAAGTCGAGGCCGGTGAGGGTTTCCGTCAGCTTGAGCTTGTCGTTGATTTTGTCGGTGAGGATCTCGCCGTCCCGCCTGGCCAGCTCCACACGCGGCGCCTGCAACTTGCCGTCGGTCTTGCCCCGGGCCCGGCGCTGACTCCAGAAGGCCCGGTAGCCATCGCCCTTCACCTCGAACTCCACTTCCGCCAGACAGTCGGCGGTGTGCCGGCTCATCAGCTCATTGCTGCCGGCAGACACGGTTTTCATACGCGGAGTCTGATGATAGAGCGCCAGGCAGATGGCATCCAGCAATGTGGTCTTGCCGGCGCCGGTGGGCCCGGTAATGGCAAACAGACCGTTGTCGGCAAAGGGAGCCCGAGTAAAGTCGATTTTCCACTCCCCCTGCAGGGAATTGAGGTTTTTCAGTCGCAGACTCAAAATTTTCATGCCTGCTCCCTCAAACTTGCCAGCACCTGCGCATACAGTCGATCCAGCTCGCGCTCATCGCCTTCGGCCAGCTCCTCCATGGCCAGCCGCCGTTCAAATACCTGCTCGGGCGTGAGCTCGCTCAGGGTTTCTTTTTGCTCCGCCAGCAAAGCGGCACTGCGCCCCTGGCGCTCCCGACGCACCAGCAGTACCTCTGCATTCAGCCCCTCACACAGGGCCTGCACCCTGGGCTGCAAGTCACTCAGGTAGTCCTCTTCGGTCACGGTCACCTCCAACCACACCGGCCGTGTCGGTGTGCCCGCCGCCGCGGCCTCGGACAAGGCCGCTGCCAGTGCCTGCAGACTGCCCTTGACTCGGGCCAGGGGCTGAAACACCGGCACCGGCAAGGGCGTCACCGTCTGCAGGCCGAATGCGTTCAGCTCCACCAGCAGCACCTGCTTTTGCTGGCCGGTTTCATCAAAGCCCAGCGCCAGCGGCGAGCCGCTGTAACGAATGTGCTCGTTTCCCCCCACCTTTTGCGGCCGGTGAATATGGCCGAGGGCAATGTAGTCGGCGGGTGGAAAGGCACTGGCGGGAAAGGCTTCCAGGGTGCCAATGTAAATGTCCCGCACCGAGTCGCTGCTGCTGGCCCCGACCGTGGTGAGATGACCGGTAGCGATAATGGGTAGCTCTCCCAGTTCGGCGCGCCGGGCCCGAGCCCGCTCAAACAGCGCCTGATAATGGTCGGCAATGGCCTGCTGCAGTGCGCGGCCCTTGTCGTCCGCGCTGTCGCCGGCCCGGCTTTCCAGCAGATCCCGCGGGCGCAGAAAGGGAATGGCACAGAGCAGTGCGCCCGGCGCGCCGTCACTGTGGTGCAGGGTGATCAATTGCTGTTCCGGTTCGGCCAGCCTGCCGGGGATCACACTCACATGCAACGCCTGCAACAGCGCCCGGGATTCGTTCAGCATGGCCACCGAGTCGTGGTTGCCTCCCAGCAGCACCAGGCTGGCGCCGGTGCGGCTCATGGTCACCACAAAGTTGTGGTATAGCTCGCGGGCATAGCTGGGCGGGGTACCGGTGTCAAAGATGTCGCCGGCCACCAGCACCGCATCCACTCGATGCTGCTCCACCTGCTGCACCAGCCAGTCGAGAAAGGCGGCGTGTTCGTCCAGCCGGGTTTTGCCCATGAAATGCTGACCCAGATGCCAGTCGGAAGTGTGCAGAATGCGCATGCCATCCCTCAAAGGTGCGATGAATGGCCGTATTAAAGCCGCTATTGAAAGCGCTGGCAAACGGCCTTGGCCATGGCAGAAAACTTGTTAGACTGGCGCTTTCGCTTTCAGATGTCGTTTCCATGCCATTTTCCTATGATTTTCTCGCCCTGGCCGCCGCCTCCTGCTGGGCCGTGTCCAGCCTGCTGTCGGCCAGTGCCGCCCGTCATCTGGGGGCCTTTGCCTACTCCCGCTGGCGCATGTTTTGCGTCAGCCTCATGTTGTGGGCCGCGGCCCTGGTGACCGGGGGCTGGGCCAGCCTGGACTCCCCAGCCCTGGGAGTGATGGCGGCCTCCGGGCTTATCGGCATTTTTATCGGTGACACAGCCCTTTATGCCGCCATGAACCGGCTGGGACCGCGCCGGGCCAGCGTGCTGTTCGCCACTCATGCACTGTTTTCGGTGGTGCTGGGCTATGCGCTGTTCGACGAACGCATTGGCGGTCAGGCGCTGGCCGGCGGTGTGCTGCTGGTAGGCGGCGTCATGACCGCCATTTTCTTTGGCAAACGCAGCGGTGAAGGGCACGCCTGGGAGCAGGACAATGGCAGCCCCAGGCCCGGCATTGCGTTGGGGCTGCTGTCGGCCCTGTGCCAGTCGGTGGCCACCCTGATGGTAAAACCGGTGATGGAAGGCAACGTCGATCCGGTCGCCGCCTCGGCGGTGCGCATGACCACCGCCTTTGCGGCTCACCTGGCCCTGTTGTGGTGTGGGCTGGCCGTGGCCAGGCCATTGCAGCGTATCAACTGGCCGGTGTTTGGCATGGTGGCACTGAACGCCTTTCTGGCCATGGGCGTGGGAATGACACTAATCCTGCTGGCGCTGCGCCATGGCGAGGTGGGTATGGTGGCCATGTTGAGCTCGGTAAGCCCGGTGCTGGTGCTGCCGCTATTGTGGCTGGTTATGAAACGCCGGCCCGCCGGCGGCGCCTGGATTGGCGCCCTGGCTACTGTGATTGGCACGGCGTTGATTGTCACCCGCTGAACGGAGGCTAAACGGTCAGGCCTTCTTCATCGAGGGCACGACGTACCCCTTCGTCTTCCTTCATGTCCTGAAAGTGACGGGCCAGGTGGGGGTAGGCATTCAGTCCCTCGGGCAGCACACGGGTGGCCCAGAGTTCAAAACCAAAGGCGCAGGCATCCACTATGCTCTTGTGTTCGTCCATATACCAGGTGCGGCTGGCAAGGTGGTTGTCCATGCGCTGCAGCAGCGGCGCCACTCGGCCGGGCACCGCCGCCTTGATGGCCTGCAGCGCGGCATCGCTGCGGTCGGTAGTGTATTTGCGCGGGGCGAAGTAGGGCACAAAGGCGTTGTACAGATCGGCGTTGAGAAAGCTCATCCAGTAGTCGCACTGATATTGCAACACGGGATCGCTACCCGGCCCCAAATGTTCCCCTTCCGGCAACCGGGCCAGATAGCGAAGAATGGCGCTGCTCTGGTAGAGCGCGCCCATTTCCTCGGTAAACAAGACCGGCACCGCCGCCATGTAATTGATTTTGAGAAAGGCCGGATCCCTAGTGTCTGCCTGTTCCAGCTCGTAGGGCAGCCCCAACCAGGACAGCACAATGTGCGGGGCCAGAGAGCAGGCGCCCGGCTTGTAAAACAGCTTCATCAAAAGCCTCCTTTAACCATGAAATAAGCGGCAGGGCGATGGAAGACCGGCCTGAAGGCCCGTGCTGTGATGCCGCCGGTGACTCAAGCACAAGTATCAGCAGGAAATGGAAAATTGGCGATCTTCGACGCCAAAAAACATCGTCAATTGGATACTTGTTGACCGGCCGGCTTAATCCTCAATCGCCAGCAGCATTTTTTTCATCAGGCCAGCCAGCTGTTGCTGCTCATCCGTCGTCAGGGTGGCGGCCAGCTCCGCTTCGGCGGCCAGGTGGTATTTGACCGCTTCTTCCACAATATTGAAGCCGGCTTCGGTGAGGGTGACGATCACGCCACGCCGGTCGTGATCGGCCTGGGCCCGGGTCACCAGGCCACGGCTTTCCAGCCGGTTGATGCGGTTGGTCAGGGCACCGGACGAGATCAGCACCATGGCCTGCAGTTGATTGGGAGACAGCTGGTAGCTGGGCGGATGCCGGCGCAGGGCGGCCAGCACATCGAATTCGCCCACGTTGAGTTCGTAACGGGCCAGATCCTGCATCACCCGGCGGGTAATGAAGTATTCCAGCCGCACCACCCGGCCGACCACCTCGGTGCTGTCAAAACTCAGATCGGGGCGGGCCCGTTGCCAGAGGGTTACGATGCGGTCGATCTGATCCATCATGTCATGGTCCTGGGATGTGGCGTGCTGCGTGTGATTATCGTTCATTATGTCAGGTTCTTCCTGGAGCCATTTTGATATCAAGATAATCCACATCATACCATAAAGCCCAGCCCGTAAACCCCGCTACGATATCGGGATATTCGCCGGCCGGCGCATTTAATGACCATGATTCTTGGGGTATACTCGCCGGGTTTAACGGAAAACAATGAAAGCCAACTGGGAGAATGAAAAGGTGAGCCTGTTTAAAAACCTGTTGCTTGCCGGTGTTGCCGCTGCTTCGCTGAGTGGTATGGCCTACGCCGCCAATGATATGTCGCCTGAAGCCATTGCCGAGCGCACCAAGCCGGTGGGCAGCGTGTATACCGCCGCCGATCTGGAAGGCATCGTCGACACTGCCGCCGCCGGCGACAGCGGCGAGCCCGCCGCGCCCCGCAGCGGTGAAGCGGTCTACAATGCCGCCTGCTCCGCCTGCCACGGCACCGGCGCCGCCGGCGCCCCGGTAAAGGGTGATACCGCCGCCTGGGGTCCCCGCGCCGAAAAGGGTCGCGACACCCTGCTGAGCCACGCGCTGAACGGCTTTAACGCCATGCCCGCCCGTGGTGCCTGTGGCAACTGCTCCGACGAAGAAATCGCCAACGCCGTTGACTACATGCTGGACGCCATTTAAGCGCGCCCGCTTTCGTAGTGAAAAAGCCGCAGCAATGCGGCTTTTTTATTGCCTGATTAGCGAGGGGGGGAAGTGAACGGTTTTCTCCTCACCCCCCACCCTGCACGCCTCACTATTTCTTATTGAGCATGGCCCGCAGGCTGGCCACGCCGGCCTGGCCCTTCTGCATGCGTTCGCCTTCGCTCTGGGGCTTGCGATTGTGCTCCCAGTCCAGATCCTGCTGGGGCAGCTCCAGCAGAAAACGGCTGGGCTCGGGCCTAACGGTTTCACCGTATTGCCGCCGCTCCCGGCACAGGGTAAAGGTCAGCGCCTGCTGGGCGCGGGTAATGCCCACATAGGCCAGCCGCCGCTCTTCCTCGATATTGTCTTCGTCAATGCTGCTCTGATGGGGCAGCAAGCCTTCCTCCATGCCCACCATAAACACAAAGGGAAACTCCAGTCCCTTGGAGGCATGCAGGGTCATCAGTTGCACCTGCTCGCCGTCATCTTCGTCCTCTCCCCGCTCCATCATGTCGCGCAAGGTCAGCCGGGTCACCACCTGCGGCAGGGTCATGGCCTCTTCCAGCTCGGAGCCTTCCAACATCTGGCTGACCCACTTGAACAGGGTGGAGACGTTCTGCATACGCATCTCGGCGGCCTTGGGGCTGGGGGAGCTTTCGTACAGCCACTCTTCGTAGTGAATGTCCTTGATCATGTCGCGCACCGCTTCCACCGCATTGCCCCGGGCGGCTTCATCTCCCAACCGCACCAGCCAGTCACTGAAGGCCCGCACCGCCACCAGGCCTCTGCCCGACAGGGTCTGCTCCAGCCCCAGCTCAAAGCTGGCGGCAAACAGGCTTTTGCCCCGAGTATTGGCATAGGTGCCCAGCTTCTCCAGGGTGGTGGGGCCGATTTCCCGCCGGGGCGTGTTCACCACCCGCAGAAAAGCGTTGTCGTCGTCCGGGTTCACCAACAGCCGCAGGTAGGCCATGATGTCCTTGATTTCGGACCGGGAGAAAAACGAGGTGCCGCCGCTGATCTTGTAGGGAATGCGGTTGGTCATCAGCGCCTTTTCCAGCAGCCGGGACTGATGATTGCCCCGGTAGAGAATGGCGTATTCGCCGAACTTGCTGGCATTCATAAACTTGTGGCCCATGATCTCGGCCACCACCCGCTCCGCCTCATGCTCCTCGCTCTTGGCGAACAGCACTCTGACCGATGCCTCGTATTCCATTTCCGAGAACAGTTCTTTCTCGAATACATGGGGATTGTTGGCAATGAGGATATTGGCGCACTGCAAAATGCGCCCTCGGGAGCGGTAGTTCTGCTGCAGCTTGATGACCTTGAGGCTGGGAAAGTCTTCCTTCAGCAGCACCAGGTTCTGAGGCCGGGCACCGCGCCAGGAATAGATGGACTGATCGTCGTCGCCCACCACGGTAAAGCGGGCGCGCTCGCCGGCGATGAGCTTGACCAGCTCATACTGGCTGGTGTTGGTGTCCTGGTATTCGTCCACCAGCAGGTAGCGAATTTTGTTTTGCCAGTAGGCGCGTACCTCGGCGTTGGTCTTGAGCAGCAGGGTGGGCATCAGGATCAGGTCGTCGAAGTCCAGGGCGTTGTAGGCCTTCATGTGCCGCTGGTAGCGCTCGTAGCACTGGGCAAACAATACGGTCTCGGCGTCGGTGGCCAGGCGGGCGGCGCGGGAAGGCAGCACCAGATCGTTTTTCCAGTTGGAAATGGTCGAGAGCAACCGGGAGATTCTTTCCTTGTCACCCTCAAGTTCCGTGTCGGTGAGCTCCTTTATCAGCGCCAGCTGGTCCTGATCGTCAAACAGCGAAAAACCCGACTTCAGCCCCAGGGTCTTGTGCTCCCGCCGAATAATATCCAGCCCAAGGGTGTGAAAGGTGGACACCATCAGGCCCCGGGCCTCCCGCTTGCCCAGCGTTTGCGCCACCCGCTCCTTCATCTCCCGCGCCGCCTTGTTGGTAAAGGTCACGGCGGCAATGTGCCGGGCCTGATAGTCACACTGACGCACCAGATAGGCAATTTTGTTGGTGATCACCCGAGTCTTGCCGGAGCCGGCACCGGCCAGCACCAGGCAGGGTCCGGCAATGTAGCGAACGGCTTCATCCTGGGCGGGGTTCAATTTCATGGCGGCTCCTCGGGCATTAAACGGTCGGTGATTTTACCGTCATGGCCGCCCGGGGTGAAGGGTGCCTTGTCATCGGCTTTGGTTTGGCTCATGATCCCGAGAGTTCTTTCTTATGGTTATGCATGATCGTGGATATTCGAGTACTCAGACGCGACTTCCCTACCCTGGCGCAAATCGTTAACGGCCATTCGCTGGTGTATCTCGACAACGCCGCCACCACCCAGAAGCCTCAAGCCGTGCTGGATGCGCTCAATCATTACTACCGGGACACCAACGCCAATGTGCACCGGGCGTCCCATGCCCTGAGCGGCCAGGCCACCCGCGCCTTTGAGCTGGCCCGGGAAAAAGTGGCGCGCTTTATTCACGCGCCCTCGGCCAAGGAAATCATCTGGACCCGGGGCACCACCGAAGCCATTAACCTGGTGGCCTTCAGCCTGGGCCGGCATTTTCTGCAACAAGGCGACGAAATGCTGGTATCCACCTCGGAGCACCACGCCAATATCGTGCCTTGGCAGCAGGTGGCCGCCACCACCGGCGCCGTACTCAAGGTTATTCCCCTCACCGACAATGCCGAGCTGGATATGGCCGCCGCCGAGCGGCTGATTACCCCGCGCACCAAACTGCTGGCCGTAGGCCATGTGTCCAACGCCCTCGGCCAGGTCAATCCGGTAGTGAAGCTGATTGCCATGGCCAAGGCAGTAGGTGCAGTCACCTTGGTGGACGGCGCCCAGGCGGTGGGTCATTTCCCGGTGGATGTGCAGCGGCTCGGCTGTGACTTTTACGCCTTTTCCGGCCACAAGATGTTTGCGCCCACCGGTATCGGCGTGCTCTACGGCAAAACCGAGTGGCTGGAAAAAATGCCGCCCTGGCAGACCGGCGGCGAGATGATCAAGACAGTAAGCTTTGAACACACCCGCTTTGCCGCGCCGCCCTTCAAGTTTGAAGCGGGCACGCCCAACATTGCCGGCGCCATTGCTCTTGGGGCGGCGGTGGACTACCTGCAGGGACTGGACAGGGCCGCACTGCAGCGCCACGAGCATGGGCTGCTGACGCAACTGCTGAATGGCCTGGCCGCCATGGACGACATTCGCGTCATTGGCCGGCCTCAGGCCGGCTCGGTGTCGTTTACCATGGACGAAGTGCATCCTCAGGATCTGGCCACCCTGCTCGACATGCAGGGCATAGCCGTGCGCACCGGCCACCACTGCGCCATGCCGCTGATGCAGGCGTTAAAACTGAAGAATGGCACGGTGCGGGCCTCATTTTCCTTCTATAACACCAGCGATGACGTGGCCGCCCTGCTGGCCGGCATCAACAAGGCCCGGGAGCTGCTGTGATGACCCACCCCTTTGGTACCGAGATCACCGACACCGAAGTGCGCGCCCTGTTTACCGCGGCTCAGGGCTGGGAAGCCCGCTACAAACAGCTGATCACGCTCGCCAGGCAACTGCCGCCCCTGACCGACAAACACAGGGTAGACGCCAACGCCATTCACGGCTGTGAAAGTCAGGCCTGGCTGGTGGCCGAGCAGGATGCACAGGGCCGCTGGCAGTTTCACTGCGACGCCGACGCCCGCATCGTAAAAGGCCTAATGGCGGTGGTACTGGCCGCCCTCAGCAACAAGACCAGTGCCGAGATTGCCGCCTTTGATATGGAGGCCTATTTCGAGGAACTACAACTGCTCAACCACCTGAGCCCGTCCCGAGGCAATGGTTTACGAGCAGTCGTTTCGGCAATCAAAGCCAAAGCGGAAAGCTGAACCGGCTACAACGCCGCAAAGCGACACATCAGCGCGGTTGCACTCCGCCGACACGCTTCAAGTACCTCCCTGTAACGCTCGAAAATGCCATCCATGGCATTTTATGGTCGGCTACGGCAATCCCCATTGCTGCTTCGTGCAACTCTGGCGCTGCCTGTTTACCAACAATCAGCTTCTGAATGCTCCAAGGAGGGCAAAGGGTGTCTGCTTCGCCGTGCCCTTTGCGCCAGGGCCGAAAATTGCTCCTGCATGTTCGGCATTCCCGCCATCCATGGCGGTCAGATGCGCGACGGAGCCTATATGGGGCGAGCTTGCTCGCCGTGACGAAATATTTCTACCCGACCGAACATTCAGTATGTTCGCAGCGGGTTGAAACATTGAGTGGCATGTCCCACGGCGTGCCGGAGAAGCAGTGCGCTTTGACCGACGAAATGGCACAAGCTAGCAAACGGCAATTAGGCTGATTCAGAGTTAGCCTGAGCGGCAAGCCGGGAAAGCACCCGGCTGACCATAAAGAAGCCGAAGGTGGCGGTGATATGAGTGACGGCGCCAAAGCCTGAAGCACAGTCCATTTTCATGGTGCCGTCCGATTCCTGCTTGGCGCTGCAGATGCCGCCCTCGCCGTCCGGGTAACGGGGCTGCTCGGTGGAAAACACACAGTCGACGCCAAACTTGCGCTTGGGGTTCTTGCTGAAGTTATAAAAGCGGCGCAGTTCGCCCCGCACCTTGGCCGCCAGGGGATCCTGAATGGTCTTGCTGAGATCCTTTAACTGGATCTGCGACGGATCTACCTGGCCGCCGGCGCCGCCGGCGGTAATGACCGGAATCTTGTTGCGCTTGCAAAAGGCAATCAGCGCCGCCTTGGCCCGCACCGAGTCGATGGCATCCACCACGTAATCAAAGCCCGTCAGCAGATGCTCGGCCAGGTTGTCGGCGCTGATAAAGTCATCCACCACTGTCACTCGGCAGTCCGGGTTAATCAGCGCAATGCGCTCGGCCATGGCTTGCGTCTTTTCCGCGCCAATCTGGTTACTAAGGGCATGGATCTGTCGGTTGGTGTTGGTAATGCAGATGTCGTCCATGTCGATCAGGGTGATGGCACCTATTCCTGAACGCGCCAGGGCTTCCGCCGCCCAGCTGCCCACGCCACCAATGCCAATCACACACACATGGGCCTCGGCAAAACGGGCCGAGGCCCGGACACCATAGAGGCGGGCAATGCCCCCGAAACGCTCGTCAAAACTCATTAAATTCTCCATGCCACCTTACTATTGCTTATCCCGATAAAAAGCAAAACATGGCGGCAAATGTGCCGCCAACGGCCGGGATTTATCGGTTTTAGTGCATCCAGAGCGGAATAAGCGTGCTACCTGTCTGGGCAACATTATAAAACCGCCACAATAAAAGGCATACACACATCGTGGGTCCCACGCCGTTGCGCCGCAGGGTGCGACGGCACAGGCCGAATCGCCCCATGTTAAACAAATGAAAAAATATTGTTTTTTTTCATTGAAAAAATAAAAGCCGGTGATATTTTCATCTGTGTAGGGAGAGATAACGTGGCTATCCGTCAGATAACCACCCGCCATACAACTACATGGAGGTACACCTGGTGAACGATACAGCTATAGGCAAAGTTGGCAGTTTTTCGCATAAAAACCCCCTGTCGCCCCGTAATGGCATCACCACTCGGCTGCTGGGCGAGTACGACAGAACCTTGTTCTGGCCGGTGCTAACGATATATGCCTTTTTGATGCTTTACGCTTTTCTATTTCCCGACGCCATGGGGAATACACTGTCCTCTATCAGGGACTTTCTGATTTTCAACTTTGGCTGGAGTGTGCTGCTTGGCGTGGGCGCTACCCTGGTGTTCTGTCTGTACCTCTTTATCAGCCCTTATGGCGATCTGAAACTCGGCACGGAGAATACGGTTCCCGAGTTTTCTTTTGGCTCCTGGGTGGCCATGATGTTCAGCTGTGGCCTGGGCATTGGCTTTGTGTTCTTCAGTGTTGCCGAGCCTCTGACCCACCTGTACGAGTCACCCCATGTGATCGACATGGGGCAGGCCGGTCAGGCCGGCGGCGTAGCCAAGGCGGTGCAGATCACCCTGCTCGACTGGGGCATGCATGGCTGGGCCCTGTTTGCCGTGGCGGCCTGGGCCATTGCCTACCCGGCCTACAAATACGGTCAACCACTTACGGTGGCAACCGGGCTGTACGGGATTCTCGGAGAGCGCTGCAACACCAGTTTTTGGGGACGCCTGGCCAACGGCCTGGGCATTATCGGCACCATAGGCGGCAATGCCACCATGATAGGACTGGGCGTCGCCTCCATCAGCTATGGCCTGAATACCCTGTTTGGGCTCGAACTCGGCGCCCTCGGTCAGGCGCTGGTGATGATAGTGGTCATCATCGCCTATGTGATCTCGGCGGCGACCGGCGTTGAACGTGGCATCAAGCTGCTCAGCCAGGCAAACATGATCATGGCCGGCATCATACTGTTTGCCATTCTCTTCTTTGGTCATGCACCGGCCCAATATCTGTTGAACCTGACCACACAACTGGTGGGCGATTACTTCGGGCAGGTGTTTTCGCTGCAATTCTGGTCCGATGCCAGCAACTTTGAACAGCGGGAATGGCTGGGCTGGTGGGTGGTGTTCTACTGGCTGTGGTACATCTCCTACATTCCCTTCTGCGGTGGCTTTATTGCACGTATTTCCAAGGGCCGGACCCTGCGGGAGTTTATTTTCGGCGTGATCCTGGTTCCCATGGTGCTGACCATTGGCTGGTTCAGCATCTGGGGCGGCTCGGCCGGATATATCGAGGTCAATGACATTGCCCCGCTGTGGGAAAGCGTGCAGGAGAAACCCGAGTCCGGCATTTACATGCTGCTGGACAGCATGCCCGGCGGCTGGTGGCTCGGCCTGATGGTGCTGTTCAATATTGTCATCTTCGCCGTCACCACTTCCGACTCGGCCTCTTTCTTCGCGGCCATGCAGGTCTCCAATGGCAATGAGAACCCGAAAGTTTCCATGCGTTTGCTGTGGGGCGTCATTATCGGCTTTACCGGCATCATGTTTCAGTTATTCGGCGGTTTTTCCGCAATAAAAAGTCTCGCCATTGTCGTGGGGGCGCCTTTCTTCTTTGTCGGCATCGCCTATATGTTCTCCGTTTACCGCATGCTCAGACAAGGAAAGGAAAAAAGGCATAAGCATATTTACCAGCCGGAAAGTTAACGTCAGTTCCGCCCTGATTTATGTGCAAGCAGGGCGATGTTTACAAAGCATGTGGGGAACCTGTCGGCGAGCATCACGATTCGGCGACACCCCATGAGTTTTACATGGCAGTTTGGTTTATCTATCAGCATGGAGTGACAAGATTATGCCTGCAACCCAGCCTTATTATCCTCATTACGATCCGCTGCATGACGCCTCTCCGGGCACGGCCATGGACTATCCGCCCAGTTACTGGCGCTTTCATGCCGGCGAGCCGCCGCAGGACGACGGCCCGGTCAATGGCGACATGGAAGCCGATGTAGTACTGATTGGCGGCGGCTTTACCGGGCTGGCCACGGCCATGTTTCTGGCCCGGGAACACGGCATCAAGGCGGTGGTGTTGGAGGCCAATCAAATCGGTTGGGGCTGCTCCGGCCGTAACGGTGGCCAGGGCCATCTGGCCTGGGGCCGGCTGAGCCGCAGTCAGTGGGTACGAAAATGGGGGGTGGACGTAGCCCGCCGCCTGCATGCCAACAGCCTCGAAGGTTTTGAGGTGTTTCAGTCGCTGGCAGAAGATCCGGACATTGACTGCGAACCCCAGAACCTGGGCAACCTGCTGATCGCGCACAGTAAACAGGCCCTGGAAGGCCTGCATCAGGAATCCCGGCTGTGTAATAAGGTGCTCGGTTACCAAACCCGCATACTCGACCGGGATACCGTACTGAACCAGTATGTGGGCGATCAGGAATGTCATGGCGCCATGCTTGAGCCGGTAGGCATCGCCGTGCAGCCACTGAAGCTGGCCTATGGCTACGCGCGAGCGGCCCGCAGGCTGGGGGCGAAGATCCACACCGGCAGTCCGGTTCAACACTGGACCACCGATGGCAAAATGCACTATTTGCAGACACCGGGCGGCATGGTGCGGGCACGCAGCGTGGGTATCGCCACCGCAGGGTACACCAGCCCCAACCTGAACAAACTGACTGCCTATCGGAATATGCCCATTATGGCCAACTCGGTATGGACCCGTCCCCTGACCGACGACGAGATAGAAGCCTGTGGTTTTCACTCCACCATCTTTATGACCGACACGCGCAAGTTGCGCTATTACTATCGTTTTCTGCCGGAAAAACGGCTGCAAATAGGCAGCCGCAGTGCCATCAGCGGGGCCGATGCCCAGAACCCAAAGCACCTCAAAATTGTGCAGGAAGCCATTGCCCGCAAGTTTCCGGCGCTGGCCGGCATAGAAACGCCCTTCTTTTCTCATGGCTGGATGGATATCTCTCACGACATGATGCCGCGTGTGGTGCAGCCTGATCCGAAGCAAAGTGTGTTCTATGCCCAGGGTTACAGCGGCAACGGGGTATCCTTTTCGGCCTATGCCTCCAGGCAGATGGCCACCCTGATTGCCGGCGGAAAAATAAAGGAGGCGGATCTTCCCATTTTCTCATCACCGCTCCCCAGTCACCCGCTGCGTCCCTTGCGCCGCTTCGGGCAGCGGGCGCTTTATAAATACTTTCAGGTGCTGGATACAGTACGTTGAAAAAACTGCTGCGGGCAAACCGCCAACCTTCCCGCCGCGGCTAAAGGCTCATGTTTACCGTCACCAAGGAAAAGTGCTGCCCCGATATGCTTTTCAGGGCAGCCCAAACACCAAAGGAGTAAGGACAATGACCAATCAGGAAATGCTTAACCTTTTCGATGCATTCAATCGCCACGATATCAACGAAGTCATGTCATATTTTGATGACGACATCGTCTTTGAGACCGTTGCCGGAAATGAAGCGTACGGCTCCCGTATCGTGGGTCACCAGGCCGTAAAGGCGCGGTTCGAGGAAACCTGGGGTACCATGCCGGATGTACAATGGATTAATGGCCATCATTATTCTGCCGGTGATCGGGTTATCTCGGAGTGCACCTTTGTGGCAACCCAGCCCGACGGCAAACGTATTGAAGCCGACAGCCTGGATATCTTTACCTTTCGCGATGGCAAGATTATCGGCAAGCGGGCCTTTCGCAAGCAGCGCCCTCCCTTTGACCCGGCTTAACGCCACCTGATAATACCAGCGCCGACCCTGCACATTCCTTTATGGCCGGCGCTGGGCATGTTCGGCCACCCTTTCGAATACCAGCTACTGTTACCGCCTTTTTCATGCATTCCCTGTTTTTTCGCCCTGAGTGAAAAAATAAAAACTTATTTCAAATACTCCACACGCGTCTGTTAGGCTTGGTCGAAAAGACTGAAACCAGGTGAAGATAAGTGATGCCAGCCTCAAAACACAGCCATACCCAGGCCGCTGACAATGACGGTTTGCGTATCGGGCAGCAGATCCGCGACCTGCGCAAGGCCAAGAAAATGACGTTGTCGGAGCTGGCGACGAAGGTAAACAAATCGGTCGGGTACCTGAGTCAGGTGGAACGGGGCGTGTCTTCGCTGCCCATCGGGGTGCTGCAAACCATCAGTGATGCGCTGGATGTACGTGTCAGCTGGTTCTTTCAGCCCGACGCTGATCTTCCCGATCAGGAGCGGGACTATATAGTGCGCGCCGGCCGGCGGCGGGCCATGACCTTTTCCGGCATCGGCGCCAGAGAGGAGCTGCTTTCTCCCCGGCTCAGTGGCCAGTTAATTCTCATTATGACACGACTGGAGCCCGGTGGTAGCGGTGGGGAAGAGCCCAGACAAAGAAAGGGGGAAGAGGCCGGATATGTTGAAGCAGGCCAGCTGGAGCTGATCATTGGCGAGCAGACCTTTCTGCTTGAGGCCGGTGACAGCTTTTCCATCACGGGCAATGAACCACATCTGATACACAACCCGGGCCAAACCGAAACCCGCATCGTCTGGGTGATGGCGGGCGTGGACTACTGAGCAGGGCCGAGCCCTTCTCTGGTATTCTTTCCATAAAAAAGGGAGACCGAAGTCTCCCAGTTACAGCTCTGTTTATTGTTTTGTTTGTTTAACCGCCAACGGCGATGTTTTTCATGTCGGTCATGTAGGCGCGCAGGGTCTTGCCGATGGTCTCCACCGGGTGGTTGCGAATGGCCTCATTCACGTCAATCAGGCGACGGTTGTCAACGGAGTTGGACTCAACGCTGATGGTCTTGCCAATCACGTCGGTGCCCACTTTCGGCATGAAATGCTCGCGCAGCAGCGGTACCGCGGCATTGGCGAACAGGTAGTTACCGTATTCGGCGGTGTCGGAGATTACCACGTTCATCTCGTACAGACGCTTGCGGGCCACGGTGTTGGCGATCAGCGGCAGTTCGTGCAGAGACTCGTAGTAGGCAGACTCGTCGATAATGCCGGAGGCGGTCATGGCTTCAAACGCCAGCTCAACACCGGCCTTGACCATGGCAACCAGCAGAATGCCGTTGTCGAAATATTCCTGCTCGTCAATCACGGCGTCGGTGACCGGATACTGCTCAAAGCTGGTGCCGGCAGTTTCTTCACGCCAGGTCAGCAGATCGTGGTCGTCGTTGGCCCAGTCGGCCATCATGCCGGCGGAGAAGTTACCCTGAATGATGTCATCCATGTGCTTGTTGAACAGCGGACGCATCAGCTCTTTCAGCTCTTCGGCCAGATCGAACGCCTTGATCTTGGCGGGGTTGGACAGGCGATCCATCATGTTGGTGATGCCGCCCTGCTTCAGGGCTTCGGTGATGGTTTCCCAGCCAAACTGAATCAGTTTGCCGGCGTAGCCGGCGTCGATGCCATCGGCCACCATCTTCTCGTGGCATACGATGGCGCCGGCCTGCAGCATGCCGCACAGAATGGTCTGCTCACCCATGAGATCGGACTTCACTTCGGCCACGAAGGAAGACTCCAGCACGCCGGCACGGTCGCCGCCGGTGGCGGAAGCCCAGGCCTTGGCGATGGCCAGGCCTTCACCCTGAGGATCGTTCTCCGGGTGAACGGCGATCAGGGTAGGTACACCGAAACCACGCTTGTATTCTTCGCGCACTTCGGTACCCGGGCACTTGGGCGCTACCATCACGACGGTGATGTCTTTGCGGATCTGCATGCCTTCTTCAACAATGTTGAAGCCGTGGGAATAACCCAGGGCGGCGCCTTCCTTCATCAGCGGCATAACGGCGTTAACGGCAGAGGTGTGCTGCTTGTCGGGAGTCAGGTTCATCACCAGGTCGGCGGTGGGGATCAGCTCTTCATAGGTGCCTACCTTGAAGCCGTTCTCGCTGGCCTGAACGAAGGACTTGCGCTTCTCGGCGATGGCTTCGGCACGCAGGGCGTAAGACACGTCCAGGCCGGAATCGCGCATGTTCAGACCCTGGTTCAGACCCTGGGCGCCACAGCCAACGATGACTACCTTCTTGCCTTTCAGATAGTTACAACCATCGGCGAATTCCTCGCGGCTCATAAAGCGGCATTTGCCGAGCTGTTCGAGTTGCTGACGCAGGTTCAGGGTATTGAAATAGTTAGCCATGACCTTTTGCTCCAATTAGTCCGTTACTTTTGAATAGTTGCACCGTGACCGGTGACGACTCCAGCACTATACCCCAGGCCATTCATTGCCGGAAATGATATATTCGAAACAGAGCATTTCATTTGGCGCAATACAATGGAACTTCGCAATCTCGAACTCTTCGTCCATCTCAGCCAGAGCCTGCACTTTGGCCGCACCGCCGACGCCATGGCGGTCAGCCCGTCCACCCTGAGCCGGGCCATTCAGCGTCTGGAGCAGGAAGTAGGCTGCGAGCTGCTGATGCGGGACAACCGCAGCGTCGCCCTGACCCCGTCGGGACTCAAGCTGCAACAGTTTGCCGAAGGCTGGCTGGCCGACTGGCAAAGCATGCGCGATCAACTGCGCCACAGCGACAGCCCGCTACAGGGGCGGCTTCGCTTGTTTTGCTCGGTGACCGCCAGCTACTTTCTGTTGCCCGACATTCTGGCCCGCTTTCGTACCCGCTACCCGCAACTGGAACTGCGCCTGGAAACCGGTGACCCGGCCCAGGCCATTGACCGCATGCTCAATGACGAGTCGGACTTGGCCATTGCCGCCCGCCCCGACGCCCTGCCCGCCAAGCTCGAATTCATTCGTTTGCAAACGGTGCCGCTGGTGTTTATTGCCCCGCGCATTCCCTGCCTGGCCAACGAGCTGCTGCAACAAAGTCCGGCCGACTGGAGTCGTATTCCGGTCATTTTGCCGGAGCAGGGCGTGGCCCGGAAACGGACCAACCAGTGGTTTCGCAACAAGGGCATCAGCCCTCATATTTACGCCGAGGTGGCCGGCAACGAAGCCATCGTCGGCATGGTAGCACTGGGCTGCGGCGTGGCCCTGGTGCCCACGGCGGTGATTGAGCACAGTCCCATGGCCGACAAGATTCGCCGGCTGGCGGTGACCCCGGATCTCAAGCCCTTTGAGGTGGGCGTATGCCTGCTGAAAAAGCGGTTGGAGGATCCCCTGATTCGCGCCTTTCGCCAGATTGCCCTGCAACAGGCCAATCCCGGATCCCCATGAGCCGCGGGATTGGGTTACAATGGCGGCAATATTTCAAGGAGAGCGACCATGCTGGACCCGAAAAAACTGGAAGAGATCGCCAAACAGATTCAGAGCAACATGCCCGCCGGGCTGAAAAACATGGGTGAGGAAGCGGAAAAGCGCATTCGCACCGTGCTGCAGGCTCAGCTGGGCAAGCTGGACGTGGTAACCCGGGAAGAATTCGACGTACAAACCAAGGTGCTGCTGCGCACTCGGGAAAAGCTGAACGAGATGGAAACCCGCCTGGCGCAGCTGGAGCAACAGCTGGCCGATGGCCGCAGCGAGCAGGAATAATCCTCACAAGCAAAAAAATAATGCCGGGCAAGCCCGGCATTATTTTTAGCCAACGGTACGCGTTTAAATAAACTCGTAGGCGTCGCCAAACAGGCGCTCGGCGTCCACGCCCTTTTCCTTGAAGGCTTCCCGGGCCACACCCGCCATTTCAAAGCGGCCAGCCACGTAGATGTCGTAGCCGGTCAGGCTGGGGAAGTCCTCCATAATGGCTTCGTGCACCAGGCCGTCCCGGCCCTGCCAGTGCTCGTTACCGGTCTGCACCACGGGCACATAGGTCAGCTCCTTGTGCTCGGCGGCCCAGGCAGTCAGCTCGTTATGGGCATACAAATGCTCTTCGTGGCGCACGCCCCAGTACAGAAACACCGGCTTATGCAGGCCGTCGGCCAGCATTTGCTGCAGGATGGAGCGGGTATAGGCAAAGCCGGTGCCGCCGGCCATCAGGATCACCGGGTGGCGCGATTCGCGCAGGTAGGCCTTGCCCGCCGGCAACTGCACCTCGATTTGACCCTGCTCCTGCATGCGCTTGAGCACCTGCATGGCATAGGTGTTGTCGGGCGAGGCACCGATGTGCAGCTCGATTTCACCGTTTTCCTGGGGCATGTTGGCGATGGAAAAGGGACGCTTGTCGTCATCCGCCATCACCACCAGCAAATACTGACCGGGGTGGAAGTCCACCGGCTGCTCCGGCTTCAGCCGCACATACCAGAGGGTGTCGGCCATTTCATGAAGCGCTTCGACATTACAGCTAATTTTTTGCATGACTATCCTTTGTTCTCACTCTGTTCTGCACTCGCGCTCAGGATCCCGAGCTGATCCCAGATCGCATCGACCCGTTGTTTGACCTCGTCCGTCATCACGATGGGCTCGCCCCATTCCCTATCGGTTTCGCCCGGCCACTTGTTGGTGGCGTCCAGCCCCATTTTGGAGCCCAGGCCCGATACCGGTGAAGCGAAGTCCAGGTAGTCGATGGGAGTGTGCTCGATCAATGTGGTATCCCGTGCCGGGTCCATTCGGGTCGTAATGGCCCAGATCACATCGTTCCAGTCTCTGGCATTGATGTCGTCGTCGCACACGATAACGAACTTGGTATACATGAACTGTCGTAAAAACGACCAAACGCCCAGCATGACACGTTTGGCATGGCCGGGATAGCGTTTTTTCATGGTCACCACCGCCATGCGGTAGGAACAGCCTTCCGGCGGCAGGTAAAAGTCGCTGATCTCCGGAAACTGCTTTTGCAGTATGGGCACGAACACCTCATTCAGTGCCACGCCCAGCACCGCCGGCTCATCGGGCGGGCGGCCGGTGTAGGTGGAATGGTAGATGGCATCGCGCCGGCGCGTGATCCGCTCCACGGTAAACACCGGAAACTCGTCGATTTCGTTGTAGTAGCCGGTGTGGTCCCCGTAAGGACCTTCCGGGGCGTTTTCGCCCGGATAGATATGGCCTTCCAGCACGATCTCGGCGCTGGCCGGCACTTCCAGATCGGAGCCGATGCACTTCACCACCTCGGTGCGGCTGCCCCTGAGCAGCCCGGCAAAGGCATATTCCGACAGGGTATCGGGCACCGGGGTGACGGCGCCGAGAATGGTGGCCGGATCGGCACCCAATGCCACCGCCACCGGATAAGGCTTGCCCGGATTGGCCTCCTGCCATTCACGAAAATCCAGTGCGCCGCCGCGGTGACTGAGCCAGCGCATGATCACCTTGTTTTTGCCCAGCACCTGCTGGCGGTAAATACCCAGGTTCTGGCGCTTTTTATAGGGGCCGCGGGTGATGGTCAGGCCCCAGGTGATCAGCGGCGCCGCGTCGCCGGGCCAACAGTGCTGCACCGGAATCCGGGTCAGATCGACTTCGTCGCCTTCCTGAATCACTTCCTGACAGGGGGCACTTCTCAGCCGCTTCACCGGCATGTTGAGCACCTGTTTGAAGATGGGCAGCTTTTCCATCAACTCTTTCAGGCCCTTGGGTGGCTCGGGCTCTTTCAGGTAAGAGAGCCAGCGGCCCACTTCGCGCAGGGCGCCGACGTCCGGCTGCCCCATGCCCATGGCCACTCGCTTGGGAGTGCCGAACAGGTTGCCCAGCACCGGCATGTCATAACCCTTGGGATTTTCAAACAGCAATGCCGGACCGCCCGCCTTCAGGGTGCGGTCGCAAATCTCGGTCATTTCCAGGTAGGGATCAATCTCCTGGTGAATGCGCTTCAGCTCCCCCTGGGCTTCGAGTTGCGCGATAAAATCTCGTAAATCCTTGTATTTCATAGGTTGTTCCGAGTGTATCGAGTGGCAGCGGGATTATACCCGCTTCGCTTTCCGGTGGCTTGCATTCCAATAAAAAACCGCGGCAAGCCGCGGTTTTTTTCGTGCTGGGTAACGGTTACTTCTGCTGGCGCTTCATGGCCTCGAAGAACTCGTCGTTGGTTTTGGTCATGGCCAGCTTGTCGATCAGGAACTCGATGCCGTCGATCTCGCCCATGGGATGCACGATCTTGCGCAGAATCCACATCTTCTGCAGCTCTTCCGAAGTGGTGAGCAGCTCTTCGCGGCGAGTGCCGGAGCGGGTGATGTCGATGGCCGGATATACACGCTTCTCGGCGATCTTGCGCGACAGGTGCAATTCCATGTTACCGGTGCCCTTGAACTCTTCGTAGATGACATCGTCCATCTTGGAGCCGGTGTCAACCAGGGCGGTGGCGATAATGCTCAGGCTGCCGCCTTCTTCCACATTACGGGCGGCACCAAAGAAGCGCTTGGGGCGGTGCAGGGCGTTGGCATCCACACCACCGGTCAGTACCTTGCCGGAGCTCGGCACCACGGTGTTGTAGGCACGGGCCAGACGGGTGATGGAGTCGAGCAGGATCACCACGTCCTTCTTGTGCTCCACCAGGCGCTTGGCCTTTTCGATAACCATGTCGGCCACCTGCACGTGACGGGCCGCCGGCTCGTCAAAGGTGGAGGCGATCACTTCGCCTTTGACCATGCGCTGCATCTCGGTCACTTCTTCCGGACGCTCGTCGATCAGCAGCACGATCAGCACACACTCGGGGTGGTTGTAGGCAATGCTCTGGGCGATGTTCTGCAGCAGCATGGTCTTACCGGCCTTGGGCGGTGCCACAATCAGGCCACGCTGGCCCTTGCCGATGGGAGACGCCAGATCCAGCACTCGGGCGGTAATGTCTTCGGTAGAACCGTTGCCCCGCTCCATCTTCATGCGCTCGTTGGCATGCAGGGGAGTCAGGTTTTCAAACAGGATCTTGTTGCGGGAGTTTTCGGGCTTGTCGAAGTTGACCTGGCTGATCTTCAGCAGGGCGAAGTAGCGCTCACCTTCCTTCGGTGGCCGAATCTTGCCGGAAATGGTGTCACCGGTGCGCAGGTTGAATCGACGGATCTGGCTGGGGGAGACATAGATATCATCCGGGCCGGCCAGATAGGAGGAGTCGGCGCTGCGCAGAAACCCGAAGCCGTCCTGCAGAATTTCGAGAACGCCGTCGCCGAAGATATCTTCACCACTTTTGGCATGGGCTTTGAGGATAGCAAAGATGATGTCTTGCTTGCGCAGACGGGCGAGGTTTTCCAGGCCCATGTTTTCCCCAAGCTTTATCAGCTCAGATACAGGGGTATTCTTGAGTTCAGTCAGATTCATAGTGGTGAGTGTCTATCAACCAGGAATGTCAAATGGTCAGAAAAATCTGCCGGATTGATGTTTGGTATAAATGAAGAGCCCGAAGGCACGAATAGGCTAGCAATCGAACAACAAACTAGCACCAAAAAGGAAAAGCGTCTAGCAAAAACCACAAGGGGCGCCTTGCGCACCCCTTGTTGCATTACAGGTTGGCGTCCAGGAACTCTTTGAGCTGAGTCTTGGACAGGGCGCCGACCTTGGTGGCAGCCACTTCACCATTCTTGAACAGCAGCAGGGTGGGAATGCCACGAATGCCGTACTTGGGAGCGGTTTCTGCGTTCTGGTCGATATTCAGCTTGGCGACGGTCACCTTGCCTTCATATTCTGCGGCCACTTCATCCAGAATGGGGGCGATCATCTTGCAGGGACCACACCATTCAGCCCAGAAATCCACCAGTACCGGACCTTCCGCCTTGATGACATCGGCATCAAAGCTGGCATCGGTCAGCTGAACAATTTTGTCACTCATCTCCAACTCCAGTCAGTGTTTGCCCTTCAAAAACATACAACGCCAGGGCAATTTAGTTGCCCTATTTCAAATGATCCTGTTTATTATTGCAAGCCTAACCTGATAATCTGAACGCTATGAGCAAGACACATCTCACCGAGACCAAATTCGACCAGCTGGGCCTGCATCCGCAGGTGCTGGCAGGCCTGGAAGCCAAGGGATTCCATAACTGCACGCCCATTCAGGCGTTGTCGCTGCCCCATCTGCTCACCGGCCGGGACATCGCCGGCCAGGCCCAGACCGGCACCGGAAAAACCATCGCCTTTCTCGCCGCCACCTTTCATCACCTGCTGACCAAGCCTGCTCCCGCCGAACGCAAAACCAATCAGCCCCGTGCCATCATCATGGCCCCAACCCGGGAGCTGGCGGTGCAGATCCACAATGACGCCGATACCCTGAGCGAGCACACCGGCCTCAAGCTGGGCCTTGCCTATGGTGGCGACGGCTATGAAAAGCAAACCCAGGTGCTGAACGAAGGCGTGGACATTCTGGTGGGCACCACCGGCCGCATCATCGACTTCTTTAAACAGAAGGTCATCAGCCTGGACGCCATTCAGGTGGTGGTGCTGGATGAAGCGGATCGCATGTTTGATCTGGGCTTTATCAAGGACATTCGCTTTCTGTTCCGCCGCATGCCGCCGGCCACCCAGCGCCAGAACATGCTGTTTTCCGCCACCCTGTCGCTCAGGGTTCAGGAACTGGCCTATGAGCACATGAACGACCCCGAGCACGTGCAGGTGGAGCCGGAGCGCAAGACCGCCGGCCGCATCAAGGAAGAGCTGTTTTACCCGGCGCAGGAAGACAAGATGCGCTTGCTGCTGACCCTGATGGAAGAAGAGTGGCCCGACAAGGCCATCGTCTTTGCCAACACCAAGCACAGCTGCGAAGAAGTCTATGCCTGGCTCAAGGCCGACAATCACAGGGTGGGCCTGCTCACCGGTGACGTGCCTCAGAAAAAACGACTCAAGATTCTGGAAGATTTCACCGGCGGCGTGCTCGACATTCTGGTGGCCACCGACGTGGCCGCCCGTGGCTTGCATATTCCCGATGTCAGTCACGTGTTTAACTACGACCTGCCCGACGATGCCGAAGACTATGTGCACCGCATCGGTCGCACCGGCAGGGCCGGGGCCAGCGGCAGTTCCATCAGCTTTGCCTGTGAGGAATATGTCTTCAACCTGCCGGCGGTAGAAGCCTATATTGAGCACGAAATTCCGGTCAGCAAATATGACAGCAACGCCCTGCTCGACGATCTGGCGCCGCCCAAGCGTATTCACCACCACAGGGCCGGCGTAAACCGCAATGTGCGAGATCGCCAGGGCGGCGGCCAGCGTCGCTCCTCGGGTAATCGCCGGCGCCGGCACCAGGACAGCCGAAGCTGAGGCCTGCGTGAAAAACCCTTCCCTGTATGCGGCCATCGACCTCGGCTCCAACAGCTTTCACATGCTGGTGGTGCACGAGGTGGAGGGTGCCTGCCGTATCCTGGCCAAGGTCAAGCGCAAGGTGCGCCTGGCCGCCGGACTGCAACCCGACGGCAGCCTGGATGAGGCCGCCATGGAGCGCGGCTGGGATTGCCTGCGGCTGTTCGCCGAACAGCTGCAGGATGTGCCCGCCGACCAGGTGCGCATTGTTGGCACCGCCACCCTGCGCCTGGCCACCAACATCGACCGCTTTATCGGAAGGGCCGAGGCCATACTGGGACATTCCATTCGCATCATCTCCGGCGAGGAGGAAGCGGCCACCATCTATCAGGGGGTAGCCTGGACCTCATCGGGCACCGGTCGTCGGCTGGTGATCGATATTGGCGGAGCCAGCACCGAACTGGTAATTGGCGAAGGCACCTCGGCCGACCTGCTCAACAGCCTGCACATGGGCTGTGTTACCTGGCTGAAGCGGCACTTTCCCAACGGCGAACTGAGCGAAGCCCACTTTGAACGAGCCATTGCCGCCGCCCAGCACGAGTTGTCACCGGTGGCCGCCGGCTACCTCACCCAGGGCTGGCAACACTGCATCGGTGCCTCGGGCACGGTGCAGGCCATTCAGGAAATCATGATGGCCCAGGGGGAAAACGAACAGATCACCCTGGCCAAGCTGCATCGGCTCAAGGCGCAGGCCATTGCCTGTGGCCGGGTGGAGCAACTGCAGCTGCCTGGCCTGACCCCGGAGCGGGCGCCGGTGTTTGCCTCGGGCCTGGCCATTCTTATCGCCCTTTTCGACACCCTTGCCATCGAGCACATGGTGCTGGCCGGTGGTGCCCTGCGTGAGGGGCTTATCTATGGCATGCTCGGCACTCGCCAGGAATGCGACGCCCAGGACAGAACCATCGACAGCCTGATCGCCCGCTATCAACTTGACAGAGAGCAGGGTGAACGGGTGCGCAACACGGCACTGCAGGCCCTGAAACAGCTGCAGCCCGACACCGACAGTGATGCCGCCCGCATGCTGGCCCGAGCAGCCATGCTCTATGAGTTGGGCCTGTGCATCGAGTACAAGCGTGCCCCCGAGCACGCCGCCTATATTATTCGCCATATCGATCTGCCGGGTTTTACCGCGCCCCAGAAAGGCCTGCTGGCCGCCCTGCTGCTGAACCAGCGAGACGACTTTCAGCTGGAGGCGCTGCAGGCACAGTGTGCCCTGGATGGCGAACGGGCCGTGTTGCTGGCCCGGTTGCTGCGCCTGGCCATTATTCTGTGTCTGCGCCGCACCCGCGGCACCGTGCCCGCCTTTGCGTTGCGGAGAGACGGCAACCGTCTGATCCTCACCCTGCCCGCCGGCTGGAGCACCGGTCATCACCTGCGCGCCAGTGAGCTGTTCGCGGAGGCCCGTCGCCAGAGCGCACTGGGCTGGCAGCTGGACATCGTCGAAGCATAAGTGTGCGGAGTGGCCTGCCCATGCTGCGAAATAGCATGAATTTCCTTCACCTCAGACATGTAATCATTCCTTTTGTGGTGCTGATCGCCCGAGGCTAAGCTGAAAGCCAGACAACGAAAGGAAACATCTAATGACATCCCTGGATACCCTATTACGCGCAGCCCACCCCTGCTTTTGGCACAACCCCGACTACTACCCTAGTGCGCCCGTCAATGACGCGGTTGGCATTCGCCAGGCCGCCGAACGCCTGACCCGATTCGCCCCATGTATTCGCGCCCTGTTTCCCGACACCGGCGATGGTATTATCGAATCCCCACTGAGCCGGGCCGACAATTTTGCCCGGGCCCTGGAAAATTACTGGGGCATGCCGGTGACCGGCACCCTATGGCTGAAACGGGACAACGAACTGCCCATTTCGGGATCCATCAAGGCCAGGGGCGGTATTCACGAAGTGCTGAAATACGCCGAAGAGCTGGCGCTGAGCGCCGGCCTTCTGCATCAGGAGCAGGATTACCGGTGCCTGCTGGATGAAAAGGTCCGCGCCCTGTTCGCCCGCCACACCCTGGCGGTGGGCTCCACCGGCAACCTTGGCCTCAGTATCGGCACCATGGCGGCCCACCTGGGCTTTCAGGTGGATGTACACATGTCCGCCGATGCCCGTCAATGGAAAAAAGACCGGCTAAGGCAGCTGGGTGTCCGGGTCCATGAGTATGAAGATGACTACAGCCGGGCAGTGGCCGAGGGCCGGCGCCTAGCCGAGCAGGATCCCGATTGCCATTTCGTCGATGACGAACACTCGCTCGATCTGTTCACTGGCTACGGCGTGGCGGGGCGCCGTCTCAAGGCCCAGTTGGATGCAAAGGGCATCATCCCCAGTGCCGAACATCCCCTCATTGTCTATCTGCCTTGCGGTGTCGGAGGCGGCCCCGGTGGCGTGGCTTACGGTCTAAAGCAGGAGCTGGGACCCCATGTTCACTGCTTCTTTGTCGAACCAGTCCAGTCTCCCTGCGTGCTGCTGGGAATGATGACCGGCAAGGGGGCTGAGCTCACGGTAGAGGAGTATGGCCTAAACAATCGTACCGCCGCCGATGGCCTGGCGGTCGGGCGTCCCTCGGCCCTGGTCTGCCGGCTGATGCAGCCGATACTGGCCGGCGCCATGACGGTGGAAGATCAACAGCTGTTCCGGCTGCTGACGCTGTTGCAAGATAGCGAAGGTATCAAAGCCGAGCCCTCGGCCATGGCCGGTGCCGGTGGTATGCACCAGTTGCTACAACAGACCGAGTGGCAGCAGCTGGCCACTCAGGCGCATCACCTGCTGTGGCTGACCGGCGGCAGCATGGTCCCCACGGAAGAACACCGGGCCTACTATCGCAAAGGTCAGGCTTAGGCATGCGCCTGCAAGGAGGCCGGCTCGCCGCCCTACATTGTTTCCTGCACTGTGCCCGGCAACTGAGCTTTGCCCGTGCAGCCGAACTGCTGCACTTGTCGCCCAGCGCCGTCAGTCATCGTATGCGCAAACTGGAAGAAGAGCTGGGTTTTCCCCTGTTCCAGCGCCGGCCCCGAGGGCTAGTGCTGACCGAGCGGGGCGAAACCCTCTACCACACCTTGGCCCAGAGCCTGGGACAAATCGACAGCGTACTCACTCAGCTGGAACAACCAGGCCCCTGTGGCCAGCTGCGGCTTCATGCCATGCCGGGCTTGGCGCAGGGCTGGTTGCTTCCACGCTTGGCTGACTTTTACCACCGCTATCCCGGGCTCGGACTTAGCTTGGTCACCGGCAACAGTCAGGTGGACTTCGGTGCCAGCCGCTGGGATGGCGCCCTCTATTACTTGCCCGCCCCGCTCCCCGGGCTGGCCCACGATTCGTTGATGACGGAAGACCTGATCCCCGTCTGTAGTCCGGCCTATTTCCAGGCCCTGGACTCCGGCTCACTCCGGCAGGCCCGGCTACTACACGATGCTAGTGCCTGGTTTGGTTGCCGTCCCGAGGCGGAATGGCAATACTGGCTGGAGCGACACAAACAACCCATCGGAGAGCATCATCTGTACTTTGACCAGACCGAACTGGCGGTGCAGGCCGCCCTGGCCGGGCTTGGTGTGGCCATGGGTCGCGGTCACCTGGTCGCCGCCAGACTAACCGCTGGCACGCTGATTGCTCCTTTTGGCCCGGCCGTGACCGCCCCCTGCCGCTACTGGCTGACATACCCGGCCGAACAAAAAAAGGCCCCGGTGTTCGGGGCCTTTCGTGACTGGCTGCTGGCTCAGCTCTGATCCTTAAGCCACCGGGCAACCCGTTTGGCGAAGTAGGTAAGAATGCCGTCGGCGCCGGCGCGCTTGAAGCACAACAGCGACTCCATGATGCATTCCTTTTCCTTGAGCCAGCCATTCTGAATCGCGGCCATGTGCATGGCATATTCACCGCTCACCTGATAGGCAAAGGTGGGCACACCAAACTGATCTTTGACCCGACGCACCACGTCCAGATAGGGCATGCCCGGCTTCACCATCACCATGTCGGCACCTTCTTCAATGTCAAAGGCCACTTCCTGCAGGGCTTCATCGGTGTTGGCGGGATCCATCTGATAGGTGGCCTTGTTGCCGCCCTTGAGGTTGCCGGCGGAGCCGACCGCATCGCGGAACGGGCCGTAGTAATTGGAGGCATACTTGGCGGAATAGGCCATGATCTGGGTATTGATAAAGCCATTCTCTTCCAGTGCCCGACGAATGGCGCCGATGCGGCCGTCCATCATGTCGGACGGCGCCACCATATCGGCGCCGGCGGCGGCATGGCTCAAAGCCTGCTTGACCAGCACCTCGGTAGTCACGTCGTTGAGCACATAGCCTTCGTCATCGAGAATGCCGTCCTGGCCGTGTACCGTATAGGGATCCAGGGCCACGTCGGTCATGATGCCAAGCTCAGGGAAGGCCGCTTTCAGTGCACGCACCGCTTCCTGCACCAGGCCGTCGGGGTTGTAGGCTTCTTCCGCCAGCAAAGACTTCTCGGCGGCATTCACCACCGGGAACAGGGCCAGCAGGGGAATGCCCAGGGTCACCAGCTCGGCGGCCTCCTCCAACAGCAAATCGATGGACAGGCGCTCAACACCAGGCATGGAGGCCACGGCCTCCCGGCGCTGAACGCCCGGCAGCACGAACATGGGGTAGATCAGATCGTCCACGGTCAGGGTGTGCTCGCGCACCAGGCGACGGCTGAAATCGTGCTTGCGCAGACGGCGCAGACGGCGGCCGGGAAAGCCACCCATCACTTGTTTGGTCATGTTCACTCCTGAAGTTGGAAAAAGGCCCGGCTGGTCGCGGTGGTGGCGGCGATCAGGCCGGCGGCGTGCTCACCCCGACAGGCGGCAATGCGTCCGGCGATATGAGGCAAATAGGCGGGCTCATTGCGGCGGGAAGCCGGCCTGGGCGACAGATCCCGCGGGATCAGATAAGGGCTGTCGGTTTCGATCATCAGCCGCTCGGCCGGGATCAGCGCTACCAGCCGCTGCAGCTCACTGCCGCGACGCTCATCGCAAATCCAGCCGGTAATACCGATGTGCAGATCCAGTGCCAGGCAGTCTTTCAGCTCATTCTCGCTGCCGGTAAAGCAGTGCAGCACCGCCGCCGGCAGCCGGTCCCGCCAGGGCGCAAGAATGGCCATAAAGCGCTCGTGGGCATCGCGGCAGTGCATAAACACCGGCTGCTGCAGCTCCGCGGCCAGGGCCAGCTGGGCTTCAAAGGCAGCCTCCTGTTGTGCCCGGGGCGAAAAGTCCCGGTTGAAGTCGAGGCCGCACTCACCCACGGCCACCACCTGAGGCAGTGCCGCCAGCTCACACAGCTCACTCAAGGTGGCATCGTCAAAGGTGCTGGCTTCGTGAGGGTGCACTCCGGCGGTGGCATAACACAGCCCGGGGTGGGCGGCGGCCAATTCCGCCACCGCCCGGCTTTCCGCCAGATTGGTGCCGGTAAGTACCAGAGCATTAACGCCGGCGGCCTGAGCCCGCTCCAGCACGGCCTCCCGGTCTTTATCAAACTGGGAACTGGTAAGGTTGACCCCGATGTCGATCACGCCGTGGGCTCCTGTTCGTCGTCCTTTTCTTCTCGCACATAGAAACGGCCAAAAAAGACGCCGATCTCGAACAGCAGCCACATGGGAATGGCCAGCAGGGTCTGGGAGATCACATCCGGCGGTGTGAGCAGCATGCCGACGATAAAGACAATCACCACCACATAGGGCCGCTTGGCGGCCAGCTCCCTGGGAGTAGTCACTCCGGTCCAGCACAGCAAAATGGTGGCGATGGGGATCTCAAAGGCGATGCCAAAGGCGATGAACAACCCCAGCACGAAGTCCAGATAGCTGGCAATGTCGGTGGCAATGGTTACCCCTTCCGGCGCCATGCTGGTGAAAAAGCCGAATGCCAGGGGAAACACCACAAAATAGGCAAAGGCCGCACCGGCGTAAAACAGCAGGGCGCTGGAAAACACCAGGGGGGCGATCAATCGCTTTTCGTGCTTGTACAGGCCCGGTGCGATAAAAGCCCACACCTGGTAGAGCACAATGGGAATGGCGGCAAAAAAGGAGACAATCAGCGTCAGCTTGATTGGCGTCAGAAAGGGCGTGGCCACGCCGGTAGCGATCATGCTCGCCCCTTCCGGCAGTTGCTTCAGCAAGGGCGTCGCCAGCAGGGTATAGATGTCGTTGGCAAAATAGACCAGGCCCAGGAACACCACCAACACGGCGGCAAAGGCACGCAACAGACGCGACCTCAGCTCCACCAAGTGGCTGATCAGGGGCTGCTGTGATTCAGTCATTCAGAAGGTTTCCGGGACTCAGTACTGGAGGGTTCATCCGTATTCTGCTCGGGGCGCTTTTCATAGGGCCGGTTAACCGAGGCGGCGGCGTCTTTCAGTTGATCGATGGATTGCTGCAGCTCGGGGCTGAGATCCTTCATGCCGAGCTGCTCAGCCTTTTTCAGATCCCGGTGCAGCTCTTCCATTTTCAGCTCCTGGGCCAGTTCGGTTTTCACCGCATTGGCGGTATTGCGCACCGTGCTGAACAGGCGGGAGACGGTGCGAATGGCCACGGGCAGGCGCTCAGGGCCGAGAACCACCAGGCCAATGACCGAAATCACCACCAATTCCCAAAAACCGATATCGAACATGGCTTATACCCGATCTTTGTCTTTGGCCTTGTCCTGCTCGTTCAGTGGCTCGCCCTGTTCCTTTTTGTCGGCCAGCTTTTGCTGCTCGAAGTCCGCGTCCTTCTTGCCCTGCTCCTCGTCACTCATGGCCTTTTTAAAGCCCTTGACCGCCGAGCCCAGATCGCTGCCCATGCCACGCAGCTTCTTGGTTCCGAACAGCAGCACCACGATGAGCACCACGATAAGCAGTTGCCAAATACTGATTCCACCCATAACTCATTTTTCCTTTGCAAACAGAGAACGATAAAGGCCCATTATATTGCAGCCAAATGACGAAAATCTGACACCAGATCAAACTATCGGGCAATACGCCGCCAGCCCAGCCACCATACAACCAAAGTCAGCAGCAGGCCAGACATGGCCAGCCGGCTTTCATCCATGCCCAGCAACAGGGTGCTGGCCAACAGGGTACTGGCCCCCATGGCCAGCAGAAACCGCCCCTGGCCCTGGCGCTTGTCGTGACCGGCGTAGCGCTCGTACAGGCCCGTCATCTGTCGCTGCTGCAGCTTGGCCTGGCGCAGGGCATCGTAGATAAGCTCGGGAATCTCCGGCAGTTTCTCGGCCCAGAACGGGGCATTTTCCTTTACCCCGTTGATCACCGCCTTATAGCCCACCTGTTTCTGCATCCAGTCTTCCAGGAAGGGCTTGGCGGTTTTCCACAGATCTAGCTGGGGATAGAGCTGGCGGCCCACCCCTTCCACGTAGAGCAGGGTCTTCTGCAACAACACCAGCTGGGGTTGCACCGCCATGTTAAAGCGGCGGGCAGTATTAAACAGATTCAGCAGCACATGGCCAAAGGAGATTTCGGACAGGGGCTTTTCAAAAATGGGCTCAAGCACGGTGCGAATGGCCGATTCGAACTCTTCCACCTTGGTGTCGGCCGGTACCCATCCCGACTCCACGTGCAGCTCGGCCACCTTGCGGTAGTCCCGGTTGAAAAAGGCCAGAAAGTTTTCCGCCAGATAGCGCTTGTCGTCCCGGTTGAGGGTACCGACGATGCCGCAGTCGATGCCGATCCACTGAGGATCTTCCGGATGGTCGTAAGACACAAAAATATTGCCCGGATGCATGTCGGCATGAAAAAAGCTGTCACGAAAAACCTGGGTAAAGAACACCTCCACACCCCGCTCGGCGAGCAGCTTCATATTGGTGCCGTTGGCTTCCAGGGCATCGGTGTCCGACACCGGAATGCCGTAAATGCGCTCCATCACCAGCACATTCTCGTGGCAGTAGCTGGAATAAATCTCCGGCACATAGAGGGTACGAGAACCCTCGAAATTGCGCCGCAGCTGAATGGCGTTGGCCGCTTCCCGCAGCAGATTTAGCTCGTCGAGCAGGGTCTTGCGGTATTCCTCCACCACTTCCACCGGCCGAAGCCGGCTGCTGCGCTCCGGCACCAGCCGGGCAATCAGGGTGGCCATGGAATGCATCAGGCTGACATCGGCCTCGATCACCCGCTCGATGCCGGGCCGAATCACCTTGATGACGATCTCCTGTCCGGTCTTGAGCCGGGCGGTGTGCACCTGGGCAATGGACGCCGAGGCCAGGGGTTTTTCGTCGAACTCATCAAACAGGGTTTCAATGGGTTGGCGCAGGCTGTGTTCAATCTGCTGGCGGGCCAGTTTGCCGTCAAAGGGCGGCACTCTGTCCTGCAGCAGGGCCAGCTCTTCGGCGATGTCCGGCGGCAGCAGATCACGGCGGGTGGAGAGCATCTGGCCGAACTTGATAAACACCGGCCCCAGGCTTTCCAGGGCCAGGCGAATGCGCTTGCCCCGGGACAGGTCCGGATGTCTGTTTTTCAGCCAGAACAGGCTTTTTCGAGCCATGCGCGCCGGCCAGATTTGCAGCCGGGAAGGAATCAGCTCATCCAGGCCATAGTCAAACAGGGTACGGCCAATCTGGTAAAGGCGGCGCAGCTCCCGCAGTTTTCTCATGAATGGGTCACCTTGTCGGTCAGTGCCGCCAGGCGTCCCTGCAGGCGGTTCAGTCGTTTGTTCAGCGCTTCCACTTCGTCACCAAAATCGGCCAGCTCCAGCGGCCCTACCGCCAGCCGGGCTTCTTCACGGACAAACTCGCCCAAGTGTTGCTGTGCATCGCTCAGCCGGGCGCCAAGGCCGGTCCGAATCTCGCGGCCATGTCGGCACAACAGGTGAGCCAGGGCATCACCGGTGTAGGGCACCAACCACTCTTCAATGTCGACGGGATTGTCCCGCATCAGTGCACTCAGATCCTGCCAAGGCTGCGGATCGCCCTCGAGATCGATGCGGCCGTCGCGAATGTACTGCATCAGCAGGCCCTTGTCCCTGAGCAGCCCAAGGGCACCGATCGACAGGCTTAGGTGGCTGTCGACCCGGCCTTCGTAGTTGCCCAGTAACTCCACGTGGCCCGGGCCGAACACCAGGTAAAAACTGGTGAAGTCTATCAGGGTCAGCTGTAGCACTCGGCCATGCAGAGGCTGCAGCCCTCTGCTGAGCGCAGGACTCTGCCGCAGCAGCCGGTTGATGGCGGTTTCCAGGCTGCCGTTCAGCAATGGCAACAGCAGTGACTTCATCAGAATTTGAATCCGCGGTGCAGTGCCACCACGCCGTCGGTCAGGTTGAAATACTCCACCTGCTCCAGGCCAGCGTCTTCCATCATTCGCTTGAGGGTGTCCTGATCCGGGTGCATGCGAATAGACTCAGCCAGATACTGATAGCTTTCGCTGTCCTGGGCCACCAACGCGCCCATCTTGGGCAGCACATTAAAGGAGTAGAAGTCGTACAGCTTGCTCATGATCTCATGCTGAGGCTTGGAAAACTCCAGCACCAACAGCCGGCCGCCCGGCTTCAGCACCCGCTGCATGGAGGCCAGTGCCTTGTCCTTGTTGGTGACGTTGCGCAGGCCAAAGGCGATGGTGATCAGATCAAAGTGATTGTCAGGAAAAGGCAGCGCCTCGGCATTGGCCTGCACATAGGAAATATTGTTGCCTAACCCCATGTTGCGCAGCTTGTCGCGGCCCACCTTGAGCATGGAGTCATTGATGTCGGCCAGTACTACCTGGCCCCGCTCGCCGACCATGCGGGAAAACTTGGCGGTCAGGTCGCCGGTGCCACCGGCCAAATCCAGCACCTTGTGGCCCGGACGCACGCCGGAACAGTCGATGGTAAAGCGTTTCCACAGGCGATGAATGCCGAAAGACATCAGATCGTTCATCACGTCGTACTTGGCCGCCACCGAGTGGAAAACGCTGGCCACCATGTGCTCTTTTTCATCGGCATTTATGGTCTGGTAACCAAAATGGGTCGTCGACTTGTGCTGTTCTGACATTCTCAAGACACCTGTAAAAATCGAAGTAAGGCAGTGTACTGCAAATGCACGGGCCGGACTAACGGGAAGCCAGCAGGCTGTGGGTGATCTGCATTCCCAGAAAAGTGAATATCATACAGCAAACCACATTCAGGAACACATTCAGCCCGGCCTTGACCCACTGGCCGTGTTCCAGCAACAGCACCGTATCCAGAGAAAAGGAAGAAAAAGTGGTCAGCGCTCCCAGCATGCCCACCATCATAAAGGGTCGCCAGGAGTGCGCGCTTAACGCCTGCTGTTGTACCAGCACAAAGATAATGCCCATTAGCAGGGAGCCAATCAGGTTGACGGTCAGAATGCCGTAGGGAAAGGAGCGGCCGAGCAGACGGCCCATCACATCGGTGATGACGAAACGCAGCACGGCGCCGATCGCGCCGCCAAGGGCAATAAACATCAGGGTTTTCATGACAAACCGGCGTAAACAAGGAATGGCCTCAGTTTACGCCGGTCGGACTCAAAAACCCATGCTCGAAGGAATCAGGCCTGACGTTCCCGTTTGGACCGCACCGACTCACCGGCCACGCCGAAGTCCTGAGTGGCGATGTCCTGCAGCAGAATACGTACGGTCTCGGGCTTGACGTCCAGGGCACGTACACAGGCGTCGGTCACTTCGCTGATCAGGGCTTCTTTCTGCTCGTTACTACGGCCTTCGATCAGGGCGATGTTAAGAATCGGCATGATTTTTTCCTTTATATGTCTGAAAAACGAGCCGACATTAGAGTAAAAAATGTGACTTGAGTCAAATTTGGTGGGGTTGTGCTAAGAAACGAAAAAAGCCCGACACGTTCGTATCGGGCTTTTCGGTATTGGGTGCCTGGCAGTGACCTACTTTCACATGGCAGCTGCCACACTATCATCGGCGCGGGTGCGTTTCACTACTGAGTTCGGCATGGAGTCAGGTGGTTCCACAACGCTATGGCCGCCAGGCATAAAACTTAATTCGGAAAAAACTTTATGATGAATGCTGTTTGTAGTCTTGAGACCGCAAGTCTCTCACACTTCTTGGGTGTTGTATGGTTAAGCCGCACGGGTCATTAGTACAGGTTAGCTGCACGCCTCACAGCGCTTCCACACCCTGCCTATCAACGTCCTGGTCTCGGACGGCCCTTTAGAGGCATCAAGTACCTAGGGATGACTCATCTCGAGGCTCGCTTCCCGCTTAGATGCTTTCAGCGGTTATCGATTCCGAACTTAGCTACCGGGCAGTGCCACTGGCGTGACAACCCGAACACCAGAGGTTCGTCCACTCCGGTCCTCTCGTACTAGGAGCAGCCCCTCTCAATCATCCAACGCCCACGGCAGATAGGGACCGAACTGTCTCACGACGTTCTGAACCCAGCTCGCGTACCACTTTAAATGGCGAACAGCCATACCCTTGGGACCGACTTCAGCCCCAGGATGTGATGAGCCGACATCGAGGTGCCAAACACCGCCGTCGATATGAACTCTTGGGCGGTATCAGCCTGTTATCCCCGGAGTACCTTTTATCCGTTGAGCGATGGCCCTTCCATTCAGAACCACCGGA
>NZ_VFBE01000006.1:0-84327 GCF_011319775.1 Oceanimonas sp. MB9 | reverse complement strand
GGTTCATCCAATCGCGCAAGGCCCGAAGGTCCCCTGCTTTCCCCCGTAGGGCGTATGCGGTATTAGCCGTCGTTTCCAACGGTTATCCCCCTCGACCGGGCAGATCCCCAAGCATTACTCACCCGTCCGCCGCTCGCCGGCAAAAGTAGCAAGCTACTTTCCCGCTGCCGCTCGACTTGCATGTGTTAGGCCTGCCGCCAGCGTTCAATCTGAGCCATGATCAAACTCTTCAATTAAAGATTTGATGCTCAATGAATATCTGAATTGCTGCTATTTCTAGTGCACTTCACACAACATTGAAAAACAATATTTTTTTGTTTCCCAACATCCTGCGAGTGCCCACACAGTTTGCTTGATAAATTGTTAAAGAGCGTTGACCCTTCAGCGGGTCAGGGCTGCGTATTCTACGCAATCCTTGGTGTTCGTCAAGCGTTGAATCAAACTTTGTTTCGTGTTGTTTCAACCCTTGTGACCGTCGGCGTGTTCCGCCGTGTCAGTGAGGGCGCATTATAGGGAGCCGCCGATTTTGCGCAAGGGCTTTTTTAAATAAAAACTACCATTCGACCAAAAAACAAACCAAGCGTGCTTTTTTGCTCAATTTTCACCCTACCACCATATGTGACTGGCGAGAAAATCGTCGAAACATTGACAACACAAGGCCGCAAGCCCTCCACACTCATTCGGCACAATGAAAGTAAGGGAGCAGTTCAAGCCTGCTCCCTTACTTACCTAGTTGTGGCTTTCGGTTACTGATTCAACACCAGACCGTTGTCGTCGGCGTCCAGCGCCAGTGGCTTGCCGGGCACTACGCGGCCGGAAAGCATGGCCTGGGCCAGGGGGTCTTCCACCTTTTGTTGTATCGCCCGCTTGAGCGGCCGGGCGCCAAACAGTGGATCGAAACCGGCCGAGGCCAGTTTGTCCAGCAGGGCATCGGTGATGGACACCTGATAATCCATGCTCTCGAGCCGGCCTATCAACCCTTGCAACTGAATGCGGGCAATGTCCTTGATCTGCTCTCGGGCCAGGGGGTGGAACACCACGATTTCGTCAATCCGGTTGATGAACTCGGGCCGGAACTGATGCCCCAGCACGTCCATCAGCATAGACTTCATCTCGTCATATTCCCGGGAGGCGCTATGCTCCTGGATCAGATCCGAGCCGATATTGGAGGTCATGATCACCACGGTATTACGAAAATCCACGGTGCGCCCCTGGCCATCGGTCAGGCGACCGTCATCCAGCACTTGCAACAGAATGTTGAATACATCCGGATGTGCCTTTTCTACCTCATCAAGCAGGATCACCGAGTAGGGCTTGCGCCGCACCGCCTCGGTCAGATAACCGCCTTCTTCGTAGCCCACATAGCCGGGAGGCGCGCCCACCAGCCGGGATACCGCGTGTTTCTCCATAAACTCCGACATGTCGATGCGCACCATGGCATCGCGGCTGTCAAACAGGAAGTCGGCCAGGGCCTTGCACAGCTCGGTTTTACCCACCCCGGTGGGCCCCATAAACAAAAAGGAGCCGACCGGACGATTGGGATCCGACAGGCCCGCCCGGCTGCGACGAATGGCGTTGGCCACCGCATCCACCGCCTCATTCTGGCCGATCACCTGCTCATGCAGACTGTCTTCCATCCGCAGCAGCTTTTCCTTTTCCCCTTCCAGCATCTTGGCCACGGGAATGCCGGTCCAGCGCGACAGCACATCGGCAATCTCTTCATCGGTGACCCGGTTTTTCAGCAAATGCTGCTCCTGCATCTCGGCCTGGGCGGCCAAATCCAGTTGTTTTTCCAGCTCGGGAATACGGCCGTACTGCAGTTCGGACATACGCGCCAGATCACTGGCCCGCCGCGCCACTTCCAGCTCCTGGCGCACCTGCTCCAGCTCCGCTTTGATATGCTGAGTGCCGGCCAGTGCCGCCTTTTCGGAGGTCCACACCTCTTCCAGCTCGGCATACTCCTTTTCTTTTTCATCCAGCTCGTCACGAATAAGCTGCAGGCGCTTGCGGCTGCCTTCATCGTCTTCCTTGAGCAGGGCCTGCTCTTCCAGCTTGAGTTGAATGATACGCCGGTCCAGTCGGTCGAGTGGCTCGGGCTTGGAGTCGATTTGCAGGCGAATGCTGGAGGCGGCTTCGTCAATCAGGTCAATGGCCTTGTCGGGCAACTGGCGGTCGGCAATGTAACGATGGGACAGGGTCGCCGCCGCGACGATGGCCGGATCGGTGATCTGCACATGGTGGTGCAACTCGTAGCGCTCCTTCAGGCCCCGCAGAATGGCAATGGTGTCTTCCACCGTAGGCTCGTCGATCAGCACCTTCTGAAAACGTCGTTCCAGGGCCGCGTCCTTTTCCACATACTGGCGATACTCATCCAGGGTGGTGGCACCCACACAGTGCAGTTCCCCCCGGGCCAGGGCCGGCTTGAGCATGTTGCCCGCATCCATGGCGCCGTCGGCCTTGCCCGCTCCCACCATGGTGTGCAGCTCGTCGATAAAGAGGATCACCCTGCCCTCTTCCTTGGCGAGCTCGTTGAGCAGCGCCTTGAGTCGCTCTTCAAATTCGCCGCGATACTTGGCGCCGGCGATAAGGGCGCCCATGTCCAGTGACAGCACGCGCTTGTTCTTGAGCCCTTCCGGCACTTCGCCGTTGATAATGCGTTGCGCCAGCCCTTCGGCAATGGCGGTTTTACCCACACCGGGCTCGCCGATAAGCACGGGGTTGTTCTTGGTACGCCGTTGCAACACCTGAATGGTACGGCGTATTTCATCGTCCCGGCCGATCACCGGATCCAGTTTGCCCTGTTCGGCCCGTTCGGTGAGATCGATGGTGTATTTTTCCAGCGCCTGGCGGTTTTCCTCGGCGTTGGGATCGTTCACCTTCTGGCCGCCACGAATGTCGTCAATGGCCTTGGTGAGCTTGTCCTTGGCCAACCCGACCCGCTTGAGCAACTCGCCCAGCTCCCCCTTGTCGTCGAGAGAAGCCAGCAAAAACAACTCGGAAGAGATATAGGCGTCCTTGCGCTGCTGGGCCAGCTTGTCACACTGGTTGAGCAGCCGACCCAGTACCGGCGACACCTGCACGTCCATGTCGCCGCCGCTGACCTTGGGCAGGCGGTCGAGGGACTTGTCGAGCTCCACCCGCAGGGCATTGCCGTCAACGCCGGCAGACGTCAGCAGGGGTCGAATGGTACCGCCTTCCTGATTAATCATGGCCAGCAGCAAATGAGCCGGCTCAATGTAGGCATGATCCCGCCCCAGCGCCGTCGACTGGGCATCCTGCAGGGCGAGCTGGAATTTACTGGTAAGACGATCAAGACGCATCAGCTTTCTCCTTGAAACGCCCGCCAGGCGGGCATGCAGGCTTTAACACTGATACTAAGAATGGGGGCGAGTGGCCGGTTTTCAACCGGCCTTTATCGGCTTTTGCTAATCCAGCCAGATCAGTGACGCCATGCGGCCGGTCTGGCCATCGCGGCGATAGGAGAAAAACCGCTGAGTGTCGGAAACGGTGCAAAGCTCACCGCCATAGATGTGATGCACTCCCGCCGCCGCCAGTCGCAGTCGGGCCAGGTGGTAGATGTCGGCCAGCCACTTGTCACCCTGAGGCACAAAGGCGTCGGCCGCCAGCTCGGAGTGAGTGACAAAAGCCTCACGCACCTCTTCACCAACCTCAAAGGCCGTCGGTCCGATGGCCGGCCCCAGCCAGGCCAGCACCGACTCGGAATCCACTCCCATTTCCTGCAGGGTGGCTTCCAGCACGCCGGCGGCCAGGCCGCGCCAGCCGGCATGGGCCGCCCCCACGACGGTGCCTTGCTGATCGCAGAACAGCACCGGCAGGCAGTCGGCGGTCATGACAGTGCATACCTGTCCCGGAACGCGGCTGACCGCCGCATCGGCGGTCAGGTTGCCGTTATCCGCCGGCAGCGAGAGCACGCGAACGCCATGCACCTGCTCCAGCCATACCGGCTCGGACGGCAGATTAAGGCAGGCCGCCAGCCGCTCCCGGTTAGCACGCACCGAAGCAATATGATCGCCCACGTGCGAACCCAGGTTCAGGCTGTGCCAGGGCGCCTGGCTGACGCCGCCGGTGCGGGTACTCTGAGCGGCACAGACATTGGCCGGGGCCGGCCAGTCGGGCAGGATCAGATCCATACCAGATCATCCGGATGGGCCTCGGTGTCGGCGCGCAGCACGTCCACCAGCTTGACCATGTCATCGGGAATGGGCGCATGCCATTCCATCATCTCGCCGCTGATGGGGTGCTCCAGCCGCAACATCACCGCATGCAGGGCCTGACGCTTGAAACCACGGAGAAACTCCAGCAGCTCGGGCTCGGCGGCCCGGGGCGGCTTGAGCCGGCCACCGTAGACGGGATCACCCACCAGCGGGTGCTTGAGATGGGCCATGTGTACCCGAATCTGATGCGTACGGCCGGTTTCCAGCCGCAGCCGCAGCCGAGTGTGGGCACGGAACTTTTCCATCACCCGGTAATGGGTCACCGCCGGCTTGCCGCTCGGCACCACCGCCATCTGAATACGCTGGGTGGGGTGACGGCCGATATTGGCATCCACGGTGCCGCCGGCGGTCATGTGACCAATGGCCACCGCCTCGTATTCCCGAGTAATGTGCCGCGCCTGCAGGGCGCTGACCAGGTGAGTCTGGGCCGGCACCGTCTTGGCCACCACCATCAGGCCGGTGGTGTCTTTATCGAGCCGATGCACTATGCCGGCACGGGGCACCTCGACGATGTCCGGGCAGTGGTGCAACAGGGCGTTGAGCAAAGTGCCGTCCGGGGTACCGGCGCCGGGGTGCACCACCAGGCCGGCAGGCTTGTTGATGACCAGAATGTCGTCGTCTTCATAGACGATGTTCAGCTCAATGGCCTGGGGCTCGAACCGCACCTCGTCTTCCAGCTCGGCGTTCACCACCACCTGCTGGCCGGGCAGCACTTTTTCCCGCGGCTTGCTCACCACGGTGCCGTCCAGCCGTACCTGTTCCTGCTGAATCCAGGTTTTGATGCGGGAACGGGAATAATCGGGGAACATTTCCGCCAACGCCTGGTCCAGACGTTGACCGTATTGATGATCGGCGACCACGCCGTTCAGTTCGATATGCTGGCTCATGAAGACCACTGGTTACCAAAAAACATTTAATTGGTTATTCTAGCGGTTCTTGACGCTGAGCTTAATCAGTTTCCGAATTTTGCAATCACAATGGACTTTTCAATGGCGAAACAACGAAGCCTCTGGCTCACCCTGACACTGACACTGACCCTGGCGCTGGCCGCCACCGGCTGCTCCAGCACCAAAAAAGATGAAGTTCCGGATGAAGCGCCGGAAGTACTGTATCAGGATGCCCAGGCACGACTGCAGGCCGGAAACTTCATTCGCGCCGCCGAGCTGCTGGAGGCCATGGATGCGCGCTATCCGTTCGGCCCCTACTCCAACCAGGTGCAACTCGATCTTATCTATGCCTACTACAAGCAGGATGATGCGGTGCGGGCGCTGGCCAATATCGACCGCTTTATTCGCCTGAACCCCAACCATCCGAGCATCGACTATGCCCGCTACATGCGCGGCCTCACCAATATGTCGGCGGACTACAACTTCTTTCAGAACCTGTTCAACGTCGACCGGGCCGACCGGGATCCCGGCTATGCCCGTCAGGCCTTTGCCGATTTTCGCCAGCTGCTGCGCCAGCACCCCGACAGCGTGTATGCCGCCGACGCCAAGGCGCGCATGATTAGCCTGAAAAACCGCCTGGCCCGCCACGATCTGGCCGTGGCCGAATATTACGTCAAGCGCAAGGCCTGGCTGGCCGCCGCCAACCGTGCCAAGTTCGTGGTGGAGTCTTATCCCGACACCGAGCAACTGAAGCCCGCCCTGCAGATCATGCAACAAGCCTATGATGAGCTCGGCCTCACCGGCATGGCCAGCAACGCCCGGGCCGTGCTCAAGGCCAACTATCCGGCCGGCTAAGCCATCTCGGGCAAACAATAAAAAACCCGCATTAGCGGGTTTTTTATTGTCTCGGCGTCAGTCCGGCAGCGACTCCAGAAAGCGCAGGCTGCGAATGCCATACCAGCACAAGGGTTCGCCGTCGACCAGCACCGCGTCCAATTGCAGCTCTTGCCTTACCCTGGTCAGCTTGCCGGCATAGGGATAGGGCTCGCTGGCACACAGCAACACCGGCTGGTGGTGCGCCAGCCAGTCCTGTGTTACTTCCGGATAACGCTCACCTGGGGTGAGCAGTGGATAGCCCAGGTGGGCGAACAGGGAGTGAATAAAGGTGTCTCGCCCTACCGTCATCCAGGGCTTGCGCCAGATAAGATACACCCAAGGGCGCTCGCTGCCGAGCACCGCGGGTTCGCTGGCCCCGGCGTCGGGCAGCAGCGGCAGATCCTTAATGGCACAGGCCAAAGTACGCGCCAGCACGTGGCGATAACGCTCGGCCATGTGCCACAGGGCGTTACAATCCAGGGCCTGCGCCAGCTGCTCCAGTGCCGCCGGCATGGCCTGCACCGAGGTCACGTCCGTAGCCACCCAGGGGTAAGGGCAGCTGTCAGCCATGACCCGAGTATTTTCTTCCCGGTCGAACACCACCAGATCCGGCACCAGTGCCGCTACCTTTTCCCAGTTTACATCCTTGGTGCCGCCTACCACGGGGATATCGCTTACCCTGTCTGCAGGGTGCACGCAGTAACGAGTACGACCCACCACCCTAACCCCGGCTTCAAGCAGAGTTTCGGTCCAGGACGGCACCAGGCACACCACCCTCATGCCGCGCCGTTTTCCGGCTGTCCGAAATAGGCGGCAAGAAAGTCGTCAAAGCTGACCGCATCGGCACTTTCGATCTTGCGCTGACGGGCCTGAGAGCGGGCACCCTCTTCATCAAAGTAATTGTCATCCCAATAGCGAGGGGAAATCTGACCGAAGTGCTCGCGGTAACGACGGGAAAGGTCGAGCCCAAAGGGCAGAATATCGATGTCATTCTGTTTCAGCTCGCGCAGTACCCTGGCCGACAGGGTCAGTTCCGGATCGCGCATGGCCGCCAGTTGCTGCTGGTGCGCCTTGCGATAACAGCCCCGGCCACAGCAGGCATCCAGCAATTCCGCCACCTCGGCCAGCTCGGCAAAATAACGCTCACCCAGTTCGGCGATAGGCAGCGCCTCACCACCGAATGCTTCCATCATCAGTCCGGGTTTGCGCCCTTCCAACACCACCCGGTTGAAGTTGCGCCGGTTAAGGGTGATTTCTTCCTCACCCAGGGGCGCCGACGGCGTGAGCAGGCACCACAGCAAAAAGGTATCGAGAAAGCGGATCTGGCCCGACTCAATGCCCACCGGCGAGAAGGGGTTGACGTCCACCGAACGCACCTCAATGTATTCTACCCCCCTGGCGTCCAACGCCTCGGACGGCTTCTCGCCGCTCTCGGCGGTGCGCTTGGGACGAATGGGCGCATAAAGCTCATTTTCAATCTGCAGCACGTTGTCGTTGAGCTGGCGGTACTCGCCATTCACCTTGACGCCGATACGGGAAAACTCGGGGGCATGGGTACCAATGGCCCGGCGCAGGCTGGCCACGTACTGATCCAGGCCATCCAGAGAAATATTGAGCCCCGCCTGGGCATTGTTGGTGTACCCCAGGTCCGACATGCGCAGTGAAGTGGCATCAGGCAGGTAGAGGGTTCCCTTACCCAGCCGTTCAAAGGGCAGCTTGTGCTCGCGTCCCTGCAGGAAGGAGCCACACAGGGCAGGCGAGGCTCCAAACAGGTAGGGGATCAGCCAGCCAAAACGGTAAAAGTTGCGTACCAGTCCCAGGTAGGCATCGGACACGAAGTCCTGCAGGTAACGGCCGTTGCCTTCCAGTTCGTGCCACTCCACCCAGAAACTGTCGGGCATGGAGAAGTTGAAGTGCACACCGGAAATCACCTGCATGCTGCTGCCGTAACGGTGATGCAGACCCTGGCGATACAGGGTTTTCATGCGACCCACGTTGGAGCTGCCGTATTGCGCCAGGGGAATATGGGCATCGGGTTTCAGCAGGCAGGGCATGCTCAGGGGCCAGAGCTGCTCGCCGCCCAGGTGACGCATGGTGTAACGGTGAATGTCACTGAGCTGGGCCAGCAAGGTTTCTACCGAATCCGATACCGGCGTAATGAACTCCATCAGGGACTCGGAAAAGTCAGTGGTGATATGGGCGTGGGTCAGGGCCGAGCCCAGCACATGCGGATGGGGCGTATGTGCCAGCTGACCCTCGGGGGTAATGCGCAGGCTTTCACGCTCAATGCCGCGTCGAATGCCCTTGATGGCCGGCAGTTTGTCGGAACGCTGAAACGCCCGCAGGCGATGCTGCAGGCAGGCTGTTGTTTTGGTCATTGTCATTCGCTCGTTGGCACGGCACCACCTGAGTGGTGCCGTGGGAGGCCGGGCCCCGTCATTTAATAGTCAAATCGTGCACTGGAAGATTGAGTTGTGCCAGCGATTTTTCAAGTTTTGCCTTGTCGCCGGCCACCACCACCACCATTTTATCGGGGTCCAGCCAGCGCCGAGCCTGCTCGGTCAGGGCGTCGGCATCCACCTCGGCCACAATGTGTTGCTGTTGCGACAGATAGTCGGGAGAGAGCTCCAGCATTGCCAGATTGAGCAGGAAACCGGCCTTTTTACCCAGGGTTTCATAGCTCAGGGCGTCCTGCTGGGAATAGCTGCTCTTGAGGTAGGCCAGCTCCGCCGGCGTGGGGCCTTCGGCGGCAAACCGGTTCATCTCCAGCAGAATTTCCCCAATGGCGCCGGCGGTGGCATCGCCACGCACGTCCCCGGCCACTACAAACACCCCCGCCTCACGGTTGCCGCTGAAGTAGGAATAGGCGCCGTAGGTGTAGCCCTTGTCCTCCCGCAGGTTCTGGTTGATGCGACTGTTAAAGTTGCCCCCCAGGTTGTAGTTCATCAGCTGGCCGTAAAAATAGGGACCGGTGGCGTCTACCGGCAGGGCGCGCCGGCCGATACGCAGCACCGACTGCACCGAACCCGGCATGTCGATCACATAGATGCCCGGTTCGGCGGGCTGCTCGGGTACATTCACCGCGGGCAGTGTGGCGGCATCTCCCTGCCACCGAGTGAGGAAGGCAAAGTCCTGCTTCGCCTGCTCGGGGGTGAGATCCCCGGCGATCATCACATGGCCGTTTTTGGGGTTGTAATAACGCTGATAAAACGCCTTCACCTGCGCCAGGGTGAAGTCCTTTACATGTTCGGGCAGGCCGTCGTCGGGCTGGCCCAGGCGGCTGTTGCCATACATCAGCTGATTAAAGCCCTGTCGAGCCAGCCAGGACGGCTGGTTGCGGCTCTGAGCCATGGACTCCAGCAGTCGTGCCTTAACCTTGTCCAGATCCTCCTGGCGCAAGCCAGGCTGAAACAGCAGCTCTTCCACCAGCGCCAGGGTCTGAGGCAGGGTTTCAGTCAGGCTGGTCACCTCAATCAGGTTGGTATAGAAGCCGTTGCGCACGCTGATACTGGCCCCCAGCCGCTCCAGCGCCTCGCTGAAGTCACCGTTGCTGAGCCGCTCGGTGCCCTGATTCATCATGGCGGCGGTGAGCGCAGCCAGACCGGCTTCGCCCTCGCCCTCGGCGCGCTGGCCACCGGGCAGAGCCAGGATCACCGACACCGCCGGAATTTCATCATTGACCGTACCCAGCAGCCGAATATTGTCGCCCAGCGTCTCCCGCCACAGCGGCGGCGCCGAAATGGCCACCGGCTTGCCAGCCTTTGGCATCTGGCTGCGGTCAAAGTTGTCCTGCACGGTGCGCAGGGGCAGTTCGTCGATATGCTGCCACTCGGGCAGGTTGCGCTCTGGCGTCACATAGTCGGGTGCCGCCGCCTGCCATTCGGTTTTGCCCTCGGGCACCACACTCAGCACCGCATGGGGCTTGTTTTGCAGATAACGCTCATAGGCGGCGCCGACTTCATCGGGGCTGGTCTTCTCCAGCTGGCGCCAGGCATTGATGGCATACAGGGGGTCTTCCTGCAGCACCTGGCCCAGTGACAGCTGCCGAGCCTTGCCTTGTGCACTGTCGAGGCCAAGGATCAGGTCGGCGCGCAACTCGGTCACCGCCTTGGACACGTCGTCGGCCTGAATGCCACGCTCCACCACACCGTTGATAATGCGTTCCACGTCTTCCTTGAGCGGGGTCAGATCACCGTTCCGGGACGGGTTGGCATAGGCCCACACACTGAAGGTACAGGCCAGTTCGGAACAATAGTGTCCGGCACCGGCGCTGACCGCCTTGCCGGTTTCTACCAGTTCCTGGTAGAGCAGCGAGCTCTTGCCGCCCCCCAGCACATTGGCAAGCACGTCCAGGGCGGCTTCGTCCTGATGCCCCAGCCAGACGGTGGGGTAGGACAGATACAACATGGGCATGCGAATGCGCGGATCTTCCAGGGTCTGGTGGCGATTGCGCTCAAGCTTGGCCGGCGCCGGTTCGGCCCGTTCAACCTCGGGGCCCGCGGGAATGGGGGCAAAATATTTATCCACCCATTGCAGGGTCTGCTCGGTGTCAAAGTCACCGGAGATCACCAGGGTAGCATTGTTGGGACCGTACCAGCGCAGAAAGAAAGCCTTGAGATCGTTCACATCGACCCGATCGAGATCTTCCAGATAGCCGATGGTGGGCCAGCTGTAGGGATGATCCCGCGGGTAGAGTAGTTCGTCCATACGCTCTCCCACCAGGCCATAGGGCTGGTTGTCGATACGCTGGGCCCGTTCGTTCTTCACGGTGTCACGCTGAATCTCGAACTTGCGCTGGCTTACCGCCTCCAGCAGAAAGCCCATGCGATCGGCTTCCAGCCAGAGCACCTTTTCCAGGTGGTTGGCGGGCACAGTTTCAAAGTAATTGGTCCTGTCCTGATTGGTGGTGCCATTCATGGTGCCGCCGGCCTCGTTGATCAGGCGAAAGTGCTCCTGATCCCCCACATGCTTTGAGCCCTGGAACATCATGTGTTCAAAGAAGTGGGCGAAGCCGGTCTGATCCGGCTCTTCCCGGGCCGAGCCCACGTGGTAGGTCACCTCCACGTGCACCAGGGGATCTGAGTGATCGGGGTTAAGCAGCACCGTCAGCCCGTTGTCGAGCCGGTATTTCTCGTAGGGAATAACCAGCTCGTCCTGGCCTGATTCAACCTTTTCCACCAGGGTGGGCGCCGCCTGGGTGGCCAGGGGGCACAACAACAGCAACAAGGACCAATACTTCATGCAGTTTCCTTAAATCAGCAACAACGACCGATCAGCCTCGCAGCAACAGCTTGCCCCGAGTATGACCGGCTTCAATCTGGCGGTGCGCCTCGGCGCCGTCGGCCAGGTCAAACACTTGACTCACTTCCACCCGCAACCGGCCTTCGGCAACCGCCTTGGCCAGCATGGCCAGCTGCTCCGAATCGCTTTCCTTGAGCATGCCGGTGGCATTCAGGCCACGCGCCTTGGCGGCGGCAATCACCTTGTCGGCGGTAATGGTGGGCACGGTCACCACACGGCCATTTGGTTTCACCTGAGACACAAGTGACTCGCCGGAAGTTCCCCCCACCAGATCCAGCAGCAGATCCACCGGCTCGATGGCCGCGACTGCCGCCTCATCGTGATAGTCCACGACCTCATCGGCGCCCAGCCCCTTGACGAAGTCATGGTTGCCGGAAGATGCCAGCGCCACCACTGTGGCTCCCAGCCCCCTGGCCAGCTGCACCGCCAGGTGTCCCACCCCGCCGGCGGCGGCCGAGATCAGTACCCGCTCCCCCGCCTGCAGGGCACCGTGCCTGGTCAACCCTTGCCAGGCGGTGGTGCCGGCCAGGGCCAGGCCAGCGGCCATGTCGTCGGGCACCTCGTCGGGCAGAGGCATCATTTCATCGCAATTCACTACCAGCTCCTCGCTGTAGGCGCCCCCCCGAACCAGCCCAAAGGCCCGATCCCCCGGCAGGAAACGGCACACTTCGGAGCCCACTTCCAGCACTTCACCCATCACCTCGAACCCTGGCGACCAGGGCAGGCTGTCCTTGATGGCCTGGGCGCCCCAGCCCAAGCCGGCCCGGGTTTTGGCATCGATGGGGTTCACCCCGGCATAGCGCATTTTCAGGCGCAGCTGATTGGCAGCCAGCGGCGGATGCTCAGCCTCGACCAATGTCAGTTGCTCGGGACCGCCAAAAGCGGAAATCACCAGTTGTTTCATGTTGGGCTCCTTTTCCATGTGAGGCTTGTTGAGGCAGCACATTACCACGGTCTGACGCTGGTCAGAAAGCCGGTTGGCGTGATGCCGCGCCCTTGCTACAGTGCAATGAAGCATAGACGACAACCCCTGAGGGATTGCCATGACCCGATTGTTTCTGCTGCCGTTGATCCCGGCCCTGCTGTGGTTTTTATTTCTGCAATATCACCGCATTCCCATCAAAAAAGGTGCCAGGGGGTTTTACTGGATCATGGGGCTGGGCTGGGGGCTGGCCGGCTTGCTCAGCCTGATGATGGTGCTCACCCGCTAATCTTGTAAGGAGTAAGGTGCCAGGAGTGAGGAGCTTTTTATCCCCTCCCACCTTACTTCTCACCCCTCACGATGTTTACCAGTAGTTCTCCATCAGGATCTGACCGGGTTTGCGGCGCAGGTGTTTCTGCAGGCCCTTGTTTTTCAGCTCGGTAATGGTGTCCCGCACCATTTGCGGGTTGCCGCAAAGCATCACTCGGCTGTGTTCGGGCGAAAAGCCCAGGCCGGTGGCTTGCTCCAGGCTGCCGTCGGCAATGGCATGGGTAATGCGCCCGGCCTGCGCGCCGTCGGCGTCTTCACGAGATACGAAAGGAAGATATTGAAACCGGGTCCGCCCCTCGGTGAGATCGGCAATGCGGCGGCGGTAGCCCAGCTCATCGGCAAAGCGCACGCCGTGCACCAGCACGATATTTTCGAATTGCTGCCAGCAACGGCCGTCGGCCAGGATGGACACAAAAGGCCCCACTCCGGTGCCGGTGGCCATCAGCCACAGATCCCGCCCGGCCGGCACTTCGTCCAGGGTCAGAAAGCCGGCGGCGGTGCGCTGCACCAACAGCTCGTCACCTACCTTGAGGCCGGCCAGATGGGGAGTAAGTTGCCCTTTCGGAATGGTGATCAGATAAAACTCGGGGTCCTGCCCGGGAGCGTTTACATAGGAATAGGCCCGGGCCACCTTTTTATCTTCGGTGTGCAGAGCCAGCTTGGTGAACTGACCGGCGGTGAAGGGGGCCACCTCGGCGTCCACCACCAGTGAAAACAGATTGTCGGACCAGGTTTTACGGGCCTTCACCCGTCCGGTGATCCAGTCTGCCATAGTGCGCCCTCCTGCAGTGTTTATTCCACTTTAGCCGGAACGCGGGCAATAAAAAACCCGCGACCTGCGCGGGTTTTTTCAAGCGACCATCGGGCTTAGGCAGCAACTACCTGCAGCTTGACGGTGGCCTTGACGTCGGCGTGCAGCTGCACACCCACTTCGTACTCGCCTACGTTGCGCAGTACGCCGTCGTACAGGCGAACTTCGCTCTTGGCAACTTCAACACCGGCAGCGGTGATGGCGTCGGCCACGTCGCGGGCACCGATGGAGCCAAACAGCTTGCCTTCGTCACCGGACTTGGACTCGATAACAACGGCTTCCAGGGCAGACAGCTGGTCGGCGCGAGCCTGGGCAGCAGCCAGCTGCTCGGCCAGCTTGGCTTCCAGCTCGGCGCGGCGGGCTTCAAAAGCCGCTACGTTGTCTTTGGTGGCCAGTACTGCTTTGCCCTGGGGCAGCAGGTAGTTACGAGCGTAACCGGACTTGACGGTAACCTGGTCACCCAGGCCGCCCAGCTTGGCGATTTTATCCAGCAGAATTACTTGCATGATTACCTTTCCTCTTTACAGGTACGAGTTAGGCCGCTGCTTACTTGTGCAGATCGGTGTAAGGCAGCAGGGCCAGGTAACGAGCGCGTTTGATCGCACGAGCCAGCTGGCGCTGATATTTAGCGCGGGTGCCGGTGATGCGGCTCGGTACGATTTTACCGGACTCGGTGATGTAGTTCTTCAGGGTAGCGATGTCTTTGTAATCGATCTCGGTAACACCATCAGCGGTGAAACGGCAGAACTTACGACGACGGAAATAACGTGCCATGATTCTCTTCCTCTACTAAAACGTGAATTACTCGGCAGCGGCTTCGGCGCGAGCATCGTCGCGACGGGGCTGACGCTCTTCCTTGGCCTTGGCCATTTCGGAAGGCTCGGTAACGGCCTGCTTAGTGCGCATGATCATGTTGCGCAGCACGGCGTCGTTGTAGCGGAAGTTGGTTTCCAGCTCGTCGATCACAGCCTGGTCGGCTTCAACGTTCATCAGAACGTAGTGAGCCTTGTGCAGCTTGTTGATCGGGTAAGCCAGCTGACGACGGCCCCAGTCTTCCAGACGGTGGATCTGACCACCGGCGGTGGTGATGGCGCCGGTGTAGCGCTCGATCATGCCGGGAACCTGTTCACTCTGGTCGGGGTGAACCATGAATACGATTTCGTAATGACGCATGGATTGCTCCTTACGGGTTATAGCCTCGGCGCGGGCTCAGTCACACCAGCGGAGGCAAGGAACTTGGGTTTTATGACTGATTTCAAGGCGGCGTAGTTTAAGGGATAACCAGCCAGGCGGCAAGGGAATATATTGGTGAGGCGCGAGGAATAAATTTCAGAAAATACTCTCCAACTGTTTTTCTCCTCACCCCTCTCTCCTTCCTCCTCACGGCGTCAGCGCAGTCTGCGCTGCAATCCGATGGCGGCGATCACGATAAGTGCGCCCAGATAGACGTTCCAGTCGGGAAACTCGGCAAACAGCACCATGCCCATCAGGGTGACGAAAATCAGCCCCGAATATTCGCTGGCGGCGATCTTGCTGGCGTCGGCCATGGCATAGGCCATGATGCAGATGCCCTGATAGATAATGCCCACCAGGGTGGCGCCCACCAGCAGCCACCAGACCTCGCCGGGAATGGGCTGCCAATCCGGCAGCGCCAGCGCCAGGCTGGCGGGAATGGCCAGCGCCTGGGTCATGAACAGGGTGGCCAGCACCGAGCGCCCTTTCGGCAGCCGACGTACCAAGACATTACTGGTCGCCATCGACAGCGCGGTGAGCAACGCCACCCAGCCGGCCCAGTGTCATTCGGCGGGGTTGAGCACCACCAGAATGCCGCCAAAGCCGAGCAGGCTGACACCATAGGTGGCCGGGCGCACCTGTTCCCGGCTTATCAGTGCCGCCAGCGGCAGGGTCAGCAGGGGGGCGGCGTAGAACACCGCATTGGCGGTGGCCAGGGGCAGATAAATCAGGCTGACGAACACACAGACGGAGCCCATCAGCAGCAGGTGACCGCGCAGGAAGTGGATTTTCCACTGGCCCCAGCCTCGGCGCGCCGGGGCCAGCCGCCACCAGAACGGCAGCAGTAACAGCGAGGTCATGGTAAAGCGCAGAAACACGTACTGATAGGGGCTGATCTGACTCTGGCCCATCAGTTTGACCAGCACGTCGCCAAAGGAAATCATCAGGTTACCGAGCACCAGCAAAAAAATAGCCAGCAGCTGACTGTCAGCCCGCATTCGGCCCACTAGCTGTTGCATGTCAATTCCATCACCCGATTAGCCCCGTCTTATTTCTTGTGAGGAGTGAGGGGTAAGGAGTGAGGTCTCTCCCCTCTCCCCTCACTACCATTACCCGCGCTGGCGCACCATTTCAAACAGGCAGACGCCGGTGGCCACCGACACGTTCAGGCTGGACACCGAGCCCGCCATGGGAATGCTCACCAGCTCGTCGCAATGTTCCCGGGTCAGGCGGCGCATGCCCTTGCCCTCGGCCCCCATCACCAGCGCCAGCGGCCCGGTCAGTTTGGCCTGATAGATGCCGTGATCCGCCTCGCCGGCGGTGCCCACCACCCACACGCCCTTGTCCTGCAAGGCACGCAGGGTGCGCGACAGGTTGGTCACCTGAAACAGCGGCACCACTTCGGCGGCGCCGCAGGCTACCTTGCGCGCCACCGGGGTCAGGCCGGCAGACTTGTCCCGGGGCACGATCACGCCGTGCACCCCGGCGGCATCGGCGGTGCGCAGGCAGGCCCCCAGGTTATGCGGGTCGGTGACCCCGTCCAGCACCAGCAGCAACGGCGTGTCGGTGCGGGCCAGCAGGGCATCGAGATCCGCCTCGTTCAGTGCAGGCTGCGCCTTGACCCGGGCCACCACCCCCTGATGCTGGGCACCCCCGGCCTTGCCGTCCAGAGTCTGCCGGTTGGCCAGCTGGGCACGCACCCCCACCTGCTGCAGCTGATTTTGCAGCTGTTGCAGGCGGGCGTCGTCCCGCCCCTTGAGCAGCCAGACTTCCAGAATGTTCTCGGGGTGATTTTCCAGGGCGGCGTTCAGGGCGTGAATGCCGAAGATCAGTTCACTACTCATGTAAATTCTCGGGATTGAAGCATGAGGATGAGGGGCCAGACCGCCCCCTCATCCCGGGTTTAATTAACGGCGCTTGCGACCACGACTGCGGTTGCGGGAGCGGGGCTTGTCACTCTTTTCACCTTTTTCGGCCTTGTCGCCACCCTTGCCGCCGGTGGGCTTGGCACGCTTGCGCGACTTCAGGTTCTTGGCGCCCTTGCCACCGTCAAATTCGGCCTTTGGGCCCTCTTCCACCAGCTCAAAGTCAATCTTGCGCTCGTCCAGGTTCACCGCCATCACCTTGACCCTGATTTTGTCGCCCAGACGGTAGCGACGGCGGAAGTTCTCGCCAATCAGCTGCTGACGGGCCGGATCGAACTGGTAATAGTCGTTCTGCAGGCTGGAAATATGCACCAGGCCATCAATGTGGAACTCATCGAGACGCACAAAAAAGCCAAAGCCGGTGACGTTGGCGATGGTGCCACCGAATTCACTGCCCACGTGATCCAGCATGTATTCGCACTTGAGCCAGTCGGCCACGTCGCGAGTGGCGTCGTCGGCCCGGCGCTCGGTCATAGAGCAGTGTTCGCCCATGGGCGCCACCTGGTCATACTGGTAGGGCACGCCACCGGTCTTGCTGCTGCCACCGCCGTGCATCTTCGCCAGCTGGGCCTTGATGGCACGGTGCAGCACCAGATCCGGATAGCGACGAATGGGCGAGGTAAAGTGGGCATAGGACTTCAGCGCCAGGCCAAAGTGCCCGTTGTTTTCGGCCTGATACACCGCCTGCTTCATGGAACGCAGCAGCATGGTCTGAATCAGTTCGGCGTCGGGCCTGTCCTTGATCTGCTCGGCCAGCAGGGCGTAATCCGCCGGCTCCGGCTCCAGGCCGCCTTTCAGCTCCAGGCCCAGTTCACCGAGGAAGCTGCGGAAACCGGTAAGCTTTTCCTCACCCGGCTTGTCGTGCACCCGGAACAGGGCGTGGGCTTCCTGCTTTTCAATAAAGCGGGCGGCGGCCACGTTGGCCATGATCATGCACTCTTCGATGATCTTGTGGGCGTCGTTGCGCACCAGCGGCACAATGCGCTCGATCTTGCGCTGGGGGTTGAACACGAAGCGGGTTTCCTCGGTTTCAAACTCCACCGCGCCGCGCTGGTGACGGGCTTCCTTCATCGCATGATACATGCGGTTCAGCTCTTCCAGGTGCGGCACCAGGGGCGCGTAACGCTCCCGCAGGGTCTCGTCCCCTTCCAGCATGGCCGCCACCTTGGTGTAGGTGAGACGGGCATGGGAGTTCATCACCGCTTCGTAGAATTTGAAGCCGGACAGCTTGCCGGTGGCGGAGATGGTCATTTCCGCCACCATGCACAGCCGGTCTACCTGAGGGTTGAGGGAGCACAGGCCGTTGGACAGCACCTCGGGCAGCATCGGAATCACCTGCTCGGGGAAATACACCGAGTTGCCGCGCTGATAGGCTTCGTCGTCCAGGGGCGAGTTCGGGCGCACATAATAAGACACGTCGGCAATGGCCACCCACAGGCGCCAGCCGCCGGAGCGCTTGGGCTGACAGTAGACCGCATCGTCAAAGTCGCGGGCATCTTCGCCGTCGATGGTGACCAGCGGCAGCTCGCGCAGATCCTTGCGACCCAGCTTGGCCTCTTCCGGCACTTCCTCGGTCAGCTTGGCGATCTGCTGTTTGACCGCGTCCGGCCACACATGGGGAATATCATGGGTACGCAGGGCGATCTGAATTTCCATGCCCGGATCCATGGTCTCCCCCAACACCTCGATGACCTTGCCGATGCCGGTCATGCGCTTGGTCGGGCGCTGGGTAATGGTGATCACTACCACCTGCCCCATGCGCGCGCCCATGGTTTCCCCCTGGGGAATGAGAATGTCCTGGGCAATGCGGCTGTCGTCGGGCACCACATAGCTAACGCCGTTTTCCACGAAATAGCGGCCCACCACGTCCAGGCTGCGGGACTCCAGCACTCTGACCAGGCGGGCTTCGCGCCGACCGCGGGAATCAAAGCGCAGGGGCTGCACCAGCACATAGTCGCCGTGCATCACCGCATCCATCTCGCGCTGGGCCAGGAACAGATCGTCGCCGCCGTCTTCCGGGCGCACAAAGCCAAAGCCGTCTCTGTGACCGATCACCTGGCCCTTGATCAGGTTCAGTTTGTCGGGCAGGGCGTAACACTTGTTGCGGGTAAACACCAGCTGGCCGTCGCGCTCCATGGCGCGCAGGCGCCGGCGCAGGGCTTCTTCCTGCTCCTCGCCGGCCAAATCCAGTTCGGCGAACAGTTCGTCCCGATTGGCCGGGGTGCCGCGCTGCTTGAGGTGCTCAAGAATAAATTCCCGGCTGGGAATGGGGTTTTCGTATTTCTCGGCTTCCCGCTGCTGGAAAGGGTCTTGTTGTTGTGACATAAGAGGGTCCGTTTGAGCACTGTGATGAAGGGTTTATATCAACAGTGTAAGAATAACAAGTGACAACACGCCCGGTTAGACATTAACCGGGCGTGTTGGGATTGAGGGAAGCCGCCGGGCATTAGAGGTTTTTCAGCATTTCTTCCGGCAGTGCCAGGCTCTGGTTGCTGTTGATGCCAATGCCCCGCTCGAGAATATTGCGGGCGATGGCCTTGGCCTCGTCCAGGGAGTGCATCACATAGGTGCCGCACTGATACTCGTTGAGCTCGGGGATCTGGGACTGGTTTTCCACCTTGAGCACGTCTTCCATCGCCGCCTTCCAGGCCGCGGCCACGCGCTGCTCGTTGGGCGCGCCTACCAGGCTCATGTAAAAGCCGGTGCGGCAACCCATGGGGGAAATGTCGATGATCTCCACACCGTCGCCGTTGAGGTGGTTGCGCATAAAGCCCGCGAACAAGTGCTCCAGGGTATGAATGCCCTTTTCGGACAGGATTTCCTGGTTGGGCAGGCAGAAACGCAGGTCAAACACGGTAATGGTGTCGTCGTGGGGCGTGGCCATGGTCTTGGCAACCCGCACCGCCGGGGCTTCCATACGGGTGTGATCTACGGTGAAACTGTCCAGCAGTGGCATGGGCGTACTTCCTCAATTCAAATTCAATCAATCATTGTGGCAAAAAAACCACAAGGTTAAAACAAGGGACTGGAGATTAGGGGCTCGGGACCGGAATACGCCTTCGCCCCCAGCCCCGTTTCACCGCTTCCCCTTCCCGCAGTTTACACCGCTTCTTCGTTCTGCTCGCCGGTACGAATACGGATCACCTGGCCCACGTCGAGCACGAAAATCTTGCCGTCGCCGATCTTGCCGGTGCGGGCGGTGCTTTCAATGGCCTCAATGCAGGACTCTACCAGCTCGTCCTGCACCACCAGCTCCAGCTTGACCTTGGGCAGAAAGTCCACCATGTATTCAGCGCCACGATACAGCTCGGTGTGACCCTTCTGGCGGCCAAATCCCTTTACTTCCGATACCGTCATGCCGGTAATACCACGCTCGGCCAGGGCCTCGCGCACATCGTCGAGCTTGAAAGGCTTGATAATGGCTTCAATTTTTTTCATCGGTGGCTCCTTTACCAGTTAGTTTTGCCAAATCCCGAGGTGATGGGGTAGCGCCTGTCCTTGCCGAAGTTACGCGCCGTGATGCGCGGACCCACCGCACTCTGGCGGCGCTTGTATTCGTTGATGTCCACCAGTTTGATCACTCGGCGCACGTCGGCTTCATCAAAGCCGGCGGCCAGCAGATCAGCCAGGGATTTGTCCTGCTCTACATATCCCTCGAGAATGGCGTCGAGCACATCATAGGGCGGCAGGCTGTCCTGGTCGAGCTGATCCGGCGCCAGCTCCGCCGACGGCGGCCGGTCAATCACCCGCTGCGGAATCACATAACCCAGGGTATTGCGGTAGCGGGACAGTTCGAACACCAGGGTCTTAGGCACGTCCTTGATGGGGGCAAAACCGCCCACCATGTCGCCATACAGGGTGCAGTAGCCCACCGCCACTTCACTCTTGTTGCCGGTGGTCAGCACCAGGCGGCGGCGTTTGTTGGAAATGGCCATCAGCAACACGCCGCGAGAACGAGCCTGCAGGTTCTCTTCGGTGGTGTCGCGCTCGGTACCGGCAAACATGGGTGCCAGCTGGCCCATAAAGGCATCAAACATGGGCTCGATGGAGACGATATCAAACTCCACGCCCAGGTGCTCGGCTTCCTCTTTGGCGTCTTCCACGCTGATCGATGCGGTGTAGCGAAACGGCATCATCACCGCCTGCACTCTGTCCTTGCCCAGGGCATCCACGGCGATGGCCAGGGTCAGGGCCGAGTCGATGCCGCCGGACAGCCCCAGCACGGCACCGTTAAAGCCGTTCTTGTTGACGTAATCCCGGGTCGCCAGCACCAGCGCCTGATAGACCTCGGCCAGGGGCTCCAGTGCGGGTTGTATGGTACCGGGCACGGGCGCGCCCTGCTCAACAGTCACCAGTGCCAGCGTGTCGGCAAAGGCCGGCAGGCTTTGGGTAAGTTCTCCCTCGGCGTTGAACACCTTGGAACGGCCGTCAAACACCAGCTCATCCTGGCCGCCCACCTGATTGAGGTAGACCAGCGGCAGGGCGTTGTCGCGGCTGCGCTGGGCCAGCAAATCCTTGCGAATCCAGGCCTTGCCCTTGTGATAGGGCGAGGCGTTGAGGCTGAGCACCAGCTCGGCGCCGGCGGCCTTGGCCGCGGCCATGGGAGCCGGCTCCCACACGTCTTCGCAGATCAGCAGGCCAAGCTTGTGACCCTTGAACTCGATCACGCAGGGCTCGGTGCCGGCGGCAAAATAGCGTTTTTCGTCAAACACGCCGTAATTGGGCAGTAGTTGCTTGAAATAACGGCCCAGCAGCTTGCCCTGGTAAAAGAAGGACGCGGCATTGTAAAGCCTGCCGCCGTCGCGCCAGGGGTGGCCGACCACCAGGGCGACGCCCTGGCTGGCGGCAGCCAGCTCGGCCAGGGCGGTGTCGACCCGAGTGTGCAGATCGTCGCGATACAGCAGATCTTCCGGCGGATAGCCGGTCACCGCCAGTTCGGGAAACAGCACCAGCTCGGCGCCCTGCGCGGTCGCCTCGCTGACGGCGGCCAGCATCAGTTGGGTATTGGCTTCAATGGCGCCGACGGTCGTATTGAGCTGGGCCAGCGCCAGGGTGAGATGTGAGGACATGGTTTGCCTGTGTTCTATCCAGAAATTGCAAGCATGATACAAAAAAAGGCGCCGGAGTTACCAGCACCGACTTAGGCCAATGGCCCTAGGGTGTACAGGTTACGGCACCGTAATCTGTTATGTGCTTACTGATCTGCAAGACACAGGGAATATTACCACTGGTAATATCAAGCGTACTTAAACTGATAGTATTAGGGTTAGTGGTGCCGGCATTAAACACAAAGTTACTGTTATTTGAATTTTCGCTGAAGGTTACCGTTGCCCCCACCCCAGCCGAAACTGTGCACTGATAACGGGCCGTCGCCACATCAGCGTCTTTAACAACAGTACAGTCACTATTAACACCAAGGCCATCTGTCACAGTGACAACCGTTTTTCCGAAGTCATTTTTAGAGCAAGAAACAGCCATGGTGGAATTGTTATTCTGTGTAGTTAAGCATTGAATCACTCCATCAAAAGTAACCTCTGAAATTGAACCCTCTACCACCGCCACATTCAGAGCAGAAGTAAATACATTACTACCATCAAAGGCAGATATGGCATTACCTCCCGTCAGGCCACTATTATAGCGTTTCATTTCTGCACTTACTGACACGGGCAGATTCAGCAATGTAATCAGCTCCCCTGTCACATACCCCCGGGAATAGGTACCAAAGTAATCACTCCCAGGATCAACGATTGTATTGATATTTTCATTGGTTACATCCAGGTGAATATCATCTGCCACACTCAACTTCCAGTCAGCCAACAGGGTGACATTCACATCATTAAATGCGACTCTGGCAAGCCAGTTGTCATCGTTAAAGTCAACCTTATCCAGCAAACCCTGAGGCAGAAGATCCACATAAACAGCTCGGGCAGCAAATTGATAAGATGATCCTAAGAATAAAACGGTTAAATCATCAAAGGAAGCCTGTTGCTCGGCCGTACCATTGGCAGACAGCCAGTCTGGATAACTTATCGCCTTGTGATCGGCGGTTTGCGTTCCCGCCTTTAGCTCTGATATATAGGCCTGCACTACATTTTTGATATAACCTTGATAGAGCGTGACATTGGTGGCATCTGCCAGATAGCCGGGAGGGAAGACGTTCAGGGAGATCAGATTCCAGTCTGGCATGACCTGATAATAACCATCAATCCGTAACATCCGGCAGGACTCAAAATATGTGCTCCCTGAATGCATATGCCCCTTGTTAAACTGGTTGTAATTATCGGCAAAAAGGTTACTGGAAGGCACATCGTAATGGTTATTGCAGCAAGTTATACAATTCTCATTACTGCTATCACCCCAACCTTTATCCGCCAGCCCACCATTTTCCCAATACAGACCCTGAGCCAGGGCGATGGGAGCGGCCGGCTTCCTGGTGGACTTGGTGTCGCTCTGCGTTTCACAGGTACAATATAACGTTCTGCTGTCACTTTTTATCAGGCTGTCGCCGCTCGCATCATAGGTAACAGCATCAAAACTCACCATAACATCATTACCCTTCTTACTGATTTCAGGCGCCGGCTTGGTAGTCTCCTGTTTAATGCCCGAGCCGGGATCGATGACCATGGCGATAACATCCGGTAGCGCCCCTGGCGTATGTGCTACTTTTGGTCCGCCCTTGCCGGAGCCAAAGCTATCGCCACTGGTGCCAAAGGGACCGCCACTGGTGGGGGTGTTGGGAGCAATCACCGAGTCCAGAGAAAAGCTGTGTGCTTCTCCCGCATCGGTCCAATTCACGGTCACAGCCACCTGCTTTTTACCGGTATCCTGAACACTGGAAGACGGCGTAACCCAGTCTAGGCTGACACTGTTCCAGGAATACGTTGTGACTGCCCAACTGCGCCCATAGGCGATATCGTTCAGACTGATACTGTCGCTGCCGTTGGCGATGGCATCAAAGCCGGAGCGGGTCTGAAACCGACGCAGCTCGTCCAGTTTAGATTCCGCCAGACGCATGGCCACTTCCCGACTGCGGCCATCCCGGCTGTATTCAAGATAGCTTTTGTTCAATTGCAGCAAAGTACCGGCAGTGGCCGCCACAATAATAAAGGCGAGCATGACTTCGATCAGGCCAAATCCGTGTTGCCGTTTCATGGCGTCTCCTGTTACCAGTCTTTCCAACTGCCGGGGATAATCATCAACTTAACGAAGGGACTGCCACTGCCCCCGCTGGTATTGCCATCACAATAACTCAAGTTACAGATCACACCCTGGTCGTAGACCGCATCAAAAGTACCATTGAGGTTATCGCCGCCATGGTTAGTGGTAATGGCTCCAAATATTTTGGCATTTCCGTTTAACTTTAAGGTGTAACCAGGGGCTGAGATCGGGTCGGAATCATAAGAGAACAGCAGACCGTAAAACTGGTTGCCGCCGTTTGCCACGATATTTGCATCTTTAACCAAGGCAATAACCGGTTCATCGGTTGAGCTGGTGATATCATCAATATCACAGTCACCTGCGCCTTCCACAATATAAAAACCAGGTGAAACAATACTGCTGCAGCTTGATACGATGGCGGTAGCCATGGCTTCCAATTTTTCCCATTCATCGTCACCAAAACCAAATACATAGCTGAGCAGATCGGTTGGAAAATCGGCATCATTATCCACCACATCCGAGTCTAAAGTCACGGTGCCACCGCTTTTAGTGCTGAGCGTATCAGTGCAACCAGAGCCGTTGTAATCCCCCAACTGACAGGTTTGCATACTCCCACCACCGGCAATATCCTTCCCGGACCAGACCGATACAGGAACCCCCGGACCACCTCCATTGGGGTTAGCCACCACCGTCATGTTGCCACTGATCCCCGTGCTGGCTCCACCAATCAGCAAGGGCGCCGCCGGCCCTGCGTTGGCAGGGTTGAGTATGCTGCGCCTCACCACCTGCACACTGACTGTGGTACCCCCGCCACCGGCAAGGGTAGCCGCCGACTCCAGTTGCCAGGCATTGGGAATAGGGCTGTCCTGGATTATTGAGACCTGATAAGTAGCCGTGGCCGCCGAGGTGGCAAGCGTGCCCGAGGCACTGGACACAGCCGGATCGACCTTGAGTATTGCCATTGCGTCGGCGATGCCTTTTTCCGCCGCCGCCAGAGCCACCCGATATTCGATTTCGTTCAGGGTGATGCGCTTGTCGGAGACCAGCACCTTGCCAATAAAAACCGACACCGCCACTAGCAGCGACACCAACACCAGAGTGATGGTCAAAGTGGCAAAACCTTTTTCCTTGTTAGTAGCCATCATTTCTCAGCTTGATCTCCCGTTGCAGGCTCACTGACAACGCCGGCCGGTTGATATGGGACGCGCTTAGACTAAGCCGAATGGTGCGCATGCCGGTGGCACTGCTGCCCGACACCAATTCAAAGCTCAGGTCATCAACCAAAATTTCACTTTCAGATATAAACCTTGGCCAGTTACTACCAGAGTTACATAAAGTGGAAATATTGGTGGCTTTATCATTGGAAGCATCGCACTTTCCCGCAGAGCTTGTACTTCGGCACTGCAGCTCTTTATCTGCAGAGTCATAACGGTACGCCTGTACAACCTCCCCATCATCCCAGTATTTAATACGAATACAGTCCGGCGCACTGGCGCCGCTGGAAGCGTATAGATCATCGGTGATGGAAAATACCAGGGCTTCGGCGGCAAATGCCGCCGAAGTATCTCCATTCATTCCTTGAGCAGCACTAGGGTGATATCCCGCCCTTTGAATATCTCGCACCATCATATCGGTTACCGCTTGAACATCCTGATTCAACCGCGACAACATCAAGGTGGTATTTCCGGATACGATCACCGAGGAAAACAGCGACAGGGCTCCGGCCACCACCAGCAAACCGGCCACCAGCGAGATCAACATTTCAACCAAAGTCATTCCCTGCTGGCTTCGAACCACTAACATGATGGGACTCCTAGCAAATCATCGGCAGAGCAGGTCCTGATACGGCCGGTATTGGAGGTTTTAAGCTCCATCATATAGTTACCATTAGAAAGCTGCACATTACCGCTGGAGAGACTGTTTCGCCTCGGACCAAACGTGAGGAGGCTGGGAGAATAGGACGCGGTAAGCACCATATACGGATAATGCTGACTGCTCACAGTCTCAATGATATCACCGGTACAATCATCGGAGTCGTGTAGTGAATAGCTCCAGTTTGCAGCGCCCGAGTTGGTGAAGCACACCGTTACTTCCCGGTTGCGCTTGATGGCTTCACTGCGGGCCTGTTGCAGGTCGGCATATATCGCCATGCCAGCACTGCGTACCGTGAATTGCTCACGCAAGCTCTGAAAGCCAGGCACGGCCAGGGTAGTCAGCAGCGTCATCACCACCAGACCAATCAGCAGTTCAATCAAGGTCAGGCCGCGCTGTATTCCGATCATGCCAATTGCATCCTTCAAAAGGCAGGTCTCCATTGTGGCCCAAACTGAAGTAAGCTTGAGGTAAAGCATGAGTTTAGACAAGGATGCACCCATGCCCAAATACCAGGGATTTACACTGATTGAACTGTTGATCACAGTGGCCGTGCTGGCCATTATCACCGCCGTGGCCTATCCTTCCTATTCTGCCTACATGCAAAAAACCCGGCGTATCGAAGCCATACAAACCCTGTATAAAATGCAACTGGCCCAGGAAGACTGGCGAATTTCCCACCCCTCCTACACCAGTACGGCAGTGAATTTAATCAGTACTCCCAGCACCGACTACTATACCTTCGGGGCCACCGTCTCCGGCAGCGACTATACCCTTTCCGCCACTGCCAAAGGCGACCAGCAAAATGACAAACAAGGATCAGCCACCTGCACTTCACTAACGCTGACCAGAGACGGCAGCAAGGCTCCGGCCAGCTGCTGGCAATAAAAAACCGCCCTCTCGGGCGGTTTACAGTTCGATGACAAAATCTGTCTTCAGTTTTCGCTAAACATTAACTGCCATCGACAGAGAAAGCAGCGGTTTGGTCAGGATACCTGCTTCACCTTGAGCTCGGCGGGTACCTCAAACACGATGTTTTCTTCCCGGCCCGGATGCTCGGTCACGGCCTTGCCGCCCAAGGACTGCAGGTGGGAGATCACCTCCTGCACCAGCACTTCCGGGGCCGAGGCACCGGCGGTGACGCCGATGCGGGCGACGTTCTCAAGCCAGGTCGGCTCGATCATCTCGACACAGTCAATCAGGTGTGCCTGGGTGCCGATCTTTTCGGCCAGCTCCCGCAAGCGATTGGAGTTGGACGAGTTGCGCGATCCCACCACCAGCATCAGATCCACCTTGGCGGCCAGTTCCCGCACTGCGTCCTGGCGGTTCTGGGTGGCGTAGCAGATGTCGTCCTTGCGCGGCCCTTCAATGGTGGGAAAGCGCGCCCGCAGGGCGTCGATCACGTCCGAGGTTTCATCCACGCTCAGGGTGGTCTGGGTGACAAAGGTGAGGTTGTCGGGGTGCTTGACCTGCAGGGCCGCCACATCGTCCGGGTTTTCCACCAGATACATGCCGCCATCCATGCTCTCATACTGACCCATGGTGCCTTCCACCTCGGGATGGCCGGCGTGGCCGATAAGAATGGTCTCTATGCCCTTGCGGCTGGCCCGGTGCACTTCCATATGCACCTTGGTGACCAGCGGGCAGGTGGCGTCAAACACCTTGAGGCCGCGCCGTTTGGCCTCTTCCCGCACCGCCTTGGACACGCCGTGGGCAGAGAAGATGACGATGTTGTCGTCGGGCACCTGATCCAGCTCGTCCACAAAAATGGCGCCCGCATCCTTGAGCTTGTTGACCACGTAGCGGTTGTGCACCACCTCGTGACGTACGTAGATGGGGGCTCCGAATTTTTCCAGGGCGCTCTGCACTATGCTGATGGCCCTGTCCACACCGGCACAGAAGCCGCGGGGATTGGCGAGCAGGATGTCCATGATCAGGCTCCGTTTTCGTCGTCGACGGCCAGGATTTCCACCTCAAAGGTGACGTTCTGGCCGGCCAGGGGATGGTTAAAGTCCACGGTCACCGAGTCGCCGGCCACACCGCGAATAATGCCGGGGATTTCGGCGCCGTTGGGCTGGGTAAAGGACAGTATGGCGCCTTCTTCCAGCTCCAGATCGGCACCAAAACGGCTGCGATCCATATAGTGAATATTGTCCGGGTTGATCGGGCCAAAGGCATCGTCCGGGGTCAGCTCAAACACCTTCTGTGCGCCGCTTTCCAGACCCAGCAGGCAGGCCTCGAAGTTGTCGGTCAGGCTGCCATCACCCATCTGCAGCCTGGCAGGCTTGCCGTGTACTTGAGTGCTGTCGGCCACCGAGCCGTCTTCCAGCTTGATAGTGAAATGAAACAGAACCGTGCTGTTGGGACCGATGATATTGCTCATTGGGGGCTGTCCTTTTTAAAGCTGTCTATGATGATCATGGCGGCACCGACGAAAATGAAGCTGTCGGCCAGGTTGAACGCCGGCCAGTGCCAGTTGCCCACGTAGAAGTCGAGAAAATCGACCACATGGCCCAGCAAGATTCGGTCAATCACGTTGCCGATGGCCCCGCCGATGATCAGCGCATAAGCCACCGGCAACCAGCGCGCGGTGCGCGGCGCCTTGTACATCCACACACTGAGCAGCACGGTCACGGCAACCGCCAGGGCGGCGAAAAACCAGCGTTGCCAGCCTCCCTGATCGGCCAGAAAGCTGAACGCCGCCCCCGGATTGTAGACGTGCACCAGGTTAAAGAAGGGGGCGATCTCCACCCCCGGGTAGCCGTAGTCCAGGTAGGCCACGGTCAGCCATTTGCTCAGCTGATCCAGGCCAATGGCCACCAGCGCCAGCCACCACCAGCGCAGGCCGGTATTCAGCACGGCCCGCATCAGGCAAACCGGCGAACTTCGCCGTCTCCGGCCACGTTGGAGACGCAACGGCCGCAAATACCGTCATGGCCTTCAATGGTGCCCACATCGTCCACATGGTGCCAGCAGCGACCACACTTCTCGGCCTCGCTTCTGGCCACGCCCACCTTGAGGCCGGCCAGCTCGGTATCGGCGGCGTCCGCGGCGTCGGAAAGCGGCGCTATGGTGACCTTTGAGGTCAGCATCACAAAGCGCAGTTCGTCACCCAGTTGCGCCAGTTTTCCGGCCAGGGCGTCGTCGGCATACAGGGTGATGTCGGCTTCCAGCGCGCCGCCAATCACCTTGTTGCTCCGGGCGCTTTCCAGCGCCTTGTTCACCGCCTGACGTACTCTGAGCAACTCGGCCCAGTAGGCATCGCTCAGCTGCTCGCCCTCGGCCAGGCCAAACAGGCCGTCGTAAAACTCTTCGGTAAACACAAAACGCTCACGCTGGCCGGGCAGCAGTGCCCAGATCTCGTCGGCGGTAAAGCTCATGATCGGCGCCATCCAGCGTACCAGGGCTTCCGCAATGTGATAGAGGGCGGTCTGGCAGGAACGACGCGCCTGGCTGTCGGCCTTGGCGGTGTACTGGCGGTCCTTGATCACGTCCAGGTAGAAGGAGCCCATCTCGATGGAGCAGAACTGCATCAGTTTTTGGGTCACCTGATGGAAGTTGTACTCGTCATAGGCCTGGGTGATTTCCTGCTGAATGGCCTGGGCGCGGCCCACGGCCCAACGGTCGATCACCACCATGTCTTCAGGGGCCACCATGTCGGTTTCCGGATTGAAACCGTTTAGGTTGGCCAGCAGGAAACGAGCGGTATTGCGAATACGACGGTAGGCGTCGGCGCTGCGCTTGAGGATCTCGTCGGACACCGTCATCTCACCGGAGTAGTCGGTGCTGGCCACCCACAGGCGCAGAATGTCGGCACCCAGCTTGTTCATCACTTCCTGAGGGCTGACCACGTTGCCGATGGACTTGGACATCTTGCGGCCCTGGCCGTCCACGGTAAAGCCGTGGGTCAGCACCTGGCGGTAAGGGGCATGACCCTTCATGGCGGTGGAGATCATCAGCGACGACATAAACCAGCCTCGGTGCTGATCCGAGCCTTCCAGATACATGTCGGCGGGGTGGCCCTGGAATTCGGGACGCACGTCCACCACCGAGGCGTGGGTGGAGCCGGAGTCGAACCACACGTCCAGGGTGTCGAGCACCTTGTCGTACTGATCGGCTTCTTCGCCCAGCAGCTCGGCGGGGTCCAGATCCCACCAGGCCTGAATGCCGGCCTGTTCAACACGCTTGGCCACTTCTTCCATCAGCTCGGTGGCGCGGGGGTGCAGCTCCTGAGTGTCTTTATGCACAAACAGGGCAATGGGCACGCCCCAGGTACGCTGACGGGAGATACACCAGTCCGGGCGATTCTCCACCATGGACTCAATACGGTTCTGACCCCATTCCGGCACCCACTGTACCTGTTGAATTTCGGACAGCGCCTGGCCGCGCAGGCCGGCCTGATCCATGCTGATAAACCACTGGGGCGTGGCCCGGAAAATGATGGGGGTCTTGTGCCGCCAGCAGTGCGGGTAGGAGTGAGTGTAGGCTTCGTGGTGCAGCAGGGCGCCACGCTCCTTGAGCACTTCCACCACGGCGTCGTTGGCCTTGAACACGTGCTGACCGGCGAACAGCTCGGTGTCGGGCAGGTAAACGCCGTTGCCGCCGACCGGATTGGCCACTTCCAGGCCGTAGTGCTGGCCGACCGCAAAGTCTTCCTGGCCGTGGCCGGGGGCGGTATGCACGGCGCCGGTACCGGAGTCGGTGGTGACGTGATCACCCAGGATCGCCGGCACGTCGAAGTCGTAGAAGGGATGCTGAAAACGCTTCAGTTCAAGGCCTGCACCCTGGCAATAACCCAGGTTGTGGTACTGGGTGATGCCGGCACGATCCATGACGTCCTTGACCAGATCCGCGGCCAGGATCAGGCGCTCGGGGTTGTCGCCTTCCACCTGCACCAGGGCATAGTTAAGCTCGGCGTGCAACGCCACCGCCCGGTTGGCGGGAAGGGTCCAGGGGGTAGTGGTCCAGATCACCACGGACAGCGGGCCCTTGCCGGTATGGCCCTCGGCACAGTCAAAACTGGCGGCTACGGCGGCCTCGTCAACGGCCTGAAAGCGCACATCGATGGCCGGCGAACGCTTGTCTTCGTACTCGACTTCGGCCTCGGCCAGCGCCGAGCCACAGTCGGTACACCAGTGCACCGGCTTGGAGCCCTTGTGCAGATGGCCCTTGTCGATGATCTTGCCGAGGGCACGAATGATGTTGGCCTCGGTGTCGAAGTTCATGGTCAGGTAGGGGTTATCCCAGTCGCCGAGCACGCCCAGGCGAATAAAGTCGGCCTTCTGGCCTTCCACCTGCTCCTTGGCGTAGGCACGACAGGCCTCGCGGAACTCGGCGGCGGACACCTTGACGCCGGGCTTGCCAACCTTGCCTTCCACCTTGAGTTCAATGGGCAGGCCATGGCAGTCCCAGCCGGGAATGTAGGGAGAATCGTAACCCAACAGGCCCTTGGATTTGACGATGATGTCTTTCAGGATCTTGTTGACCGAGTGACCAATGTGAATGTTGCCGTTGGCGTACGGAGGACCGTCGTGAAGAATAAAGGGCTTCTTGCCGGCCTTGGCGCGACGCACGGCGCCGTAGAGATCTTCATCAATCCAGCGCTGCAGCATGCCCGGCTCGCGTTGGGCCAGGTTACCGCGCATGGGAAACTCCGTTTCGGGCAAATTCAGGGTGTGTTTATAGTCGCTCATGGATCCTACATTCCGTTCGGTTCTGATACCGCCAGCCCGAACCATTGTCTGGCCCTGACGGCATCGCGTTGAATCTGCTCCTTCAACAGCGCAAAGGAAGCGAATTTTTGTTCATTTCGCAGCTTGTGGCACAGCGCCACGTCCACCTGTTTACCGTAGAGATCGCCGGCAAAGTCAAACAGGTGCACTTCCAGCAGGGCCCGCGTGCCGTTCACCGTGGGCTTGTGGCCGACATTGGCCACCCCGGCATAATCTCGCCCCTCCACGCTCAGCCGCACCGCGTACACCCCCGATACCGGAATCACCCGGCGCTTGAGCGCCACATTGGCGGTGGGAAAGCCGATAGTGCGGCCCAGCTTGGCGCCGTGGGCCACTCGGCCACACAGGCTGAAAGGCCGGCCCAGCATGCGCGCCGCCTCATCCAGGCGATCGTCGGCCAGCGCCTGACGAATCAGGGTGCTGCTGACCCGGCGGTTTTCCATGCGCCAGCTTTGAGTGCTGACCACCTCGAAGTCAAAGGCCCGCCCGGCCTGGGTCAGTAATTTAAAGTCGCCGCCCCGGTTGCGTCCAAAGCGAAAGTCGTCGCCCACCACCAGAAAGCGCACCCCCAGCCGGTTAACCAGCAAGCCGCGTATAAAGTCGTCCGGGCTCTGGGCGGCAAAGCCGGCGGTAAAGCGCACACACAACAGGCGGTCGATGCCAAGTTCGGCCAGCCGGGCATATTTTTCCCGCAACCGAGTCAGCCGGGCCGGCGCATCCTTGCCGGCAAACAGCTCCTGGGGCTGGGGCTCAAACACCATGACACAGGCCGGCACGCCCAGCCGGCGCGCCTGCTCTACCAGACCACGCAGCACCGCCTGATGCCCCAGGTGCACGCCATCGAAGTTACCGATGGACAGCACGCAGCCGCGATGCCACGGTTTGATGTTGTGAATGCCGCGAATTAGCTCCATAAGTTCCGCTGCCGGCCCCTGCAAATCGGCGGATTATAACTCAGCCGGCCCCCGGGATCAGCCCTTGATGGCCGGCGGTGCGATCGAAGCCGCTGCCGGGTCACTTACTCAACCACCCGAAAGTGCCGGGGCCGGGCCCCCAGCAGCAGCAGCAGGGCGCCATAACAGAGGGCGCCGGCGCCGATATAGCCGAGCAGATGCAGACTGCTTTGCGCCAGGCTCCAGGCCGCCCAGACTTTCAGCGACGGCGACAGCCACCCCAGCAGCGCCGCCATGCCGGCCCCGGCCAGCGCCACCTGCAGCATAAAGATCAGGGTGGTGCGACTTGGGCTGTATACCGAGCGCCTGTGCAGCCCCCAGCCCAGCAGGCCGGCGTTGAGCACCCCCGACAGGGCCGTGGCCAGCGCCAGGCCCACATAACCCAGCGGAAAGATCAGCAGGGCGTTGAACACCATGTTGGCGACCATGGCGATAATGCCAAAGCGCACCGGAGTGCGGGTGTCCTGGCGGGCGTAATAACCCGGCGCCAGCACCTTGATCAGCATAAAGGCCTGTAGTCCCAGGCCATAGGCCACCAGGCTTTTGCCCGCCGCGGTCACTTCCTCCATGCCGAACTCGCCGCGCATAAACAGCACCCGCAGCATGGGTTCGCTCAGCACGATCAACCCCAGCATGGCGGGAAACCCCATCAGCAACACCATGCGCACGCCCCAGTCCATGGTGGCGGCAAAGCCGTCTCTGGCGTCGTCCACATGGCGGCTCGACAGCGCCGGCAAGATCACGGTGGCGATGGCGATGCCAAACAGCCCGAGGGGAAACTCCAGCAGCCGATCCGAGTAATAGAGATAGCTGATGGAGCCGGTGGCGAGAAAGGACGCCAGCATGGTGTCAAACAGCAGGTTGACCTGACTCACCGATACCCCGAACAGCGCCGGCAGCATCAGGGTGCGGATTTTCACCACCCCGGGGTGGTGCCAGGCCCAGCGCGGGCGCACCAGCAGCTTGAGTCTGGCCAGAAACGGAAACTGAAACAGAAACTGCACCAGACCGCCGGCAAACACGCCCACCGCCAGGCCGATTTCCGGCTGGGCCAGCCGGGGCGACAGCCACCAGGCGGCGAGAATGATGCACACGTTGAGAAAAACCGGGGTAAAGGACGATACCGCAAACTTGCCAAAGGTGTTGAGAATGGCCCCGGCCATGGCGGTAAAGCTGATAAACCACAGGTAGGGAAAGGTGATCTTGAGCAGCAGGGACGCCAGCTCGAACTTCTGGGCCTCGGGGCCACCCTGCAGCCATTCCATAAACCAGCCGGCGCCAAACAGGGCGGTCACCACCCCCGAACCCAGTATGCCCACCAGGGTCACGACCGTCACAATCAGGCCAAGGGTGCCCGACACCGCCGCCAGCAGATCCTGTGTGTCCTTGAAACTGCGGGTCTGCTTGTATTCGGTCATCACCGGCACAAAGGCCTGGTTAAAGGCCCCTTCGGCAAACAGCCGGCGCAGAAAGTTGGGAATGCGATTGGCGAAAAAGAACACGTCGGCCGAAGCTCCCGCCCCCATCAGATTGGCGATCACCACGTCCCGGACCAGCCCCAGCACGCGGGAAACCAGGGTCATGGCTGAGACTATCATGCCCGACCGCAACAGCGCCTTGCTCAAAATGAAAACCTCACGGTAAGAAATTGCTGAACGCAGGTGAATACTGCTAGAATTCGGCGGACAGTTTAACCCCCTGCCCTGTGCCACGCCACAGGGCGGTGTTTATTTGCACAAATCAATTGACAATCAGCGGTGAAAAGGGCATAGTCCTCGGCCTTTTATGAGCACTCGCTAAGACAGATTCAGGAGTTATACCTTGGCTAACATCAAGTCTGCTAAGAAACGCGCGATTCAGGCTGAGAAGCGTCGCAAGCACAACGCCAGCCGTCGTTCCATGGTTCGCACTTACGTGAAAAAAGTAATTGCTGCCATCGCCACCGGCGACAAAGCCAACGCTCAGAAAGCGTTTGACGCTGCCCAGCCGATGCTGGATCGCATGGCCACCAAAGGCCTGATCCACAAAAACAAGGCTGCTCGTCACAAGAGCCGTCTGAACGCTCAGATCAAAGCCCTGTAAGCGCTTTACTCTGGCATCGAAAAAACCGGCTTTGTGCCGGTTTTTTGTTGCCCGTTTTTCAGTGAGGGGATAGGCATCAGGAGTGAGGCGAACTGTTCCTCCCCCCTGACTCCTAGCTCCTCACCGGCAGTACAGCCGGTGCAGCAGGGCGATCATCTCCCGCACTTCATCACTTTTAAGCGAGTAATACACGGTCTGGGCTTCTTTACGGGTGCTCACCAGCCCGTCGTTGCGCAAAATCGCCAGGTGCTGAGACAGGGCCGACTGGCTCAGCCCCAGAAACCGGTTCATCTCCCCCACCGACAGCTCCTGGTCGAGCAGGTGGCACAGAATAAACAGCCGGCGTTCATTGGCCAGCGCCTTGAGCAGCTTGACCGCCCGAGCGGCGTTGGCCTCCATTCCTTCGATGTTCATGTCGTTGCTTGCGTTCACACTGGCGTTCTCAGCTGAATTCATCGTCAAAGGTCGCGGGTGGCGTCACCGCCGAAAAGTCGTCGAGGCCGGAGAACAGCGAGCTAAAGTCACTCTCGCACAAGCGTTTCACCGCCGGATGCTGGATCATGCGCTCGGCGAAGATCACGTAATATTCCTCTTTCAGCTCGGGGGCGCGGCCGATTTCAATCACCGGCTGATGCTGCAGTATGGCGTCCCGGTAAATGGCAGGGGCCACAAAGATTCCCTGGTTAAAAAAGCCAAAGGCCTTCATCAGGGCGGCATCGTCGAACTCTCCCAGGATCTGGGGTTTCAGCCCCTGCACCTCCAGCCAGTGACGCAGCTGGCGGCCCATGGCGGTGCGCCGGCCCGGGATCAGCAGTTTGCGTTCTTCCAGGCAGGCGGGAAAGGGTTTGACCGGCAGCGGCTCGCGGCAGTAGAAGCCCATGTCACATTCCCCCAGCTTTTTCGACAACAGGCCCGCGTGCTGGGCCGAGTCCACCGGGCAATCGGACAGTATCATGTCGAGCTTGTGCTGGCTGAGCTGCTCCAGCAGCATTTCGTGGGTCGACTCGTAGCAGCGCAGGTGGATGGAGCCGTCGTTGGGGATCACCGACAACAACACTCGGCTCGCCAACCGCTTTGACAGCGCGTCGGCAATGCCCACCTCAAACACCAGGTGATCTTCCTTGCGGTAGTTGACGATATCCAGCATCTCGTAAGACAGGCTGAACATGCGATCCGCATACTGAAACACCAGCTGTCCCAGCTCACTGGCTTCCAGCTGGCGCCCCTTGCGCTTGAACAGCTTGCCGCCCAGGCGCTCTTCCAGCTGGCGGATCTGTCCGGTCACGGTCTGGGGGGTCAGGTACAGGGCCTCGGCGGCCTTGGTGACCGAGCCCTTTTTCTGGGTCATCCAGAAATAATAGAGATGGTTGTAGTTCAGGTGTGACAAGCTGCCGTCTCCGCGGATTCAATGCCCCATCATAAAGAAACCGGCCGGGATTTTATACCCGGCCGGTTGCTTCGAACAGGCGCATGGCTTACACCAGCTGGGTATGTACCGATACCTTACGCCGTTGTGACTCCTTTTGCGGCAGTACCCGCCTCAGCATGACATAACCGGCCACCGCCGCCACGGTAGAGCCCATCAGAATGCCCAGCCGCGACAGATTGGCCAACTGGACCTGATCCGCAAAGGCCAGCGACGAAATGAAGATCGACATAGTAAAACCGATGCCACACAACACGGATACCGCAAAGACCTGACGAAAACACACTCCCGCCGGCAATTGGGCATAACCCAGCCGCACCGACAGCCAGCTCACCAGGAAGATGCCCATGGGTTTACCCACCAGCAATCCCACCATCACGCCAAGGGGCAGCGCCGAGGTCAGGTCCGCCAGGGACAGTCCTTCCAGCGACACGCCGGCGTTCACAAAGGCAAACAACGGCAATATCACAAAGGCACACCAAGGATGAAGGAAGTGCTCCAGCTGCTTGGAGGGCGAAAAGCGGTGGCCATAAAGGGGGATAAGGAAGCCAAGAATCACCCCGGCCAGGGTGGCGTGCACGCCGGACTTGAGCACGGCGACCCAGATGATCCAGCCCAGCAGCAGGTAGGGCACCAGGTTGCACACTCGGGCCCGGTTCAGCCAGACCAGACCGGCGATGCCCAGTGCGCCCACCGCCATGGCGGTCACATCAACACCGTGGTTGTAGAACAGGGCGATAATGATGATGGCCCCCAGATCGTCAATGATCGCCAGCGCCAGCAGAAAGACCTTCAGGGTAAGAGGCACCCGCTTGCCCAACAGCGCCATCACCCCCAGGGCAAAGGCGATATCGGTCGCGGCGGGAATGGCCCAGCCGCTCTGGTTGGCGGGCTCCCCCAGGTTTAGCAGCATAAACCACAGCGCCGGAAACACCATACCACCGATGGCGGCCAGGGCCGGAAACATAGCCTTTTCGCGGGTGGAGAGCGCGCCTTCCACCATCTCGCGCTTGACCTCCAGACCCACCAGCAAAAAGAACACCGCCATCATGCCGTCGTTGACCCACAGCAGCAGCGGCTTGTCGAGGTTGAGATCACTGATGCGCAACTGAATGCGCATATTAAGGAATTCCTGATACATACCGGACAAACCGGTATTGGCCATCAGCATGGCGATCAGGGCGGCGATAATCAGCAGTATTCCGCCGGCCGATTCCATGGCCAGAAAGCGTTTAAGCACATGCGACATAATCGAGCTCCTTCTCAAAGAACAGCCCGAGTGTAATCAGCTTGTTACAGAGGTAATAATCGGTTGTTTCTGATCAACACCTCGGGAAAATCGAATTAAAGCGCAGAATGACTCACTAATACCGATGAAAATAAAATGTTAGTCTAAAGTAGAGCTTGATTTACAAACAAACAGCTGTCAAATGGCCACCGGTGCCTTGATATGGGGGTGAGGATGGTAGTCTTCCAGAATAAAATCCTCATATACATACTCAAACAGGGAGTTCGGGCGGCGTGCCAGCCGCATGGTGGGCAAGGCTTTCGGTTCACGCCCCAGTTGCAGCCGGGCCTGCTCCAGGTGATTGCTGTACAGGTGCACATCGCCGCCGGTCCAGACGAAGTCCCCAGGCGCCAAGCCCGCCTGCTGAGCCATCATCATGGTGAGCAGGGCGTAACTGGCAATATTGAAGGGCAGGCCAAGGAAAACATCACAGCTGCGCTGATAGAGCTGGCAGGACAACCGGCCATTGGCCACGTAGAACTGAAACAGGGCATGGCAGGGCGCCAGTGCCATTTGGTCGATTTCACCCACGTTCCAGGCCGACACGATAATGCGTCGGCTGTCCGGGTTGGTTTTAATGGTCTCCAGGGCCTGGCTGATCTGATCGATCACCCGACCATCGGCCGCTTCCCAGCTGCGCCACTGCTTGCCGTAAACTGGCCCCAGATCGCCATCGTCACTGGCCCACTCGTCCCAGATGCTGACACCGTTATCCTTGAGGTAGGCGATATTGGTGTCGCCGTTCAGAAACCACAGCAGCTCGTGAATGATGGATCTGAGGTGGCATTTCTTGGTGGTGACCAGCGGAAAGCCGTCCGCCAGGTTAAAGCGCATCTGGTAGCCGAACACCGACAGGGTACCGGTGCCGGTCCTGTCTTCCTTGTGCTCACCGTGATCAAGAATGTGTTGCATCAGCTCGAGATAGGCTTTCATGCGGTCTTTGCTCCGTTACCAAACCAATGGGGACGACGACAGGCCGCCCATAACATCAAGGCGCCGCCGATCATCATCGGCAACGACAACAGCTGGCCCATGCTGAACAGGTCCAGGTAAAGACCCAGCTGGGCATCCGGCTGGCGTACAAATTCCACCACAAAGCGGAACAGGCCGTAGCACAGCAGAAACAACCCGGAGATCACGCCCCGGGGCGGCCGGACGCGCCAGGCCCAGTTGAGAATCAGCAGCAGCAGCACCCCTTCCAGGGCGAATTGATACAGCTGGGACGGATGCCGGGGCAAGGCGCCGGCGGCGGGAAAAATCACGCCCCAGGGTACATCGGTCACTCGGCCCCAGAGCTCGCCGTTAATGAAGTTGCCAAGACGCCCGGCGCCCAAGCCAAAGGGAATAAGCGGCGCAATAAAGTCGGCGACCGCAAAGAAGGTCTTGTTGTGCTTGCGGCCAAACAACCAGAAGGCGGTGAGCACACCCAGCAGGCCGCCGTGAAACGACATGCCGCCGGACCAAATCTTGATGAGGTAAAGCGGATCGGCAAGAAAGGTGTCGAACTGGTAGAACAGTACATAGCCGAGCCGACCACCGACAATAACCCCGAGGAAACCGTAGAACAGCACATCGGAGACCTGATCATTGGTCCAGCCGGAGCCCGGTTGTGCCGCCCGGCGATTGCCCAGCCACCAGGCAAACACAAAACCCAGCAGATACATCAGCCCGTACCAGTGCACCGCCAGCGGCCCCAGCTGCACGGCAATGGGATCAAAGCCGGGAAACACCCAGTGAGAATCAGACATGCGCTTACCCCGAAAAATGGAAAGCGGGTATTGTAAGGCAAATGACGGTGGCTTTCCTGCTCGAATGAAGATCCCCGCACGGGGTTAATGAACGAACATTGCTGCTTTGCGGGGCGAGCCGTCCGCGCTTTAAAGAAAACACAGCTCAGATGGAGCGCAGGTGGCCCGCCGGCATGGCGTCGGCAGGTGCTGACCAAGCAGGAATTTTACTACAGCCCCGCCCGCAGCAGGCCGCCGAGGCCGCGCTCTTCCAGGTAACGGCCGAAGATGCCTTTAAAAGCACCGACATGGCGGTGACTGAGGGCTTCCTGCAGCAATTTCTGCAACTCGTCGGCCCGGGACTGCCGCACGATGTACTTGATGCGCATGATATTGCTGTTGTTCATGCTGAAGCGGCGATAGCCCATGGCCATCAGCACCAGTACGCCGATGGGATCCCCCGCCAGCTCGCCACAGATGGATACCGGGCGGGCGTGCTGGCGTGCCGCATCGATGATCTGCTGCAGGGCCCGCAGCACCGCCGGGTGCAGGGAATCATAGATATCGGCCACCCGGCCATTGTTGCGATCCACCGCCAGCAGATACTGAGTAAGATCATTGGTACCCACCGACCAGAAGTCCACCAGGGGTGCCAGCTCGGTCAGCTGATACAGCAGCGAAGGCACTTCTATCATCACCCCCAGGCTGGGGTAGCGAATAATACCCTGCTCGTCGGCGGTTTCTGCCGACACCTCACGCCAGGCACGATCCAGCAGCCGCCGCGCCACCCTCACCTCCTCCAGGCTGCCGACCATGGGCAGCATGATCGACAGGTTGTCGAGGCCAATGCTGGCCCGAAGCATGGCCTTGAGCTGTACCAGAAAGATCTCCGGGTGATCCAGGGTCAGGCGAATGCCGCGCCAGCCGAGAAAGGGGTTTTCCTCGACGATGGGAAAATAAGGCAACTGCTTGTCGCCGCCGACGTCCAGGGTGCGCATACACACCGGCTTGCCCACGTAGCTGGTCAGCACGCGGCGGTAGCTGTGCACCTGCTCCTGCTCGGACGGAAAGCGATCCCGCATCATGAAAGGAATTTCGGTACGGAACAGGCCGACGCCGTCGGCGGCATCGTTCATGGCCACGTCGGCGTCGGCGCTGAGACCGGCATTGAGCAGCAAGGACACCTGGACGCCATCCAGGGTTCGAGACTGCTCCTTGCGCACGGTGGCGAACAGCTCATCCATCTGAGCCTCTTCGGCGATGACCCGGCGATATTCCTTCAGCACCGACGGCGCCGGCTCCACCAGCAGCTCGCCGGTGTAGCCGTCCACCACCAGCTGGCGGTTTTCCAGCAGCTCAAAGGAATGATCGATGCCCATCACCGCCGGAATGCCCATGGCCTTGGCCAGAATGGCGGCGTGTGAGTTGATGGAGCCCCTGGCCGAGACAATGGCCTTGAGCTTGCTGCGGGGGATCTCGGCGATCAGGGTGGCGCTGATTTCGTCGGCCACCAGAATAATGGGCTCGGACAGGGACAAGGCCCCGTCGTCTTCATGGATCAACCGGGTCAGCAGGCGCTGGCCCAGATCCCGTATGTCGGCGGCGCGTTCGCGCAGGTAAGGATCGGCCATGTTGGCAAACTGGGCGATCTGTTTTTCACAGACCCGTTTGACCGCACTGCCGGCGGTCCAGCCGTGTTCGATCTCTTCCCGAATCAGGCCGATAAACACCGGATCCTTGAGAATGTACTGGTACACCTCAAACACCGCCATCGACTCGCCCGCCGGCGACTCCTTGAAACGCAGGGCCATGCCGTCCAGCTCGGCTTCAACCTGCTGCAGCACCTTGTCGAGGCGCTGATGCTGCACTGGCGTGTCCTCGGTGCGACGCACCCGTACCCGCTCCAGTTCCACTCGAGGACGCCAAACCCAGGCCTTGCCAATGGCCACCCCGGGCGAGCCGGCCAGGCCCCTGAGCATGCCGTGCCAGTTGCGGGAGCTGAGGTTACCCCTGGCTTCGGCATGGGCGATCACCGTTGCCAGCTGGGCCGCCAGGGTCACCAGAAAGGATTCTTCCCCTTCTTCAAACAGGCGCACCTGTTTTTGCTGAACCACCAGCACCCCCAGGGTCTTGCGCTGGTGAATGATGGGGGCGCCCAGAAAGGAGCGAAAGGCGTCTTCGTGAGCTTCGGGCAGATATTTAAAGCTGGGGTGATGCTGGGCGTCGGCAAGGTTGATCAGCTCTTCCTTTTCACCAATCAGGCCGACGATACCCTCGCCCAGAGGAATACGTGCCCGGCCTACCGCTTCGGGGGCCAGGCCGTCGGTGGCGGCCAGCAGATAACCGGGATCGTCGCCACGGCGCAAATAAATGGAGCAGCAGTCCACACGCATGACTTGCCGGGTCTGTTGCGCCAGCTCCGACATGGCCTCATTCAGATCGGAGCTGGCGGTAACCCGCTGGACGATTTCTCTCAGTTCCCTTAACACTGCCGCACTCCCTGAAACTACCGGTAACGTCTGCGACGCCCCTGCTCCGTTCGCTGACGGCCCTGTTCGGCACGATGCCGCCCCTGTTCCGCCATGACGATGGGAGCAAACTCCCGCAACACCCGTCGATATACTTCCCGTTTAAAAGACACCACCTGGCGCACCGGATACCAATAGCTGACCCAGCGCCAGTCATCAAACTCCGGGTGCCCGTGGCAGCCGAATTCGATGTGTGATTCATGATCCGAGTCCAATCGCAGCAGAAACCATTTCTGCTTCTGACCAATGCACACCGGGTTGCTGTCCCAGCGTACCAGCCGCTTGGGCAGCTTGTACTTGAGCCAGTGCCGGGTAACCGCCAGCAGGGTGACGTTTTCGGGACGCAGCCCGATTTCCTCGTACAACTCCCGGTACATAGCCTGCTCGGGAGTCTCCCCCTCGTCCAGCCCCCCCTGGGGAAATTGCCAGGAGTGCTGCCCGTAGCGCCTGGCCCATAACACCTGGCCTTTGCGATTGCAGATCACTATGCCTACATTGGGACGAAAACCGTCACCATCTATCACGCAATCACCAGACAAAAAATCTCACATGTTCACGATTGTTCCATATTACCCCATTTCCGGCAAATCAAGCCTGCGGCGGCGCAGGGGTTTCTCACTGAATAACTCAAGTTTTTGTCAATAGTTATAAACAAAAAAAGCCCGGACGCCTCACTGTTTCCCCCAGATCATGTGGATAATACTGTGATAAAGTCGGTATAGCTGTCGATCTCACTTTTCATCCAATGCCATACCTTCTGTGATCAGCATCAAAATAAAAACAAAAAAACATTAATAAACAGTACATTAAAAACATAACACAGGATCGAACTGGATCTTTGATCAGGTCGAAACGCCCCTGTTTTGATGTTGATAAGTTCGCGAGCTCAAGAATCCATCATCGCAAGGTTATCCACAAAGCGAAGAAAGATTTGCATGGCAGACTCCACTAAAAATCCTCGCCTTTTTCTTTCCCACGCAAGGAAGGGCAGTTTTTGACGAGGGACGGGCAGTTATCCAGTTTTTCTGTGGATAAGCTTGTGCAACGGCATGTTCATAGTTGAGTAAAACGGGTATATGATCGTCGACCGCCCCATTCCCTCGGGCGCCGGCCCGCCACGAAAAAGGTGATGAAATTTTGAACACCCCCATTTCCCGCCCCGACAGCGTCGCTACCCTGCTGAACCGCGCCCGGCAACTGGCCGGCCAGCCCCTGGCCGCCCTGGCAACCGAGCTTGGCCTGTCGGTGCCGGGCAACCTGCGCCGGGACAAGGGCTGGATAGGTCAGTTGCTGGAACTGAGCCTGGGGGCCCATGCCGGCTCCAAGCCCGAGCAGGATTTTCCCGAGCTGGGCGTAGAGCTCAAGACCATTCCGCTGGACGCCAGCGCCCGTCCACTGGAAACCACCTTTGTGTGTGTGGCCCCCCTGCTCGATATTGCCGGCCTGACCTGGGCAACCAGCAATGTGCGCAACAAGTTGTCCCGCGTGCTGTGGGTACCGGTAATCGGCGATCGGAACACCCCCCCCGGCGATCGCCTGATAGGCCAGCCGCTGCTGTGGACACCAAGTGAAGAAGAAGAATGGCTGCTGCGTCAGGACTGGGAAGAGATCATGGAGCTGATAAGCCTCGGCCGAGTGCAGGAGATCACCGCCCGTCACGGCCAGACGCTGCAGCTGCGCCCCAAGGCCGCCAACGGCCGCGCCCTGACCGACGCCATCGGCCCCGATGGCAGCCGCATTCAAACCCGCCCTCGCGGCTTTTACCTGAAAACCGGCTTTACCTCTGCCCTGCTGGCCCGGCATTTTATGCTTTGAGCCCGTGATAGGTGAGGGGTAGCTTGCTGATGAGCAAAGCGAATCGCAACATAAAGGGAGCGATGAAATGTTGCAATTCGCTGCGCTCATTGACAACCTACGCAGCCACCGGCTCCCGGGTATTGAGTCGCCAGATCAGCATGAGGACCAGCAAGATCCAGGGCACGGCGAACAGGTTCAGGCCACTCCAGCCCAGCAGCACTACCCCCTGGCCGGCAAACAGGCTGCCAAGGGCGGCGGCGCTGAATACCAGAAATTCGTTGATACCCTGCACCCGGGCCTTTTCTGCCGGCCGATAACTAAAGGTCAGCAGGTGGGTGGCGCCGATAAAGGTGAAGTTCCAGCCCACGCCCAGCCACAGCAGTCCCCACCAGTAGTGCCAGAAGCCGGTGCCGGACAGGTTTACCGCCACACTCAGCAGCAGCGCCCCGCAGCCCCAGAGGATCACGTTGCGGGTGCCGAAGCGGCGAATCAGCCGGCCGGTAAAAAAGGACGGCACAAACATGCCCAGCACATGCCACTGGATGACCATGGCGGTGGCGGGAAAGTCATGATGGTGTCCGTCCATCGCCAGGGGCGTGGCGGTCATCAGCAACACCATAATGCCATAGCCAATCATGCCCGAGGCCACCGCCGCCAGCAGCAGCGGCTGACGAAACAATTCACCATAGGAGCGCACCCGTGCGCCGGGTTGTAACGGGGTCGCCGCCGGCAGCGGCAGCAGCAGGATCAGCAGCAGCGCCACCACATAGAGGCCGAGCAGGCCATAAAAGGCGCCGGCATAGGCACTGGCGTCGTGCCAGCCTTGAGACCATACCGCCAGGTTGGGACCGATTACCGCCGCCAGTATACCGCCGGCCATCACCAGGCTGATGGCCCGGGCATGCTGGCCGCTGTCGCAGGCTTCCAGCGCCGCAAAACGGTATTGCTGACCTACCCCGATGGCGATCCCGGTAAGAAAGGTGCCGGCGGCAAACAGCCCCAGGCTGGTCGCCAGCAGTCCCTGCAGCGCCACCCAGGCGCCGAGCAGGCCAAACAGGTTGCCCAGCACAAAGCCCGCCTTGCGCCCCAGCCGCTGCATCAAATGCGCCGCCGGCAGGGTGGCGGCAATCAGGCCGGCAAACTGGCAGGCCACCGGCAGGGTGATCTGCCAGGCCTGTTCGGCCAGCTGCTGACCGATCAGCGCCGACACCGACACCAGCAGAATATTGCCCGACGCCAGCAACGCCTGGGAAATGGCCAGCCCCCACACGGTGATCGGCATAATAAATCCTTTTTTACATTAGCAATAATTGAAATACCTTACTCCACTCCGCCCTAAAGCAAAAGGCAAAGGTTGGCGGAAAGGAAACCAGAGGCAGCATCAAATGCAGGAAACGAGGACTGGTTAAAAAAACAAAAAGGCCCGCAAATGCGGGCCTTTGTCGACAGCCGGTTCGGCTTATTTGGTGGCGAGACGCTCTTTGATACGAGCAGACTTGCCGGAGCGGTCGCGCAGGTAGTAAAGCTTGGCGCGACGCACGGCGCCACGACGCTTCACTTCCACGCTGCCGATCAGCGGGCTGTGAGTCTGGAAGGTACGCTCAACGCCTTCACCGCTGGAGATTTTACGTACGGTGAAAGAAGAGTGCAGACCGCGGTTACGCTTGGCGATTACTACGCCTTCGTAAGCCTGAAGACGCTCTTTGCCGCCTTCAACTACACGTACCTGTACGCGCACGGTGTCACCCGGACCAAAGTCGGGAATGTCGCTACGCAGTTGTTCTTCTTCAAGCTGCTTGATGATGTTGCTCATGATATTTCCTTACCTAGGGTAAACTGAAAACTCTACTGCTTGTCCTGCTGTTCGCGGACAAATTGGGCAAGAAGCTGTTCTTGCTCGTCAGTCAGAGCTAGGTTGTGAAGCAGTTCCGGCCTTCTCGACCAGGTACGGCCCAATGACTGCTGCATTCTCCAGCGCGCTATGTCTGCGTGGTTGCCACTGAGCAACACGTTGGGAACGGCCATTCCCTCCAGTTGCTCGGGACGCGTGTAGTGAGGATGATCCAGCAAACCTTCACTGAAGGAATCCTGCTCCGCACTGGCCATGTCACCCAATACGCCGGGCACCAGACGGGCCACCGCATCAATCAGCACCATGGCCGGCAATTCGCCGCCACTGAGCACGTAGTCGCCCACCGACCATTCTTCGTCGATATCGGCTTCAATGACGCGCTCGTCCACACCTTCATAACGTCCGGCCACCAGGATCAATTTTTCCTGTTGTGCCAGTTCGCATACACCCTGCTGATCCAGCTTGCGGCCCTGGGGGGAAAGGTAAATCACCTTGGCGCCCTCGCCCGCCGCTGCCCGCGCCGCCGCTATGGCGTCGCGCAATGGTTGCACCATCATCAGCATGCCCGGTCCGCCCCCGTAGGGTCTGTCGTCGACAGTGCGGTGTTTGTCCCGGGTGAAATCCCGTGGATTCCAGCTTTCAAATGTCAGCAGGCCTTCTTTCACGGCCCTACCGGTGACCCCGTAGTCACTGACTGCCCGGAACATCTCCGGGAAGAGGCTGACGACCCCTATCCACATGATTCTCTCCGTGCAGGGCTACCGGGATTAAAAATCCGGATCCCACTCTACTTCAATGATCCTGTCCTGAATGTTCACGGACTTGATCACCTGTTGCTCCAGAAACGGAATCAACCGTTCCCGTTGACCAAATGCATCGTTGGCATTGGCTTTGACCACCAGCACGTCGTTGGAGCCGGTTTCCATCAGCTGAGACACCACACCGAAGTCGTAACCCCGAGTGTTGCTCACACGACAACCGACCAGATCGCGCCAGTAAAATTCATCCGCCGGCAGCGAGGGCAGAGCCTCGGCGCTGACTGCGATGTCGGCACCGGTCAGTGCCTGGGCCTGTTCGCGCTGGTCGATATCGGCCAGTTTGCAAATCAGGCTCTTGTTGTGGCGCTTCCATCCAGAAACCTGAATTTCACGCCAGCCTTTGCCATCTCTTACCAGCCAGGGCTGATAATCGAAAATGCCATCGGGCTGTTCGGTAAAGGAGTTGACTTTCAACCAGCCCTTGATGCCGTAAACGGCGCCCAGGCGGCCTACTATGACAGGTTCACTCACCTTACACTCCTCGCCCGGCCGGCTCAGGCAGCGGCTTTGGAAGCGTCTTTGACCAGTTTGGCCACGCGCTCGGAAAGGCTTGCACCCTGGGCTACCCAGTGGTTGATGCGCTCCAGGTCCAGACGCAGTTTTTCTGCCTGACCAGCGGCGATCGGGTTGAAGAAGCCTACTTTCTCGATGAAACGACCATCGCGAGCGTAGCGGCTGTCAGCAACTACTACTTGGTAGAACGGACGCTTTTTCGCGCCACCACGTTGTAAACGAATGGTTACCATACCGTCCTCTATTCACTTGAAACAAACAAGGTTCGCGAACAATGCGAACCCCGGCTTAAAATAAGCCGCGCAATTGTACTCCGATCAGGTGAGAATGCAACCAAAAGGGGTGCGCGACCCGTGTTTGCCACCGGCCAGGCCGGCGACAAATTCGTGGTGGCTCAGAACGGGCCGCGACGGCCGCCGCCGCCCATGCCGCCCGGCCCCATCATGCCCTGCATCTGGCTCATCATCTTGCGCATGCCGCCCTTGCCGGACATTTTCTTCATCATTTTCTGCATCTGGGTGAACTGCTTGAGCAGCTTGTTCACTTCCTGCACCTCGGTGCCGGAGCCCAGGGCGATACGGCGCTTGCGACTGCCCTTGATCAACTCGGGATGGCGACGCTCCTTGGGCGTCATAGAATTGATGATGGCTTCCATGCGCACGGTGAGCTTGTCGTTGACCTGATCCTTGACGTTGTCGGGCAGCTGATTCATGCCCGGCAGCTTGTCCATCAGGCTCATCATACCGCCCATGCTGCGCATCTGCACCAGCTGGTCACGGAAGTCTTCCAGATCAAAGCCCTTGCCCTTCTTGAGCTTCTGGGCCATCTCGGCGGCCTTGTCCTTGTCCACCGAGCGTTCCATCTGATCGATCAGCGACAACACGTCGCCCATACCCAGAATGCGTGAGGCCACCCGGTCCGGGTGGAAAGGCTCGAGGGCATCGACCTTTTCGCCCATACCGATGAACTTGATTGGCTTGCCGGTAATATGACGCACCGACAGGGCGGCACCGCCCCGGGCGTCACCGTCGGCCTTGGTAAGAATGACGCCGGTAAGTGGCAGCGCCTCGCTGAAGGCCTTGGCGGTGTTGGCGGCGTCCTGACCGGTCATGGCGTCGACCACGAACAGGGTTTCCACCGGATCGACGGCGGCGTGCAGCTGCTGGATCTCGGCCATCATGTCTTCGTCGACATGCAGGCGGCCGGCGGTATCCACCAGCACCACGTCAAAGAATTTCTTGCGGGCGTGCTCCACCGCGTTGCGGCCAATATCCACCGGCTTCTGGCTGACATCACTGGGGAAGCATTCCACCTCCAGATCCGCCGCCAGGGTCTCGAGCTGCTTGATCGCCGCCGGGCGGTAGACGTCGGCACTGACCACCAGCACCTTTTTCTTGTGGCGCTCCTTCAGGTATTTGGCCAGCTTGCCCACCGAGGTGGTTTTACCGGCACCCTGCAGGCCCGCCATCAGCACCACCGCCGGCGGACTCACCGCCAGATCGAGGGCCTCGTTGGCCTCGCCCATCACCGCCACCAGCTCGGCGTTGACGATCTTGATAAAGGCCTGGCCCGGGCTCAGGGACTTGGAGACCTCCTGGCCCACCGCCCGCTCCTTGACCCGGTTGACGAACTCGCGCACCACCGGCAGGGCCACGTCGGCCTCGAGCAGGGCCATGCGCACTTCGCGCAGGGTTTCCTTGATGTTGTCTTCGGTCAGGCGTCCGCGACCACTGATGTTCTTCAGCGTGCGCGACAGTCTTTCGGTGAGATTCTCAAACATGAACTGCGTCCGCAAATGGCGAAAATTGCGACCAGTATAACCAAGTTGCGCGCCGAACTTAAGCGAACCCCGCTAGCGATGGGCGAGTCCTTGAGGGTATACTGCCCTTTCCTTTTATATTTCCGATAAATGGCTGACATTCATTATGGAATTGCTTGCTGTTCTGGCGATGGCATTTTACCTGTTGGCGGCCTTTGCCTGTGTGCACAACCTGTTTAACCCGCACAATCATGGCCGCCGTTATGGCCTGCTGGCCGCGGTGTTCGCCCTGTTGTTGCACGGCACCTGGCTGGTCGATACCGTCATTCTGGTGCCGGGCCAGAACCTGAGCATGCTGAATGTGGCCTCACTGGTCAGCCTGATCATTGCCGGCCTGATGTCGCTACTGGTGACCCGCTTCAACGTCTGGCTGCTGATGCCGGTGGTCTACGGCTTTGCCTTTCTGTTGCTGGTGGCCGATACCCTGCTGCCGGGTCATTACAGCATGTATCTGGAAACCCGTCCGGAAGTGGTGGTGCATATCGGCCTGGGGTTGATGTCCTACTCGCTGCTGGTGATCGCCTGCCTGCTGGCCATTTTGCTCGGCTTTCTCGATCACCGACTGAAAAAACACAAGCTCACCAACCTGCCCGCCATGCCGCCGCTGATGACCCTGGAACGCCACCTGTTCCGGCTGATCTTTGCCGGCGTGGTATTGCTGACCCTGTCCATCTCCAGCGGCCTGTTCTTTCTGCAGGAAATGTTTGGTCCGGGTAAGGTACACAAGGCGGTACTCACCATTATTGCCTGGTGTGTGTACGTGGGGCTGCTGTGGGGCCACCACCGTCTGGGCTGGCGTGGCCGCAAGGTGATCTGGACCAGTGTGGCCGGCAGCCTGCTGCTGACCCTGGCCTATTTCGGCAGTCGCTTCGTGCGGGAAGTCCTGCTCGGTTCTTGACAGGCTTTCGGCAAACTCGTAGAAATTGATCAGGTTTTTTACACAGGACGGTCTGTTTGGACGACATATCGACGGGTGCGCTTACCGGCATCCTGATTGCATTGCTGTTTGTTTCCGCCTTTTTCTCCAGCTCCGAAACCGGCATGATGTCGCTCAACCGTTACCGGTTGCGGCACCTGGTACAAAGCCGTCACAAGGCCGCCACCCGGGTGGAGCGGCTGCTGTCGCGCCCGGATCGCCTGATTGGCCTTATCCTTATCGGCAACAACCTGGTCAACATTCTGGCCTCGGCCATCGCCACCCTGCTGGCCATTCGGCTGTTTGGTGACTATGGCGTGGCCGTGGCCACCATAGGCCTGACCCTGGCGGTGCTGATCTTTTCGGAAGTCACCCCCAAGACCCTGGCTGCGCTCTATCCGGAAAAGGTTGCCTTTCCCGCCTCCATTATTCTGCGGCCGCTGATGGTGCTGCTCTATCCGGCGGTGTGGGCCATCAACGCCATTTCCAACGGCCTGCTGGCGTTGTTCCGTATCAATCCTCAGGGCGGGGAAGACACCGCCATCAGCTCGGAAGAATTGCGCACCATCGTCAACGAGGCCGGCGCCCTGATCCCCAGGCGCCACCAGGACATGCTGGTGTCGATCCTGGACCTGGAAAAGGTGACGGTGGACGACATCATGGTGCCGCGCAACGAAATCTACGGCATCGACATCACCCAGGACTGGAAGAGCATCAACCGCCGCCTGTTGCAGAGCCCGCATACCAAGGTGCTGCTGTACCGGGACAACATCGACGACGCCCTGGGCTTTATTCACGCCCGGGACGCCCTGCGCCTGCTGGGCCGGGAAGAGCTGAGTAAGCCCAGCCTGATGCGGGCGGCGCGGGAGGTGTATTTCATTCCCGAGGCCACCCCCCTGAACGTACAGCTGCTCAAGTTTCAGCGCAACAAGGAACGCATCGGTCTTATCGTCGACGAATACGGCGATATTCAGGGCCTAATCACCCTGGATGACATTCTGGAAGAGATTGTGGGTGACTTCACCACCACCATCAGCCCTACCCTGAGCGACGAGATCAAGCCCCAGGACGATGGCTCCTACCTGATTGAAGGCTCGGCCAGCATTCGGGATCTGAACAAGGAGCTGAACTGGAATCTCCCCACCGACGGCCCCCGTTCCCTTAACGGCCTGATACTGGAATACCTGGAAGACATTCCCGAGGCCAATATCGGCCTGCGGGTGGCGGGCTATCCGATTGAAATTCTGGAAGTAGAAAATAACGTGATCAAGCAGGTACGGGTACAACCGAGTTACTACCAGCCCTGAGCCTGCGGCTCAGGCGGCCGGCTCACCGGGCCGGCGGTCCGCTTCCAGTGTACTGAAGATCACCATCAGCTCCTTGCGGTTATCGACCAGATCCGCCAGGGTATAGCCTTCCATCACCTGCAAAAAGGCTTCCATGGCCTCGGCCAGGGCATCGCGCAGCCGGCAGGCCGGCACCAGCGGGCAGGCCGGACTGCCACAGTCAATGCCCCTGAGATTGTGCTCCAGCAGCCGAATGACCTTGCCCGCATTGATGTCCCTGGGCGCGCGCGCCAGCCGAATGCCGCCGTTTTTGCCCCGCAACGCCTCCACATACCCTTCCCGGGCCAGCTGATTGATCACCTTGACCATATGGTTGCGGGACACATCATAGAGCGCCGATACCCTGGCCACGCTGGTAAGTTCTCCCCTTGGCAGGGTAGCCAGGTACATCAGGGCCCGCAGGCCAAAGTCGGTATAGGTGGTCAGCTTCATGGTCGAGTCCGAATTCAGGGGGCGAATATATATACATGATACACATTCATGGACCGGCTGACATTAAATGTCATGACGCCCGGCTCAGTACAGCAACTGGGCCTCCAGCTCCCGCACTCGGGCCGGCGGCATGCGTTTGGCGAGCCCCGCACTCAGTTGCTCGGCCCGACGGTATTTGCCCTGATCGTCGGTCACGATTTGTTTCAGCCAGAGGTAGGCCTGAGGATAATCTAGCGGGCTGCCGGCCCCCTCCAGCAGCCAGGCAGCCCAGATGAACTGGGCCTTTTCAAAGCCCAGGCTGGCGGCTTCCTGCATCAGGGGCGCTGCCCGTCCCCGGTTTTGTTGTACCAGGGTGCCTTCATAATAGTAACGGCCCAGTTGCTCCAACGCCGCCGGCAGGCCCTGACGAGCCGCCGCCCACATCATGTCGATGCCCCGGCGCGGCTCCGAGGGCACACACACACCCCAGGCCAGCATGTCGCCCCACAGAAACTGGTAGGACGGCAGCCGTAACACCTCGGCCCTGGCCTCAATGTCCTGTACCAGCTGGCAGTCGTCCTGATCCCGCACCCGTTGCAGATGGCGATTGTGGTTGATCAGGGTGATCAGCTCGCTTTCCTCGTACAGGGGCACGGCCTGAAGCGCGTGCAGCTCGGTGGCAGCGGCCGCGGGTACGGCTTCCTCGGCGGTGACCGACAGGCAGCCACACAACAGCAACAGGGGCAAATATTTCATGGCACCTCCTCTCTCTGGCGGTTATCGGCCGGCAGTGCCAAAGATTGAGCGGAATCAGGCCTCGCCGCGCTTAACCCGGTTCCAGTAGCCGTCCAGCTCCTCCAGGGAGCAATCTCGGCTGCTCCTGCCATCGGCGGCAAGCAGCTGCTCCACGCCACGAAAGCGGCGCTCGAACTTGTCGTTGGCACGGCGCAACACACTTTCAGGCTCCTGCTTGAGGTGGCGTACCAGGTTGACGGTGGCAAACAGCAGATCCCCCAGCTCGTCGGCGATGCGATCCGCATCGTGCTCGGGCCGGTTCACTTCCTCCATCACCTCGTCCAGCTCTTCCCGAATCTTGTCTACCACCGGTGGCAGCTCGCGCCAGTCAAAGCCCACAGCGGCGCAGCGCTTTTGCATTTTGTGGGCCCGGGTTAGCGCCGGCAGCGCCAGGGGAATATCGTCGAGGGCACTGGTGGCCGAGGCATCTCGCTCCTTGCGCTCTGCGGCCTTGGTGGCCTCCCAGTTGGCCTTGATGGCGGCCTCGTCGTCAAAACGGGCCTGACCAAACACATGGGGATGGCGGCTGACCAGCTTCTCGCTGACCGCCTGCACCACATCGGCAAAATTGAAGCGGGCCTGCTCTTCCCCCAGACGGGCGTAAAACACCACCTGAAACAGCAGGTCACCGAGCTCGCCGGGCAGCTCCTCCCAGGCCTGGCGGGCAATGGTGTCGGCCACCTCATAGGCTTCTTCCAGGGTGTGCGGCACTATGCTGGCGAAGTCTTGCTTCAGATCCCAGGGGCAGCCACTTTCCGGATCCCTGAGCGCCGCCATTATGGTCAGCAGATCGGCCAGCGAATATTGATGTTGTTCCATGCGTTTCCCTTAAAAATGTGCGCCGGTGCCGGCTGGGTGAAGCCGGCCCCTACAGTCGCCGGGCTTCCAGAATATCCGGCAACTGGCTGATTCGGGCCAGGGTACGGCTCAGGGTATCGATATTGTAGACTTCCAGCTCCATGTCGATGGTGGCGGTCTGCTGCCGGCGGTTGGAGCGACTGTTGACTCCCATCACATTGATTTTTTCATTGGCCAGTATGGTGGTGATGTCGCGCAGCAGGCCGGAACGATCATTGGCCACCACCCGCATGGTCAGCTGGTAACCACCGCCGTTGTCTTCGCCCCACACCGCTTCCACCATGCGCTCCGGGTGCTGGGCGGCCAGCTCCTTGAGCTGGTCGCAGTCGGCCCTGTGTATCGAAATGCCCCGCCCCTGGGTAATAAAGCCGATGATCTCGTCCCCGGGAATGGGCTGGCAACAACGGGCGGTATTGGTGAGCAGGTTGCCCACCCCCTGCACCACAATGTGGCCCCGAGGCTTGTTGTCCTGGGGCTTTTTCGCCGCCTTTTGTTCCAGCTCCCGCAGCACCTGCTCGTCCTGCTCGGCGCTGGTGGGCTTGTTGTGCTGGCTTTGCAGGTGGTTGAGCAACTGGTTGATGCGCAGGTCGCCGCCCCCCAGGCCCGCCAGCAGATCGTCCAGGCTGGTGACGTTGAAGCGCTCCAGCGCCTTTTTGTCGACCTGGGAGAAGGTCAGCCCCAGCCGTTCCAGCTCCTTGTCGAGCAGCTCGCGACCGGCATGAATGTTCTTGTCCCTGTCCTGCTTCTTGAACCAGGTCGCCACCTTGGAGCGGGCCCGGCTGGTGCGCAGAAAACCCTGGCTGGGGTTCATCCAGTCACGGCTGGGGTTGGGTTGCTTCTGGGTAATGATTTCGACCTGATCGCCGGTCTGCAGCTGGTAGGTAAAAGGCACGATGCGGCCGTCGACCTTGGCACCGATGCAACGATGCCCGACCTGGCTGTGCACATAGTAGGCAAAGTCGAGGGGGGTGGCACCGGCGGGCATGTCGACCACGTCCCCCCTGGGAGTGAACACATAGACCCTGTCTTCAAACACCTGGCTGCGCAGTTCGTCCACCAGGGAGCCGCTTTCGGCCATGTCTTCCTGCCAGGCCAGCAGTTTTCTGAGCCAGGCGATCTTTTCCTCGTAGCCGCCCTGCTTGCCGCCGGCGGCGCCTTCCTTGTATTTCCAGTGGGCCGCCACGCCCAGCTCGGCATCCTGGTGCATCTGCTCGGTGCGGATCTGAATTTCCACGGTTTTGCCTTCCGGCCCCAGCACCACGGTATGAATGGACTGGTAGCCGTTGGGTTTGGGATTGGCGACATAGTCGTCGAACTCCCGCGGAATGTGGCGCCACTGGGTGTGCACTATGCCCAAGGCCGCATAGCAGTCCTGCAGCCGGTGGGTCACCACCCGCACCGCGCGCACGTCGAACAGCTCGTCGAAGTCGAGGTTCTTCTTCTGCATTTTGCGCCAGATGCTGTAGATGTGCTTGGGCCGGCCATAGACCTCGGCCTCGACCCCGGCCTCATGCAGGGCATGGCGCAGGCTGGCAACAAAGTCGCTGATATAGGCTTCCCGCGCCAGCCGTTTTTCGTCCAGCAGCCGGGCAATGCGCTTGTAGGTGTCCGGGTGCAGATAACGGAACGACAGGTCTTCCAGCTCCCATTTGAGCTGGCCGATGCCCAGCCGGTTGGCCAGGGGCGCGTAGATGTTGGCGATTTCCTTGGCTACCAGCACGCGGGTTTCCTCGTCGGCGCCCTTGACCTCACGCAGGCAGGTGATGCGCTCGGCCAGCTTGATCACCACGGCACGCACGTCTTCCACCATGGCCAGCAGCATGCGCCGTACCTTGTCGACTTGGGCTTCGTTGTCCTTGTCGCCGTGCAGGTGCTGCAGGGAGCGAATGGCTTCCATGTCGGCCACCCCCTGCAGCAGCCGCGCAATGTCATCGCCAAAGTCTTCCCGCACCCGTTCGCCGCCGAGCGCGCCGTATTCATGAAAGGGATAGAGCAGTGCGGATTTTAGGGTGTCGGTGTCCATGCTCAGGGTCAGCAGAATGCCGACCATTTCTACTCCCTGGGCCAGCAACCGGGTACAGGCCTGCTCACACAGCTCCAGTCGCTGGCAGTATTCATAAACCGCTTTCAGCCGCGTCCGCTCATTGGCGTCCAGCGGCAGTCCCTCGGCCCACTCCTGCAGGCAAAAGGTCGACTTGAGATGGGTATCGCGCACGGCAACCATAAATGTCCCTTAACTGAGTTCAAACAAGGCCATCGCCTCACAGTGTGCGGTGTGGGGGAACATGTCGATCAACCCCAGCCGCGTGATGCGATAGCCGGCGGCCAGCAGCACTTCACTGTCCCGGGCCAGGGTGGCCGGATTGCACGAGACATACAACAGCCGCTGTGGTGCGAGTTTTGCCAGGTAGGGCATGACCCGTTCGGCACCAGCCCGGCCCGGATCGATCAACACGCGGTCAAAGCCTTCCGCCGCCCAGGGCTCGCCGGTAAAGTCGGCGGCCAGATCGGCCCGGTAGAAGCGGGCCGCTGTCAGCCGGTTGTCTTCGGCATTACCCCTGGCCTGCTCCACCATTTCCATGACCCCTTCCACGCCCACCACAGGATGGCCGACGGCGGCCAGGGGCAGGCTGAAATTGCCCACGCCACAGAACAGATCCAGCACCGGCTGGCCAGGATTCGGGGCCAGCCAGTCAATGGCCTGGTGCACCATGCCCTCATTAAGGGCACCGTTGACCTGAATAAAGTCCCCAGGCGTAAACGACACCCTTACATTATCTACCTGATAATAAAGCGAAAATGGAACATGTAAAGGGCGTCGCTTGGTATCATCCTGCAAAAACAGCGCCAGGTTTTGCTGCTGGGCAAAGGCCAGCAGCGCATCCAGATCCGTTGCCGACAGGCTGTCCTTGTGGCGCAGCAGCAGGGCCACTCCTTCTTCGGCATCGTACAACTCCAAGTGCCCGAGCAGACGCTGGCCCTGCAGCCGGTTCAGCAGCTGCCGCAGCGGCTCCACCAGGGCCGACAGCGCCGGTTTGAGCACGCCGCAGCGGGACACCTCTACCAATTCGTGAGACTGGGAGCGACGAAAGCCCAGGGCCACGCCCTTGCCGTCGCGGCGAATGGCCAGCCGCGCCACCCGGCGGTAGCCTTCACCGGCGCCCTGCAGCCACTCCGGCTCGGGCAGGTCGACCACACCGTGGCGGCCAAACAGCTGCTGCACCGCCCGTTGTTTCAGTTCCCGCTGCAGGGCAAGGGGCGCATGCTGCAGGTTGCAGCCGCCGCAGTCGAAAACATGGGAGCAAAAGGGCTTGACCCGATCGGGTGAGGCCTTGAGGACCTTGAGCAGGGTGGCGGTGGCGTAGCGGCTGTTCTGGGCGGTGAGCCTGACCCGCACCTGTTCGCCGGCCAGGACACCGGCCACAAACAATGGCTTGCCGCCGTGGCGGGCCACGCCCATGCCGTGGCCGTTGAGTTCCAGAATCTGCACATCCAGCGGCACTTTCGCCGGCGTCGCGGGCTTTTTAACCTTGAAGAACTGAACCATAAAACGTGGAGCCCTCGAACCGGCTATGTCATCATAAGTCTACTGTTTACCGAATGCGCATTGTCCCACATAAGCCTACTATGACCAAATACGGCCTGCGAGCCCGGGTACTGGCCTTTACCATCATTCCGACCCTGGTTATCGGCATTCTGCTGGCGAGCTATTTTTCCGTAAATCGCTACCAGCAGCTGGAAGACGCCCTGATTCAGGAAGGGGTCAACGTCATCGAACCCCTGGCCCTGGCCAGCGAGCTGGCCCTTTCCAGCCGCAACCGGGAAGCCCTTAACCGCCTGCTCAGCAGCATTCACCGTAACAACAGCCCCCTGGTCAGCGCCATCGCCCTGTTTGACGACGAAGGCCGGCTGCTGGTGACCTCCAACTATCACCGCAACCTCGACCGGCTGCGGCTGGCCAAAGACAGCCCCATTCCCCTGCTCACTCGGGTCGAGACCGGGGACGACGGCATCGTGCTACGCACCCCGGTGATCACCGATGCGCCCCAGGCCGATGCCCCGTGGGAAGAATCCTCGGCCCGCCCCATCGGCTATGTCGCCATGCAGCTTACCGACGACTCGGCCATGCTGCTGCACTATCGCGATACCTTCTTTGCCGGCCTTATCGTGTTGCTCGGCGTCTGCCTCAGCGCCCTGTTCGGGGTACGCCTGATCAAGGGGGTGTCCCAGCCCATCACCGACATGGTGAGCGCCGTCTACAAGATTCGGGAAGGCCGGCTCGATACTCGCGTCAGCGGCGAGTTCACCGGCGAGCTGGAAATGCTCAAGAACGGCATCAATGCCATGGCCAAGTCGCTGTCGGAATACCACGACGAGATGCAGCAGAACATCGACCAGGCCACCTCGGATCTGCGGGAAACCCTGGAGCAGATCGAGATTCAGAACATCGAGCTGGACATGGCCAAGAAACGTGCCCAGGAGGCGGCTCGGGTCAAAACCGAGTTTTTGGCCAACATGTCCCATGAGCTGCGCACGCCGCTCAACGGCGTTATCGGCTTTGCCCGCCAGCTGCAGAAAACCAAACTCACCAGCAGCCAGCTCGACTACCTTAAAACCATTGAAAAGTCGGCGCGCAACCTGCTCGGCATCATCAACGACATTCTCGACTTCTCCAAGCTGGAGGCAGGCAAACTGAAGATGGAGCAGATCCCCTTCTCCCTGCGCGACACCCTGCAGGAGGTGATGACCCTGCTCGCCCCCAGTGCCCACGACAAGGGCCTGGAGCTGTCGCTGCGGGTGGACGCCGCCGTGCATGACAGCCTGGTGGGGGATCCGCTGCGACTGCAGCAGGTGCTCAACAACCTGGTGGGCAATGCCATCAAGTTTACCGAGCAGGGCAACGTGGATGTGCGGGTGGATGCCCGCCCCGCCGGCCAGCCGGAGCGCTCCGGGCTGTGCGTTCATGTGCAGGACACCGGCATCGGTATTTCCGAAAGCCAGCGCCGTCAGCTGTTCCAGGCCTTTAATCAGGCCGACTCCAGCATTTCCCGGCGCTACGGCGGCACCGGCCTGGGCCTGGTGATCACCCAGAAGCTGGTGCATCAAATGGCGGGCGATATCGAACTTTATTCCGAGCCGGGCTCGGGATCGGTGTTCAGCTTTACCCTGGAGCTGGACAAGGCCGCCCTGCCCCTGGCCGAGCCCCTGCCCCTGGCGGAGCTGGCCGACAAGACGGTGCTCTATTTGGAGGAAGACAGCTTCAGCCGCCGGGCCACCAGCGCCCTGCTGCGGGAATGGGGCGTACAGGTGCTTTACGAGCCCTCTCCCCACAGCCAGGTAGACATCGCCCTGCTCGGTTTTGGCCCCGACGCCCTGCCCAGTCAGATGGAGCAGGAACTCAAACGCCAGCTGGCCTTTGACAACAAGACGGTGATCCTGCTGAGCTCCACCGATCCCACCCTGAGCGACTCCCTGCTGGCCGCCGGTGCCGCCTATTGCCTGAGCAAGCCGGCCCACTATCAGAAACTGGCCCTGGCGCTGAGCGATCCACAGGGACGCGACGAACAGCCACAGGTGCCCATTGCCCTGCCCCCTCCCGCCCGCCGTCAGCCGCTCAGGGTACTGGCGGTGGATGACAATCCGGCCAACCTCAAGCTGATCAGCGCCATGCTGGGCGAGCTGGTCAACCGGGTGGATACCTGTCGCAATGGCCAGGAGGCGCTCGATACCGCGACCTCCCAGCCCTACGACATCATCTTTATGGACATTCAGATGCCGGTGATGGACGGCATTCAGGCCACCCGCGGCATTCGCGCCCAGGGGGGGCCCAACGCCACCACCCCCATAGTGGCCGTCACCGCCCATGCCATCGACGGCGAGCGGGATCGGTTGCTGGGCCAGGGCATGGACGATTACCTGGCCAAGCCCATCGACGAGGCGGTGCTGGCACGCATTATTCAGCGCTTTGCCAGCCGTCCCCCGGCCCCCGGCCAGATCGACTGGCCGCAGGCGTTGCAGCGGGCCGGGGGCAAGGAAGAACTGGCCCGGGAAATGCTCGGCCTGCTGGTGCAGAGCCTCGACGAGTTCACCCCCATGCTGCAGTCGGCCCTCACCGGCAAGCTGAATGGCGAGGGGCTGTATCCCTCGTTGCACAAACTGCACGGCGGCGCCGTCTACTGCGGCGTGCCCCAGCTGCAGTCATTGCTGGCCGGCCTGGAACAGGCCCTGCTCGACAAGCAGCCGCTGGACGCCCTGGAGCCGGAGCTGCTGGAGCTGGAAGAGCGAATGGAACAGGTAAGGGAAGAAGCGAAAGCTTTTTTGTGAGGGGTGCGGGGTGAGGAGACACACTCCTGTCCCCTCACTCCTCACGAACGGTCAGACGCCCTGACGGGCTTCACGCAGCAGCCGTTTCATATCGCGCACCGCCTTTTCCAGGCCGTCAAAGGCGGCCCGGGCGATGATGGCATGGCCGATGTTCAGCTCCAGCATCTCGGGAATGGCGGCAATGGGCTTGACGTTGTGGTAGTGCAGGCCGTGACCGCCGTTGACCTTGAGCCCCTGATCATGGGCATGGGAAGCCGATGCGGCAATACGCTTGAGCTCGGCCAGGCGCTCGGCCTCGTCGGGGGCATCGGCGTAGTGGCCGGTGTGAATTTCGATATAGGGTGCGCCCGTGGCCACCGCCGCGTCGATCTGGGCCTTGTCGGCGTCGATAAACAGCGACACCTTGATGCCCGCCTCACGCAGCCGGGTGACGGCATCGGTCACTTTGTCGAGCTGGCCGGCCACATCCAGGCCCCCTTCCGTGGTCACTTCTTCCCGCTTTTCCGGCACCAGGCAGACAAAGGCCGGCTTGATGCGGCAGGCGATGTCGATCATCTCGTCGGTGACCGCCATCTCCAGATTCATTCTGGTCTGAATGGTGTGCGCCAGGATCTCCACGTCCCTGTCGGTGATGTGGCGGCGATCCTCGCGCAGATGCACGGTAATGCCGTCGGCACCCGCCTGCTCGGCCACCGCCGCCGCCTGCACCGGATCCGGATAGCTGGTGCCGCGGGCGTTGCGCAAGGTGGCGATATGGTCGATGTTCACACCCAAATACAGTTCACTCACTGGGACTTCCTCTCTTTCCTTTGATAAACAGGGCCCGGCTTTTCAGTACCCGCCCTTCCAGATAGGGCGCCAGCGCCAGGCGGCTGAAGCGCTTGGCCGCCGCCAGAACCTCGGGGCTGCTCAGTTCGAGCTCGGCCAGGGCATGCAGCCAGTCGCCGCGAAAGGCGCCGGGCTCGGGGCCATCCAGCGCCATAAAGCCGGCTTCGGGCAGGTAAGCATACCAGCCTTGAAGAACCACCGCTGCCCCGGTATCGGCATCTTGAGTAAAATCCACTCCGTAACCGAGTACATTCAGCATGTAAAACTCGAAACGCCGCAGTACTGGCTCAATCCCGCTGCCTGATCCCAGCTGTCGCAGGGTATCGAAGTAAACGTCAAATACCTCGTCAAAGGGCGTCTGTGCTTCCAGCAGGTAATAGATCAGTTCGTTGAGATAGAGGCCGCTGTAGAGGGCGGTACCGGTCAGGGTCAGGGCCGGAGCGGTGGCTTCGGCGCCATACAGGGTTTTCAGTTCGCCCTTGCCACCAAAGGTCAGTCGCAGGGGCACAAAGGGCTGCAACAGCCCCTTGAGGGGTGAGCGGGGCTGGCGACTGCCCCGGGCCACCAGACTCTGCCGCCCCTGCTCTCGAGTGAATACCTCCACCAGCTGGCTGGTTTCCCGATAGGGGCGGCTGTGAATGACAAAGGCGGCATGCGCCATGCTCAGTCGTCGCCGTAGCCCAGGCTGCGCAGGGCGCGCTCGTCATCGGCCCAGCCGGACTTGACCTTGACCCAGAGCTCCAGATAGACCTTTTGCTCCAGCAACCGTTCCAGATCCAGCCGAGCTTCGGTGCCGATGGTACGCAGTTTGTCGCCCTTGTTGCCGATCACCATGCGCTTCTGGCCACTGCGCTCCACCAGGATCAGGCCGTTGATGTGCACCACACCCTTTTCATCCACCTGGTAGCGCTCGATCTCCACGGTGATCGAATAGGGCAGCTCGTCACCGGTAAAGCGCATCAGTTTCTCGCGAATGATCTCCGCCGCCATAAAGCGGGAAGAGCGATCGGTGATGTAGTCTTCCGGAAAATAGTGCAGCGAGGGCTTGAGCCGCGACTTCGCCAGCTTGGCGATGGTGTCTACATTGGTGCCCTTTTCCGCCGAGATCGGCACGATATCGGCAAAGTCCATTTGCTGCGCCAGCCACTGCATGTGCGGCAGCAGGGCTTCCTTGCTTTCCACGTTATCGATCTTGTTGATCGCCAGCACCACGGGACAGTTCATGCGGCGCAGCTTGTTCAGCACCATGTCGTCGTCCTTGGTCCACTGGGTGCCGTCGACCACGAACACCACCATTTCCACATCCCCCAGGGAGCTGGATGCGGCCCGGTTCATCAGCCGGTTGATGGCCCGCTTTTCCTCGATGTGCAGGCCGGGCGTGTCGACATAGACCACCTGATGGTCGCCGTCGGTGTCGATGCCCATGATGCGGTGCCGGGTGGTCTGCGGTTTTTTCGAGGTAATGCTGACCTTCTGCCCCAGCAGCCGGTTAAGCAAGGTGGACTTGCCCACGTTGGGACGGCCGACAATGGCCACAAAGCCGCAATAGGTTTGCTGTTGTTCTGTCATAACAAGGTATCCAGTGCCTGCTCCGCCGCCGCCTGCTCCGCCTTGCGACGGCTGGTACCCACACCCACCACCGGCTCGACCAGGCCGTCCACGATGCAGTGCACGGTAAATTTCTGATTGTGGGCTTCGCCGATAACGTCGACCACTTCATAGCTGGGCAGCGGCTTGCGCTTGCCCTGCAGCAGTTCCTGCAGCCGGGTCTTGGGATCCTTCTGCTCCACGCCGGGCTGAATATCGTTGAGCCGGCCGTCGTACCAGCTCAGCAGCAGCTGGGTAATACGCTCGATGCCGCTGTCGAGATAAATGGCACCGATCAGGGCCTCTACCGCGTCGGCCAGGATCGACTCTCGACGGTAGCCGCCGCTTTTCAACTCACCGGGGCCCAGGATCAGGTATTCGCCCAACTCGAAGTCCCGGGCCAGCTCGGCCAGGGTTTTTTCCCGCACCAGAGTGGCGCGCATGCGTGACATGTCGCCTTCGTTGACCTTGGGAAAACGGTGAAACAGGGCGTCGGCGATCACCATGCTGAGAATGGAATCACCAAGAAACTCCAGCCGCTCGTTGTGGCGGGAGCCGGCGCTGCGGTGGGTCAGCGCCCGCACCAGCAGTGCCTCATCGTTAAAGGTATGACCCAGTTTTTTTTGCAGGTTATTCAGTTTTTTCATTAGTGAATTGCGCCTATTCGGCTGAAACGCACATTGCTGGGCACCCAGGAAGGCAGCCAACTGTCGGCGTTGCGTTCAAACTCAAAACTTACCCAGATGGCAACGGCCTTGCCCACCAGGTTGCCCTCGGGCACAAAGCCCCAGAAGCGGCTGTCGGTGCTGTTGTCCCGGTTGTCTCCCAGCACGAAGTAGTGCCCTTCGGGCACCACCCACTCGTTGAGGGCGGTGTCGGGCTGACGGTGGTACATGGAGATCCGATCCGGCAGCAGCGGATTTTGCAGAATGTCATGACCGCGCTCGGTCAGGGCCTCGCTGAAGCGAGCCAGGGGAATGCCCATCTGGGTGAACTCACCGCTTTGCTCGAACTTGAGCGGCACCGGCTCGTAGTCGCCACAGTCGCCGGCCTCGCAGGCGGGGCGAATGTAGAGCTGCTTGTCCCGGTAGACGATATGATCGCCAGGCAGGCCCACCACCCGCTTGATATAGTCGATGCGCGGGTTTTCCGGGTATTTGAACACCGCGATATCACCCCGCTCCGGCTGGCCGGTGGGGATCAGGGTGGTGTTGGTCACCGGCTCCTTCAGCCCGTAGGAGAACTTCTCCACCAGAATAAAATCGCCCACCAGCAGGGTTGGCATCATGGAACCGGAAGGGATCTGAAACGGCTCATAGATAAAGGAACGCAGCACCAGTACCGCCGCGATCACCGGAAAAATGGACCTGGCCTGCTCAATCCAGCCCGGGACGGCGGCGGCCTTTGCCAGCGCTGCCGCGTCCACCTTGTTGCCGTGGCTGGCTTGCGCCTCTGCCAGGCGGCGCCCCCGTTGGGGCGCCCAGATCCACTTGTCACAGGCCCAGATAATACCGGTGACCAGTGTCACCAGCACCAGGATCAGCGCGAAGGTACTTGCCATGGTTACTTGTCCTTACCTACATGGAGGATGGCGAGGAAGGCATCCTGAGGAATGTCGACCCGACCCAGGGACTTCATGCGTTTCTTGCCTTCCTTCTGCTTGGCCAGCAGCTTTTTCTTACGGCTCACATCGCCGCCATAACACTTGGCGGTCACGTCCTTGCGCAGGGCCTTGACCGTGCTGCGGGCGATGATCTGGTTGCCGATGGCCGCCTGAATGGCGATGTCGAACATCTGCCGCGGGATCAGCTCACGCATTTTTTCCACCAGCTGGCGGCCCCGGAACTGGGCATTTTCCTTGTGGGTAATGATCGCCAGGGCATCCACCCGATCGCCATTGATCATGATGTCGAGGCGGACCATGTCGGCGGCCTCAAAGCGCTTGAAGCCGTAGTCCAGCGAGGCATAGCCCCGGCTGGTGGACTTGAGCCGGTCAAAGAAGTCGAGCACCACTTCCGCCATGGGAATGTCGTAGGTCAGCGCCACCTGGTTGCCGTGGTAAACCATATTGGTCTGCACGCCACGCTTTTCGATGCATAGGGTGATGACGTTGCCCAGGTATTCCTGGGGCACCAGAATGTGGCACTCGGCGATGGGCTCGTGAATTTCCTCGATGTTGTTCACCGCCGGCAGCTGGGACGGGCTGTCAATATAGATGACACTGCCGTCGGTCTTGATCACTTCGTACACCACAGTGGGTGCCGTGGTGATCAGATCCAGATCGTATTCCCGTTCCAGACGCTCCTGAATGATCTCCATGTGCAGCATGCCGAGGAAGCCACAGCGGAAACCAAAGCCAAGGGCGTTGGAAGTTTCCGGCTCGTAAAACAGCGAGGCATCGTTCAGCGCCAGCTTGTCGAGGGCGTCACGAAAGGCCTCGTAGTCGTCGCTGGAGATGGGGAACAGGCCCGCATACACCTGGGGCTTGACCTTCTGGAAGCCGGGCAGCGCCTTCTCGGCACCATGTTTGGCATGGGTCAGGGTATCCCCCACGGGCGCGCCGTGAATGTCCTTGATGCCGCACACCACCCAGCCCACTTCGCCGCAGTTAAGGCCGTCGGTGTCCTTCTGCTTGGGGGTAAAGATGCCGATGCGATCCACACCCCAGACCTGACCGGTGCTCATCACCTTGATCTTGTCGTTCTTCTTCAGGCTGCCGTGCTTGATGCGTACCAGCGACACCACGCCCAGGTAGGAGTCAAACCAGGAGTCGATGATCAGTGCCTGCAGCGGCCCTTCCGGCTCACCCACGGGCGACGGAATCTTCTGCACTATGGTTTCCAGCACCTGATCCACGCCCAGGCCGGTCTTGGCGGAGCAACGCACCGCATCGATGGCGTCGATGCCGACGATGTCTTCGATCTCTTCCGCCACCCGCTCCGGCTCGGCCTGGGGCAGATCGATCTTGTTCAGCACCGGCACCACTTCCAGGTTCATGTCGAGGGCGGTGTAACAGTTGGCCAGAGTCTGTGCCTCAACCCCCTGACCGGCATCCACCACCAGCAGCGCCCCTTCGCAGGCGGCCAGCGAGCGGGATACCTCGTAGGAGAAATCCACGTGCCCGGGCGTGTCGATGAAGTTGAGCTGGTACTGGTTGCCGTCCTGCGCCTGGTAGTTCAGGGTCACACTCTGAGCCTTGATGGTAATGCCGCGCTCGCGCTCCAGATCCATGGAGTCGAGTACCTGCTGCTGCATTTCCCTGTCGGTCAGGCCACCGCATACCTGGATCAGGCGATCGGACAGGGTCGATTTGCCGTGGTCGATGTGAGCGATGACGGAGAAATTACGAATATGCTTCATGATGCGATAAGGCGTCCGTAGTCAATGGCGACAATAAAGGCGAGATTCTACCGGATTCACGGCACAGTGACCAATCCTTAGTCTGTGCCGGCCTGCACTAATCTTCTGCGCGAACCACGTCGATCAGGGGTCCCAGGATCACCGGCTGATCGAACCGGCCACGCCGCCGGGCCCACCTGGCGGCCAGACCAAAGCCCAGGCCGCCACCGGCCAGTGCCCCCAGAATGCTGCCGACTTCCGGCAGGCCGGCCCAGGCCGCCAGCGAGCCCCCCGCCAGCAGGCACAACAACGGCAGCAAATACACCAGCAGGGCGCCGCCAATCAGGCTGTGCTCGGGAATGCCAATGCGTACCTGCTGACCGGGCCGCAACGCCAGTTCGGTGGCGATCGCAAAATCATGGCTGCGGGCCGGCAATGCCTTTGACACCAGGCCGGTGCCACAGCTGCTGCTTTGCCGGCACTGGCCACAGGCCGACTTGCTGAAACAGCTGACCTCGACCCGGCCGGCATGCACCGCGGTCACGGTGGCGATTTCCTCAATCATGGCGCGGCGGCTCCCTGCTCGCCCGCGGCCACCGACTCGGCAATGCGGCGGGCGGTATCGGCGGGCACATCCCCCACCACGGTCACTTCCATTCTGGCGGGGCTGGTCAGGCTGACCAGGTGAGTGGCGCCCTGGCGCACCAGTTGCTGGCGGGGCTCGCCGCCTGCCGCTTCGGTCACATAGACGGAGACATCAACCACGCCGTTTGACGCCATCAGGTAGTCCACCGCCTGCTCGGTCAGCGGCAAACGGTGCTGATTGCGGGAGCGAATGTCAAAGCCCGGCGGCAACCAGGTCACTCGCCAGGCCGAGTCGGACTCGGCTTCGGGCTGGCGCTCGCCCACCGACATGGCCGGTGGCAGCCGGGCGCCACTGAGTTCGCGCAGCAACGCCGAAGGCTCTTCGCTCACCTGCAGCGCCACGCCCATCACCTGCTCCATCAGGCCGGACTGCTGATCCAGGGTGTCCAGACGCAGCAACAGACCGGTATCCTGATCCAGCCACAATACGTAGCCATAGCAATGCTCGTCTTTGGGCACCAGTCGCACCACCTCGGCAACGCGCCCAAGCACGCGGCTGCGGCCGGCCACAACGGCATCGTAGCGGGCCAACAACTGATCGAGGGAGGCATGCTGCAATCGGCTGAACAGGCCAGGCAACCGGGACTGACGCAGGGTATAGCCCCCCGGCCCCAGATCGAAATAACTGGTCTGATCATTGCGCTGAACAAATTCCCGGGGGCGACCATTGAGGTGAACAAGGTGAGTAAGGGGCTGCCCATCCAGTTGACCCCGGGTCAGCCGCTTGGGCTCGGGTTCCCCCTGCCCGGCCTCCACCAGGGTCAGCTCGAAGTTGAGCTGGTGATAGGCCTGCTGCATTTTCTGCAACAGGGCCCGGGTATCGCCGGTTTCGTCAGCACTGGCGGCCGGTGCCGGCCAGACCGCCACCAGCAGCAGGGCCAGGGTGGCCCGCAATACGTTGGTACTCAACAAACAGCAACCTCAGTTCTGGCGCAGCCGTTGCTGCAGCTCGTGATCCATCAGCAGGGCATGAATGCGCCGTTCCTGCTCCAGCAGCTGCTGTTCGCTGACCCGCTGCTGCTGATCCACCTGATAGTTCAGGCTGACCGGCGCGGCACCACCGCTCAGGGGCACGGTATTCAGCACCGGCGACTGGGTGGCTGCAGGCTGACTGTATTGTTGCACCCCGAAGATCACCGCCGCCGATACCGAGGCGGCAATGGCGAACTGACCTGCATGGCGCAGGGCCGGCTTGATGCGACTCAGGGCACGCCCGAACGTCGGCCGCACCACCCTGGCCGCACCGGACTCGGCATGGCTGTCATTGGCGGCGGTCAGCGGGGCTTCCTGCTCCAGCGCCGCCGCTATACTGTCGCTCAGATCAAGCGGCAGGCGTTCGGGCAATTCATTGCGCATCACGTCGCCGTAAAGGTGATAGCGGCCAAAGGTATCGGCCAGTTCCCTGTCGCTGAAGACATGCTCCAGCAGCACCCTATCCTGGATTTCTCCGTCGACCAGTGCCGAAATTCGCTCTTTGTTAGCCATAACACTTCCCCGTTCAACTCCGAAGCAAGGGGGTGACCCGCTTGTCTATTGCTTCCCGAGCCCGAAAAATGCGTGAACGCACGGTTCCCACCGGGCAATCCATGACACTCGCGATGTCTTCGTAGCTCATTCCTTCCAATTCCCGCAGGGTGATCGCCGTTTTCAGATCGTCCGGCAAGCCGTCTATGGTTTCAAACACGGCCTGGCGGATTTCCTCCGTCAGTATCAGGCTTTCCGGTGAGGCCAGCTCCTTCAGGGCCTCACCACCACCGTAATACTCGGCGTCGTCGATCTCCACATCCGAACCCGGCGGGCGTCGTCGCTGCGATACCAGATGATTCTTGGCGGTATTGACCGCGATGCGATACAGCCAGGTGAAAAATGCACTCTCGCCACGAAAGCCGGACAATGCCCGGTAGGCCTTGATAAAGGCCTCCTGGGTCACATCGGGTACGTCTCCAGGGTTGGACACGTAACGAGACACCAGGTTCGCCACTTTGTACTGATATTTTTTCACCAGCAGGTTGTATGCATTCTTGTCTCCCCGCTGAACCCGCTCGATCACTTGCTGATCCGTCAAATTCTCGCTCATACGAGCCGCATACCCTCCGATTCTTCCGGTGCCTGACAACCAGCCCGTCACAAGCGTACCTTAATGGACTTCAACGGCGGCAAAAAGTTCTGAACTCATTTGGAAAAGCCGATTCCGGCTGCGCACGGTGGACGCATGCGCTAACATGAAGCCCCTCTTTTTTTCGGGCCAATGATACTTTATGAAAGATCCCGTTGAATACCTCTGCGACGTGCTCATCATTGGCAGCGGTGCCGCCGGCCTGTCCCTGGCGCTGAAACTGGCCAGCCATGCCCGCGTGCATGTGCTGTGCAAGGGACCGCTCGCCGAAGGTGCCACCCTGTATGCCCAGGGGGGCATTGCCGCCGTCTTTGATGAAACCGACAGCATCGAATCCCACGTGGCCGACACCCTGGTGGCCGGTGCCGGCCTGTGCGACGAAGCCGTGGTCGAGTTCACCGCCCGCAACGCGCCCGACGCCATTCAGTGGCTGATCGGCCAGGGCGTGCCCTTTGACACCGAAGAAACCGGACAGGGCGAACCCAGCTATCACCTGACCCGGGAGGGCGGCCACAGCCACAGGCGCATTTTTCACGCCGCCGACGCCACCGGCCGGGCGGTACAGACCACTCTTATCGAGCAGGTGCAACGCCACCCCAACATTCATGTGCTGGAACGGGTCAACGCCCTGGATTTGATTACCACGGCCAAGCTCGGCCTGCCCGGCAACCGGGTGCTGGGCGCCTATGTGTGGAACCGCAACAAGGAGCGGGTGGAAACCGTGCGTGCCCGTTTCGTGGCCATGGCCACCGGCGGTGCGTCCAAGGTTTACCAGTACACTTCCAACCCGGACGTCAGCTCCGGCGACGGCATCGCCATGGCCTGGCGCGCCGGCTGCCGAGTGGCCAATATGGAATTCAACCAGTTCCACCCCACCAGTTTGTATCACCCGGACGACAACAACTTTCTGCTCACCGAGGCCCTGCGCGGTGAAGGCGCCCACCTGCTGCGCCCGGACGGCAGCCGCTTTATGCCCGACTTTGACCAGCGCGGCGAGCTGGCCCCCCGGGACATAGTGGCCCGCGCCATCGACCACGAAATGAAGCGCCTGGGCGCCGACTGCATGTATCTCGACATCAGCCACAAGCCGGCGGACTTCATCATCAAGCACTTTCCCACCATTTACGAACGTTGCCTCAAGGTGGGCATCGACATTACCAGGCAGGCCATGCCGGTGGTGCCCGCCGCCCACTACACCTGCGGCGGAGTCATGGTGGATCACAAGGGCCGTACCGACATCGACGGTCTCTACGCCATTGGCGAGGTGTCCTACACCGGCCTGCACGGCGCCAACCGCATGGCGTCAAACTCGCTGCTGGAGTGCATCGTGTTCGCCCGAGCCGCCGGGGAAGACATGCTGGCCGGCCTGGCTACCACCCCGGAGCCGCCCATGCTACCGCTGTGGGATGAAAGCAAGGTGACCGACTCCGACGAGGAAGTGGTGATCCACCACAACTGGCACGAGCTGCGGCTGTTTATGTGGGACTACGTCGGCATAGTGCGCTCGAACAAGCGACTGGAGCGGGCCAAGCGCCGTATTGAACTGCTGCAGCAGGAAATTCAGGAGTATTACGCCAACTTCAGGGTCAGCAACAATTTGCTGGAGCTGCGCAACCTGGTGCAGGTGGCAGAGCTGATTGTGTTGTCGGCCATGGACCGCAAGGAATCCCGTGGCCTGCACTACACCCTGGATTATCCAAATCAGCTCGACAATCCGCAGCCCACGGTGCTCACCCCCGCCAACTACAACCCTCGTCAACCCGCGTAAAGCAGCTGCCGTGCCAGGCGCCGGTATACGGCGTCGGGCACCGCATCCTGAAACAACCACAGCGGCGGCCAGGGATTTCCCTCCAGCACCAGCAGCAAAAAGCCGGGCCCGGCCCGGCTGTGATGGGAAAGTGTACCGCTGCGGCCATTAAGGCTAAGCACGCCGGCATTGAATTCGCCGACCAGGCGGTAACTACCGGCCCGGCGCCAGGCCAGCCCCGTGGCCAGCAACCAGCCCGGTGCAAACCAGGGCAGGCGGTCGGCGTCGAGCAACAACGCCGCCGGTAACCACAACAGCAGGGCCAGCCCGAGCAGGTAGAGCCGCTGCAGCCGCGAAGGCTCAGCGTTGATTGCGAACCTGGTTGCGTTCAAGAATGTAGCCCACCATGGCCTGCAGGGCGGCGTCCTTTGAACGCTCATGGCCCATAAACCAGGCAAACAAATCCGGGTCGTCGCATTCCAGCAGGCGCCGGAAGGTGGCCTGTTGCGGCTCATCAAGGGCGTCGTATTCGTGCTCCACAAAGGGGGCTAGAATCACATCCAACTCCAGCATGCCCCGGCGGCATGCCCAGATCAGGCGGGGTTTGTCGGTGCTAGTGAGCATGTCGGCTTCCATGTAACAAAACAAAGCTCATGGTATAAGGTGGAATGAATACTGACAAATTACTTGGCCGTCTTTACCATGAGGGTCACATTTCGGACTGAAACTGAGGGTGCTTTCGTGTTTACCATCGCCTCTACCCCCCAACTCTATCCGCTGACCGACAGGGCCGTTGTCGCCCTGACCGGAGCAGAGCGGGTCAAATACCTACAGGGCCAGGTGACCGCCGACGTCGACCGGCTCGGCCCCGGCGACGCCTGTGCCGGCGGTCATTGCGACAGCAAGGGCAAACTGTGGGCCTCATTCTGGCTGGCCAATCTGGGCGAGCAACTGCTGCTGGTGATGAACCAGTCGCTGGTGGCGCGCCAGCTGCCCGAGCTGAAGAAATTCGCGGTTTTTGCCAAAACCGAGATCGACGATGTCAGCGACCATTGGCAGGTCTGCGGCCTGGCCGGCGAGGGCCTGTCCCACTGGCTGAACCATCAGGTCGGCGACGGCAACCTGTGGCAGGGCGGCGTCATTATTCCGGTGGCCGCCGAGCATGCGCTGCTGGTGTTGCCCAAAGACACCGAATTGCCGGACCTGCCTCGAGGCGACGAGCAGGAATGGCGCGGGCTGATGATCCATGCCGGGCTGCCCGACATGAGTGCCGAGCACCAGGGCGACTACATTCCCCAGATGCTCAACCTGCAGGCCATTGGCGGCATCAGCTTCAACAAGGGCTGCTATATGGGTCAGGAGACCGTGGCCAGGGCCAAATACCGAGGTGCCAACAAAAAGGCCATGTTTATTCTGGAAGGCGAGGTTGAGGGCGAGGTGGCCGTCAACCAGGATCTGGAAATGCAGCTGGGTGACAACTGGCGCCGGGCGGGCACCGTGCTGAGCGCATGCCGGCAGGGCAATGAGTGCATGCTGCTCACCGTGCTGAACAAGGATCTGGATGCCGATACCCTGTTCCGCATCAAGGAGCAGCCCGACAGCCGGCTGCGACTGCGCCCCCTGCCCTATGAACTGACCGACTGAGCCGCACCTATGGCCGCCGCCTTCAGCCAGGCGGCGGCCTTGCCCAGGGGGCGCTGCTTGTGCCACACCAGCTCCAGCGCCACCGGCCAGTCCTGATCGTCAAATTCCAGCTCCGGTGACACCAGCAGGCCGCGGGACAGGGCCTCCGCCACCACATGTTCGGGCACAAAGGCCCAGCCCAGGTTGCGCTGCACCAGCTCCACGATAACCCACTGGCTTTCCACCCACCAGACATCCGCCGCTACCCGCAGCCGCACCTTTTCTTCACTGTCATTACGGGTGGCCACCATCAGCTGACGGTAACGCTTGAGCTCTTCCCAGCCCACCCGCTGGCCGGCCAGGGCATGGTCGGGGGCGCACACCAGTTTCAGCGGCACCCGCCCCAGGGCATGAAAGTTCAGCGCCGAAGGCAAAATTTCCTGGCGCCACATAATGCCCAGATCGACCCGCTCCTCCAACACCATGCGGCTGACGTCTTCCATCAAGGGAAACAGCAGCTCCAGCTCCACGGTCGGAAAGCGGCGGGCAAATTCATCCATCAGGGCCCCCAGCTGCTCGGACGGATAGAGTTCATCCACCGCCAGCACCAGCCGGCTTTCCACTCCTTCCCCCAGGCTTTTGGCTACCCCGCGAAAGTGCTCGCAGCGCTCCAGGATCACTCGAGCCTCCGCCAGCAGCCGCTCCCCGGCCGGAGTCAGCCGCGGGTAGCGGCCGCTGCGTGCGAACAGCGGATTGTCGAGATCGATTTCCAGGTTGGCCACGGCGGTGCTCACCACCGACTGGGCCTTGCCCAGGCGCCGGGCCGCGGCCGAGAACGAGCCGGTATCCACCGTGGTCACAAAGGCCTGCAACTGCTCCAGAGAGAAACTCATCTATCTTAAAAACCGATACTTACCAACTTTGGTAGTAAACAATAGCAGATAGAATGGCGCTTCGAACACGCACTTGCTGAAAGGAGTTTCCATGCGCACCACCAAAGATCGCATTCGCCACACCCTGGGCTTTGAAATCATCGGCCTGGTGATCTTCGCGCCATTGGCCAGCCTGGTATTCAATCACGATCTCATGGAAATGGGCCTGATGGCCCTGGTGGGCTCACTGATTGCCACCATCTGGAACTATGTGTACAACCTGCTGTTTGATCACGCCATGCTGAGACTGCGAGGCGATGTACGCAAGACCACGCCGGTTCGCGTGTTGCATGCCCTGCTGTTTGAAGGTGGCCTGCTGATCCTGTTTTTGCCGATGATCGCCTGGCACCTGGGTATCAGCCTGTGGGAGGCCTTTATGATGGACATCGCCATGTCGGCGTTTTATCTCTGCTACGCCTTTCTCTACAACCTGGCCTACGATCGACTGTTTCCCGTGCCCCACCCCGCCGCCCAGGGCTGCTGACAAAAAAACCGCCCGAGGGCGGTTTTTTATCTTCTACGGTCGAAACCACTGTCGGTGTTTGTTACTTGCCTTGAGCCGGCTCGGCCTCGTCCAGGGCGTCGCGGTTGCCTTCCATCTTCGCCACTATGGTGTTGACGGCGGTGTCGCCCACCACGTTGGAGGAGGTACAGAACATGTCGTTGATGCGATCCACCGCCATGATAATGGCCATGGCTTCAACCGGCAGGCCCATCTGGTGCAGCAGTACACCGGCCATGACCACGGCACCGCCGGGCACGCCGCCCACACCCACCGACATCAGCAGCACGGTAATGCCCACGGTCAGCAGATCGCCGGTGGGAATGGGAGTACCGGAGATATTGGCGGCAAAGAAGGCGGCCAGGGTGATGTAGATGGCCGAACCGGACATGTTGATGGTGGCGCCCAGGGGCACACCAAAGCCGGCAATGGCCCGGGACACACCCAGCTTCTCGGTCAGGGTACGCATGGTCACCGGAATGGTGGCGTTGGAGCTGGCGGTAGACAGGGAGAACAACAGCTGCTCACGGGTGGCCTTGCGGAATACGCCCGGCTTGATGCCGGTGGTCATCCACACGGCCAGCGGATACACCACCAGGATCCAGAACGCCAGCACCATCACCACCATGGCCACATAACCGGCCACCGACATCAGGGTAGCCGCTTCCAGGGTGGCGCCCAGGCTTATCATCAGCGCAAACACACCATAGGGGGCCAGGGTCATTACCAGGCCAACCAGCTTCATCATCACCTCGTTGGCCATGCGGAAGGCACGGGCCGCCGGGGCGGCGGTGGCGCCCAGGCCCTGAATGGCCAGGCCGGTCAGAATCGCCATAAAGATGATCTGCAGCATGTCGCCGGAGGCAAAGGCCTGTACCGGGTTGCTGGGCACAATGTTCACCAGCATGGCACCCAGATCCGGGGTTTCGGTGGTGCTCAGCTCCACCGCACCGGTGGCGCCGTGGGGCAGGGTTGCACCCATGCCCGGCTGCAGGATCACACCCACCAGAATGGCCGCGGCAATCGACAGCATGGTGTTGATGATGTAAAGACCAAAGGTTCTTCCACCCAGGCGGCCGAAGCTGGCGATGTCGCGCAGCTCGCAGATACCGGTAACGATGGAGATGTATACCAGGGGCACTACCATCAGCTTAATCAGCGATACGAACATGCCGCCCAGGCCCTCGGCCAGGCCGACGACGCCGTCGTTAAGCAGGGACACATCCTTGAACAGGTACTGAATGGCACTGCCGATCAGCAAACCGATAAACAACCCGGTAAAAATGCGGGCGGAAAGAGAGCCTTTCATTTTAACATCCTCAGAAAAAGCAAATAATGTATCTGTTGTTTGTTATTTTTGTAGATATGTTAACCAGTCACTCTGTAAGCGAGCGGATTTTACATTCAAAAAACAGGGCAGCAACCATAATGATCAACTGCATGGCACCGCGTGTGATCAGGATCACAAACAGCCATGATAAGAAAGGACTCGAATCGAGCATAAGGTGCCGTTTGTAGCCACCTTGTGGCCCCGGGTTGACACCCTCTGCAAGGCTGGACTGTACTGGGGTGAGTCCCACCATCACCGCCAAGGGCGCCGCCTTTCGGCCATCACAGGGGAGAACGCCATGCATACACAGATCCCCGGCTTTTCACTGGAGGAATACCAGCAACGCCTGGCAAGGGTCAGGGCCGCCATGCTGACTCAGGACATACAAACCCTGATCGTGCACGACCCGGCCAATATCGCCTGGCTGACCGGTTATGACGGCTGGTCCTTTTACACCCCTCAGGTAGCGGTGGTGACCATGGCCGGTGAGCCGTTATGGTTCGGGCGCCAGATGGATGCCAACGGTGCCCGCCGCACCGTCTGGCTGCAGGAAGAAAACATACACTGGTATCCGGATTACTACGTGATGAACCCGCCGATGAACGCCATGGAGTACCTGGCCAACCAGCTGCTCAAGCCCCGGGACTGGGCCTATGGCCGCATCGGCCTGGAAATGGACAGCTGCTACTTTCCCCCCTCCTCCTGGCTGGCCTTGTGCGACAACCTGCCCGACGCCGAGCTGGTGGACGCCAGTGCCCTGGTAAACTGGTGCCGGGCGGTCAAGTCGGATACCGAGCTGCGCTACATGCGCATCGCCGCCCGTATTGTGGAGCGAATGCACGCCGCCGCCCTGGAAATGATAGAGCCGGGCCTGCCCAAGCATCTGCTGGTGGCGGAGATCTACCGGGTAGCCATGGAGGGTCACGATGGCCACTTTGGCGACTACCCTTCCATGGTACCCATGCTGCCCTCGGGTCCGGACGCCTCGGCGCCCCACCTGACCTGGGACGAACGCCCCTTTTGCCGGGATCAGGGCACCTTTTTCGAGCTGGCCGGGTGCCATCGCCGCTATCACTGCATTTTGTCACGCACCATTTACCTGGGCCGGCCCACCGACAACTTTCTACGGGCCGAAGAGGCGCTCAATGCCGGCCTGGAAGCCGGTCTGGCGGCGGCACAACCAGGCAACCGCTGCGCCGACGTTGCCAATGCCCTCAACGCCGCCCTGGCCCGCCACGGCTTTGATCGGGAAGGTGCCCGCTGCGGCTATCCCATCGGCCTTGGCTACCCTCCCGACTGGGGCGAGCAGAGCATGAGCCTGCGCAATACCGACAACACCCTGCTGAAGCCGGGCATGACCTTTCATTTTATGCCCGGCCTGTGGCTGGAAGACTGGGGTATGGAAACCACCGAAAGCATAGTGATCACCGAGAATGGCGCCGAGCCCCTGTGCAACTACCCTCGTCGCCTGTTTGTGAAACATTGAACGCCCTGAAACCGGAAAGCGGAAAGCGGAAAGCGGACATGCAGCTGGATCGTTATGACCTTCACATACTGCAAATCCTGCAGCGCAGGGGGCGCATTACCAAGTCGGCCCTGGCCGAGGCCATCAACCTCTCGGTCAGTCCCTGCTGGGAGCGAGTAAAACGGCTGGAGCAGGCCGGTATCATTCGCGGCTATGGCGCCGTGATCGACGCCGGCCTGCTGCACGGACGCACCTCGGTGCTGGTGGAGATCAGCCTGCACCGGCACAGCGCCGACGCCATGCGCCGCTTTGAGCAGGCCATGCAGGACTGCGACCGCGTTACCGACTGCTACGCCACCGGCGGCGGCGTGGATTATGTGCTGAAAATCATGTGTGACGACATCGATCAGTACCAGCGCCTGATCGACCGCTGGCTTGAGCAGGATCTCGGCATTGAGCGCTACTACACCTACATAGTAACCAAAACCATCAAGCAGCAGCCGCTGATGCCGGCGGGGCAGAAATGAAAAAAGGGGCCTGACGGCCCCTTTTGGTGACTGTATTCGAATTACAGGATCTGGCGGATCACCCGGCCAAAGCGGCCAATGCCTTCTTCAATGGTGGCGGCATCGGAGCCGGAGTAACTGAAGCGGGCGGTATTGAGAATATCCGGGCGCACGTAGAAGGGCTGACCGGGCACAAAGGCCACGTTTTCCTTAATGGACAGGTTGAACAAATCCATGGCGCTGATGTGCTCGGGCAGGCGCAGCCACAGAAACATACCGCCTTCCGGACGGGTAAAGTCCAGTCCCGGGCAGTGACGCAGCAGCGCCTGCTCCATGGCATTTTTCTGCTCGCCGTAGACACTGCGAATGCGATCGATATGGGCGTCCAGGCAGTTGTCCTGCAGATAGCGGTGCAGCACCTGCTGCACGAAACCGTTAGTATGCAGATCCGACGCCTGCTTGGCGATGGTGATCTTCTGGCGCAGCCAGCCGGGCACCACCATCCAGCCCAGACGGAAGGACGGCACTACCACCTTGGAGAAAGAGCCCAGCAGCACCACATTTTCCGGCGCCAGCTTGGCGATGGGCGGCAGGTGCTCGCCTTCAAAGCGCAACTCGCCATAGGGGTTGTCTTCCACCATCAGTACATTGTGACGCACCAGTCGCTCGGCCACGGCCTTGCGCTTTTCCAGGCTGTAGCTCAGACCCGACGGATTCTGAAAGTTGGTAACCCCATACATCAGCCGGGCGTGATTGGGCTCGGCCAGCAGGGCGTCGAGTTCATTCAGATCGGGACCGTCATCATTCAGCGACACGCCCTGAAAATCGGGTTGGTACACCGACAGTGCCTGAATGGCGCCCAGGTAGCCCGGCTCCTCGATGATAAGTTTGGAGCCCTCGTCTACCAGCACCTTGCCGATAAGATCCAGCGCCTGCTGGGAGCCGTTGGTGATCAGAATGTTGTTGGGATCCACCTCCATGCCGTGCTGGGCGCGGTAACGGGCGGCAATATAGTCGCGCAGCGGCCCGAAGCCCTCGGTGGCGGCGTATTGCAGCGCGCCGTTGCCCTTGTCGCGCAACACGCTGGCGGTGGCGGCTTCCAGCTCTTCGTTAGGGAAAAAAGCCGGGTTGGGCAGGCCGCCGGCAAAGGAGATCACTTCCGGGTTGACGGCGACTTTGAGTATTTCTCGAATAAAGGAAGGCTCTACCTTGGCAAAGCGCTTGGCAAAAAACGGCTGCATAGGGGTCTCTCTGAATTACTACGCGTGGCGGGCGCCAACAAAACCTTTCTTTTGTATCAGAAAACATCACAATAACAAACCATAAACAACACATGGTTTGCGCCGGGGCCGGCCTTGTGGTCGAATGCGCCCATGCCAAACGACCTTATCACTTCAGTGAACAGCCATTCCTTTTCCCGGCGCATTCTGGCCTGGTACGACCGCCACGGCCGCAAGACCCTGCCCTGGCAGCAACACAAGACCCCCTACCGTGTGTGGGTGTCGGAAATCATGCTGCAGCAAACCCAGGTCACCACCGTCATCCCTTACTACCAGCGTTTTATGGAACGCTTTCCCGATGTGGTCAGCCTGGCCGATGCCGAACAGGACGAGGTGCTGCATCTCTGGACCGGCCTGGGTTACTACGCCCGGGCCCGCAACCTGCACAAGGCCGCCCAGGTCATTCGCGATCACTATGACGGGTGTTTTCCCGAGCGCTTTGAGGAAGTGCTGGGGCTGCCCGGTATCGGCCGTTCCACCGCCGGCGCCGTGTTGTCGCTGTCTTTGGGGCAGCATCACGGCATTCTCGATGGCAACGTCAAGCGGGTGCTTACCCGCTGGCTGGGCCAACGGGGCTGGCCGGGCAAAAAAGAGGTGGAGAATGCACTCTGGGACAAGGTGAGCGAGCTGACCCCCGGCGAGGGCGTCAGCCAGTACAACCAGGCCATGATGGACATGGGCGCCACCATCTGCACTCGCAGCAAGCCCGCCTGCGAGCGCTGCCCGGTCAGCGACGACTGCCAGGCGAACCAGCTTGGCACCCCCACCGCCTTTCCCGAATCCAAACCGAAAAAAACCGTGCAGCCGGAAAAACGGGCCTGTTTTGTGCTGCTGCAAAACGGAGAGCAACTGCTGCTGGTGCAACGTCCCCCCCAGGGCCTGTGGGGCGGCCTCTACTGTTTTCCGGAGTTTGCCGACGAAGACGAGATGCGCCGCTGGCTCAAACGCTTTCCCGAAGCCGGCGAGCCCGAACCCCTGCCCGGCTTTCGCCACACCTTCAGCCACTTTCACCTGGACATTGCTCCCTGGCGGGTACAATTGCCACAGATTCCCGCCGAGGTCATGGCGGGGGATGAGCGTCTTTGGTATAACTTGCGTCAACCGGCACCGGTAGGCCTGGCAGCCGCCACCAAAAAGCTGCTCGCCTACCCGCAACTGCACAAGAGGACATGATGAGCCGAACCATTTTTTGCCAGCGTTTAAACAAGGAAGCCGAAGGCCTGGACTTTCAGATGTATCCGGGCGAACTCGGCAAGCGCATTTACGACAATATATCCAAGGAAGCCTGGTCCGAGTGGCAGAAGAAGCAGACCATGCTGATCAATGAGAAAAAGCTGAACATGATGAACGCCGATCATCGTAAGCTGCTCGAGCAGGAAATGATCGCCTACCTGTTTGAAGGCGCCAACGTCGATATTGAAGGCTACACCCCCCCTTCCGGCAACTAATTCACCGCTTTGCTCAAGCCTTGAGCGAACACGCTGAAGGCCGGGAAAAAGCGGTTGACTTGCCTGGGGCGATCGATTTAAATGACGCCCCGTTGCCCAGATAGCTCAGTCGGTAGAGCAGGGGATTGAAAATCCCCGTGTCGGTGGTTCGATTCCGCCTCTGGGCACCATTTTCGGTGCCTTTTCAAAGCAAAAGCCCAACGCCCAGATAGCTCAGTCGGTAGAGCAGGGGATTGAAAATCCCCGTGTCGGTGGTTCGATTCCGCCTCTGGGCACCATTTTTCGGTGCCTTTTCAAAGCAAAAGCCCAACGCCCAGATAGCTCAGTCGGTAGAGCAGGGGATTGAAAATCCCCGTGTCGGTGGTTCGATTCCGCCTCTGGGCACCATCTTTAAAGCCTCGCATAAGCGGGGCTTTTTTGTATTCGCCCCACCCTGCCCTGTTCACGAAAAGCCGGCAACACATAGTATTCCCCCGCTCGATTTCCTAGGATTAAGGGAAACAGGCAAGGGATGCTGCCATGAAACATATAATTCTGCCGCTGCTGTTGCTGGCACTGGGACCCGCCCACGCCAACCACGAACATGACGACTCCGACCTGCCCCACTGGGCGGTGGACAAAATCACCCCCATGCACGACAACGTTACCCGCTGGCTCGACAACAGCGCACGCAATATCGACAACTTCTTCGGCACCGACGACAGCCTCACCATAGAGAACGGCTCTTACCTGCGTTTCAGCCAGGAGCTGTTCTGGCATGAACGGGACAGGTTCAGCTCGGACACCACCCTGCGCCTGAAGCTTGATCTGCCCACCACCGAAGAGCGGTTGCGCATACTGATAGAAAGCGATCCGGAAGAGAGCCAGGGTACCCTGGCCGAACAGGGCGCCAACACCGCCCGGGACGATCGCTTCAGAACCGAGGACTTTCTGATCGGCCTGCGCCGCCTGGGCGATCGGGACAAGCGGACAGACTGGCGCCTGGATGCGGGCGCCGGTATCAAGGTAAAGCTGCCCCTGGATCCTTATGTGCGTTTTACCGGTGAGCGGCTGTGGCAACTGGGCGACAGCCCCTGGCAACTCGAGTCCTGGAACCGGGCCTCATGGTTCAATGAAGAAGGTTACTCGGTACGCAGCCGCTGGGATCTGGGCCGCCCCCTCAGCGACACTTACCACCTGCGCTTCATCACCAATGTGCAGTGGCAGGAAGAGGTCGACACCCTGGAATACTCCGAAGGCATTGAACTCGATCAGCTGCTCGGCAGCCGCAGCATCATCCGTTACGCCGCCGTCGCCGTCGGCCGCAGCGCGTCCGATCCGCATCTGCACGATTACTACCTGCTCAGCCAGTACCGCCGCAACCTGCACCGGGAAATACTGTTCGTGGATGTAATCCCCGAAGTGCACTTTCCCCGAGAGCAGAATTACGATGCCGAGTTCGGCATCACCCTGCGCCTGGAGCTGCTGTTCCGGGGGGATTTGTCCTGGGCCCGCTGACGTTTCAGCCGCACCACAGCAAGCCTTCCCCTTTCCGCTTCGGCGTCAGGATGAAACTTTGATGAACCCACTCCCGGTCACAAAAATACCTGTTGACCCCCATCAGGTAACCGGTTAGAGTGATTTCGGCTCTGAAAATACCGCTGAATTTATGTTCATTACGAAGTTCCTAGTAGTACCTCGTCCTGTATTTCATAAGTCAAGGCTGTATTTTTGAAGTCGATTTCTCAAGCAAGATTGTTTACAGGATTTAGGTATGTCTAACACTGTTAAAGGTAAAGTAAAGTTCTTCAATGAAGCCAAAGGTTTCGGTTTCATCGAGCAAGAGCAAGGCCCTGACGTATTCGTACACTTCAGCGCCATCCAGACTCCGGGCTTCAAGACCCTGGCTGAAGGTCAGTCCGTTGAGTTCACCGTAGCCCAAGGCCAGAAAGGTCCTCAGGCTGAGAACGTAGTTCCTCTGTAAGAGTCTGCGTCAAAAAAATTCCAAAGCCGCGCCCAAGGGCGCGGCTTTTTTATGTGCGCATTTTTCCTCAGAACCGGCCCACCGCAAACACCGACAGCCCTTTCAGTACCAAGGCTCCCAGCATCACGCACACCCCCAGGGCAAAGGCGGAATCCACTCCGGCATAGGTCAGTGCCGCCGTCAGCAGGCTGGCCGACAACATCTGCAGCGCCCCCGACAACGCCGCCGCCGATCCGGCCAGATCACGGTAGGGCTCAAGCAGCCGGCTCATGGCATTGGGAAAGGCCATGCCGTTACCCAGCGCCTGAATAAAGACCCCGGCCACCATCAGCCAGGGCTCAAGAGGCATCAGCATGATCCACAGCCCCGCCCCCAACTGAATAAAGGGGCTGATGCGCAGCACCTGTTCAGCCCGAACCCAGAACTGAATACGGTTGTTGATAATGCCGCCAAGCAGCAGCCCCAATGCCGGCAGCAGTGCCCAGCGGCCATATTCCGCCGCACTCATGCCGATTTGATGCTGCATCACATAGGGCAGCACGGAAATCGAGGTCATCATCAGGGCGAACTGGCCCCAGAGCATGCCGCCGTGTCCGAGAAAGTGACGCTCTGTCAGCAACCGGCCATAACCGGCCAGAATGCGCCCAGGGTGCAGTTCAAGACGTGGCCCTTGATGGGTCTCCCGAAAGCGCGCCAGCAGCACCAGCCACAGCAGGCCGATATAAAGCAGCATGGCGGCAAACACACTTTGCCAACCACTCAGATCACCCAGCATGCCTCCCAGCGCCGGCGCCACTACCGGGGTAATGGCCGCCGCCATGGCCATGTACGACAATGCATTACGCAGTGCCGGCCCTTCAAAACTGTCACGCAACATGGCCCGGGACACCACGGCCCCACACCCCGCCCCCAGCCCCTGCAGCAGCCGCCCCGCCAGCAGCCATTCAAAGTTGACGCCGGGCAACAGACACAATCCCACCCCGCCCAGAGACAAGGCCAAGCCTCCCAGCAGCACCGGACGCCGGCCTCGCGCATCGCTGAGCGGCCCATAGAGCAATTGCACCGGGCCAAAGGCCAGCAGATAGGCGGAGATCAGCCACTGCACCCGCTCCGGATCCTCGGCCAGGGCCTGGCTGATACCGGGCAGAATGGGAAACACCAGCCCGAGGCTGAACTGGCCAATGCTGACAATCAGGCAGGCCAGCACCATGATGGTGGTGCCGGAAACAGAAGAGGGCACTTTGACTCCTTTTGAGAAAATCGTTGCAAATGCCGCCGACAGCGGGCATTTAATTTGCGCTTTGCTTTGACAAGGCGGCCGTTCATTAAGCACAATCAAGGTTGAAAAATAACAAAAAGGACTGACCGACATGACCGCCCCATCATCGAACCCCCAATCGCTGCAACAAGCCTTTTCATTGGGTAACGGGCAGGATGCGGCACTGAACTGGTTGCGCAAGAACCAGACCCACTGCGCCATTTTCCTTACCAATGGTATCAAACTTGAAGGGATGATCAGTGCCTTTGACCAGTACAGCATTCTGCTGTCCGATCCCCGTGGCCAGCAACAGCTGATCTACAAGGCCAAGATTTCCACCATTTCTCCGGCCAGCCGCCGTCCGCCGCGCACCGGCGTTATCATCAACAAGCCCCGTCGCCCGCGCTACGACAACCACCATGATCACCATGGCCAGCGGGACGATCACGCCGGCCACGACAACGGCAGCGACGATCAGTAATACGTCAGCGGGGTTGTTCAGACCAAAAAAAATGGCCGCTTGCGCGGCCATTTTTTATATCAGTTCCAGCTCTTCCATCACTCGGCGAATACGCGCCTTGGTGTCTTGCTGCAGCGGGACCACCGGAATGCGGCAGTGCTCACTGGCCAGCCCCAGCAAGGACAGGGCATATTTGGGACAGGCCGGGTTGGGCTCGGCAAACAGCACCTGGTGCAGCGGCAGCAGCCGGTCCTGCAGGGCGCGGGCCTCTTCCCACTTGCCGGCCAGGGTCAGCTCCTGCAACTGGGCACACTGTCGGGGAGCCACATTGGCGGTGACCGAAATACAGCCCTGCCCCCCACCCACGTTATAGGATACGGCGGTGCCGTCTTCACCCGACAGCCAGGCAAAGGGCTTTTTAATCAACTGCCGTTCGGCCCAGGGACGGCTCAGATCGCCGGTGGCGTCCTTCACACCCACAATACGCGGCAGTTCGGCCATGCGCGCCAGGGTAGCGGGCTGAATGTCGACCACGGCACGGGGCGGAATGTTGTACACGATAATCGGCAGTTCGGTGGCGTCGTGCAGCATTTTGAAGTGGGCATACAGACCGTCCTGATTGGGGCGGTTGTAGTAACCGGCCACATGCAGGGTAGCATTGGCACCGGCCTCCTGGGCACAAATGCTGTACTCAATGGCTTCAACCGGGTTGTTGGAACCGGCGCCGGCAATGACCGGTACTCGACCGGCGGCCTGCTCGGCCACGATTTCGATCACACGGCAGTGCTCATCGTGAGTCAGGGTAGGACTTTCCCCGGTGGTGCCCACCGGCACAAGGCCGTGAGTACCCTCCTCGATGTGCCAGTCAACCAGGCGGCGCAGGGCTGCCTCGTCGAGACGGTCACCGTCAAAGGGGGTAAGCAGGGCAACTAAAGAACCGCGAAACATGGAAACTCCTTCTCCTGAGCAGAGGATTGAATTTTGAATTAAAAAACCCCGGGCGCATGTGCGTAACCGGGGTTTTGACAAAGACGGGTCTGGGCAAGTCAGGCGTCGGTCACGCAGGGAAAAGGGCCGCTTTACGTTTAAGCGGTTTTGCCGGTATGCGTTTGACGATGGACACCATGAATAACACCTGTATGAACCTTGAACTGCATCTTTTGCCAACCACCGGCAAATGTCAAGGGGGGACTCCCCATGTATAATGCGGATTTTGCCAATTAAAGCAGGAACACCACATGTATGAGGCCCTGACCCCGGTCAGCGAAATGCTGAGCCGCAATCTGGACATGCTTTGCCACCAGCCGCTGCTGGTGTGCGGCCTGCTGGAAGACGATCTGCCGGGGCTGCTGGCAGCGCACGGTCCGGCCCCCCGTGTGTTTACCACCGACTTTCGCTATTTTCAGTGGCTAAGCAGCCATAATGACATACAGCCGGAATTTGGCGCCGCGCCCACGGCCACCCCCGCCGCCGGCCTGCTGCTGCTGATGCCCAAGGCCAAGGCCGAGGCGCACTATCTGCTGGCCGCCTGCCTCCCCCTGCTGCCCCCCGGCGCCCCGGTATTTATTGCCGGTGACAACAAGGGCGGCGTCAAGGCGGCCCCCAAGCTGCTGGCACCCTGGTGTGAACAGGTTAACAAGGTCGACAGCGCTCGTCGCGCCAGCCTCTACCAGGCGGTGCTGAGCCGCCCTGCCCCGGCCTTTGCCGCCGACGACTGGGTCGGCCGCTACCCACTGGAGGAAGAACACCTGACCGTGTGCACCCTGCCCGGGGTGTTCAGTGCAGACCACCTGGATGCGGGCACTCGGCTGCTGCTGAACAATGCAGGCGCCCTTCACGGTCGAGTGCTGGACTTTGGCTGCGGCGCCGGGGTGATTGGCGCCAGCCTGCTCAAGCGCAATCCCGGCATAGAGCTGGAGCAGATCGACATCAATGCCCTGGCGCTGGCAGCCAGCCGACTGACCCTGGCCGAAAACGGCCTGCAGGCAAAGGTATACCCTTCCGATGGCCTTGGTGAAGTGCAGGGCCACTTTGACTGCATTATCAGCAATCCGCCCTTTCATGCCGGCTTAAAGACCTTTTACGACACCACCGAAACCCTGCTGCGTGACGCCAAACGTTACCTCAAACCCGGTGGCAGCCTGCTGCTGGTGGCCAACGCCTTTTTGCCCTACCCGGATCTGATTGAACAGGGCTTTGGCCACTGCGAAACCCTGGCCGCCAACGGCCGCTTCAAAATCTATCGGGCAACAGCCTGAACATGGCAAAACTGACACTTTTTTATACAAACGGCCGGCAAGGCCGTTTTTTTATGTTTTTTCTAAAAAAAGCGTATTGACGACCGGTAAAAAATCTATAGAATTCGCAGTCCTCAGCACGGGCGAGGGTGGCGGAATTGGTAGACGCGCTAGCTTCAGGTGTTAGTGTCCTTCGGACGTGGGGGTTCAAGTCCCCCCCTTCGCACCACTGAGAAAATGACGGCCTCATTTAAAACAGCCGAACAATTTGAGCATGCGAGGGTGGCGGAATTGGTAGACGCGCTAGCTTCAGGTGTTAGTGTCCT
>NZ_VFBE01000005.1:0-1355225 GCF_011319775.1 Oceanimonas sp. MB9 | reverse complement strand
AGGCTGCTCCATCCCGCGCCAGGTGCTTGATTTCTTATTTGCAGTACCGAACCGGATTGGTTGCGGGAGCCGGATTTGAACCGACGACCTTCGGGTTATGAGCCCGACGAGCTACCAGGCTGCTCCATCCCGCGGCCGGTATCGTACTTGCAAATTTTACAGCGTCTGAGAACTGGTTGCGGGAGCCGGATTTGAACCGACGACCTTCGGGTTATGAGCCCGACGAGCTACCAGGCTGCTCCATCCCGCGTCCTCAGGTGGTGCATACTAGTGATCAGGCTCACCAAAGGCAAGCCCTTGATTGAAACTTTATTTTGTTTGCTCGTTAAACCAGCGGTATGTTTACCTGTTACCCATGTTGCCTTTATTTTGCCCGCTCACTACCCCGTTGGCCGCCATTAATCCGCAGAAATCGCATTACCACTCATGTATAATGTGCCCTCTCTTTTGTTTGACCATGCGTGATTATGCTGCTGTTTTTTGCTACCTGCCCCAAGGGGCTGGAATCCTTACTCTCCGACGAACTGCAAGCCCTGGGCGCCAGCCAGGTGCAGGAAACCGTGGCCGGTGTTGCCTTTCAGGGTGAACTGGACGTGGCCTACCGCGCCTGCCTGTGGTCTCGACTGGCCTCGCGCATCATGCTGCAACTGGCCGACTTTCCCATGCGTGACGACATGGACCTGTATCTCGGCGCCAGTAACGTGGAGTGGGAAAAGCACATTCAGGAAGGCCAGACCTTTGCGGTGGACTTTTCCGGCAGCAACCGGGCCATTACCAATACCCAATATGGTGCGCTCAAGATAAAGGACGCCATTGTTGATCGCCTGAGCAAGCGCCGGGGTGAGCGGCCCAGCGTCGACAAGCGCTTTCCCGACATTCGTATTCTCGCGCACCTGAAGCGCGAGCGCCTGAGCATTACCCTGGACTTGTCCGGCCCGGCGCTGCACCAGCGCGGTTACCGTCAGCAGGCCGGCGAGGCGCCGCTCAAGGAGAACCTGGCCGCCGCCATTCTGCTGCGCAGCGGCTGGGACGCCAACAGCCCGCTGGTGGATCCCATGTGCGGCTCCGGCACCCTGCTGATAGAAGCCGCGCTCATGGCCGCCGATCAGGCCCCGGGCCTGCTGCGCCCGCGGTTTGGCTTTATGGCCTGGTCCGGTCACGACCGCGAACTGTGGCAAAGCCTGCATGCCGAGGCCACGGTGCGCGCCACCCGCGGCCTGAACAAGGCCGAGGCGGTGATTTACGGCATCGATCAGGACAAGCGGGTGCTGGGCTTTGCCCAGGACAACGCCGAAGCCGCCGGGGTGGAGCGGTTGATTCACTTCTCCCAAGGTTCGGTCGGTGATCTGCATAATCCGAGTGAACAACCGGGCTGGCTGATTTCCAACCCGCCTTACGGCGAGCGTTTAAGCGAGTTTCCGTCGCTGCTCGGACTGCATCAGGGGCTGGGCGATACCCTGCGGGAACAGTTCAAGGGCTGGCACGTCAGCCTGATCTCAAGCTCCCCCGAGCTGCTCAGCTGCCTGCGCCTGCGCCCGGAAAAAACCTACAAGCTGTTTAACGGCGCCCTGGCCTGTGAGCTGCGCAACTACCTGATTGCCGCAGACGCCCGTCCGGCGCGGCCATTGGCGGAAGACTTCGCCAACCGTCTGGCCAAGAACATCAAGGCCCTCGACAAGTGGGCCCGGGGCGAGGGCATTGACTGCTATCGCCTCTATGATGCGGATCTGCCCGAATACAATGCCGCCATCGACCGTTATCAGGATCACCTGGTGATTCAGGAATACGCGGCCCCCAAAAGCGTGCCCGAGCACAAGGCTCAGGCCCGCTTCTTTGATCTGGTGCAGGCCACCATGACGGTGACCGGCGTGCCCGGCAGTAAGGTGGTGCTCAAGGTACGTGCCCGCCAGAAGGGCCGGGAACAGTATGAAAAGCTCGACAAGCGCGAGCAGTGGATGGAAGTGCAGGAGCACAACGCGCAACTGCTGGTGAACCTGCACGACTACCTGGACACCGGCCTGTTCCTGGATCACAGACCCATTCGAAAGCGGCTGGGCGAACTGGCCAAGGGCAAGGACGTGCTCAATGTATTTGCCTACACCGGCACCGCCACCGTACATGCGGCCCTGGGCGGCGCCCGCTCCACCACCACGGTGGACATGTCCAAGACCTATCTCGGCTGGGCCGAACGCAACATGCAACTCAATGGCATGAACGGCCGCCGGCACCAGTATGTGCAGGCCGACTGCCTGAGCTGGCTGGCGAAAAGTGACGGCGATTACGATCTGATCTTTGCCGATCCGCCGACCTTCTCCAACTCCAAGCGCATGGAAGACAGCTTTGATGTGCAGCGGGATCACCTGGAGCTGTTGCTCCTGCTGAGCAAGCACCTGCGCAAGGGCGGCCTGCTGGTGTTCTCCAATAACAAACGCAATTTCAAAATGGACACGGACGGCCTGGCGGCCCTCGGCCTGAGCGCGAAAGACATTACCCGTTCGACCCTGCCGAAAGATTTTGCCCGCAACCCGCAGATCCACAACTGCTGGGAAATTCGCTGGAGTGACCAATGAGCCTGACGCTGTTTTCCACCGACGGCTGTCATCTGTGCGAGCAGGCCTGGGGCCTGCTTGAACAGACCGGCCTGGCCGCGGCCACCGAAATAAAAGACATCATCGACAACGACCAGTGGCTTGAGGCCTACCGCATTCGTATTCCGGTGTTGCGCCGGGCCGACGGTGCCGAGCTGGACTGGCCCTTTGATGCCGATGACCTTATTGCATTTAACCGGGAACCATCATGAGTCTGCTTACCCTGCAAAATGCCCTGCTGGCTTACGGCGATGCGCCGTTGCTGGATGGGGTTGAGCTTAACATTCAGGCCGGCGAGCGGCTGTGTATCGTCGGCCGCAACGGTGCCGGCAAGTCTACCCTGATGAAGGTGATCGCCGGCGACATTCAGCTTGATGACGGTCGTCGCCAGGTGCAGCAGGACGTGGTGATCGCCCGGCTGGAGCAAGATCCGCCCCAGGTGGACGATGATCAAACGGTGTTTGACTATGTCTCCGCCGGCCTGGCCGAGCTGGGCGAGCTGCTGGCCCGTTATCATCACCAGCTGGAAAAAGTCAGCCACGACAGTTCCGAAAAAGCCATGAACGAACTGATGCGGCTGCAGGAGCAGGTAGAGCATGCCAACGGCTGGCAGTTTGATACCCGCATCAACCAGAGCCTGACCCTGCTGGGCCTGAACGGTGACACCCGGCTGCAGGACTTGTCCGGTGGCTGGCTGCGCAAGGTGGCCCTGGCCCGGGCCCTGGCCAATGATCCCGATATTTTGCTGCTGGACGAACCCACCAACCACCTGGATATTGACGCCATCGCCTGGCTGGAAAACTTTCTGGTGGAGTTTCGCGGCGCCATTGTGTTTATCAGCCACGACCGCGCCTTTATACGCAAGATGGCCACCCGCATTCTCGACCTCGATCGGGGCAAACTCTCGAGCTGGCCGGGCAATTACGACGATTACCTGGTCAACAAGGAAGAAGCCCTGCGGGTGGAAGCGGAGCAGAACGCCCTGTTCGACAAACGGTTGGCCCAGGAAGAAGCCTGGATCCGCCAGGGCATCAAGGCCCGCCGCACCCGTAACGAAGGCCGGGTAAGGGCACTCAAGGCCCTGCGCAATGAACGCAGTCAGCGCCGGGAAAGCCTGGGCAAGGTGTCGGTCACCCTGGATGATGTGCGCCGTTCGGGCAAGATCGTGTTTGAAGCCGAGCACCTTGGCTTTGACTACGAAGGCAAGCCGCTTATTACCGACTTTTCCGCCCTGGTGCAGCGGGGCGACAAAATTGCCCTGGTTGGCCCCAACGGTTGCGGCAAGAGTACCCTGATCAAGCTGTTGCTGGGCCGGCTGCAGCCCAAGCAGGGCAGCCTGAAGTGCGGCACCAAGCTGGACGTGGCCTATTTCGATCAGTACCGGGAGCAGCTCGATCCCGAGCGCACCGTGATGGACAACCTGGCCGATGGCAAGCAGGAAGTGGAAGTGGGCGGCAAGTCGCGCCATGTGCTGGGCTATTTGCAGGACTTTTTGTTTGAGCCCAAGCGCGCCCGCACGCCAGTGAAGGCGCTGTCGGGTGGTGAGAAAAACCGCCTGCTGCTGGCCCGGCTGTTTCTGAAACCCAGCAACCTGCTGGTGCTCGACGAACCGACTAACGATCTGGATGTGGAAACCCTGGAGCTGCTGGAAGAGCTGCTGGCCGATTATCAGGGTACCCTGCTGCTGGTGAGTCACGACCGGGACTTTATCGACAACACCGCCACTCATTGCTGGACCTTTGACGGCAAGGGCGGGGTGGAAGAGTTTGTGGGCGGTTATCAGGACATGCTGGCTCAGCGTAGTCGGCAACCCGTGGCCACGCCGGCGCCGGTCAGGGCGGAAACCGCGGCACCGGCCAAGTCCCAGAAGCCCAAACCTGCGTCTGGCAAAAAACTGTCTTATAAACAGCAACAGGAACTCAACGGCCTGCCGGCGCGCCTTGAGCAACTGGAGCAGCAGATTGAAGCCCTGCAGGAAGAAATCAACGGCCCAGACTTTTTCACCCAGGCCGAAGACGTGACCCAGGGCAAGCTGCAGCAATTGGCGACGGTAGAAAACGAGCTGGAAGAAGCCTTTGCCCGTTGGGAAGAGCTGGAAGAGTTATCTGCCGGTTGAGCCGTTTTTTCACTCAAGTGCGAATATGTATGCCGGCCTGTGAGCCGGCATTTTTATCACCCCGTTTTCTTTAAGGTGATCAGGGTCACACTTCGGTGTTTCCCTGCTTCATCAAAACTTCATAAATATCAGTCGCTAAATAGTCAGACTGGCCTATGCTCTAAAATTAACCCTTGAGATCGGTACGCAACTCAACTATTTCTAAAGAGCGGCAGAACGAAACGCCGTGCACTTTTTGTTGATTAAACGAGGGTAATACCTATGAAGAGACAAAAACGTGACCGTCTGGAAAGAGCGCGTACCCGCGGTTACCAAGCCGGAGTCAGTGGACGTTCCAAAGAGCAGTGCCCCTACAATGATTTTGACGCTAAAGGCCATTGGCTTGGCGGCTGGCGAGATGCCATGGAAGACAAAGGTTCCGGCCTCTTCATCAAGTAAGTAATGCATTCATCATCAACAAAAAGGCCCCGCACTTGCGGGGCCTTCATCATTACAGTGCCATGAAAAAGCCCCGCAGGTGCGGGGCTTTACATTGATATTGGCGTAGCCTCAGAAAGTGGAGGTGTCGGTAAACAGACCCACTTTCAGATCCTTGGCTTCGTAGATGGGACGGCCATCCACTTCCACCACGCCGTCGGCGATGCCCATAATGAGCTTGCGCCAGATCACCCGCTTCAGGGTGATCTTGTAGGTCACTTTTTTGGCGGTCGGCAGGATCTGGCCGGTGAATTTCACTTCACCCACGCCCAGGGCGCGGCCCTTGCCGGGACCACCTTTCCAGCCCAGGAAGAAGCCAACCAGCTGCCACATGGCATCCAGTCCCAGGCAGCCGGGCATCACCGGGTCGCCGGGGAAGTGGCAGTCAAAAAACCACAGGTCGGGAGTGATATCCAGCTCGGCCAGGATTTCGCCCTTGCCGTGCTCGCCACCCTCGTCACTGATGTGCACGATGCGATCCATCATCAGCATGTTGGGGGCGGGCAGCTGACTGTTGCCAGGACCAAACAGCTCGCCCTGGCTGCACGCCAGCAGTTCTTCTCTGGTAAAGCTGTGTTTACCCAGTTCTTTTTGTGAAGGCATTCCACTCTTCCGTTTTTCATCGGGCACGGGGCCCGGGTGTAAAATTGGCGTCACTTTAGCGAACAGCTGTGCGCCCGACAAGTCCGATCTGTCATCGACGCAACAATCGGCGCCAAAAACCGCTCTCAACGGTATGACCGTTAAGGTCGTCCAGACGTTCACGAATGCGCCCGAACAGGGTATGGGGGTCATCCACCTTGCCCGCTTCGCAACCCATCAACAGGGCAATGGCGTCTTCCACCCGGGCGACCGGATGAATATGAAAACGCCCCTCGGCCACCGCACCGGCCACCTCATCCGACAGGTTGAGCTGCAGGCGGTTGCTGGCCGGGATCAACACACCTTGCTCGCCGGTGAGTCCCTGTAGTCGGCACAGCCGGTAAAAGCCTTCGATCTTTTCGTTCACGCCGCCCACCGGCTGCACATTGCCGAACTGATCCACCGCGCCGGTAATGGCAAAGTGCTGATAGATGGGCTCACGACCCAGGGCCGAGATCAGCGCACAAAGGCCGGCCAGGGCCGCGCTGTCCCCATCGATTTCATGGTAGGACTGCTCAAACACCAGATTGGCCGAGAGCGGCGAGGGGTGCTCGGCACCAAACAGGTTGGCCAGATAACCGTGAATGATCATCATTGCCTTGGCATGAATATGCCCGGCCAGATCGGCCTTGCGCTCGATGTCGGCCACGTCGCCGTCACCCAGGTGCACGGTCGCAGTCAGACGCACCGGCTCGCCGAAGTCATAGGGGTGACCGGCAATCTGAATGACCGACAGGCCATTGATCTGCCCCACTTCCCGGCCTTTGGTCTGCAGCAGAAACTGGCCATCGCGAACGCCCAGATCCGACTGCTCCACCAGAAAGTTGAGGCGATGATCCTGCTCTTCCTGAGCCAGCCGCAGGTGCTGCTCGGTAATGAGTTCGCTTTGTTCCCGGGCGGCAATCACGTCTGCCAGCTGCATCATGGCCACCAGCTGAGACTCCACCAATGACAACCGGTGCTGATGATCGGTGATGCGGCTGCCGTAGCGGCACAACCGGGCTACGGCGCCGGCGTCCATGTTGCGCAGGCCGTGCTTGTGGCGCAGGTGCGACAGGTAACCCAGGTAGGACGGCAGATCGTCCTGAGCGTTCCACTCGGGAATGATATCGGCGCGCAGAAATGCCAGGGTGTCGAGCTCGCGATCAAGCATGTGCAGCTCGGCCACCGCCAGACGATCCCCCACCAAAATCAGGTGCACGTCCAGGGGCGGCGGCTCGGGCTGAAAGTAGAACGCCGCCATCTCATTGGGCCGGCTCCACTCCACCCGTTGCGTGGCCAGGGCGTTTTTCAGCCGGAACCAGAGGCCGGGCTGATCCAGCAGCTCTTCAATGGGCACAATGAGGTAGCCGCCATTGGCACGATGAATAAGTCCGGGCTCCAGTAAATGATGATGACTGAACACCGAGCCCTGCTCGGTCTGAAAGTGAATGGCGCCAAACAGCTGCTCCGGTGTGAACTGACGGGCATGCACGATGGGAATGGTGCTGTCAAAGCGGTGCACCATGAGGTTGATCAGTACCGGATGACTAAAGCCACCGCCAGCGGCCACGTGCTGGGCCAGGTCAGACAGGTAGTCGGCTACCTTTTCATCCTGGCCCTGCTTTTTAAGAATGCGCTCAACAATGTGCTCCGCCTCCAGGTGGCGGGAACTCAGCTCCAGCAGTTGACCCACCAGCTCGCAGAACTCGATGCCGGTGCCGGCCTTCAGCCGCAGCCAGATGGGCTTTTGCGGGTGATGCAGGTTTTCGGCGTAACAGAGGTCGAACAGATCGGCGTGATTGGCGTGGCGCTTGACCAGATCCTGCACCAGCTCTTCCACATCCATGCCGGCGAAGCCGTTCAGCAGCAGAATGGGATTGACGCTGTTCAGCCCCGACAAGGTGGCAAAGGCCGAGTCGGCCCGCTGTTGCAAGGCGCTGAAGGGCAGGGGAGCCGCGTCGTTCAAGGTGGTGAGTTCGGGTAAGGAGAATGCGGGGGCCAGCTCGGCCGGGCTCAGTGGTTGCACTGGTTCACTCGTTCTTGGGACAGATGAGGCCAGTATACTTCAGCCGGCCCGCGGTTACAGCCGGCCCGGCAATATTCTGCCGGTTGTGCTCAGCAAAGCGTCGCGCAACCGACCGCCTGAGTAGCGGGATCATGAACGATGGGGCTATAGCTTTCTCGTTCCGCCGGTTGCACCCCGGCAATGCCAATGGCCTCACCGGCTTTGGCAATGGTCGCAATCAGCGCGGCATGCATGCACTGCCGGGTTACCGGCGCGCCCCGATGCATCACAAAGGGTGGCGAGGGCGCAGGCTCGCTGCGGCCGATAATGTGCAGCCCCTGAGTATTGAGCAGCGGCCAGCTGTGGGCGTCGATGGCGGCCACATCGGCACGGCCGTGTCGCAACCATTCCAGGCTTTGGGCATGGGCGCCGCTGATCAGCACGCTGCCGGGCTCAACCCGTTGCCGGCGCAGCCATTCATAGAGCGCGGCGCAGCCGGAACGGGAGCTGGGAGCATTCACCACCAGCCGGGGCCGCGTCGGCAGCAGCCGGTTTGTCGTGACGATATGGCTGTAGTAATCACCGGGGTTGCAGTCGAGATCCATAAATACAGGTCGGGCGATGGGCACCAGGTGGCGGGCCGCCGGCGTAAACAAGTCCGGCCCGCAACACTGGCTCAACAGCAAACCGGCGTGGGCCCATTGATCAATCAGCGGCATATCGCGCTCAAGGGCTGAGGGTAAGGGCAGGGCGCCGATGTGCTTCAGCTCGCCACGCAATACCTCCCAGAAGGCATTCAGGCCATCACGGGCCGGGGGCAAGTCGTACCAGGGCAGGCTGGCGATCAGGCGCACGATGTCTCCTTTGCGGGTGAACAGGGTCAAGAAAAATCAGGCGAAGAGTGTAAACAGCGCCTGCCCGCAAGTAAACAAACGGCGGTTTAGGTAATATTTTCAGAATAATTCACTAAAGGCTCAAGTGTAGCCTCGGGAATATTTGAGACCGGGCAGGACAAAATGCTGGTTAAGGTGCCATGGGGAGCAACATCAGGGTTGCCAGATCCGGTCGGAAACGGCACTCCCTGACATTGCCTAGTGATGACGCTTTATCGCGTTAACCGCCCAGCTTTTGCTGCACGCTGGTGACCTTGTCGGCCATGGTCTGGTCGCGGTCGTTGCGGGTGCCCAGCTTGATATGGCTGGTAATGCGCACGGCACCGGCGTCGTGCAGGGTTTCATGGCAGCGCTTGACCGCCGCCATGACGTCATCCCATTCGCCTTCCACATTGGTGCCATAGCCATGCATGGTGTGCACCAGGCCGGCGTCTTCAAAAATCTGCTGACACATGGCCACGTAAGGCGACACCGACACACCAACGCCGCCGGGCGACACCATGATATCCATTAAAACGTACATAACAGCTCCTTGGTAAGAATGAATCGTTGCGTTAAACACATGCCATTCGAGCCAAAGCACGGCTGGGCCACAAGGGCCAGATTGGGAGTTTGGGTTGGCCAGTGAGAGGTATCTTTTTATTTATGTTAAACGCGCCAAGAGAGCTAAGCTCAAGGCCAAGCAAGCACGGGCACAAAAACAGCGTCAGAAGCAAACGGCTGAGGCTGCGGTTGTTTCCGCTGAACGTAGCCAACAGTTTTCTGAGCTGCCGTCATATTCTCCTGAGCATTTGTATTTGCCTGTTCTCGTACAGGGTGTGCTTGCTCGACCTGGATTAAGTTGCAATGGGCTTGAACGCGTAGCCATGAACGCAACAATGTTTTCTTATTGGTCTACGACGGGTAAGACAGTGATATCTACAGATGAATGGTTTGCTGGCACAGAGCAGCTAAAGAAGATACTGAGCGCTGGGTTTCGGACTGTTAAGTCAATCTATCTCTTACTTCGCATAATGTATATTATGTTAAATGTACAATTTGTAAGCTCAAGGCTGCAGGCAATATCGTGGGTTTCATGAGAGTTTCACCCTGCGATCGTCACTCCCTCACTTGCGGCCGGACCAACCGGCACCGGCTGCAATGCCAAACAGTCAATAACGTATGTCTCTGTGTAAGCCTGTGGTAATGCTCTTTAAGGTCGTCTGCGCGAAAACGCGCGGCACAAACCCCACAATACAGCAATCAAGAAAAGGTGTTCCAGGGGGCTGTAACAGACGCGCTTCCGATTCGCGAGGAGCCGATCGCTAACGCGCGATGCAAGAAGTTAATCTGTGGAACGGCGTGACTGATAGTCTGTAAAGGCGGAATTGTTCGCCCCTATAGCCGAGTCATGTTCATTACCGATTCTCGGCCTGAGCCGGTGGCAACCCGTTTGAGGTTGTTGTCGGCTTTCAGTTCTTTATCAGGTGATCGCTGATGTCGTTGTGACTTCAGTGGTAAAGGATGGATAACCGGCTGTCAGCTCGTATTCGATGGATGAGAGAACACCTAGCCGACCACGGTACAAGAATCATAATGGTAGCCAGATAACACCAGCGGCAGCCGGCCCAGATGACCAGGTGTGATTGGAGTGAAATATCTGGTTGTTCAACGGTGTCATCATGCAAACCTCAATCGTATTTCGGTAAGCGAAAGCATAAAATAGCTGAATTATCTCACCTTCATGCTCTTTAAAATGCACTGTTTTATGGAGGATCCCTGCCTGGGTTGGTGAGCCTTTAATATACCCACTCGCACCAGGCCCAGCAGTAAGATGGAGAACTGGTCCGTGTAGGGCCTTAACACCAAATGCCGATAAACTGTATTATCGGCATTGAGACAGCATAAATTAACCTGTCAGGCTTTCCCCAGTTGCGTTTTCTCAGTCCACAGTCAAGGCAGCCTTCTTGTGGGCAAATCACGGTATGCCTGTCACTGTTGTTTTCCACGGTTATCCATGGTTTTCAACTGTTCAGTTGCGACCCGACTTCAAGTGATTGCAGTGTGGCGTGGTCGCTACGCCTGCATCTACGGTATTCCCCCCTTCGCCAGAGAAAAATGCGGCTCCCCTGCCATGCCTGGCTTCAAACCGTTTGCTCGGGTAACTACAACCCACCCAAGGTTGCTCCAAGGCGGGCTTCGACTGGATGATTTACGACCACCCTGCCCCTGTGCTTGAGTTACCCATCGGGCTAACAATCCCCTCTGACGTCAAGCACCTTTAAGAAGCAGGTCGAATGGTAACGATGCCCTTGACCTGCATTAGCTCTCCCCTGCTGGCGTTGTTATCTACTGCTCTCGTAACCGGTCCAGTCGTTTGTTGGCGGCACTTTCGTGACGCTCAACCTTGCCGGTGTGCAGATATTGCGAGGTGGTGTCGATGCTGTCGTGGCCGGCATCGGCCTGCACGTGAGACAGTGGCCGGCCGTTGTAGTTGATGTCGTGGGTAATGCCGGTGTGACGAATGCCATGCACGGTGAGTGTACGCATTTCACCGGCATCCTGGTCAAAACCGTCGGCCATGGCGGCATCGGCGGCGGCGGTCAGCAGCTCATTCAGCAACTCACGCAACTGGCGAATGCCCAGATTGGCATTCACCATGCCCTGATCCCGCCCTCGCCCGGCGGCCCGGTGGCGCACAAACAATGGAGTGGTGTCATTGGGCGCAGGCAGTGGCGACAGCCCCAGGTGAGCGCGATAGCGTTTTAGCGCGTCCAGCAGCTCGCGGGACACGGCCACGGTGCGCTTTTTTCCGCCCTTGCTCACGGGAATGTAAAAGCTCCAAATTCCGGTTTTGGTATCCCGCCGAAACTGGCTCATCACCGGGGAAAAGCCCGGCCTGGCGGCCACTTCCGAAATCCGCAGGTAACAGCCGTACATCAGCGACACCAGAAACAGGGTACGCTCGTGGCGCTCGGGTGCAACTTCGGCCAGCTGCCGGGCGGTGTTCATGACATAGGACCACTGCAGGTCGCTGAACACCCTAACCTCGTCTTCTTCATTGTGTCCTGCCACCAAAGGGGCCGCACTGCCAAAGCGGCTGTGACGCATCCACATGGTGGCCGGGTTGCGCTCGGTGACTTCCTCATTAATGAGGTAGCTATAAAAGGAAGACAATACCGCCATCTTGGTTTTCAGGGCCTTGTCGCTGAGCCGATACGGTTGTTCGATGCCGTCGATCTTCTTGCCGAGAAACGGGCGCCACAGTGGGTTGGGCCGGCGCTCGCCCAGCTCCCGATCGGCCACGAACTGGGCCACATTACGGTAGGCAATCAGCGCCCGTGGTGGTGCCTGGCAATAATCCACATATCGATTCATGGTGCGGCGGGTTACCTCTGTGGGTGAAATCTGCTCCACCTCCAGGCACCAGTGCAAAAAGGTGGTGAGCTCGCTGCGGTAGGTCTTGTAGTTGTTCTCGCTGTGGCGGCTTTCCAGCAGCCATTCCATGGCATGTTCATAAATAAAGGCGGCGTCGGGCACCCGGTTCAGGGTGATGTCGGCAATATGCTGATTGACGGCACTGTTGCCTTCTTCCAGAAATTGCGGAGCGTCAAACAGGGGAAAAACCGGTGGCGTATCCATGGTGTGCGAAGGGTCAGAACGAGTGGTGTGCGCATAATGTCGATAAATCCAGGTTTCGGCAATGCGCCGTACGCCGGTGGGCTGCTCTATGCTTTATATTCACTCACTGACGGAGCCCATGCCATGAAGCCCCTGTTGTTGTTGCTGACCCTGATGACCTTTGCCGTGCAGGCCGGCCTGATAACCGAAGAGCGCCGCTACGAGGTCAACGGCAAGACCTATCGCGGTTATCTCGCCCTGGATGATGCCGCCCCGGCCCCCCTGCCCGGCGTGCTGGTGGTGCATGAATGGTGGGGACACAACGACTATGTGCGCGAGCGCGCTCGCATGCTGGCCGAGCTGGGTTATGCCGCCTTTGCCATCGACATGTACGGTGACGGCAAGACCGCCACCCACCCGGATCAGGCCGGCGCCTTTGCCAAGGCTTCGCTGGCGTCTCTGCCGAAAGCCGAGCAACGCTTTAATGCCGCCCTCGCCCTGCTGGCCGCCGATTCACGGGTCGATGGCAGCCGACTGGCCGCCATCGGTTATTGTTATGGCGGTGGTGTGGTGCTGCACATGGCCCGGGCCGGCGCCCAGCTGCAGGCGGTAGCCAGCTTCCATGGCTCCCTGGCTCCCAAGGCGGATCCCCTGCCTGCTCACAGCCCGGTGGCCATTGCGGTGTTCAACGGCGCCGCCGATCCTCTGGTGCCGGCCGAGCAGGTAACGGCCTTTCGTGAGGAAATGATGAATGCCAATGCCGACCACCTGCTGGTGAACTACGAAGGCGCCCTGCACGCCTTCACCAATCCCGATGCCGATCGCACCGCCGCCGAGTTTGGCCTGCCACTGGCATACAACCAGGCCGCGGATAGGGACTCCTGGCAGCGATTACAGACGTTCTTGAAGGAAAAACTTGAGCCGGAGAATGAGTCCGCTCAGTGACGCACTTCAAACAGAAAGCGGTAGGTCTGCGGTTGGCCCAGGTATTCCACCTCCACCACCCAGGCCCACAGCATGCGGGCCTCGGTGCAGCTGCCTACCAGCGCCTGCCCCTGCCACCGCCCTTTGCCAGCGGGCTGCAGCAGGGCCGGCAGGGTACCCATGTACATGGTTTCTCCTTCCAGCACGCTGCGCACAATGGTCACACTCGGATCTGAAAAGGTAATGTTCAGTTCAAAGGGCGATTCCGCCTGCAGCTTGTCGGCTTTAAGGCGGGCGGTGGCGGTCAGCCCCCCTTGTTCCTGCCGACATTCATTGTGACTTACATCACAGTAATCAAGTTTTTCCTCGACGTTTTCGGTCGTTTGCTGCTCCGTACCGCAGGTACGCAGCCAGAAGGCCGCCGACAAAACGACCATGACCACCAGAATTTGCACCATTTTTGGGCCAGTCAGCCGGTCTCTCATGAAATAACTCTTCCTGTTTCGGGGTCAGTTACGAGGCTTGCTTGATCTCGATCAACACGCGTCGTTATGCCCTATGGGCGGGCTAAAGGGGTAATCATATTACTGTTTATACTGTTTTTTTGGCAGCCACTCATTTATCATCTGTGCCGGTTTTGGGGGGGTGCCTTTGCTTTGTTAACAAAGAGTTAACGAATTCTGGTGCGCGCCAAAGCCACGATAAGAGAAACCGGTAACACTTAATCCTTCCGATGTGAGCACCTAAACCGTGAGCACAAAACCTGAATAACAGCAGTGGAAGCGGAACTATAACGATGAGTCAAACTAATAATCAACCAAACTACAACTACACCGTAGTTCGTCAGTTTACGGTCATGACCGTGATCTGGGGCGTTGTAGGTATGTCGTTGGGTGTGCTGATCGCAGCACAGCTGATCTGGCCTGCCCTCAACTTCGAAACACCCTGGCTGACCTACAGCCGCCTGCGTCCGTTGCACACCAACGCGGTAATTTTTGCCTTTGGTGTCAGCGCGCTGATGGCAACGTCCTTTTACGTGGTGCAACGCACCTGTCAGGTTCGCCTGTTCGGTGGTCCGCTGGCCTCCTTTGTATTCTGGGGCTGGCAGGCAATCATCGTCTCGGCGATCATCACCCTGCCCATGGGCTACACCTCGAGCAAGGAATACGCCGAGCTGGAGTGGCCGATCGACATCGCCATTGCCGTGGTGTGGGTGTCTTATGCCATCGTCTTCTTTGGCACCATGTACAAGCGCGTGACCTCCCACATCTATGTGGCCAACTGGTTCTACGGCGGCTTCATTCTGACCGTGGCGGTGCTGCACATCGTTAACAGCCTGGCCATTCCGGTCAGCGGCATGAAGTCCTACTCGGTGTACTCCGGTGCGGCCGACGCCATGATCCAGTGGTGGTACGGTCACAACGCAGTGGGCTTCCTGCTGACCGCCGGCTTCCTGGGCATGATGTATTACTTTGTACCCAAGCAGGCCGGTCGTCCGGTTTACTCTTATCGTCTGTCCATCGTGCACTTCTGGGCGCTGATCACCCTGTATATCTGGGCCGGCCCGCACCACCTGCACTACACCGCCCTGCCCGACTGGGCCCAGTCTCTGGGCATGGTCATGTCCCTGATCCTGTTCGTACCGTCCTGGGGTGGCATGATCAACGGCATCATGACCCTGTCCGGCGCCTGGCACAAACTGCGTTACGATCCCGTTTTGCGCTTCCTGATCGTGTCCCTGTCGTTCTACGGCATGTCCACCTTTGAAGGCCCGATGATGGCGATCAAGACCGTAAACGCCCTGTCCCACTACACCGACTGGACCGTGGGTCACGTGCACTCCGGTGCCCTGGGCTGGGTGGCCATGATCTCCATCGGCTCCGTTTACCACCTGATCCCCAACCTGTTCGGTCAGCAGCGTATGTACAGCCTGACGCTGATCAACACCCACTTCTGGCTCGCCACCATCGGTACCGTGCTGTACATCGTGGCCATGTGGATCAGTGGTGTGATGCAGGGCCTGATGTGGCGTGCGGTGAACGAAGACGGCACCCTGACCTACAGCTTTGTTGAAGGTCTGCAGGCGTCCTACCCGTTCTACTTTGTACGTTTCCTGGGCGGCGTCTTCTTTGTCACCGGCATGCTGCTGATGCTGTACAACACCTACCGTACCATCAAGGCGCCGAAAGGCTCCCTGCAAGCCATTGCCCAACCGGCCTGATTTAGGAGACTCGTGAATGCAAAACCGTCATGAACTGGTCGAAAAGAATGTCACCTGGTTGGCAATCCTGACCGTTGTGGCCATCAGCTTTGGTGGCCTGGTTGAAATCGTGCCGCTGTTCTTTCAGCAGCAGACCAACGAGCCGGTAGAGGGCCTGCGTCCCTACACCGCACTGGAAATGGAAGGCCGTGACATCTACATCCGTGAAGGTTGTACCGTGTGTCACAGCCAGATGATCCGTCCGTTCCGTGCCGAAACCGAGCGTTATGGTCACTACTCCGTGGCCGGTGAAAGCGTGTGGGAGCACCCCTTCCTGTGGGGCTCCAAGCGTACCGGTCCGGATCTGGCCCGGGTGGGCGGCCGTTACTCTGACGAGTGGCACCGTGTGCACCTGCTGAATCCGCGTGATGTGGTGCCCGAGTCCAACATGCCGGCGTTCCCCTGGCTGGAAACCAATGTGCTGGATGGCAAGCATACTGCCGAGAAGCTGCGCGTTTTCCGCGACAACTTTGGTGTTCCGTACACCGACGCCGACATTGAAGGTGCCGAAGCGGCCGTGAAGGGCAAAACCGAAATGGATGCCGTCATCGCCTATCTGCAGTCCCTGGGACACGCCCTTAAATAACCGGAGTCGATATGGATCTCAGTACCTTGGAAGCCCTCAAGCCCATGCTGATCAGCTTTCAGACCCTGGCCCTGCTGGTGTTGTTTGCAGGCATCGTTTGGTGGGCCTTTAGCAAACGCAGAAAGGGTAAGTTTGACGATGCTGCTCAATCCATCTTTGACGAGGATGAGCGCAACAAGCCGCGCCGGGGTACTGAGCAGGATCGCGCAGGAGCTAACAAAAAATGAATACTTTTCTGAGCATATTTGTCACCGTGATCAGCCTGGGCACCATTTTTGGCTGCCTGACGCTGCTCATCTGGTGTAACAAAGACAAGATGGGAATGGAAGAAGGGGCGCCCACCGGGCACACCTATGACGGCATCTCCGAACTGAACAACCCTCTGCCCAAGTGGTGGAGCTACATGTTCATTATCATGGTGGTGTTTTCCCTGATCTACCTGGCTCTGTATCCGGGCCTGGGCAACTTCAAGGGTCTGCTGGGCTGGCAGAGCTCCAACCAGGACATTCGTTCCCTGGAAGAGTCTCGCGCCGCCTCCGCCGCCGCCCGTGAAGAAGGCCGCCTGGTGCAGTACGAGCGTGAGATGGTCAAGGCCGACGAGGTCTTCGGTGCCAAGTTCCGCGAGCTGGCCTATGAGGCCGATGGCAGCAGCTACCGTGCCATTGCCGATATCGCCCAGGACGAAGAGGCCACCAAAGTGGGCCAACGCCTGTTCCTGCAGAACTGTGCCCAGTGTCATGGCTCCGACGCCCGTGGTGCCCGTGGTTTCCCCAACCTGGCGGATGCCGACTGGCTCTACGGCGGCACCCCGGAAGCCATCAAGGCCACCATCATGCACGGCCGCAAGGGCGCCATGCCCGCCTGGGGCGACAGCCTCGGTGAGCAAGGCGTACAGGAAGTCACTTCCTACGTGCTGAGCCTGTCCGGCCGTAAAGTGGATCCCGTAGAGGCCCAGAAAGGCCAGGCCCGGTTCGCCATGTGTGCCGCCTGTCACGGCATGGACGGCAAAGGTAACCCCGCCATGGGCGCGCCCAACCTGACCGACAACATCTGGCTTTACGGCGGCTCCCGTGCCGCGGTGGAAGACTCCATTCGTCATGGCCGCGCCGGTGTCATGCCCGCCTGGAATGAAATTCTGGGCGAAGACAAGGTGCATCTGCTGGCGTCTTACATCTACAGCCTGAACGACTGATAAAGCCCGCCGGGCTTGGACAGAAAGCCCCGCTTGCGGGGCTTTTTTTGTTATATTAGCCGTCGACTTTTTTCGCAGTAGGAATTCCCGTTATGCATCGTCCCTGGTATCAGCAATTCTGGCCCTGGTTTTTGATCGTGCTGCCCCTGTGCGCCGTGGTGGCCAGCCTCTATACCCTGCACCTGGCAAGCACCAATGCCGATACCATGGTGGTGGATGACTACTACAAAAAAGGCCGCGCCATTAACCAGGATCTGAGTGAGCTCAAGGAAGCAGAGCGACTGGGCCTGATGGCCGAGCTCGGTTATGCCGACGGCCAGATCACCCTGCGCATGCAGGGCGAGCACACCGAGGGGGAGCCGGTGCGACTGCGCTTTACCCACCCCACCCTGGCCGAGCAGGACGTACAGGCCCTGCTCACCACCGATGCCGCCGGCGTCTACCGCTTCCGCCCGGATCACGCACTGCTGAACGGGTTGTGGAACCTGCAGCTGGAAGCCTTTGACCGGCGCTGGCGCATGCAGCAGCGCATTCGCCTGCCCATTGCCGACAAACTCGTGATCCGAGCCGGTCAGTAAGCATGGTCGGCTGTTTCCATTGTGGCGAGCCGGTTCCGGCGGCGGCCGGCTTCAGTGCCGTGCTGGAAGGGGAACCCCGCCAGTTCTGCTGCCCCGGTTGTCAGGCGGTGGCCGAAACCATCATCGACTGCGGCCTCGGCAGTTATTATCAGCACAGAACCAGTACCCCGCCCAAGGCCGAGGCGGTGCCCGATGAGCTGCGCCGGCTGCAGCATTATGATTTGGACGACATTCAGCAGGACTTTGTGGTACAACGCGACGACATTCGCGAAGTGCAGTTGTCCATCGGCGGCCTGACCTGCGCCGCCTGTGCCTGGCTGATTGAGCGCCACCTGGCCCAGCTGCCGGGGGTGATGCTTATCCAGGTCAACACCACTACCGAGCGGGCCCGGTTGCGCTGGGATCCGCAACAGACCCGGCTCAGCACCCTGCTGGCCGGTTTTGCCCATATCGGCTATCAGGCCCGGCCGTTCCAGCCCCATCAGCAGGAGCAGGAATACAACCGCGAGGTAAAATCCTACCTGTTGCGCATGGGCCTGGCCGGGCTTGCCAGCATGCAGGTGATGATGGTGGGTTTCGCCCTCTATGAAGACCTGTTTCCCGACATTGATCCCGGCCTGGTGCAGCTGTTTCGCTGGGTCAGCCTGTGGCTGTCGGTGCCGGTGATGGCCTACTCCGCCCAGCCCTTTTACCGCAATGCCTGGCGAGGGCTGAAAAACCGGGCGCTGAACATGGACTTGCCGGTGTCGCTGGCCATGCTGTTCGCCTTTGTCGCCTCTGTCTATGCCACCGTGACCGCGACCGGTGAGGTCTATTACGAGTGCGTGTCGATGTTTGCGTTTCTGCTGCTCACCGGCCGCTTTCTGGAAATGCGGGCCAAGCGCCGGGCCTCGGAAACCACCGCCAACCTCACTCACCATATTCCCATGCTGGCCCGGCTGGAAAGCGACGGTGACGAGCAGGAAGTGGCCGCCCGCACCCTGCTGCCCGGCCAGGTGGTACGGGTATCGCCCGGTGCGGTGATCCCCGCCGACGGTGACATTATCGAGGGCCACACCAGCGTGGACGAGTCCATGCTGACCGGTGAGCATTTGCCGGTGTCGCGCCGCCCGGGTGAGCCGGTGTTTGCCGGCACCACCAATGTGGAGTCACCACTGCGCATTCGTGTCAGCCGAGGCCTGGCCGATGCCCGCGTCTCAGAAATTTTGCGGGCCCAGGACGACGCCCTGCTGGAAAAGCCCAGGGTGGCGGTGCTGGCGGATCAGCTGTCCCGCTATTTTGTGGCGGCGCTGTTGCTGGCCACCCTCGCCACCTACCTGGTGTGGCTGCAGCTCGATGCCGACCGCGCCTTCTGGGTGATGCTGTCGGTGCTGGTGGCCACCTGCCCCTGTGCGCTGTCACTGGCCACCCCCACGGCGCTGACCGTGGCCACCTCCCGGCTGACCCAGGGCGGCGTGCTGGTGCGCCGGGGTCACGTGCTCGACACCTTGCCCCGCACCACCCGCATGGTGTTTGACAAGACCGGCACCCTGACCCGGGGCAAGGTGGCACTGACCGAGGTTACCCTGCTCGGCGCCATGGACAAGAAGCAGGTCCTGGCGCTGGCCGCCGCCCTGGAAAGCGGCTCCGAGCACCCCATCGCCCGTGCCTTTGCCCCGTATTGTGATGCCGGCATTCCGGTGAGCCAACGGCGAAACCACGTGGGTCGGGGCGTCAGTGGTGTGATCGACGGCGAGACATGGCGGCTGGGCAGCGGCCCCTGGCTGAATCCCGGCCACCAGGACAGCGAGCTGTGCGTTTATCTTGCCGGAGAGCACGGCCTGGCAGCTCGCTTTACCCTGATGGATCCCCTGCGGGATGAGGCCGCCGCCCTGATCGCCCGCTGCCACGAGCAGGGCCTGGCCACCACCATTCTCACCGGTGACGGCTCCGGCCAGGCGGATCGGGTGGCGAAGGTGCTCGGGGTAACCGAACTCGAAAAAAGCGCCACCCCCGACGACAAACTGGCGTATCTGCGTGCCCGCGCCGAACGGGGCGACGTCTGCCTGATGGTGGGGGACGGCATCAACGATGCCCCCGTGCTGGCCGGTGCCCATGTGTCCTTTGCCATGGCCGGCGGCACCGACATTGCCAAAAACAGTGCCGATGCCATTTTACTGGGGGACTCCCTCGACCGCCTGCTGATGGCCCGCCGCATTGCGGCGGCCGCCCGGCGGGTGATCAAGCAGAATTTCGGCTGGGCCCTGGGCTATAACCTGGTGGTGCTGCCGCTGGCGGCGGCCGGTCAGGTCTCGCCCTGGTTCGCCATGCTGGGCATGTCGGCCAGCTCGCTGATCGTTATTTCCAACTCCCTGAGGTTATCCCGGTTATGAATGGTGACACCATCTGGTACCTGATCCTGCCCATTGCCCTGATTTTGCTGGCGGTGGCCGTGGCGGTGTTTTTCTGGTCGGTAAGAAGCAACCAGTTCGAGGATCTGGATCGGCAAGGCAACAATATCTTGTTTGATGACGACGACGGTGCCCATCGCCGCGCCCAGCATCACGACTCGCGCAAGGATAATGATGACCGGTCAGCTTGATCCCGTAGCGGCCCTGCTGATCGGGCTGCTTGGCGCCGGCCACTGCATTGCCATGTGCGGCGGGGTAGCGGCGGCCTTTTCCATGGCCATTCCTCAGTCTCAGCGGCGCTGGCAGTGGCTGTATCTGCTTGGTTACAACGCCGGCCGCATTGGCAGCTATGCCCTGGCCGGTGCCTTGGTGGGGGGCGTGTTCGCGGGACTTGCCGACATCAGCCTGGGCAAACAGGGGCTCTTGTGGCTGCGGCTGCTGGCCGGGCTGATGATGGTGTTGCTGGGCTTGTATCTGGCACGCTGGTGGAACGGCCTGCTGGCCCTGGAGCGGCTCGGCAATGGCCTGTGGTGTCATATCAAGCCGCTGGCCGGGCGTTTTGTGCCCTTTCGCCACCCCCTTGCCGCCCTGCCCTTCGGCATGATCTGGGGTTGGCTGCCCTGCGGCCTGGTGTATTCGGCACTGACCTGGAGCGCGGTGTCTGGCGGCGCCGCCGAAGGCGCCCTGGTGATGGCGTTGTTTGGTCTCGGCACCCTGCCCACCCTGCTGGCACTGGGTGGCCTGGCCGGGTCGCTCAGGCACTGGCTGAACCATGCCGGCTTTCGTCGAGCTTCGGGCATCCTGTTGATTTGCTACGGTTTATTCAGCCTGTATCAGGCGTTGTCGCTGCTTTCGTGAACTATTAACCGGTTTTTATTGGTGCTATGATTCAGGTTGGATTACACACAAGCGACGGAGCACATGGGTAACATAATAAAAGCCGGCAAATCCGCCACAGGTCGCGCCATTCACTGCCAGGACTGCAGCATCAGCCAGTTGTGCATTCCCCTGGGCCTTAATTCCGACGAGCTGGATCAGCTGGACGACATCATCGAGCGCAAAAAGCCCATTCAGAAAGGAGAAGAGCTTTTCAAGGCCGGTCAGCCGCTGAAATCGCTTTATGCGATTCGCGCCGGCACCGTCAAGTCCTACACCCTCACCGAGCAGGGAGACGAGCAGATCACCGCCTTTCACCTGGCCGGGGATCTGGTGGGGTTCGACGCCATCAACACCGGGGCCCACCCTTCCTTTGCCCAGGCGCTGGAAACGGCCATGGTGTGCGAGATTCCCTATGAGGTACTGGACGAGCTGTCGGGCAAGATGCCCCGGCTCAGACAGCAGATCATGCGACTGATGAGCAACGAAATTAACGGTGATCAGCAGATGATATTGCTGTTGTCCAAGAAAACCGCCGAAGAGCGGCTGGCCGCCTTTCTGCACGGGTTGTCGACCCGCTTTGCCCAGCGCGGCTTTTCCCCCCGGGAGTTTCGTCTGACCATGACCCGCGGCGAAATCGGCAACTATCTCGGACTGACGGTGGAAACCGTGAGCCGGCTGCTGGGCCGTTTTCAGAAAAATGGCATGATAGCGGTAGACGGCAAGTACATTCGTATTCTCAAGCAACCCGAGCTGGCCTGCCTGGCAGGTGCGCCGGACGCAGACTGATCCACACCACAAGGAGGTGTCTATGATCAAGTATCAACATATTCTGGTGGTTATCGACCCGGTCGCCGAGGCCCAGCCCGCCCTGCACCGGGCGGTGTCGGTGGCGGCGCTGCAGGAAAACGCCGCCATCACCCTGTTTTTGCCCATTTACGACTTTTCCTACGAGATGACCTCCATGCTCTCCAGTGAAGAGCGGGACGAAATGCGCGAAGGGGTGGTGCAGGGCAAGGAGGAGTGGCTCAGGACCCTGCTTGAGCCTTACGCCGACAGCAAAATCAGCTTTCATGTGCGGGTGGTGTGGCACAGCCGGCCCTTTGAGGCGATCATTCAGCAGGTACAGGAGCAGGGCCACGATCTGGTGGTGAAAAGCACCCACAAGCACGCCATGATCCAGTCCTTTATCTTTACCCCCACCGACTGGCACCTGCTGCGCAAGTGTCCCTGCCCGGTGCTGTTGGTCAAGGAGCGGGACTGGCCCATGGGTGGTACCGTGCTGGCCGCGGTCAACTGCTGCAGCGACGACAAGGCCCAGGAAGCGCTGAATGAAAAAATCATCGGCGAGAGCGCCGAAGTGGCGCGGCTGCTTTCCGCCACCCTGCACCTGGTCAACGCCTACCCCATCACTCCGGTGAACATGGCGCTGGAGCTGCCCGACTTTGACCCTCACGCCTACAATGCGGCGGTAAAAAAACACCATGAGCGGGCCCTGTATGAATATGCGGTGCGTTTTAACCTGGAGTCCGACAGCCTGCACCTGCACGAGGGCCTCGCAGAGGAAGTCATTCCTAACTGTGCCGATGCCATTGACGCCAGCCTGGTGATTCTGGGCTCGGTGGGCCGCACCGGCATGGCGGCGGCGCTGCTTGGCAATACCGCCGAGCACGTGATCGACAAGCTCAGCTGCGACGTGCTGGTGCTGCGCCCCGACACCGACTGATCCCTCAGGCGCCTTGCCCTCAAGGCGCCAGTCACTATAATAGCCCCCAGTTTTTTCGCCGGGGGCATCATGTCTGTTCAAACCGCCAAGCAAGTCTATAACTTCAACAAGCTGCAAAAGCGGCTGCGTCGCAACGTGGGTGAGGCCATCGCCGACTTCAATATGATTGAAGACGGTGACAGGGTCATGGTGTGCCTGTCGGGCGGCAAGGACAGCTATGCCATGCTCGACATTCTGCAGAACCTGCAGGCCCACGCCCCCATTCGTTTCGAGATTGTAGCGGTCAACCTGGATCAGAAGCAGCCCGGCTTTCCCGAGCATGTGCTGCCCGCCTACCTGGACGGCCTGGGGGTGGAGTACAAAATCGTCGAGGAAGACACCTACTCCATCGTCAAGGACAAGGTTCCGGAAGGCAAAACCACCTGCTCACTGTGCTCGCGGCTGCGCCGGGGCATTCTCTATCGCACCGCCACCGAGCTGGGGGCCACCAAGATTGCCCTTGGCCACCACAGGGACGACATTCTGGAAACCCTGCTGCTCAACATGTTCTATGGCGGCACCATGAAGTCGATGCCTCCCAAGCTGGTGAGCGATGACGGTAAACACGTGGTGATCCGTCCCCTGGCCTATGCCAAGGAAAAGGATCTGGTACGCTACGCCGAGGCCCGGGAATTTCCCATTATTCCGTGCAACCTGTGCGGCTCCCAGGAAAACCTGCAACGCCAGGCCATCAAGACCATGCTGCAGGATTGGGACAAGCGTTTTCCCGGCCGCATTGAAAGCATGTTCCGCTCGGTGCAAAACCTGGTGCCGTCGCACCTGATGGATCATCAGCAGTTTGACTTTAAAAGCATTAACAGCGAGTCCGGCGTAATCGACGGCGGCGACATCGGTTTTGACAAGCCCGACGTTGCTCCTCGTTTTGAGCAGGATGATGACGACGCCCCCGAGCTGGGCGAGCGCCTGCAGGTGCTTGAAGTGAAGTAATAAAAAAGGCGCCGAGGCGCCTTTTTTGCTGATGTAGCCTGGCTTCCCAGTGCCGGGGTTACAACCAGGGCGTGACCCGAGTGGCGGGAATCTGCCAGTTGCCATTACCGGTCAGTGCGGCATCATCCAGAGACAGTTTGTTCAGGCCCTGAATAAGCTCTTGCCCGCTCAGCGGCTGTAATTGCACGCCCTTGATGCTCGGCACAAAATAGCGCCCCGGCCAGCCGGCCATTTCCTGCAGCAAGGCCTGCATTTCATCGCGAATGGCACGCAGCTGTGCCGCCTGCACCTCGCCTGCCGGCAGCAGGGTCTGAATTTGAATGGAGATTTCACAGCGCTCCGGCTGATCCACGTCGAGTCGGACCACGGCCTTGTCCAGATCCAGCTGCTTGTCAAAGGGCAACACGAATTCACCATGGGGCAGAACGGTCACTTCGCCCCGTGGTTGGCCGGCAACCTCAACCGAGCCGTGATGAATGGTGCACCAGCCCTCGCCGTCGTTGCGGCTGAGGTAAAAACCCAGGGTGGCGTGCTCGACTTCGGCGTCGGCCACGGTATCCAGGTGCTTGTAAAAACCGCTGTAACCCAGATTGAGCGCGTCGGCGTGGGCCGGAACGGCCAGCAGGGCCAGCGCGGCCCCAAACAGTACGGATTTCATGCCTCGAAATGATCCCTTGAAGGTGAGGAAGCCGGGGCGGTGGCGTCACCGGCGCCACGAACGCCGCAGGCTTCCCGGTAAATGATGCCCTTGACCACCATGTACAGCGGCGCCACCCATACCAGGCCAATGCCAAAGCTGAGTACGGCGGCCATAAACAGCGCCACCAGTATCAGATGAATGGCAATCAGGTTGAGCCACTGGCGGGCGAACAGCCGCAGAGACACCAGAATGGCCTGAAACGGGCTCAGGCCTTTTTCCAGGATCAGCGGAAAAACAAACATCAGCGCCACGCTCAGCACCAGGGTGGGCAACATGGCCAGCACCGCCGGCAGGCCAAATGCTGCCCCCAGGGGCAGGAACAGGCTGGTCATAAAGCCCATGATCAGGCTGGCCACCGCCAGCGGCAGCACATAACGGAAATAATCAAAAATCTGATTGGCGCGAATGGGTCTTTCCACCGCCCGGTGAATGCCCATCATGTCGAGGCCGCCGCTCATGGGTGCCATGATCATGGAAATCAGCAGGCCCAGCAGGCTGGCACGCCAGTCGCCGGTCTCGCTATCACCGGCCACGGTCAGCAGCAGGTGATTGAGCAGCAGCCAGCTGCCGGCCACGCCGATGGCGGCCATCACCATGGTCAGCTTGGCGCCGTAAATGCGCTGCCAGCCTTCCTGCAGCACCGCCTTGGGAGCAAGGGAAAATCCGTGTTGCAGCGACTGCTGCAGGCGGGAAGATTCGGGTTCGTTCATCAAATACGATTTCTGGTTCAGGGAATGCGGCCATTATAGCGGCATCGGCCGGCTCTCGTAACCCGTTGTGAGCCGGTTAAAAGTTGCGCACATTCAACGGCTTCGCAAACAACAAAACCGTTTGTTGCGGCAATTTTTATTTGCTTTGCTTCATGCCGGACGAGTCCTAGAATGCGCGCTTTCCTTTCCCTGTGAACGCCGGGCGTTCCTATCGAGGTGCATTCAGGCACATGGCCGAACACAAAGCTCCCATTGTCACCCTTGCCGGCATCAGCAAGTCCTTCGGCGGCAAGACCATCATCGAACACCTGGATCTGTCTATCTACGATGGTGAATTTGTCACCCTGCTGGGTCCTTCCGGCTGTGGTAAAACCACGGTGCTCAGGCTGATTGCCGGGCTGGAGTCGGCCGACGGCGGCCGTATTTTTCTCGCCGGCGATGACATTACCGCGGTGCCCGCGGAGCAGCGTCATGTCAACACCGTGTTTCAGAGCTATGCCCTGTTTCCCCACATGACCATTTTCGACAATGTGGCCTTTGGCCTGCGCATGCAAAAGGTGCCCGCCGCCGACATCGCCCCGCGAGTGCAGGAAGCCCTGGCCATGGTGCAGCTGGAGCAGATGGCCGACCGTTATCCCCATCAGCTCTCCGGTGGTCAGCAGCAGCGTATCGCCATTGCCCGGGCGGTGGTCAACCGCCCGCGGGTGTTGCTGCTGGACGAGTCGCTCAGTGCCCTTGACTACAAGCTGCGCCGGCAAATGCAGGTGGAGCTGAAGGCGCTGCAGCGTCGGCTGGGCATAACCTTTGTGTTTGTGACCCACGATCAGGAAGAAGCGCTGTCGATGTCCGATCGCATTCTGGTGATGCAGGGTGGCCGTGTGGTGCAGCAGGGGTCGCCCCGGGACATTTACGAAGCCCCCGCCAACCTGTTCGTCGCCCGTTTTATCGGCGAAATCAACATTCTCGATGGCGAGCTGCTGGCCCCCGCCGAACAGGGGCGCTGGCACGCCCGGGTGGAAGGCCGTGACTGCCTGGTGCACAGCCGTCATCCGTTCAGCCCGGGCGATCGGGTGTGTGTATTGCTGCGCCCGGAAGATCTGCGTATGTCGGCCCAAGGAACTGAGCAGGCGGCTGCGGGAGTGAACGGGCGTATTCTCGATCGCCAGTACAAGGGGGCCACCCTTGAGTCCCGGGTGCAGCTCGACGCCGGCGGCGAGATCCTGATCTCCGAGTTTTTCGACGAAGACGATGCCGGCACCGACTACGCCCTGGATCAGCGGGTGTCGGTGAGCTGGGTGGATGGCTGGGAGGTGGTGCTGCCCCATGAACAACACTAACGGCTTTCGCAACCTGGCGGTGGGCCTGATTGTGGGCTGGCTGCTGCTGTTCGTGTTTCTGCCCAATTTGATGATCATCGGCACCAGCTTTCTGACCCGGGATCACGCCAGCCTGGTGAGCCTGGTGTTGACCCCGGAGAACTATGCCCGGCTGCTTGATCCCATGTACATCAAGGTGCTGTGGCATTCCCTGATGATGGCCGGCCTCGCCACCCTGCTGTGTCTGCTGATCGGCTACCCCTTTGCCTTTGTGGTGGCGGGGCTGCCCAAGGCCTGGCGCCCGGTTTTGCTGTTTCTGGTGATAGTGCCGTTCTGGACCAACTCGCTGATCCGCACCTATGCGCTCAAGGCGGTGCTGGGCACCAAGGGCCTGCTCAACCAGACGCTGTTGTCACTGGGCATTATCGAGCAGCCGCTGCGCATCGTGTTTACCGAGGCGGCGGTGATCATCGGCCTGGTGTATATCCTGCTGCCGTTCATGATCCTGCCGCTGTATGCGGCCATCGAAAAGCTGGACGGCCGCCTGCTGGAGGCGGCGCGGGATCTGGGGGCCGGTCCCCTGCCCCGCTTTGTGCGAGTGGTGTTGCCGCTGACCCTGCCGGGCATCGTTGCCGGCTGTCTGCTGGTGTTTCTGCCGGCGCTGGGCATGTTTTACATCTCGGATCTGCTGGGCGGGGCCAAGCACTTGTTGATCGGCAACATCATCAAGACCCAGTTCCTTAACATTCGTGACTGGCCCTTTGGCGCCGCCACCAGCGTGACCCTGACGGTGCTGATGGCGACCCTGATGCTGATTTACTACCAGGCCGGCCGGCTGCTGAACAACAAGGGAGAGGCCGAATGACCAGATGGCTGAAAGGCGCATTGCTGTTGCTGGTGTTTGCCTACCTGTATATCCCCATTGGTGTGCTGGTGGTGAACTCCTTTAACCAGTCCCGCTTTGGCATTCGCTGGGACGGTTTTACCCTGGACTGGTATCAGCGGCTGGCCGGCAACACCGCCCTACTTGAGGCAGCGCGCCACTCGCTGACGGTGGCCCTGCTGTCCGCCAGTGTCGCCACCCTGATCGGCACCCTGGCGGCGGTGGCGCTGTACCGTTACCGCTTTCGTGGCAAACGCTTCGTGGGGGGCATGCTGTTTGTGGTGATGATGTCACCGGATATCGTCATGGCCATTTCGCTGCTGGCGCTGTTCGTGGTCATTGGCGTGTCGCTGGGGTTCTGGTCACTGCTGTTTGCCCACGTCACCTTTTGCCTGCCCTTTGTGGTGATCACGGTATTTTCCCGGCTCAGGGGCTTTGATGTGCGCATCATAGAAGCGGCGCGGGATCTGGGCGCCGGCGAAGCGGTGATTTTCCGGCGCATTCTGCTGCCGCTGGCACTGCCGGCCATCGCCGCGGGCTGGCTGCTCAGCTTTACCCTGTCGCTGGATGACGTCATCGTCAGCTCCTTCGTGACCGGGCCGGGTTATGACATTCTGCCGCTGCGCATTTATTCCATGGTCAAGGTGGGAGTTTCCCCCGAGGTCAATGCACTGGCCACCCTGATGCTGGTGGTATCACTGATTCTGGTGGTGATTTCTCAATTACTGTTAAGGGACAAACGCTGATATGAAGATTCGCACTTACTCGCTGGCGGTGGCCCTGGCCACCCTGCCCGCCTTTTCCGTGGCCCAGGAGCGCCTGGCCGTGTACGCCTGGGCCGAATACCTGCCCGAGGCCGTGTTGCAGGCCTTTACCAAGGAAACCGGCGTGGCGGTGGATTACGCCAGTTTTGACTCCAACGAGGCGCTCTATGCCAAGCTCAAGCTGCTGCAGACCAGCGGTGCCAGGGAAAGCTATGACGTGATTTTTCCGTCCAGCTACATGCTGAGCAAAATGGCCCGGGAGAACATGCTGCAGCCCCTCGACAAGAGCCAACTGCCCCACTTCGGCCAGCTGGACTCTGCCCTGCTGGATCGGGATTTCGACAAGGGCAATACCTACAGCATGCCCTATGCCTTTGGCAGCACCGCAATTGCCGTTAACCGGGACGAGCTGCCTGATGCCAGCGTGGCCGGCTGGGCCGATTTGTGGAACAGTGATTTCAACGGCCAGCTGATGCTGACCGACGACATTCGCGAAAATTTCCAGATGGCACTGCTGACCCTGGGGCATTCCGCCAACAGCAAGGATGGCCAGGAGGTGGCCGCCGCTTATGACAAGCTGGTGGCGCTGCAAGACAATGTGCTGCTGTATAACTCCGACAACCCGCGCATGCCTTATGTGACCGGTGAAACCAGCATCGGCCTGTTGTGGAGCGATCAGGCTTACAAGACCCAGCAGGACGGCCTCAATCTGGAATATGTTTATCCCGAGGAAGGCGCCATCTTCTGGGTGGACAGTGCCGCCATTCCCGCCAACGCCCGCTCCGTGGACGCCGCGCACCGTTTTCTGGATTATCTGATGCGGCCCGAAGTCGCCGCACAGATCATTACCGAGCTGGGACTGGCGGTGCCCAATCGAGGGGCCAAGGCGCTGTTGCCCGCCGACGTGGCGAACAACCCGGTGCTGTTTCCCTCGGCCGAGGTGGTGGCGAACGGCCATTTCCAGGACGATCTGGGCGATGAAGTGCTCGCCATCTACGAACAGTTCTGGGTCAAGCTGCGTACCCAGTGAATGAAAAAGCCCGCCAATGGCGGGCTTTTTTTCAGCCGTTCATTCAACCTTGTTGCCGAATGGAAGCGCCGGCGAGACCGGTCAGTAACTCCTCCACCCAGGCTCCGACTTCCTGGGTTGCCGGGCCGTAGCGATGGGCATCGAAATGGGTGCGTATTTCGCTGGGCTGCAGGTTGATCTCCAGGGTATGGGCGTTGTGCATGGCCGCCTCGTGTACAAAGCCGGCGGCGGGATAGACATTGCCCGAGGTGCCGATGGCAACGAACAGGCTGGCTTCACTCAAGGCCTGGTAAATATGATCGAGCAGCAGCGGCATTTCTCCGAACCAGACCACATGAGGGCGCAACGGCTCGGGAAACTGGCAGCAATGGCACAGATCCGTGGTGCGCAGATCGCCGCTCCAGTCGACGGTCTGGTTGCTGTGGGGGCAGCGCACCTTGAGCAGCTCGCCGTGCATGTGCAGCACATTGTGGCTGCCGGCACGCTCGTGCAGATCATCGATGTTCTGGGTGATCAGGGTTACGCGATCCGGCCACTCGGCCTCGAGCCGGGCCAGGGCCTGGTGGGCCGCATTGGGCGCAACGGTTTGCAACAGTGCGCGCCTTTCATTGTAAAAGCGCTGCACCAGCTCGGGATTACGGCGGTAACCTTCGGGCGTGGCCACGTCTTCGATATGATGCTCTTCCCACAGGCCGTCTGCGGCCCTGAAAGTGCGAATGCCGGACTCGGCGGAAATGCCGGCGCCGGTGAGGATCACGATGTTTCCTTTCTGCACGCTGTGCATGCCTCTGCTGATTTCATCCTGCCTCATAGGCTAACAGCCAGTGAGGCGCAGAGCCAATAGTGCCTTAGTCTAAACGCAAAAAGCCAGGCGGTTGCCTGGCTTTGATTTTACTCTGCGTCGTTCAGGGTGGCGTTCTCCACCCGGGCCTTGAGCTTCTGCCCCGGGCGAAAGGTCACCACCCGCCTGGCCGAAATGGGAATGTCTTCCCCGGTCTTGGGATTGCGCCCGGGGCGTTCTCCCTTGTTGCGCAGTTCAAAATTGCCGAAACCGGAAATTTTGACCTGTTCACCCTGTTCAAGCGCACTACGAATTTCCTCAAAGAACGCTTCAACCATGTCCTTGGCATCCCGCTTGCTGATGCCAAGTTTGGTAAACAGGTGCTCTGCTATGTCGGCCTTGGTTAACGCCATAAGCTCAATCCCTCAAGGAAGCATTAAACTCGTCGGAAACCGCCGTTACAATGCGGGCCACGGTGTCGGCGATTTCCTTTTCTTCCAACGTCCGTTGGGTGTCCTGCAGTACCAGGCTGAGTGCCAGGCTCTTTTTGCCCTCGGCAATGCCCTGGCCCTGGTACACGTCAAACAAGTTTAAGCCAACCAGCTGGTTACCGCCAACTTTCCTAACCAAATCAAGGATATCGGCAGCGGCCAGGTTATGATCGACAACCAGTGCCAGATCGCGGCGGTTGGCCGGGAAACGAGACACCTCCACCGCATTCGGCACTCGGCGTTCGGTCAGGGCGGCCAGCTCGATTTCAAACAGGTACACCTGAGACTTGAGGCCGAGTTTCTTCAGCAGGCTGGGATGCAGGGCGCCAAAGTGACCCACTACCTGACCGCCACGCAGCAGCCGAGCGGATTGCCCCGGGTGCAGGGCTGCCAGCTCGGCGCGCTCGACGCTGAAGGCCAACTCATCGGCGGAGAGGGCCAGCAGGCTTTCCACGTCGCCCTTGAGATCAAAGAAATCGGCACCCTGGCTGCTCATGCTCCAGTGCTCGTCCACCACGGCGCCCAGTATCAGGCCCGCCAGAACCGGGGTCTGGCGCACGCCGTTTTCGGCGGTGTTGTCCGGCACAAAGGTCAGGCCCTGTTCGAACAGACGCAGACGCGACTGCTGGCGGTTCTGGTTGTAGACCGCGGCCTGGATCAGGCCCGGCCACAGTGAGACCCGCATGGCAGACATGTCGGCGGCGATGGGGTTGGGCAACACCATGTGCTCGGCGTTCGGGAACAGCAGTTGCTGCTGGGTCGGATCCACAAAGCTGTAGGTGATGGCTTCCTGGTAACCCGCGTCCACCAGGGCATCCTTGAGCCGGTTCAGCGGCAGTTGCGCCTCACGGTGGGACGACATGGAGAGGTTGGCCCGAGGAGCGACATTGGGAATGTTGTTGTAGCCGTAGATGCGGGCCACTTCTTCCACCAGATCTTCCTCGATGGCAATGTCAAAGCGATAGCTCGGCACTACCACGTTCCAACCCTCGGCGGTGGTGGTGACCTCCAGCCCCAGGCGGGTCAGCATTTCAGTCACCTGACCGGCGTCGATGTCAATACCGATGAGGCGGTTGAGTTTGGCGTGGCGCAGGGTCACGGTGGCGGCCTGAGGCAGCTGATCGTCAGCGACGGCTTCAATGACCGGGCCGGCTTCACCGCCGCAGATGTCCAGCAGCAGGGCGGTAGCCCGCTCCATCACCTTGTGCTGCAGGCGGTAATCCACGCCCCGCTCAAAGCGGTGGGACGAGTCGGTATGCAGGCCGTAGCTGCGGGCGCGACCGGTAATGGCCAGCGGGCTGAAGAAGGCACACTCCAGCAGCACGTGCCGAGTATTTTCGGTCACGCCGGTGGCTTCGCCACCAAAGATACCGGCCATGGCCACCGGGCGCTCGCTGTCGGCAATCACCAGGGTGTCGGTGTTCAGGGTCACTTCGTTGCCGTCGAGCAGGGTCAGTTTTTCGCCTTGCTCCGCCTGACGAACCACAATACCACCGTTCAGGGTATTGAGGTCAAAGGCGTGCATGGGCTGGCCCCATTCCAGCAGCACGAAATTGGTGATGTCCACCACGGGATCGATGCTGCGAATACCGCTGCGACGCAGTTTTTCCTGCATCCACAGTGGCGTCTCGGCCTTGACGTTGATGTTCTTCACCACCCGGCCCAGGTAACGGGGACAGGCGGCGGGCGCTTCCAGGCGAATGTCGAGCCGATCGTCAATGGCGGCGGGCACGGCGGCGATCTCGGGCCAGGCCACATCCTGATTGTTGAGCACTCCCACTTCCCGAGCCAGGCCGGCGAGACTCAGGCAGTCGGCGCGGTTGGGGGTCAGATCCACCTCGACAATGACGTCGTTCAGGGCCAGATAGTCACGCACGTCGGTACCGACCGGCGCATCGGCGGGCAGCTCGATAATGCCGTCGGACTCCACATCGATACCCAGCTCACCGTAGGAGCACAGCATGCCGTGAGACGGCTGGCCGCGCAGCTTGGCCTTCTTGATTTTGAAATCACCGGGCAGCACGGCGCCAACCACGGCCACCGCCACCTTCAGGCCCTGACGGCAGTTAGGGGCGCCACAGACGATGTCGAGCAGCTCGTCACCGCCCACATTGATTTTGGTGACGCGCAGCTTGTCGGCGTCCGGGTGCTGGCCGCACTCCACCACTTCACCCACAACGACCTGGCTGAAGTCGCCGGCCACCGGCTCGATGCCGTCCACTTCCAGACCGGCCATGGTGATCTGCTCGGCAAGGGCCTCGGCGTTAAGACCGGTGTTGATCCATTCATCCAGCCATGATTTTGAAAACTTCATTATTGCTCCTGCCGCTTACCGGAATTGCTTGAGAAAACGCAGATCATTTTCGAAGAAGGCACGCAGATCGTTGACGCCGTAACGCAGCATGGTCAGACGCTCTACGCCCATGCCAAAGGCAAAGCCGCTGTAACGCTCGGGGTCGATGCCTACCGAGCGCAGTACGTTCGGGTGCACCATGCCGCAGCCAAGCACTTCCAGCCACTTGCCGTTCTTGCCCATCACGTCCACTTCGGCACTGGGCTCGGTGAACGGAAAGTAGGACGGACGGAATCGAATCTGCAGATCTTCTTCAAAAAAGTTGTGCAGAAAGTCGTGCAGTACGCCCTTGAGCTGGGTGAAGCTGACGTTTTCATCCACCAGCAGGCCTTCCACCTGGTGGAACATGGGGGTGTGGGTCTGATCGTAGTCGTTACGATATACCCGGCCCGGCGAGATGATGCGAATGGGCGGCTGCTGCTGTTCCATGGTACGGATCTGCACGCCGGAGGTCTGGGTGCGCAGCATCAGCTTGGGGTTGAAATAGAAGGTGTCGTGATCGGCTCGGGCCGGATGATGGGCCGGAATGTTCAGCGCATCGAAGTTGTGGAAATCGTCTTCGATTTCCGGACCCTCGGCCACTTGAAAACCCAGCTCGCCAAAAAACGATTCGATACGCTTGATGGTGCGGCTGACCGGATGCAGGCCACCGCTGGCCTGGCGACGGCCCGGCAGGCTGATATCCAGGGTTTCTCCGGCCAGCTTGGCATTGAGCTCGGCCAGTTGCAGGGCATCGCGCTTGCTATTGAGCGCGTCGTTAACGGCCTGCTTGGCCTGGTTGATGGCCTGGCCCGCGGCGGGACGCTCTTCCGGAGACAGCTTGCCGAGCGCCTTGGACTGCTCGGTAAAGGTGCCCTTCTTGCCCATGTAGCGAACCCGGATTTCATCCAGTTCGGCGGCAGTGGCGGCAGCCTGGATCTCCGCCTGCGCCTTGACGATCACGTCTTCCAGCTGATCCATGTATTCCTCGTTGACTTGCCCGTATACACGGACGCTAAATAATAGAAAAGGCCTTGATAATAAAGGAAATGCCTTGTTGCTTCCACCGCTGAACCGGGGGGAAGTCAATAAAAAAAGGAGGCCGTAGCCTCCTTTGAAAACCATTGAAGTCCGGCTTACGCCAGGGCCTCTTTCGCTTTGGCAACCAGAGCGGTGAAGGTGGCCTTGTCGTGCACGGCGATGTCAGCCAGGATCTTGCGATCGATTTCAACGGAAGCCTTCTTCAGGCCATCGATGAAGCGGCTGTAGGACAGGCCGTTCTGACGGGAAGCCGCGTTGATACGGGCAATCCACAGCTGACGGAACTGACGCTTTTTCTGGCGACGGTCGCGGTAAGCGTACTGGCCGGCCTTGGTAACGGCCTGCACGGCAACGCGATAAACGCGTGAACGGGCACCGTAATAACCTTTGGCCTGCTTCAGAATTTTCTTGTGACGCGCGCGCGCAGTTACACCACGTTTAACTCTTGGCATTGTTCACTCTCCTCTTAAGCGGTGGGCAGCATGGATTTGATCTGGGCAACGTCGCAGGCTGCTACCAGACACTTACCGCGCAGCTGACGCTTACGCTTGGTGCTTTTCTTGGTGAGGATGTGACGCAGGTGGGACTGCTTGCGCTTGAAACCACCAGAGCCGGTCTTCTTGAAGCGCTTGGCAGCGCCCTTGTTGGATTTCATCTTAGGCATGAAATACTCCGCATTGTTAATAACATCAAACAGACAAGGCGAGCCGGGCGTAATGCCCGGCTACTTGCTGAACCTTACTGTTTCTTTTTAGGGGCAAGCACCATGACGGCCTGACGACCTTCCAGCTTGGGAAAGGATTCGACCAGGGCCAGTTCATCGAGATCGCCTTTGATGCGGTTAAGCAAATCAAAGCCGATTTCCTGGTGGGCCATTTCACGACCGCGGAATCGCAGCGTGACTTTGGCCTTGTTGCCTTCTTCCAAAAAGCGAACCAGGTTGCGTAGCTTTACCTGATAGTCGCCTTCATCGGTACCGGGCCGGAATTTAACTTCCTTGACCTGGATTTGTTTCTGCTTTTTCTTCTGTTCCTTGGTGGCCTTGCTCTTCTCGTAGAGGAACTTGCCGTAATCCATGATACGGCAAACGGGCGGCTCGGCATTGGGACTGATTTCCACCAGATCGACGCCCGCCTCACTGGCGGCGCTCAGTGCCTCATTGATGGACACGACCCCCAATGCTTCACCTTCCAGGCCGACCAGACGAACTTCTTTCAGTCGGATTTCTTCATTCAGTCGATTGCGGGGAGCGGGCTTGCCCCCTTTTTTGGCGCCTTTTATAACCTATCCTCCACTGTTTTCTTTCCGCGGGTTTGAATCTCCTGCTGAATGAGCGCTGTCAGCTCTTCAACGTCAAAGGTACCGAGATCCTGCCCTTTCCGGGTACGGACCGCAACCTTGCCGGCTTCGACTTCTTTGTCGCCGCACACCAGCATGAAAGGTACCCGCTTTAGAGTATGCTCGCGGATTTTAAAGCCAATTTTTTCATTTCTCAAGTCTGCACGGGCTCGAATGCCAACATTATTCAGTGACGCGACCAGGTTTTTGGCATAGTCGGCCTGATTGTCGGTAATGTTGAGCACCACCGCTTGGGTGGGAGCCAGCCAGGTCGGGAACAATCCGGCGTATTCCTCGATAAGAATACCGATAAAACGCTCGATGGAGCCGAGAATGGCGCGGTGGATCATCACCGGCACGTGGCGCTCGTTGTCTTCACCCACGTAGCTGGCCCCCAGTCGACCCGGCAGGGCGAAGTCGAGCTGAACGGTACCACACTGCCAGGCCCGGTTGAGACAGTCGTGCAGGGTAAACTCAATTTTGGGACCGTAGAAGGCGCCCTCGCCCGGCTGCAGCTCATATTCGATGCCGTAGGCCTTGAGTGCTTCTTCCAGAGCCAGCTCGGCCTGGTCCCAGATTTCGTCGCTGCCGATGCGCTGCTCCGGACGGGTAGACAGCTTGACCGCGATATTGGTAAAGCCAAAGGTCTCGTAGGTGTCGTACACCATGCGAATACAGGCTGATACCTCACTCTGGATCTGATCTTCGGTACAGAAGATATGGGCGTCGTCCTGGGTAAAACCACGCACCCGCATCAGGCCATGGAGGGCACCGCTGGGCTCGTTGCGATGACAGCAGCCGAACTCGGCCATGCGCAGGGGCAGATCCCGGTAGGACTTGAGGCCCTGATTGAAGATCTGCACATGCCCCGGGCAGTTCATCGGCTTGATGGCATAGTCCCGGTTCTCGGAGTGGGTGGTAAACATGTTTTCGGCGTACTTGTCCCAGTGGCCGGACTTCTCCCACAGCACCCGGTCCATCATGAAGGGGCCCTTGACCTCTTCGTACTGGTATTCCCGCAGCTTGTCGCGCACAAAGGTTTCCAGCTCGCGGAAGATGGTCCAGCCGTCGTTGTGCCAGAACACCATGCCCGGCGCTTCTTCCTGCATGTGATAGAGGTCGAGCTGCTTGCCGATTTTACGATGATCGCGCTTGGCGGCTTCTTCCAGTTGCAGCAGGTACGCCTTGAGCGCCTTCTTGTCGGCCCAGGCGGTCCCGTAAATGCGCTGCAGCATCTTGTTTTTGGAATCGCCACGCCAGTAGGCGCCGGATACCTTCTGTAGCTTGAAATGCTGGCAGAAACGCATGCTGGGCACATGAGGGCCCCGGCACATGTCGATGTATTCTTCGTGATGATACAGGCCGGGCTTGTCGTGCTGGCTGACGTTCTGATCGAGGATTTCGATCTTGTACGGCTCATGCCGACGGGCAAAGGTGTCCCGTGCTTCCTGCCAGCTCACCTTCTTCTTGACCACCGCATATTCGGTCTTGGCCAGCTCCAGCATGCGGGCTTCCAGCTTCTGAATGTCTTCCTCGGTCAGGGTGTGCTCGAGATCCACATCGTAATAAAAGCCGTTGTCGATTACCGGACCAATGGCCATGCGGGTTTCGGGCCACAGTTGCTTGATGGCGTGACCGAGCAGGTGGGCGCAGGAGTGGCGAATGATCTCGAGGCCATCCTGATCCTTGGCGGTGATGATCGACAGGCTGGCGTCATGGCTGATGAGCTCACAGGCGTCCGCCAGCTCACCATCGATACGACCGGCAATGCAGGCCTTGGCCAGGCCCGGGCCGATATCCTGGGCGACCTCCATGATGGAGACGGGATGCTCGAAATGGCGTTGGCTGCCATCGGGAAGAGTAATTGTCGGCATGAAATGTCCTTGACAGTGGTGCACCCTACCAAAGCGCACATGTATGTGTGAAATAAGGTTGTCGCTTTACCGTCCCGACCATCTGGCGTTACCTTGCCAGCCTGGCACGCAATTGGTGTTACCCGGCGGCACAGGTCGGGAGCGCAAAGCCTAACAGAATTCATGACCGGCCGCCATGCGCCATCGCCTCAGTCGGCCCCCTTCTGCGCCCTGTGCTTTAGCTGAATAAAGCGGCTGTGCGGAATATAGAGCAGCTCCGCCACCTGACGCACGATGCTCTCCTCCTGCTGGTCCAGTTCGCCATCGGCCAGGGCCATGTGCCACAAGGCCTGTAAAATGGCCTCGCGTCGTGTCGCCGGCAGGGCCCGCAGGTGAGTGGTAAATTCAAACAGGGAAATGGCTTGCTGCTGTCGTGCCCTGCCCTGTTCAAGCCATAGTTCCAGTTGTTGTGCCTCGTCCCGGAACAAGCGCCGGAACAGGCTCTGCAACCGACGCTGCTCGGCATCACTGGCACTGCCATCGGCCAGCATCACCTCGACCAGCAGGGCCGCTACCGCGGCCTCCTCGGACAGCTCGGCGGCGGTTTCACCCGGGTTGCCGGACAGCCATTGCTTGAGTTGTTTTATCATACTATCTCCATGGTGAAGAGGATGGCCGGCCGACGCCGGCGTATGGCCTATACTGTGGCAAAACCGGTACCGTGGAGTGAAGCGCTTATGTGGCCCGTTATTGCCAGTCAGATCAGCGAGGCGATTGACGCCGAATTTGCCATTACCGAACGCAAGCCCCTCAGTGGTGGTGAAATCAACCAGGCCTTTCGTGTCAGCGATGGCCACCGCCACTTTTTCGTTAAATTGAATGACCGTGCCGGCGTCGATATGTTCCGCGCCGAGTGGACCAGCCTTGAGCATTTACTCAATACCCAGACCGTGAAGGTGCCCCGCCCTGTCTGCTGTGGCACCACGGTGAGCAGCAGTTTTCTGGTATTGGAATACCTGGCCCTGGGCAGTGCCGAAGAGCAGGACTGGCACATGCTGGGCCGGCAGCTGGCCCATCTGCACAAGGGCAGCTCCCAGCCCATGTATGGCTGGGACGAGGACAATTTTATCGGCACCACGGTGCAACCCAATGCCTGGCATAAAAAATGGGCCACCTTTTTTTCCGAGCAGCGAATAGGCTGGCAACTGAAGTTGCTGGAAGAAAAGGGGCAGTATTTTGGCGATATCGAAGAAATTGTCGGTGCCATCAAAAACCGCCTTGCCAGTCACCAACCTCGGGCATGTCTGTTGCATGGAGATTTATGGCGTGGCAACCTTGGATTCAGTGAGCGACAGGGCGTGCTGTTTGATCCGGCCAGTTATTTTGGTGATCGGGAAACGGATATTGCCATGACCGAGTTGTTTGGCCAGTTTCCCCGCGTCTTTTACCAGGGTTACGACGCTGTCTGGCCCCGGGAAGAGGGTTACCGTGCCCGCCGCGAGATCTACAACCTCTATCACCTGCTCAATCACGTCAATCTCTTTGGGAACCCTTATCTGCAGCAGGCAAAAACCAGCTTGCTGCGCATTATCGCCAGTTAGGAGAAGTCATGCCGCAACCCGTGGTGTTGATTACCGGCGCCGCCAGGCGCATTGGAGCCTCAATCAGTCGTCACCTTCACCAGCGGGGATACCGCCTGGTACTGCATTTTCATCACAGCGAGGCCCTGGCCAGGGAGCTGGCCGACAGTCTGAATCATGAACGCCCCGACAGCGTACACTTGTTGCAACAGGATCTGACCCGGCTTGACGAACTCAATGCCCTGGCAGATCGGGCCTTGGGCTGTTTTGGCCGCCTCGACGCCCTGGTCAACAACGCCTCTGCCTTCTATCCCACCGCCATGGGTGAGATCACCCCGGCCCAATGGCTCGAGCTGTCGGCCACCAATGCCGCTGCCCCGCTGCTACTGAGCCAGGCCCTGCTGCCGGCGCTGAAAAAGCAACGGGGGGCTATCGTCAATATGGTGGATATTCACGCCAAAAATGGCCTGCAGCATCATCTCCCTTACAGCATGGCCAAGAATGCCCTGGCCACCCTGACCCGAGGGCTTGCGGCGGAGCTGGCTCCCGAGGTGCGAGTCAATGGCATTGCCCCCGGCGCCATCATCTGGCCCGAGCACGAGCTGGATGAGCAACAGAAGCAAACTGTGCTCAAGTCGGTGCCCATGGGGCGGCTGGGTGAGCCGGAAGAAATTGCCGAGACGGTGGCCTTTTTGCTGGAAGGGCCTGCCTACCTCACTGGTCAGATCATCGCGCTGGATGGCGGCCGCACCTGCCGTAGCCTGCCGGAGGCCTGAGCCCGCCGCCAACATGAAGGAGTTGCATATGCGTGACTATTTTGAGCAAAACATTGTCTGCCCTCACTGCGGCCATCATACCCGTCTTGTGGTGGATGCGTCCGAAGGTGATCAGGACTATTACGAAGATTGTCAGGCCTGTTGTAACGCCATACATGTTTGTATTGAGCGAGATGAGTTAAGCGATGAGGTGCGTGTTCGCGTGGATGCCGATGACGAGCAGTACTTTTGAACCGGGCTGGTATTATGTCTAACCTTTGTATGTTGGCATAACATCTTCATGTTAATAAAGCCGGGAATACCCGGCTTTTTCTTGTCTGCTTCAGGCGCGGCTCGCCATTACCCGCTCCACGGTGTCCACTATGGCCTGGGTTTGCGGATCCACTTCGATATTGGCCAGGTAACCGGGCTGTACCCTCCCCAGGTTGGTGCGAGCCAGGGTTTCCGGTATCAGGTGCACGGCAAAGCCTGTATTATTCACCTCCCCCAGGGTCAGGCTGATGCCGTCAATACCGATATACCCCTTGGTAAACAGATATTTGCCAAGACCGGAGGGCATGGCAAAACGCAACATGGTGTTGCTCTCGGTTTCAACTCGCTCAAGCAGTTCGCTCTGCCCCATAATGTGCCCCGACATGGCGTGGCCACCAATATCATCGCCAAAGCGCGCAGCCCGTTCCAGGTTGACACCATCGCCGCGCTTCAGCTGACCCAGATTGGTCACCCGCAGGGTTTCCTGCATCAGGTCAAAACTGACCTGTTCTCCCTCAATGGCCGTGACCGTCAGGCAGCAACCATTATGGGCAACCGACGCCCCCAGGGCCAATCCCGGCAGCATCTCGGCCGGCATGGCCACCACATGGGTGCGAAAATCGGTTTTTTCAATCACATCCAGCAGGATGCCCTGCCCTTGCACAATTCCGGTAAACATCGCGAAAATCCATCACAAAACAGTTCAAAATAATGGGAAACGGCCTGAATAACCGTTATATTCCCGCTATATTACGATGCACCCGACATCGTCGTCAGCAGGAATTCAATTCAGCGGCCTGAATGCCGGTTTTCAGGCGCCATTCCCAAGCGAGAAAAGCATGTCTTTCACCCCATATTTTGCCGAAACACGGCATTTGCTGCGGCTGTGCGGCCCCATTCTGGTGGCGCAGGTAGCCCAGACCACCATGAGTTTTGTCGACACCGTCATGGCCGGCCAGATCAGTGCCACCGATATGGCGGCGGTGGCCGTGGCCACAAGCTTCTGGCTGCCGATCATTTTGCTGGTGCAGGGGGTGGTCATGGCACTCACCCCCATCATATCGCAACTCAACGGCGCCCGTCGTCACCCGGAGGTGGCCGGCGCCGTCCATCAGGGTTTCTGGCTTACCCTGATGGTCATGGTGCCAGCCTGGCTGGCCCTGTATTTCTCGCCCCAGGTGCTGCACTGGATGGACGTAGAACCCCTGCTGGCAGAGAAAACCACCGGCTACCTGCACGGCATTCTGTGGGGCATGCCCGCCTATGCCCTGTATCAGGTACTACGCAATTTCAGTGAAGGCCTGTCCCATACCCGGCCCACCATGGTCATCGGCTTTATTGGCCTGACGGTGAACGTGCCCGCCAACTATGTGCTGATCCACGGCAAATTCGGCCTGCCCCAGCTCGGCGGCGTGGGCTGTGGTTATGCCTCGGCGTTGGTATTCTGGGCCATGTTGATCGCCATGGTGGTGTATACACAACGCTCCAGCCTGCTTAGCCGCTTCGGTGTCTTTGCCGCCGTTACCGCCCCGGATCTGGCCCGCATCGGGCGCATTTTCCGCCTTGGCTTCCCTATTGCCATGGCCATTTTCTGCGAAGTTACCCTGTTTACCGTGGTGGCATTGCTATTGGCTCCACTGGGGGCCGATGTGGTGGCCGGGCATCAGATCGCCATCAATTTTTCCAGCCTGATTTTCATGCTGCCACTGAGCCTTGGCATGGCACTGACCATCAGGGTGGGACACAGCCTGGGCGAAGGCATGGCCGAACAGGCCAAGGTTGCCAGCGTCTCGGGCATCGTCTTTGGTTGCCTGCTGGCGGTGTGCACGGCTCTGGCCACCGCCCTGTCCCGGTACTGGATAAGCGGTATCTATACCGACAACGATTACGTGCTGGAACTGGCCGCCAGCCTGCTGTTGCTGGCGTCTCTGTATCAGATTTCCGACTCGGTGCAGGTCATTGGTGCCGCCGCCCTGCGTGGTTACAAAGACACCCAGATGATTTTCTACATTACCCTGCTGGCCTACTGGCTGTGCGGCCTGCCGGTAGGCATGGTACTGGGACTGACCGACTGGCTGGTGCCCGCCATGGGCCCTCACGGCTTCTGGATTGGTTTTCTGGTAGGCTTGACCATAGCGGCAATCCTTTTGATTCGGCGGTTACGTAAAATTTATGAACGGGTCCATCATCGCAATATTGCTGGCCTGCCTCTGGTTGACGGGGTGTAATGACCGGCAGGCTCTTAAACCCGCCTTTGACACCTACCTGAGTCGTGTCGCCAATGTGTTGGGAGTCGATGCTCCCTCTCTTGGCGAACCACCGCCGCTGCCCACATTGCCTGCCCAGCGCCGACTGCAATTGCCCCAGCCGCGCGTCAGCGCCGGCCTGCTCGACACCCTGAAACTGGGAGAATGCCGGCTGCTGGGGCTGGTGAGTGAGCACAACAGCCCCATTGGTAAAAGCCAAAACGCCGGCGCCGTGCTGCTGTACCACCTGCATTTTCAGCAAGGCCTTGAGGACTGCCTGGCACAGAGTCACGATGACGAGTTGCACGCCTGGCTGGCCGCATTGCAACAACAAAAAGCACCGCTATTGCCCGGCTATCACTGGAACATGATGGTGGCCGAGCCGGAGATACGAGCAGCCCTCACTCCCCGCCAGCGGCCGGTGCCGCCGGATCACCGCGGTTTTCAGTCAACCCTCCACGCCTTTGCCCTGTTTGCCGACCTCCAGCGACAGGCCGCAGGCCACCTCTCACTGAAAGGCATTGACGCCACCGAGTTCAATTCGCGCCTGGGTGGCCTTTATAACAATCATTACCTGGGCGAACTCTATTATTCATTGCACAGCGCCGCCCATTACCTGCAGCAAAGCCTCGACTTTCTGCAACGACTGACCCAGTTCGACTGTGACCCGGCAGGACAGGCCGACGCCGAACGGCTGCGCAATGCCATGGAACATTACTACATTAAGGACATTCAGGGGCAGCTGAGCGAGCTGGACCGCCGCTTTGCTCAACTCGCCCCCCTGCTGGCCCAAAGCCTGTCGGCACCGACGGAGCGATATTCGGCCATGGCCGAATATCGCAACTGGTACGCCTCCGGCCTTGAAAGCCAGATCTATGTTCGCTACCGTCGCCTGACCCTGGAGCACGCCAGGGCATGGCAAGACTTTCTGCGCCGGTGCAATCTTTCACCGGGATGAGCAATTGTTCTCCATCCGGTTGTTGTGGAAGAAAAAAGGCTTGCCCAGCCCCGGCCCCTTGGCTAGTATACGCAGCGCCTGAAGGTACGATGCGTTCTTAGCTCAGTTGGTTAGAGCACCACCTTGACATGGTGGGGGTCGGTGGTTCGAATCCACTAGAACGCACCAATTTTTACATAAGCGTCCTTAGCTCAGTTGGTTAGAGCACTACCTTGACATGGTAGGGGTCGGTGGTTCGAATCCACTAGGACGCACCAATTTTAAATCAGGCGTTCTTAGCTCAGTTGGTTAGAGCACCACCTTGACATGGTGGGGGTCGGTGGTTCGAATCCACTAGAACGCACCAGATTGCAAAAGCCCGCTCACCGAGCGGGCTTTTTGTTATGCCTGACTCGTCAGTATCATGGCGTCGCGGCGATGTGCGTATCGCTCAATGCCCTGATGTAGGCAGCCAGCGCCTTTTCTTCTTCGGGATAGAAGTCAAACTGACCCACCACAATGGGCGCGGCATTGAAAAACTCGGGCTCCGGCCAGCAATCGCTTGCACGCGCTTCGGCTTCAGTCGCATTGGCAACCGGCGAGTCAATCACGTCGTAGTTGGCAATAAAGGGGTTGCCAAAGGGAATCGGATTGGGCCTGCGTTCACCTTCCGGCACATGGTCGCAACGTTTTTTCAGGTCGCGGCTGCCGTAGAAGTGAATGATGCCCTCCAGGCTCTTGAAGTAACCATTATGTGCAAATGCCTTGACGAAATTTGGCTCTTCACCTTTGGCAACTTCGCGCAGGGTGGGAGAACGGAACTCACCCGGGTGAATCTCGGTTCCGCTATAGAAGTTATGGCTAACATGCCCCACCAAACCTGCGATCTCTCCCTTGACGGTATTGGGAATATCACGATTAAAGGGGACGCCGATATTGTGATAACCCTGATCGGTATAAAGCTGACGCGGCTCGGTGCCGTCATCAACAAAAGGCCTGTCTGCATGGCATGCGACACAGAGCGCGGCGATACCTCTGCCAGCAAACTGAGGATTACCCGTCACAATGGGGCCACTGGCGTTTTGGCGAAGAGGGCCAGGGTTACCATCATTTAGGCTGTCAGGCGCACTTTCTATGCCATAAAAAATATCATGGCCGCGGTTTATTTCCCTAATCTCGTAAGGTTTTAAACCTGTACCCACAAAGGCCAGGGGAAACTCACCCCAGGTGGCTTGATCCGGCTTTACGTTTTCCAGCTGGTTACACAGCTGAGTTGAGGCATATGAAGCAAAGTCTACCTCCCCCTTACAGCCGAGCTCCCGGTACAGGGCAAGATCCCTCAACGAACTGAATGAGTTGACATCCGGTGAGCCCTGATAGGCGGACAACGCCAGGGCTACACGCCTGAACACCATCTTGTGATCAAGCCTATTGGGATTGGTGGAACAACTTACCGGCTCCCCAAATGCCTTTTCATAAAGTCGCTTGTGAGCCCCTTTCACCTTCATGCAAATCTTGCGTTCGCCCGCATTTTGTTCAATACCGGGCTGAGCCGGATTCAAAGCCTGATCGGCCAATGCTCCGAGAAAAGGGGCGTATTCCTGCTCCAGATCGATGTACGAGTTCCAGCCAACTCTTATCTTACGCAACCGCAGGCTTTCCATGGTCACCGTTTCGCTGACCGCACCATCCCCTTCGGGGTAAGAGCCCACAGGGCCGGTGCCTTCGGCCCGCCCATCCCAGAACACCCCCCCGCACCATTCAACCAACCCGAAAGGATTATTTTCATTACAGGGCTGAAAGTGCCGGGCAAAACTGCCATACGCCACGGTAGGCGGCTTTATTTTGCCGCGATCATCGGGTTGTGCACCGGGGCTTCCCACCGGACCCAGGTTGGTATCAGAATCAGGGAAAGTCCAGCCCTGGTTGGGATCGTGGCAGGATACACAGCCCTGAGCATTACTGGGGGTCGACATATCTTCATCAAAAAATACATGTTTACCGAATTCAGCCAGTGCCTGCTGCTGCTCGGTATATGTGACGGCCTGGGATTGAACTTGGGGAGCAAACGATAATATCGCCATGGTTATCAGGGATACATTAATGATTATTTTTTTCCCCGAAGACTTCAGCGGTAATGAAGGTTGTAAATCGGTGGACGTTGCCGCCCGACCCAATGGTTGGCTATTTATGGTCATGGAAATCTCCTTATTTCGGGGTAGAGCGACCTACCACCTAAAAGTTTAGCCAGCCACAGGTCCGAAGTGAGTCCTAACTATGGCACTATTGATAACTTTCCCGCATAGTATTCATGGTTAATTTCTCGGTTTTGAAATTAATTGTCTTATATTTGAATTGCATGTTGGCATAATTCACTTCACTTAATCGTTATCATGTTGAAGTCAGCCAAACTGAACATTGAGCCACCGTCATTTTCCCCCCCTGTTATTTTGTTCACACTGGTTGTCATTCCGCGCCCGGGGCGCCCATCACAAGAGTCCAAGAGAGTGCCGCTATGAACAACCCCTCCCTGAACACCCACTGGATGCCGTTTACCCCCAACAAGGGCTTCAAGGCCAGTCCCCGTATGCTCACCGGTGCCAAAGGCATGCACTGGATCACCGACGACAACCGCCAGGTCCTGGACATGACTGCCGGCCTTTGGTGCTGCAACGCCGGCCACGGCAACCCGCATATTGCCGAGGCCATCGCCCGCCAGGCCCGGGAGCTCGACTATGCCCCCTGCTTCGGTTTTGGCCACCCGCTGGCGTTTGAGTTGTCGGAGCGGCTCGCCCACCTTGCGCCGGGCAACCTGAATCGCGTGTTTTATACCAATTCCGGCTCTGAGTCGGTGGAAACCGCCCTGAAAATGGCCCTGGCCTACCACCACGCCCGAGGAGAGGCCGGGCGCCAGCTGTTTATTGGCCGGGAACGCGGTTATCACGGGGTCAACTTCGGCGGCATCGCGGTGGGTGGCATCACCAACAACTACAAGGCCTTTGGCCAGTGGCTGCCTACCGACCACTTATCTCATACTCAGGATCTGCGCCGAAACGCCTTTTCCCGTGGTCTGCCCCTGCATGGCGGCATAGACATGGCCAACGAGCTGGAAAAACTCATACGCCTGCACGATGCCAGCCGTATTGCCGCCGTCATTATTGAACCCATTAGCGGCGCCGGCGGCGTATTGCCTCCTCCCGTCGGTTACCTGCAGCGCATTCGGGAGATCTGCGATCAACATGGCATATTGCTTATCTTTGACGAGGTGATCTGTGGCTTTGGTCGTACCGGCGAGACCTTTGCCAGCCAGACGTTCCAGGTGCAGCCTGACATCATGACTACCGCCAAGGGGCTGACCAACGGCGCCGCCCCCATGGGGGCCGTGCTGGCCGGTGATCATGTTTACGATGCCGTCATGGAAGCCAGCGCCAGCGGCGTTGAGTTCTTCCATGGCTACACCTATTCGGCTCATCCCCTCGCCTGTGCCGCCGCCATGGCCACCCTGGATGTGTATGAACAGGACGGTCTGTACCAGCGCGGCGCCGCCGATGGCGAAATCAGCCAATACTTTGAAAGAGGTTTGCACAGCCTGAAAGGCCTGCCCGGCGTCATCGACATTCGCAATTACTCGCTGATCGCCGCCGTGGAATTCGATGCCCCCGCCGGCACCGACATACAAGCCATGGCATGGGAACAAGGGCTGATGCTGCGCTCCCTGGGCAATGCCATCGCCATGTCCCCTCCCCTTATTCTTGAAAAGGAGCATGTGGATCAGACCGTCGGCATTCTGGAGCGCTGTATTCGCCAACACTTTAAATGATCCCGCATACAAAAAAGGGCTGCAAAAGCAGCCCTTTGTCATGTTACGACATCAACTTTAGCCGGCGGCCAGCTCGCTCAGCCGGCCGCGAGCCTCACTCAGCCCAGATTCACGGCCCTCTCCGCTCATGGCCAGGCTTTCCGCGTATACGAACTCAACGTCCCGGATCCCCACAAACCCGAGCACAGTCCGCATGTAAGGCGTGATCATATCGAGGTCGCTGCCCTGGTATTGGCCGCCACGGGTGGATACCACCACTGCCTTCTTGCCGGTCAGCAGCCCCTGAGGACCCTGCTCGGTATAACGGAAGGTAACGCCGGCCCGACAGATCAGATCGACCCAGGCTTTGAGCTGTACCGGTACATGAAAGTTATACATGGGTGCGGAAATAACCACGCGGTCCGCGGTTTTCAGCTCCGCCACCAGCTCATCGGAGAGCGCCAGCAATTCACGCTGACGTTCATTGAGGTTATCTCCGCCACGCAAAGCCTGGGCGCCTTCACCATCCAGCATCGGCAGCGGCGAGGCGGCCAGATCCCGCACTCGAACCTGAGGCTCATCGACACGGGAGGTGAAATAGTCCAGCAGGCGGCCGGATTCGGAGTGCTCTCCCAGTATGCTGGATTTCAGTATCAGTGTTTGAGTCATGGCCTGGCTCCTTGGTGCAGTAATATTGAATAAGTGTAACCAACGCTTGTTGGCGGGGTAATTAGCTTGATGTCAGCTTAAGGCAGGCTTTGCAGGGATAAAACAGGAATTTGGCGGTCAAGATATTCAAATTATTCGAACCAAGACATTATTCGAAATCTAACCATGACGTCAACGTAAACCTGAAATTCAGGCAAAAGAAAACCCTCGGCTGGCGAGGGTCAAACAAACGGAAACGTGCTTAAACAGAGCTATGCATACCGTCTAACGACTTGCTCTCATTGAGTGCAGCGAATGGCTAGACCGTGATGCTGGTTCACTGTAACCGGAGCAAAATGTGAAGTCAACGTAAAACACCATAAATATTCCCGACATTTACCTTCCACCGCATCATCATTACGTTAACGTTATGGTTAGACAAAAACACGAATCTGACATCGCAGCGTCACCGTGAATGGACTCTCTCGAACCATTCCGCCGTCTCTTCCCCAGGTGGCTCCATGTGAAAACTCCCTACCGCGTCAGGCTTTACATCGATGGCAAGCACAATTCTTTGTTTTTTCCGCACCTTACACGAGCACAATGACGAAACCATGACTAACCTTATTCGTAAAGGATGTGAAATGTGTGTGCGCGCGGCTCTGTCTTGATCAGAAGCCAAAAGTTAACCGGGGGGAATGACCATGGGTATTTTCGAGCACTATCAAATGCGCTATGAAAAGGCCAAGGAAGAGGAATACAGCCTGCAGGAGTTCCTCGACCTGTGCCGTGATGACAAGGGTTGTTATGCCTCCGCTTCCGAGCGGTTGCTGATGGCCATTGGTGAGCCGGAGATGATTGACACCGCCCAGGTGCCACGATATAGCCGGCTGTTTTCAAACCGGGTAATCGCCCGCTATCCCGCTTTCGCCGACTTTTTTGGCATGGAAGAAAGCATTGAACAAATCGTTTCCTACCTCAAGCACGCCGCTCAGGGGCTGGAAGAAAAGAAACAGATCCTCTATCTGCTGGGCCCGGTGGGTGGCGGTAAATCGTCTCTGGCCGAATGCCTCAAGGCACTGATGCAGAAGGTGCCCATTTATCGAATCAAGGGCTCGCCGGTCAATGACCATCCCTTCTGCCTGTTTGACATGAACGAAGACGGCCCTGTGCTGGAGCAGGAATACGGCATACCCCGTCGTTACCTGAGACCCATCATGTCGCCATGGGCGGTCAAGCGTCTGCACGACTACGGCGGCGACATTACCCGCTTTCGAGTTGAAAAGGTCTACCCATCGGTGCTCGACCAGATTGCCGTGGCCAAGACCGAGCCAGGCGATGATAACAACCAGGATATTTCTTCACTGGTGGGTAAGGTCGACATTCGTAAACTGGAGCACTACGCCCAGGACGATGCCGATGCCTACTCCTATTCCGGTGCCCTGTGCAAAGCCAACCAGGGCATGATGGAATTCGTGGAGATGTTCAAGGCGCCCATCAAGGTACTGCACCCGCTGCTGACCGCGACCCAGGAAGGAAACTATAACGGTACCGAGGGCCTCTCCGCCCTGCCCTTTGAAGGCATCATTCTGGCCCACTCCAACGAGTCGGAATGGCAGCACTTCAAGCACAACAAGAACAACGAGGCCTTCCTTGACCGGGTCTATATCGTCAAGGTGCCTTATTGCCTGCGAGTGACCGAAGAAGTCGAAATCTACCAGAAGCTGCTGACCCACAGTGAGCTGTCCACCGCCAAGTGTGCGCCAGGCACCCTTGAAACCCTGGCCCAGTTTACCGTGCTGTCACGGCTCAAGGAGCCGGAGAACTCCAGCATCTATTCCAAGATGCGGGTCTACGACGGTGAAACCCTTAAAGACACGGATCCCAAGGCCAAGTCCTATCAGGAATACCGGGACTACGCCGGCGTGGACGAAGGCATGACCGGCCTGTCTACCCGTTTTGCCTTCAAGATCCTGTCCCGCGTATTCAACTTTGACCATGCCGAGGTGGCCGCCAACCCGGTGCATCTGTTCTATGTGCTTGAGCAGCAGATTGAGCGGGAGCAGTTCCCCCAGGAAGTGCACGATCGCTACCTGGAATTCATCAAGGGATATCTGATTCCCAAGTACGTCGAGTTTATCGGCAAGGAAATTCAGACCGCCTACCTCGAGTCCTATTCCGAATATGGCCAGAACATCTTCGACCGTTACGTGACCTACGCCGACTTCTGGATACAGGATCAGGAATACCGGGATCCCGATACCGGCCAACTGTTCGACCGCAGCGCGCTCAATGCCGAGCTGGAGAAAATTGAGAAACCTGCGGGCATCAGCAATCCCAAAGACTTCCGCAACGAAATCGTCAACTTCGTACTGCGGGCGCGGGCCAACAATGCAGGCAAAAATCCCAACTGGACCAGCTACGAAAAGCTCAGAACCGTTATCGAGAAGAAGATGTTCTCCAATACCGAAGAGCTGCTGCCGGTTATCTCCTTCAATGCGAAAACCAGTGCCGACGAGCAGAAAAAGCACGACGACTTCGTGGATCGCATGATGGAGAAAGGATATACCCGCAAACAGGTCCGTCTGCTGTCCGAATGGTACCTGCGGGTACGCAAGTCAAGCTGACGGCAATCAGTTGGGGGAAATATGGCGCATTTTATCGACAGACGACTGAATGGCCGCAACAAGAGCGCTGTTAATCGGCAGCGCTTTATCCGCCGCTACAAACAACAGCTCAAAAAGGCGGTGTCGGACGCGGTGCTCAAACGCAGCATTCAGGATATCGACAAGGGCGAGAGTGTCTCCATTCCCACCCGGGACATCTCCGAGCCCCTATTTCATCACGGCAAGGGAGGTCAGCGCGACCAGGTTCATCCGGGAAACGATCAGTTCGTAACCGGTGACCGGGTAGACCGGCCTTCAGGAGGCGGTGGTGGTGGATCTGGCCAAGGGGAAGCCAGTAACCAGGGGGAAGGTCAGGACGATTTTGTATTCCAGATCTCCAAGGAAGAATACCTGGATCTGCTCTTTGATGGCCTTGAGCTGCCCAACCTGGAGAAAAACAAGCTTAACAAGATCAGCGAGATGAAAACCTTTCGCGCCGGCTACACCGCCGATGGCGTACCGGCCAACATCAACGTGGTGCGTTCCCTGCGCCAGTCCTTGGCTCGGCGCACCGCCCTGCAGGCGGGCAAGAAGAAAAGCGTGGCAGAGCTTGAGCAGGAGCTAGCAGAGCTTGGCAAACGCCCCGCGGAAAACTATGTCCGCATTCAGCAACTGGAAGACGAGATTGCCGAGCTCAAGCGGCGTATTGCGGCGGTGCCTTTTATCGACACCTTCGACTTGCGCTACAACAACTTCGTCAAGCGACCGGTGCCGTCAACCCAGGCGGTGATGTTTTGCCTGATGGACGTATCCGGCTCCATGGATCAGGCCACCAAGGACATGGCCAAACGGTTCTACCTGCTGCTGTATTTGTTTCTTACCCGCAGCTACAAGAACGTGGACGTGGTGTTTATTCGTCACCACACCCAGGCCAAGGAGGTGGACGAACAGGAGTTTTTCTACTCCCAGGAAACCGGCGGTACGATCGTCTCCAGTGCCCTGCAGCTGATGAAGGAAGTCATGGCCGAGCGTTATCCGGCGGATCAGTGGAATATCTATGCCGCCCAGGCTTCCGATGGTGACAACTGGGCCGACGACTCACCGTTATGTCGGCAGTTACTACACAAAGACATCATGCCGCTGGTGCGCTATTACGCCTATATAGAAATTACCAACCGGGCCCATCAGAGCCTGTGGCACGAGTACGAGTCCATTGCCCGGCAGTACTCGACCTTTGCCATGGAGCATATACGTTCGGTAGAAGACATCTATCCCGTGTTCCGGGAACTTTTCAAGAAACAGGCGGCGTGAGGTGAAGCATGGCACAAGCACTCAAAAAGCGCCGGCCGCTCAGCGACGGGCCGGACTGGACCTTCGACTTGCTCGAGTCCTACCACAAGGAAATTGCCCGAATCGCCAACAGTTACGGGCTTGATACCTACCCCAACCAGATAGAGATCATTACCGGCGAACAGATGATGGATGCCTATTCCAGCATCGGCATGCCTATTGGCTACCATCATTGGTCCTACGGCAAGAAGTTCATTCAGACCGAGCAAAACTACAAGCGTGGCCAGATGGGACTGGCCTACGAGATCGTCATCAACTCCAACCCCTGCATCGCCTACCTGATGGAGGAAAACACCATGCCCATGCAGGCGCTGGTGATGGCCCACGCCTGCTATGGCCACAACTCCTTTTTCAAGAACAACTACCTGTTCAAGACCTGGACCGATGCCGAGTCGATTATCGATTACCTGCTGTTTGCCAAGCACTACATTACCGAATGCGAAGAAAAGTACGGCGTATCCGAGGTGGAGAGCCTGCTGGATAGCTGCCATGCCCTGATGAACTATGGGGTGGATCGCTATAAACGGCCGCAGAAACTGTCACTGGCGGAAGAGCGTCGGCGCCAGAAGGCCCGCGAAGCCTACCTGCAGACCCAGGTCAATGAATTGTGGCGCACCCTGCCCCGCATGGATGATTCAAAAGAAAAGCAAAAGCTGCGTTATCCTCGAGAGCCGGAAGAGAACCTGCTGTATTTTATTGAAAAGCACGCACCTCTGCTGGAACCCTGGCAGCGCGAAATCGTGCGCATCGTGCGCAAGATAAGCCAGTATTTCTACCCGCAGAAACAGACGCAGGTCATGAATGAAGGCTGGGCCACTTTCTGGCATTACACCATCTGCCAGCACATGTACGACGAGGGCCTGGTTACCGACAAGTTCATGATGGAAATACTGCACAGCCATACCAATGTGGTATATCAGCCCCCCTATAACAGCAAGTATTACTCGGGCATCAACCCTTACGCCCTGGGTTTTGCCATGTTTCAGGATCTACGCCGTATCTGCGAGCAGCCCACCGAGGAAGACAAGGCCTGGTTTCCGGATATCGCAGGAGCCGACTGGGTCAAAACCCTGCACTTTGCCATGGAAAACTTCAAGGACGAGAGTTTCGTCAGCCAGTTTCTTTCCCCCAAGGTCATGCGTGACTTTCACCTGTTCGCCGTGGCCGACGACGACACCCGCAATTATCTGGAGATTTCCGCCATTCACGACGAATCCGGCTACCGGGCCCTGCGCCAGACCATGTCGAACCAGTACAACCTGTCCAACCTGGAGCCCAACATTCAGGTGTACAACGTGGAGGTCAAGGGAGACCGTTCATTGACCCTGCGCCACGTTCCCCACAATCGTATTCCTCTGTCGGATTCCTGCCATGAGGTGATCAAACACGTGCACCGGCTGTGGGGCTTTGATGTGTTGCTGGAGCAGGAAGAAGCCGATGGCAGCGGCACCCTGCTGAGCCGCTGCCCCACCAAGCAGGAGCCAAAGGCCTGAACCAAAAACGCCTCTCATCGAGAGGCGTTGTTTATTAGGGCTGCACCAGGGTGTCGGGCAGTTGCTCGCGCATGTCCTGCCACAGACGACCCGACGCCTTGCCATAGTCCCGAATCAGCTCCGCCACGTCCTCCGCCTGCCCTGCCCGCACATGCGCGGCCAGGGCACGGTAATAGTCGGCGGCCAGGGCCCGCGCGGCGCCAAGGGAAAAGTAGTATCGCCCCACCCGACAGTACAAACCTTTAAAGCCGTTCAGAATAAGTCCGTAGATGGGATTGCCAGAAGCAAAGGCCAGGCGCTGATGCAAGCGGTAGTCATAGCTGGCGTAGGCCTCGGCCTCGTTGTTTAGATCGTCATGGCCGTCCAGGGCCTGAAGCGCGGCGTCGGGATCATGGCGAATGGCACCGCGAATAAAGATGGTGCTGATGTGGGTGCGAGCCGAGAGCAGGTGCTCGATAAGCTCGGGCCGCTTGTCGGCATCGAGCCGCGCCAGGGTCTCGAGAATGTTGAGGCCGGAGGTTTCCCAGAAATTGTTGACCCGGGTCGGTTTGCCGTGCCGAATGGTCAGCCAGCCATCGCGGGCCAGACGGTGCAGCACTTCCCGCAAGGTGGTGCGGGTAACGCCAATCAACTCCGACAGCTCACGCTCTGCTGGCAGAATAGAGCCGGGCGGAAAGCGGCTGTTCCAGATGGACTCTATGATATATTCTTCCGCAAACCCGGCGGGGCTCTGTGCCTTGATGACCATGAAACCACTCTGTATTGCAAAGGTTAAAAACGGTGAAAAACGCCCAAAATAATAACAGAGCCGACCAGTTGGTCACAAGCACGGCCCTCTCGACCGCAGTCATCAACAACAAAGGAAATGGCGTGAACCAGTTCTCCCGCTCTCGCCCGGCCTGGGCCCTGCTCACCCTGTCCAGCACCGGCCTGCTGCTGACGGCACTGTACTACCAGTATTTGGAAGGATATGCCCCCTGCGTCATGTGTGTTTATCAACGCGCAGCCCTCTGCGGCATCATCGTGGCCGGCCTGCTCGGCTGGCTGGCGCCGGCACACCGGGTGGTCAGTCATGTCGCGCTGGCGGGCTGGCTGTTCGCTTCGGTGGAAGGTTTTTTGCTGGCAAAGGAGCACGTGGGCTATCAGCTCAATCCTTCTCCCTTTCACCAGTGCTCAACGGTGGCGGAGTTTCCCGTTTGGTTTCAGCTGGAAGCCTGGTGGCCGGCCCTGTTCTTTCCCAGTGGGGACTGTGCGTCCATCGACTGGCACTGGCTGGGCTTATCGATGCCACAGTGGCTGATGGGCATTTTCGGTGGAATGGCCGCCCTGGCGGCGTTCTTTATTGGTGTGCGGGTGGCGGCTATGGTGAGGCGTGAAGGCTGAGGCGACGATATCGCCCCGGTTTCATCAGCTGGCCCAGGTAATAATATGATCTTCCCAGTCGCCGGCCTTTGATTCCGGCACCGCCTTGCCCCGTACCGACTGGCCGGCGCGGTGCATGGCGCTTTTCGAACCGGTGCGCAGCGGATGCCAGGACGGCAGCGACTTGCCCTCGGCCAATACCCGGTAGGCGCAGGTCGAGGGCAACCAGTAAAACTCATCAAGCTGATCGCGAGTAATCTTCAGGCAATCCGGCACTCGGGCAAAACGGTTGGCATAGTCACTGCAGGCACAGCTATGAGTGTTGAGCAGCTCACAGGCCACATTGGTGTGCACCAGCTCTTCGGTGTCTTCATCGATAAGCTTGTTGAGGCAACACTTGCCACAACCGTCGCACAGGGCTTCCCATTCCTCGTCGGTCATGTCGTCCAGGGTTTTGGTCTGCCAGAAATTCGCCTGCATTTACTTTGCTACCTTCGCCTCAACGTCGAATGTGTTGTCCAGGGTCAGCGTCAGAACATCGCCGCCCCGCAGTTCACCCACCCCCTTGGGCGTGCCGGTCAACACGATGTCACCGGGCATCAGGGTAAAGCTGTGGCTGATGTCGGCCAGCAACTCGCCCATGGGCCACAGCATCATTCCGGTGTTGCCCTGCTGACGCAAAGCACCATTGACGGTGAGGGAGAAGTCCAGCTGCTGCAACGGCGACAACAGCTCCGGCGCCACAAAGGGGCCCACGGGGCAGCTGCCATCAAAGGCCTTGGCCCGCTCCCAGGGTTGTCCCTTGCCCTTGAGCTGATCTTGCACCGCACGCAGCGTCAGATCCAGCGCCAACCCTACCCCAACCACGGCATTGAGGGCGTCGGTCGCCGATGCCCGGCACAGGCGGCGGCCGATCAGCAGCGCCACTTCCGCTTCATGATGCACCGGGCCCTGCCCTTGTGGCAGCACCAGGGGCTCATCCAGCGGCACCAGACTGGTGGCGGGCTTGATAAACAACAACGGCTGATCAGGCACCGGATTATTGAGCTCGGCGGCGTGCTCAAGGTAACTGCGTCCAACACACACCACCTTGCCGGTGGCATAGGGCAAGACAAAACCTTCCTGATCCACATGCTGATACACGGGCTGTCTCCTTATTCACCGCCGCGTTCGGCGACCTGGCGGGCGAGGTGCTCTTTGAGCAGGTTTTTGGGGGGTGGCGGCAGCTGCAAATAGAACCCCTGGGTTCGCAGGGCCTCACGCACCTTGTCTATATCGGATATACCCAGTCGAACCTTGTTGGCCAGATTCAGCATCATCGCCAGCTGCGGCGTGCCAAAGGTCTCCATCAGGGAAGCGGGAACACGCGAAAAATCGTCGCGCCGTTCAACAAACAGATAGGTCTCTGCCTTTTTGGGGCTTTTATACACTGCACACAACATGGAAATTGCTATAATCCGTCGGGTTTAATTGCCAGTCAGGATGGCAGACTATAACATCAGCACGACCAATAACAAAAAGGATCACCTTTCCTTGGGGGACAACCGCTTATGGCGGAGCGTGGCATTGAATTAAAAGGCAGCAGCTTCACGCTGTCGGTACTGCATATTACCTCAACCGATATTGCACGGGTCAGAGAACAACTGCAGGACAAAATCGCACAGGCGCCGGAATTTTTCCGCGCCGCACCACTGGTCATCAATATCGAAAAGCTGTCAAACATTCCCGACTTTACCGCCCTGGCCGCCGTCGTTCGCGAGCTGGAGCTGGTGCCTGTGGGTGTCAGCGGCATTCTCGACGATCAGGGCCGTGCCGCCGCGCGCGCCGCCGGCCTGGCGGTGATGACCACCGGCAAGGTGCCTGCCGCCGCAACCTCCCCCTCGCCCGCCCTGCTCAATCAGCCTGGAACCCGAGTGCATCGCGGCCCAGTTCGCTCGGGCCAGCAGATTTACGCTCCTAACGGCTCCCTGGTGGTGCTGGGTGCGGTCAGTAACGGCGCCGAAGTCATCGCCGACGACAGCATTCATGTATATGGCGCGTTACGCGGTCGCGCCGTGGCCGGAGCCAAGGGCAACGAACATGCACGAATTTACTGTCAACAACTGATGCCCGAGCTGGTCTCCATCGCCGGCCACTATCAGCTCAGCGATGGTCTGCAAGGTGATCACTGGGAACAACCGGTCAGCCTCTATCTGGCGGGCGAGCAGCTCAAGCTGGACAGACTCTGAATTTTTCTCGACTTAGGAACGCACTTTATGGCACGGATAATCGTCGTCACTTCTGGTAAGGGAGGCGTAGGCAAGACCACCTCCAGCGCAGCCATCAGCACCGGTCTGGCCAAACTGGGCCACAAAACCGTGGTCATCGATTTTGACATCGGCCTGCGTAATCTCGACTTGATCATGGGCTGTGAACGCCGTGTGGTCTATGACTTCGTCAATGTGATCAACGGAGACGCCAACCTCAACCAGGCCCTGATCCGCGACAAGCGGGTGGAGCAGCTCTATATTCTGCCCGCCTCGCAAACCCGCGACAAGGAAGCCCTCACCCGCGATGGTGTGGAAAAAGTCATCAGGGATCTCAATGAGATGGGCTTTGACTACATCATTTGCGATTCGCCCGCCGGTATTGAAAGCGGTGCCCTGATGGCGCTCTACTTTGCCGACGAGGCCATTGTTACCACCAACCCGGAAGTGTCCTCAGTGCGCGACTCCGACCGCATTCTGGGCATCCTTTCTTCCAAGTCCCGCCGGGCCGAGCAGGGCCTAGAGCCGATTCGGGAGCACCTGTTGCTGACTCGCTATTCCCCCGAGCGGGTTAACCGGGGCGACATGCTGAGTGTGGAAGACGTGCAGGAGATCCTGGCCATTCCGCTGCTGGGTGTGATCCCCGAATCCCAGGCCGTGCTCAAGGCATCCAACGCCGGTGAGCCGGTGATCCTGGACGAAGAGTCCGATGCCGGCCAGGCCTATGGCGACACCGTGGCCCGTCTGCTGGGTGAAGAGCGGGAGTTTCGTTTCCTGGAAGAAGGGAAGAAGGGATTTTTCAGCCGACTTTTTGGGAGTTAACTCATGTCTCTACTGGACTATTTCTTTAGCTCAAGAAAGAACCAGAGCAGCGCCAAGCTGGCCAAAGAGCGTTTGCAAATTATCGTGGCTCACGAGCGCAGCCAACGGGATACCCCCGACTACCTGCCGCAAATGAAACAGGATATTCTGGAAGTCATTCGCAAATATGTAAATATCGATCTGGAGCAGATCTCGGTGCAGCTTGATCAGAAGGGGGAAAACCTCTCTGTGCTGGAGCTGAATATCATGTTGCCCGATCAGGATGACAAGCCCGCCTCTTGAGACGCAAAATGTTAAAAACAATAACGGCGCCGTGGAAACACAGCGCCGTTTTTAATGGCTCTCGCTTACTGCATTACAGTCGACTTTGCATCAGCTCGCCGCGCCAACCCTGCAGCAGCGCCGGCATAGCGTCTTCGCTTTCCTCCAGTCGCCACTTCCAGCTCAGATACTGGTGAATCAGCCGTTTAGAGGCAATCAGCTCGGCCGGCACGCCAGAAGCCTCACCGGCCTGCTCCACCAACTCACGGATACGTTTAAGCTCGGCCTTGTAACCGGGAAAGTCCACCAGCCGTTTCACCGGCTCGGGCCAGCTATCCGGCGCCGCCAGGGCCTGCTGCACCAGCGCCAGCAAGGTCTGGCCGTGACGCTTGATTTCCATGGGCTCCAGCCCCAGCCGGTTGAGATCACTCAGGCTGCCCGGCGCGCGCTCGGCCACTCGCAACAGGTGGGCCTCACGCACCACAAAGTTCACCGCCAGATCCCGTTTGCGGGCCTCGTTCAGGCGCCATGCACACAGCCGCTGCAAAATACCCAGGGCCTGCCTGTCCAGGGTCCAGGCGTTTTTCACCTCCAGGTAGGCCAGCTCCGGTCTGACATTGACCGCCCGGCGTTTTACCGTCCACTCACATTCCTGCTCAAACCAGTCCAGCAGTCCTTTTTGCGCCAGCCGCTCATGCAGTGTTCGATACAGCGGGTAGAGATAAATGACATCATCGGCGGCATAGCTGAGCTGGGCAGGCGACAGCGGCCGGGCCAGCCAGTCGGTGCGGGCATGGGCCTTGTCGAGGCTGACCCCGAGCAGTTGCTCCACTAGGGGGGCAAAGCCCAGCTGAGCGCCCAGGCCAAGAAAGGCCGCGGCCAGCTGAGTGTCATGCACCCGAGCCGGCAGCGCACCACTCTGATGCTGAAACAGCTCCAGATCCTCTCCCCCGGCGTGCAGCAGGCACAGCCGGTTGCCATCATGCAGCAACCGCCACAGCGGACTCATGTCGGTTACCGCCAGCGGATCCACCAGGGCGGTGTGCTCGCCGTCGTTGATCTGATACAGGCCGGGACGGGCGTAATAGGTGCGCGTGCGGACAAACTCGGTGTCTACCGCCAGCACGGTGGCGTTGGTCTGGCAGAAATCCGCCAGGGCCTGGTTGTCGGAAATAATGGTATAAGTCATGCGGGCTCTGTCTGGCATGGCCCGAACCATGCCGGGCCTGAAAAAATAAATACCGCTTACCGGCGCCGCTGCCGATGCCACTGGCGCAACAGGCGTTGACGCTGGCGTTTGCGGCGGCGCGTACACTGACGGGTTCGATGATAGGGCCGCTGGGGAAACATCAGCGGCGCCTCTTCCCGGGTAAACGAATAAAAAATGGTCACCCCGACTCCTTAGCGACCGGGCAGCTTCTGCCAGGTTACCTTGTCTCTCAAGTATACCGGCCGAGCCTCGGCGGCGCTGACGCCCTTGCCGGCGGCCAGATCCTGCAGGGCGGCGGGCAGCATGTCGCGCGCCTCGGGAAAGGGCACCGCCTCGCACAACACATCCACCCGGCCGGTGAGATCAGGATAGGTGACAAAACCACTGCCGGCGCCCTGCTGCCAGCGTTCGTCGCCGGCGGCCAAGAAGTCCTTCGGCGCCAGCACCTGCTCCGGCAGGGTTTCTATCATCACCCCCTGCTCCAGGGCAAAGCCGCCCACATAAATTTCGTCCATGCGGGCATCAATAGCGGCCAGCACGCGCTCGCAACCGCCGTGGCGATGGGCGCCCTGGGCCAGGGCCTGCAGGTTGGATACGCCCACCAGTGGCAGATCGGCGCCAAAGGCCAGCCCCTGGGCCACGCCCAGGGTGATGCGCACGCCGGTAAAGGAGCCGGGGCCTCGGCCAAAGGCCAGGCCGTCAAGCTGAGCCAGGGTGACCCCGGCCTCGGCCAGCAACTCCTGCACCATGGGCAGGATCAACTCGGTGTGACCCCGGGGCGCCACCTGATAGCGGCTCAGTATGGCGCCGTCCTGCCAGAGGGCGGCGGAGCAGGCTTCGGTGGCGGTATCAATGGCCAGTAACAGGCTCATGGGTGATTACTCCAGATTTGACAGAAATTCATTCAGCGCCGGCAGGCTGCGGGTGCGTGGCATTGCCGGCAGGCTGGCAATAAAGTCGGCGCCGTAGGCCCGGTTCACCAGGCGGGCATCGGTGATCAACAGTACGCCCTTGTCTTCCACGTCGCGAATTAGCCGCCCCACCCCCTGCTTGAGGGTAATAATGGCCCTGGGCAGCTGCACTCGGGCAAAGCCGTCTTCGCCCCGGCGTCGGCAGTCTTCCAGCCGGGCGCTGAGCAGCGGATCATCGGGGGCGGCAAAGGGCAGCTTGTCGATCACCACACACTGCAGGGCACGGCCACGCACGTCTATGCCTTCCCAGAAACTGCCGGTGGCCACCAATACCGCCCGGCCATCCTGGCTGAACTGCTCCAGCAGCCGTACCTTGTTGTCCTCCCCCTGCATCAGCACGGTGCGATCCAGGCGGGCGCGCAACACCTCGGCCACTTCCCGCATCACCTGATAGCTGGTGCACAAAAAGAAGGTGCCGCCGGGCACTCGGGCTATGGTCTCAAGCAGGCTGTTGGCCAGCCGGTGGCCGCGGCCCGCGCCGCTGGTTTCGGGCAAATAACGGGGCACACACAGGCGAGACTGGCGAGGGTAATCAAAAGGGCTGTCCAATTGCAAGGTACGGCATTCGGTGAGTCCCAGATCGGCGCAAAAATGCGCAAAACTGGCGCCCACCGCCAGGGTGGCGGAGGTAAACACCCAGCTGGTTTCTTCCCGGGCCAGCTCGGCGGCAAAACGCTCGGCCACCGACAGCGGGGTCTTGTGCAGGGCCACATGCAGCCGGCTGCAGTCATACCAGAAGGAATAGCCGTGCTCCTCGACCCGGGTGAGCTCGTCCAGTTGGGTGCGCAGGCCAATCAGCCGTTCAAAACACTGATCGAGCTGCTCGCCCCGTCCCAAACAGAGCTTTAACACCTCATGGGTAAAGCCGAGGCTGTCGCCCAGCCGGGACAGCGTCTGGGCCACCGCCGGCCGTGCCAGGGCCGGTCGAAGCTGTCCCCGGCCGGTATCGAGGTCGAACGCCAGCCGAAAATCCTGGGCATTGCGCTCCAGCTGATCCGCCGCCTTGCCGAGCTGAGCCATGTCCTTGGCCTCGCTCTTTTGCGCCAGCCGCAGATCCCGGGCAAATTCCAGAAACTGCCGGCTGGACTGGCTTTGACCGAAATACTGGCCGGCAATGTCGGGCAGCTGGTGGGCCTCGTCGAGAATATACATCTCGGCGTCGGGGATCAGCTGGCCAAAACCGGTATCGCGCACGGCCATGTCGGCAAAAAACAGGTGATGATTCACCACCACCACCTGGGCCTCCATGGCTCGGTTACGGGCCTTGACCAGGTGGCAGTCCTGATAGTGGGCGCAGTCACGGCCGGCACAGTTGTCGTTGGTGCTGGTCACCAGGGGCAGGATCTCGCTGCGCTCGGGCAGGCCGGGAATATCGCCCACATCGCCGGTAGTGGTGAGCGGCGCAAAGCGCCTGACCCGTTGCAGATCGGTCAACGCCTCCGCCGACAGTCCGGGCACGGCGTCGTTCAACCGGCCCAACCGCTCAATGCACAGATAGTTGGCCCGCCCCTTGAGCAGGGCCACCGGCTGACTGTAGCCCAGGGCCTTGATCAGGGTGGGCAGATCACGGTGATAAAGCTGCTCCTGCAGGTTGCGCGAACCGGTGCTGACCACCACCTTCTTGCCGGCGGCCAGGGCCGGCGCCAGGTAGGCAAAGGTTTTGCCGGTGCCGGTGCCCGCCTCCACCACCAGGGGAATGCGATCGGTCAGCGCCTGGGCCACCGCCGCCGACATGTCCACCTGGGCGGCGCGGGGGCTGAAGCCCTCAATCGCTTGAGCCAGGGGCCCGTCAGGGTCAAAGAGTGCGCTGCTGTCGATGGGGTCCACGGCGGTGTATCCATTGCTAAAACGCAAATAATACCAAAAGCCGGGCCGGGGCGGCAGGCGCTATTCGGCCTTATTCAAAACCTGGGTGAGATCGCATGACCGACTTGCACGATAAACCAACACGGCAGGCTGGGCGAACGACCCATCCGCCGAAGCCGGCAATGCATCTCCATTACCGTGGCATCGCCCACTGCCGAAGTTTGAACGATCGCTCAAAAGGTGCTGCAATGAGCCTTTTACCGGCAAGGAGACAGAATGGTTAAAAATCGCACGTTATTTCATGGCCGCCGATTTGCACTCAACTTGGTGACCTATCCGCAGGGACATAGGGTGATGCGTCACCATGACCCCATGGGTGGGGGCCGCTATTACAAGTTGAATATGGTGCTGAAAAAGCCCGAAAAAGGGGGACGGTTCCACGCCGACAAGGTGATTTTTAGCCTGTTCGATCGCGTCATTTTGTTCCGCCCGGATCTGTATGATCACAGTGTCAGCCGTATTGAGCAGGGCCGCCGTGTATTGCTCAGCCTGGCGATTCACCTTCCCTGACCCCTGCCATCGATAGCTGTTCAGGCGCCATGGCCGGTGAGCATATGCCCGATGATTCCCAGCAAAAAGCCCAGCACCGCCCCCATGGGCGGTGCCCAGTGGCGCTTCAGTACCGCCTGGGGAGCGATATCCTGAAACACCGAATAGAGAATGCCACCGGCAGCGAACAGCATGATGCCCGACACCAGCTCGGGGTAGGCCGACAACCAGAAATAGCCAGTCAGGGCCGCCACCGGCCCCAGCAGGGCCATCAGGGTAAAGGCGCGAATCGCCTGCCCCGCCCTGCGGCCACGGTCGCCATTCAACTCACGAAAGGCGTTAAAACCTTCAGGCAAATTCTGCAGCGCCATCAACCCGGCCAGCAACAAAGCGCCGCCCTGACTGCCAAAGGCAAAGGCAGCCCCCAGTGCCAGCGATTCGGGAATAAAGTCCGACAGCATGGCCGCCAGCTGACCGGCCTGCGTTTTCAGGCGATACAACAGCATGTCGAGGGCCATAAAGGCCAGGCCGCCGCCGGCAAAGCACAGCGCCGCGGTGCCGGCCTGCAACCGGGCCGCCCCTTGCGGCACCAGCACCAGGGCCACCGCCGACAACAAGGCACCGCCACCAAAGGCTACCACGGCGTGACGAAACTCGTTTTCCAGCCAGTGGGGATGAATACGCTCTACCCGCGCCAGCAGGGCACCGGCGGGCATGGCCATGCCCGCCACCAGGGTCAGCACCAGCATAATGAGAATGTCCAAGACAAAGGCTCCCGTATGAATCCAATTCGGTCACCCTTGTTAGCACAGCCTCACTTCAATTGCCATGATGTGCCCCGGCCTTCCGCGTCCTCAGCGCTGATACAGGTAGGCGCCATCCTCACCGGTCAGCAGGCCGGGACCTTCGGGAATTTCCCGCTCACTGTGATAGCTGGACGGCGTACCACCGCAGCCACTCAACCACAGCACCATCAGCAAAATGCCTGTTTTCATGTCGGCTCCTAAAACTTGATACGGGCACCGGCGATCAGCGCATTGGCATCGTCCAGGTTCTCGTCGGCGCGCTCGAGATCATAGTTGCGGTAGCCCACATAGAGCTCGGTGGCCCAGTCATCGACATTCTGCACCATCTGCACCCCGACCGAGGTGGCCTTGTCACTGCGTTCATCGGCATGGTTGGCCACATGATAATCCACCGACATGGCGGTTTTACCGGCACTGAACCACTGGTTCTGATAACCCAGCTTGCCGTAGACAAAGTTGGGATCCTGTCCACCGCTGTCCCGCTCACCCGCGGCCAGGGTCAGACTGACGCCACTGGTATGCAGAAACGACGCCGAGCCATTCACCTGACCGTCGTTGCTTTCCTGATCCGAGTAGGCCACGGCGGCGGCCAGCTTGCCCAGGTTGTAGTCGGCGGAGTAATTCAGGGCCGCATCCCAGGCGCTGTCTTCCACGGCGCTCACCGCCAGCCTGACGCCGCCAAAGGTAGGCGTATCGTAACGCAGGCGATCCCGGCGGCCCAGGCCATCCAGGTTGGTGAAACTGTCACCCACCGTGATGCTGCTCAGGTTGCCATCGTCATCCCGAAACTTGATGCCACCGGCAATATCGGCGGTAGAGGAGTAACCCGCGAGGGCAGTACCCGACAGATCCATTTCAGAGCTGTCTTCACTGGCGGTCCAGCCCTTACCGACCCAGAGTTTGCCCAGCCGGTCATGATCGAAATACACCTCCAGCCGTCGGTCGGAAATGGTGTCGCCACTGGGGGATTCATTATCCTGACTCACCGCAAAGGAGGAGTTGGACTCAAGCTGCACCTCAATGGCGGTACCCACGGTCAGCTCGGGGCTGACATCCCCTTCCCCGATCACCCTTAACCGGGTTGAAGAGCTGTCGTTGTCCACATGGTAGAGCTCGGTCTCTTCGCCATCGTCCACCGCCAGCAGCGCCCGGTTAACATGCCCGGACACCGACACTCGAATCTTGTCGTTACCGGAGTGCACCGCCGTCGGTTTTGCCGCCGGCATGGCACTGGCGGCCCTGGCTTCCGCAGCCTCCGCCCGCGCCTCTGCATTGCGGGTTTTGACTTCAAGTTGCTCTACTCGATCGAGCAGGGTGCCCAGCTGGCGCTTGAGTTGCTCCAGCTCCTGAGTATCGGCCAGCGCCGAAGGGGAAGCGCTGGCCATTGCACAAACAATGGCCGTTGCCAACAAGGTTTTTTGATAGGCCATGATGATTCTCCCTTTGCCTGGCACCGAATACCGGCCTCATCACGGCAAACCACTGGCCCGCCGGGGTAATATGAGTGCCGCTGGTACCAGACAGCAGAGTGATTCTTCCTTTAGTGGTTAACCTCCCTCCCTGGATCGGTTGTTTTTTGAACAACATCTTGCCTGTTAAACTTAGTCAAGGCCGCCTTAAAGCACCATTTTCACGGCGTGATAAACGTATGCAGCATCCAATTCCATTGTGGAATGCGTTCACGAGCAATCGCCGTTTGTCATCCTTTATGAAGGGGTATTAAGGTTCGGTAGATTCACCGTTTCACAGGTCAAAGGACATTGCCACCATGGTGCACACTGCCTACGTTTCTGCGGATAACATCCGCACCCTGTTTTCCGATGCCATGTCGCGCATGTATCAGCAGGAGGTGCCGCAATACGGCACCCTGGTACGACTGGTTGCCGACATCAACGAGCAAGTGCTGGCCCGCGAGCCGGCCTTGCACGAGCAATTGCAACAACAGGGAGAGCTGGAACGGCTGAGCCTGGAGCGTCATGGCGCCATTCGGGTTGGAACCGCCGACGAGCTGCACATGCTGCGCCGCATCTTCGCCATCATGGGCATGCAGCCGGTCAGCTATTACGATCTGTCCGAAGCCGGCGTGCCGGTGCATTCCACCGCGTTTCGTCCCGTTGATCCGGCGTCGCTGCAGCGCAATCCGTTTCGCATTTTCACTTCGCTGCTGCGGCTGGAGCTTATCGAAGATGACGCCCTGCGCCAGCAGGCTGAGGCCATTCTGGCCCGGCGGGACATCTTCACGCCCAAGGCCAGAGCCCTGGTGGATGTCGCCGAGGCCCAGGGCGGCCTGACCGACGCCCAGGCGCAGGAATTCGTGGCCGAGGTACTGGAAACCTTTCGCTGGCACCGCCACGCCACCGTTGACCACGCCAGCTACCAGGCGCTGCAGGACTCCCACCGGCTGATTGCCGACGTGGTCTGCTTTCATGGCCCCCATATCAATCACCTGACTCCCCGCACCCTGGACATCGACGCCGTGCAGCAACACATGCCCGCGGCGGGCATCAGTCCGAAGGCGGTCATTGAAGGCCCCCCCCGTCGCCGTTGCCCCATACTGCTGCGCCAGACCAGCTTTACCGCCCTGGAAGAGCCGGTGCTGTTTGCCGGCGAGCAGGCCGGTACCCACACCGCCCGTTTTGGCGAAATCGAACAGCGGGGCATGGCGCTCACTCCGAAGGGGCGTGCCCTTTATGATGAACTGCTCGCCCGCTCGCGCCAGGCCCCGGCTCAGCCCGACAACGACGGCCATCAGCGCCAGCTGGTCGATATTTTTGCCGACTTTCCCGATGATGAGGCCAGCCTGCGCCAGCAGCGGCTGGGTTATTTCCGTTATGAACTGACCGATGCCGGCCGGCAACCCGCGGCCCGGGGCGCCGATGTCAGCGACATGGAAACACTGATCGAGGCCGGACTGGTACAGGCCAGTCCCATCACCTATGAAGATTTCCTGCCGGTCAGCGCTGCAGGCATTTTTCAGTCCAACCTGGGTAGCGCCAGCCACCAGGCCTACCGTCAGAATGCCAGCAAGGCCGCGTTTGAACGCGCCCTGGGATGCCCGGTGATCGATGAGTTCGGCCTTTACGCCGACATGCAGGACGCCTCCATTCAACGGGTTCGTCAGGTGCTCAGCGCCTGATAGCGGCCGTCACTTCTCCCCAGGCCGTTGCCCGCAGCGCGGCCTGGGGGGCATATGGTCACGACTCGACGACCGAAACCACACATTCCCACGCCGACACACCACCACGAATGACCATGCCCTGTGCGAACGACGCGCCGTCGGTCGATGCATGAGGACTCAAATTTTGCCACCCGCTCATAGACTCAAAGGCAATGCAATACAAAGGTCTTCATTTTTATGCCCGCCCTGTTACAACTTTCATAAAAAGGAAAAAAGCTGACATAAAAAACCACAGAAAAACGAAAAAATGGAATGAAACCACAACTATTTTTCGTTTTATCTCAATATGAAAATAATGGAACCTCCGTGCACTCTCTCGCCCACAGCAAGGCCGGAGCACGCCAGCCATCAACCCTGACGAGGCAATGGACACGTTCCGGCTGATAAGGATATTGAACTCATGAAAAAGACAATACTGGCCACCACCCTGCTTTCCCTGACCGCCGTGCTGAGCGGCTGCGATAATGCAGCCAGCAAGGCCAACATCGCCATCGGTCCCGCCGCCAGCACCACGCAGAAAGTATCCCACATGATCCTGAACGCCTATGGCGTTGAAGAGGGCGATTTCAATGCCTATCAGGAACGTTTTGGCGATGCCCTCGACGGCGTTCAGGATGGCAACATCGATATCTCCATGGGGATCATGGGCCTGCCCGCCGGCAGCATCGAAAGCCTGCAGGCGGCCTCCGGAGACGTGGTCATGCTGAGCCTGTCCGACGACGTCGTCGAAAAAATCGAAGGCAGCAGCGATTACCGTCGTTTCATCATCGACAAGGCCAGCTACCAGTTCCTGGATAAAGACGTACAAACCATTGCGGCCTTTGCGGTGCTGATGGCCAACACCAATACCATCAGCGAAGAAATGGGGTATCAACTGGCCAAGGTCATGTACGACCAGGCCGATCAGGTGACCCATTCCCAGGCCAAGTTCCTGACCCTGGAGCACGCCCTGAATGGAGGGGACGCCCTCAAAATCCATCCGGGCGCCAAGCGCTTCTATGAAGAAAAGGGCCTGACCGTTACCCTGCCCGTGGCCGAACTTGGCGAGCAGGCGGACAAGAGCGAGTTCATTCTCGGCACCGGCAGCCAGGGGGGCACCTATTATCCGCTGGGCGGCGAAATCGCCACCAACTGGAACAACAACATTCCCGGTGCCAACTTCACCAACGTGGAAACCAGCGCCTCCATAGAAAACCTGGTGAGCATTCGTGACGGCAAAATGGATCTGGGCATGTCTGTGCATGTGCCGGCCCGCAATGCGCTCGAAGGCAAGGCCGAGTTTGAAGGCTCCCCCGTGGACAACGCCGCCTTTATCGGCCAGATCTATCCGGAAGTCGTACAAATCGTCAGCCGCGCCGGCAACAAGGTTTCTTCCTTCGACAACATCAAGGCAAAGTAACCGATCCCGGTTCGAACAGAGGTGGGCCTTGTTGCCCGCCTCTTTTTATTTGGTTCATGGATAGCTGCAATGAATAACACTCACACACAGGACACCCTGCTCGAAAAATACGACAAAGAGTCGGCCTTCAGAAAAAATATCGGCCGCTGGGGCTGGGTAGTGACCCTGTTTGCGGTCACCCTGACCGGCTTTCACCTCTACACCGGTTATTTCGGTACCCTGCCAACCCAGAAGCAGGGGGCCGTTCACCTGGGCCTGGCCCTGGGCATGATATTTCTGCTGTATCCGGCCAGCCGCCGAGGGGTAAATCGCCCTGGCGTGGCCTGGTACGACGTCATACTGGCCTTTGTCGCCACCTTTGTGGCCTATTACAAAATACTGTTCTTTAACGAAATTTTGCGTGGCCGTGTGACCGGCTACTCCACCATCGACCTGATTGTGGCGGTGCTGGGGGTGCTGTTCGTACTGGAAGCAACCCGCCGCACCGTGGGCATGCCCATCGTCATCGTGGCCTCACTGGCCATTGCCTACGCCCTGTTTGGCAATTTCATTCCCACCCGCATTCTGTCTCATCCCGGCTTTGAGCTGACCGATGTGTCGGTCAGCCTGTGGTTTAGGGAGAGCGGCATTTTTGGCACCCCGATTCAGATCTCTGCCAAATTTATCTTTCTGTTCCTGTTTTTTGGCGTGGTGCTGACCCGCACCGGCGTCGGCCAGTTTTTCAATGATCTGGCCTTTGCCTGCACCGGCCGCTATACCGGCGGCAGCGCCAAGGCGGCGGTGATCGCCAGTGCCTTTCAGGGCATGATCTCGGGCAGCTCGGTCGGCAATACCGTGGCCTCGGGCTCCTTTACCATTCCGATGATGAAAAAGGCCGGCTTCAAGCCCGAATTCGCCGCCGCCGGCGAGGCTGCCGCGTCTACCGGCGGGCAGATCATGCCTCCCCTGATGGGCGCCGCCGCCTTTATCATGGTGGAATACATCGGTGTCTCCTACGCCGAAATCATGATGGCCGCCGTCATTCCCGCCGTGCTCTACTTCAGCGGCATCTTCATCGGCGCCCACTTCGAAGCCAAGAAACAGGGCATTCTCGGGATCCCGAAAGAGCAGCTGCCCAGCAAGCTCGATCTGCTCAAACGCCAGGGTTATATGCTGTTGCCGCTGCTGGTGGTGGTTGGCACCATCATCGCCGGCTTTACCGCACAGCGCGCCGCCCTGCTCGGCATTGGCGCCGCCCTGCTGGTCAGCATGGTAAGAAAAGAATCCCGGCTGACACCGAAGTCGCTGCTGTCCCTGCTGGAGCAGGGTGCCCGCGTGGCCCTGCCGGTGATCGCCGCCGTGGCCACCGCCGGCATTATTGCCGGAGTGGTCGGCATGACCGGACTGGGCGCCAAGTTTGCCGCCGGCATTATCAACCTGGCCGACGGCACTTTGATCCTGGCGCTTATCTTTACCATGATCGCCTGCATCGTGCTGGGCATGGGGCTGCCCACCACCGCCAACTATGTGGTGACCGCCACCATAGCGGCGCCGGCACTGATCAACGAGTTCGGCCTGGCGCCCATTGCCGTGCACCTGTTCGTGTTCTATTTCGGTATCGTCGCCGACATCACCCCGCCGGTGTGTCTGGCCGCCTATGCCGGCGCCGGCATTGCCCGGGCCAACCCGATGAAAACCGGGGTCACCGCGGTCAAGCTTGCCATTGGTGCCTTTATCATTCCCTATGTGTTTATCTACCACCCCATACTGGTACTGGTGGATGTAAACCTGCCGGAGCTGGTCATGGCGCTGGTGTTCGCCCTGCTCGGCATGATGGCCATCAGCAGTGCGCTGATCGGCTATTTCATTCGCCCGTCGTCGCTGCCCGAACGAGCCCTGCTGCTGGCGGCCGGCCTGGCCATGATCATGCCCGGCATGGTCAGCTCCGGCTCGGGCCTGGTGCTGATTGCCGCCTGTTACTGGCTGCAGCGCCAGCGCCCCGCTCTGGTTGCCACTCAGTAACAAGCCTCATAACACTGGAGGGAGATCACACTCCCTCACCGGCGCCAGCCGGTACTCAGGCCGCCAGACGAGGTATACTGGCGGCTTGCTTCCACAGCCATATACGAATTCATGCGTTACCTACCTTCCATTACGGCCATGCAATGTTTCGACGCCTCGGCCAGACACCTGAGCTTTACCCGCGCGGCGGACGAACTCAGCCTGACCCAGAGCGCGGTGAGCAAGCAGGTAGCCCAGCTTGAGTCGTTCCTCAACCGCAAGCTGTTTCGCCGGGTGCGCCGCTCCCTGTGCCTGACCCCGGAAGGGGCCATTTACATCGGCGAAGTACGCAAGATCCTCGCCCAGCTGGAAATGTCATCCCAGTACGTCATGTCCTACAACAACCAGCGGGACGTGCTCAGGGTGGCAACCCTGCCCACCTTTGGCAGTCGCTGGCTGGCCCCCCGGCTCAGCGCCTTTCTCGACCGCCACCCGCATATCAACCTGGACTGCAGCGAGAAGGTGGAGTCGTTTGACCTGGATCAGGAAGGCATTGATATCGCTTTTTTCTACGGCCACGGCAGCTGGCCCGGACTGGAATGCCACCGGCTGTTCGGTGAAGAGGTGGTGCCCGTGTGCGCGCCCGGCCTGCTGAATAATCATGCACCTGCGTCGCCCCTGGAGCTGACCCGTTACCGGCTGTTGCACCTGTCCACCCGCCCCCGTTCCTGGCACGACTGGTTTGCGGCGCAGGATCTGACCACGGAGCACAGTTATCAGGGCAACCGCTTTGAGACCTTTCACATGCTGATCCGCGCCACCATGGCCGGCTGCGGCATCGCCCTGCTACCCCGTTTCCTGATCGAAGACGAGCTGGCATCGGGTCAGCTGGTGATGCCCTGGTCCCATGGCATCACCAGCGCCAACAGCTATTACCTGGTTTATCCGGAGCGCCTGGGCGAGGTGGAAAAGGTGCGTGTGTTCGCGGATTATTTGCTGAACCTTGCCGCCGGCACCACAACAGATTCCTTTAGCGATGAGTGAATTTATATTCATTTATTCCGCAAAATGAGCAAGTCACCACATGGCGCACCACCCCGTTGAGCAACGCCCAACACGCTTTGTGATCCCGGCCGGAACTTTCTTGTGATTCAGGGTTGGCAAAACCAGCCCGACTTGTTAAGGTGAATCCGTTTTCAACGATTTGAACGAGCCGAATACAGCATCATGAACTTCCTGCACACCGCCAAGCATCACCATCATCATCGACACTAGTCTTTCAGAATGCTTTTTCTGGAAGACCTTGCGCTTGGCGGCTTCCAGCAGGACAGAATTATCGACCCCCGGAAGCTTGGCTTTCGGGGGTTTTTCGTTTCAGGACTCACATCAGTAACAAGGAATACCGATTATGACTTTGGATAAAACCCGCCTTCGTATTGCGATTCAGAAATCCGGTCGTCTGAGCAAGGAATGTCAGCAGCTGCTCAAGGGCTGCGGCGTCAAGCTCAACCTGCGTGAACAGCGCCTGATCGCCCACGCCGAGAACATGCCCATCGACCTGCTGCTGGTGCGGGACGACGACATTCCCGGCCTGGTGATGGACGGCGTGGTGGATCTCGGCGTGGTAGGTGAAAACGTGCTGGAAGAGACCCTGATGGATCGCCAGGCCCAGGGCGAGGCCGCCGATTACAGCGTGCTCAAGCGCCTCGACTTCGGCGGCTGCCGGCTGTCGCTGGCGGTGGCCGACGACTTCGACTACCAGGGCCCGCAAAGCCTGGAAGGCAAGCGCATCGCCACCTCCTACCCCTGGCTGCTGAAGCGCTTTATGGATGAGCAGGGCGTGAAGTTCAAAAGCGTAATGCTGAACGGCTCGGTGGAAGTGGCGCCCCGCGCCGGCGTGGCCGACGCCATCTGCGATCTGGTGTCTACCGGCGCCACCCTGGAAGCCAACGGCCTGGTGGAAGCCGATGTCATCTTCCGCTCCAAGGCGGTCCTGATCCAGAGCGGCAACGCCCTGGCCGCCGGCAAGCAGCAAATCGTCGACAAGCTGCTGCCCCGTATTCAGGGCCTGCAACAGGCGCGGGAAAGCAAATACATCATGCTGCACGCCCCCAAAGACAAGCTCGAGCAGGTGATCGATCTGCTGCCCGGTGCCGAGCGCCCCACCATCATGCAGCTGGCTGGCGAGACCAACCAGGTGGCCATTCACATGGTGAGCAGCGAAGACATGTTCTGGGAAACCATGGAAGGCCTCAAGGCCCTGGGCGCGTCATCCATTCTGGTGCTGCCCATTGAGAAGATGATGGAGTAAGCCATGAAAACCCTGGACTGGAACCAACTGAGCGCGGCCGAGCAGGCCGCCGCTCTGCGCCGGCCGGCTCTCGCGCAGAGCGGCCGCGAGGCACAGGTGGCCGACATTATCAGCCGAGTGCGTAAAGGCGGCGACATCGACCTGCTGGATCTCACCCGCACCCTGGACCGCGCCGAGCGCGATTGCCTTGAGCTTGCCGACGCGGACATCGCCGCCGCCGGCGAGCGGGTCAGCGACGAGCTGAAGGCCGCCATTGAACTGGCCATCGGCAATATCGAGGCCTTTCACCGCGCCCAGCTGCCCGCCTCCGTCATTCAGGACACCACCCCGGGCGTGCGCTGCGAGCTGCACTTTCAGCCCATTAGCAAGGTAGGCCTGTACGTGCCCGGCGGCAGCGCCCCCTTGGTGTCTACCGTGATGATGCTGGCCATTCCGGCCCGCCTGGCCGGTTGCGAACGGGTGGTGCTGTGCTCGCCGCCCCCCATCAACGACGCCATTGTCTACACCGCCAAACGCTGCGGCGTCGACGCCATCTACACCCTTGGGGGCGCCCAGGCCATTGCCGCCATGGCCTATGGCAGCGAGACCGTCACCAAGGTGGACAAAATCTTCGGCCCGGGCAACGCCTGGGTCACCGAGGCCAAGCAGCAGGTGTCTTCCGATGTCGACGGCGCCGCCATCGACATGCCCGCCGGCCCGTCGGAAGTGCTGGTGATTGCGGATGACAGTGCCGATGCCGACTTTATCGCCTCGGATCTGCTGTCTCAGGCCGAACACGGCCCCGACTCCCAGGTGATCCTGGTGACCCCGAGCCGGGCACTGGCGGCACGAGTGGACGACGCCCTGGAGCGCCAGCTGGCCGAGCTCTCCCGTGCCGACATTGCCCGCCAGGCACTGGGGGAAAGCCGCACCTTTATCTGTGCCGACCTGGCAGAGGCGGCGCGCATTTCCAATGCCTATGCCCCCGAGCACCTGATCGTACAGACCGAGGATCCGCGTGCCCTGTTGCCGGCGCTTAAAAATGCCGGATCCATCTTTCTCGGGGCCTGGACCCCGGAGTCGGTGGGTGACTATGCCAGCGGCACCAACCACACCCTGCCCACCTATGGCTATGCGCGCACCTATTCCAGCCTGGGGCTGGCCGACTACCAGCGCCGCTATACGGTGCAGGAGCTCAGCCCCGAAGGCCTGCGCGCCATTGGCCCGGCGGTCGAGCTGCTGGCCGCCACCGAAACCCTGGATGCCCACAAAAACGCCGTGACCCTGCGCCTGGCGAAACTGGAGAAACAAGCATGAGCCTAACCAAACTGGCCCGGGCCAAAGTGCAGCAACTGACTCCCTACCAGTCCGCCCGGCGCATTGGTGGTCAGGGTCATGTGTGGCTGAACGCCAACGAGGCGGCCGACAGCGGCGAGTTCAGCCTGAACTGCGAGCGGCTGAACCGCTATCCGGAATGCCAGCCGCCCCAGGTGATCAACGCCTACGCCGCCTATGCCGGCGTGAGCCCGGAGCAGGTACTGGTGAGCCGGGGCGGCGACGAAGGCATTGAGCTGCTGATCCGCACCTTTTGCGAGCCGGGGCAGGATCGCATTCTGATCTGCCCGCCCACCTACGGCATGTATGCCATCAGCGCCGAGACCAACGGCGTGGAGGTGGTGGAAGTGCCCCTCACCAACACCCGCCAGCCGGACTTCGACGGCATTATCGCCCGCCTCGACGAGGTGAAAATTGTCTTTCTCTGTTCCCCCAACAACCCCACCGGGGATCTGGTGGACGAAGCCGGTCTGGTGCGGTTGCTGAACGCCGCCAGGGGCCGTGCCCTGGTGGTGGTGGACGAGGCCTATATCGAGTTCTGCCCCGAGCACAGCCAGGCGGACCTGCTGAACGACTACGACGGCCTGGTGATCATTCGCACCCTGTCCAAGGCCTTTGGCCTGGCAGGCATTCGCTGCGGCTTTACGCTGGCCAGCCCCGAGGTGATTGGCCTGCTGCTGAAGGTCATCGCCCCCTACCCGGTGCCGGATCCGGTGGCGCAAATTGCCGCCCAGGCGCTGAGCGACCAGGGCCTGGTGCTGATGCGCAAGCGGGTGGATGAGATTAACCGGCTGAAAACCGAGCTGGCCGGCCGGCTGGAGCAGCACGACCAGGTGAAACAGGTGTTCGCCCCCAATGGCAACTACCTGCTGGTGCGCTTTGCCCCGGGCAGCGAAATGTTTGCCCGCATGAGCCGGGCCGGTATCATATTGCGCGACTTTGCAAGCAAGCCGGGACTGGCCGACTGCATTCGCATTACCATCGGCAACCCTGCCGAGATGGACGCGGTACTGAACGTACTGCAAGAGGAGCAATAAGTGTCTAAGGAACGCATTCTTTTTATTGACCGCGACGGCACCCTGGTGGAAGAGCCGCCGGTCGACAAACAGCTGGACCGCCTCGACAAACTGGCGTTTCTGCCCAACGCCATTCCGGCGCTGCTGACCCTGCAAAACGCCGGCTACCGGCTGGTGATGGTCACCAACCAGGACGGCCTGGGCACCGACAGCTTTCCCCAGGAAGACTTCGACGCCCCCCACAACCTGATGATGCAGATTTTCAGCTCTCAGGGCGTGCGTTTTGACGAGGTGCTGATTTGCCCGCACTTTCAGCACGACGACTGCGCCTGCCGCAAGCCGCGCCTGGGGCTGGTGAAAGACTACCTGCAGCAGGGCAAAATCGACTTTACCGACTCCTGGGTGATCGGTGATCGCCACACCGACATGCAGCTGGCCGAAAACATGGGCCTGCCCGGTTTGCACTACGGCCACAACAACCTGGGCTGGGATCAGATCGTAGAAAAGCTCACCAGCCGGGGCCGCACCGCCGAAGTGACCCGCACCACCAAGGAAACCGACATTCACGTGGGGCTGGATCTCGACCAGACCGGTGGCAGCCAAATCAGCACCGGCCTGCACTTTTTCGACCACATGCTGGATCAAATCGCCACCCATGGCGGCTTTCGCCTGAACGTCAAGGTGGACGGCGATCTGCATATTGACGATCACCACACCGTGGAAGACACCGCCCTGGCCCTGGGCGAAGCCCTGCGCAAGGCCCTGGGCAACAAACGCGGCATTGGCCGCTTTGGCTTTGTGCTGCCCATGGACGAATGTGAAGCGGCGGTCACCCTGGACTTGTCCGGCCGCCCCTTCATGAAGTTTGAAGGCGAATTCAAGCAACCCAAGGCGGGTGATCTCACCGTGGAAATGGTGCCGCACTTCTTCCGCTCCCTGAGCGACAGCCTGGCCGCCAACATTCACCTCAAGGTGACCGGCGACAACACCCACCACATGGTGGAAAGCGTGTTCAAGAGCTTTGGCCGCGCCCTGCGCCAGGCCATTCGCGTGGAAGGCAATGAGCTGCCGTCCAGCAAGGGGGTTTTGTGAAAACAGTCATTATCGACACCGGCTGCGCCAACCTGTCCTCCGTGCGCTACGCCATTGAGCGTCTGGGCTATGAGGTCACCGTGAGCCGCGACCCCGAGGTGGTGTTGGCAGCCGACAAGCTGCTGCTGCCCGGCGTGGGCACCGCCAAGGAAGCCATGAAAAACCTGGCCGACCGCGACCTGATTGAACTGCTGGATCAGGTGCAAAAGCCGGTGCTGGGCATTTGCCTCGGCATGCAGATGCTGGTGAACCGCTCCCAGGAAGGCGACGTGGCCTGCCTGGGCAAGGTGGATGCCGAGTGCCTGCACATGGAAGGCGGCGACGGCGTGCGCCTGCCCCACATGGGCTGGAACCGCATTACCCCCATGCCGGAGCACCCGCTGTTCAAGGACATTCCCGAAGGCAGCTTCTTCTATTTCGTGCACTCCTACGCGGTGCCCGTGGGTGAATATACCCTGGCCACCTGCCAGCATGGCCAAAGCTTCAGTGCCGCCATTGGCCAGGAAAACTTCTTTGGCGTGCAATTCCATCCGGAGCGCTCCGGTGCCGCCGGCGCCCAACTGCTGAAAAACTTTCTGGAGCTGTAATGATTATTCCCGCCATTGACCTGATTGATCGTAAGAGGAAAAGTGCCCAGCAGCAGAAATTTTCTTGGAGCCGTAACACATGATTATCCCTGCAATAGATTTGATCGGTGGAAAAGTGGTGCGCCTGTATCAGGGCGACTACCAGCAAAAAACCGAATACACCGCCTCACCCCAGGAGCGCTTTGACCTCTATGTGGCCGAAGGTGCCACCCAGCTGCACCTGGTGGATCTGGACGGCGCCAAGAACAGCAGCGAGCGCCAGCTGTCGGTTATCAAAAGCCTGATTGAAAACACGCCGGTGCCGGTGCAGATTGGCGGCGGCATTCGCACCGAGCAGGACGTCAGGGATCTGCTCGACATCGGCGCCCAGCGGGTGGTGATTGGCTCCACCGCGGTGAAAAACCCGGAAATGGTGGCCGGCTGGATCAAGCACTATGGCCCCGATCGCATTGTGCTGGCGCTCGACATCAACATTACCGCCGACGGCGAAAAGAAAATCGCCATTGCCGGCTGGCAGGAAGACAGTGGCATTACCATTGAATCCCTGCTCGAGCACTACCTGCCCGCGGGCCTGTGCCATGTGCTGTGCACCGACATCTCCAAGGACGGCACCCTGTCGGGCTCCAACGTGGCGCTGTATCGTGAGCTGGCCGCACGCTATCCCACCATTTTGTGGCAGGCGTCGGGCGGCATTGGCAACATCGACGACATCGACGCCCTCAAGGGCACCGGCGTGGCCGGCGTGATCCTCGGCCGCTCGCTGCTGGAAGGCAAATTCACCGTCAAGGAGGCCATCGCATGCTGGCAAGACGCATAATTCCCTGCCTGGACGTGAAAGACGGCCAGGTCGTTAAAGGCGTGAAATTCCGCAACCACGAGATCATCGGCGACATCGTGCCACTGGCGGAGCGTTACGCCGCCGAGGGCGCCGACGAGCTGGTGTTTTACGACATTACCGCCTCCAGCCAGGACCGGGTGGTAGACAAGAGCTGGGTGAGCCGAGTGGCGGAAGTGATCGACATTCCCTTCTGCGTGGCCGGCGGCATCAAGTCGGTGGAAGACGCAGCGCGCATTCTGGAATTTGGCGCCGACAAGATTTCCATCAACTCCCCGGCCCTGGCCAACCCCGAGCTCATCACCGAGCTGGCCGACACCTTTGGCGTGCAGTGCATCGTGGTGGGCATCGACTCCTACTATGACGAGGCCACCGGCCAGTATCAGGTGCACCAGTTCACCGGTGACGAAAGCCGCACCCAGGTGACCCGCTGGAGCACCTTTGACTGGGTGGAAGAAGTGCAGAAGCGCGGCGCCGGTGAAATTGTGCTCAACGTGATGAACCAGGACGGCGTGCGCCAGGGCTATGACATTGAGCAACTGCTGAAGGTACGGGCCATTTGTGATGTGCCGCTGATCGCTTCAGGCGGTGCCGGCGAAATGGTGCATTTCCGCGATGCGTTTCTGGAAGCGGACGTAGACGGGGCGCTCGCAGCCTCGGTGTTTCACAAGGGCATCATCAACATGGGTGAGCTCAAGCAGTATCTCAAGCAGGAAGGAGTGGTGATCCGTGATTGATGCAAGCAAGCTGGACTGGGACAAGGTAGACGGCATGATGCCTGCGATTGTGCAGGACAGCCACACCGGCCGCGTGCTGATGCTGGGCTATATGAACGGCGACGCCCTGACCAAAACCCTGGAAACCGGCCATGTGACCTTTTTCAGCCGCACCAAGAGCCGGCTGTGGACCAAGGGCGAAAGCTCCGGCCATGTGCTCAAGCTGAAAGACATCAGCACCGATTGCGACAGCGACACCCTGCTGGTAATGGCCGAACCGGTGGGCCCCACCTGCCATTTGGGCAATGTGTCCTGCTTTAACGAGCAACAGGCGCCGGCGCTGACCTTTTTGGCAGAGCTTGAAGCGGTGATCGCCAGTCGCAAGGGCGCGGACCCTGCCTCCAGCTACACCGCCAGCCTATATGCCAAGGGCACCAAGCGCATTGCCCAGAAAGTGGGTGAAGAAGGCGTGGAAACGGCGCTGGCCGCCACCGTGCACGACAAGGACGAGCTGGTGAATGAATCCGCCGACCTGCTCTACCACCTCACCGTGCTGCTGCAACAGGAAGGCCTCGAACTCGCCGACATTATGGCCAAACTCAAAGAGCGCCACAGCAAGTAACTTTCAAAAGCCGGGTTTCACGCCCGGCTTTTTAGTACGCTTGTAGGCCCCAATTTATTGGGGCGGCCTGTGCAAAATCAACGAATTAGCCGTAGGTTGGCGATGAGCGCAGCGAATCCCAACACTTCCCCCGGCCACCCCACCGCCTGAACCATCGCAACCCGCCTGCAGGAACGTGTAACTTCGTCGCACAACAAGCCACTCCAGCGACCCCAATCACTGGAGCGCAGGCGGCTCGCCTGCATATTGCCGCAACGCGGCAACTTCAATTCATTCCCACGCTCCGCGTGGGAATGCATACCAGTTCAGATATCCTTGCCTGAGCGAATACAATACGAATTGATGTAAACGATCTTTCCCTTCTCAATGTGGTAAACATCGCAGTATCTCACATCACCATCGACTTCCCGCCCCTCGACCACGACCGAGTGTGCTCCGACGGTAATGTGTTCATTCCGAAAGTTGGGGCACCCCTGCTCCGTCATCTGAGCGCAGAACGCCTGTACGGAACCGACCCCGGCAATGGTTTTCTGCCCGACTACCTCCCACCTGACGTTAGCATCGAGGTGTGGCAGACAGGGTTCAAGCCGACCTTCAGAAAACGCTTCACATCCTTTACGTACCGCTTCATCCACCATGACTGCCTCCTTGAGCCGAATCTCTTCTCGGCACAACGCCGTTTTCCCCAAGGAATGAGCGCGATCCTGTTCAATAATTATAGAAAGAGGGAGTTCCGGCCATCATGCCCGGTAAAGTGCGTCATTCCCACGAAGGCGGGAATCCATTCCTCAGGCTCACCCGGTGCATCAGATAAAAATTCGCACCACAAATCATTATGTAAAATACAAACTCAAAACTCTTACAACACTCGGCTCATGCGGTAATACGCCACTCCGTGCTTGTAAAACCGCTCCCCTTCCACCGCAAAACCAAACTTGCCATAAAAAGCCGTGGCCGACGCCCTGGCATCAAACCAGAGCTTCCGCACGCCGCGCTCACGTAAATGCTCAATCAAAAACTGCAGCATCACTGAGCCCATGCCCTGCCCCTGACAGGCCATTTTGGTAGCGAACTTGCGCAGCCTTGCCGTGTCGCCGCTGAAAAACACCGAGGCCACGCACACCACCTCGCCGTGTTGCCGAATGCCAAAGTGCGCACCGGCGTCGTCCTCCGCCACTCTGGAAAACGCCACCGGCTCATTCGGCCATAACACCGCATGACGCAGCGGCAGCACCTCCTCTACCGTAAGCACTTCAACCTTCACGTTCACCCGGGTCACCTAGCGATGCGCCAGCGCATAATCGATGGCCGCACACACCGCTGCCACCTGGGCGGCATTGCACTGCTCGGGCGTGGCGCGGGGGCTGTCGGGGTACACTTCCGTGGTGGTCTTGTAACGAGCGGGCGTGATGCCGGCGCACAGGCCAAGCATCGTCAGCGGATATTCAATCACGCCTTTGGCCACCACCGGTGAGCCGATGATCTCACTGTTATCATCAGCGGGAGCAATGTGCGTGACCTTTTCCACCGCCGCGATCACCGCCTGCTGAAACCCGGGTTGCGGATGCTCGCTGTCATCTACCAGATAAAAGCCATCGGGAATGCCGCAAGGTTCGAATGGCTGGCCGTCTCGCGCCGCCAGCGCCGGGCGAAACTCGCTTTCATCGGTATTCGTGGTCTCGTGCAGATCGATATGCAGCAACACTTGCCCACGCACCGGCTCCACCAGTTGCATCAGCGCCGCCGACTCATGCGCCGGGCTGTTTTCCCGAAAAGAACGGTTAGGATCCACTGCGTTGGCATTCCAGCGGTGAATGCGCTCATAGGCCCAGGGGCTGACGCAGGGTGCCACCAGCAGATTCACCCGGCCGGCATAATGCTCGCCGTGCTGCTCCACAAACTGCAAGGCCCCGTGCACACCACTGGTTTCATAACCATGCACCCCGCCGGTCACCAGCACCACCGGCAAATCGTTCCGCCAGTGGTTGCGAATGGCAATCAGCGGAAAACGCTCATCGCCATAATTCAGCTCGCTGTACTGCTGCACATCAAAGCGCGAAGCCAGGCGCTCGATGACACTCAGCACATCCGCTTGATAACTGCGCTGGCGGTGTTGCAGTGCCAGCCATGCGGCGCGCTCCGCCTCGCCCCAGGGCTGGCCGGGCGTACCAATGGGATAGGTATTCATGTGATGCCTCCGGGTAATCCATGCTTTCGGGCACTCTATCTGGTGCAAACAGGGCTGACAAAGCGCAACGTACGCTGAGGTAAACTCAGATAAGCATGTTATCACGCAGCTGATTTCCAATTAATGGCATGATTGGCCCCGCTGTACCGGAGGACAGGGCGTATCTCCATAAGAACAAAATACACAGCAATCGCCATGCCTGGGTTTAAGCATGGTTTTGCAGTTTTTACATTCATAAAAATACTGACAAGCATCCTCTGGCATGGTCTCCGTTTCCCTGTGACCGCACTTTGGGCATGTTACCTCAGATGTGAATTTGGGTTTCATAATTCACCTTTATTTTGAGGTCTAACGCCCCTGTGCAGCGGCAAGCGTAGCGAGCCACGGTTTGTTATGTGATAGCTGTTCACTCTGGCAGCCCCTCGAATTCTGGAGCGTTCCCTAACCCCTCGTCCCAATTAGCTTTGCTGGATAAAAAGATATGCGCTGTTGGTGCCATAGGTATTTCAGTATTCAAGCATCCTGCTGGAACGACAAGTAAACCTGGGATCTGAGTACTTGGCAATGCAGACCCACACAATTTGCAAAAGCTCTTGTTATGACTAGTGCCTGGAAACGTAAAGGTCGTCACAGCATCTGCACCCGACCGCCAGACCAATTTAGCTGAATGTGAGAATAGATTTGCTGCATGAGCCGACCCCGTATCTTTTTGGCAATGCTTACAATGACACAGGTAAAAACTATCAAAGTCCCCATGGACCTCAAATGTCACTATGCCACACAGGCAAGAACCAGCATGCTTAGTCATTGGATTCCTTCTATGGCCTGCATATGACGCACACATAACGTTTTGCACACCGGCGGCGAGTAGCGCCGTCCGAGTGCTGCAACTTGTTATGTGATCATTGCTGAATATCTAGAACGAACTGATTATGTTTCATTTGCAGCTTGAGGACTTCTATGTTTTTTCTTTCACATATTTTACGGATAGTATATTCGTTATCTGCAGATATTCTTGCACCTAAAATTACGTGTTTAGGCTTTGGCATACGGTAAGACATTTCTTTTTGTATGAGCATATTACCAAATACAAGCCTCCACTCTTTTTCATAAGACCATTCGGTACTTTTCATTAGTGCCGCTTGATTGAGATAGAGTATATTATCCACACTTTTATGCGGCCCAAAAACACCTGTAGCATCAAACATTTCATCAGAATAAATTACAGGATAAATAGATCTAGTCCTTACATCTCCATTACCTAACTCGTGAAAGTTATAGCCGATGCAAAATCCTTTATGATAATCAGCGTAGTGTGACCACATTAGTATAGATTTAGGATTTTCAGAGAAGCAACAGATTTTGAACATCTGTTTGAAACCCTCAGATGTTTCTCGAACTAACGCATTCGCACGTTCTTTCATTACATGACTTAGAGCTTTCCCACAAGTGCGACCGTAATCAGGTCTATCAGGGTAACTAAGTTCAAGCAACTTAACTGTAGGGTTGTCACTTTCCCTGATAGATTGAATTTGTTCTGTGGTTAACTCACTAATCAGACTATGCTCATGGGCCCTTGATAAAACTGAATCGGCATTATCAGAGTCTAGTTCTACCTCATGATGAAATGAGCAATCATAAGGATCATTGAAGCTTTTTGGATCAGATAACCAAATCGAGCCTTCTTCTAAATTCTTCAGAGAATATTCATTAACAGAGCGGTATTTATAAAGCTTTCTTGGAAGATGCTCATACTTCAAAGAAATGGCTTTATCTATTTTATCTACTGATGTTCTCTCAGAAAAAACTAACTCTTTATATTTTTTAAACCACTCCATGATGTTGAACTCCGATTTTGATCACATAACACCTCAATAACCGGCAGCTGCTAGGCTGTCCGGCGCCGAAGACGCGAAGTTGATTGACTTGTTACACGAAGCTTTCCTCGATAAGAAACCAAGATTTTAGCTTTTTCATTGTAAATTAGCCATAGAACTTCAAATATAAAAATTGGGAGTCCTATTATAATTTGCACAGTATCGGGCATTTCATTGAAACGTTGTAGAGCTCCCGACATTGTCAGCCACCAGTACGCAGCCAATGAACCAAAAAACAGGATAAGATATGCATGAGACCGAATTGACACATATGTCACCAGATCGCCATTCTGTCGTTGCTTTTTTATTTTATTAAGTTCTTTTGCTCGCTTTGATCTCCATGTCGCTCGAATCACACTAGGCATTCGACTGACCAAGCGAATAATAATGTTACGTAGACGATCTAAAATTGGCGACATCATATAAAGCAAAAACGGAATGACCACTGATGTAATAATGTTTTGCCATGTGAAAATCTTTTCGAAAAAATCCATATTTCCCTCTGTGTAACGCTTTGCTAAGCGGAAAACAATGGTTGACCAAAATCGCGAAGCGATAGCCAACTATTATTTTTCCGTTTAAGCAACTTGTTATACCTACTTTAAATTTCCAAATAGTTGACTGAAAAAGCCTGCATTATCGTTCATTACGCCATTAACACTTGATAAGCTAGTTACTCCATACTCACGGTAAAGGAATACATCCAATAGCAAACCATAAGATATATGAAGTAAAAAATATGCATGCGCATAAGTGTCTATTTTTGCCGCGCTACTCCTAAAAGGAGGGAAAACACCGCCGTGAAAGCGTTCATTTCTTGAATTGGCTAGAACGACTTTAACTAGAAATATTGCTAATTGATTTTCAGACATTTGGAATTTAACGCTATCTAGCTCTACTTCTTTCCCAGAGAAAATTAATTTCAGTAACCTTCCTGCTTTTCTCTGATCCGAAGGGCTTGGTTTTCCATTGCTACCAGGCTGATACTTTTTAACAAACTTCAATATGAAGTCATTTCCTAATGAATTCTTTGCTCGCTTAAAAAGCGTCGTGGCGTGGTCATCAACTTCAGCTGAAGCTTCTATGATTCTCTTTGCAGCATATTCACATGTTTGATAAGGAATAAGCTTTAAGTATTGTAAAAAGGTTGCAGCGGTATTTTGATCATTCAATACCTTATCGACAAACCCATCGAACCGTGAACAGTTTTTATCTCCTAACTCTTCCTGCACAATAAAAAACTCTGAGTCCAATGCCTTCCACACATGATCAAAAGCCAAATCAGGTCTGAGAGGAAGCATGTCGATAGCATCTAATAGATAGCCTAAATAAAATTGAAACTGATACTCTTCAGATAAATCTAATCTTACAGGAGTTAATGCCTGTTTAATTCCATTCTTTTCAAGAAGAGCTAAGAATTCTTTTTCGATTGGAAATTCGAATTTTTCAGGCCACTTGTTATTATAATCAACTCTCAATTGTCTTGTATTCATTTCATTCCTGCGATTAAATGCCAGAATTATGACCGTAGGTATAACGCTGCGTTCACCGGTTGATCCGGTGGAACGTTTTGTTATGCCTTCCTCTCAAATTCAAGCACATTCTGCTTTCTGAGTTCATTCTCTCGCCGCTGCTCTTCTAAAAAAGGGGCTCCTTTGACGCGATCATATAGCTTAAGAAGGCGGCTTTTCGCTCTAGATATCACCACCTGATAATCCAAAGGTTGAATAGTGCATCTATCATTATTCTCTTTTCTAGCATCACGTTCAAACGGATCAATTTCGCTGCCTAATACAAAGCACGTTACTTTAGTATCCCGGCTAATCAAGCCTTTTCTAAGCAACTCGCTGACATACCTCCAGCACTGGCCTTTTTCATCAGTGCTAATCGGTATTCCAGGTTTTTTGAGTTCTACTACGACAAGTCTATCAATCCCAATTTCACCCCCATCATCGTCATATCGGTGGTACGAGTAACTGCCAACTGTGCTATCAGGCAATATTGCGAAATCGGGCCTATTCCTAGTTCCTTTAATATCAGATTTAAAGAGCCCTTGAATTACCTTGGTCATCCCTTCATTCGAAGTAAATTCGATAGTTTCGTATTCTGGACCAAATATCCATAGCCCCTGATAAAAAAGCGGCTGAAGATCTTGGACCTCCCTCGTATTAACATCTAAAACACGTTCCCTTAGCTCGTCTAGAAGCTTCAACCTCATTTGAAGTTCATCCAGCACTTCCTTTGCAAGATCTAAGCTCCAATCAGACAAAATATTATGAAGATTATCGATCTGATCCGGATTGAGCTCGTGTAGTTTATTAATAAGTGAATACTTGGTGTCCGACTGCTCCATCTTTATTAAGACACCCGAGAGTTTAAGAAGGTCTTTCTCATTTAAGCCCGTACATTCACGCTGTATCTCAGCTACAAACTCTTCCCAACGTTCCACTCGGAGAGGCGTCAGTTTACCTAATTCTCCTTCATGGGCCTTCTTAACATTTAAAAACATACGCTCTCGCTTTTGCTTCGTCTGTCCAAGTATATGAGACCTTACAAACTCGAATACTTTACCCCTAGCCAATTCAAATTCAGGCGTCATATTGAAGCCAGTCCAATCTTTCTTAACCGAATCAGTGTTGGCCAGAAAATCTACATTAACTATGAAGGTATGGCGCTTAGCCTCAGACGATCTGCCATCGATGATTTGATCAAAACCGTAGCTTTTCCAATCAGCTTCCCCAACCAATCGACCATTAACATGCCACGCGATACCATGTTGCTTAGTTGTTTTATCTGCTTCGTTGGTATCTATTATTACAATTTCAATTACATCACCTGAATCCAAATAAATGCTATGTCGTGCAATATTTTCCTCTGGGATATGAGAGAAATTTACGGCTGTACCATTTACAAAACAAGTAAATGACGGATCTGTCAGGAAGCGCATGCCAATCTCAGACCGCACCGCTTCTTCGCCTATCCGAGTCGATGAACTTTCCCGCAAAAATATTTTTGTACCTCTCTCTCTAATATATGTGACTGGAGGGTGCTTTACTAATGAAAACGGCGATTCGCCACTTCCCGGTTTTATCTCATATTCAATATGCTCTCCATCTTTATTGGAGGAAACATAATATGAGCCACCAAAGCAAAAGCCGGCAAATCTACCAACACCATTTCTACCAAATACTGTTCGTTTTCTGCTATTTACGATAACAGTACTGCCTTGGTTGTCGATTCTGTCGTAAGCAAGCGTCCGCCATCTAGAGCTGAATTCTTTCTCAGTTAATCCACAGCCATCGTCTTCGATAGAGAAGAATTGCTCATTCTCTTTAGTTGGCCAGGTGATTCTTACTTCACTTGCACCTGCATCCCAAGCATTTGCAACCAATTCAACTATCGCAATCTTTGGGTCATGCAAGATCGCTTTTCCAACGAGCTTTTCTAAAAAATTGGGCCCGAAAAGACATGATTGTTCCATTTAGATATCCTCCTTAGTTACAATTGCATAACGCCTTGCACAGCGGCGCGAGGTACGAGCGTCCGGCGCCGTAGGCGCGAACTGCTGCAAATTGTTAGGCAGTTTATACAAGACTATCTTGAACACCTATATTTCTTCGTTGATTATCATAGTGCTCTTTAGTGAACTTTAAAAAAGACTTTGGTGATTCCAATGCATCCTCTAGCAATCCAAGTTTAAGAAGGCTTAGGTACAAAGCAACTGCGTGAGCTTGGCAGTTTATTGATTTTTTTGGATTAAACTCGATGTCCGTAAAACACTGATAGCTTTTAACCCCATCTGATAGTGATACATTCTGGTGAAGAGCATTAATATATATCCAATCATAAAAATATGTTCGAGGAACCAACGGAAATTTCTTACCAAAAAACTCAAACTCAACTAAGTTTCCAGATTCCTTAAGCCGGATGTCTTTTTTCGCAGCGAGTGAGTCTAGGCCAAAGAGATCTTTATATGGACCTCCTCGCTCAAACACTTTGCTCCCCTGGAAAGCGGTTTCCACGGTGAACTCGTTTCCATATTTTTTAGTCTTTATTTTCAGGTTAAAGGCACTTAGGTTAACACCCAGATCTATTTCGGACTTGCTTGATATTTCGAGTATTCTCTCGTAGCCCAACTTCTGAACTACAGAATGCAGGGATTCAATTGACCTTTTCTTCTGTGAAGCGGAGAGACCTGGAAACCACTGAAAATCAATTGATTTTTCAGTGACTCCGACAAAGTCTTCATTCGGAATGAAAAGAGGTCGAACAGCCATTACTGATATTTCCGTTTGTAAGATCTTGCAGCGTAGTATCCTTTATTTTCGGCATGAATTTTTGCCTGCATATCACCGAATAGTTCTGAATAATTTTTCTTGGCTTGACGACTGGGAAATACTACGCCGATAAAATTTGACAAATCGATAGAATCGATTACTAAAACTTCTGCCTGTACATCTGTCGGATCATAGGCCTTTAAACACTGATCAGATCTTGATTCATGCCCCGGAATCTCATCATACATCCCCCTAAAAGCAGATATTCCGGCTAGATCACTAATCGGTATTCCACTTATTCGGGCATCCGCGGCATTGTGTTTACAGAACAGGCTATCTTGACTCCAAAGGACTCTGGGGTGGATACCGATCACACACCAATCTCCACCTTTTTCCATTCTATATTTATAAAACATCTGACTGTTTGGATGAGCGATAGATAACGAGATAGTATTCGTATGATTATCCAATCTTAGCTCATCATTAATTGCTGGCGAGTTTGCTAAGCCCGCAATCCTATCCCGGGATAACAAGCCTTCAGTCAATATGCTTTCCAAATTGGAAAGCTGCGTAAAATGCAGCAAACAAGGTACCTTTAGCTCTTTTGCATAACTTTCTATTTCATTCGACATCAAAATCCCCAGTCGATATTCTATCTGCCTAACATTTTAATAGTGAGCGTGCTCATATATGTTCAGACACCCACTCTCAGTAAACTTTATAAAATCCTGACTATACAATCATTTTATCTCTCTTAGAGCAATTACTCCGTGATCAAACTAAGCATGCTCAATATCTACACAGCTTTGCTCGTTATCTTCGTCACCGCGATATAATTCATTGATTTTAATAACCTTTAGTCCATCTTTCTGCTATACACGCGCACGCTCTGTTGATAACGCGCATGCAAATCTCACAGTCTGAAACATACTGTATGTTTACGGCTCTGTTCTTATTGGCTGTTGGTCAATGGAGTTACTCCTCCTCTCAATCAAGATGAACAAGAACTCTGTTGATGCTCGATGATTCTGAACCACGCCAAGTAGTTCTGTAGGTAAGCCGTTCCAACACCATAAAAACGTCCCATCCAGAGGCGCCATCGGCTTACGTAACTATTCAGTGTTTGAATGTGGAAAACACCATCTATCACTCGGCACTTATCAAGTGAGATCAACCTCTTGTGGTTAATACCCGTCGACTTCTTGGCGATGCGTATATAGCTCGGGTTGCCATCAGTACAAAGAACGGAGCCTTTACTCAGCATATGCTTCAGTCTTACCAAGGATGTATTGTGTAACTGATTGAAAGTACGTAAGCATTCTTTGCAACGATAACGCGGTATGTTCTTGTAATGTCCCCAATGAATGACTTTCTTAGAGCAACAATGAGGGCACTCTGGGATCCGTTCGTGTCTCTCGGCAAGCACTTGTATCAGCAGATCACGCCGAAGGTGGCTGGCAATATGCTCATTCGCTCGCTCCAGTTGTGGAGGAGTCAGATGTGTCAAAGAACGAAGTAAATCGAAGAAGTTGTTGTTGTCCATGTTCAGGCTCTCTTACAGCGGAACCTCTTTAAGACTAGATCACCAACAATGAACACGAACAGAGCCATGTTTACACAGTAAACATGGGATAGGTAACAGCATGGCTACCAGTCCGTTTTTGAATCGCATTCGCCGGGAGCTGAGCCTGGGTGGCTACAGCTTGCGCACCGAAAAAACCTACCTGCACTGGATCAAACGGTTTATTCGCTTTCATCGATTGCGACATCCAGCCGACATGGGTGCACCAGAAGTGCGCCGCTTTCTTACCTGGCTGGCCGCCGATTATCATGTTGCCGTCAACACGCAGAAAACCGCTCTCCATGCTCTGGCCTTTATGTATCACAAGGTACTGAACATCGAGCTTGGCGAGCTGGATTTTCATCGCGCCAATCAGTATCGCCGCCTTCCCGTTGTGCTTACTCAGGCTGAAGTCGCCTTAATCCTCAAACAACTGGATGAACGCAACCGGCTGATCTTTTCATTGCTGTATGGCAGCGGCCTCAGAATCACCGAGTGCCTGCGGCTCAGAGTGCAGGACATTGGCTTTAACGACGGCTCTGTTACCGTGCGTAATGGCAAGGGCAACAAAGACAGAAAAACCATGTTAAGCCAGCGGCTTCACGGCATGCTGCACCGGCAGATAGAAAGTGCCTTGTCGATTCAACAAGCAGATAACCTGAAAGGTGTTGGCCCGTCACTGCCTTACGCCATTGGCAAAAAATACCCCAATGCCTATCGTCAACCGGCCTGGATGTTTGTTTTCCCATCCGTCAGCCTGTGCAAACATCCCGTTACCGGGGCTGGCTAACAGGAGCTGCTTGGCCACAGCGATGTGCGTACCACTCAGATTTACACCCATGTGATCGGTCAGCACTTTGCCGGCACACACAGCCCGCTCGACTTTCTTGCCGGTGCAGATAAACAGTAACCAGATACACACTCCGAACGGCATCCACGCTACCGCCGGACCTTGCAGGCGGTCATCCTGATTGCAGCTCTGTAAATTTGCGACCTATTTTGACGCGTTGGCAGATTATTTCAATTGAGACCTATACAAAAACGGCCCGCAGTGCGGGCCGTTTTTGTATAACGAGCGTATTCAGGCGAATTCGGCGCCAATCTCTTGCAGGGCCTGCACCAGGGCATCGGGCTCCTGGGCGCCGGCAATCAGATACTGGTTATTGATAATAAAGGCGGGCACGGAAGTTACCCCTGCCTGCCGGTAAGTTGCTTCTTCTTCCCGCACCAGGTCGGCGTATTGATCCGAGTCCAGCACCTGTCTGGCTGTTGCCGGGTCCAGCCCCAGTGCTTGCACGCAACTCAGCAGCACGGCGTGATCAGACACATCCATCGCCTTGCCAAAATACACCTCAAACAGCGCCTGTTTCATGGCGGTTTGCCGGCCCAGCTCCCCTGCCCACTTCACTAGCCGGTGGGCATCAAAGGTATTGCAGGTTAACCGTTCCTGTATTTTTTCAAAGTTAAGGCCAAGATCGGTGGCAATGGCCTGCATGCGCTGCTGGTTGTCTCGCATCTCCTGCTCGCTGCGACCGTATTTTCTGGCCAGGGCAGGCAAAATGGGCTCCCCTTGCCCGGTGTGATCCGGGTTCAGTTCAAATGCCTTCCACTGCACGCTGAATTCATACGCGGGCGCCAGCCGTTCCATGGCCTGCGCCAGCCGGGCATAGCCAATGGCACACCAGGGGCAGGCAATATCGGAAACAATATCTATTTGTATCTTTTTCATAAGGCTCCTACAGGAATTCGCGGGTAACGCTGATGATGCGCGCTTCCACGGTGCACTGTATCTTGTCTTCAATGCGGCTGCACAGCGACTCCACCTCCCGGCGTGAGGCCGCCACCACCACAAATGACCATTCACTGACATCGTGACTGTTGTGTTCGCCACTTTCGCACACGGCCACCGACGGGTTGCGCCCGAACCGTTCGTGCATGCCGCCCATGCGCTGGCGTTTTTCCTTTAACGAGCCACAGCCCGGCAGAGAAAAGGTGGTGCTCAGCAACCCGATATGCATGTCGTCCTCCTTGCTGACGGTGTTACAGGGCCAGACAAGGATAGTGTTTCACGTCCCGGTCAGCAGCGCGAACGACTTTATGCAGGACACCGGCCCACTATATGGGCCGGTGTGTTTCAAGGTAGCATCAGGCGGGTTGCAGCACCTTGGTGAACAAGGTTTGGTTATTGAGATCCTTAAGGGTAACGGTCATGGCGCGGCTTTGAGGGTCTATGTCTGCCTGGCCAAAGAACTGCAGGCCGGCCAGGGGCGACTGGTTCTGGGTGGTGGGTGATTTCTCGTATACCACCTGCAGGCCAAAGGTGTCGTCCGGCTTGCCGGGGCCAAAGCTGCCGGCGTTCAGCGGGCCGGATACAAACTCCCAGAAGGGCGCAAAGTCGTTAAAGCTGGCCTTGGCCGGGTCGTAATAGTGGGCGGCGGTGTAGTGCACATCGGCGGTAAACCACACCACGTTGTTAATACCGGCATCTTTAATGCCCTTGAGCAGCCGGGCAATCTCCAGCTCCCTGCCTTTGGCAGGGCCGTGATCGCCATTGGCTACCGCTTCCCACTTATCGCCGTCGGCCACCTGCAGGCCCAGGGGCATGTCGCAGAACACCGCCTTCCAGGTGGCGTTGGAGGCCTTGAGCCGGGCCAGCAGCCAGTCTACCTGAGTGCCGCCGAGAATAGCGGTGTCTTCCCCTTCCCGGGTTTGCAGGTTGGCGCTGTTGGGGCCACGGTAAGAGCGCATGTCGAGCACAAAGCGGTCGAGCAGCGGGCCAAAGGGCAGGCTGCGATAGATCTGCTCGCTGCCTTCGGGGCCACTGCGACGGATGGGGGCGTAATCGAAAAAGGCGCGGGTGGCACGGGCCTGCAACAGCGTGGTGCTTTTAACCTGGTAGCGGGCGTCGCCGCTCAGATCCTTTGCAGCGGAATAGTTGTTCACCACTTCGTGATCGTCCCACTGCCATATTTGCGCCACTTGGCTGTTAAACAACCGCACGTTCTCGTCCATCAGGTTATAGCGGTAACGGCCACGGAATTCGTTGAGGGTTTCAGCCACCTTGCTCACCTCGGGGGTAACCAGGTTTTTCCAGATCTTGCCGTCTTCCACCTCAATTTGCTCGGGAATGGCGCCGTCGGCATAGATGTTGTCGCCGCTGTGAACAAAGAAGTCGGGCTGCTGCTCGGCCATGGTGCGGTAGATTTTCATGCCGCCCATCTCGGGGTTAATGCCATAGCCCTGGCCGGCGGTGTCGCCGGACCACAAAAAGCGCACCGGCCCGGCGGCCACGGGAGCGGTCATAAAGCTACCCGTTACCCACTCCGAGAACTCGCCATTGCCGGCGTCGCTGTAGCCCACCCGCACATGAATGCGGCGGCCGGCGGGCAAACCGGTAAGCTCCACCCGGCTGGTAAAGTCGCTGGGCGACAGCGCCCAGGGCCCGCGCACCCGGTTGGCCTGGTCAAAGCCCGGGGCGGTGCTCCACTCCACCCACATACGCGCCGGCCGATCGCTGCGGCCCCACACAATGGCGCTGTTGGCAAGCACGTCGCCAATTTGAATGCCGCTTTGCTGGCTGGGCCGACCGCCGGCCGCCATGGCCGGGGTTTTGCTCAGCAGCAGGCCACCACCCAGTACCGCCATGCCCTGAAGAAAGTCGCGTCGTTTCATTCCACCCTCTGCATTCCATTGAAAAAGGTCCACTGTAGAAAACAAAAGTGAAAGGCAGGTAAAGTTTGAATGACGAATTGAAGAAAGCGAGTGGCTGAGCCGAATAAAACGTACTAATCGGCTCAGGTTGTGAGCCGAATATGCGAATTATTCGGCTCAGGGGCCAGTTCAGCTCACTCGCGGCACCCGTTTGACAAGTCCACCTTACTCAGGCAGCCGACATTTTCGTAATCGATAAATGCCCATTTCATGGTCTCTCTCCCTGCCGTGTGGAGAAAAACTGCTGTTATATCGTGCAGACAATTTCTTGCCTTGTTTGTGGTCCCTTACGCCATCGCGCAACCGTGCCATCTGCCATGGCCCCCCGCCTTCGCGGGGGGGACGTATTCAGAAGCCTTCGCGGGGGTGATGATGATCACCTCTCCTTACTGCACCTTGCCCTTGAGCAGGGCCTCTATGCTGCCCACGGCGCCGAGCACGCTGCTGGCCTCATAGGGCAGGAAGATGCGATCACCTTCTTTGCCGATCTCGGGCAGGGTTTTCAGGTATTCCAGACCGAGCAGGTAGCCCACCACCATTTGCGGGTCGAGCCGGTCGCCGCCGGCGGCAAGCACCTGATCAATGGCCTGGCGCTGGCCGTCGGCCATGAGAATGGCGGCTTCCTTTTCGCCTTCCGCCACCAGAATGTTGGAACGCTTTTCCCCTTCCGCCCGGGCGATGGCGGCTTCCCGCTCACCGTTGGCCTGCAGCACCAGGGCACGGCGCTCCCGCTCGGCGGCCATTTGCTTGCGCATGGCGTCTTCCACTTCGGCGGGGATCATGATGTCCTGGATCTCGACCCGGGTCACCTTTACCCCCCACTTGTTGCCGGCTTCATCCATCACGATCTGCAGCTTGTCGTTGATCTCCTGACGGGATTCAAACAGCTTGTCGAGCTCCATCTTGCCCACCTCGGAGCGCAGCGAGGTCTTGGCCAGAATTTCAATGGCCTGGATCAGGTTCTCGGTCTGATACACGGCCCGCTCCGGGTCAATCACCTGAAAATACAGCGCGCCGTTCACGGTCACACTCACGTTGTCGGCGGTGATCACCGACTGGCCGGGAAAGTCGAGCACGGTTTCACGGCGATCGATGCGGGTTTCTTCCATCACTACCGCCACATTCTCGCCGTCAATGGGCTGGTAACGGCGCACCTTGATCGAGCGGGGCTTGTCGACAAAGGGAATAATCCAGTTGATGCCCGGGCTCAGGGTTTTCTGGTAGCTGCCCAGACGCTCAATCACCACCGCTTCCGACTGCTGCACTATCATCAGGCCCTTTATCACCAGTGCCAGTACCAGCACGGTAAACACCAGGGCAATTATCAACATCACATCCATGAGCACACTCCCCTTATGGTTTTTGAAACTTGTTGGTTGGCGTTATTCCGGCCGTTTGACGATGGCGGTAATGCCGTCGAAACGGACAATCTCGACCTGCTCGCCTTCTTTCAGCTCGGCACCGTTCTGGCTGCGCACCATAAACAGATCCCCTTCCAGCTTCAGGCGCAGCTCACCGGTATGATGGCGCACCAGGGTGCCGGTTTGATGACGGCTTTCCCCGGCCAGGCCACTTTGCCGGCGTGACGGGGCAAATTCACGAAAGACTTTTTTCAGCAGCGGGGCCAGCACGGCGGTGGCCAGGGCAAAGGCAAACCACTGGCCGGTGGCGCCCACCTCTAACAGGGCCGCCACCATGGCGGCAAGGGCAGCCAGCCCCATGGCAAAGGCGAAGAAACCGGTGCCAAGCAGCTCGGCAAGTAACAGAATTAGGGCGGCAATCAGCCAAAGATGCCAGGCAAGCACGTGTTTCACCTCAGATACAAATGGAACAGAGCTTACTATAGAAGAGCGGGAGTGAAGCTGGAAGCGTAGGCTCGGGGATTAGAAGCGGCAGTAGGTTGCCAATGAGCGCAGCGAATTGCAACAATCCGCCGGCGGCTTGATGTTGTGGTTCGCTTCGCTCATCACAACCTACGGTCAAACCGCCGTTATGCCCGTTTGGCGGTATGCGTTCACACGCTGGGCATGGGAACGGGGAATACCTTACCCTTCACTTCACCGGCTTTGCCAGCTTAAACAGCTCAAAGAAGTTGGCGGTGGTTTGCCGGGCTACGTCTTCATAGGGCACGCCCTTGAGCTCGGCCACAAATTCGGCCACGGTGCGGGTGTAGGCGGGCTCGTTTTCTTCGCCACGAAACGGCACCGGGGCCAGCCAGGGAGAGTCGGTTTCCACCAGCAGACGCTCCAGCGGCAGGGCCTTGACCACTTCCCGCAGGGCGTCGGCGCTGCGAAAGGTCACAATGCCGGAGATGGAAATGTAAAAGCCCAGCTCCATGGCGGCCTCGGCCATCTCCAGGGATTCGGTAAAGCAGTGCAGCACACCACCCACCTTGTCGGCGCCACCCTTACGCAAAATCTCCAGGGTGTCTTCCTGGGCACTGCGGGTGTGAATGATCAACGGCTTGTTCAGCTCTACCGCCACCTGCACATGTTGCTCAAAGGAGCGCTTTTGCAGCTCGGCGCTTTCCGGGGCGTAGAAGTAGTCCAGCCCGGTTTCACCGATGGCCACCACGGACGGGTGCGATGCCAGTTCCCGCAGCAACGCCGGATCGTTTTGCTCGTCGCCCTGATGCAGCGGATGCACGCCGCAGGATGCAAACACCTGAGGGTAAGGCGCAACGGCCTTCAGCATGTCGGGAAAGGACGACAGCCCCACGCCAATGCACAGCATGTGGTTTACGCCACGGTTGGCGGCCTTGGCAATGGCCTCGTCCATGTTCTTGTGTTTCTTGCCGTAATCAAGTTTGTCGAGGTGGCAATGGGAATCAACCAGCAAAATCGGCTCCAGTAAAACGTGTTCAGTCATGTCAGGAATGGGTTAAGGCCTGCTGCAGGCGACGCAGCCACTGGCCCAGTTGCAGCCCGGCATTCATCGGCCTGCCCTGCGCCGGCTGCAACCGCCGGCGCAGCTCCAGCAATTCACTACCGAGCTCATGCAGTGCAATCGGCCCCAGCCGCGCCAGGCGTACACTTTGCTCGCGGCAATCATCCAGCTTGAGCGGCGCGTGTACCGCCAGGGCGGTTTGCAGGGCATCCTGCAACAACAGTTGCACCCACACCAGGTGCACCGGCTGCTCCAACAGGCGGGCCTGCACTTGAGGCAAGCCGGCAGGCGCTTCGCCCAGGCTTACCAGCTCACCCAGCAGGGTCAGGCGCTTGTCGTCGGCACCGGCCTGTAGGTATTCCAGGGTTTGCAGCGGCGAGCCCTGGTTCACGCTCAGCGCCGCCGGGGTGGCGGTTACTCCCTGCTCATTAAGCCAGGAAAGGGCGGAGTGCGTGTCGGGCAGCGGCACCAGCCACTGTTGGCAGCGGCTGGTCAGCGTCGGCAGCAACCGCTCGGGCTGGGACGACACCAGAATCAGCGTGGCCTGCCCCGCCGGCTCTTCCAGGGTTTTCAGCAGGGCATTGGCGGCGGCCTCGGTCATCAGCTCGGCCCGCTCGATAATGGCGACCTTGCCGTGGCCCAGGCGGGCGCTTTCGCTCATGATGCGGCCGAGTTCGCGAATGGCGTCAATGCCAATGCTGCGCCCTTCCCGGCCCACTACATGCAGATCGGAATGGCTGCCGGCGGCGGTCAGCTCACAGGCGTGGCACATGCCACAAGGGGCATTATTTGTATGTTGGCATAACAAGGCGGTGGCCAGTTTGCCGGCCAGCTCGCGCTTGCCCAGCCCGGCCATGCCCTTTATGAGCAGCGCATGGCCAAGCCGACGCTCACGCACGCCCTGCAGCAACGGTTGCCACATCGGGATCAGCCAGTGGTGCACAGTCGCTGCTCCAGGCAGGCCAGCACGCGGTCTTTCACTTCCTGCTCATTGCCGGAAGCGTCAATCAACGCGCAGTTGGGATCGGCCTTGGCCAGTTCGAGGTAACGGGCGCGGGTGCGCTCGAAAAAGTCGAGGTTTTCCAGCTCAATGCGGTCCAGCTCGCCTCGGCTACGGGCCCGAGTCAGCCCCTGGGCGGGGTCGATGTCGAGATACAGGGTAAGATCCGGTTTAAACTCCCCCAGCACCGCCTGCTTGATCTGGGCAATCAGGCCGGCATCAATGCCCCGGCCGCCACCCTGATAAGCCTGGGAAGACAGATCGTGCCGGTCTCCCACCACCCAGATGCCGTCCGCCAGCGCCGGCTGAATGCGGTTTTTCACCAGCTGCACCCGGGCGGCATACATCAGCAGCAGTTCGGCTTCCATGGTCAGCGGCTCGTCATGCACTTCCTTCACCAGGGCGCGCATTTTCTCCGCCAGTGGGGTGCCGCCCGGCTCACGGGTGGTCATCACGGTATGGCCGCGCGCCTCGAGCCAGCTCACCACGTGGCGCTGCACCGTGCTTTTGCCGGCGCCTTCCAGGCCTTCAATCACAATAAAACGGCTCATGGCTTACCTTATCTGTTCAATATGTAGCGACGCACCGCGTTGTTGTGCTCGCGCAGCGTTTTGGAAAAGTAATGGCGGCCGTCTTCGCCCATGGCCACAAAATAGTAATATTTGCTCTCGGCCGGGTTCAGCGCCGCACGAATCGCCTCCTTGCTGGGCATGGCAATGGGCGTGGGCGGCAGGCCGCTGATCACATAGGTGTTGTAGGGCGTGTGGGTCTGCAGATCGCGTTTGCGAATATTGCCGTCATAGTCCTCCCCCATGCCGTAAATCACCGTGGGATCGGTCTGCAGCCGCATGCCCCGGCGCAACCGGTTGACAAACACAGAGGCGATCATGGGCCGCTCGTCGGCCACACCGGTTTCCTTTTCAATAATGGAGGCCAGGATCAGCGCCTCATAGGGCGTGTCGATGGGCAGATTGGGCTCACGGTTTTCCCAGGCCTCGGTCAGAAAATCCTGCATATGGCCATAGGCGCGCTCGAGCACGTCCAGGTCGCTGTCGCCGGGGGTGTAGTTGTAGGTTTCGGGCAGGAACAGGCCTTCGAGCTTGTCGCGCTTGGCGCCCAGCCGTTCGGCCAGCTCCGCCTCGCTCACGCCCTCAAGGGTCTGCTCCAGATATTCCGCCCCGGCGAGACGGGCCTGCCAGTCGGACAGACGCAGGCCTTCCACCAGGGTCACGTTCAGGCGATAAACGTCGCCGTTCACGAATTTGGTCAGCGCCTCACGCAGGCTGGTGTCTTCATCCAGCTTGTAGGTACCCTGACGCACCGCCGCCAGCTCCGGGTGCAGCTTCAGCCACAGCCGGCGGTGCAGCAGGGGCAGCTCCGGGCTGAGCCGGCCGGTCAGTTGCAGCGCGGTTTCGCCGCGGTGCACCACAAACAGCGGGTGCTCCCCCGGCGTGATGGTCAGGCTTTCCAGCCGTTGCCACTGGTGGTAGCCATATCCGGCCAGCCCAACACCCGCCAGGGTGGCCGCCAGCACGGCGGCCTTCAGCCCTTTAATCAATTTGCTCATATCGTTGTTGCAGTGCTCTCGTCATGGAAAAGTCGCCGCCCAGGTCGTGCCCGGCCACCGAGCGTGCCGGCACCAGGCCCATCAGGGCATTGGTCAGCCACACTTCGTCGGCCTGTTGCAGCGCCGCAAGGGGCGCACTTGTCTGCTGTACCCGCTCGCCCAGTTCGGTCATCACCCAGCGGCGCAGGGTGCCGTGCACACCGCCAATGGCCAGCTCGGGGGTATAAATATCGTCGCCTCGGCGCCAGAACAGGTTGGCGGTCACCGCCTCCATCACCCTGCCCGCCTCGTTCAGCACCACCCCCTCGGCCAGCCCTTGGGCGTCAAGCTCGGCCTTGAGCAGCACCTGCTCCAGCCGGTTAACGGTTTTCAGCCCCGCCAGCAGTGGTGAGCTGCCCAGGCGTCCCTCACACAGGCCGAGGGCAATGCCCTGCTCGCGCCAGGTGACATAGTGGGCGGGAAAGGGCGACACATTCAGCGCCACCGTGGTGGCGCCGCAGCCGGCAATACCGTAACCCCGGCCGCCGGGTCCGCGCAACAGGGTCAGGCGCACCACGCGATCGCCCTCGTCCGGCAGCGCCGCCAGCTCGGCGTCAATGGCGGCCCAGTCGGGCTCGGCCATGTGCAGCCGGCGGCAGGCCTCCACCAGCCGCGCCTTGTGCAGCGACCACAAGCGTACGCGGCCCCGCCGCGCATGCATGGTGGTGAAGTGGCCGTCGCCGAGCTGCCAGCCCCGGGCCAGCGCCGGCTCCTGTGAATGATGAATGTAGTGCATGGTTATTTCATAAAAAAAAGCCCGGCACATGGCCGGGCTTTGTCTGACCAAAAGGCCATTATATGCGTTTGAAGATCAATGAGCCATTGGTGCCGCCAAACCCGAAGGAGTTGGACAGCGCATACTCAAAGTCGGCCTTTCTGGCCTGGTGCGGAACCAGATCCAGATCGCACTCATCATCCGGGTTGTCCAGGTTGATGGTGGGCGGCGCAACCTGATCACGCAGGGCCAGCACGGTAATGATGGCTTCAATGGCACCGGCGGCACCCAACAGGTGACCGGTCATCGATTTGGTGGAGCTCACCAGCACCTTGCCGGCGTGCTCGCCAAACACCTTCTTCACCGCCTTCAGCTCGGCTACATCCCCCAGGGGGGTGGAAGTGCCGTGGGCGTTGATGTAACCCACCAGTGCCGGATCGAGCTGGGCATCGCGCAGGGCGTTGGCCATGGCGGCGGCGGCACCGCTGCCGTCGTCGGGCGGCGCAGTCATGTGGTGCGCATCGCCACTCATGCCAAAACCGACCAGCTCGGCATAAATGGTGGCGCCACGGGCCTTGGCGTGCTCGTATTCTTCCAGCATCACCACACCGGCACCATCACCCAGCACAAAGCCATCACGCTCCTTGTCCCACGGACGACTGGCCTTTTGCGGATCGTCGTTGCGGGTAGAGAGCGCGCGGGCGGCGGCAAAGCCACCCATGCCCATGGGCGTGGAGGCCTTTTCGGTGCCGCCGGCCAGCATGGCGTCGGCGTCGCCGTAGGCGATCATGCGTGCCGCCAGACCAATGCTGTGCGTACCCGTGGTACAGGCAGTGGTGGCCGCGATGTTGGGACCACGCAGTCCCTTCATGATCGACAGATGGCCAGACACCATGTTGATGATGGTGGACGGCACAAAGAACGGGCTCAGCTTGCGCGGGCCGCTGTTCATCAGGCTGGTGTGGTTCTGCTCGATAAGACCGAGGCCGCCAATGCCGGAGCCGATGGATACACCCACGCGATCGGCGTTGGTGTCGTTGATCTCCAGTCCGGAGTCGGCAAAGGCCTGCAGGCCTGCCGCGATACCATACTGAATGAACAGGTCCATCTTGCGGGCTTCTTTCTTGGCAATGCCATGCGCTTCCGGGTCAAAATCCTTGACCAGGCCGGCAAACTTGGTGGTGTAATCGGTCGTATCAAAGTGCTCGATATTGGAAATGCCGCTTTGACCTGCCAGCAGGGCCTGCCAGCTGGCATCGACCGAGTTTCCAACAGGAGAGAGCATACCGAGGCCAGTCACCACGACTCTGCGTTTGGACACAGGAGCGCCTCCGAATGGGATTTGAAACAAGAAAAAAACCGAAGTGGCGGGCGCCACTCCGGTACAGGTTTGTTATTCCTGGTTGGCGTTGATGTAGTCGATCGCAGCCTGAACGGTGGTGATCTTTTCCGCTTCTTCGTCAGGAATCTCGGTATCGAACTCTTCTTCCAGAGCCATTACCAGTTCAACGGTGTCCAGGGAATCCGCGCCCAGATCATCAACGAAGGAAGCTTCAGACTTTACTTCTTCTTCCTTAACGCCCAGTTGTTCTACGATGATTTTCTTTACGCGTTCTTCGATGTTGCTCATGACCAGTATTTTCCTTTAGAAATACGCAAGTGCGTGTCGTTGCGGTAGTGTATTAAAATAACGGTGGTTTGCAAGCCTGTTTGGGGCTGGTCTAACCAGAATTCATACGAAAAACGCCGCATTTTCCGCCAAACAGGTGCCAACTGCCGTGATTTTCATCACACCATGTACATGCCGCCGTTAACGTGCAGCGTTTCGCCGGTAATATAGCCGGCTTCATCCGACGCCAAAAAGGCAACGGCGGATGCAATCTCTTTGGGGTCGCCCAGGCGCTGAGCCGGAACCTGTGACAAGATACCGGCTCGTTGCTCGTCATTCAATGCGCGCGTCATGTCGGTTTCAATAAAACCGGGGGCCACCACGTTCACGGTAATGCCACGGGAAGCCACTTCGCGGCCCAGGGACTTGCTGAAGCCAATCAGGCCCGCCTTGGCGGCGGCGTAGTTGGCCTGGCCGGCATTGCCCATGGTGCCCACTACTGAGCCGATGGTCACAATGCGGCCAAAACGCTTTTTCATCATGGTGCGCAGCACCGCCTTGGACAGGCGGAATACCGAGGTGAGGTTGGTGTCGATAATGTCCTGCCACTCCTCGTCCTTCATGCGCATCATCAGGTTGTCCCGGGTGATGCCGGCGTTGTTGACCAGCACGTCGATGTCACCAAAGCGCTCCTTGATGGTGGCCAGAGTGGCTTCGAGGGACGCAGAATCGGTCACGTTCAGCACCAGGCCGGCACCCTTGTCGCCCAGATAGGCGCTGATCGCCTCGGCACCCTTTTCGCTGGTGGCGGTGCCGATCACGGTGGCGCCACGCTCAGCAAACAGTTCGGCGGTGGCCCGGCCGATGCCACGGCTGGCACCGGTCACCAGGACTACTTTACCGGAAAAACTCATATTCACTCCTTAGACTGCAAACAGGGCGGGCATTAACGATGGGTCAGGTTAGTGACGCCCGCCACTCTTTACCAGGGGTTTTACATGAAGCCGTGCTTCACGTCATAAAGCGATTAACCGTTAACTGCGGTCAGGGCCTTTTCCAGGCTGGCGTCGTCGTTGACCGCCAGGCCTTCCACCCGCTTGTCGATGCGCTTGGCCAGGCCGGTAAGCACCTTGCCCGGCCCCACTTCCAGCGCCAGGGTCACGCCCTGCTCGGCCATGGTTTCCACGGTTTCGGTCCAGCGCACCGGGCTGTACAGCTGACGCACCAGGGCGTCTTTAATGGCGGCGGGATCGGTCTCGGGCTTGACATCCACGTTGTTGATCACGGGCACGGCCGGGGCGTTAAAGCTCATGGCGCCAAGCGTCTCGGCCAGCTTGTCGGCGGCGGGCTTCATCAGCGCGCAGTGCGAGGGCACGCTCACCGGCAGCGGCAGTGCACGCTTGGCACCGCTTTCCTTCATCAGGGCATTGGCCCGCTCTACCGCGGCCTTGTTGCCGGCGATCACCACCTGGCCCGGGGAGTTGAAGTTGACCGCAGACACCACGTCGCCCTCGGCGGCCTTTTCGCAGTTGGCAATAATAGTGTCATTGTCGAGACCGATAATGGCGGACATGGCACCGGTGCCTTCGGGCACGGCGTCCTGCATCAGTTTGCCGCGCAGCTCAACCAGCTTGACGCCGTCGGCCAGGCTCAGCACACCGGCGCACACCAGGGCGGAATATTCGCCCAGGCTGTGCCCGGCCATCATGGCGGGCTCTGCCCCACCCTGTTGTTGCCACAGGCGGTACAGGGCCACGGAGGACGTCAGCAGTGCCGGCTGGGTGCGCCAGGTTTTGTTCAGCTCTTCCGCCGGGCCGTTCAGCACCAGGGCGGCCAGATCATAGCCCAGGGCATCGGAGGCCTCGGCAAAGGTGGCTTTCACGATGTCGTGATTGGCCAGCACATCGTCCAGCATGCCCACGGTCTGGGAGCCCTGACCGGGAAAGGTAATGGCAAAAGACATGGTAATTCCTCTTAAAAACGTACCAGGGCGGAGCCCCAGGCAAAACCGCCGCCAAAGGCTTCCAGCAGCACCAGCTGGCCGCGTTGAATGCGACCGTCGCGCACCCCTTCATCCAGGGCGATGGGCACACTGGCCGCCGAGGTGTTGCCGTGCTTGTCGAGGGTCAGTATGACGCGCTCGATGGGCATGTTCAGCTTGCGGGCGGTGGCGTTGATAATACGGTAGTTGGCCTGATGTGGAACCAGCCAGTCGAGTTCCGACTTGTCGATGCCGTTGGCTGCGAGGGTCTGGGTCACGATGTCGCTCAAACGGCTTACTGCCACCTTGAACACTTCGTTGCCCTTCATGTGCATGTAGGCATCCATTTCGGTGCCGGTCACGCCACGCTGACGGTGCGGCAGCTTGAGCAGCTCACCGTAGGCGCCGTCGGCATGCAGGTGGGTGGACAGAATGCCCGGCTCTTCGCTGGCACCCAGCACCACGGCACCGGCGCCGTCGCCAAAGAGAATAATGGTGGAGCGGTCTTCCGGATCGCACATGCGCGACAGGGCGTCGGCACCGATCACCAGCACGTGACGGGCCTGACCGCTCTTGATGAACTGATCCGCCACGCTCAGGGCGTAGCTGAAGCCGGCGCAGGCGGCGGCAAGGTCAAAGGCCGGAATACCGGGCACATTCAGCATGGCCTGCACTTCACAGGCGGCGGCCGGAAAGGCATTGTCGGCACTGGTGGTGGCCAGCACTATCATGTCGAGCTGGCCGGCTTCGATACCGGCGGCTTCCAGGGCGCGCAGGGCGGCGCCGTAAGACATGGTGGCCACGGTTTCTTCGGCACCGGCAATGCGGCGCTCGCGAATGCCGGTGCGCTCTACAATCCACTGGTCGCTGGTTTCAACCATGCGTTCCAGGTCGGCGTTGGTACGCACATCCTGTGGCAGGTAGCTGCCGGTTCCCAAAATTTTACTGTTCATAGGCGTTATCTTGCGTGACTGTCCTGAGGGGCAGTATCGAAACGATGCGCAATTCTGGCAGGTAGCCCGTGCTCGATCTCGGCAACGGCCTGCAGAATCGCATTCAAGAAGGCGGGTGATCCTGCACTCCCGTGGCTTTTTACCACACTGGAACGCAATCCTATCAGACTGGCGCCATTATACTGGTCTGGGTTCAGATGAGAAAGTCGCCGTTTTACCCAGAAAGCGAGCAGTTTCCACCAGAAGCCCCGCTTTTTACCCGCCCCCAGCAGCAGCCGGGCCACACCCTCGCTGGTTTTGAGCGCCACATTACCGACGAAACCGTCACAGACAATGACATCGGCCTTGCCGGTAAAGAGATCATCCCCTTCCACATAACCGGTATAGTGCAGCTCGGGCAACTCCTTCAGGCGGCGGGCCGCCTGGCGCACGGCATCGTTGCCCTTGTTCGCCTCGGCGCCCACATTCAGCAGCGCCACGCGAGGACGCGACTGCGACAGCACATGGCGTGCCACCGCATCGCCCATCAGCGCGAACTGCACCAGCTGACCGGCATCACAGCACACGTTGGCGCCCAGATCGAGCAACAACGCATGACCGCCGCCGGCCTGGGGCAGACGGGTGATCAGGGCCGGCCGGGCCACGCCCGGCAGGGTGTGCACCACCCGCAACGCCAGCGCCATTAGGGCGCCGGTATTGCCGCCGCTCACGCACGCCTGGGCCTCGCCCCGGGCCAGGGCCTCAAGGGCCTGTCGCATGGACGAATCGGTCAGGTGACGCAGGGCGTAACCGGCCTTGTGCTCATTGGTGACCTGTTGGGTGCAATAGTGCACCTGCACTCGAGGATGGGAGCTCAGATGGTGGCGTTCAAGCCAGGGGGAAAGCGCCGTCCGGGACCCGAACAACATCAGCTTGAGGTCGGGCAGAAGCGACAGTGCCTGCGCGGCGGCAGGCACTGTAACTGAAGGGCCGAAATCGCCCCCCATCATATCAAGCGCAACGGTCAGCTGCGGCAAGAGGCAACCCTTACTTGGCGATTACCTTCTGGCCACGGTAGAAACCATCGGCAGTCACGTGGTGACGACGATGAGTTTCGCCAGTGGTCTGGTCTACAGACAGGTTGGCAGTGCTCAGGGCATCGTGTGAACGACGCATACCACGCTTGGAACGGGTTTTACGGTTCTGTTGTACGGCCATTTGACCTACTCCTAAATCAGTTACTTGCGTTTTAATTCTTCCAGAATCGCGAAAGGATTCGGACGTTCTTCGGCTTCGGGAATGTCGCCATAACTCAGATCATACTTGCCTTCGGCACAGTGCTCATTTTCATGAGCCGGCACCAGCGGCAGGGCGAGAATGAGTTCATCCTCAATGATCTCAACCAGGTTAACTTCCCCGAATTCATCTGCCTCGAACGTCTCGTACGCTTCCGGCAGCTCCGGCGCCTCGGCGTCTCGACGCAAAGGCGTGTACGTAAACTCGGACTCTATGGTGGTGTCGAACAGCTCGTTACAGCGCTGGCACTGAAGGGCGACCTGTGCGCGGGCATGACCCGTCATCACACGAAGCCCCTGGGCATCGGTGCCAAAGCTCAGAGATGCGTCGATATCACCATGGATACCTTGGGTCGACTCCGCCAGTCTGGGCATCAGTTCTGCGGCATAAACACCCTGATAATCCAGGCGTTTATTGGCGCAGCGAGCGGGGTCTACCTTGATGGGCAACTTTACCTTTTCCATAAGGCGCGCATATTATAGCGCCACTCTCCCGGAGTCAAAGGGAAAATGTGGCCATTCCCCCGCCCGTGATTTGTCTCACCGGGCCCTGCGGGGCTAGAATCGGCGCTTTCCTTTAATTTACTGCGGAGTGCTACCATGCCGCCCCTGATCCTCGCCTCTTCCTCCCCTTATCGCCGCGCCCTGCTGACACGTCTGGGGCTCACCTTTGACTGTCACAGCCCGGACATCGATGAGTCCCCCCTGCCCGGCGAACGCGGCGACGCCCTTGCCCTGCGCCTGGCACAACAAAAGGCGGCTGCGGTGGCCGCCCACTATCAGCACGGCCTGGTGATTGGCTCGGATCAGGTTTGTGTGAATGGCGACAAATTACTGGGCAAGCCCGGCACCATCGAAAAGGCCCGGGAGCAACTGCTGGCCGCCGCCGGCAAGCGCGTGTCTTTTTATACCGGCCTGTGTCTGCACGACATCGGCTCGGGCCAAAGCCGCGCATTGGTTGAGCCCTTTCACGTGCACTTTCGCCCACTCACCGCCGCACAGATTGATCGTTACCTCGAGCAGGAGCCGGCCCTGGACTGCGCCGGTGCCTTCAAATGCGAAGGCCTTGGCATCAGCCTGTTTGAGCGCATGGACGGCCGTGACCCCAACAGCCTGGTGGGACTGCCATTGATCGCCCTGGTGGATGCGCTGGCGGAATTCGGAGTGGAAGTGCCTTAACGCCGGAAGGGCCAGGTTGGCAATAAGCGCAGCGAATTCCAACAGCCCGCCGGCGGCTTCATGTTGTGGTTCGCTTCGCTCATCACAACCTACGCTTGCACAAAGGAATATTCTCCAGAGGTAAACCGTAGGTTGGCAATGAGCGCAGCGAATTCCAACAGCCCGCCGGCGGCTTCTTGTTGTGGTTCGCTTCGCTCATCACAACCTACACTTGCACAAAGGAATATTCGCCGGAGGTGAACCGCAGGCTGGCAATGAGCGCAGCGAATTCCAACGACCCGCCAGCGACTTCATGTTGTGGTTCGCTTCAACCAACTATGCTTGTCTGACCCCATCCTGAGGTCTGGATATGCAGTACCGGCGCATGTGGCGACAAGGTGGCACCTTTTTCTTTACCGTTACTCTGGCGGATCGGCGCCGGGCCTTGCTGACCGAGCACATCACGCTATTACGCGAAGCCTTTCGCCAGGTGAAACGCCGCCACCCCTTTGAACTTGACGCCATCGTCGTGTTGCCGGAGCACCTGCACGCCCTTATGACGCTGCCCGAGGGCGACACCGATTACGCCAAGCGCTGGCACCTGATCAAGTCTGGTTTTTCCCGTCGCCTGCCCACCACGGAATGGCGCAGTGACAGCCGCCAGCGCAGGAGGGAACGGGGGATCTGGCAACGTCGTTACTGGGAACATCTGATCCGTAACGAAAGGGATTTCCGCCATCACGTGGATTACATTCACTATAACCCGGTAAAACACGGTTATGTGAATGCGGTAAAAGACTGGCCCTACTCCAGTTTTCACCGTTATGTGCGGGCCGGGCTGTTACCGGAAGACTGGGCGGGGTTGTCGGCAGAGCAAGCAACCCGCCAATACGGAGAATAACGCGGAGTCATAATTGTTCGACTGAATCATCACCAAGCCACATTTTGGGCCGTAGGTTGGCAATGAGCGCAGCGAATTCCAACAACCCGCCGGCGGCTTCTTGTTGTGGTTTGCTGCGCTCATCACAACCTACCAGGGTTGATGCCAAACATGGCGTTGTTACTTCACAGCCACTTCGGCAAATGACGAATATCATCGATCAGCGCCACCGGCGCGTGGGCGCCGAGCTGGTCGCGGTTATGCACGCCGTAGGTAACGCCGATGCGGTCCATGCCGATGGCTTCGGCCATGGCCAGATCGTAACTGGAATCTCCCACCATTACCGCCTGCTCCGGGGCCAGGCTGAGCTCGTCCAGAATTTGGGCCAGCATCAGCGGATCCGGCTTTGAACGGGCCTGATCCGAGCCCCGCAGGGCATGGAACAAATGGCCGAGGCCGGTTTCATCCAGTACCCGGTCCAGCCCCACACGCTGTTTGCCGGTGGCCACCGCCAGCCGATAACCGCCCTGGTGCAGGCCGGCCAGGGTGTCGGCGGCCCCCGCAAACAGCGGTGAGGGCGTGGTGTTCAGCTCCAGATAATGGCGGCGGTAGGCCAGCAACAACGCATCGCTCTCGGCCTGGGACAGCTCACCAAAGAGAATGGGAAATGCCTTGTACAGGCTCAAGCCGATAATATGGCGCACCGCCTCGTCCGTGGGCACCGGCTGCTCGCAGTCAAGGGCCGCCGCCTGCATACAGGAGACAATGCGTGCCACCGAATCCATCAGGGTGCCGTCCCAGTCAAAGATCACCAGCTCGTATTTCATGAGGTCGCCATTCTCGTCAGCAGTTTTTTCAGGGCCGGCTCCAGGGGCGCCTCCAGCGTCATGGCTTCTTCCCTGCCCGGATGATAAAAATGAATGCGGCAGGCGTGCAGGAACAACCGCCCCAGCCCCTCGCCCTTCATTTTTTCGTCAAACTGGCGATCGCCGTATTTGTCGTCGCCGGCGATGGGGTGGCCCGCATGCAGGGTATGCACCCGAATCTGGTGGGTACGACCGGTCACCGGGCTGCATTCCACCAGGGTGGCGCCATCAAACTTCTGCACGATGCGAAAACGGGTTTCCGACGGCTTGCCTTCCCGATCCACCTTGACGATGCGTTCGCCCGAAGCCAGCTCGTTTTTCTTGAGCGGCGCCTTCACCACCTTCTGATGCGGCTGCCACTGGCCGCGCACCAGCGCCAGGTAGTGCTTGTCCATGGTCTTTTCCCGCAGCTGCTCATGCAGACTGCGCAGCATGCTGCGTTTTTTGGCCACCAGCAAAATCCCGGAGGTGTCGCGGTCGAGTCGGTGCACCAGCTCGAGGAACCTGGCCTGGGGCCGCAGGGAGCGCAGCCCTTCAATCACGCCAAAGTTGAGCCCGCTGCCGCCATGCACCGCCATGCCCGAGGGCTTGTTAAGCACCAGCAGGGCGTCATCCTCATAGATAATGGCGTTTTCCAGCCCCTGCACGGAGTCGAGCTTGGCCGAAGGCAGCACGTCTTCCCGCTCGGCCACCCGCACCGGCGGCACGCGGATCACGTCGCCGGCCAGCAATTTGTATTCCGGTTTGATGCGCTTTTTGTTAACCCTAACCTCACCCTTGCGCAAAATACGATAAATCAGGCTTTTGGGAACGCCTTTGAGCTGAGTCCGTAAAAAGTTGTCGATGCGCTGCCCTTCATGCTCAGCCTCGATGGTGAGCAGCCGCACGCTTTGATGGTCTTGTTTCATGGCGGTGATTCTACCACCGAAGCCGGTGTTTTTGCTGCAAAAATGGTGCCTTGCTAAGGCTGTGGGTAAAGTGTGATAATGCGTGAGTTTTTCGTGTCTTCCCGGTTGGGGGGACACACACCCAAACCCCGGTATAACCGTTTGGTTCGCGACCTTTGGGCTCTCTCCCTTATGACGTGATACACCTGAAAAATGCGCCTCATGCGTAGCCAGCCGGGAGGCTGTAATGACTACGCTGACAGACTCGAGGCCGGTGTCAGTCGGAGCCGGATGGTCAATCCGGGTAACACGACCACTGTAAAAAACAGTAAAAACATATAAAAAGAGTACTCAATGAAAAGAATGTTGATTAACGCAACCCAGGAAGAGGAGTTGCGCGTTGCCCTGGTGGACGGGCAAAGGCTGTATGATCTCGATATTGAAAGCCCCGGCCACGAGCAGAAAAAAGCCAACATCTACAAAGGCAAAATCACTCGGGTCGAACCCAGTCTGGAAGCCGCCTTTGTTGACTACGGCGCCGAACGCCACGGCTTTCTGCCCCTCAAGGAAATCGCCCGCAACTATTTTCCCTCCGGTTACACCTATCAGGGCCGCCCCAATATCAAGGAAGTGGTCAAGGAAGGTCAGGAAGTCATCGTCCAGATCGACAAGGAAGAACGTGGCAACAAGGGCGCAGCCCTCACCACCTTTATCAGCCTGGCCGGCTCCTACCTGGTACTGATGCCCAACAACCCCCGCGCCGGTGGCATCTCCCGCCGCATCGAGGGTGACGAACGTACCGAACTGAAGGAAGCCCTGTCCCGCCTCAAGCTGCCCGACGGCATGGGCCTGATTGTGCGCACCGCCGGTGTGGGCAAGTCCGGCGAAGAGCTGGAGTGGGATTTGAACGTACTCAAGACCCACTGGACCACCATTCAGGAGGCTGCAGAAAGCCGCCCCGCTCCTTTCCTGATCCATCAGGAAAGCAACGTGATCGTGCGCGCCATTCGCGACTACCTGCGCCGGGACATCGGCGAGATCCTGATCGACAACCCCACCGTGTTTGAACGTGCCAAACAGCACATTCAGCTGGTACGTCCCGACTTTATCAACCGGGTCAAGCTGTATGAGGGCGACGTGCCCATGTTCAGCCACTACCAGATTGAGAGCCAGATCGAGTCAGCCTTTCAGCGGGAAGTGCGCCTGCCCTCCGGCGGCAGCATTGTCATCGATCCCACCGAGGCACTGACCTCCATCGACATCAACTCCGCCCGCGCCACCAAGGGCGGCGACATTGAAGAAACCGCGCTGCAGACCAACCTGGAAGCGGCCGAGGAAATTGCCCGTCAGCTGCGCCTGCGCGACCTGGGCGGCCTGGTGGTCATCGACTTTATCGACATGACCCCGGTGCGCCACCAGCGCGAAGTGGAAAACCGCCTGCGCGACGCCGTGCGCCAGGACCGTGCCCGCATTCAGCTGGGCCGTATCTCCCGCTTCGGCCTGCTGGAAATGTCCCGTCAGCGCCTGCGTCCGTCGCTGGGCGAGTCCAGCACCCATGTGTGCCCCCGTTGTCTGGGTCAGGGCACCATTCGTGACAACGAATCCCTTGCCCTCGCCATTCTGCGCCTGATCGAGGAAGAAGCCCTCAAGGACAACACCGGGCAGATCCACGCCCAGGTGCCGGTGGACGTGGCCGCCTACCTGCTCAACGAAAAGCGCAAGTCCATTGCCAATCTGGAGAACCGCTACAAGGTCGACATCTTCATCATTCCCAACGAGCAGCTGGAAACGCCGCACTTCGACGTGACCCGAGTACGCAGCAGCGACGTGGAAGAGGTCACCAGTTTTGAGCTGAAGACCGAGGTGGAGCAGCCGGTTTACCAGCCCCGCCAGCATCAGGCCAAGCCCAAGAGCGAACAGCCGGCCCTGCAGGGCTTTTCTGCCCCGGCCCCGGCACCGGTGGCCCCCAGCCGTCCCGAGCCGCAGCAAGCCCAGCCTCAGGTTCGTCAGCCCGGTCTGCTGAGCCGCCTGTTCTGTGCCATTGCCGGCTGGTTCAAGGCCCCGGAGCAGGCCGAGACCACCGCGTCTGAGCCGGCCCCGGCCAAGCCCGAGCGTGGCAACCGCAACCAGCGTTCCGGCGAACGTCGGGATCGCCGCGAGCGTGGCGATCGCCGCTCCAACAACCGTAACCGCAAGCCCCGCGACGAAGAGCGCAGCCAGAAGCCGGCCCCGGTCGCCGCCACTCAGGAAAGCAGTGAGCAGAAGCCTGAGCGCCCGCGTCGTGAGCGTCGCAAGCCCCGTCGCGAGCAGCAACAACCCGAGCGCGCCGCCCGCCAGCAGCAGGAGCAATCCCAGCCGGTCCGCGAGGTTGAAACGCCCCGCCCCGCCGAGGTGACCACCCAGCCGGAAGCCCAAAAAGAGCAGGCTCGCGAACAGGCCGTGGCCGAGCGCCGCCAGCGTCGTCAGCTGCGTAAAAAGGTACGCCTGGACAGCGAAGGCCGCCCTCAGGAGCAGGCTGCCGCTCCGGCAGAAAGCCAGGCTACCGAACAGGCCGAGGCCCCGACGCGCAAGGAGCAGCCCCGTACACACCAGCGTGCCCCCAAGCGCAAGCGCATCAATGAAGACAGCCGTCGTCAGCGTCGTGAGGAAAGCATTGCGGCCCTGATCGCCGAGCAGGGCGCCGAAAAGTGGGTGGCCAGCGAGCCGCAGCCCGAAGCCAAGCCAAAGCAGCCGGAAATGGCCGTTGAAGCCAAGGCCGAGGAGCCCAAGCAGCCGGAAGTGACCGTTGCAGCCAAGGTCGAGGAGCCCAAGCAGCCGGAAGTGGCCGTCGAAGCCAAGGCCGAGGAGCCCAAGCAGCCGGACGTGGCCGTCGAAGCCAAGGCCGAGGAGCCTAAGCAACCGGAAGTGGCCGTCGAAGCCAAGGCCGAGGAGCCCAAGCAGCCGGACGTGGCCGTCGAAGCCAAGGCCGAGGAGCCTAAGCAACCGGAAGTGGCCGTTGCAGCCAAGGCCGAGGAGCCCAAGCAACCGGAAGTGCCCGTAGCAACCACAGCCGAGGAGCCCAAGCAGCCGGAAGTGGCCGTTGCAGCCAAGGCCGAGGAGCCCAAACAGCCGGAAGTGGTTGCCAAAGCCCAACCCGAGGCCGCTGCCGGCCGTTACCTTGCCGCCCGCAAGGCATCAGCCCCCATGGCCAAGCCTGAGGTCGTGGAAGCCGTGCCCTATGTGAAACCGGACTACCCGCCCCTGGTGCGCCAGCCGATCGCCACCAGCGGCCGTCAGGGAGGCTCCGTCAACGCCCGCAACCAGGCCTCGGCTCCCATGGCCAAGCCCTGATTACGGCGCAAACGTAAAAAGGCTCCTTCGGGAGCCTTTTTTATTGCATCACTTAACGCCGCAGCTTGGCCTACGGCACCCGCAACGTCTTCAATACCCCGTCACACGCCGCTTCCACCAGATCCAGCACATGCTCAAAGCCCTGTTCACCGCCATAGTAGGGGTCCGGAACTTCCTGCTCGGGGCCGTTCGCATAGCTCGGCAGCAGTTTCACCTTGTGTTGGTGCTCCAGCGGACATAGCCGCAATAGATCTTCCAGGTTACTGCGATCCGCCGCCAGCACCAGGTCAAAACGGGCAAAATCCTCCACCGTCACCTGCCGAGCCCGCATGCCGGAAAAGTCATAGCCCCTCGCCTCTCCCGCCGCCCGGGCTCGAGCATCGGGTCCGGAGCCGGCGTGGTAGCCGATGGTGCCCGCCGAATCGATGGTGAGATTCAGTCCGGCTTGGGTCGCCTTGTGACGAAACACCGCCTCGGCGGTGGGTGAGCGGCAAATATTGCCCATGCAGACCATAAGGATGGCAAGGTTAGCCTCATGCTTTAGTTTTTCATCAGTCATTCCAATACCTATTTTGAGGTTAATGAACAAAAATAACGATTACCCCCTGGGTTGCTGGCTATTTCGGGGGGATTTTTCATATAAATAGCAGTTCTGATGAGCCCTGCAGCATAACTCAAAAAATGGCATAGAAACATGAAATACAAGGAAAACCCACGATACACCTCTGCTTAGCCACCATTTCAATCAGGTGTATTATGATAGCATTCTATATGCCTTAAAGGCCCTTTCGTCAGGCTGGCCTGGGTTGCCAACAGACTGTATAGACAGGTTCTACCACCTTCGCGGAACGCCATCTTCATAAAGTAATTTGAGCGCAACTAAATGTAACGCCACCAGGTTCAATTACAACTTTATTAAAGCTCATTGGCATTAACCCCACAAAAACATGAAGCCAACTCCCTAACCATGCCTTTAATGTCATTCATTTTAAACAAGCTCTGTTTCCTTATGAATATTTGGAATTACCTTAAAGCGGGCGAAAATTGAATAAAGCATTGATAAACAGTGGCATCCTCCAACACCCAACAGATTTATTCATTCACGTCAACAAGTTACATTTTTACACAAGCAGTCTCTAAGAGTCATTCCACACACAAACTTCATGTTTGTTATAATTATTGGCCCTCAAGATGATTCACCAAGAGAGAATCATGGCTCTTTTTCTCTTCGGAGAGAGGAGCCGCTAGCAACATCCAAAACGCAGGAGAAGCCACATGCCAGTAAGCTTGAATGTAAACGGTGTTGACCATGACATTGATGCATCGCCGGATACGCCCATCCTCTGGGCAGTGCGTGATCATCTGGAAATGACCGGCACCAAGTTCGGGTGCGGCCTGTCGCAGTGTGGTGCCTGTACCGTGCACCTGGACGGCCAACCGATTCGTTCTTGTGTCACTCCCATTCAATCCGCCGTCGGCAAGAAAATTACGACCATTGAAGGCGTACAAAGTCAGGTTGCGAAAGCGGTGCAGCAAGCCTGGGACGACGTGCAGGTGCCACAGTGTGGATATTGCCAGTCTGGGCAGATCATGTCTGCGATTGCGCTGCTGGAGAATAACCCGGCCCCGACCGATGACGACATCGATGCGGCCATGTCCGGCAATATCTGCCGCTGCGCCACCTATGTGCGTATTCGTAAAGCGATCAAGAATGCCGCTGCACAGCTGTAAATTGTTTGATTAAGGAGTGATCAATCATGCGTAGAATCTCTTTACCGAGTGAGGCCACAAACATCGCGCTCGACCGCCGCAAGTTTCTCAAAATCATAGGTAGCATAGGCGCTGGACTCACCTTGGGATTTTCTTTACCTGTATCACTAAGTGCCCGGGCGACGGAAGCCGCCCCTGCGACGGCATTATTTGAACCCAATGCCTTTGTACGTATCGGTACCGATAACAAGGTAACCGTCATGATCAAACACGTTGAGATGGGTCAAGGAACCTATACCGGGTTGACCACCTTAGTCGCCGAAGAGCTGGATGCCGACTGGGATCAAATGGTCGCAGAAGGGGCGCCTGCGGACGCCAATCGTTACAACAATACCTTCTGGGGGCCGATGCAAGGAACGGGCGGCAGCACGGCAATTGCCAACTCCTATCTTCAGATGCGTACCGCAGGCGCGGTTGCCAAAGCCATGCTGGTTGCCGCTGCAGCCCAACGCTGGAATGTGGATGCCAGCCAAATTCAGGTGAAGGCAGGCATTGTTAGTCACGGAGACCAGCAAGCCACCTTCGGAGAGCTGGCAGAAGCGGCGGCCGGCCAAGCGATACCCGATGAAGCCAGCGTGACACTGAAATCGCCAGAGCAGTTTGTATTTATCGGCAAGCAAACACTGAGTCGCAAGGACATCGGCAAGAACAATGGTACGGCCATATTCACCCAGGACATCAAGTTGCCGGGCATGTTAACGGCCGTGGTGTTACACGCACCAAAATTTGGCGCCAGGCTGAAAACGCTGGATGCCGCCCAAGCGAAAGCATCTACCGGAGTAGTGGACGTATTGACTATCTCAACGGGGGTGGCGGTACTGGCCAGGGATTACTGGAGTGCCAAAAAAGGGCGAGAGCAGCTCGCCGTGACCTGGGATGAAAGTGACGCTTTTACCAAAAGCTCGACGCAAATTATGGCGGAATACAAAGAGCTGGCTAAAAATAATGGCCTCTCTGCCCGCAGTGAAGGAGACGTGGTGTCTGCCTTGCAACAAGCGGCAACCGTCATCGACAACCACTACGAGTTTCCTTTTTTGTCCCATTCGGCGTTGGAGCCAATGAACTGTGTTGCACAGGTCACCGAACAAGGCTGCGAAATCTGGAATGGTGAACAATTCCAGACCGTGGATCAGATGAACATCGCTCAGTTGCTGGGCATAAAGCCAGAGCAGGTGACCATACACATGCTGCTGGCGGGGGGCAGTTTTGGTCGCCGGGCAAATCCTCACTCCGATTATTTGATTGAAACCGTAGAAATTGCCAGACAGAAAAAGGGAACGCCGGTCAAATTGGTATGGAGCCGGGAAGACGACACTCAGGTGGGTTACTATCGTCCGGCCTATGTGCATCGCATCCAGGCGGGCCTTGATGCCGACGGCAATATTTCAAGCTGGAAGCAGCACATTGTGGGCCAATCCATTGTCACCAACACGGCCTTTGAACCCTCATTGGTGAAAGAAGGCATTGACCATACCTCGGTAGAGGGAGCGTCAAACATTCCTTACGCAATTCCGAACTTGTCTATCGAACTGACCACCGTTAAAGAAGGCCCAACCGTTCAGTGGTGGCGCTCTGTAGGCAGCACGCACACCGCCTTCGCGATTGAGACCATGATTGATGAGCTGGCCGTGAAAACCAACCAGGATCCGGTGGCAATGCGCATGCGGTTACTGGCGAAACATCCTCGTTGGCAGGGCGTGCTCAAACTGGCAGCGGAAAAAGCCGAATGGGGTAAAACGCTTCCCGCCGGTACGGGCTTGGGGGTGGCCGTTCATGAGTCCTTCAGCACCTTTGTTGCCCAAGTGGCTCAGGTAACGGTCAAGGATGGCCACATTTCGGTGGACAAGGTGGTTTGTGCCGTTGATTGTGGCGTACCAGTGAATCCGGACGTGATTGCCGCGCAGATGGAAGGGGGGATTGGTTTTGGTCTGTCACCTACCCTGATGAGTGCCATTACCCTGGGGGAAGGTGGCATGGTGGAGCAATCCAACTTCCACAACTATCAGGTGCTGCGCCTGGATCAAATGCCAGAAGTTGAAGTGCATATCGTGCCTTCGGCAGAAGCGCCTACCGGGGTGGGTGAGCCGGGTGTTCCGCCTATTGCGCCGGCGGTTGCAAATGCCGTTGCCGCTGCAACCGGACAGCGTTTATACACCTTGCCTCTGAAACTGGCGACGACTTAAGTCGCCCTTTACAAAGGAGCAGTTGGCATAATTCACATTGGCTGGCTTAAGGTATAGTCGATGGCTAAATAGCTGCTCCGAATGCTGACGCACCAAAGGCAAGGAGCTCGGTTCGGACTGCGAGCGCTGATCAATCGCCAAACATGGTCGACTCGACATCCACCGGACTGAGTTCATGTCCATCCTAACCTCCCAGCCTCGCCCAAACCGACGCCAGTAGGGCATGCTCCCCAGCTTCACCCAAACGCCTAGCCGTCAACGAATGAGCATAATGGCCACAGCCATTCGCCTTCCGATAAGAGCCCCTGCACGCAGATCTCATCGGTACCATAGCCCCAAATGCGGTCAGCAGCTTCTGCCAACCCGCCTGTATTGCAGATGGACAGGACAGAGTCATTGATGCCAAAATTGTTACGTTATAACATATCTTAAGATAACCAACCCGATGTCTGCCAAGGAATTTAATGCCACTGAGAAAAATCAAGGGAGTGCACTCACCTCTTCTCAGCAGGCGATGCGGCGCCTCGGTGTCAGTGCGTTAACGAACCATTACACGACAAGGGGCAAGGTAGGAAATCCGGCTCCCTTTTCCGAATGGGAATGTGCAACAACATGAGGTGTCCCCCATGACCAAAGAAGAACTTCTCCAGCAGCCCGAAGACGCCTACATGAATGCTCAACAGCAGGAGTTTTTTCACGAGTTGCTGCTGAAGCAGCGTCGTGAATTGCAAGAGCGCATTGAGGAGGAATTCGATGGACTGCGCAAATACGAAATCGGCAGTGACCTCGCCGATATCGGCAGTACGGAAGAACAGCGCCAGGCACACCTGCGCTTGCTGGAGCGTGAAAAAAAGCTACTCAACAAGATAGAGCATGCACTTCAGCGATTGGCCCGTGGCGAATATGGCTGGTGCCAGGAAACCGGCGAGCCCATCGGGCTGCCCAGGCTGCTGTTGCGGCCAACCGCCACACTCAGCATCGAGGCCAAGGAGCGACAGGAGCTGCTCGAGAAACACCAGCGCCGGCACTGAATTGCCTGATGAGTATCGCCAGTGAATGAAGAACACGTATACCCGAAGCAATGAAGACCGCACTGTCCGATGCCTTCTCGACCAAGGCCGCACCGGGGCCACGCGCCCATCAATGGGCTATCGCCGTTCGTGCCTGGTGTTCATCACCCAGGATGTAAACCGGGACGTGATCGAAAACACCTTTCATGCCTTTCGGCAGGCGTTGCCACAGGCCAAGGAGTCCATAACATGACCTATCCCATCACTCTTTACAACACGCTCAAGCGGCAGAAAGCGCCTTTGCGTACCGGCCGCCCCGATCGCGTGACAATGTATGTATGCGGACCCACCGTTTACAACTACGCCCACATTGGCAACGCGCGGCCCGCCGTAGTGTTCGATGTGCTGGCCCGGTTGCTCAGACATGACTACCCGGAAGTGGTCTATGTACGCAATTTCACCGACGTGGATGACAAAATTAATCAGGCCGCCGCTGCCGCCGGCCTGCCCATCAGTGCCATCACCAATCGATATATCGATGCCTACCATCAAGACATGCGGTCGCTCGGGGTATTGCCCCCCGATCTGGAGCCCCGTGTCACCGCGCATATCGCGGACATCATCGCACTGATTGACACCCTGATAGCCCGTAGCCATGCCTATGTAGAACAAGGGCACGTGCTGTTCCATGTGCCATCCTACCCGGCTTATGGCCAGCTCTCGGGCCGGCGCGTTGAAGACATGCTGGCCGGCGCGCGGGTGGAAGTGGCCCCTTACAAGCGCGATCCCATGGACTTTGTGCTCTGGAAGCCTTCTACACCGGCGCTGCCGGGGTGGGACAGTCCCTGGGGTAGAGGCCGTCCGGGTTGGCATGTGGAATGCACGGCCATGATCGACAAGCACCTGGGTCACACCATCGACATTCACGGTGGCGGCCAGGATCTGATCTTTCCGCACCACGAAAATGAGATCGCCCAAGGCACCTGTGCGCACGGTGAGCTTTACTGCCGTACCTGGGTACACAACAGCTTCGTCACCGTAAATGGGCAGAAAATGTCCAAGTCTCTGGGCAATGTACTGCTGGCGCGCGAGCTGCTGGACCAGGCGCCAGGTGAAGCTATTCGCCTGGCACTGCTGTCCACCCACTACCGCAAACCGCTGGACTGGAATACACAACGCCTGCTGAACGCGCGAGAAACCCTGATCAAGTTCTACAGCAGCCTGCTTCAGGTTGAGCATGTTGACGTTCTGCCGCACACCCCGCCCGACCTTCGGGTGCTGGAGGCGTTGCGCAACGATCTCAATGTCTCTGGTGTCCTGGCCCGGCTGCGAGTACTGCTGACCCGGCTGGATGAAGCGGACTCGGATGACCGGCGTGCGCATGCCAAATCCGTGCTGCTGGCGTCCGCCGCCCTCATTGGGCTGTTGCAGCAACCGCCACAAACGGCCCTGGCCGAGCTAAGACCGGCGGCCGTGGAGCAACCAAGCGATAACGATCGCGTCCAAGACCTGCTGGCCGAACGTGAGCAGGCACGCCGTGACCGCGACTTTGCCAGATCGGATGCACTGCGCGCGGCATTGAAAGCCGAGGGTTTCCTGGTAGAAGACACACAATCAGGCCCCGTGCTGCGGCCTGTCGAGAAGGAGCTGGCATGACCCGCTGGCCCAGTCTGCTGCTGGTGCTGCTGGTACGCGGTTATCAGTTGTTTATCAGCCCCCTACTCGGCCCACGGTGCCGCTTTCACCCCACCTGCTCCCAATACGCCATTGAGTCGCTGCAGACTCATGGAGCGCTCAAGGGGTCATGGCTGACGCTGCGGCGCCTGGGTCGCTGCCATCCGTTGCATTCGGGCGGCTCAGATCCGGTGCCACCCCGACAAGAAAAATGATCGGTATTCGCTCACAAGCCCGCGGTGCAGCCGAGAGAGTGTTGAACAAGTCAAAGTGCAGTCAACGTCTGGCTGCAATAATGGAAGGACTTCTATGATTCGAAAAAATCCTCGGGGCGATCTGCCGCAAATCCACCCCAGTGCCTTTGTCGATCCCACCGCCATTCTGTGCGGGTTGGTGATCGTGGAAGAAAATGTCTTCATCGGGCCCTACGCGGTGATCCGTGCCGACGAAATGGACGCCAACGGCCACATCGATCCCATTGTGATCGGTGCGCATTCCAATATTCAGGACGGCGTGGTCATTCACTCCAAATCCGGTGCCAGGGTCAGCATTGGCCAGCGCACCTCCGTTGCGCACCGCGCCATCGTTCATGGCCCCTGCACCGTTGGCAGCAATGTGTTCATCGGCTTTAACAGTGTGCTGTTCAACTGCACGGTCGAAGACCGCTGTGTGGTGCGACACAATGCCGTTGTGGACGGTGTGCATTTGCCGGCGGGGTTCTATGTAACGTCAACCGAACGTATTGGCCCGGAAACCGATCTGGCCGCGCTGCCCCAGGTTCCCGTTGCCGCCAGTGAATTTTCCGAAGACGTGGCCCGCACCAACAATGAACTGGTGCTGGGTTACAAACACATCCAGAACGAGTTCTGAACATGACGATTGCTTACAGCGAACAAGAAGCCATTACCCTCACCCTGCCTGACGGCAGCCAGCGCCGTTTCGAACACCCCGTCTCGGTGGCAACACTTGCGGCTGAAATAGGCCCGGGCCTTGCCAAGCAGGCGATAGCCGGCAGGGTAAACGGTCGCCTGGTCGATGCCTGTGACCTGATCGACCAGGATGCAAACGTACAGATTATTACGCCCAACGACGAAGCAGGGCTGGAGATCATTCGTCATTCCTGCGCTCACCTGATTGGTCATGCCATCAAACAGCTCTATCCCAGTGCCAAGATGGCCATCGGCCCCGTCATCGACAATGGTTTCTACTACGACATCGCCTATGAACGCCCCTTTACGCCCGAGGATTTGGCCGCCATCGAGCGGCGCATGCGCGAGCTGATTGCCAAGCACTACGAGATAGTCAAACGCGTGCTGCCGCGCGACGAGGTGATTCGCCTTTTTCAGGAACGTGAGGAAGACTACAAACTGCGCCTGATCGACGACATGCCGAACGAGCAGGCTATGGGCATGTATTTCCATGAAGAATACATCGACATGTGCCGCGGACCTCATGTGCCCAACTCACGCTTTCTGAAGCACTTCAAGCTTACTCGCATCTCCGGTGCATATTGGCGTGGCGATGCCAGGAACGAGCAGCTTCAACGCATCTACGGAACCGCCTGGGCCGACAAGAAGCAACTTGCCGCCTACCTGCAGCGCATTGAAGAAGCCGAGAAGCGGGATCATCGCAAACTGGGCCGCGAGCTGGACCTGTTCCACTTTCAGGAAGACGCGCCAGGCGCGGTGTTCTGGCACCCCCGTGGCTGGTCCGTGTTTCAGGAGCTGATCGCCTATATGCGCCGCCGCCAGCAAGACGCCGGCTACGTGGAAGTGAACTCGCCCGACGTGATGGACCGCAGCCTGTGGGAGATATCCGGTCACTGGCAAAACTACCGCGACCACATGTTTACCACCGAGACCGAAGACGGCCGCGCGCTGGCGCTCAAGCCGATGAACTGCCCCGGCAGCGTGCTGCTGTATCGGCACGGACTGAAGAGCTATCGCGATCTGCCCATTCGCATGGGCGAATTCGGCAAGGTGCATCGCTACGAGCCTTCGGGCGCACTGCACGGCCTGCTGCGCGTACGCCATTTCACCCAGGACGATGCCCACGTGTACTGCACACCGCAGCAGATGGGTGCCGAATGCCGTGACGTGGTGGCACTGGTGCTGGACATCTACCAGCAGTTTGGCTTTGAAGACGTGAGCATCAAGCTCTCCACCCGCCCCGAAAACCGCATGGGCGACGACGCCAACTGGGATCTGCTGGAAGGTGCACTGGTGCAGGCGCTGGAGGGCATGGGGCTGGACTACCAGCTCAACCCGGGTGAAGGCGCCTTCTACGGCCCCAAGCTTGAGTTTGTACTGCGCGATGCCATCGGCCGCGACTGGCAATGCGGCACCCTGCAGGTAGACATGAACCTGCCCGAACGCTTTGGCATTGAATACGTCGACGAAGACGGCCAGCGCAAACGCCCGGTCATGTTGCATCGTGCGCTGTTTGGTTCGCTGGAACGTTTCACCGGCATTCTGATCGAGCATCATGCGGGCAAGCTGCCAGCCTGGCTGGCGCCGGTGCAGGCGGTGGTGCTTTCGATCACGGAGGAGCATGCCGCCTATGTGCAGGATGTAACGCAACTGCTGCTTGGGGCGGGCCTGCGTGCGAGCTGTGACGTAAGAAACGAGAAAATCGGCTACAAGATCCGTGAGCAAACACAGCAGCGCGTGCCCTTCCTGCTGGTGGCCGGCGGCAAGGAGCGCGACGCTGGCACCGTGGCCATTCGCACTCGCAATGGTGACGATCTGGGTGTGCTGCCACTGGCCGAGGCGGTAACGTATTTGCAACAGGCGGCCCAGGCCCCCGACGTCACTGCCCGCGCAGCGGCACAACAAGCCTTGATCAACAGGCTCGGTGCCAATGCCCAACACTAGGAAGACATCATGACTGAATAAAATAAGGGCGGCGTGGGCCGCCCCGAATTAGTGGGTGCTGCCGTTGAGATGCTCAGAAAAACAAAACGGCGCTTGATCAAGCGCCGTGAATTCACATGACTTATCTTTCATCAGACGGCGCATAGCGCTCGAGCCAGTGGGCATAAGGTGCAGGGAGCACCCACGAAGGTTTCTCTACGCCCAGCTTTTTCGCGGCATAGTAAGTCCAATGAGGGTTAGTCAGGTGCATTCTTCCCACCATGACAAGATCCAGCTGCTGCTTTTCAACAGTCTCGTTGGCAAGCTCAGGTGTATCAACACCCCATGCCGTGGCCACAGGAATAGCAGCTTCATTGCGTACGCGTTCAGCGATAGGCGCAAGGAATGCAGGACCCCATGGAATGCTGGCTTTCGGAATATTGAAGTTGACGCTGACATTTACAAAGTCGGCACCAATTTCTTTAAACTGTTTGATCAGCTCAATAGACTCATTCAGTGTCTGCTCGTCTTCACCGTCATATTCAATCACACCGAAGCGGACCGTTAATGGCAAGTTCTGCGGCCATTCTTCACGCACGGCACTCAGTGTTTCAAGCAGGAAGCGAGCACGGCCTTTTGCGTCACCGCCGTATTCATCGGTTCGCTTGTTGGCGTGCCTGGAGAAGAAACTTTGTGCCAGATAACCATGCGCAAAGTGAAGTTCAAGCCATTCAAAACCGGCCTCACGTGCACGCTTGGCACCGTTGACAAAGTCGCCTTTCACGCGCTCAATATCGGCCTTGGTTACTTCGGTCGGGGTTACCGGCAGGTGTTCACCAAATGCCACGGCAGAGGGACCAATGGGTTGCCAGCCCTTTTCATCTGTCGGCAGGATATGATCATCCCCTTCCCAGGGGCGGTTTGCACTTGCCTTTCTGCCAGCGTGAGCGATTTGAATACCTGCAACGGCGCCTTGATCTTTAATGCGCTGTGCAACACTCCGAAGGCCGCTTACGTGCTCTTCACTCCAAATACCCAGACAGTTTGGTGAAATGCGCCCTTCAGGAGAAACGGCGGTTGCTTCAACAATCACCAAGCCGGCACCACCGCGAGCAAGTGATTGGTAGTGTGCTTCGTGCCATTGATTGGTGAAACCGTCTTCTGCCACATACTGACACATAGGTGGCACAGCAATACGGTTACGAAGTGTTACGTCTTTCAGCGTAAACGGCTCAAATAACGCTGCCATGTTTATCTCCCTGTTAGAAATCAAAAAGCAACACAAGAAGCACCAAAGAAAACTTCGGTGCGTTGGAATCAATCATTAGTTACGCAGCTGGCGTTTGTATTTCGCATGCGTTGACGCAGCGATTGAAATACATGGCGTTGGCAATCAGCCACGGGCCTCTCGCAGCTTGGCCATGCGTGCATCATGGCGGTCGACGCCATCGCTGCCATTTTTCATGGCCAGATGGGATGAGGCCGTATTCGGCAGTACTTCTACACTCTGTGCATATTTACCATGAGAGTCACGCAGCTCTTTCATACGCTTCTCGTGACGGTCGATACCGTCGGCAGACGCAGCGCCTGTGACAAACAAGGAAAAAAGGGCAATCGCGGGCAGAATGTGTTTACGCATAATGATGTCTCTACTCAGAATTTGGTTAGCGGGATTTGTTGCTACCCGGCCATGATATTCGAGTCGAGGTGATGCTGTGTACCCAATCAGGCTTTGGAATCATTGTGAGTAAAAGTTGAATCAAAACCTGCCTGCATCATGCCCACACCTTGACGTAGATTTGACCTGTCGCACTTGATGTTCGATGGTCCGGAACATTAAAAAGCACCAAAACAGTGCAAATCGAACATTATTATTGAATGCTCAGGCGATCAATGCAGTTACTTACAACTTATTGTTTAAACGATTTCAAATAATAGTCGAATCATTGCTCGATGCTCAACAGGTTCAGATCGTGGCTTGCAGCCGGGTTCATCACAGGGCAATAGCCGAAGAACAATAAAAAAGGGGGCTGGCGCCCCCCTGAATCTGGATTGATGACGGGTATCAGCCACGCGCCTCGCGCAGCTCGGCCAAACGGGCCTCATGACGGTCAATACCATCACTGCCATTTTGCCGGGCCAGATGGGAAGGATCCTGGCTCGGCAACACTTCTACACTTTGTGAATATTGACCATGGGAGTCACGCAGCTCTTTCATACGCTGCTCGTGACGATCGATCCCATCGGCAGATGCTGTGCCTACGGCAAACAGGGAGAACAGGGCAATGGCGGGCAGAATTTGTTTACGCATAATAATGTCTCTACTCAAAATTTGGTTAGCGGGATTTTTTGCTACCCCGCTATGATATTTGAGCTGCCATGGTGCTGTGTACCCGCTCCCGCTTTGGAATTGTTGTAAGTAAAAGTTGAAACAACACCATGACCTTGTGGTAATAGCCTCAGCAGGATAACGCTCGAGGACAATAAAAAGGGCGGCTCACGCCACCCTGTTCTTTTTAATACCGATGCCGATGGCGGCCGGTTTACAGCCCCAGCTTGTCCAGCAGGCCGGGCAGCTTTTCATTGATCTTGTCGCCCAGCTCGCCATTCAGTTTTTCATCCAGCTTGCGTTGCAGACGTTCCGCTTCCTTGCCGGCCTTTTCCTTCAGGTAGAGGTCAAACACCCGTTGCATGTCCAGGCTGTAACGGGGCTCCTTGTAGCTGCCGCTGATGCGCACCGGCACGGTAATATTTTTCAGCTCATCCAGGGTTTCGCCATCCTGGCCCTTGAGGGTGCCAACAATGGAAGTGTTCAGCAACACGTCAAGGGAGTCATTCAGCAGGCTGGTTTCCCCCTCGCCCCGCACCCGCAGCAGCGGAGATGCCAGACGCAGGTTATCGGTACTCACCTTGCCTTCGCCAATGGCAAAATCGGCGGTCAGGGCACTGAAATCGGTTTTCTGGGCTTCCTGCTCTTCCATCACCGGCTGACCCTTTACCTGGGCATAGGCCCGGCGGATCATGGCCGCAATATTGATGCCTCGCAGGGCACCATCGGCAAATTCCACCCGGCTGGTACCGGCCAGGCTTTCCTTGATGGCCTGGGACGACAGCCCCCGTCCGGTGACATTCAGATCCACGCTGGCACGCCCTTCGAGGGAGTCCATGCCGGCGGCATCGTTCAGCAATTGATAGCCGTCCACCCCCTTCAGCTCGGTTTGCAGGGCAAAACGGGCCGGCGTAGGATTGGCGTTCAGGCTGACGGTGCCGTTCAGGGTGCCATCATACAGCCGGGCGCTGATCTGCTCGGCCGAGGCCTTGCCCTGGCGCACCTTGATGTTCAGCTCGAGGTTTTCCATTTCCATGCCCTGCACCTTCAGCTGGTCGGCACTCAGACGGCCCTGCACATCCAGGGTTTTCAGTATGGACAGATCCGGCTCACTGGAAGCCACGGACGGCGGCAGGCTGGCTCCCTCGGCGGGCACCTCGGCATTATTGTCGGTGGCCGCGGCACCACTGACTGCGCCGCCCTGCTCACTGCTCCATTCGGCGCTCAGCTGCTCCAGATCCAGCAGCGGGGTATGCAGATCAAAACGAATCTGCGGTACATCGGGGGCATGGTTGACGTTCAGCTCACCATCCAGCGCCAGCGAGCCCACCGTCATGTTCACACCGGTAAAGGCGGCCTGCTTGTTGGCAATGTGATAGGCCAGATCGCCGCTCAGTGTCAGCTCCTTGTTGCCGGGCACGGCACGGCCGGTCGCCCCCAGACTGACCAAGAGGTCGTCCAGCCGCAGCCGGTCATATTCCGGGGACAGCCACAGCCGGCCTTCGGCGTTCACATTGCCCTGCACCGCATCGGAAAACAGGTTGCTGGAGAAACCGAAGGGGACTTCTTCACCCGGGGCGAAACGATCCAGGGTCAAATTAACCCGGTTAAGCCGGGTCAGGCCGGCATTACGTTCGTCCTGCAGCAATACTTCGGCGTCGACCACCTTCACCCCGGCCAGGCTGACAAACTCCAGCCTGCGAGCTTGCTCAGGGGCAGACTCGTTTACGTCGGGTTCGGTCGTTTCGGCGTCCGGAGCCGCGGCTTCACGCTTGTTCAGCCGCTGCAGATCGTCGAGGTTGGTGGAGCCGTCCTTGCGGGTGATCAGATGCAGGCGGGCGTTGCGCAGCACCGCCTGCCCCACTTCCAGCCGATTGTCGAGCAGGGGTTGCAGCGCCACATCCAGGCTTACCTCGCCCACCGACAGGGTAGCGCCTTGTTCGAAACCGGCCGGGTTCAGCAGTGCGGTCTTCCCAAGGGTGAAACCCACGGACGGAAAGAAGCGCCAGCTCAGATCCCCTTCTATCACCAGGGTGCGGCCGGTTTTTTCCCGTGTCTGCTCCACCAGCAGACGCTTGATCCTGTCGGTGTCTACCAGCCGGGTCAACGCAAAGGCCCCCAGCAACAACACCAGCACGAGTATCGCTAGCGCATATAGCCATTTTTTCATTATTTTTGTCCCGTTTTTATTCCTGTTGGATAAAACCCATGTCAACCAACCTACGCGCAACAATCATCCCCACTTAAAGCTGACGGCTTATAGCTTTCAGCTCCCCCGAAGGGGGTTCAGTCCTGATTAATGCGGCTGGCGTCGGCGCCCTTCTGGGACTTGTATTTGGCATTGGCCCGGCTCATGTAGGGCCGCTCCGCCGGACCGGACATGGTTTCAAAGTTGAGCGCACCGATCACCATTTGAGGCCGCAACGCCAGGGGCAGCTTGCCGCTGTTGTAGAACTCCAGCACGATGCGGCCACTCCAGCCCGGATCGATACGGTGGGCGGTTACATGCACCATCAACCCCAGCCGCGCCAGGGAGGAGCGACCGTCGAGCCAGCCGACGATATCGTCGGGCAGGGTGACCGACTCGTGCGTTACCGCCAGGGCCAGCTCCCCCGGATGCAGGAAAAACGCCTCACCGTCTTCAATCACGATTTCATCGCTCATCACCCGGTTGATCTGCTCCTGCACCTGAGCCTTGGGGCCGCTCAGATCGATATAGGGGGCGGTATGATCCTGAAACACGCGGAACTCATTGCCGAGCAGCACATCGACGGTCACGCCGCTGATCCGATCTGCCGGCGGCTCGGGCACGATTTGAATGCGGCCGTCGGCCAGATATTGCTTGATGTCCCGATCACAAAGACGCATGAGAACTCCTTAAACCAACCAGGCCCTGCCACGTCAATATCAGGGCCAGCATAGAAAACGATGCCGGATGGGCCGGCACCTGAAAAAACTGTCAGTGGTTATACCTGTCGAGTATACAGCGTGGTGGGCACCGCCTTGCCGGCAAAATACAGGCTGGCGGCCAGGCGCCCGGCCATGGCCAGGTAGCGCCGGGCCACGTCGCCATCGGGCTCAGCCACCACCGCCGGGGTGCCGGCGTCCATTTGCCGGCACAGGGTGGCATTAAGCGGCATCTGCCCCAGCAGGGGCACGCCATGCTCGCTGCACAGGTGTTCGCCGCCACCTTCGCCAAACAGGCTTTCTTGATGGCCGCACTGGCTGCACTGGTGATAACTCATGTTTTCGATCACCCCGAGCACCGGAATATTGACCTTGTTGAACATGCTGATGCCTTTGACCGCATCGGCCAGGGCCACGTTCTGGGGCGTGGTCACCACCACCGCCGCCGTGGTCGGCACCTGCTGGGCAATGGTGAGCTGAATGTCGCCGGTGCCCGGGGGCAGGTCCACCACCAGGTAGTCGAGCTCGCCCCAGCGGGTTTCCCGCAATATCTGCGACAGCGCCTTGCTGGCCATGGGACCGCGCCACACGGTGGCGTCGTCGTCCCCCACCAGAAACCCAATGCTGTTGGCACGAATGCCGTGGGCCGCAACCGGCTGCATGGTCTTGCCATCGTCGCTGGCCGGCCGTGCGCCGGCCACGCCCAGCATAACGGGAATGGACGGACCGTATATATCGGCGTCGAGAATACCGACTCGGGCACCGAGGCGGCTGAGGGCCAGCGCCAAATTGACCGCCGTGGTGGACTTGCCCACCCCGCCCTTGCCCGACGACACCGCAATGATGTTGCGCACTCCGGCCACGGCGGGGGCCGCATTGGCATGGGCCAGGGTGGCCACTTCCAGTTGCAGCTGCCAGTTCACCGCCCGCGCACCGGTCAGGGCACACAGCTCGTCATTGAGGGTGTTCAGCTCATCCAGCAGGTTGTGATGGGCAAAGGGCAGAGCCAGGGAAATGGCCAGCACGCTCTCTTGCAGCTCAATGTGCCGCACCATGCCGGCGGTCACCGGATCCTGGGCCCAGTGAGCGGGCCTGAAACGGCTCAGCCGTTGCCGAATTGGTTCAATATTCATTCACTTGCGTCCGGTGAGGGGAATGCCTGCACTGTAACAAAAAGCGCAATGGGGGGAAAACGTCCTTGATGAGTGTATATAAGAAAAAACTCGGGTAACATGCGGGGTCCTGCAAACCGATTCAACTAGAAATGGAAATTATGGCTACCGATCCACGTAAGATTCTCGTTACCTGCGCCCTCCCCTATGCCAACGGTTCAATTCACCTTGGTCATATGCTGGAGCACATTCAGGCCGACATCTGGGTTCGTTACCAGCGAATGCGTGGCCATCAGGTCCATTTTATCTGCGCCGACGACGCCCACGGCACCCCCATCATGCTCAAGGCCCAGCAGCTGGGTGTCAGCCCGGAGGAAATGATTGCCGCGGTGCAGAAGGAACACCAGCACGACTTTGATCGCTTCAACATCGGCTTCGACAACTACCACAGCACGCACAGCGATGAAAACCGGGAGCTGGCGGAATTGATTTACGGCCGGCTCAAGCAGAACGGCTTTATTCAAAGCCGTACCATTTCCCAGCTGTTTGACCCCGAGCAGAGCATGTTCCTGCCGGATCGCTTCGTCAAAGGTACCTGCCCGAGCTGCAAGGCCGAAGATCAATACGGCGACAACTGTGAAGTCTGTGGTGCCACCTACACCCCGGCGGAGCTGATCAATCCGAAATCTGCGGTGTCTGGCGCCACCCCGGTCATGAAAGACACCGAGCACTTCTTCTTTGATCTGCCCCAGTTCGACGGCATGCTCAAGGCCTGGACCCGTTCCGGCGCCCTGCAGGAAGAAATGGCCAACAAGCTGGAGGAGTGGTTTGAATCCGGCCTGCAGCAGTGGGATATCACCCGCGACGCCCCCTATTTCGGCTTTGAAATCCCCGATGCCCCGGGCAAGTATTTCTATGTGTGGCTGGACGCCCCCATCGGCTACATGGGCTCGTTCAAGAACTATTGTGACCAGCGCGACGATCTGAACTTTGACGATTACTGGCAGGCCGGCAGCGATGCCGAGCTGTATCACTTTATTGGCAAGGACATCGTCTACTTCCACAGCCTGTTCTGGCCGGCCATGCTGGAAGGCAGCAACTTCCGCAAGCCCAACAACATTTTTGTGCACGGCTATGTCACCGTGAACGGCGCCAAGATGTCCAAGTCCAAGGGCACCTTTATCAAGGCCGACACTTACCTCAACCACCTGGATCCCGAGTGCCTGCGTTACTACTACGCCGCCAAGCTGTCCAACCGCATCGACGATCTCGATCTGAACCTGGACGACTTCGTGGCCCGGGTCAATGCCGACGTGGTCAACAAGCTGGTCAACCTGGCCTCGCGCAACGCCGGCTTTATTGCCAAGCGCTTTGACGGCGTGCTGGCCGCCGAGTGCGCCGAGCCCGAGCTTTACGCCGAGTTTGCCGAGGCCGCCGGGCGCATCGGCGAGTTTTACGAGCAGCGGGAATTCGGCCGCGCCATTCGCGAGATCATGGCCCTGGCCGACAAGGCCAACCGCTATGTGGACGACAAGGCCCCCTGGGTTATCGCCAAGGAAGAAGGCAAAGACGCGGAGCTGCAGGCCATCTGCTCCGTGGGCATTAACCTGTTCCGGGTGCTGATGACCTACCTCAAGCCGGTCATGCCGCAACTGGCCGAGCGGGCCGAGGCCTTCCTCAACGCCGATCTGGCCTGGAACGCCGTTGCCACACCGCTGACCGGCCACAGCGTCAACAAGTTCAAGGCGCTGTTCAGCCGTATCGAGGCCGACAAGGTCACCGCCATGGTGGAAGCCTCCAAGGAAGACCTGGCCGCCGAACAGGCCAAGGTCGCCCCCACCGGTCCGCTGGCGGATGATCCCATCGGCGACACCATTTCCTTTGACGACTTCGCCAAGGTGGATCTCCGGGTGGCGCTGATCAAGAAGGCGGAAGCCGTGCCCAAGGCCGACAAGCTGCTGCGCCTGCAACTGGATCTGGGCGGTGAAACCCGCCAGGTGTTCGCCGGCATCAAGTCTGCCTACAACCCGGAAGATCTGGAAGGCAAGCTCACCGTGATGGTGGCCAACCTGGCCCCACGCAAGATGCGCTTTGGCATGAGTGAGGGCATGGTGCTGGCCGCCGGCCCCGGCGGTAAGGATCTGTGGATCCTTGAGCCCCACGACGGCGCCCAGCCGGGTATGCGCATAAAATAATAGCTGGAAGCCGTTGGGACCGTATGTTGGAATGAGCCCCGCGAATTCCAACATTCCGCAGGCGCCCGTAATACGTTGTGGTTCGCTTCGCTCATCACAACCTACTCCTATCCAAATACAAAAAGCCCGGCATCGCCGGGCTTTTCATTTCATGCCTCACCCCTCGCGGGACGGCATCAGCATTCGATAATGTTCACTGCCAGGCCGCCGCGGGCGGTTTCCTTGTATTTGGTTTTCATGTCCATGCCGGTGTCACGCATGGTCTTGATCACCTTGTCGAGGGACACCTTGTGCTCACCGGTGCCACGCAGGGCCAGACGACTGGCATTAATGGCCTTGACCGAGCCCATGGCGTTACGCTCAATGCAGGGCACCTGCACCAGGCCACCCACCGGATCACAGGTCAGGCCCAGGTTGTGCTCCATGCCGATTTCGGCGGCGTTTTCCACGTGATCTATGGTGCCCCCCACCACGGCGGTGAGCGCGCCGGCAGCCATGGAGCAGGCCACGCCCACTTCACCCTGGCAGCCCACTTCGGCACCGGAGATGGAGGCGTTTTCCTTGTACAGAATGCCGATGGCAGCGGCGGTCAGGAAATACTGCACCAGGGCGTCATCATCCACCGGCTGCACGAACTTGTCGTAGTAGTGCAACACGGCGGGAATGATGCCGGCGGCGCCGTTGGTGGGCGCGGTCACTACTCGGCCACCGGCGGCGTTTTCCTCATTCACCGCCAGGGCAAACAGGTCCACCCATTCCATCACGCTTAAAGGGTCCTTGTTGTACTGGGATTCGCTTACCAGGCGGCGATACAGCGACGGCGCGCGGCGCTTGACCTTGAGACCGCCGGGCAGAATGCCCTCGGTCTTGCAACCACGCTTGACACAGGCCTTCATCACGTCCCAGATCTCGCGCAAGCCGGCAATGATCTCTTCCTCGCTGCGATTGATCTTTTCATTGGCCATCATCAGGCCGCTGATGGACATGCCGTTTTCCCGGCACAGGCGTAGCAGCTCGTTGCCGCTCTTGAACGGATAGGGCACCGGCCGGGCGCTGGACTCGGCCACGGCGGCGGCCTTGGTGTCGGCAAATTCCTCGGCCTTGACGATAAAGCCGCCACCAATGGAATAGTAAGACTGCTCGGCCAGCACCGCATCGCCCTCAAAGGCGCGGCAGGTCATGCCGTTGCTGTGCAGCGGCAGGGTCTTGCGACGGTGAAACACGACGGCGCCGCTGCGCGGAAACGCCGCCGGGTGGGTCTGGTTGAGCACGATTTCCTGGCTGCTTTCCACCTTTTCCAGAAAACCGGGAATGATGTCCACATCCACCGACTCCGGATCATAGCCGCCCAACCCGAGGATCACCGCCTTGCCGGTGCCGTGGCCGATGCCGGTCTGGCCCAGAGAGCCAAACAGCTCAACTTCCACGCGGGTGGTGCGGTTGAGTGTGCCCTGCTCGGCCATGGCCTGAACAAAGGCGTGGGCTGCCCGCATGGGGCCAACGGTATGAGAAGAAGACGGGCCGATACCGATACTGAACATGTCAAACACGCTGATCATGGCAAACTCCAAACACTACTCGCTTAGGAACAGCGACGCCGAATGCGGTCGCTCAACTATTATTGAACGATTGTAGGTTTATTTGAGCTTAACCCCAACAACATTTTAACAAGCAAAAAAAAATCAGCGGGATTTGTGATGGGGATCGCCGCTCAGCGTGCCACCTGGCGAGCGAACTGATGGATCACGGCGGCGGTAATGCCCCACACCCACAATCCCTGCCAGCGAATGAACACCACCCGGTGCAGCTTGCCCCGACGATGCTGGCTCAACACATGGTGATGGCGCAGATCCAGCAGGTAATCGAGGGGGACCCGGTAAAGCTCATCCACTTCATCGGGGTTGAGCACAAACTCGGGCTGACCTTCCACCAGCCCGACAAAGGGCGTGAGCGCAAAACCGGAAATGGTGTACTGCGCCCTGAGTCGCGCCAGCAGCCGGCAGCGTTCCGGCGGCAGGCCGATTTCTTCCTCGCTTTCCCGAAGGGCCGTGTGCCACAGGCTGGGGTCGGTGTCGTCCACGCGCCCCCCGGGAAAGCTGATCTGCCCCGGATGCTGGCGCAGATGCCTGCTGCGCCGGGTCAGCACCAGTTCAAGTCCGGCCTCGCCTTCCAGCACCGGCATCAGCACCGCCGCCGGCCGGGCGTGTTGCGGCCAGCCGTCGTCGGGCTGGGGCGGCAACAGGTTGATGCGGGTGATCAGCTCGTCCAGGGTCATAGGCGTTCCAGTACCGGCAATATGCGGCCCAGCTTGTCGAACAACTCCTGGTATTCATCCGCCTGCTTCGAGTCGGCCACCACGCCGCCCCCCGCCCAGCAGTAAAGCCGGCCTTGCTCCGCCAGCAGGGTGCGAATGGTGATGCTGGTGTCCATGCGGCCGTGGGCGCTGAGGTAACCCATGCTGCCGCAGTAACCGTGGCGGCGGTGGGGCTCCAGCTCCTCGATGATTTCCATGGCCCGTACCTTGGGGGCACCGGTAATGGAGCCACCAGGAAAGGTAGCCGCCAGCAGATCGGTTCCATTCAAGCCTGGCTGCAACTCGCCGGTGATGGTCGACACCAGGTGGTGCACCGCCGGAAACGACTCAATGGCAAACAGCGATGGCACCCTGACCGAGCCCGGCACACACACCCGGCCGATGTCGTTGCGCAACAGATCCACTATCATCAGGTTCTCGGATCTGTCCTTGGGCGCCGCCGCCAGCTCCTCGGCCAGTTGCTGGTCCTGCTGTTCATTGTCGCCACGAGGCCGCGTGCCCTTGATGGGCTTGGTTTCCACCCGGCGCCCTTCCAGGGCGATAAAGCGCTCTGGCGACAGGCTCAGAACCGTGCTCTTCGGCAGTTGCATAAAGGCGGAAAAGGGGGCCCGGTTGTGCTCGCTCAGTCCGCAATAGGCCTGCCAGGGCTCCCCCTCAAAGGGAGCGTTAAAGCGCACCGTAAGGTTTATTTGATAACAATCGCCGGCGGCCAGGTAGTCCTGCACTCGATTAAAGTGGTCACCGTATATTTCACGGCTTTGATTGGCCTGCCAGGGCCCGGTCAGGTGAAACGGCATGCCGGGCGCGGCGGTGAGCCTGCGCCACCAGGCCAGCTTTTGTGTGAGTGCGTCCTCGTCACCCAGCACCAGCAGATGGGCCTGCTCACATTCACGGTCTATCACCCAGGTCCAGTCGTACAGGCCCACCGCCATGTCCGGGGTGGCCAGCTCATTGGCGGCCAGCTCGGGAACACGCTCCAGCCGCCGGCCCAGATCGTAGCCAAACAGCCCAAGGGCCCCACCGGCAAAGGGCAGGTGAGCATATTCCTCGGGCAGGACAACGTCACCCAGCAACCGCTGTTGCCAGGTTTTAAGCAGGGCAAAGGGGCAGTCTCGGCTGCTATCGGTGCCGTCGGCATGGGTAATGGTGGTCGCATCGCCACTGGTCACCAGGGTGGCGACCGGGCTGGCGCTCAGTATGTGAAAACGGCTGTCTGCGGCCAGCGGCGAGGCCGACTCCAGCAGCACCGCCCAGGGGCTGTTGGCCAGGGGTGAAAAAAAGTCGCGCACCGGCCCGGCAAAGGGCTCGCTGTGTATGTGCAAAGGCAGTCCCATTTATGTAATCCACTCGACAGTTTTGGCATTCCGCCCCGGGCCAGACTGGTCAGCCGGGGGCGGCAAAGCGTATCATGGCGCCGATTATAACAATACAGAGCCAGCCGATAACCCATGAGGAAGCCATGAGCATTATCAAAAAGCAGGACTTTATCGACTCCGTTGCTGACGCCCTTCAATATATCTCCTACTACCACCCGCTGGATTTCGTCAAAGCGCTGGAAAAAGCCTACGAAAAAGAGCAGAGCCAGGCCGCCAAAGACGCCATTGCACAGATACTCATCAACTCCCGCATGTCCGCCGAAGGTCACCGCCCCCTGTGCCAGGACACCGGCATTGTGACCTGCTTTGTGAAAATCGGCATGCAGGTACAGTGGGACTCGGATCTCACCGTGCAGGAAATGGTGGACGAAGGCGTTCGCCGTGCCTACACCAATCCCGACAACCCGCTGCGCGCCAGCATTGTGGCCGATCCGGCCGGTGCCCGTAAAAACACCAAAGACAATGCCCCCGCCGTGGTGCATATCGACATGGTGCCCGGTGATCACGTTGAAGTGGCCATTGCCGCCAAGGGTGGCGGCTCAGAAAACAAGTCCAAGATGGTAATGCTGAACCCGTCCGACGACGTGGTGGAATGGGTGCTGAAGACCCTGCCGACCATGGGCGCCGGCTGGTGCCCCCCGGGCATGCTGGGCATTGGTATCGGCGGCACCGCCGAAAAGGCCGCGGTGCTGGCCAAGGAATCCCTGATGGATCCGGTCGATATTCACGACCTGATTGAACGTGGTGCCGAAACCACCGAAGAAAAGCTGCGCCTGGAAATTTTTGACAAGGCCAACAAGCTGGGCATTGGCGCTCAGGGCCTGGGCGGCCTCACTACCGTGGTGGACATCAAGATCAAAACCGCCCCCACCCACGCCGCGTCAAAGCCGGTGGTGATGATTCCCAACTGCGCCGCCACCCGCCATGTGCACTTTCACCTGGACGGCACCGGCCCCGCCGAGCTGACGCCGCCGAAGCTGGAAGACTGGCCGGAAGTCACCTGGGAGGTGGGCGAAAACGTGCGCCGGGTGAACCTCGACACCGTCACCCGTGACGACGTCAAGGAATGGAAAATGGGCGAGACCCTGCTGCTCTCCGGCAAGCTGCTCACCGGCCGGGATGCGGCCCACAAGCGCATTCAGGACATGATCGGCAAGGGCGAGCCGCTGCCGGTGGACTTCAAGGATCGCTTTATCTACTACGTGGGTCCGGTTGACGCCATTGGCGACGAAGCCGTGGGTCCCGCCGGCCCCACTACCTCCACCCGCATGGACAAGTTCACCGACATGATGCTGGAGCAGACCGGCCTGATGGGCATGGTGGGCAAGGCCGAGCGTGGTCCGGCCACCGTGGACTCCATCAAGGATCACAAGGCCGTGTACCTGATGGCCGTGGGTGGTGCCGCCTACCTGGTGGCCAAGGCGGTGAAAAAAGCCCGCGTGCTGGCGTTTGAAGATCTGGGTATGGAAGCCATCTACGAATTCGAGGTGGAAAACATGCCGGTGACCGTGGCCGTAGACAGTGAGGGTCAGAACGCCCACGTGGCCGGCCCCGCCATCTGGAAAGCCAAAATCGAAGAGCTGGATACCGCCCTGAAAGGCTAACCCAGTACCAATGCCGGCTCATAAGCCGGCATTTTCTTTGGCGCAGTCGTAGGTTGTGAATGAGCGAAGCGAATTCCAACATTCCGCAGGCGCCTGCATGTTGGGATTCGCTTCGCTCATCGCCAACCTACTGCTTACTGGCAGCCCGCGCCCCCTTCACCCGGTTTCAAACCCGTGCACGCCCCTGGGCGCGATCTCGTCCTCTTCCAGCCCATTCACTCGCGCCGTATCCGGTCCGTGGCGTAACCAGGCCACCAGCTGGCGCACCGCGGCGGCCTGCCCTTCCGCCAGTACCTCAACCCGGCCATCGGGCAGGTTGCGGGCGTAGCCATGCACCCCCAGTCGTTCCGCCTCGCACTGGGTGTAATAACGAAAGCTCACCCCCTGCACTCGGCCGCTGACCCAGATCTTTTTGGCGATAATGGTCATTTTTGTACGCCCCCCTTTGTGTTTTACTCTCGTCACTTCTAGAATTGTGCCCCTTTTTGCAAGCAAGCAGCCCCAGCCTATGACCTCCTCTATAACCCTAGTTGCAGGACGGGAAAAATCCCTTCTGCGCCGCCATCCCTGGGTCTTTTCCCGTGCCGTCGACAAGGTACAGGGACAGCCCAACGCCGGTGATACCGTCGATATTCTGAGCCACAACGGCCAATGGCTGGGCCGGGGTTTCTACTCGCCCCAGTCCCAGATCCGCGCCCGCATCTGGACCTTTGACCGTCATGAGACCATCGACGATGCCTTCTTTCTACGCCGCCTGAAGCGGGCCAAAGCCGGCCGCGAGGCGCTGATTGCCGAACAGGGCCTGACCGGTTACCGGCTGTGCGCCGCCGAGTCCGACGGCCTGCCTGGGGTGACCATCGACGTGTACGCCAATGTGGTGGTGTGCCAGCTGCTCAGCACCGGCGCCGAGCGCTGGCGCAAGGCCATTGTGGCCGCCCTCACGCACCTGTATCCGGACGCCTGCATCTATGAACGCTCCGACGTGGCGGTGCGCAAAAAGGAAGGCCTGAAAGAGCGCAAGGGCCTGCTGGCCGGCACCCTGCCCAACCAGCCGGTGGTGATCGAGGAAAACAACGGCGTGCGCATTCTGGTGGACGTGGAAACCGGCCACAAGACCGGGTTTTACCTGGATCAGCGCGACAACCGCCGCATTGCCGGCCGTTACTGCCAAGGCAAGCGAGTGCTGAACTGCTTCAGCTACACCGGCACCTTTGGCGTCTATGCGCTCAAGGGCGGTGCCAGCGAAGTGGTCAACGCCGATGTGTCCGAGTCGGCGCTGGCCCTGGCCAGGCAAAATGCCGAGCTGAACCAGCTTGACCTAAGCCGAGCCCGCTTTGAGCAGGCCGATGTGTTCAAGCTGCTGCGGGACTACCGGGAGCAGGGTGAAAGCTTTGACGTTATCGTGCTGGACCCGCCCAAGTTCGCCGAAAGCAAGGCCCAGCTCAACGGCGCCTGCCGGGGCTATAAAGACATCAATATGCTGGCCTTTCAGCTGCTCAATCCGGGCGGTGTGCTGCTCACCTTCTCCTGCTCCGGGCTGATGACCTCGGATCTGTTTCAGAAAATCGTGGCCGACGCCGCCCTGGATGCCGGCCGCGATGCCCAGATCCTGGAACGCCTGAACCAGGCCGCCGATCACCCCATCGGCACCGCCTATCCCGAAGGCCACTACCTCAAGGGCCTGGTGGTGCGGGCCTGGTAACACAGTTCTCCGCTCAAGCCGTTTCCCTTCGGCCGGTTGCCGCCGGGGGGAAGCGGGTGCGAATAACGGCGAGAAAGAGTAGAATGGGCGCTTTCCGTTAGTCACCAAGGAAGCTCGAGTGGAACCCATTCGCCTGACCCAATACAGCCACGGCGCCGGCTGCGGCTGCAAAATTTCCCCCAAAATTCTCGACACCATACTGCACAGCCAGCTGCCCGGCTTTAACGATCCGCGCCTGGTGGTGGGCAACGCCAGTCGCGATGACGCCGCCGTGGTCGACATTGGCAATGGCATGGGCATTATCTCCACCACCGACTTCTTTATGCCCATCGTCGACGATCCCTTTACCTTTGGCCGCATTGCCGCCACCAACGCCATCAGTGACATCTACGCCATGGGTGGCACACCCGTGGTCGCCATTGCCATTCTCGGCTGGCCGGTCAACACCCTGGCGCCGGAAGTGGCGCAACAGGTGATCGACGGCGGCCGTCAGGCCTGCTTTGATGCCGGCATCTCCCTGGCCGGTGGCCACAGCATAGACGCGCCCGAGCCCATTTTTGGCCTGGCGGTGACCGGGCAGATACCGCTCAGTCAGGTCAAGCGCAACGACACCGCCGCCGCCGGCGATGTGCTGTTTCTGACCAAGCCCCTGGGCATTGGCGTGCTTTCCACCGCCCAGAAAAAGGGCGTGCTGCGGGACGAAGACAGCCAGCTTGCACCGCAAGTGATGTGCCGGCTTAATAAGCCCGGCCAGGACTTTGCCGCCCTGGAAGGGGTCAGCGCCATGACCGACGTCACCGGTTTTGGCCTGCTCGGACACCTGGTGGAAGTGTGCGAAGGCGCCGATGTCAGCGCCATTTTGCACATGGAGGATATTCCGCTGCTGCCCAACCTGGACCACTACCTGCAGGCCGGCGCCGTGCCCGGCGGCACCCTGCGCAACTTTGACGCTTACGGCCACAAGCTGGCCCCGCTCACTCAGCGCCAGCAGCACATTCTGTGCGATCCGCAAACCAGCGGCGGCCTGCTGGTGGCGGTGCGCCCCGGGGCCATTGACGACTTCCTGCGCGTGGCGGCCCGCCATGATCTCGAGTTGTCCCCCATCGGCGAGCTGATCCCTGCCGGTGAACACCGCATTGAGGTTGTGGATGCCTGAGCTGGAAACCGATCTCGACCGGCTGCTGACCGGCGATGTGCCCATGCTGGACCTGCGCGCCCCGGTAGAATTTATTCAGGGCGCTTTTCCCGCTGCCACCAACCTGCCGCTGATGACTGACGACGAGCGTGCGCAGGTGGGTACCTGCTACAAGCAACAGGGCCAGCAGGCGGCCATTGAACTGGGTCACCGGCTGGTGGCGGGCGAGGTGCGTGAAGCGCGGCTACAGGGCTGGCTGGACTGGTTTAGCGAACACCCCAACGGCGTGATTTACTGTTTTCGCGGCGGCCTGCGCAGCCAGACGGTACAGCAATGGCTGCATGATGCCGGCCGCCCGGTGGCCAGAGTAAAGGGCGGCTACAAGGCGCTGCGCCGCCGCTTGCTTGAAGAAATTGAACAGGGCTTTGCCGGGCCCGGCTATGTGCTCACCGGCCTGACCGGCAGCGGCAAGACCGACTGGCTGGCGCGCAGCCCGTTGTCGCTGGATCTGGAAGGCTATGCCCACCACCGGGGTTCCAGCTTTGGTCACTGGGGCGAGCCTCAACCCACCCCCATCAACTTTGAAAACCGCCTCGCCATTGCCCGCATGAAACAACGCAAGGCCGGCATTCAGGGCTGGCTGGTGGAAGACGAAAGCGCCATGATCGGCCGCTGCCCGGTGCCCCTGCCCCTCTATGAGCGCATGCAGCAAGTGCCGCTGCTGCTGCTGGAAGTACCCTTTGAGCAGCGGGTGCGGCAAATTCGCCACGATTACGTGGAGACCATGCAACACCACTTCAACCACGACTTTGACCGGCTGGAGCACTACCTGCAGGACAGCCTCAAGCGACTGTATAAGCGCCTGGGCGACCGGGAGTGGCGCCGGCTATCGGAAATTGTAAGCGAAGCCGTGCGCCAGCAGCGGGCCGGCCATGGCTGTGGTGGCCACGACGAGTGGATCGCCACCCTGCTGGGCAGCTATTACGACCCGATTTATTCCCGTCACCAGGCCGCCAAGGAAGATCGTATCGTCAAACGGGGCGAGGCCGAGGAGCTGGCCCACTGGCTGGCGCAACGGCCCGAGGCGCAGATTTCCCAGCCCTGAATGTTATGTTAAAGGAATTACCATGCTGAACCGTATCACCCTGCCGGTGACCCCCTTTATGCAAAACTGCAGCCTGGTGTGGTGCTCGACCACCAACAGGGCGGCACTGATTGATCCTGGCGGGGAAACCGAACGCCTGCTGGCGGCCCTTGCTGAGCGCAATCTCACCCTTGAGCGCATTATTCTCACCCATGGCCACCTGGACCATGTGGGCGCCACCGGCGAGCTTCAGGCCCGCACCGGTGTGCCGGTAGAGGGCCCCGGCGAAGCCGACGCCTACTGGATAGACGGCCTGCCCCAGCAGGTGCAAATGTTTGGCTTTGACCCGGTGCCGGGCTTTACGCCGGACCGCTGGCTGGGCGCTGGTGACACCGTCACCGTGGGCGAAGAAACCCTTGAGGTGTACCACTGCCCCGGCCACACCCCGGGACATATGGTGCTGGTGCACAAGGGGCAACGACTGGCCTTTGTGGGCGATGTGCTGTTTCAGGGCAGCATTGGCCGCACCGACTTTCCCGGCGGCAATCACCAGCAGTTACTCGACAGCATCAGGGAAACCCTGCTGCCGCTGGGGGACGACATTACCTTTGTGCCCGGCCACGGTCCGGAAAGCACCTTTGGCCACGAGCGCCAGCATAACCCGTTCTTGCGTTAATCCCGGGCGCCCCCTGGCGGGCGCCTTCTCCCCCCTGCTTTTCGCTGTTCCGATAACGAGAAAAACAAACGGATGAAAATAAAACACAAACTGGTACTCAATACCCTGGTGGTGGTCGCCGCCATGGGCATGTTATTCGTGCTGTTCACCCATACCCTGAATACCATCAACACCCTGAACCATGGCAAGGCACTGGCCATGACTCTGACCAACGACGTGCTCGGCCTGCGCCGGAGTGAGAAGGATTTTATGGCGCGCCTGGACCTGGCTTATCAGCACGATTTCAACCGGCAACTGACCCAGACACACGGCCATTTGGCGGAATTGCGCGGCCTGCTGGAACGGCAGCAACTGCCCCTGGATGCCCTAACCAGCCTGGATCGGCGTTTCGCCCAGTACGGCAAGGATTTTGAAGCCGTGGTCGCCGGCTATCAGACCCTGGGGCTGGATCACGAATCCGGCCTGGAGGGCGAGCTGCGCCGGGCCGTGCATCAGGTGGAGGACGAGCTCAATCAATACGGCGCCGACCCCATTCTGGTTACCTTGCTGCAGCTGCGCCGGGCCGAAAAGGACTTTATGCTGCGCCACGAACTGCGCTACGTCGAACGTTTTAGCGCGCTGCACCAGCGCCTGCTGGCACAACTCGACACCCTGGGCCTGCCCCACACTCAGGCCAACCATTACCGGGCGCGCTTTATGGCCTATGCCGACGGGCTGCAACGCATCGGCCTGAACAGTGAGCAGGGCCTGCAACTGGCCATGCACCAGACCATTGAAAGCACGGAAACCCTGTTGGACGACACCGTTACCGCCATTGAGCAGGAGCTGCAGGCCTACCTTGATCGGGCCAGCCGCACCGCCAGCCTGGTATTTGTGGCCATGCTGCTGCTCACCGCCCTGGTGGCCGCGCTTATCGGCCGTTCCATGTTTCGCCCGATTCGGCAAATACGCGATGCCGTGCTGCGCATTCACCGCAACCGCGATCTGGGCCTGCACATCGACACCCACAGCCGGGATGAGATGGCGGAAATGGCCGATGCCCTCAATATCATGCTCAAGGGATTTCGCGAGGTGATCATGCAGGTCAACCAGGCCGTAAACACCATGAACCAGACCACCTCCCAACTGTCGACCAATGCCGCCACCACCGCCGCCGACATTGAGCGGCAGCAGCAGGAAACCGAGCAGGTGGCCACCGCCGTCACCGAAATGGTCACTACCATAGACGACATAGCCCGCAACACCGACAACACCGCCATCAAGGCGGGTGAAGCAAACGACAACGCCGCCAGGGGGCAACAACAGGTGCAGGGCACCATAGCGCACATTCGCCGCCTGGCGGACCAGCTGGAGGCGTCGGTAGGCAGCATTGAGGAGCTGTCGCGCCAGAGTGAAACCATCGGCAATGTGCTGCAGGTGATTCGCGAGATCGCCGATCAGACCAACCTGCTGGCGCTCAATGCCGCCATTGAAGCCGCCCGGGCTGGACCCCAGGGCCGTGGCTTTGCCGTGGTGGCCGATGAGGTAAGGGCCCTGGCCGCCCGGACTCAGGATGCCACGCAGGAAATTGCCACCATCATCGGCTCACTGCAGGGCAAAACCGAGGCCATGGTACACATCATCTACCAAAGCCGCGAACACGGCCAGGAAAGCAGTCAGCAGGCGCAACAGGCCGAGATCGTGCTTGACGACATCACGCGGGAAGTCACCGAGATCTCCGACATGGCCACTCAGATTGCCGCCGCCATTGAACAGCAGAGCAGCGTGGCCAACGAAATTAGCAGAAACGTGGTCGTGATTCGGGACATTACCGACAACACGGTGCAGTCGGTGCGCAACAACGCCCACGCCAGTCAGGACATTGCCGAACAGGCCCAAGGCTTGCAGCAGGTGGTGGCGGTATTTCGCACCTGAGGCAACCGGTTTTATCTTTTGTCAGTCGTCCCACTCGTCGTCGTCATCGCCCTTTGCCGGCTCCTCCACCACCACGATGGGGGCAAGGGGGGCGATGGCGGCCAGCAGCTTGCGCCGAGGCTGCCAGTTGGCGACAAAACCAAAGCGATAACGGCCTTCACCCAGGGCAAAACGCTCCTCGGCCTGAGTCTCCAGGGTCTGATGCACCTGGTCCAGCTCTTGCTCATCGAGCTGCAAATCCAGGGTAAAGGCGATAATGGCGCCGTCGTGGCCCGGCAGCTTGCCCTTGTTCACCGCCCGCACCCGCGTCCTGGGCAGGCTCACCACCTGTTTGCTATTACCATTCACCAGATACAGCCGCTCGGCATCGAACGCCAGGTTAATCAGCCGCTGACGGCTCCAACTGGCGGGCCACAGGCTCACCAGCAGCAGCACGCCGCCAAACACCAGCCCCACATAGTGCATCAGCTCAAAGCCGCCTTGCCCATCCAGCAACGACCACGCCACCGCCATCAGGCTGGCCAGCAGCACGGACACCTGAGTGGCGTAAAAGCGAAAGGCGGGCGGCTGCAGCACATATTCAAGGGGCTGCTGTAATAACTGTTGCACGGTCAGGCGCTGCATGGTCATGATGGAATTCCGAACGGGTCAAAAGCCGCTACCCTAGCAAAAAACCGCAACCCCATAAATAATGGAGTCATATGGCCAAAGGACTGCATTACCTCATGATCAAAGCCGTCTGCCTGACAACCCTGCTGATCCTGCCCCTTGCGGCATGGGGCGAGGCCATTGGCGGCTATGCCGCCGGCTGTCAGACCAACGCGCGAGCGCTGCCGGTAGCCGGCGCCGGCTACCGGGTGGTGCGCGCCGAGCGACAGCGTTATTACGGCCAGGCGCAGCTCATCGACTATCTGCAGGCCCTGGGTAAAAGGGCGCAACAGGCCGGCCTGCCACCCATGCTGGTGGCCGACATCGCCAGGCGCCACGGCGGGCCCTTTGCCTACGGTCACCGCAGCCACCAGACCGGACTGGATGCGGACATCTGGCTGCGCCCCGGAAACGGGCCCCTGCCATCACGCGCTCGGGATATGGTGGATCACAAGCTGTATATTCTTAACCGCCATTTTGGTGATAATCAGCGCCAGCTGATTGCCTTGGCCGCCCAGGACGCACGTGTCAGTCGCATTTTTGTGCACCCGCTGATCAAACAGGCCATGTGCAAAACCTATGGCGACGCCCCCTGGCTTGGCCGGCTTCGACCCTGGTTCGGCCATTCCAGCCATTTTCACGTGCGCCTGCACTGCCCGACCCAGTCCCCAAACTGTGTGTCTCAGCAGGCGGTGCCCCCTGGCACCGGTTGCGGCCGAGAGTTGGCAGGCTGGATTAATGATAAAAGCGGCGCCCTGACGGCCGGACCGCGCAAGCCCTGGCGGCCCGAGCTGCCCGCCGCCTGCCGCCCCCTCTTTGATCACAAGGAGCGTCGATAATGAGCGACCAACCCTATGTGCTGGCCCTGGATCAGGGCACAACGTCTTCCCGCAGCATTTTGTTCGACCACCAGGCCCGAGTGGTGACCATGGCCCAGCGGGAATTTACCCAGCATTATCCTCGGGCCGGCTGGGTGGAGCACGATGCCACCGAAATCTGGGCCACCCAGCGGGCCACCCTGACCGAGGTGCTGGCCAAGACCGGCGTACGCCCCGAGCAGATCAGCGGCATTGGCATCACCAACCAGCGGGAAACCACCGTGGTGTGGAACAAACGCACCGGCCAGCCCATTCATCACGCCATTGTGTGGCAGTGCCGACGCACCGCCCCCCTGTGCGAGCAGCTGAAGGCACAGGGCCTGGAGCAGGAGATAAAAACCCGCACCGGCCTGGTGCCAGACGCCTATTTTTCCGCCACCAAGATTCGCTGGCTGCTGGATAACGTGCCCGGCGCCAGGGAGCAGGCCGAGGCCGGGGACCTGCTGTTTGGCACCATGGACACCTGGCTGGTGTGGAAGCTGACCGAAGGCCGGGTGCATGTGACCGACTACACCAATGCCTCGCGCACAATGCTTTTTAATATCAATACCCTGGAGTGGGATCCGCTGCTGCTGAAAGCACTGAATATTCCCGCCAGCCTGTTGCCCGAAGTGAAATCATCCTGCGCCGTGTATGGCCAGGCGAACCTGGGGGTGGAGGTGCCCATTGCGGGCATCGCCGGGGATCAGCAGGCGGCGCTGTTCGGTCAGTTGTGCTTTCACAAGGGCATGGTCAAAAACACTTACGGCACCGGCTGCTTTATGCTGATGAACACCGGCCAGAAAAAGGTGGAGTCCCGCCACGGCCTGCTCAGCACCCTGGCGGTGGGCGCCGATGGCGGCGTGAACTATGCGCTGGAAGGCTCGGTGTTTATGGGCGGTGCGGTAATCCAGTGGCTGCGGGACGAGCTGGGGCTGATCGGCCACTCCGCCGACAGCGAGGCCTGTGCCCGGCAGGTGAACGACACCAACGGCGTCTATCTGGTGCCGGCCTTTACTGGCCTGGGCGCGCCTTACTGGGATCCCTACGCCCGCGGTACCCTGGTGGGGCTGACCCGGGGTGCCAACCGCCATCACATTGTACGTGCCGCACTGGAAGCCATCGCCTTTCAGAGCCGGGATCTGCTCGACGCCATGCAACAGGACGCCGGGTTGCGGCTGGCGGCTCTCAAGGTGGACGGCGGTGCCGCCGCCAATGACTTTTTAATGCAGTTTCAGGCCGACATCACCCACAGCCGAGTGGTCCGGCCCAAACTGCTGGAAACCACCGCCCTGGGGGCGGCCTTTCTGGCGGGGCTGGCCACCGGCCTGTGGAAAGACACCGACGAGCTGGCGCAGTGTGTGGCGGTAGACCGCGAGTTCGGCCCTAACATGGACAGCCAGCACCGCGAACGGCATTACCGGGGCTGGCAAAAGGCGGTGACCCGCGCTCAACACTGGGCAGAGCCCTCATGACGGAACCGGTGGATGTGCTGGTGATCGGTGGCGGCGTCAACGGTGTCGGCATTGCCCTAGACGCCGCCGGACGGGGGCTTTCCGTGACCCTGTGCGAAATGAACGATCTGGCCTCGGCCACCTCGTCGGCCAGCAGCAAACTCATTCACGGCGGCCTGCGTTACCTGGAGCAGTTCGAATTCCGCTTGGTGCGCGAAGCCCTGACCGAGCGGGAGATTTTGCTGCAGGCCGCTCCGCACATTATCTGGCCCATGCGCTTTCGCCTGCCCCACCGCCCCCACCTGCGACCCGCCTGGATGATTCGCCTGGGGCTATGGCTCTATGATCACCTGGCTCGGCGGAATCGACTGCCGGCGTCGCGTACCCTGCGTTTAGGGGAGCACAGTCCGCTGCAGCCGCATCTTCAGCTGGCCTTTGAATATGCCGATGCCTGGGTGGACGACGCCCGTCTGGTGGTGCTGTGCGCCATGGCCGCCGCGCAGCACGGCGCCAGCATTTTACCCCGTACCCGTTGTGCAAAGGCCGAGCGGAAAAACGGCCTGTGGCGAGTAGAACTTGAACACACCAGTGGCCAACGGCGAATACTCCACGCCAGGACTCTGGTTAATGCCGCCGGCCCCTGGGCCAGCCGGTTGTTTGGCAGCGTATTATCCAGCCCGCCACCGGCCACCCTGCGACTGGTCAAGGGCAGCCACATGGTGGTGCCTCGGCTGCATGAGGGGAATGAAGCCTATATTCTGCAGAACGAGGACGGCCGCATCGTGTTTGTACTGCCCTATGAGCGGGATTATTCCCTGATTGGCACCACGGATGTGGATCATGACGGCGAGCCGGCCGACGCCACCGCCAGTGATAAGGAAATCGACTATCTGTGTGCCGTGGCCAACGCCCATTTTCGCCGGCAAACTGCTCCGACCGATGTGATTTACCGCTACGCCGGCGTGCGGCCACTGATGGCCAATGGTGATGGCCGTGCCCAGAAAGCCTCGCGGGACTACAAGCTGTTACTGGACGCCCCCGAAGACGATGCCCCGCTGCTGTCGGTGTTTGGCGGCAAGATAACCACCTTTCGCGCCCTGGCGGAAGACGCGGTCAATCAACTGGCCGAGCACCTCCCCCAGGCCACCGCACCCTGGACCCAGCGACTGGTGCTGCCGGGCGGCGACTTTAGCAGCCATGACAGCCTGGCCGCCGAGTTGACCACGGAATACCCCTGGCTGGCTGACGCCCTGATACACCGCTATGTGCGCAGCTATGGCACCCTGTGCCGGACCTTTTTACAGGGCTGCGCAGACACCGCAGATCTGGGCGAGCATTTTGGTGCCGGCCTGTATCAACGGGAGCTGGATTACCTGATGCGGCAGGAATGGGCCCACGGCGCCGACGATGTGCTGTGGCGACGCAGCAAGCTGGGACTGCGCCTTACCCCCGAGCAACAGGCGCGACTGGCGGCATATATGGAGCAGCATGAGACGCGAGACACCTCCCCCCCCGCCAAGGTGGGGGGGTAGGTGTCGGGTTGTGCAATATCGCTGAAAGCCGCGTCAGGGGGCCGCCGGCAGCAAGGCACACACATCATGCGCGGGCATGGGCCTGAAATAGTAATATCCCTGTACCGTGAGCGGGCCAAACTCCTTCAGCAGGGCCAGCTGTTCGGGTAGCTCTACCCCTTCCACCACCAGGCTTAATGACATTTGCCGGGCCAGTTGCGCTATGGTGTGCAGCAACGTCAGGGCCCGCGGGCTTTCACAGGCTTCTACCATAAAGCTGCGGTCAATCTTGAGCTCATCCAGGGGCAGGCGGTGCAGGCAGGACAGCGCCGAATAGCCGGTGCCAAAGTCGTCCAGCGACAGCAAAAAACCCTGCTCCCGCAGCCGGCGCAGCATGCCGACCCCGGCGCCCATCTGCTCCACCATGGTGGACTCGGTCACCTCCAGCTTGAACGCCGCCGGGGCAAGGCCAAAGCGGGCCACGGTGGCGCTAATCCAGTCACAGAAGTCGGGCTGGCTAAACTGGTCGGCGCAGAGGTTGACCGACACCACCGGGGGCCACCTTCCCTGCCGTTGCCAGGCTTCCATCTGAGTGCACACCTGCTCTATCACCCAACGATCGAGCCGCACCGACAGCCCGTTTTGCTCCGCCACCGGAATAAATTCGGCGGGCGACAACTGGCCCAGGCTGCGATGAGTCCAGCGTAACAAGGCTTCAAGTCCCGTGATGGCTCCCGAGACCGGGCATATCTGCGGTTGGTAATGCAGGCTGATCCCGTCCGCTTCACCGGTATTGAGCACATGGCTGAGGCTGTGCTCAATCACCAGCTCCCGGTGATGCAACTCATGCTGGCGCTGATCCACAAACTGAAACCGGTTACGCCCGTTGCGCCTGGCCATGGCATGGGCGTGCTCCGCCGCCTGCAGCAGATTTTCCGGCTCGCGGGCATCCCGCGGATACACCGCAATGCCAATGCTGGGCTGCATGGACACGACATTGTTGTCGGCCAGTACCAGGGGCCGGGCCAACAAACCAAGCAGTTTGTCGGCCAGCTGGGCCATGGCGGTGTCTTCCGCACGGCTGTGACGCAACACGGCGAAGATGTCGCCCTGCAGCCGTACCAGGGTGTCGGCCTCGTCGACCGCCGCTTGCAGGGTACGGGCCTGCTGGCGCAGCACATCGTCACCCCAGGTCATGCCCAGCTGCTCGTTCAGCGCCTTGAAACGGCCAAGATCAACCACCATGAGCCCAACTCGAATTCGGTTGCGTTGCGCCTCGGCCAGCGCCTGCTCAAGCCGCGATGTCAGCAACTGGCGATTGCCCAGCTGGGTTAACGGATCCTTAAAGGTAAAGGGGGTGCGGTCCTGCTCAACACTGCGCTGGCCGCTGAGATCGTGACCGATGGCCACCCTGTGGGTGACTTCGCCCAACTCATTGGTGAGGGTATTGATATTCAGCCACTGCGGATACACCTCACCCGACTTGCGCCGGTTCCAGACCTGACCGCTCCAGCTGCCGGTGAGCAGCAGCTGATGCCACATGCGTTTGTAAAAGTCGGGCTCGTGGCGGGCCGACTGCACCAGCCGAGGCGTTTTACCCAACACTTCCTCGGCCCGGTAGCCGGTAATCTGTGTAAAGGCGGCATTGACCCGTTCGATAACGCCGTCGGCATTGGTGACGATGATCGACTCCAGGGCATTATCGAACACGTGCTGTAACAACTGCCGTTTGAACTTGAGACTGTGCTCCAGGGTGAAGGCGTCCGATCCGACAGACGCCAGCGTGGTGTGATTGTCCTCGCGCACTTTAGGTATCCTTACCGTGTTTTGTTATTTTTTATGAGACTCCATGATAAACAGTTGTGAACAACATTGAAGACATCCATGTCACAATTTGTACAGCTTCCTTCTGCCTAGCGAATGACCTCGCGCCGGTTATAGGTTCGGTCACTGGCCCGCAGCCTGGTTTCTTCGAGAATATCCAGCATGGCAAACGGATCGATCAGTTGACCGCTGCCTATTTTTTCCGCAGGCTTAAGCCAGTCGGGCAGGTTTGTAATGGTCACTTCGATATCCCGGTACGGCTTTTCATAGGGGTCAACCCTCACCAGCTTTTCGGCAAGGCTCAGCTGCAGCGCAGGATCCATATCCGGTTGATCGTGATGAGCCATACCACCTGTGTTGAGATAAAAGGGAGTCTGCGTGTCTTCCCTTATTGTATTGAGGTTGTCACCAAAATAATGCAACTTGCTGGCCATGGTGCCCGCCTCGCCCACTTTCACCTCAGTGTCCATGAGAGTGATAAAGCCATAGCGCAGTTTATCGGCCTCGTCAGCAAGGGTGGTTTGTTGTTCCTCTATCTCAATACACTCATTATTTTTATCGCAGTCATGCGCACTGATGGTCAGCTCAAGCGGCAAATCCAGTGACATCTCCTGAAAAGGAACGTTCTTCAGAAATACCAGGCTGTCGGTATTTATGGTAATGCTGTGTTGCCCATGGCTGAGTTCACTAAAATCCCATTCAAGCAGGTTGTAATCCAGTGAGGAATTCAGGTTAATAAGTACATTCTCTTCAAGCCCGCCGGCAAACTCACCGCTATAACTGGCAAGGGTATTACCATCAGCGTCCAGCCCGACCACGGTAAATGCAGGCTTGGTGCTGAAGTTGGGCTCTTCGGCACCTGCATAAATCACATCACCTTCAATATCACCGGAGATGGCAGTGACCTTAAGCGACGCGGGCACGGTGCGGCCGACATAGGCACTGTCGCCTTGAGTGACAAGTCTGGTGTCGTCACCTGCAATATAAGCCGCTTGCCAGTCGTCTACCTTCACCTGCAGTCGGCCCACAATATCACTGGCAAACCGATGGGTGGAGAAGATCGCTTCGGCACCGTTATCATTCAGGGCATAATCCTTGGACGGTTTCAGCGCACCATTTTCCAGACTGGCATGAATGAGGTCGGTCGACATTCGGTCCGCCAGCCAATCCAGTGGTAGCAGTTGCTCGTTCGCGTCGAGGGCCGCCACCGAGAACCCGAGTGGTTCACCCGCCGCGCCCAACACGACACAACTGCCAGCATGGTTAGAATAGACAAAACCGCTGCTGTCACCACAGTTTGCATCCCGCTGCACCTGCCAGGCCAAGGGGACAAAGGCGGCCTTGTCGGTGAGCTGAGAACCCAGACCACCCTGCGGCAATACCTGCTGTACGCTCAAGGTCAGCAAGTCGGCATGAGGGTAGCTCAGCCTAGCGCCACTCACCGGCAGGGTCATGGTGCGTGCTTCGCCCGCACTGAGGGTCGCGATCGACTTTCCATCGGCCCCGTACACGGTAATGTTCTTGTTATCGCCACTGTCGTTGCGGTCAAAGCCAAACTTCACCTCGACTTCGCCCTCGGTGTCGAGACAGCCACCGCTAAAGGAAATGGGTGCCCCATCACCAGCGTAGGCGGTGTCCACATCAAAGGAAAAGGTACCGGCATCCCCCCCACCACTGGCTGAGGTCACGGTACAGGTTTTTTCACCGTTCACATAACAAACCAGGGGGTGAGCAGCGTCGGGATCCATATTGCCGCCCTTGCCATCGCTCTGTACCACCATGGTAAAGGGATAGCTCGGCGTTTTCTTCAACGACTGAGATTCACTGCCATAGAAATTGTTGAAGTTCGCCAGGTTGGAACCATTGGCCTTGACATGTAGCTTGGCCTTGCCGTCATAGAGTTCGTTACAACTTTCGTCGGCACAGGCATAGACAGTCAGTTGCTCGGCACAGCCATTAAGGTGTAATTCGTAGTGATGTACCGACGCCGCGGAATCGCCACGAGGGGCATAATTGATGAAACTGCCCTTACTCATTTTCAAATCGACAACATTAACTGCACCGAAAATTCCTGCATTTTTCTTTAACTCAAGCTTGCCATTCACATAAACAAAGCCATAGAGCCTGGCGTTGTCATAAAGCTGAACTTTACCTTTCTGGCCATTGTCGCTGCCGTCATCATCATCATCGTCGTCGTCGTCGTCGTCGTCGTCGTCGTCGTCATCGTCGTCGTCATCGTCGTCGTCATCGTCATCGTCATCGTCATCGTCGTCGTCGTCGTCGTTACGATATGCATCCAGTTCACCATATACATACACACTGATTGGCTGATTTTCTTCACCAAGCTGGGCTTTGTCTTCCAGCTTCAATTCTTCTTCAATGTGTAGTTGAACGTCTCCTGAAGATGTCAGTCTTGAGATGACCTTATTATCCTCATCCTCAAGTTTTACCTTTTTAAAGTAATAGTCTCCGCTGCTCAGGATCAGTGTTCCTTCGAGTTCGAGCTCTTCCGCCACAACCCTTCCTGTTACTGTTGAGCCGAAGCCATCAATTGTCAGTTTTTTATTCGTAAGTAGACTACCGTTGAAAGTTGAGTTATCAAGTTTGATTTCATCATAAGGCGCAGAAATATGAAGGCGATCGAGACTACCCGCATTTTTTATGCTGATTTTTTCGTTAATGTAGACATTGGCCTGCCCTTCGGAAACCACCAGGCGCCCGCCATCCATTTCCAGCGTTTCAATCCAGTAATCACCAGCAGGCAGCGTTACTTGCCCTCCATCCTCGATCTGCATCGCCTTGATGCGAAATTCCCCGGCATTATTAGTCAGAGTCAATTTGCAACTGTCTTTAACCTTTATTTCCTTAAAATGGGTCCTTGAGTCTTTTCTATTGCCGTTTTCACAATCAACCTTGTGAGAAGAGTTGGTTTTATTAAACGCGCCCGAGTCAGGAAAGCGTACCTCTTGACGACGAAAGTCGGCCGTAGATGGCAGTTCCTGATTGAAAATACGGTAACTCAGTTTACAAGCCTGATCATCATAATCGCATATACCCAGGCTCGCCTTTTTATATCCATCATCGTCATCGTCATCGTCATCGTCATCGTCATGACTGTTTTTCCCCGAGTTTTTGAAGTCCAGATAGCCGAGCTTGTCTTTGGTTCCATCAATTCGGGCGCTTGCATGCATCTCAATTTTGCCGTTATTGCTATGGCTTTGTGCGGCATAGGGAAACAACGCGGCAATGCTGTCTTCGTCCGCCAGAGTAGGCAGAGGTAATATCAGGGCTGCCAGGCATAGCCAGTCATTTTTTTTCACTCTATCACCTCAACTTCAATATTACGGATCACGGCAATGCCGCCGCCGATGCAGGTACCGGTGGCAATCACATTAACCTGGGTAACGCCGGCAACTGTATCGGTATTCGGAACACTCGCATTTCCTTCACAACCGGCGACGTCTGACGTGATGGTTTCGTTTTCAGTGATTTTATCCAGCAACACGAATACTTTTTGCTCCAGCACTGACTCGGCGGCGAGCCTCGCCTTGAGAGCCAGTGTTTCGTAGGCAAGTTGACGGCTGCTCTGACCCGACAGGGTGACCATGGCAGCCATCAGCGCAGACAGAATAAGCAGAATAAACAGCACACTAAGCAACATGCTGCCTTTTTGATTGTGGTCAGGGTGCATAGGTCACCTGTAATTGTCCTGGCAGTACCAGTTCGCCATCCCGCGTGCTCAGGATCAGTTGCAACTGAACCAATTGATTGGACTCATCGTAGTCTAAAAACGGTCTCTCTGATGTGAGTCCGGTCAACATAAGCACGCCATCCCCCCAATCGGCACCGGTTTTAACCTGACGAAACAGGCTGCCGCCGGTTGCACAATAACGCACCTGCTCGGCCCTGATCAGGGTATAACGCAGGTCAAAGCCTTCGCGATCAAAGGAGATCAGCGTGGGATCATTAAACACATCATCAAAGCCGAAACTGCTGCCACTGTATGCCTTCTGCACCAGATGAACATTGTCGTCGGGCGCGGCGGCCGGAAAGTCGCTCCACAAAGCCTCGCCGCTGGCGGCCCGAATGGCCATAAAACTGCCTTGAGGCACCTGCTTCTGCAGGCTGAGAGGCACCACAAAGCTGGCAGTGGCAGATTTGACCGAGCCCTGATAGGTGCCGGCAGCCAGGGTGGGCACAAAGGAAATACAGCGCTTGCTATCACTGAAATACACACTGGGGCCGTAAGCCAGTGCCAGTTCACGGCGCAGGCGTTCCAGGGTAAAACGGGCGCCGGCCAGAGCCTGGGCACGCTCCGTATTCCCCATGTAGCCCTCGGCCATGTACGCGATAAAGCGAGTGCCAAATACGGCACTGATACCAATCAGCACCATCACAATTACCAGCTCCAGCAGGGTAAAGCCGCGCGCCTTCATCGAATATTGTACCTGTGCAGGGTAAAGGAAAGATCACTGCCGTTTTGATCCGCTATGGAAATAATGACTTCCTTAAATGTTGCGCTAGGATCATCGGTATTTAGGGTTACACAGGTTTGCACTGTGTAACGGGCGTAAAGGGGCGCTCTGGTGAGCTTGAGCTGGTCTGCCAGCACATTGCCAGTAATGGCATTGTCATCGCCACACCACAGACGAAAATCATCCACATGGGAAAAATCTTCAATCCCGGCACCAGCACCGGCAGTGGAGGCATTCCGGCAGGCAGGAGCCGAGCCAATGCCACATCGCTTATGCTCATCGGCATAAGGGTCATTTTGGCCATCGTACTTTACTGCCAGCACCTGCTCGGACAGGACTTCAGCCAGGGCCACGGCGCGAAACTGAAACACCGGGTCCAGTTGCCGGGGCTGGCTTGAAATAAACAGGCCCGTGCCGACCAATATAATGGCCAGCACCGCCAGCCCCACCACATATTCCAGCAGGCTGAGCCCGGCATTACGGCGCAACATGAATATAGCCCTCGGGTTCTATCAGTACGGTTTTCCCGGCAAGGGTAATTTGCAGAGTGTTGGCCAGCGGCTGATACCCGGCTCCAGCATTCACAAAAGGCCGCCCCAAACGGCTGGCTTCGCTGAGGTAATCAGGCTCGGATGCCACGTCGCCAAATTGCAGTGTAAAAGGTAAGGTAATATTGACGGTTATCGGCAACTCCTGCGCCCCCACCCAAATTGACTGACCGGGATCACGGAGTTGATTCGTGCTTAACAGAGAGGCTGAGTTGCAATCCGACGACAATGAAACACCATCTGTCGTTACGGCCACCACACCACAGCGGCCCATTTCAGTGCCGCTTTGCAGGGCCAGTGGGTCGTTCATGGCCCTAAGCTGGGCCAGGCGCAGCAGTCCTGCCAGATTGCGAGCCTGCAGCGAACCGTCAAAGTCGCTGTTCACCGGCAGGCGCGGAATCGCTACCGCCGCCAATATGCCCACCAGCACCAGCACGGCGACCATTTCTATTAAGGTGAAAGCGAGTTGGCGAATCATAAAGTAAGAGTGTTAAAAAAGGCGGCCAAAGCCGCCTTGGGTACTCAGCAACCGCTGGTATCCATATCTACCTTGGCCGGAATTCCGTCTTTCGCTTGGGTATAAACAACTTGACAGCTGGCAGCGTAACGCTGAGAAGGTTTTAATGTAAGAGTTGTGTCCCCATCTGCAGTAGCAATGGCGTATGTCAACGCATTTTCAGATACTGCACTATCAGCCCCTTCAGCGCCTGCATCCAATCCCTGCAGACTATCAAGAATACCGTCAGCACTAGCTTTAGGATAGCCATAAACAAACGCAACATCAGCGAATTCACCAGTGCCAGTCCAGGTCCCGGCATTGTCCTTACCTTCCAATACGGCTTTAGTATTTGCCAATGTCATTGCTGATTGTATGTTAGATCTTAATGATTTTATATTCGATTCGTATGCCTCATCTTGCAGATTCAAAAACCGCGGGGCCGCCACGGCACCCAGTATGCCGAGAATAACAATCACTATAACCAGTTCTATCAGGGTAAAACCCGCTGCTCTTTTCATGTTGTATCCTTGCTTGTTCGTGTTGTAGATTTTTCACCAAAGTTAATGTTTTTATTCTGGAAATCAAAACATTGACGGCTATGATAGCGGGGCTTTCACGGTCAATCCAGCCCAATAATGTGAGAATTTATGCTTTTCAATACGAAAAGAAGGGAGAGCCCCTCAGCCCCCCTTGACCACATTTACCATGTCCCACATGGGGGTAAAAATCCCCAGCGCCAGCACCAGCACCATGGCGGCAATGGCGGTGATAAGAATGGGCTCAATGCGGGCGGTGAGGTTGGCAATGTCGTAGTCCACCTCTTCTTCGTAGAAGCGGCCCGCCTCCATCACCATTTCGTCGACCCGGCCGGTCTCTTCACCCACGCGAAACATCTGCATAATAAGTGGCGTAAATACTCCGCTGCCGGCGGCCACCGACGACAGGCTCTCGCCCGACGATAGCCCTTCTTCCATACGATGAATGGCCCGGGTCAGAAAGGCATTATCGGTGGCGCTGCCGGCCAGGCGCAGCACACGGGTGATGGGTACCCCGGCGGCCAGCATCATGGCAAAGCTGCGGCAAAAGCGGGCCAGCAAAATACGCTTTATCAGGGGCCCGACAATGGGAATGCGCAGCAGAGTCTTGTGCCAGCGCAGTTTGCCCGCCGGCGTGCTGACATACCAGAGCGCCGCGGCCACCGCCCCGGCCAGAATCGCCAACAACAGCCCCAGGTAATGGGTAAAGAAGTAGGAGCTGCCAATCAGAAAGCGGGTGGTCCAGGGCAACTCGGCCCCCAGCCGGGCAAAAATACCGCTAAAGGCCGGAATAACATAGAGGTTAATCACCGTCATGGCCGCCACCATGGCAATGGTCACAAACAGCGGATAGCGAATGGCGGCCTTGATGCGTCGCCGTGTGTCCAGCTCAAGCTGATAGTAATGGGACAGCTGCAAAAACGCCTGCTCCAGCTGGCCGGTGCTTTCGCCCACCTCCACCAGAGACACAAACAGGCTGTTAAACAGATGGGGATGATTGGCCAGGGCATTGGCCAGGGTCTGGCCCTGATTCAGGGCCTGGGCCACCTCGTTCAGCGCCTCTTTCAGCACGCGCACGTCCGAAGTATCGCGCAAGCCTTCCACAATGCGCAAAATGGGAATGCCGGCCCGCGTGAGCGACGCAAACTGGCGACTCAGGATCAGCAGTGCCTCGGGCTTGATGCCGCCCTTGAAAAACTGGCGCAGGGCCAGCCAGGACTTGCTGCCGGAGCGGGCTTCCTTCATTTCCACCGGAATCAACCCGGCCTGAGCCAGGTTGCTAGCCAGGGCCCGCAGAGACGTTGCCTCCATGCGACCCTCGTGCAGCTTGCCCTGGCTATCGCGCGCGCGATACTGATAAAACGCCATCAGTCCACCCACTCCGACAGGCGCAGCACTTCCGACACCGCAATCTCGCCCTGCAGCGCCAGCTCAAGGGCGGCCTGGGCCAGGGTCACAAAGCCCGGCGAGCGTGCCACTTCCGCCTCAAAGCCTTCGATATGCTGTTTGCGCAGGGCATCGGCCATGGCCTGGTTGATCTCCAGCCATTCAAACACCCCCACCCGGCCCTTATGTCCGGTGTGGTTGCAGCTGGCGCAGCCCTGGCCCCGATAAAACCGGCCGCTTTCTGAGCGGGCATCCAGGTGCATCAGAAACTGGCGCTCGCCCGCATCAAGCCGATGCTCCACCTTGCAGTAACTGCAAATTTTGCGAACCAGACGCTGAGCCAACACCGCCTTCAGGGTGCTGGCCACCAGATAGCCGGGCACCCCCATGTCCATCAGCCGTATTGCCGAGCTGGGAGCATCGTTGGTATGCAGGGTGGACAGCACCAGGTGGCCGGTCAGGGCGCCGCGCATGGCGATTTCCGCGGTTTCCTGATCCCGCATTTCGCCAATCAGCAGCACGTCGGGATCCTGCCGCAGGCTGGTGCGCAAAATGCGGGCAAAGGTCAGCCCCACCTTGCCGTTCACCTGCACCTGGTTAACTCGGGGCAGCCGGTATTCCACCGGATCTTCGGCGGTAATGATTTTACGGTCCGGGGTATTGAGCTCGGCCAGGGCCCCGTACAGGGTGGTGGTCTTGCCGCTGCCGGTAGGGCCGGTGACCAGAATAATGCCGTTGGGGCTGGCCAGTTTGCGGCGAAAGGCACTGAGCAGGGACGACGGCATGCCCGCCTGCTCCAGACTGCGAATGCCGCCGGACTGATCAAGCAGCCGCAACACCACCGCCTCACCGTGCTGCACCGGCATGGTGGCCATGCGCACATCCACCGGGTTGGCCTTGACGGTGAGTTCAAAGCGTCCGTCCTGAGGCAGGCGCCGCTCGGAAATATCCAGTCCGGCCATCAGCTTGAGCCGCGACACCAATGCGGGGGCTATGGCCACTTCCTTGAGTTCGGTTTCCTGCAACATGCCGTCTACCCGCATGCGCAGGCGAATCACCTTGTGATCGGGTTCGATATGAATATCGGACGCCCCCACCTGCAGGGCATCTTCAAACAGCGAGTTCAGCAGCCGCGCCACGGTGGCGTCGTTGTCTTCAAGACCGGCGGTGTCTATCACATTACGGCTGGGCGCGTGCTCTTCCGACAGCTGACCGGCCAGGTGGGCAATGTCGTCGGTACGCCGATAAAGCTGGTCGTAAAACTCCAGCATCTGGCTGTGGGGCGCCACCGCCAGGTGGACTTCCCGTGGCGCCAGCAAGTTGCCAATGGCGTCCTGCGTATCCAGATCCGCCGGGTCGGCCAGTACCACGGTAACCTCGGTGTCGTTGGCATCGATCACCAGCGCCCGGTAGCGGCGGGCGTACACCTCAGACAGCAATTTCACCGCCTGCAGATCAATGTTGGCCTTGTTGAGATCAAGCAGCGGAATGCCCAGCTGCTCGGCCACAAACCCCAGCAGCTCACGCTCGCTGAGTATGCCCATCTGCACCAGCAGGGTACCCATGCGGCCGCCTTGCTGATGCTGCTTTTGCAGCACGGTGTCGAGCTGAGCCGGGGTGATAACGCCGTGATCGATCAGCAGCTCACCCAGGCGCTTAGTGAGTTTGCGTTGTGGCATGGTGCTCCAGTTGCTGCTCTACGAATTGAAGGGAAGCCACGCCCAGATCCACGCTGGCCCTGGCCTGCTCAAAGGCATGGGTATAATCCTGACCCAGGCTGCGCTGGCACAGCCCCAGTCCCAGCCACCAGGGTCCGCTGTCCTGCCGGGTCAGCAGTTGTCGGTACAGGGGAATGGCGGCATCACACCGATTGCTGCGCCGCCCGGCCTCGGCCTTGAGCGCATAGTAGTCGAGGTGTTCGGCAAGCACGGGGGCGGCACCGTCAAGTACCTTCCAGGCGGCGGCATGACGTTGCTCTCCGGCCAGTATGCGGGCCAGGGTCAAGCGCAACGAGGGATGCTCGGGGGCGGCTTTAAGCCCTTGCTGCAACAATGTGCGGGCACTGTCGAGGGCACCGCGCCCATAGAGTAAGGATGCCAGTTTCAGCCGCAGGGCATGGGCATCAGGGTGACTGGCGAGGGTGCTCATCAGGATTCGCTCGGCACCAGACCAGTCACCGGCGACCAGGGCCAGCTCGGCGGCATGGCGGCTTTCCCGCAGTTCATCTTCCCGGCTGGGCTTGATCTCGGCAATATGCAGTTCGCTGGCCGCCGGTGGCGCCGCCATCAGCTCGGCCCAAACCGGATCCTGCCAGTCGGGCTGAAACTCTTCCGCTTGCAGCGGGGCGCCGAGCAGCAGCATCACCACAGTCCCGATGACCTTGTGCATTACCTCACTCCACTGTGCAGTTCATCAAGAGGGGAAGGCGGATACCATTTCTCCAGCAAATCCCGGCTACGCTGCAACTCCTGCTCCCAGGTATTGGCCGCCACCACCACGGGGCGCAGCATGATGACCAGCTCGCTTTTCTGCGTGGACAGGTTGCGGTTTTTAAACAGGTTACCCAATACTGGAATCTGGCTGATCAGCGGAATGGCGCTTTCCTGCTCGCTTTGTTTCTCCTGCATCAGGCCGCCGATAATAATCACCTCGCCCGACGCCGCCTCCACCACGGTATCGGACTCTCGCACCGTGCTTCTGGCCAGAGGGAGGATAAAGGCACCATCGCCAAAATCGATGATTTTGTTCGTATCTTCCACTTCGCTGACCGCCGGGTGAATATGCAGCAAAACCCGATTATCGTCGGCGATCTGTGGCGTTACATCCAGTGAAATACCCGAGAAGAAGGGCCGCAGCTCCACATCCGGCGTCCGCTCCGACACGCCGCTGGTTCCCGTGGTGGTGGTCAGGGAAAAGTCGGTTACAAAATATTCATCGGTACCCACCTTGATCACCGCCTTCTGGTTATTGCTGGTGGTCACTCGAGGATTGGACAGGGTGTTGACCTCACCCTGGGTCTGCAGCAGATTGACCACGGCATCAAAGTTGCCATCGGTGTAGGTAAATACGGCACCGCCACCCAGCAGATCCGAGAGCGGGCTTAAAAAGCCGGGATAAGACACGCTGGTCGAGCCGGTGGCTCGGCCGCCGTCGGACGACAGGTTGTTCCACTCAATGCCCTGCTCATAACCATCGTTCAGCTCCACTTCCACGATGCGCGCTTCCAGGATCACCTGGCGCTTGAGTTGACGCTCGGCACGCGTCAGAAAATCCTGCACCAGGGCCAGCTCGTCGGGGGCCGCCCGCACCGTCACCAGGCCGGCCTGCGGGTTGGTCACCACCACCCGCCCCTGCTCACCGCCAATCAGCCGGCCCAGGGCGCTTTCCAGATCTCGCCAGAAGTCATTATTGGACTCGGTATTAATACGGGTTGCGCTACCATCGCTCCCTTCTTCACTGGTGGCCAGGCTGCTGCCGCTGATGGCAGTTTGGGACTGGCCATTACGGGCCAGCATCAGGTAATTGACGTTAAAGGTGCGGGTACGCACGCCGTTGGGAAACACCTGATACACACCGCCACGGCGCTCAATACCATAACCATAGAGGCCGGATATGGCCTCGAGGATCTCCGGCAGGGACACTCGGCGAAGGTTAAGGGTAATGGTGCCGGTCACCTCAGGATGCACGGCAATACTGACGTTGTGCTGATTGCCGAGGGCGGCAAAAAACTCCCGGGCATCCACCTCCCGGGCAGAAACGTCAAAACGGCGCTGCGGTGTGGCCGCGCGAGTTGCCACCGGCCGCGGCACACTCAGCAATTCCTGCTCAACTGCCGCAGGCACCGGATCCGGCGTGGTGCGTAACGCCTCATCCAGCGCGCGCTTGGGCAGGCTGCCGTCGGGCGCGTGCACGCACCCGGCCAGGCCGGCGCACAACAGTGCCAGGGCAAGAGGACTCATCTTCCGTTTCATGGTATATCCGTATTGTCAAAAGAAGGGAACAGGCTCAGGATCAGGCGCTCGCCCTGCCCTTCCAGTATCACGCGTTCGCCGGCAATGCGGACCAGGCGATAGCCGCCTACGGTATCACCCTGCACATAGCGCCGGCCGTCAAGAATGGCGCTCGCCACGCCGCCACCGGTAAAAATGGCCTGCAGGCTGGGCTGCGACGTGGCGGGCTGGGCCTCGTCTTGTACCACCGCCATCGCCGGACCCGATAGGGGCCGGGTGGGATCCTGAACTCCGGCCGACGTACTCAGCAGCGCGAGCACCAGGGCACTGGCATTAACCACGGATCAGCTCCTTATGTTGACTCAGGGTAAAAAACTCCAGCCGAATATGGCCGTTCGGATGCGTATCCAGTTCAAAACTCAGGCTTTGCCAGAAAATCCGCCCGGTGAGGGCCTCCAGCCGCCTGACATAATCCAGCAGTTGCAGATAGCTGCCGCTGAGCTCCATGGCCAATACATGGCGATACAGGGCCTGGCCTCCTTCGGCGGTACCGGGAATGACCTGGGCAGGCAGGTTGGTCAGGCCAAGCAAGTCAAGGCCACTGCCCTGATCCAGCACCGACACCAGCAACCCGGCCATTTGTTCAGGCCCCACCAGGGCCCGCATGCGCTGATCCACATTTTGATTGAGCCGATTGAGTTGGCGATTTAGCCGCTCAATGCGCTGGCTCTGATCACTGGCGGTGAGCTCATCAATACGCCGTTCAAACTCGTTCGCCAGCCCTTGTTGTTCGTTCAGTCGCTGCTCCAGGCCGGCCCGCTCATCGGCCAGGCGCTGCCCGGTGGCCGCGACGGTCTGCTCAAACAGCACCAGCCCCAGCCAGCCGGTCACCGCCCACACCGCCACGGTCAACAGCCAGCGCTCCCGCCGTGGCCGCGCCATAAACCAGCCACTCAGGGCGTTCAGCCGGCGCTTCATTGGGTTACTCCGTCACTGTGCAGGGTAAAGGCCAGGGCACCGGGCTCTCTGCGATGAATGTCGAGCTTGCCAAAATCACGGCGGACCAGGCTATCACGACCTTCAAAGCCCAGAATCCAGGCGGGAACGGCGGCGGCATTCGAAGCCTCTCCGCTCAGGGTCATGGCACGGCCTTCAAGTTGCAGCCCGGTCAGCGCCACCCCTTGCCAGGACAACCGGGCCAAATCATCCAGGGTGGCCGCATAGGAAACCAGGTTATCCTGGCCCAGCACACCCAACAATTGACGGCGAATGCGAATGTCCTGCTCCAGCCGACGGCGCTGGCCGTCATCCTGACGCTGATTCAGCTGGGCCACCCGTTGCTGCAGGCCGGTGATATGCTGCTCGGCATTGCCCAGGGCCAATTGCAGCTGCGTATTGCTCTTGCTCAGGCGATGGTTGTGCAAGGTCTGCCAGCCCAGAGCCATGGCCCATAACAGCGCCACCGCCAGTACACCCAGCCCGAGATGACGTACCGTGGGAATTTCGCGCACCGGCTTGAGCGCGGCCTGATAAAACTCAATGCGTGTTTTCATGATCATTCCTCCCGCAGCATGCCCAACGCCGGCAGGCTTACCGGCGACAGGTGCTCATTGCTGAGCGACTCTGGCTGAATGTCAAACACCTGGCGAATGGCCGTCTGTACCGCCGGAGTAACCCGGGCCGGCAAGGCCATAAACCATTGCTCGGGAGGGTTCAAACGGAGCTGTCCTGTAGCATAGTCAATGCTGCGCTGCAGCTCCAGCAGAAGATTGTCAAACACGAACTGATCCACCGCCATGCGCTCGTCGTCCAGCGCCTGAAAGCCACGAATGGTGCGGGAAAAATGCCATTGGCGCTGGTGAATAAAGGTCATGGTCAACTCCTGACCGGGCATTTTATGCAGCATCAGGCCCCGTTGCTCGGGGTTGAGCAGGTTGGCCATGGCCAACTCGTCCACCCCCAGGGTGTCGATTTCACACAAGGGCGTAACGGCATCCACCAGGGTCTGCAATTGCGCCCGCCGGCTGTAGTACACGGCAATGCGTGCCACCCCCTGGGGCCCCGGCGGCAGATCGATATAGTCAAACAGCAGTTGTTCTACCGGCTCATCCACCAGCTCGCGCATGCACCAGGGCAGGGCCTGGGCCAGTTCTTCATCGGGCATGGCCGGTTTGTCGAGCTGTACCTGGCGCCAGGCCTGACGACCCAAAGCCAGCCGTAGTCTGCGCCCCTGCCACTGTCGGTCGATGATCATGGCGGTCAGGGCAGACGCCATGGTTTCTCCGGCGCCCACCGGTCGCTCCAGCACCTGTTGTGGGTACTGCTCTTCCACCGCGTAGAGGGCAGAAGGTGTCAGATAAATGCCCACGGGAGTACCGCCTCGGGCGGATTTAAACCATTTGAACATGCGGACCCTGAATAGCGTGGAACATGGAAAAATCAGTATAAACAGTTAAAACCAGTTAATGAACAGAGGCTTGCCTGATTAGCCGCTCAAAAAATATCACGCCCACTATCTTGTTTGATTTGGATCAGGCCTGGCACCGCCGAACGGTTAAAATATGCGCAGGGTGGCGTATACCACCACAGGAATAATGATCACAGACATCAGATTGCCCAGCAATACAATGCTGGCCATTTTATCCGGCTGACAGCGATATTGTTCGCAAAGCAGATAATTCAGCACCGCCGGCGGTAACATCACCGACAGCGCAAGCAGTTGCAGCCACTCGGCTCTCAGTGGCAGTGTCCAGGCCACCAGGGCAAAGGCGGCGGCTCCCACCAGCAGATAGGCGAGGTTGACCCGCAGTGCCAGCCCCAGGTTACCCACCTCGCCCAACGACAGTCGCACACCCAGGGCAAACAACATCAGCGGCACCGCCATTTGCCCCAGCAGATCCGCACTGGTGTACACAAAGTCGGGTAGCAGACTTTTGTGATCCGCCAGCCAGATGCCCGCCACCGCCGCCCAGACAATGGGGTTTTTCAGCCACTGCCAGCGTCCGGCATCACTGGATAAAATAAAGAGCCCGAGGGAAAAGTGGATCAGGTTGGACAACACAAACAGTATGATAATGGCGCCGAGCTGCTCCTCCCCGTATGCCAGCATCATCAGCGGAATGCCGATATTGCCGGTATTGCGGAACATGCCCGCCAGCACCAGGGTGCGCCGCTCCAGGCCCTGAAAGCGAAACAGGCACAACAGCACACCGGGCAGCACTATGCACAGGGCACCGGCCAGGATCAACGGCCAGCTGTCGCCAAGGGAAACGGGGTTATCGATTAGGGCGGAAAACACCAGGGCCGGGCAAAACACCGCCACGTTGGCCTGGTTGACAAAGCCCATGTCGGGATTGCGCTGACGCCGGCCAAAGACAACGCCTACCGCCACCACGGCAAACACCGGCACCACTATGTTAAGCAGAGTAAGCAGCATGAAATGAAAAAGCCAAAAGACGGCATAGTGCGTCTTTTGGCGTTGGGTGTCCAGTTGGAGCTATGCTCGACACCCGGACCGGTGGGGCTGAAAGCCTGCACAAACGCCGGGCCATGCCCGGAGTTTGGCGGTCTTAATTGCCTCAGCCGTAGCGGCTGAAGGCCAGACCGTCGCTGTCGATATCGGGCTGCTTGCCGGAAATCAGATCGGCAATCAGGGCCGCCGAGCCCGCTCCCATGGTCCAGCCAAGGGTACCATGGCCGGTGTTCAGCCACAGGTTCTTGTAACGGGTACCACCGATAATGGGGGTGCCGTCCGGGGTCATGGGACGGAAACCGGTCCAGAACTGGGCCTCTTCCATCTTGCCGCCTTTCGGGAACAGGCTGCTTACCGAATGGGCGATGGTTTCACGGCGAGCAGCGGGCAGATCCTTGTTGAAATCGGCCAACTCCGCGGTGCCGGCGGCGCGAATACGATTGTCAAAACGGGTAATGGCCACCTTGTAGGTTTCGTCCATCACGGTGGACTGGGGCGCGTCCTCGTCCTTGTTCACCTCTATGGTCAGGGAGTAACCCTTCACCGGGTAGATCGGCAGGCTGATACCCAGCGGGGTCAGCAGGAAGGGCGAGTAGCTACCCATGCACACCAGCACCTGGTCGGCGGTTTCCAGGCCGTGATCGGTCTGTACGCCACGGATTTCATCGCCATCACGCACCAGGGCCTTGATCTCGGTGTTGAATTTGAACACCACGCCCTGCTCCTTACACTTCTTCACCAGTGCCTTGGTAAACAGGTTGCAGTCACCGGTCTGATCGTCCGGAAAGTGCAGACCACCAACCAGCTTTTCTTTCACGCGCGCCAGCGCCGGCTCACGGGCAATACAATCTTCGACGCTCAGCATGGCGTGGTTAACACCAAACTCCTGCAGCACCTTGATGTCCTTGGCGGCGGCGTCCACCTGCTTCTGGGTGCGGAATACCTGCAGCAGACCCTTCTTGCGGGCCTCAAAGGGCAGGTTCAGCTCATCCTGAAGGGCATTGATGCAGTGACGGCTGTATTCGGATACCCGTACCATGCGTGACTTGTTGATGCCGTAGGCTTTTTCGTTGCAGTTGGCCAGCATGGACAGCATAAACTTCCACTGCGCCGGGTTGGTACCGGGGCGAACCTTCAGCGGTGCATGGGACTGGAACATCCACTTCATCGCCTTAAACGGGATGCCGGGGGCCGCCCAGGGCGAGGTCATGCCAAAGGATAACTGGCCGGCATTGCCAAAGCTGGTCTCTTCGGCCGCATCGGGCTGACGATCCAGCACCACCACTTCATGCCCCTGACGGGCCAGATACCAGGCGCTGGTAACGCCGACAACACCACTACCCAATACCAAAACTTTCATAACACTCCCCTATCCGAATGCGCTTTTGGCAAGAATATCATCCAAAAAAATCCGAAAATCCAGAGCAATAAAAACAAAAATAAAGATGGGGGGCAGCTCAAAGGGCCGGCGCCAGGCCGGCTTATCAAGGGGGTGAAGGGTTAAACTGAATCGGGTTTTCGAGGAAGGACAAAATTCTACATTTATGCGTAATCATCAGAACTTTAAACCATAGACCGTCGAGCTGTGACCAACATCACAAAGCTGACAATCAGCGCCCGTCATCCTGCTCAAGGGCGCGGTTCAGCCGCTGCTGCAACAGGCTAAGCTCGGCATGGGGCAGAGGTTGGCCTCGCTCTGGCCAAACCAGTGCCGCCTCCGCCAGGCCGGCCAAGCTGGATTCCCCGGCTGCAGTCGCGTAACGGATCAGTTCCTGCAGCAGCCGGGTGGCCTCGGCCCAGTCGGCTTCGGCCTGGGCCGCCTGCAGCAGCCACAGCTGATCGCCACAGCGCTCGGCCAGCATGCCATCCCTAGCCGGGCCGCCGTCGTTGTCGGCCGCCATGGCGTCGGCATGGTCGTCGGAGCCGGGCTGGCCGCCACAGTAACGACTCAGTGCCAGATAGAGATCAAGGCGGTTAAGGGGTTTGGACAGGTAGCCGTTCATGCCGGAGTCCAGGCTGCTTTCCCTGTCACTGCGCATGGCGCTGGCGGTAAGGGCAATAATGGGCACGTCATGATGACGCAGCAGCTTGCGGATCTGCCGAGTGGCCTCGAGGCCATCAAGTATGGGCATCTGCAGATCCATAAGAATGGCGTCAAAGCGATGCCGGCTCGCCTGCTCCACCGCCTGCCGGCCGTTATCGGCCAGGCTGACCGACACCTCGACCCGAGTGAGGAACTCCACCACCAGTTGCTGATTCAGCCGGTTGTCTTCGGCCAGCAGCACACGGCAGCCGGCGAGACGCCGTCGGTAGTATTCCAGATCATTGTCTACCGGTGATGCCGCTCGGGCCGAAGACGGCGGCGGAGTAAGCACGGCGGCCAGGCTGGCCGACAGCCGGCTCCAGGTTACCGGCTTGGGCAGGTAATGCTTGATGCCCAGCTGTTTCATCTGGGCAGCGGGCCGCTCCCGGCCAAAGGCGCTGACCACTATGATGTTAAGGTCGTCGAGCTGAGGTTGCTGGCGAATAAAGCGCGCCACATCCAGGCCATTGTCCCGGCCCAGGCAACAGTCGATCAGGGCCAGACGCAAATCGCCTCCCCGCTTTTGCAGCAGCTCTCTGGCCATCTCGGTGTTATGGGCCAGGTGCACCACCATGCCGGCACGGCGTAACATCTTGCCCATGACCTCCGCCGCCAGCGGGTTATCTTCCACCACCAGCACCCCCAGGCCCGGTGCCAGGGCCGGCTCGGGCAGGGCGACCGCCTCGCCGGCGGGTCGAAGCGGCAGCACCACGGTAAAGGTGGAGCCGCGACCGGGCTGACTGCTGACCGTAATGGTGCCATGCATCAGCTCCACCAGATGACGGCAGATGCTGAGCCCGAGGCCGCTGCCACCGTATTTGCGGGTGGTGCTGGCATCCACCTGGGTAAAGGACTGAAACAACTGCTGCTGTTGCTCGGGCATGATGCCGATGCCGGTGTCGCTGACCTCAAAACGCAGTTCATTGCCCTGATTGCCCGAGGCGATTCGCACGACCACTTCGCCCCGCTCGGTAAATTTGAGGGCATTGTTCACCAGGTTGACCAATATCTGCCCCAGCCGCAGCGGATCCCCGCGCAACCGATCCGGCACATCCGGAGCCTTGTCGATAATGACCTCCAGCTGTTTCTGCTCCGACATGTCGGCAAACAACCCCGACAGCCGCTCCAGTTGCTCATTGAGATCAAAGTCGATGTCTTCCAGTTGCAGCTTGCCGGCCTCAACCCGGGTCAGATCGAGAATATCGTTGATCAACAGCAACAGGTTGTCGGATGACATTCTGATCTTGGCCACATAGTCGCTCTGCCGCGCATCCAGTGGCGTTTGCTGCAGCAGGGAAACAAAGCCGGTAATGGCATTCATGGGGGTACGGATTTCATGGCTCATGTTGGCCAGAAAATCGGTTTTGGCCTGCGCCAGGGCACGGGCGGTGTCGCTGGCCTGGCGCAGCCGGCGGTTGTTGACGTAGAGCAGGCCGACACCGGCACCAAACAGTCCCAGCAGCAGCAGCATGACCAGTGCCAGCAGCCGGTCCCGGCTTTGCTCGGTACGCTGATGCCACCAGCTTATCCAGTCATAGAAGTCGGCGATGTCGGTGTCGGCAAACTTGTGGCGCATGGCAATAAGCCGCCGCAGGTTGGCGGTATAAATGCCGTGAGCCTGCAACAGATCGTCCCCGGCCATTTCCAGGCCACGCGCGTCCCATTCCAGCTCACGCACAAACAAGGGGTTGGTGGTATAGAGATATACCCGGCTGTGCTGCAGCAATTGCTTTAACGCGGCATTATCGCCGGCTTTGAGTCGTAGCTCGGCCTGGTTGGCAAACGACTCCAGACTATGGCGGGCATGCAGCTCTGCCTGTTGCAGGCCCTGCAGGGTTTTCAGGTAAGCGTCGGGCCGGCGATCCCCTTCCGCCATCGTCAGTCCGGACTCGCGCACATGGTACTGAAACCGCGCCAGCATCAGGCTCAGGCGGCGCACCTTGTCATCCAGCAGCACGGCGCCTTCGGCATCGGGCATCATCACCTGGTGATGAATATGATAAAGCTCATCCACTATGGGCTCGGCGTGACGCAGCAGCTGACGCCCGTCCTGATATTGCCGGAACAATTGGTGACCGTGGTTGATAATCAGCAGCAACAGCAAAATTGCCGGCAGCATCAGCCAGCGCCGTTTGCGGGCATCAAGGGTGAAGGCCCCCGTCATGTCGTGTGTCAACCTCATGCTGGCAGGGAAAAATAGATCCGAATGAGTCATCATCACAACACTGTCATGGCCCCGGCGCAACAGCAACGCCCGAACCACCGGTGTGAGAGCGAGCATAGTAACACTCCCGCCCCGGCCATGCCCGCCCCGATCAAAAACGCCGCTGACGAGCAGCGGCGTTTTTACTGAAGCGCATTCCCTTGCTGTTAGCGTTGCCAGAACGGCTTGCTGATCTCCTGGTAGCGGTCGGCTTCGTTCAGTCCTATGTCCTTCAGCAGATAGGCTGGCAGTTCGGCAAGCTCACGACGAGTGCGGCTGCGACGCAGCCAGGTTTCCAGGGTGGCCAGCAGGCCGGCTGTGTGCGCCTGAGCCTGGCCGGCCCGGCGAAGGGGTAAACGTACGGTAGTCATGATGCGTCTCCAGAATGATTCGGGGCACAGCTTAATGATCCTTCAACACCCCTCTCAACCGAGTTTTCTTGGGTTTCCGAATAACAAAAACTAATGGCAAATCACTGACAACCAGTAAGAAAACAACTTAAAAACAGCTTGTTAACAGAGCCAATCCAGGCAGTCATCCGGCATCACCATAAGCCAAACTCACCAACCTGCATAAGCAGCAAGTACGGACAATTAATTATGCAGCACCATGACAAAATATGCTGCCTGCAAGGGGCAAGGCAGCCCGGCATGCTGCATAATTTCCCAGATACCCTGTCTCCTGCCGTAATGTGCGCCAGCCATCGATTTTTATCAAAATGCAAAAAACAAGATTCCGCTGGGGCCACCATGAATACACGGCAGATAACACCGCTTTAACAACAAAAATTCATAAATAATTCTATTTATGAATAATGAGGCGCGCAGATATAAGGCGTAAATCCTAACAGACAGCAGATAGCCGCGTTGATTTTGCCCTCGCCTGCCCCTACCCTGCGCGCCGCACAGCTATCCTCAAGCTGTAAACTTTCATTCAAGGAGTGGTTATGAAACGAGAACAATGGGGTTCTCGCACCGGCTTTATCCTGGCGGCGGTCGGCTCTGCCGTCGGCCTGGGTAATATCTGGCGCTTTCCCTATATGGCCTATGAGAATGGCGGTGGCGCCTTCTTTATTCCCTACCTGTTTGCCATGCTGACCGCCGGCATTCCCTTTATGATCCTGGAGTTTACCCTGGGGCAGAAATACCGCGCCGGTGCTCCCGGCACCCTGCGCCGGCTGAATGCCCGTTTTGAGTGGCTGGGCTGGTTTCAGGTGATGATCTGCGCCGTGATCGCCTTTTACTATGTGGTGGTCATCGCCTGGGCCATTTCCTACGCCTGGTTTGCCCTTGATCAGCGCTGGGGCGACGACAGCAACGCCTTCTTCTTCGGCGACTTCCTGGGCCTTGGCGACAACTCGCCGTCCAACCTGGGCGGCCTGCAATGGCACCTGTTGCTGCCCCTGGTCATCGCCTGGACCGCCAGCTTCTTTGCCACCTACCGAGGCGTGAAGGGTGGCATTGAAAAGATCAATAAGGTACTGATGCCACTGCTGTTCCTGCTGGTGCTGGTGCTGATCGGCCGTATCATCATGCTGCCCGGGGCCTTGAGCGGCATCAACTGGATGTTCGCCCCCGACTTCAGCAAAATCTGGGATCTCAAGGTATGGTCCGCCGCCTATGGCCAGATTTTCTTCACCCTGAGCGTGGGCTTCGCGATCATGCTGTCTTACGCCAGTTACCTGCCGGAAAAGTCCGACATCAACAACAACGCCTTTATGACGGTGCTGATGAACTGCGGCTTCTCCATGCTGGCCGGCATCATGATCTTTGGCGCCCTGGGCTATATGGCCCAGGCTCAGGACAAGGCGCTGACCGAGGTAGTGAGCTCGGGCGTGGGACTGGCCTTTGTCACCCTGCCCACCGCCATCAACCTGCTGCCCGCCCCCGGCATCATGGGTCCCATGTTCTTCCTGGCACTGGTGTTTGCCGGCATCAGCTCACACATCTCCATTGCCGAGGCGGTGACCACAGGCCTGATGGGCAAAACCGGCTGGAGCCGGCAGAAAACCGCCACCCTCTTCTGTGGCACCGGCTTTGTAGTGAGCCTGCTGTTCATCACTCAGGGTGGCCTGCTGCTGCTGGATCTGGTGGATCATTTTATTAACAACATGGCGCTGCTCGGCTCCTGTCTGCTTGAACTGTTCCTGGTGGGCTGGCTGTGCAAGCTGTCCGATTACCAGAAGCGGGCCAATGAGCTGTCGGAATTCAGCATTGGCATCTGGTGGCAGCTGTGCATCAAGTTTTTGTCCATCGCCATGCTCGCGGTGATCCTGTTCAACAACATTGTCGGCGCCTTCAAGGAAAATTACGGTGGCTACAGCGATAACGAAATTCTGTTTATCGGCTGGGGCATGATTGCGGTGATGCTGGTGGTGGCCATTGTCATCAACGCCAGCAGCAAACAGGAGGTAAAAGCATGACGACCGGCGCCATTATCATGATGCTGATAGGGCTGGGCATTACCTGGGGCGGTGCCGCCCTGTGCATTCGCCGGGCCATGAAGGCCAGGCAATAAGCCCCCCATAAACCAACAAAGGCAGCCGATTGGCTGCCTTTTTTAATGCACATTATATGATTAACGCTTACTGCTCGGCGGGCTCGAACCTGGGCTGCACAAAGCGGCGGGACGGATCGATGAGCACGTCGTCGCTCATGAATTCCCGGCCCAGCAATACCGGATAAAGCATGCGGGTGCGATCTTTAAGGGTAAATTCCACCTCTTTCACCAGCCCGCCGACCTGCACCGGCAGCACCACCACAGGGCGACGATCGGCCTTTTTGCTGTTGGCCTGGCGAATTTTCACATAACGGCTCAGCGGCACCTTCAACCGGGCACTGTGACGCTCATGATGGAAATTAAAGCGAATCCAGGGCTCACCTTCCCGCTCGAACTCCTCAATCTCGGTCGCGGAGAGCGACGAGGTCTTGGCTCCAGAGTCAATACGCGCCTTGACGCTTTCTTCCAGCGCCGGCAACCACAGCCATTCCACACGGCCAAGTAACCACTTTTCATCTATTTTCACGTCTTCACCATTTGCCGCCTGGGCAGAAAAACCAGGGAGCAACAACATCATACTCGTAAACCATACTACCAGACAGCCCCGTTTCATCGGCACTCCTCACGCGTCGGCTTTTGTCGTCATCCATTTTAACCGGGCTCGAACATCCGTGAAAATGGGAGAAAAACAAAATTTTGTGAACACCGACATCCAGCAGGTATGCTTGGCGGTTTCACCGTTGGACGACCGCATGAACTGGGATCCCGATTTTACCGCGCGCAATGCCATCCTTGCTCAGCTGGGCACCCTGCCGGACCTTGACGCCAGCGGCTGGCCCGATATCGTCACCCTTAACCAATGGCTGGCCCCGGACCTGCCGGTGCGCTTTATTGGTGATGATGCCTTTGCCACCCTGGGTTGTTATTACGAAGAAGCGGTGGCCCGGGGGCTGGTGCCCACGCGAGAGGCTAACTGGCATGATTTTTTCGGCGCCATTATCTGGCATCTGTTCCCACAAACCAAGACGCTGCTGAACCGGCTGCACATGGAGCACATTGCCGAGGTCGGCGCGAGCCGGCGCACCCCCCGCCGTGACAGGGTCACCCATTTCGACGAGTGCGGGCTGGTGCTGGCGGTGCCCGCCACCGACGACATGGATGATCTGCTGCTGGCCCATGACTGGCACCGCCTGTTTCTGGAGCACCGGGCACGCTGGGGTCATTGCTGGCAGCCGTTTATTTTTGGCCATGCGCTGTATGAGCAGGCGCTGGATCCCTTTATCGGCCTTACCGCCAAGGCGGTGGTGCTGCCCATGGCCGAGGGCTTTTTTGGCTTGCCCCGTGCCGAACAGTACCCCGTGCTGGACCGGCACCTGTGCGAACGGCTGCAGGCTAGCGCGCTGTTCGACCAGCCCAGACCGCTTCGTCCGCTGCCGCTGCTGGGCATTCCCGGCTGGTGGCCGGCCAACGAAGATCCGGCCTTTTATAACAACACCGACTACTTTCGCCCGCGCCGGCAAAGGTGATTTGAATCGGTTTTTTTCATACACTTGGCGCCCTTGCACTGGCTAGGGTGTCGCAACACCCGCCCTCGGCGGCGACAATAGCATGTTCAGTATTCCCCAGAGGATGAAATTATGTCCGGGCACGATCCCGTTTACGATACACAGTTCAAATCCCGTTACCTGCACCCGCGCTACTGGCCAACCTGGCTGGCCATCGCGCTGCTGTGGCTGTTGGCCTGGATGCCGGCCCGGGCACGGGATGCCGTTGCCAGCGCCTTTGCCCCGCTACTGGTAACATTCGCCAAAAAACAGTGCTACATCGCCCGCACCAATATTCGGCTGTGTTTTCCCGACCTGTCCGACGCCGAAGTGGAGGCCATGTTGCTGCAGTCCATTCGCGCCGGGCTGATGGCCTTTTTCGCTTACGGCGAGTGGACCGCCCGCAGCCGCGATTACCTGCAGGGTCGCTTCAAGGTGCACGGCCGGGAGCATATCGACGCCTGCCTGGCCGAGAACAAGCAGATCATCTTTATGATCCCCCACACCTGGGCCATCGACGCCGGCGGCCTCTACCTGACCTCCCTTGGCATGCCCATGTGCACCATGATGCACAGCGCCAAGAACGAGGTATTCGACTGGTTTATGACCCGTCAGCGGACCCGCTTCAACGGCATCGTTTATGAGCGGGATGCGGGTATCAAGGCCATCATCAAGACCATTCGCGACGGCAAGCACTTCTTTTACCTGCCAGATCAGGATCACGGCCGTGAAGCCAGTATTTTTGTACCCTTTTTTGCCGAGATGAAGGCAACCCTGCCAGCCCTGCCCAAGCTGGTGAAACTGACCGGAGCTCGAGTGCTGCCGGTGCTGAGCGTGTACAACAGTGAAGCACATCGCTATGAACTGGTGATTCGCCCGCCCATGGACCCCTACCCGACCCCAGATCTCACCGCCGACACGCGGGCCATGAACGCCGAAATAGAAGCCCTGCTGAGCGAGTGGCCCGAGCAGTACATGTGGTTCCTGAAATACTTTCAGACTCAGGTCGACAGCCGGGAAGGCCGTTATGAGGCAGGTATTCGCAAAATAAGGAGGCGCTGATGGACTGGCTGCACTACGCCGGCATGGTGGCGCTGGGCCTGCTGATCCTGTGGGCCGTGGCCTGTGTGGATGACTGGCTGGCTGCCAGGGAGAAGCAGGACTAGCGCCACAGGTTGGGACAAGCCCGGCGAATCACAACCTGCCATGTCACCTGCTCCCAGGCGCCGATTGGGAGCAGGTCTCACTCACTCCCCTCGACGCCTCAGTCCCTGTCTTATGCAGGGAAAAACAGGAACTTGGCCCCAACCAACAGCAAAAATACCGCGAAGCCACGCTTGAGCATCACCGCCGACAGCTTGTGCGCCAGAATGGCGCCCACTCGGGCAAAGGGCATGCTGGCCACGCTGATGCCGATCAGCGCCGGCAAATAGACATAGCCCCAGGCTTCGCTCGGCAGACTGTCGTGATCCAGGCCATGCACCACATAACTCAGCGCCCCCACCAGGGCAATGGGAAAGCCACAGGCAGACGACACCGCCACCGCCCGTTGCATGGGCACCGAACACCAGCTTAAAAACGGCACCGTCAGCGAGCCACCGCCAATGCCGAAAATGCCCGAGGCCCAGCCAATCACGCCCCCCATTGCCACCTGCACCGGCTTGCCCGGCAATTTGCCGCTACCGCTCGGCATCAGGTTGAACAACATCTGTGCCGCCATCAGCCAGGCGAACAGGCCAATGACCCGCTGCAGCTGCAGCCCCGACATGTTGTCGGCGGTGTATCCCCCCAGCCAGGCGCCGATCACGATGCCCGCCGAGAGCATGGCCGCCAGCTTCCAGTCGATGGCGCGTCGCTGATGATGGGTATGAATGGCGCTGAGCGAGGTAAACATGATGGTGGCCAGTGAGGTGCCCACCGCCATATGGGCCACCAGCTCGCCACCAATGCCCTGCAGGTTGAAACTGAAGATCAACACCGGCACGATAATAAGGCCGCCGCCCACGCCAAAGAGCCCCGCCAGGGTGCCGGCAAAGGCTCCCAGCACCATATACATCAACCAGGTCATGTTCGTTCCTTGAAAAGAATAAAAAGAAGAAAAGGCTGCATAAGCTACCCAAGACGGGCGCAAAGGAAAAGGGGGAATGTGATTTAAACTGCCATATCGTTATTACGACAAAGGAACATTATCCGCTCGAAAGCGAGTAATGGAGCCTGATGCATGAAGTACTTTACTCTGCAGGCAATACTCGCGGAATGTACTCCGCCTCGAAGGCCGGAATAACCGAGGCAGACCGGCATCAGATCGGGGCCCGTCCCAGGCTTATCACCACTCGACGGTTGCTGTCTCGCCCTTCCGGAGTGCTGTTATCGGCCACCGGCCGGCGCTCACCATGGCCTTCCACCCGAATGCTGATCTCCGGCAGGCCCAGCTCCAGAAAACGATCTCTGATGGCCTGGGCTCGCAGCAGCGACAGCTGCTTGTTATGAAATTCGGTGCCAAAGCTGTCGGTATAGGTGTTGATCACCACTTCCCCGATATTGGGATCGGCACGTACATAGTCGGCAATCATCGCCAGCCGCTCACGGGAGTGCGGCGTCAGCTCGTCGGCGTTATTGACGTAGTTGAGCACACTGAAGGCGATGTCTTCAAAGCCATAGGGCAGCAGATTGTGCTGACAGTCCAGAAAGGCGGCATAGCGGGCGCGAAAATTCACCGACGACAACCCCACCCCCGTGGTTCGATCGCCGGCGTACCAGTCACGGAAATAAAAGGTCGGCCAGCGCCCCTGGCTAAGCTCGTCGAGCATGATCCAGGCGTTCTGTTGCTCGACCAGGGCGTCGAACTGCTGATAAAAGGTCACCTGACTGATGGCACGCGCCGCCCGTCCGGGCTGCCAGTAGGGCGACTCGCTGCGCAAGGTAGCCTGGCGGGTGGTGGGCATGGCCCGCAGCGGGCTCAACTCAAACACCAGGTTCACCTGCTTGCCGGCCCGGCTCACAAAGGCGCCGCTACCAAAACCGGGAATGCCGTGCTCAAGCCGGCATTCCACCGCCGAATCGGCGGCCAGCCGCCAGCGGGAATGATCCAGGCTCGCCACATAGGTACGGGGCTGGGCCCAGCTTGCGGTGCTGAGCACCAGCCCCGTTACTGCCATGAGTTTGCGCACGCCAACTGCCTCTTGTTACAACCTGCTACTGTTATCGACCCGCCACTGCGCTTCTTTAGCCGGTGCCGGTATAAACGCCGAACTTTTCACCATGGGCGCGAATGTCCCGCATCAGCAGGGTCTTTTCTTCCGGTGATAACCAGCTGGCCTCCACCCCGTTCAGGGCCAGCTGCAGCAACTCTCTGTCGGTCATGCCCAGCCCCTGCTGCAAGGCGAGAAAGTTGGCGTTCATGTAACCGCCGAAATAGGCCGGATCGTCCGAGTTCACGGTGACACACAGGCCCGCCTGCAGCAGCTTTGCCATGGGGTGATCGGCCATCGAATCCACTACCTTGAGCTTGAGGTTGGACAGCGGGCACACCGTCAGGGGAATGCGCGCCGCCGCCAGCTCGTCCATCAGTGCCGGATCTTCAATGGCGGCCACGCCGTGGTCGATACGCTCCACCCTGAGCAGCTCAAGGGCGTCGCGTATGTATTGTGGCGGCCCCTCTTCACCGGCATGGGCCACCAGCCGGTAGCCTTGCTCTCGGGCCAAAGCATAGGCCCGAACAAATTTCTCCGGCGGGTTGCCTTGTTCGGCCGAGTCCAGCCCCACTCCCGCCAGCCAGTGCCGGAACGGCTCGGCCTGACGCAGGGTGTCGATGGCCGAGGCTTCCGGCAAGTGCCGCAGGAACGACAAAATCAGCCGGCTGCTCATGCCCCAGTCGTGACGGGCCTGCTCCAGCGCCCGGTGCAGACCGGTGATCACCACCGAAAAGGGCACGCCCCTGTCGGTGTGGGCCTGAGGATCGAAAAAGATTTCCACATGGCGCACATTCTCGCCATGGGCCCGGGCCAGGTAGGCATGGGCCATATCAAAGAAGTCCTGCTCGGTCTGCAGTACGCTCATGCCCGCGTAGTAGATATTCAGAAACGACTGCAAATCGTCAAAGTCATAGGCCGCCCGCAGGGCGCTTTCGTCGGGGTAATCCAGGGTGATACCATTGCGCCGGGCCAGGGCGAACACCAGCTCGGGCTCCAGGGAGCCTTCAATGTGCAGGTGCAGCTCCACCTTGGGCAACTGTTCGATAAATGCAGACATGTGCTGTCTCCTCAAGCTCACTGAATTACTTCATAAAGATAACAAAGAATGGCACCCTGCCCCTCGGCTTTTGGCACCGCAAACCAAAATCCGTGATCGATTCGCAACATGGAGAACACGCCTCATGACCACCCTGTTCAAACGCCTGCTCGGCTGGCTGGCCGTGTTGCTGGTGCTGGTGCCTCTGGCACTGACCCTGCTGTACCGGGTGGTGCCGGTGCCGGTCACGCCACTGATGGTGATCAGGTTGTTTGAAGGCGAATCCCTGAAAAAAGACTGGCAACCCGCCCCGCGCATCTCAAACCAGCTGAAAATGGCGGTGATCGCCGCTGAAGACAACAAGTTCTGCCGCCATCACGGCTTTGACTGGGAAGCCCTTGGCGATGTGCTGAGCGAGGCCGCCGACGGCGGGCGACTGCGTGGCGGCAGCACCATCAGCATGCAGACCGCCAAAAACCTCTACCTGTGGCCGGGGCGCAGCTACACCCGCAAGGGGCTGGAAGCCCTGTATACGCCCATGCTGGAGCTGCTGCTGCCCAAGGAACGCATTCTGACGCTATATCTCAATATCGCCGAGTTTGGCCCCGGCATCTATGGCGCCGAGGCGGCGGCACAAGCCTATTTCAATACCTCCGCCGCCCGGCTCAGCCGTTATCAGGCGTCACTGCTGGCGGCGGTGCTGCCCAACCCCCGTCGTTTCTCCGCTGGTCGGCCATCGGCCTATGTGCAGCAGCGGGCGGCGGCCATCTCACGACGCATCAATGGCCTGGGTGGCTGGCTTGAGTGCATATAAAGGCTGACAAAAACCTTAACGCTGTCATGAGTCTGTCATATTCTGGCAACAGAGTGGATATCAGGCCGGCATCGCAACCGGCACGAAGGAGAACCAATGCAAAAAACCAATCTTATCTGCGATATCGACGGCGTCATTCTGCACAACAATGACCTGATCCCCGGCGCCGATGTCTTTGTTCGCCGAGTGCTGGAGCAGAACATCAACCTGCTGTTTCTGACCAATTATCCGGCCCAGACCCCGAAGGATCTGCAAAACCGTTTCTATTCCGCAGGCATCGAAGTACCGGAAAACTGCTTTTATACCTCGGCCATGGCCACCGCCGACTTTCTCAAGCGCCAGAGCGGTGAAAAGGCCTACGTCATCGGTGAAGGGGCATTGATTCACGAGCTGTATAAGGCCGGCTTTACCATTACCGACATCGACCCGGACTTTGTGGTGGTGGGCGAAACCCGCAACTACAACTGGAGCATGATCCAGATGGCGGCCCGCTTTGTGGCCGACGGCGCCCGCTTTATCGCCACCAATCCCGACACCCACGGCCCCCAGATGCACCCGGCCTGTGGCGCCCTGTGCGCCCCCATTGAGCGCATGACCGGCAAAAAACCCTTCTATGTGGGCAAGCCCAGCGCCTGGATAGTCCGCGCCGCCCTCAACCACATGGATGCCCATTCGGAAAACACCCTGATCGTGGGTGACAACCTGCGCACCGACATTCTCGCCGGCTTTCAGGCCGGGCTGGAAACCGTGCTGGTGCTGACCGGGGTCAGCCAGGTGGCCGACATCGACAAGATGCCGTTTCGCCCCCAGCACATTTACAGCTCGGTCAACGAAATCGACCTGTTCTGAGGCGTTGTGCGGCAGTGCCTGCCGTCCTTTCCTGTAAAAACCGGCTTCAAAGCGGCCGCCTTTGTTGACAAGGTGCGGCCTGAACGGGACTATATCGTCCATCACTGAAGTCGGTTACAACCTATAACAAGCGCATCATGGATCCCGTTTTTATTGCTGTCGCCTTTGGCTGCGGCCTCGCGATTTACCTTATTGGGCTGCCGCCGCTGATCGGTTTTCTCGCCGCCGGCTTCGTGCTCAATGCCATGGGCTTTGAGCCCAATGCCACCCTGGATACCCTGGCCAACCTGGGTGTCACCCTGCTGCTGTTCAGCATCGGGCTCAAGCTCGACATCAAGACCCTGCTGCGCAAGGAAGTCTGGGGCACCGCCACCGGCCATATACTCTCCTCCACCGCGCTCTTTACCCTAGTGCTGCTTGGCATCAAGGCGCTCGGCTTCGCCCTGGCCCAGGAGCTGCACTGGCAGCAGGCCATGCTGATGGCCTTTGCACTCAGCTTTTCCAGCACGGTGTTTGCGGTCAAGGTGCTGGAAGAGCGCAGTGACATGAACACCTTCTATGGCGTGGTCGCCATCGGTGTGCTGGTCATGCAGGATCTGTTCGCGGTGGCCTTTCTCAGCATATCTGCCGGCAAAGTGCCCAGCCCCTGGGCCCTGGCCCTGCTGGTGGCGCTGCCGCTGCTGCGACCGGTGTTCTGCCGCATTCTGGAGCGCTCCGGTCACGGTGAACTGCAGACCCTGTTTGCCATCTTCCTGGCGCTGGTGGTGGGCTATTACGGCTTTCAGCTGGTGGGGCTCAAGGGGGATCTGGGCGCGCTCGTTATCGGCATGATGCTGGCGTCCCACTACAGTGCGGCAGAGCTGGCCAAGTCCTTCTTCAACATGAAGGAGCTGTTTCTGGTGGCGTTCTTCCTGAACATCGGCCTGAACGGCATGCCGACCCTGGATACCCTGTGGATCTCGCTTATCCTGCTGCTAGTGCTGCCGCTGAAAAGCCTGCTCTACTACAAGTTTTACCAGCGCGGCTTTTTACGCCCCCGCACCTCGCTGCTGGCTACCCTCAGCCTGAGCAACTATTCCGAGTTTGGCCTGATCGTGGCGGCACTGGCGGCCCAGCAGGGTATGCTCAGCAATGACTGGGTGATCGTGGCCTCCATCGCCCTGGCGGTGTCCTTTGTGGCCTCGGCACCGCTAAACGCCAACAACGAGAACATTTACCGCCGGCTGGTGCACCGGCTGTCGCCCCGGGATCCCAAGCGGCTGCACCCCGACGACATGCCCATACAGCTGGGTGACGCCAATATTCTGATCGTGGGCATGGGCCGCATTGGCCAGGGTGCCTATATGGAACTGGAAAGCGTCAACCCCCACAAAAGGCTGGTGGGCATCGACTCCGACGAGAAGAAAATTCCCCTGCTCAAGGAGCTCAATATCAATGTGATCAAGGGCGATGCCTCAGACTCGGATTTCTGGGACAAGACCAATATCGGCAGCCAGCTGGAGTACATTTTCCTGGCCATGCCCAACCATGCCGGTAACCTCTACGCCCTTGAGCAGATTCGCCACGCCAATTTCACCGGCCGGGTGGCTGCCATTATTCGCTATCCGGAAGAAGGCGCCCAGCTGCGTGAGCTGGGCGCCGACGATGTGTTCAATATCTATGAGGAAGCGGGCAGCGGCTTTGCCCGTCACGTGATCGAGCACACGGGCTGACTTTGTGAGGGGGTGAGGTAAGTCACACCACCTTCCCCCTTACTGCCATCAGTGCCCGCCTTCGTCCTTGTCGTAGGGGTATTTTACGTGGCCAAAGCGAATGGCCAGAATGGCCAGCGCCAGCACCAGGGCGGCACCGGCCACGGTGATCAGCCGCCAGTTGTCCATGCCCTTCATGTCGAGGATCAGGTAACGGGCCAGGGCCACGATGGCGATATAGAGCGGAATGCGAATGGGCAGCTTGCCTGAACGCAGGTAGATAGCCACCATGGCCAGCACTTCCAGGTAGATAAACATCAGCAGCAGATCTGCCAAGGTAACCGTCCTGGCCCGCCACATGGTGTTTACTTCTATGCCCACCGCCACCACGGTGGCAATGGCCACAATAATCAGGCCGACATGCTGCAAGGCATCCAGCGCCCGGCTGCCCAGCATTCTGTTGTTACTCATTCAACTTAGCTCCTTTTGGATACAGTACGTTCAAGTCACCCACCGCGGTATTTCGCCAAACCGGTGCCGGGATTCGGCCTTGTTACCGGACAGGCAGGCACCTATAATACTGCCTGCCTCGTCAATGAAGCTTATAAAAAACTACACTTTTATGAAATTTTTGCATAGCGGCGTTACGCCACCCTAGCCCCGGATCCCCGCTTTCGCCGCGCCTTGCGGTGTCTTTTGCTCGCTAGCTGCGAGCGTTCTGGTGTACCCGTTTACAACCTGAACCCCATGTCCCAAGCACCGGCCCGGCATGGACTGTTATTACCCCAACCTGGAACCCACACCATGTTATCCAGTCTCAAGCAAACCTGGTTTTTCAACGTGCGCGGCGATGTGCTCGCCGGCCTGGTGGTCGCCCTGGCCCTGATCCCGGAAGCCATCGCCTTTTCCATTATCGCCGGCGTTGACCCCAAAATTGGCCTGTATGCTTCGTTCAGCATGGCAGTGGTGATTGCCTTTGCCGGCGGCCGGCCGGGCATGATCTCTGCCGCCACCGGCGCCATGGCGCTGCTGATGGTCACCCTGGTAAAAGAGCACGGCCTGCAATATCTGCTTGCCGCCACCCTGCTGTGCGGCCTGCTGCAGATCATCATTGGCTACCTGCGCCTGGGCGAGCTGATGCGCTTTGTGTCCCGCTCCGTGGTCACCGGCTTCGTCAACGCCCTGGCCATTCTGATCTTCATGGCCCAGCTGCCGGAGCTGACCAACGTCACCTGGCATGTGTATGCCATGACCGCCGCCGGCCTCGGCATCATCTACCTGCTGCCGCTGGTGCCGGTGGTGGGCAAGCTGCTGCCTTCCCCCCTGGTGTGCATCGTCAGCCTGACCATCATCGCCATTGCCTTTGGCATTGACGTGCGCACCGTAGGCGACATGGGCGAGCTGCCCGACACCCTGCCGGTGTTCCTGTGGCCCGACGTGCCGCTGAACCTGGAGACCCTGGCCATTATCTTCCCCTACTCGCTGTCGCTGGCCATCGTCGGCCTGTTGGAGTCGATGATGACCGCCACCATAGTGGACGATCTCACCGACACCAAGAGTGACAAGAACCGTGAATGCAAGGGCCAGGGCCTGGCCAACATCGGCACCGGCCTGCTCGGCGGCATGGCGGGCTGCGCCATGATTGGCCAGTCGGTGATCAACGTTAAGTCTGGCGGCCGCGGCCGACTGTCCACCCTGGTGGCCGGTGTGGTGCTGCTGATCCTGGTGGTGTTTCTCGGCCCCTGGGTATCACAAATTCCCATGGCCGCCCTGGTGGCGGTGATGATCATGGTTTCCATCGGTACCTTCAGCTGGGCCTCCATTCGTGATCTCAACACCCTGCCCAAGAGCAGCAGCCTGGTGATGATCGCCACCGTGGCCGTGGTGGTTTACAGCCACAACCTGGCCTGGGGCGTGCTGGTGGGCGTGCTGCTCAGCGCCCTGTTCTTTGCCAACAAGGTGGGCCAGATCCTCTATGTGGGTTCAGACAAAGCCGCCGATGGCACGCGAGAATACCAGGTGGTGGGCCAGGTGTTTTTTACCTCCGCCGAGCAGTTTGTGGCCGCCTTTGACTTCAAGGAAGTGCTGGACCGGGTACGCATCGATCTGAGCCGTGCCCACTTCTGGGACATTACCGCCATCAGCGCCCTCGACAAGGTGGTGCTCACCTTTAAGCGGGAAGGCACGGAAGTGGAAATTATTGGCCTGAATGAGGCCAGTGCCACACTTGTTGACCGCTTTGCTGTTCACAACGACCCCAAGGCGGTAGAAAAGCTGATGGGCCACTGATGTCCCCTGCAACGGAGAAACAACAATGACGGAACAAGTACTGGCATGTATCGACGGCTCCGGCCATGCGGCATCGGTGTGCGACTGGGCCGGCTGGGCCAGTCAACGCCTCGAGGCCCCGCTCACCTTTGTGCATGTGCTCGATAAAGAGTCCGCCCCGGTGCAGGGCAACCTGAGTGGCAGCATTGGCCTGGGCAGCCAGGAGCAACTGCTGGCCGAGCTGGCCGAGCTGGATGAAAAACGCGGCCGGCTGGCCAAGGAGCAGGGCCGGCTGATGCTGGCCGCGGCGCAGGAACGCGCCCAGGCAAACGGCATTGAGCAGGCCGAAACCCTGCAGCGCCATGGTGCCTTGGTCGACACCCTGGTGGAGCTCGAGCCCACCACTCGGCTACTGGTGCTGGGCCGCCACGGCGAAGCCTCCGCCTCGGCCCATGCTCACCTGGGCAGCCATGTAGAGCAGGTGATCCGCGCCCTGCATCGGCCCATTCTGGTGACCCTGGGGGAATTTCGCGCGCCGCAAAAGGTGATGCTGGCCTTTGATGGCAGCGCCACCACCCGCAAGGGCGTGGAAATGCTGGCCGCCAGTCCGTTGTTCAAGGAGCTGGAGCTACACCTGGTGCTGGCCGGCGCCGATACCGACGACAATCGTGCCCAGCTGCAATGGGCTCAACAGCTGTTGGAGCAGGCGGACATCGCCGCGGTGACCACCATTGTGCCCGGCGAAGCCGACAAGGCCCTGACCGGCTACCAGCAACGGCATGCCATGGATCTGATGATCATGGGCGCCTACGGCCACTCCCGCATTCGTCAGTGGCTGGTGGGCAGCACCACCACCGCCATGATGCGGGATTCCCAGGTGCCGCTGCTGGTTTTGCGGTAACGCTGACGTCACTCACCGTGCCGGTTTGCATAATATGTCACCCCCGCGAAGGCGGGGGTCCATGTGTGAAGCGGCACAATTCCACAGTCCGGCGCCGCGTTTCTGGATTCCCACCTTCGTGGGAATGACGACAAAAGAAGCCGTGGGAATGATGACCACCGTAGCAGGGATGACGGTTGTTGTTGCCCCTCCCTGTTCTCGCTGATTCCGGCTCTTTACTCCCCTTCCGCCGCCATGCGTCTGAGCCAGCTGCACAGGCCCAGAGGGCTCAGGGTGGTCGCCTCCATAATCAACCGCCGGCCCAGCCACAGCGCCCGGCGCTGACAGGCTTCTCTGCCGTTATCGTCGGGAATATCATCCAGATCCGCCACATGGGCAACGCCTATGGTACGGCGAATCAGCTCGGTGCCGGCAAAGCCCAGCGTGTCCTGCCATACCCGTTGCACAAAATCGGCCACGAATCCCGGCTCACTCAGCAAGGGAGATTGAGTACCGCCGGCCTGTGCCACAAATGCCTCGCTAAACCCCTTCCACAGCGCGCGAATGTCCTCCACCCGGGCGAAACGGGCCTCTTCCGCCGCCCTGGCCTGTCGCCATCCCGGCAAGCCACAGAAGTTCAGCAACAGGTTGGCCACGACCAGTCCCACATCAAAGCCCATGGGGCCGTAAAAGCCGAATTCGGCGTCAAACACGCGGCATTCGCCTTCCCGTACAAACACCGAGCCGGTATGCAGATCCCCGTGCAGCAGCGCCTGAGCATCACACTGAAACCGCAGCCGCAGGCCGGCGACCTTGTGCTTCAGTGCCCGGTCGCTCCACAATTCGGCGGCGTCGGCTTCCAGCCCGGTCGGCACCCGGTTGCGCTCGTGATCCTGGTAAGGATCATTGAAAAACACCGTGTCGGTGGTCGCACACAATTCCGGATTGGCCAGCCGGGCCACCTCAACCCGTTTGTCCGCCGAGGGCAGGGCGAAATCGGAAGTGCCATACAGCACCTTGGCCAGGTGCCGGCCCAGGGCGGCGGCCACCCCTCGTGTGTTGTCGCCGACAAGCAGGGCCTGGCGCCAGACACGCCAGCCGCTTAGATCTTCCAGCAACAGGGCCGACTGCGCGTCGTCATGGTGCAACAGGGCCAGGGTACCCTCTGGGCTGAGCCTGCCGTGGCGCAACAGCACCTGCGCTTCCCGCGCGGCCCGGTGCCGGGTCAATGGCCAGCCCTCGCCGATGCAGCGAATGTAGGGCAGAGCCTGCTTGACGATCACCCCCCGCCCATCGGTAGCGGTCACTCGAAATACTCGGTTGAGGTTGCCGTCTCCTATTTCTTCGACAGCAAGTGCGGTAGTGCCGTCAAACCCGCCATAGTGACGTCGCGCAAAATCGATGGCGTCGTTCAGGGAAAACTCGTGATAGCCCGTCATGGTGTTCCTCCGCCGGAATAAGGATGCTGCCGCTAGCCTCCACTATAGATGCCGGCTTTACAAAGAAAATGGTTCATATGAGCCTTTTTTAATTCCGCTGCTACCTTTTTGTAAGAAACCGGCCTGGCCGCGCCACTATATAAATATGCTGTGTTTAAACGGAGTTACCCATGCGAGACACCCTGCCGCTGCTGGATCTGACCGCGTTTCCCCCCCTGCGCCGGGAACGCCTCGACACCCTGCAGGTCAATCTGGGCTATCTGTGCAACATGAAGTGTGTGCACTGCCATGTGGCCGCCGGCCCCCACCGTACCGAAATGATGGATGCCGACACCCTGGCCCTGATCCCCAGGGTGCTGCAGGCCAGGGGCATCGGTACCCTGGATCTGACCGGCGGCGCCCCGGAAATGCACGACGGCTTTCGCAACCTGGTGCGGGCTGCGCGCGCGCTCGGGGTCAAGGTCATCGACCGCTGCAATCTCACCATATTGCTGGAACCGGGGTACGAGGATCTGGCGGCGTTCCTGGCGGAAAACCGAGTGGAAATAGTCGCGTCACTGCCCTGCTACGCCATGGAAAACGTCGATCGTCAGCGCGGCAAGGGCAGCTTTGACAAAAGCATTATTGCCCTGCAACGGCTGAACGCACTGGGCTACGGCAAGCCCGGTTCAGGACTGGTGCTGAATCTGGTATACAACCCGCAAGGGCCCAGCCTGCCTCCCCCTCAGGACGAGCTGGAAGCCGCCTACCGCACTGAACTGCACCGCCATTTCGGCATTGAGTTCAACCACCTTTTTGCCCTGGCCAACATGCCCATCAAGCGTTTTGGCGATTACCTCATCAGCAAGCGGCAGTTTCATGATTACATGAAGCTGCTGAAGGACAACTTCAGTGCCGACAACCTCGCCGGTGTGATGTGCAAAAGCCTGGTGAGCGTGGATTGGCAAGGCTACCTCTACGACTGCGATTTCAATCAGCAGCTCGGCCTGGCCCTGGCCGGTGACGGTCGCCCCCACCTGAAAAGCCTGCTGCAAGCGGATTATGTAGGCTGCGCGATTCGCGTGGCGGGCCACTGTCACGGCTGCACCGCCGGCCAGGGCAGCAGCTGCGGCGGCGCCCTGGATCACGAGCCCCATTCATGACCCTGAGCATTATCATTCCCACCCTGAACGAGGCCGTCGCCCTGCCTGCCACCCTGGCGGCGCTCCCCAAGGGCTGCGAAATCATTGTGGTGGACGGCGGCAGCCGCGACGGCACTGCGCCACTGGCCGCCCGGCTGGGCGCCCGAGTGATCGTTTCGCCCCCGGGGCGGGCCCGGCAGATGAACGCCGGCGCGGCCGGCGCGCACGGCGAGCAGTTACTGTTTCTGCATGCCGACACCCTGGTGCCCGCGCGGGCAGAGCAGTTGATCGCCGACGCACTGATGCATCATCACTGGGGCCGGTTTGACGTCCGGCTGACCGGCCGCCATCCCATGCTGGCGATGATTGCCCGGCTGATGAACCTGCGCTCGCGCCTGAGCGGCATCGCCACCGGGGATCAGGGCATTTTTTTGCACAGACATACCTTTGAGGCGATTGGTGGTTTTCCCGATCAGCCGCTGATGGAAGACATCGAGCTCAGCAAACGACTCAAGCAATGGGGGGCGCCGGCCTGTTTGCACCAGCGGGTGTGCACCTCGGGACGACGCTGGGCGCAGCATGGAGTCTGGCGTACCATCTGGCTGATGTGGCGGCTGCGCTTTGCCTACTGGCGCGGGGCCGACCCGCACCGGCTGGTGGAGTTGTACCGATGAACATCCGTATTCTGGTATTCGCCAAGGCGCCCCTGCCCGGCCGGGCCAAAACCCGGCTGGAGCCGGCACTGGGGGCCAAAGGCGCCGCACAGCTGGCAACAACCATGTTGGACGGCACCCTGACACACTGCCTGGCCGCCGAGCTCGGCCCGGTAGAGCTGTGCATGAGCCCGGCCCCCGGCCACTCCGACTGGCGTGCCTTTTCATTGCCCGCAGGCCTGGTGCAAAGTGATCAGGGTGACGGCGATCTCGGTGCCCGCATGGCTCGGGCTGCACAACGGGGCCTGGCGCAACAGGATGCGGTGATGCTGGTGGGCACCGACTGCCCGCAGTTGTGTGTCAATCTGCTGCAAACGGCGGCGATACGGCTGGCACGGTGCGATGCGCTGCTGCATCCTACCCGCGACGGCGGCTATGCCCTGCTCGGGCTGCGCCGCTTTTCCCCAACGCTGTTTGAACATATACCCTGGAGTACTTCTCAGGTTGCCTCCCTTACTCGGCAACGGCTTGACGCCCTGAGCTGGCACTGGCACGAGGGAGAAACCTTGCAGGACATAGACGAGCCGGGGGATCTGTTGCAACTGCCCGGTCGCTGGATGAACCATTATGCTGAACGAATGTGAACCCTGGCTGCGGCTGGGCAGCTTTATTGGCCTGCTGCTGGCGTTGATGCTGTGGGAGTCTGCCTCTCCCCGCCGCCCACGGGAGCAGCCCCGCGGGCCGCGCTGGCTTCGGCACCTGCTGCTGACCACCCTTAACACCCTGCTGGTACGAGCCCTGTTTCCCCTGGCCGCGGTGGGCGCGGCCTTGCTGGCACAGCAACATGGTTGGGGCCTGTTGCCCTGGCTCGGCCTGCCCGGCTGGCTGTCGTTGTTGTTGGCGGTGCTGGCCCTGGATTGTCTCATCTACTGGCAGCACCGGTTGTTTCACCGGGTACCGCTGCTGTGGCGTCTGCACCGCATGCACCATACCGATACCGAGCTCGACGCCACCACAGGAGTACGCTTTCATCCGCTGGAGATATTGCTGTCGATGGCCATCAAGCTGACCGCCGTAGTGGCACTGGGCGCCTCGCCCCTGGCGGTGTTGGTGTTCGAGGTGTTGCTCAATGCGACTTCACTGTTCAACCATGCCAATATTTGGCTGCCCACACGACTGGATACCGCACTGCGACGGGTATTGGTAACCCCCGACATGCACCGGGTGCATCACTCCGTACATGTCGCGGAAACCGACAGCAATTTTGGTTTCAACCTGAGCTGGTGGGATCACCTGTTCGGCAGCTACCGGGCCCAGCCTCGAGACGGCCACCAGGGCATGAGACTGGGCCTGAAACAGTTTCGCGGCCCGGCCGAACAGCGGCTGTTGCCCTTGCTGCTACAACCGTTCCGGGCGGCTTCGCGCACTAAAAAGGAGCCTTGAGGCTCCTTGCAATTATGTGTATGACTTCAGCCTGGATCAGGGCTGGCAGAAACCGGGCAGCTTTTTACCCTGTTTTTTCATAATCATACACTTGCGGTTATCTATTCCGTCACCCCTGGAGGCAAGGTTGTCGGCAAAGGGCTGACTGGCCATGGTGGCACTGGTATGAAGCGGCACCATGCTCAGCGCGAAAACAGCGGCAAGCATGACTGACGTGAACGTCTTCATGGTACATCTCCTGTCTACGTTATCGAAGCCTGGGTCTGCCTTGTCTGACCGGCCCGATTTTTTGGGGAAGTCCCCCTGCGCCGGATGACACCGACGATTATCCATTAGACTTGGCATCCACCGATTTTATTGCAATTAATTTAATAAGAATTACGCATTTAGAACGGACATTTTCATAACCGCTTGCTCTAAATCAATGAAGCCTCCCCCGCCCTTGCCGCCATCTGTTCTCTTTGCCGAACTGTGATACAGTGCTTGCCAAGCCCCCACAAGCCTTTGATGTCAATCACCTATTTCAGGGGAAACGAATAATGAGCACCAATGTACTGGCCGGCATCGACGGCTCCAAACATACCACTTGCGTGTGTGATTATGCGGCCTGGGCGGCACAGCGCCTTTCTGCCTCCCTGGTACTGCTGAATGTGTTACCCAAGCCAGAGCCCACCCTGCTGTATAACATGGGGGCGACCGCCAGCCTGAACGCCCAGGACAAGATTCAGGCCGAGTTGGCCGATCTCGACAAAAAGCGGGCCGAGCTGGCCAGTGAGCGAAGCAAGCTGATCCTGAGTCAGGCCAGCCAGCACGTGCAGCAGGCCGGCTACTCGGCACCCCGCACCATTTCTCGCGAAGGCCGTCTGGTGGACGTGCTGGAGCAGTATGACGATTATGCCGATCTGGTGGTGCTGGGCCGGCGCGGCAACAATGAAGACGACAACCCGGAGCGCCTGGGTGGGCATGTGGAGCAGGTCATTCGCACCACCGACAAGCCACTGCTGCTGACCGACGGCGACTACGCCCAGCCCAAACGTATCATGATCGCCTTTGACGGCAGCGACACCACCCGCAAGGGGCTGGAATACATTGCCAGCTCGCCCCTGTTCACGGGCCTGGAATGCCATGTGGTGATGGTGGCCGGCGCCAGCGAAGAGAAGCAAACCCAGTTGGAAGCGGCACGCCAGCGGCTTGAAGACGCCGGCCTGCAGGCCACCGCGGCCCTGCTGCAGGGGGAAGTGAAGCAAAACCTGCTGGCCTATCAGGAGAAGCAGAACATCGATCTGATGGTCATGGGGGCCTACGGCCATTCCCGCATTCGCCTGTGGCTGCTGGGCAGCATTACCAACCTGATGCTGCAGGAATCCCACAAACCCATGCTGGTATTGCGCTGATATTCATACGCCACTCATAACAACGCCGGGCAAGTGCCCGGCGTTTTTTCGTGCGGATTAATGCGCTGATGGAGTCGTGGTCAGAGCACGCCCTGCTCGCGCAGGTAGTCGTCGTAGCTGCCGCTGAAGTCGCGAATGCCGTTTTCACTCAGCTCCAGGATGCGGGTGGCCAGGGACGACACGAACTCTCGGTCGTGGGACACGAAGATCAGGGTGCCCGGATACATTTCCAGTGCCATGTTCAACGACTCGATGGACTCCATATCCAGGTGGTTGGTGGGTTCGTCCATCACCAGAATATTGGGTTTGTGCATCATCAGCTTGCCAAACAGCATGCGGCCCTGCTCGCCGCCCGACAGCACACCCACCTTTTTCTTGATGTCGTCCTGGCTGAACAGCAGCCGACCCAGCACCGAACGCACGGTCTGCTCGTCGTCCCCTTCCTGTTGCCACTGGCTCATCCACTCAAACACGGTGAGATCGGTGTCGAAATCAACGGCGTGATCCTGGGCATAGTAACCAATGCTGGCGTTTTCCGACCATTTGATATTGCCGCTGTCCGGTGCCAGCTCACCCACCAGGGTTTTCACCAGGGTCGATTTACCGATACCGTTGGTACCCAGAATGGCGATGCGCTCGCCCACTTCCACCATCATGCTCAGGTTCTTGAACAGGGGCGCTTCACCATAGCCCTTGGCCAGGCCTTCCACTTCCAGAATGTTGCGATACAGCTTTTTGTCCTGCTCGAAGCGAATAAAGGGATTCTGGCGGCTGGAAGCCTTGACCTCTTCCAGCTTGATCTTGTCGATCTGCTTGGCCCGAGAGGTGGCCTGGCGGGCCTTTGACGCGTTGGCGCTGAAGCGTGACACAAACGATTGCAACTCGGCAATTTGCGCCTTCTTCTTGGCGTTGTCGGCCAGCAGCCGCTCCCGAGCCTGGGTGGCGGCCAGCATGTAGTCATCGTAGTTGCCCGGATAGACCCTGAGTTCGCCGTAGTCCAGATCCGCCATATGGGTGCAGACACTGTTCAAAAAGTGGCGGTCGTGGGAGATGATGATCATGGTGCTGTTGCGCTCGTTCAGCGCGCCTTCCAGCCAGCGAATGGTGTCGATGTCCAGGTTGTTGGTGGGCTCGTCGAGCAGCAGCACGTCCGGATCGGAAAACAGCGCCTGGGCCAGCAGCACCCGCAGTTTCCAGCCCGGCGCCACTTCGCTCATGGGGCCGTTATGCTGCTCCAGGGGAATGCCCACGCCCAGCAGCAGTTCGCCGGCCCGAGCTTCGGCGGTGTAACCGTCGTATTCGGCCACCAGGCCTTCCAGCTCGGCGGCACGCATATAGTCTTCGTCGCTGGCTTCCAGATTGGCATAAATGCTGTCACGCTCGTGCATGGCGGCCCACAGCTCGGCATGCCCCATCATCACCACGTCGAGCACCCGCTCGTGCTCGTAGGCAAACTGATCCTGACGCAGTTTGCCGATACGTTCGTTCACGTCCAGGCTCACGTTGCCGCCGCTGGGCTCCAGGTCGCCGCCCAGAATCTTCATGAAGGTGGACTTGCCGCAACCGTTGGCGCCGATAAGGCCATAGCGGTTGCCGTCGCCAAACTTGACGGAAATGTTTTCAAACAACGGCTTGGAGCCGAACTGCATGGTGATGTTATTGGTGGAAATCAAGAAACAAACTCGCTGTGGTTAAAGAAGGAAAACGCAGAAGGCGAACCCTGAAGGCCGCCAAGGATACCGGCGGCCGCCAGAAAGTTCAAAGGGTTGTTCAGGAATCAATCAGTTTTCGGGTTACCGGGCCACCAGCACATCGCAGGGAGGCGCGCTGAGAAAGCTCATGGCCAGGTTGCCGATGAGCAAGCGGCTGATGCCCTGACGACCGTGATAACCCAGCACCAGCAGCTGGGCGCTGCTGTCGTGAACCACGGAGGTGATGGCCTTTTTCACTTCTCCCGACAAAATGCGGGTACTGATGCGGCCCTGATCATCGGCGGGAATGAAGTGGGACATCTCTTCCCTGACTTCCTGCTCGATGCGGGTGCGCTGATGCGCCATCAGGCTGTCGGTGTGCATGGGCTCGTGGCGCAGAAACCCCAGCAACATGGGCGGCTCAAACACATGCACCAGGGTCACACCGGCCTCGGGCGCCAGCGCCAGTCCGGCCTGCAAGGCATGGTGGGAGCTGCGGGAAAAGTCGGTGGCGGCCACCACCTTTTCATAGGGCCGATCGCCGCCCTGGCCGACCACCAGCACCGGCATGGTACAGTGACGCAACAGCCGCTCGACCGTGGTGCCGAGAAACAGCTCCTGCACCGGCTCCAGGTGATGGCGACCGGCCAGCAGCAGATCCGCCTTCAGCTCGGTGGCCTTGCGGGCCAGGGTGTGCGGTGGCTTGCCCAGCAGCACATGACGCTCAATGTTGTCACGCTGCCCGGCAGGCAGGGCGTCAACCAGCTGCTGCAGTGCCTGGGTGGCCCCCTGCTGCAGCCGGCGCCGTACCGAAATTTCCACCATGGGTTCATACAGCACCATGGCTTCGTCAATGACATGCACCAGATGCAACCGGGCCTGCAATTGGGCAGCCAGGGCCGCCGCCCGTGCCACCACCTTGTGGGAGCCTGCTTCCAGATCCACCGCTGCCAGCAATATCTTCATATTGTTACCCTTTTTGTGTTGCACGGCCCCGCTTTGGGCCCTGATGGCAGCTTTCCCCTTTTTCGCATAAAAAGCAACCAGGCCGTCCGGTTTTGCCGCACACCGGCTTTGGTTTACAATGCTGCCCCTTCTGGCTTTATTTTATCGGGACATCACGTGTTAACAGCAGAAATCGCCATGCGCTGGCTGGTTGCCGGCCACATTGATCACTACATTTGCGAAAACTGTCATGGCATTCACCTTGCCGAACTGCAGGGGCTGGACGGCGTGCTGGAAAGCCGGTTGTTCGTGGAGCATGAAGACGCCATTCTCACCACAGAGGTGGAAATTCGACCCACCGCCCTGCTGAGTCTGGTGGCCGATCTGGGCCGGCTGAACATGAACTACCCCAGCCTCAAGATTTTTGTGGATATCGTCGATGACAACCTGCCCCGGCTGATCGTGGCCGACTACCTGCATACCCAGGCCGGACTGGAGCAGCATCAATTCCAGTGGATTGTGCAACAAACCATGATGGCCACCCACCAGCTGGTGCAGGAGCTGGGCGAAGTCGGCTACCTGATGCAGGACGAACCGCAGAAAATGCCGGCCGCTGTGCATTAAGCCGGCAGAATGCACAGTAAAAAACCACTTGAATCACGAATGATGAAAAGTGCTTGAACCCGCTTCGGCAAGCCAGTACATTACGCCCCGTTCCCAAGGGAACACCACGGAGTGAAGCGAACACTCTCAAAATAAAAACGCGACAAAAAATGTGGTGAGGTGTCCGAGTGGCTGAAGGAGCACGCCTGGAAAGTGTGTATACGGCAACGTATCGAGGGTTCGAATCCCTCCTTCACCGCCAGCATTTTTAAACCCCGCGCAGCAATGCGCGGGGTTTTTTGTATTGCTGGCATTTGTCACTATTCTTTAATCTGTTCTTTCTGACGGGAAAAATTTCTCGCTGTTCCCCGCGTTGTTGAAGGTGTACATAAGCGCTCCACAGGAGGGTTTTGCCATTGACTACTGCGCCGCTCACGACTTGCGTTTTTGACGACATCATTACCGCCATTGCCGGCCCCGGCATGGGGATTTTTCCCGGCTTTCTCGACCCCGGCCAAACCGCCGCCCTGCGCCGGGACTTTACCGCCCTGCCCGATTGGCAACTCACCCACGCCGGCATTGGCCGGGAGCATGATCATCACAATAACGAACGCATTCGCACCGACAAGACCCGCTGGCTGGACGGCACCACAGCGCCCCAGCAGGCCTACATGGCCTTGATGGCCGAGCTGCAGCAGCTGTTTAACCGTCAGCTGTTCATGGGCCTGCGGGATTATGAATGCCACTACGCCCGTTATGATCAGGGCGATTTCTACAAGAAACACCTGGACGCCTTTCGCGGCCGCAGCAACCGCCGGCTGACCACGGTGCTCTATCTCAACGACGACTGGCAACCCGATCAGGGCGGCGAGCTGCTGATCTATGGCGACCGGGGCGAACCGCTGCACCGGGTGCGGCCCGAAGGCGGCACCCTGGTGTGTTTTTTGTCGGAGCGCTTTCCTCACGAGGTGCTGCCGGCGCGGCGGCCGAGGCTGAGCATTGCCGGCTGGTTTCGCGTGGATGACCCCATCGCCCCCACGCTGCGGCTGTAGCGGAAAGGGATTTATCGAATATTCATTTTAGAGGCCTTATTTTTAATCCTTTACCAAATAAGGCCCCTTTAATTCACGAAAAAAAATCATGAATGGTTTTATAGTGAGTTTTCATCATTTTTCCTTTTCACCAACGGCATCCTCTGTCAACCTGAAGTCATTCGACTCATTCGTTAAGGAAAACCACCATGTGCTCCATCTTCGGTATTCTTGAACTCAAGTCAGATCCGGCCGCGCTGCGCTCCCGGGCGCTGGAACTGTCTCGCCTGCTGCGCCACCGCGGCCCCGACTGGTCGGGCATTTACAGCAACGACAAGGCCGTTCTGGTGCATGAACGCCTGGCCATCGTCGGCCTCGACAGCGGCGCCCAGCCCCTGCTCAACCCGGCCGGTACCCACGCCCTGGCGGTGAACGGTGAAATCTACAACCACAAGGAGCTGGAAGCCGGCCTCACCTGTGGCTTTGAGTTTCAGACCCGCTCCGACTGTGAAGTGATCCTCGGCCTCTACCAGGAAAAGGGCCCGGAGTTTCTCGACGATCTCAACGGCATCTTTGCCTTTGTGCTCTACGATGAGGAAAACGACGCCTACCTGATTGGCCGTGACCACATGGGCATTATTCCCCTCTACACCGGCCATGACGAAGAAGGCAATTTCTATGTGGCGTCGGAGATGAAAGCGCTGACCCCGGTGTGCAAAACCATCAGCGAGTTTCCTCCCGGCCACCTGCTCTACAGCAAGGAAGGTCAGCCCCGCCGTTATTACCACCGTGACTGGGAAGACTTTGATGCGGTGAAGGACAACACCTCCAGCGTGGCTGAGCTGCGCGAGGCACTGATGGCGGCGGTGAAACGCCAGCTGATGTGCGACGTGCCCTACGGCGTATTGCTGTCGGGTGGCCTCGACTCTTCCATTGTGTCCGCCGTGGCCAAGCTGTACGCCGACAAGCGTATTGAAGACAACGACAACAGTGAGGCCTGGTGGCCGCGACTGCACTCCTTTGCCATTGGCCTGGAAGGGGCACCGGATCTGATTGCCGCCCGCAAGGTGGCGGACCAGCTCGGCACCGTGCATCACGAACTGCATTACACGGTTCAGGAAGGCCTGGATGCCCTGCGCGAGGTGATCTACCACCTGGAAACCTACGACGTCACCACGGTGCGCGCTTCCACTCCCATGTATCTGATGTCCCGGCGCATCAAGGCCATGGGCATCAAGATGGTACTCTCCGGCGAGGGCTCCGACGAGCTCTTTGGCGGCTACCTGTATTTTCACAAGGCCCCCGACGCCCAGGCCTTTCACGAGGAAACCGTGCGCAAGCTCAAGGCCCTGCACCAGTTCGACTGCCTGCGTGCCAACAAGTCCATGGCCGCTTGGGGCGTGGAAGCCCGTGTGCCCTTCCTCGACAAGGAGTTCATGGACGTGGCCATGCGCCTCAACCCCGCCGACAAGATGTGCGTCAACGGCAAGATGGAAAAGCACATTCTGCGGAAAGCCTTTGAAGATCTGCTGCCCCATGAAGTGGCCTGGCGCCAGAAGGAGCAGTTCTCCGACGGCGTCGGCTATTCCTGGATAGACAGCCTGAAGGCGCTGGTGGAAGAGCAGGTGAGCGATCAGATGATGGCCACGGCGGCGTTCCGCTTTCCGCTCAACACCCCCACCAGCAAAGAGGCCTACTACTACCGCGCCATCTTTGAGGGCCACTTTCCCCAGGACTCCGCCGCCAAGTGCGTGCCCTGCGGCCCCTCGGTGGCCTGCTCCACTCCCACCGCGCTGGAATGGGACGAGCAGTGGAAGAACATGGCCGACCCATCAGGCCGCGCGGTAAAGGGCGTGCACAGTCAGTCTTACTGAGCCCGGAACCCATAACCCCGGCCCGTCACGCCGCCCCGCAGCGTGACGGGCCGCTTTAGCATCGCCACAAAGCGCCACCCCGTTTTTCACCACGGGAATGATCACACCTGCACAACTTTCGATAATTTTTTGTTCGGCGCACGGATCCTGTCATGGGGCTGGGTTACAGTCATGGTTTCCCCATTCGGTTTCCGTACACTGAGACATTATTGACCGTGAGCACCCACAACCATTTCCGCCTGTTAGAGCAGTACCAGCAATACCAATCCGTGATCCACAGCCTGATGGAATCGATCATGACCAGCCTGAACGGCCAGTCACTGTTGCAGAGCGAACAGGCCCAGCAACAGACCATTGATTACCTCAGTCGGCCCTACCCCTTTGTCGAGCTGCTTTACAGCCTGGACAACAACGGCATTCAGATGACGGAGTCGGCCTACAGCCCCACGGTCAGTGAACGACGCCGCCGCTCGCTGGGCAAAGGCAGCGATCGCAGCCGCCGGCCCTATGTGCAGGCCGCCAAACAAAGTTCCAACGCCATTGTGGTGACCAGCCCCTACCTTTCCAACGCCACCCATCAGCTGGCGATCTCGGTCATCCAGCACCTGGTTGATGAACAGGGACGGGATTGCGGCTATCTGGTGATTAACTTCAACCTGCGCCGCCTGATTTCCTATCTCAACGGCGATGAAAGACGTTTTCGCTGCCATCACTATTTTCAATGGATATACACCCTGATTGGCGGCCTGCTGATCGTGGTGGCCGCCCTGTTGCTGTATTCGGCGCTGGAGTCCCTGGTCTCGCTGTTTGATGATGACAGCAATATCGCCACCGGGGCCTTTGGCATCGTCATTCTTATCACCCTGGGCATGTCCATTTTCGATCTGGGAAAAACCATTCTCGAAGAGGAAGTGCTGGTGAACAAGGATATACACCATCACGATTCCACCCGGCGCACCATCTCCCGCTTTATGGCCGCCATTATTATTGCGGTATCTATCGAAGCCCTGCTGCTGATGTTCAAATCATTGCTCGACGGCGGCGATGGCGGTAACCAGCTGATCAATGCGGTATGGATGCTGATGGCGGCCGTGGCCATGCTCAGCGGACTGGGGGTTTACCTCAAGCTGAGCCGGGACAGCCAGACCGCCGAATAACCTCGAGCCGCGGGCACGACTTGTACCCCCCCGTTACCGGGGGGTACACTGCCCGCCCCGTCCCGCATTAACCCGAAGACCATGTCGCTCGATTCCGGTCGTACTCGAATACTGACACAACCGGGCTTTCTGCCCTTTCTTATCGCCCGGCTAGCGGCGGTGTTCGCCATGCAGATCCAGGCGGTAGTGGTGGCCTGGCAGGTGTACGATCTGACCCGGGATCCCCTGGCCCTCGCCTATGTGGGCCTGGCCCAGTTTATTCCCATGCTGGTATTGCTACTGCCGGCGGGAGACCTGGCCGACCGCCACTCACGCAAGCGACTGCTGGCCGCCAGCTGGCTGGTACAGGCCCTGTGCAGCGGCTTGCTGCTGTGGCTATCACTCTCTCCCGCCCCCCAGGTACCCTACTATTATGCGGTGCTGATACTCTACGGCTGTGCCCGCGCCTTTACCGGCCCTACCCTGCAAAGCCTGTTGCCGCAAATTGTGCCCCGTGAGCAACTGGCCCGGGCCATCGCCGTCAACAGCATGATCATGAAACTGGCGGTGATCGCCGGCCCCCTGGTCGGCGGCCTGCTCTACGCCCTGGGGGGCAGTCTGGCCTACGGGGTTTGCCTGGCAGCCTTTGTGCTGGCGCTGATGCTGCTCATTCCGGTGCAGACCCGCTATGCCGACAGCCAGCGCCCGCCTGAAGCCACCGCCTGGCGACGCTTTACCGCCGGTATTGGCTACATTCGTTCCCGCCCCATCATTCTGGGTGCCATTTCGCTGGATTTGTTCGCGGTACTGCTGGGAGGCGTGGTGGCCCTGCTGCCCATTTACGCCCAGGAGGTATTGCAGGTGGGACCGGAAGGTCTGGGGGCATTGCGCAGCGCCATCGCCCTCGGCGCCCTGCTGATGGGCATGGTGCTCAGTGTCTGGGCGCTCAGCCGCCATGTGGGGCCCGCCATGTTTATCGCCGTCATCATATTCGGAGTGGCCAACCTGGTCTTCGCCTTTTCCACCCTGTTCTGGCTGTCTTTTGTGGCCCTGCTGATAGCCGGTGCGGCAGACATGATCAGCGTCTATGTTCGCTCCACCCTGATCCAGCTGGCCACGCCGGACAACATGCGTGGCCGGGTCAGTGCCGTCAACATGCTGTTTATCGGCTCATCCAATGAACTGGGGGAATTCCGCGCCGGCACCAGCGCCGCCTGGTTCGGCACCGTGCCTGCGGCCGCCATCGGCGGTGTGGCCACCCTGGTGGTGGCCGGCACCTGGATGTGGGGGTTCAGATCCCTGCTGCGGGTGGACAAGTTCAGTGACGTGGAAATACCGACGAGATAAATGTGAATGAAGACGGCCGCCGGCAAAGGCGGCCAGAAGAAGGCATGACTCAGAAATAATCGGCGCAGCGCAGCACAATGCGCTGCGACATCGACATGGCGCTGTGACTTCGATGATAGGCAGCCTCATTGATAAACAGGGGATAGGCGGTATAGTCCCCTTCCCAGCAAATCGGGACACCGTCAAAGGTTTCCATGATCACCTCGCCCGGCTCAACCGGATGGAAGTCCCGCCGCTCAAGGCGCTTTGACACCATGGCGAGCCGCTGGCCCTGTTCATCCGTTGGCAGCACCAGGTCTTCCGTATACTGAAAGGCCTCAAACTCGCCCGGCAGCGACGCCAGTTCCCCCCGGTTATACAGCACCACATAGTCAAGAATGTGACCGGTCATGGTTTCCATCAGCTCCAGGGTTTCCTGCTGCAACACCGAATTCGGCTGGGGGCCCACCTCCACGGTAACTCCCTGCTGGGCCACGGATATCAGAAAGCGGTTGCGCTCTTCCGGCAGGTTGTCCTGAAAATAGATAACGGCTTCCGGCATGCGATCCTTCACATAAGCCGCCATGCCAATATTGAAGGCATCCTTGCGCAGCAACATCAGGCAAGCCCCCATGTTGGAAGTGGTATTGTGCAGATCGATCATCAGCTCAACCGGCGACCGGCCTCTGGGGCCAAACTGCTGGTTGAGTTTCTTGGCCAGCAACTGCTCGTAACCCACCAGCCGGTCATTCTGCAAATCCTCAAGGGCAAACTCCCGGTTCAGATCGGTTTCCATGTAGCGCACGGAGTGCTCGCAGGCCCTCGGGTTGGCGATGGTTTGCGTCAGCTCGAGCTGAGGCCAACGCGCGAACTGGCTGGTTTTATCCCATTTCTTCAGCAGATAAATGCCGGACAGCTCATTGCCATGAGTGCCGCCCACCAGGGCAACATGAGTAATATTGTGCATGATGTTCTCCGTCACAGGGCCTCAGGGCAAGGCCAGGTTGACAATGGATAAGCCGGATCAATGATTCGGCCTGACTCGGAACACCGGCAGCAGCATCCCGAGCATGAAGGATTTGGTAACAGGGTCAGGACCACTGCAACCATTGCGCCAGCGCAATGAAAACCCAGCTAAGCACATAGATCAGGGCGACCAGCGGGAAAATCACTTTCAGCCAGTCGGAGTAACCGACCCGGGCCAGGGCCAGCATGGCCAGGGTGCCTCCCGAGGTGGGCACTATCATGTTGGTCAGGCCATCCCCCACCTGAAACGCCAGTATCATGACCTGATAGGTAATGCCCACCAGATCCGCCAGCGGGATCAATACCGGCATGGTCACCAGCGCCTGACCGGAGCCACTCGGAATAAAGAGGTTAATTACTCCCTGAATCACACTGATGCCGACGGCGATCAGCGACTCGGGCATCACGTCGAGGGCAAGGTTAAGGGTATTGACGATGGTGTAGATGATCTGTCCATCTTCCAGTACCACCTTGATCGAGGCAGCCAGGCCTATTACCAGGGCGCCGCCGGTAACCCGGGACGCCCCTTCAACCATGTGGGCCACATAACGATCGGGGGCAATGCGGCAAATGGCAGCAATGACAATCGACATCAGAATAAAGACGGCGGTGATTTCCTTGATATACCAGCCTCTTCCCAAGGTGCCCGTACCAGCCAGATAAGAACAGCCTGCAATCACCACAATGCCAAGGAAGAACACCGAGATGATGCCCAGATCCCGGGAGCTGAGGCGATAGTCCTCAATCTTTTTTGAAAGCGCTCCGGCGTCCCCCTCGCCTTTGCGCGCCGAATGTCTGGGCGCCACAAAGGTGGTGATATACCAGGCCAGCAGGCTCAGGGCCACAAAGGCCATGGCAAAACGCAGCAAGCCGCCAGAGAAAATGGGCAGGCCGGCAATGCTCTGTGCCACACCCACGGTATAAGGATTGATGGGTGACAGGGTAAAGCCGATGCCGATGCCGCCAATGGCGATGCACGCCCCCACCAGGTTGGTGTAGCCCAAGGCGCTCGACACCAGCAGTGCGACGGGCACCAGGGCAATGTTGTTTTCATAGCCAACCGAAATTCCGAACAGGCCATAGAGATAGGTGGCCAGCCAGATCAACAGGTTGCCCCGGCTCAGGCCAATGCGCTTCACCGCGGTGCCCACCAGGTTTTCCAGCGCATGGCTACGATAGAGAATATTGAACAGCCCGCCGGCAATAAAGACGATAAACAAATACTGTCCGGACTGGACCAACCCCTGGGGAATGGCCACAAAGAGATCGAACAGCTGGTTGATGGCGCCACCGACGGAATAGCCCGTGTTGTGATCTTCAAGGTAATGGAAGGAGTCTGCCACCACGCGTTGCCGGCCATCTACCAGCTCGGTCTCATAGGCACCCTTGGGAACGACCCAGGTCAGAAAGCCGGCCAGGATCAGGATATAAAAGATAAGCACCATGGGATCGGGAAATTTCTGATACCAGCGCTTCCCTTCTTTGGAGACCAGTACGCCCGCCCCGTTCTCATGTTCAAGATGCTCTTGCATTGTCACTCTCCATGTTCGTTGCTTGAGTGCAGGTTAAATGTGTGGGACGGGACTATTCCATAGCGAACACATTTGCACAATGTCACTTTTTGTGTAGCATTATTTGAAAATGCTATATGGAGATGTCATGAAATACCGGCAGTTACAGGCTTTTTTGGCCACCATTCAGCAGGGCAGCTTTTCCCGGGCCGCCCTGATACTCTCCCTGTCTCAACCCTCCATAAGTCGTCTTATCAATGACTTACAGGATGATGTCGGCTTTGAGCTGTTCAAGAAACAAAAAGGCAGGATGGTACCGACCCCGGAAGGCGTGGCGTTTTACGACGAGGTCAGCACTATTTTTAACGGTATTCACCATCTGGAAAATTTTGCCGACAAGCTGAAAAAATCCACCCACGGCAGCCTGACCATAGGCGCCACTCCGGCCCTGGCGACGATTCTGACTCCCATGCTGATCAAGTCGTTTATCGATAAGCACCCGCAGGTGCATGTCAGTCTGCTGGTCGACAGCGTGGAGCAGTTGATCCGGGGCCTCGACAAACAACAGTATGATCTGATCATGACCAATCAGACCGAAGCCCACTCCGGTTTCATCGAAGAGCCGCTGGCTGAGGTTTCCTGGGTCTGTGTTATGCCGGCCACGCATGCCCTAGCCGAAAAGGCGATCATTACGCCCGCCGATCTGCAGGGTGAATGCCTGCTGAAGCTGGTGGATGAAAACGGCATTGAATGGAGCCACCATAAAAGCCTGCTGAAAGAGCATCACATCAAGGTGAACGAGCAGTTTTCCACCCAGCGCTCCTTATCGGGCTATGGTATGGTGGCCGCCGGCCTGTGCATTGCTCTGCTCGAGCCCTTCAATGCCTCGTTGTGGGAAGGTAGCAACCTGGTAATGCGCCCTTTCGCCCCCGAACTCAAATATCGCTATTCCATGTATTATTCCGCCGGCCAGGTTCGCAGCGAACTGTCCCGGGCCTTTACCCTGTGCGCCCGAGACTCGATCGGCCAGCTGCCCGGCTATTGCTGAGCCGCCGACTGATGTGTATTAACGCCGCTATAGCCTGTCCCTTCTCGGTAACTCGGCCACTTTCAATATTTTATAAAAACTTATTCGTAATTACCCCTGATTATCAACAGCGAATATCATTGATAAACTTGATGTCGATTACGGCCCATACGCCGAGAGGCACACACCGCTGAACGTGATGCTCAGGCGCCGGTGCCGACATGCCTATCATCAGGGGAAATAACCCATGCCAAAAACCATTCTTGTCACCGGCTCCACCGACGGCATTGGACTGGAAACCGCCAGAGTGCTGCTGTCTCAAGGTCACCGCGTGCTACTGCACGGACGCAACCCGCAAAAGCTGGCCGACGCCGAGGCGTCACTCTCTGCCATTCCGAGAGCAGGTCACATTGAAAGCTATCTGGCGGATCTGTCAAAGCTGGCCGAGGTAGTGACCCTGGCGAAGGCGGTGAGCGCCCGCCACGACAGGCTGGATGTGTTAATCAACAATGCCGGTATCTTTCGCACGGCTTCTCCCGTTACCCGGGATGGTCTGGATGTGCGCTTTGTGGTCAACACCCTGGCTCCCTATCTGCTGACCCAACGGCTGTTCTCCTTGCTGGGCGACTCCGGGCGGGTGATTAACCTGTCTTCAGCGGCACAGGCTTCGGTGAACCCTGAAGCATTGGCGGGGAATACCAGGCTGACCGACGACTTTGCCACTTACGCCCAGAGTAAACTGGCGCTGACCATGTGGTCCCGCAGCATGGGGCTTGCCCTCAAGGACAAGGGCCCGGCCATTATCGCGGTCAACCCGGGCTCCCTGCTGGGCAGCAAAATGGTCAAGGAAGGCTTTGGCGTGGCCGGTGGCGACATTGGTATTGGTGCCGACATTCTCACTCAGGCTGCATTGTCGAAGGACTTCGCCGACGCTTCAGGTCGTTATTTCGACAACGATGCGGGCCGTTTTGCCTCTCCTCACGCCGATGCGCTGGATGATCGGAAACTAACCGACATGGTGAGCCTGATTGACATGCTGATTGCCAAGCATACCCCTGCATAAGTAGTTAGCGTTCCCCTGACCGGCTGGAAGCCCAGTCTTCCTGCCGGTCCCAGTAGGGCTCGCCACCGAAACACGCCGAAAAATAGTCGATAAAGGCCCTGACCTTGGGGGCCAGCAGCCGTGAACTGGGATACACCGCCCAGATGGCGGTGTCGGAAACATAGGGGTATTCCTGCAGGATCTGCACCAGCTCACCCCGCCGCAAATGCTGATATACATTCCAGGTGGAGCTCATTGCGATGCCCAGGCCTGCTACACAGGCATCCCGCACCGCCTCGCCGTTGTCGATACGCAGGCTGCCGCCGGTTTTAACATTGAGCGGCCCATTCGGGGTCTCAAAGGTCCAGTGCTCCAGCCCCATCAGATTAACGCACTGATGCTCGCCCAGTTCCTGCGGCGTGGCGGGCTCGCCAAATCTGGCCAGATAAGCCGGTGACGCACAGATGATTCGCCGGTCAGACGCCAGCCTGCGGGCGATCAGGGTGGAGTCCTTCAGCTCGGCATTGCGAATGGCAATATCAAACCCGCCCTCGACCATATCGATAATGGCGTCGCTCAGCTTCAGATCCACCTTCAGCTCGGGATACTGCGACAAAAATCCGTGCATCGCCGGGATCAGGTGCATGCGGCCAAAGGACGCCGGTGCCGACACCCTCAGGGTACCGGTGGGTGAGGCTTTCCCCGCTCCCACTGACGCACAGGCGGCCTCCACCGACGACAGCACTTCTTCCGCATGGGGCAGAAACGCCTTGCCCTCTTCGGTCAGGGATACCTTGCGGGTGGTGCGGTGCACCAGTCGCACCCCCAACCCTTCTTCCAACTTGCTGATATACGAGCTGGCCACCGCCGGCGACAGGGCCAGTTCCTGGCCTGCCAGGCTGATGTTATGGGTTACGGCCAGCCGTACGAATAACCTGAGGTGCTCTACTTTCATGCGCATTCTCAACAAAAGGGCGAAACTCACCCAAGAATATAAGCGATTACTCTAGCTTTACCTAACAGTCCGTCTGGCAACCTGCCCGTTGTTCGAACCAAAACCACGCAGTCCGGCCTCACGGTAAGGCTCGAGGGCACTTATATTTTTAATAAAAAATAAAAACTGATTGGTAATTTCCCAGCATTATCATGAATTGAATGGTCGGCTAAAGTGAATCGGTGCAATCCAACAGAGGTAACAACCGATGAAAGCAATGGTAATCTGCGCATTTGGTGGCCCCGAGGCATTCGAGCCGGCCGAGATGGACAAACCCGACCTCAACCCCGGCCATGTGCTGGTGAAAGTCGCCGCGACCAGCGTTAACACCATAGACCTGATGATCCGTCAGATGGGAGCGGATCTGCCGTTTGCTCCCGCACTGCCCGCCGTGCTGGGCATGGACTTTGCCGGTACCATAGTGGCCATTGGTGAGGGTGTGACCGAATATACGGTGGGAGATGAGGTCTATGGCTGTGCCGGTGGCCTGGGGGAGCTGCAGGGCACCCTGGCCGAATATATGCCGGCCGACGCCCGGCTTATTGCCCGCAAGCCCGCCAACCTGTCGATGCGCGAGGCGGCGGCCCTGCCCCTGGTGGGAATCACCGCTTTTGAGGCCCTCACCCGGGCCGGCACCGGCAAGGGGCAACGTGTGCTGGTGCATGGCGGTGCCGGTGGCGTGGGTCACGTCGCCGTACAATTGGCCCGTCACTTTGGTGCCGAGGTGTTTGCCACCGGCGGCGGTGACGAGCAACTGTCACTGATCGAAAAGCTCGGAGCCAAAGGTATTAACTACAAAACGGAAAAGGTTGCCGACTATGTGGCCAGTCATACTCAAGGCGCGGGTTTTGACGTGATTTTCGATACCGTTGGCGGCGCCAACCTGCTCAATTCCTTTGATGCTGCCGCCCTGAACGGTCAGGTTGCCACCACCCTGTCTCTGGCCGAGCTGGATCTGTCGGTGGCGCACTTCAAAGGCTTGTCTTTGCACGTGGTATTTATGCTGCTCCCGATGATCCACAACCATGCCCGCTCTGTCCATGGCCGCATCCTGGCCGAATTGACAACCCTCGCAGAAGCCGGTGGCCTTCGCCCGGTTGTGGATGAGCACCGCTTCGGCCTGAGGGACGCAGGCAAGGCACATGAACGCCTGGCCAGTGGCCAGGCCATGGGTAAAGTGGTGATTGAACTCTAGCGCCGGGGGTTATAACCGGAGTAAGATCCTGGCAAGCCCCTTCCGAACAAAAACCCCTGCACTGCAGGGGGTTTTCATTTATTCAGGAAGCAGGAATGATTTAACACGACTCTAAATAACGATATTAACAGGTTTAAAATAAGCAACTTAAAAACAAATAATCGGATGGTGCCATGCAAAATACCACGCACAGGCTGTTTATAAACCTTTACCGATGTTAGATGGCGGCCCTACCTCTGGAGTCAGCAAGGCCACCTTACTGTTCACACTAATTTTTTGTTCATGAATCATGAACAAATCAAAACAATGAACAACAAGAGCGGTAAGAGGAGCCGTTGCCCCAAGTGATACAGCCACTTGTTCATATACCGCATTTTTACTGTGCCATTCATAATGGGCTGCAACCAGCAACCCATTACAAACCTGGTGACCAATGCACACCAAATCAGCTGACCGGCTCGTTTAATATCGAAAACCTGGCCGCCGTGCTTAACACTGCCAAAACCGAAGCGGTGACGATGTTCAGATGCCGCCCCACGCCAAAGCGGGACCCGGGAACGCCGGGTATGGCCGCCTCTACAATAGCCAGTGCCTCTGCATCAGAGCCCGCGCCCAGGCTGCGCTCCTCATAACTATCGACACGCAACGGCAGTCCCAACGCAGCCACAGTAGCGGAGATCAGCCCCTTGCCTGCTCCCTCGACAGTGTTGATATTGCCATTCGCATCCGCAATATCCAGGGTAATGCCCTGCCCGTCTGCATGTTCGTACAGACGATGGCCGCGATAGGTGAAGCCGGACTGCTCCCGTATCGAAGCAAAATAAGTGCTCTCAAACAGCTCCCAAATTTGCTCGCTGCTCAGCTCCGTTTCACTGGTGTCGGCCAAAGCCTGAACAACAGAGCTGAATTCCACCTGCATGCGACGGGGCATGGTGATGCCGTGATCCCGTTGCAGTAAAAACGCGATACCGCCTTTTCCCGACTGGCTGTTAACGCGCACTATGCTGTCGTAAGTGCGCCCCAGATCCTGTGGGTCGACTGGCAGATAAGGAACCCGCCAGGGCATATCGGCCTGCTGCGCATCAAATCCCTTGGCGATGGCATCCTGATGAGAGCCCGAGAACGCCGTAAACACCAGATCGCCTACATACGGATGACGTGGATGCACCGGCAAGGCGGTACATTCCTCAGCCACACGGGCAACCGCTGCAATATCGGAAAAATCCAGTCCGGGTGCGATGCCCTGGGTATACAGGTTCAACGCCAGCGTGACTAAATCAACATTGCCACTGCGTTCACCGTTACCAAACAGACAGCCCTCAACCCGTTGCGCGCCGGCCAGCATGGCTTGCTCGGCGCAAGCCACCCCCGTACCCCTGTCGTTGTGAGGATGCACGGACAGAACAACATGCTCGCGGCGCTCCAGCCGCCGATCCATCCATTCGATTTGATCGGCAAAGACATTGGCCGTGGAGACTTCTACCGTGGTCGGCAGATTGACGATCATCGGTCGCAGCGGCCCGGCATCCCAGACGCGGATGGCGGCGTTACACATGGCCAGCGCGACATCCGGCTCAGCCATGTTGAATGTCTCGGGCGAGTACTGCAAAACCCATTCCGTCCCTGGATGGTCGGCCGTCAGTTGCTTAAGCAGCCCAATGTGGCGTTCCACCATTTCTATCATCTGGGGCACGCTCATGCCGAACACGATGTCACGCCAGGCGGGCGCGATGGCGTTATAAACATGCACAATGACACGCCGTGCACCCGCCACACTGCGTACCGTCTCGGTGATTAAGTCATCGCGTAATTGCGTCATCACCATGGGGGTAACGTCTTCAGGGATCTGGTCTGCTTCAATGAGATGGCGCACAATCTCGAAGTCGGTGCGCGAGGCCGCGGGAAAGCCTATTTCGATTTCTTTAAAACCGATCCGCACCAGTTCATGGAACAAGTGCAGCTTGCGTTCGCGGTTCATTGGCTCAAAGAGTGCCTGATTGCCATCGCGCAGATCAGTAGACAACCAGACAGGCGCTTGCGTCAGGGTACGGGACGGCCATTGACGATCGACCAGATTAACCGGGGAGACAGGACAATATTTTCGGGAAGGATCAGCCAGCATTAAAAATACTCCAAAAGAATCGGTTCACTCCTGACTCCCCTGGCTCGAAACAAGCTGACGATGGTCGGGGTCAGGGGAAATCAGGATGGGTCATAGCACAAGCAAATACGTGCGGACCCCGACCAGGAGCCAGCGTTAGTCGTGGTTGAGAAAGATAAAAATTGAACATGGGAATGAGATCCGGTGATTTGCCTAGACCCAATATTAGACTTGTACAATTTGTCTAACTACATAAAAATGGACAGATACTTTATTCAAATGGACAAATTCCACCTGTATGGGTTTTTCCTCTCCTGAAGACGGCAGTCATGCACTTGACCTCAGCCTGAAAGAAGCAAGCGGTCTGCCGATATTTGGTGTGGCGGTGCACTACCCTGCCGGCCATGTCGTTCCCATGCACACGCATTCGTATGGTCATTTGATTTATGCAGATCGTGGTTTGCTGCGGGTAGAAGCACAAAGCGGTCAGTGGCTGGTTCCTCCCACTGCAGCGGTCTGGTTACGGTCAGGTGTTGCGCACCGCCTGGTTGTTCCCGTGGCACTGCAAGCACACGGTCTGTTCGTGCACAATGATATCTGCGCACGCCTGCCGAAGACAGATTGCGTGATACATGTTTCCGGTTTGGTAAGAGAGTTGATCATGGCATTGACCCAGGCCGACAAACAGAGCCTGTCTGCTACCCGCATGCGTTTACTGGGCGAGCTCCTGATCGAGGAAATACATGCCCAGCCTGCCCTTCCGTTTCATCTTCCCTGGCCTGCGGGAAATGCCGACAGCCCGATACAACGAGTGTGCCAGTCACTACTGAACAACCCTGGCGATGCAACCACCGCCACCGAATGGGCTGACAGGCTGGCAATGGGCGATAAAACTTTTCACCGACGTTTTCTGCAATCGACCGGCATGACTTTTGGCAAATGGCGCCAACAACTGCGGTTGATGTCATCACTCACGCTATTGATAAAGGGTATACCAATCACCCAGGTGGCACTGGCGAGTGGTTACGAGAGTCATAGCGCTTATACTACGGCGTTCAGCAAACAGTTTGGTCGGCCGCCTTCTGTATTTTCAGCAAAACTATAACGCCATGCTCAATAGCCATTCGACATTTGGCATGGGCAATATATAAAAAAGCATGAGCAGTCTATTTGGGAAAATATTAAAAACCGTATAGACCTTCCGTTTAAAAGGGAAAAACTCCGGCTTCCTCAGCAGAAATATAAAGTTGTCACCTTATAAAAACATAAAGGTGAAAACCAAATAGAAACCTAAGCAATTTCATTAGGCCAAAGCTGTCACTTTACTCTGCATATAAAAACAATAAATCACAGGGATTTATATATCGCATTCAAGTACATACTATGCTCTTTACCATAAACAATTTTTTCTTTCCTATCTCAATGCGCACCGTTAACTCTGGTCGAGTCTCAGTCAACCTTCACTTCGTCGACGCTCAGGTACAGACACCACAGTGTGATTCATGGTGTTGCCCTTCTCCAGCTGATCTGTTCCGGTTTTTATTCCTGATCTGTTCCTGTTTTCCTGTTGGCGACGTAGGTTTAATATCACGGTTTGAGAATGGATGTTCAAAGTCATATACAGGATGCCCGCTATGGAAATTTGTCACCTGGATCGACCGGTTTCGGATCAAGAACGTGCCGAGCGGCTGTTTGCCGGCGATTTGCTGATCTACCGTAATATTCCCGCCATGTCTGAGCTGGTGTCCTACAGCGATAAGCATCTGCGAGAGGCTCTGGATGGACGGGATCCGACAACGGCACAACAGCATTTCTCGAGAGAAGCCTTTATCGAACGAACGGGAAAAGTTCAGACAGCGTTTCGTACCAGCGAAGCGCCCAAGACAATGTTCTTTCGAGCCCTGAAGGCATGCGGTGTCGACCTGAATGAAACCTATTATGATCATTTTCCAATGCGGGTGGTGCCCTACTCCGATCAGCACCAGGGTGCACTGCGAGCCGCCATCGGTCATCATCGAGATACCTGGGGCAGCAATATTCAAAGTCAGATCAACTGGTGGGCACCGCTCTACCCACTGGAAGAGGAGCGCACCATCGCCTTTTACCCGCGTTACTGGGATCGTTATCTGGCCAATAATACGTCAACCTGGAGTTTTGATGACTACCTGGCAACACGAAAGCGAACACCGATAGAACGCCAGGTCAACTACCCTTCTGCTCCTCACCCGACTGAAGCCGTCGACGAATTCGACGTGGTTAAAGTTGTATTGCAACCGGGTGATATCCTGAATTTTTCCAGCGCTCATCTGCATGCAAGTGTCGTGAATATCACGAACGCCACACGTTTCAGCGTCGAAATGCGCACTATCAATCGTCAGGATCTTCGATTGGGGCGTGAGGCGCCAAACCAGGACAACGCGGCGGCAACTCCCATGTATAGTTGGTTCCGCTCAATTCTAGATAAAAGCCCCTTGGTAGTTTGAGACAGTCGATATACCTGATGTTGCGGCTGCAGTGCGAAAGCGATTTGCTTGACTGAAATACCATTATTGAAAAATGATATATCTAGATGTTTCCACCAACCAGTGAGGTATGTGCAACCCCAAAACTGCACTCTTCATCTCGACATTCTTGTTTCTTCGAATGACGGCTCGGTAATCAGCAACAAGAGCTTGTCTCTGGCTTCAGGTGGCGCAAATTGGTATTGGCTCTCACTTATGGCATCGCTCACCGATAAACCAAGTTAAATACCACGCTCAAGCCGTGCTTCCCGCTGCCAATTGTTGCCAGACTTTAGTGGCCAACTAATCCGGACAGTAAATTAGGCCTGAACCGGCGACCGCCCGTCATTATGTAGATGGGGGCGGCAGAGAGTCCATAGACACCTTCGCCAGTTGTTCACGCTTTTCGATCAGGAAATCCGTAAGTGCCCTTATCTTGGCTGGCATCTGCGCGCGTGACGGCACATACAGATAAAAACCGGGAGACGGCTTACACCAAGGGCCAAGTACCCTTATCAGCCGACCCTCGGCCAGATGCTCATGAATGCACAGATCCAGATATTTAATCAGGCCTACGCCCTGCAACGCAGCGTTCAGCATGTTCTCGTCATCATTGAATACCGCATTGCCTTTAGGTTCGAACACTAAAGTGCGCTTCTCGGCATCGGGAGAAGTAAACGACCAACGGTCAATCGTGCCGCTGGATGTGAAACGGTAGGCAAGGCAGTTGTGCTGCATCAGATCTGCTGGCGTTTTGGGTATGCCGTGCCGTTCAAAATATTCCGGCGACCCAACAATGGCCATCTCAAGGGGGGGCGTAACGGGCACCGCCACCATGTGCTCGTCCAGGCTCGCACCCAGTCGAATGCCGGCGTCCATTCCGTCAGCCACAATATTTGATAAACCGTCATTCATTACCAGCTCCAGCCGTACCTTGGGATGGCGCGAGAGAAATTCGCCCATATGCGGCTCGATCAGCAACCTGGTGGCAATGCGAGAAGCGTTCATGCGGATCAAGCCCGAAGGTTCGACATGGGTTTCCCCCAGTTCCGACACCGCACGTTCGATGGCCATCAGCGCCGGCTCCAAGACATCCAACAAGCGCTGGCCTTCCTCGGTCAGAGACATATGCCGTGTCGTACGGTTAAGCAGCCGCACATTTAAGTGCTGCTCTAATCCTTTCAGATGCTGAGACAAGGCTCCACGCGTTACCTCCATCTCTGTGGCGGCTTTGGTGAAGCTACGGTGACGGGCGATATGGGCAAACCACGTCAGGGAAGCAAGAAGTGCAGGCTCGATTTTCATTTGTATAGTCTAGCTAAACACTCATGTTACTAAAAGTGCGTTTATTAAACCCAATCACTTTCCTACTATTTGTGCTAACCCCTATATCACAACCCCTTTTGTAGGAGACTCCATATGCCTAACGTCACTTTCAAGAACCTCAACGGCCAGGGCATCACCATGGCCGCCGTTATAAACTTCCCCGCAGGCTTCAACGAGAGCAAACAGTACCCTGCTGTTGTTGTATCTCACCCCGGCGGCGGGGTGAAGGAACAAGCTGCCGGCCTGTACGCCAAAAAGCTGGCTGAGCACGGTCTGATCAGTATCGCGTTTGATCGCTCCTATCAGGGGGAAAGCAGCGGAGAACCGCGCCAACTGGAAAACCCCTACATCAGCACCGAAGACGTCAGCGCCGTGGTGGACTACCTGACCACACTGCCCTACGTAGACAATGACAAGATTGGAGCCATGGGCATCTGTGCCGGTGCTGGCTACAGCGCCAATGCTGCAATCAATGATCGCCGTATCCGGGCACTTGGCATGGTCAGCGCGGTGAACATCGGCCAGATGTTCCGTAATGGCTGGGATGGCTCCGTCAAGGATGCCGAGGCTCTGCCCTATATAGAGGCAGGTACGCACGCCCGTACCGCCGATGCCAGGGGCAACGACATGGCCGTTATGCCCCTGGCCCCGATGAAGGAAGAAGACGCCCCCAACAACGAACTGCGTGGCGCCTGGGAGTATTACCACACGCCACGTTGCCAGCACCCTAACGCCCCTGGCTTTACCCTGGCGCGCTGCCTGACACAAATCATCACTTATGACGCCTACCACAAGGCTGAGGCCTTTCTGAGCCAGCCGATCCTGGCGGTGGCAGGCAGCAACGCGGGCAGCAAGTGGATGAGTGACGATCTGCTTGCCCGCGCTGCCAGTACCGACAAGACACTGCACATTGTTGAAGGTGCCGATCACATGGACCTGTACGATGTACCCAGGTACGTGGATGAGGCCATTTCGAAGCTGGCACCGTTCTTCCTGACCAAGCTGAAGTAATCCTGATCAGGGGCGTATCTGCCCCATCATTAATTTAATGGAGCCCGACATGAATTCCGTCCAGACTGTCACCTATCAGAACCTGGGGTGGGAAACCGCCGCCGATCTCTACCTGCCGCCCGGCTTTGACGAGCACAACAAATACCCTGCCATTGTCAGTACCCACCCTATCGGCAGTTGCAAGGAGCAGACTGCCGGCAACATCTACGCCAAGGACCTGGCTCGGGAAGGCTTCATTGTGCTGGTGCACGATGCGAGCTTCCAGGGTGCCAGCGGCGGAACGCCACGCGGCATTGAAGATCCGTCTATTCGGGTGTCTGACATTCGTTTTGCCGTGGATTACCTTCAATCGCTGCCCTACGTTGATGCCGACCGTATCGGTGCGATTGGTGTGTGCGGCGGCGGGGCCTACACGGTGCATGCAGGAATAACCGATCATCGCCTCAAGGCGCTGGTGTCCATCACCGGAGTGAATTATGGCCGCCTGATCCGCGAAGGTTTTGCCCAGTTCAAGCCGCGCGAATTGGCGCAACACATTGCCGGGATGCGTACTGAGCAGGCCCAGGGCGCGGCGCGTGAGGTGACCGATCTGTTGCCCGAATCGGTAGATTCGGCAAAACAGGCCGGGATTACCGACATTGATGTGCTCGAAGCCACCGAGTACTACAAAACAGCCCGAGGCCAGCAGCCGAACGGCACCACCAGCCAGCTGATGTCGTTCAGTGGTGCCGCCATGGGCTGGGATGCTTTTACCCATGCCGAAGTGCTGCTGACGCAGCCGCTGATGATCGTTATCGGCGACAAGCCTGGCGGTTTCGGCGCCTACCGTGATGGCTGGGAAATCTACGGTCGTGCCGCATCGGAAAACAAGCACATCGTGGTGGCCGAAGGTTGGTCGCACTATGATCTGTACGACAAACCCGAGCCGGTGGGTATCGCCTTGGCCCAGGTGGTGCCCTTCTTTAAGGAGAACCTCTAACAGGCATACCGTAATGTCTTCCCTGAAGCGCGCGCTGCAGAAAGCCGCGCTTCCATCGTTTAACCAGGACAATAGATGTTGAGGTGCAGCTCTGTGAAGTCACTGTCATTCTTGCACTGGAGCCTTATTGTGCTCGTGCTGGCCATTGTCGTTATATCGGGTGTATTACTCGCCGTGACCTGGACTGAAAAGCGACAGGCCCGCCAACTGGAGGGCAAGCTTCCCTTTGCGGGCTCCTTGGTCACGGACTCCCGTACGGCTGTGGTGTATTTCTCGCGCTCGGGCAACACTGCACTGGCTGCCCGTCATGTCGCCGCACGGCTCAATGCACAACTCTTCCCCCTGGAAGCACCAGACTACCAGCTCGGCCTCAGCGGCCTGGCCCACGCCCTTAAGGACGCCAACGCACTGAAAACCGAACCAGAGGCACTGCCCGACATCACCCCGCATGTCCTTGACCTGACCCCCTTCGAGAGTATTTGGCTCGGTTCACCGGTGTGGCTCTACAGTCCTGCTCCGCCGATCTGGGCCTTTCTTGAACACAACCGCTTCGATGGCCAGCATGTAGTGCTCTTCAATACCTTTAATAGTCATTTCAGCGATGAATATATTGAGAAGTTCAGGGCCAAGGTAATGGCCCGCGGCGCACGTTCATTTGAGCATCGGCACGTGTTACGTGGCCGGATGACACAGCAACTGACCCCCGACGACATGCGCCGTCTCATTGAGGATGAGTGGCTCGATGGTTAGCAAAGCATCATTACCGGCCCGTATGCTTTAAAAGCCGGTATTGTAGAACCCGAACACTGCTAGAAACGGGCCTATTCCAGTGCCTCCCCCACACCAGATAGCACAAGGCTTGATAAAGCCCACATAATAAAAAGCCCCTGCATGCAGGGGCTTTTCTTATTCATCGATAACCAGCCTCACTCCCACTCTAATATCAACAGTGAATTTTAACCTTTAACTATCAGCAACTTAAAAAGTAGACATTGTTCAATACCAAGAAAAATACCATGTTCAGAATTTTCATAAACTTTGCATGAAAATACAGTATCATCCCACAGAAGCAGGAACCCGTTATGACAGCTCTCACTTGTAAAGCGTAGCGTTACGAGATACACTCAAACCCATGATCACAGGATTCCAACATAAAGGGCTTGAAGCCTTCTACAAGACTGGGACGACCCGAGGCATTCAGGCGGCACATGCGGCCAAACTGAGTCGTATCCTGGCGTTACTGGACGTTGCCGCTGGACCAGACGACCTCAACATTCCTTCGTTCAGATTACACCAGTTGAAAGGTGAGCTGAACGGGTACTGGTCAATTCGGGTAAACGGCAACTGGCGTGTGACCTTTCGGTTCATTGGAGTGGATGTTGAATTGGTCAATTACGTCGATTACCACTAGGGAGAATAAACCATGATGATGAACCCTCCGCACCCAGGCGAATTGCTGCGCGAAGACGTTATTGCTGAACTGGGCCTGTCCGTCAAGGAAACGGCTGAGCGACTGGGCATGTCCCGTGTAGCTCTGTCCCGTGTACTGAACGGCCGAGCAGCGATCAGCCCTGACCTTGCGCTTCGCCTAGAAATGGCAGGAGTGAGCACGGCCCGAGCCTGGCTCGCCATGCAGGTGAACTATGATCTGGCCCAAGCCAGGCAGCACCCGCAACCACCTATCAAGGCGTTACAAGCAGCTGGTTGATACCTTAACTCAGCGTGATAAAGAAACCGCCTCACTTGAGGCGGTTTTCATGTTAATAGGGATACAGCTTTGCTTTCCGGCCAGAACTATCACGACCTTGTACCTGGTTCACACGCGGGTTTCAGGGAGAGTTTTAAGGTGTAAATATTGCTCATTGATGAGTTCGGCAACCTTTTTGTTTCGGCTATCGTTACTTGCAAGCAGCTCGGCAACAGCCAGCAGCGCCTTGGCTTTGGTGTTGATATCCAGCTCCTTTCCCCAGAACGCCGGGACCAACCAAAGTCTGCCGGCAGGGTCTGGCTTTGCTGCCTTGAGCAGAGCAAGCTTTTTCTGCAGTGGCTCAAAGGTAAAAAGCTGTAACTCATAAGGTTGTAAAAGTACGGGAAGTCGCATCAACCTGTGCAAAAAATCATATGGGCGTGCTGATCCCTTGCCATCAAGCCTTAAGAGGAGATTATTTAGGATAATAATTTAAAATAAAATCATTTAACCCTTGTTTTTGTACAGGTTCGCCACCATCTTTGTTTGATAATATATGCCGGAGGTGACATGGCTGAACTACAAAAACAGATGCTGGCTTACCATGACCAGATAAAGCTTGGGACTTATGAAGAGAACACGGGCCTACGCAAAAAGCGAGACCTATTGCTTGATGAACTGAGGGAGTCGTTGGCAGAGGAAAAGATACCCAACACTGAGCGAAAATTGACATTTTCCAAGCTCGATCAGGGATCTTATGCAATGCATACCGGCGTAAAGCCCGTGGATGGAGATTATGACATCGATGTCGGAGTTATCTTCGACATTACCAATGATGAGTACGACTCTCGTGAGTTGAAAAAGTTAGTCAGAGACAAGCTTAAAAAGAAAAACAACAGAACAGTTGTATTTAACAGGCCCTGTATCACCGTAAAGTATCTAGATGGATACCATGTTGACTTGCCTGTTTACACCCGAAATGATGGAGATATCCATATCGCTTGGGGTAAAGAGTTCTCAGCAGAATACAGTTGGTACGAGGCCGATCCAGAGGGGCTTAAGACATGGGTCTATGACGTATCGGTTGACTCCGATGCTCGTGCTCAATTCAGACGTTGTGTCCGCTACCTCAAGCGGTGGAAAGATAATCAATTTAGTAATAACGGCAACGTTGCTCCTCCATCCATCGGGCTCACTATCCAGGCTCGAGATGCTTTCACCTACAAAGCAGGTAGTGATCTTGACTGCCTCATTGCCATCGCAAGTAGCATAAAAAACAGTTTTTCAAGTACGTTAGATCTTGAAACCCTCACTTCCAAAAAGACAGTCGCTGTCAATCTACCCGTAAAGCCATATAAAAATGTCTACTACAAGATGACACCGGCTCAACTCGACAACTATTACAACAAGGTGGATGCTCTGCTGGAAGCTTTGGAATGCGCTAGAGATAACGACTCAGCTCATGAGGCAAGCAAGCTCATGAGGAAGATCTTCGGTGATTTTCCGCTTATTGAAGACAGTCGAGCCATCAAGCAAGCGCCTTATGTGACGACCGGGAACAATGCATGACCCCAGAGGAGCTGAACAAGGTAGTCAAGCAGATTGAGTTAGCCTTCATCATTGAACAATCTCAAACCGGCGATCGAACCCATCGATTTACCCTTCAAGGTAATTCAAGAGTTTGGGAGGTTGAATTGTGGTTTGGTGCAACCTTTCCCTTCTGCCTACCGAAAGCCAAATTGCTTGATCAAGCTCTGATCGGGAAACTGCCGCATGTCAACATACTTGGCACTATCTGTGTCGAGGAGAGCGATAGCGTACTGATTGATTATGCGAAGCCAGAGCTCATAATCATTAGTTTCTTGGCTGATGTGCTCCGTCTGTTAGAACGAGTATCACTCAAGATATATCGAAGTGAGTTGCATAATGAGATTGAAGGTTATTATTCTAGTATGCCAGCTGTTAACTCATTTTATTTCGCTGGAACTGAACCAGAAAAAGCAACCCTGAAAGTAATTCAAAGGCAACGGATTCTTGGATACAGTTACACTATTCCTATAATGCTATCAGGTGATGGGGAACGGCCTCCTATAGAATTCAGCAACACGGAGAAATTAGGCCAACTTCAAAGCATAAATATTCCCCACCTTCCTCTAAAGCAAGCCATTGATCCACCCGAAAATGCCAGCGAAATCACGAACGACTATGTCACGCAGCTTCTCAAATTAGTTGATGAGCATGCGCTAGGCGTCCTGCGAGAAATCCTTAAGAGAAAGGATCATGGCAGGCAATTCTTCGTGCTTTTTAGTATGCCTCGAGATGGAAAAGAGCGATCCCAGTTGCTTCTTCATTTCAAAGCAAACGCATGTTTACTGCACCCTTTACTAAAGTTCTGCCCAGATTGGGAAGTTGATACTTATTCTGTGCAGAGGCACAACAAAGCATACCTCTTAGATAGGGGGGGAGCTAATGCGTCGCTCAGCCAAAAGAAAGTCGCTGTCATAGGTTGTGGTTCGGTTGGTGGTGAGGTTGCCGCCATGCTTGCAAAGTCGGGCGTTGGTGAGCTTATTTTAATAGACCCTGACACGCTCGAAGCAGACAACATATATCGCCATCGACTTGGGGGTTCTTACCTTAACTTCATGCCTTCAAGAAGTGATGGAAAAGTAAGGGCGGTAAACAAAGTTCACGCGCTCGCTTCAGAAATCCAGGCGAACTTGCCTTTTGTCAAAGTCATCCCTGTTGCATCAATGGCAGAAAAAGTTAATGCAATTAGATCTATAAGTGGTGTTGACACTGTAGTCGTCGCTGTCGGAAATCCAAGTCTCAGTCTTCTGTTAAACAAGCAGCTGCTGAAGTTGGGAGTCAACCATGCCATTTTCTGTTGGAACGAAGCTTCCGGTTACGGTGGACATTCGGTTTCATTAAAGCTGGCAAAGGTATGTTATGAATGCCTTTTTAGTGATGAAAATGGCTTTACGGCGGAACACATACTTTCGTTAGTTAAGCCGGGTCAAGCTATCTCTAAGAACCTTACTGGTTGTGCTGGCGTATTTACTCCCTTTTCATACCTGGATTCATCACGCACAGCTGCTATTGCTGCACAACAAACTATAGATGCTCTTCTTGGTCACAATAACTTGTCCGTCGCTCACTCTTGGAAGGGGAAAAACAGGTATGGGTTACAAGTTACAGAGCGTTTTAACCAGATGCAGATACAAGAAGAATTGGTACTAGTAAAACAAGCAGGTTGCCGGGGTTGTCATGCAAAGTGACTGGTCAATTGATGTTCCAAATCTTGGTGAAGTCATATTTCGCCAAGAGCTATTAAAATCGCTTGCGAAGTTTCGCCAGCTCGACGCTTGTGACAAAGAATCAGGAGGCGTATTAATCGGCAAATATCTGAATTCTGGTGGCGCAATGCAAATTGATGATTTCACACCGCCTCAACCAACAGATAAGCAGAGTCGATGTGGTTTCTATCGCTCAGCAACCCATAACAGGATCGTGACCCAGGCCTGGAGAGAGAGTGAAGGCCACGCTACCTATGTTGGCCTTTGGCACACCCATCCAGAGTCCAACCCCAACTATTCCTTGTTAGACAGGCGTGATTGGGAGAAAGCCCTTAAAGAGTCTCGATACGAAGGGCAACATTTGTTTTTCATCATCGTCGGCCAACAAAGTTTGCGCTGCTGGGTGGGCGTGAATTCAAAGAAGGAAACTAAAATATCGCTCATTGGAGAACGTCACTTTGGTAAATAAAATTCTGCTTGCTCCGATTCCGGAAAATTTTTGAGGTTAAAGTGAAGAAACATCTTAAATTTACATGGTACAAATTCTTGAGTTGGATAGATGCCTACGTTCGCTGGTGCACAAGGCCGAAGAGCAAGCTGATGGTAGCTGGTCGCTCCCTAGTCAGTATCGGAGTAATAGGGCTAATAGGCGTTACGGCATTCAAGTTCACTTACGCTGCGCCTGATGGAAGTCAGCTGAAATTTTCCGTGCAAGAAAGTGACCTACCTCTGTACATTACTGCGGTTTTGTTGAGTATCACTGCATTAGGGATCGTGCTGATAATTATTGATGCAATCATATTTATAAAGGATAGCAAGGAGGCTAATAACATCCTAGTAGAGCATATTGCCTTGTACCCACCGTTGAGCACATCTTTTGCTTCTACAGTGACCAAAGCCTACGGTAGGGTAACTAGCAATAAAATTGACATCTCCAAATATTACGAAGGTGGGGTTTTATCCAAGCCGGAAGATGCGATCAACAATACACACGTTTTGCTTGAAAGCGCATTGACAGCGCATTCCAACGCAACAGGCAACAGTAAAGCTGTGGTTCACTACGGCGGTACTCCTCCTGTCTCATTTGGCTTCTACGCTGGCTATTTAGTTGGAAACACTACCAAGGTAGTACTGTGGGACTATGAGCGAAATGCTGGACTTTGGCACCCTCTAGACAGAGGATTTGATGACAACAGACCTTTAATTTGCTTCGATGAATACCAAGAAAATTCAAATGAAGTGGCTTTGTTAATGAGCATCTCATTTGATGTTGATAACGTAGCCAGAGCCTGCGCCCCTACTAAATCCCTTGTCACCATTACTATGCCTGAGATTCACCATGACAACATGTCTAGTTTGTCAAAGCTAAATGACTTCCTTGTTGAGTTTCGCAAGTTGCTCAATCGGTTGAGTCGAGATGGAGTCAAGAGGGTTCACGTTTATTGTGCAGCGCAGGCTTCATTTAATTTCTCTGTCGGGCAGCAAATTACCAAAAACCACCCATCGTTTGTAGTGTACGAGTATGTCCATAGTTCGGAAAATAAATACCCTTGGGGTTTAGAGTTCAATGATAGTCCCGATAGCTCGTATAAAATTATAAAGAGTTAATCGCCACCAATAAACTAGATACTCTCCAGTCGTTTTTGGTATTGGTTCTCGTAATCTACGGCTTGAAAATCCTCCGGCGTCGCTCGACCAGTTTCAGCCTGGTAGTAAAGGATCGTGAACATATTGGCAACCGCCTCCACGACGGGCGAAACCTGCCGGGCGGTTTCTTGGTCGATGAACTCCAAGGCAACCAGCTCGGTCGCGGCCTGGTGAATTTCTTACTGAACTTCGATATTATGTGTGGTTGTCATGTGTCACCTCTCTGTCAGGTGGTATATGGAAATGCGGGCCGGTGCGCCATCACCGACCCATGTGCTTTCTAACTACTTGTGTCAGCCAAACGGCCAGCGTCTCATTTTGTCGATTTGATCGACCGCTCTCGTCATGTACTTGTAAGCACGCCCGGCCAACCTGTTTTTGAATACCCCCATTTTGTCGGCAATGGCTTTCATCTTCGGGCTGTATCCTCTGTTGTGCAGCCACTGCCCCAAAAAATACAAAGCAAGCATCACAATGAACATCACAGCGAAGAAACCAAATATCTCCGCAAGGTTTTTAGGTGGAAAGTTAAACTCCATAATCAGAGGAACCATAAAAAATGCCAGTCAGAAAACTGACTGGCATTTTATTTTTTTGAAAAAGCGGATTAGCTATTCATAGCTAGCCCTACTCCCACTCTAACATCAACAATAAGAAAACATACTTAAATAACAGATGGTTATAAAATCACTTACTCTCGATACCATTACCCATACCATGCTCAGATTTTTTTTGATTTTTTCCTGCTCGTCGACGCTCTAGTTCGGCTTTGGCCCAAGCAGAGGATTCAGCCATATCTTGGCGCAATTCAGCCACCTCCTCGGGCGTCAGCCTTCTAACTTTCGGCTCCGCCAGGTTGATAGAAGCCTTATCCACACTAAGCGTCACAAACTTCTCCTAAAATCACATCATTACGTCATGACTCTGACACACCCGCCATTTAGCGGTTTGCAATATCAAAAATACCCACGTTCCAACACAATATCTTCAGAGTCATGCTCTACCGCTGGAAAGCATTCGTTGAGGTGCCAAATTAAACGCTTGAATCCTTCAAGACTAAGCGGGTGGCTATCCAAAAAGTCACTATACCACTCCCTCCTCTCATGCCTCCCTTCTGCTGTAGAAAAGGCAGAACGCTGATTTGAACCTAAACGTTTAGCTCGTCTAAGAACAATAACTTCATCCATCGCCGTTAGCTTCGTATTAATCGGTGTCATATCCAACCATTCACAAAGCAGCACATACTTTGACCCCGATGACACCCGCTTAAGCTCCCCCGCCGTTGCAGCAGCTTCTTGGAACATCGTCTTATCTAGGTTGGTCTTTATCTCTGTAGCAAAATAAGAAACGTGGAAGTCTTGCTCAAAGGCATCATCAGGATTTGAAGGTGTCGTAATCCTCAACTTGTGCTGACGAGTGACAGAGAAATCTTGATCTTTGCGCTTGATATAAACACCACCGTTAGACAAAGAGAGCAATGGACTTTCAAAAGAAAGACCTGCGAAGCTGGCTCTTGGTCCACACTCAAGTCCATTTTGCCTTGCAAAGCCAAGGATTAATCGTGCATCAAATAGACGTGGAAGAAACTCCTCCAAAATAGTATTGTCTAGCTTTAACTGACCTTTTTGCCGGTATAGAAAGTTCTCTTCAGAGCAAAAGATAAGATCAAACTCTACAGACTTTTTATACTCATTAAGCAGCCCCACTAACTCTGCTAACAACTCATCTCCCTCGCTCTGAAGCGCATCCATGCTTGCAACCCAAGAATCGTAAGCTTGTATTTGTGCTTCTACGCGCGGTCGATCACTAGCAGGAAGCTTAGTGTTTCTCGCTAAGGCATGTAGCTTATCTCCATGCGCTCGAATTTGAACAACATTAACCATTAACAACACTTCCTATCAGTGGCGAAGGGGTAATTTTATTAGCTGATGCAATAGCATCTGAGATTTCCACACGCCTCTCTTCCGGACAATACTCCAATGCATTTCTTAACGCTTGAGCACCAACTGCCCGCCCGATTTCCACAGCTTTATCATGGGAATATTTTTGAGGGACCATAGTAAGAACATCTTCATAAATGGACTCTCCAAATCTATTCATGAATTTCCGTTCATTCCAGTCAGTAAGTTTATACCCCATGCCCTCACAAGCTATTGCACTTATTAATTCACTATTTTTAAAAGATACAGAGCGAACATTAGACTCACGGCCTAATACTATAGTTATTTTCGCGTTATCTTTTAGGACACGACCAGCCTCCACAAAGAACTGCGCAATATCCATACAGTATTGAACTACTGTCATATACCTATTTTGACGGAATTTTCTATTGGCCCCTATTTCAGACTTCGCGGCTGTTAGCGGCGTATGTCCAAGAGCCTCGATAATTGGCCGGTAGTTCTGATGATAATTAAAAACATTTATGTACGGAGGAGAAGTCACTAAATAATCAAAAGTATTATCCGCTTCATTAATAGCTCTAGCGTCCCCAACTCTAGCTTCAATTTTGCACTGAGAGTTATTCGTGTCGAAAGCAACAGACAAATAACGGTCAACTCCTTTTTCCACCTTGTTTACAGCGATAGATTTAGCGTTAGAAAACAAAAAGAGAAGAACTCCCTCTAATGCAATTTTCTCCTGAGCATCTAACTGTAAGCTGAAAAATAGTTCAGCAGCTTTACCAACTTCAATGATTCCTTGCTCATCAGAGGACAACTGCAAGTCCCTGCTAAATTGCCGTATGCGTTCAACCAATGGCCAACGAAAATCAGGCTTCATTCCGGCCAATTCACTTACTTTAGCTAGACATACTGCGGCTGGGTTAACATCCATTCCCAAAGCACTAAACTCGCCCCTAGCAGCCTCACGTAGAACAGTTCCACTCCCACAGAATGGGTCAAGAATACGGTCACCTTTCTTACAGTGCTTTGCAAGAAGATACTCAATTAACTGTGGACTAAATTGTCCTCGCCAAGGCAGTGCACTAGTACGCTCTTTTTCTACGATATCAAGGTGATGCTGGTCATCGCTCTGCTGAACACGACCAGAAAATGCCGAATAGCTAAGCGCCTGGGCAGCATCAAAATCTTGAATCAGGATATTTTCCATCTACATCATTCTCCTGAGAAAACTTACTCTTTTCATGCTTCCAGAAGTGTTTTTAACTCTCATGACGATCTTCCAAGCGATCAAAAGGCAAACTAGACTGCAGCCCTTGTACTGAACGCTGCACATAGTCACGCATAAAATCACGGATTAAAACTGACGCCGGCCGATCATTAGCCTTGGCGGCCCGAAGAAAGGCTTCTTTAAGCTCCGCATCAACACGGCAAGTGAAATTTGTCTGCGCCATCCTATACTCTCCAGCACTACAATGCACGCATTATGCACTAACAGTGTAATGAATGAAAGGCACGTTTAGGGCGCTAACCGCTACAACAGAGACAGCAGAGAACCTAAGCGATACGCTCTTAGTCCTTACAGCTAAGACCTCGGCATAACGACCTTGGTCATGACCTTACCCATTTCCTCCTGCGTCGCTTCGATCTTGCTGAGAACAGCAAGGATCGTTGACTGACCGAACTGGGCAGTTCGCACGTCATCGGTAAGCCATAGCTTCAATAGGCCACCCAAACGGCCAAGATCGCCGTTGATTCGAGCCAACTCCCGGACCTGCTCACAATCGACCACACCCTTGATCTTGTAGCCCTGACCAACCTCACGCAGATAACGCGCAGCGCTCATACCTGCTCGCTCTGCTTGCGCCTCGATATGTTCCTTTTCCTCGGGTAAGCAGTACACCTTGATAGGTGTACTGCTCTTCCTCGTTATTTGTTTTGCCTTATCGTTCATCATCTTTTGCCTTACCTCCTTGTTACCTGGCGGATAGTGTCCAACGCCTCCTGGAAGTCCTCTGGCGTCGCTCGACCAGTTTCAGCCTGGTAGTACAGGATCGTGAACATATTGGCGACTGCCTCCGCGACAGGCGAAATCTGCCGAGCGGTTTCCTGGTCGATGAACTCCAGGGCGGCCAGCTTGGTCGCTGCCTGATGAATTGCTTGCTGAGCTTCGATATTATGTGTGGTTGTCATGTGTCACCTCTCTGACAGGTGGTATGTGGAAATGCGGGCCGGTGCACCATCACCGGCCCGTGTGCTTTCTAACTACTTGCGTCGGCCAAACGGCCAGCGTCTCATTTTGTCGATTTGATCGACTGATCGCGTCATGTCCTTGTAAGCACGCCCGGCCAACCTGTTTTGGAATACCTCCATTTTGTCGGCAATGGCTTTCATCTTCGGGCCGTGTCCGGTGTTGTGCAGCCACTGGCCCAAAAAATAGAAGGCCAGCATCACAATGAACATCACTGCGAAGAAACCAAATACCTCCGCAAGGTTTTGGGGTGGAAAGTTAAACTCCATAATCAGTAATCCTTATCTAGTTAGGCCATGCGGCCTTTTTTAACAAAGCTGGCAATCTCACTATTTCGTTCCTGCTGACGTTCCTGGGCATACGAAACGTAATCCTCAACGTCGAGGGTGTGCTTTTCCGGGTCGCGCTCTTGCCATTCTGCGTGTGCTTGGCGGGCTTCTTCCTGGTCCTCACTGGATAGGCCATCAAAGCCGCCGGTTTGATTCATCCAGCCAGTGCCGCCACCGCCTAAGCTATCGTTGTCAAATGCAGGGGAAGCGTCGTCAGTCGCCCTCCTTGTCGTCGTCATCCCAGTTATCTTTCGTACTGTTTCGGATCGAGCTGGCTAGACGACCTCCAGCAGTTCGGCCAATCCGATCCCCGGCCATATCACCCATACCCTTCATCAAATTTGCACCGGTATCCGCTGCAATACGACCAGCTTTTACAGCGCTGCCTTTAAAGCCGCCGCCAGAGGATTCGCCACCGCTAGAAGATTGGCCGGACGCTTGGGAAAATGAGCCAGCTTCATCAGAGTCGCCGCCACCGCTAAATGCTCCGCCCAGGCTCGACATAACGTCAGTATTGTTCGCTACGTTCTCACCTGCTTTTGCAAATGCAGCCTGAATAGCAGACGCACCGCCAGCGGTAGCCATTGCTGCACCGGCAGCCATACCGCCAGTGGCAACAGCCGCTCCAGCCATCGCTCCGGCACTGATACTGCCAGCACCTGCCGCCGCACCGCCTCCAGGAACCAGGCTGGCGACCACATTGGGAACCGAGTGAATGAGCATCACGAGAACCAGTGAAACGACAAAGATCACCAGCAGTTCACGCATAGGGGCATCATTGGACAGATCGGCATAGAAACCGTCCATGATCGACATGGCAATGCCAATGAGCAACGTCATTGTCATCAACTTCAAAGCAACGCCTAATACGCTTTTGAAGTAGTTGATTGCTATATCTGAAGTCCAACGCGAACCACCAAACCCCAGCACGAAGACACCGGCATAGATCAATATCCAAGCCGTCACCAAGGCCAACAACACATTGGCCGCCACTACCGCCATACATGCCAAAATTGCCAGCGTGATTAAGAAGATAGACAAGTTATCTATCGGGCTTGTGATGCTGTATGACTTACCAGCTTTCACAATAATGTCGAACGCAATACTGATAGGCTCTGACGGGGTTAGGTCTCTCGGAAGGCCACCGGCTTGGGCACCGATCGTTCTCAATGAGTCGATGATTGACGTCGCAAAGTCTGGGCCGTTCCTGAGCAACCAGAGAAAGAAACCAAACGTCAGGATGAAGCGCACGAACTCGGCAAAGAACTCCCTTATATCCGCTTGTTTAAGGATTAAGGTCCCGCCAGTCCAAACAAGGGATATTGTGCCCAGCGTCCAGAACAGCCAGGCGGCATAGTTTGTAATTACCGTGCCCCAAGTAGCACTGGCCGTCATGAAACGCACGGCCACTTCATCCAAGACACCATTAGGCTCAATGGCCGCTGACGCCGTTTGCGAAGTCAGTAAAACTGCCAGGAGCATCACAAGTCGAATGAATATCTTGCTCATGATTAGAACCCCTTGTTCTTGGAGCGATCCGTGGGTTCGCCCATATCCCAAAGACAGTTCCCTTCTTCCCTCTGCTCTTTCGTCAGGTTTGGGTTGTCACAGTTGATCGTTGCAGGCTTTGGCCCATCATCTTCACCGCACCCCACCAGAACGAAAGAGGCCAACGCGCTAACGATAAAAACTCGGGTGATATTCTTCATGATTAAAACCCCCTGTTTTCTGAGCGGTCGGTTGGCTCGCCCATATCGAACAACCTTTCACGGGACGCTTGATATTGAGCTTCGCGGTCGGCGTCGGCCTGCATTTGCGTGCCAACGGCATTTTGCTGAGCAATCAGCAGGCTACGGATTTGCAGGAGCTGGTTGGCCTGGTTGCTGGCGAGCTGATTGGCGTAGCCAATGGCGGCCAGTTGGCCGTCTGCGCCCTGGGCGGCAGATTGCAGACGCTGGAGCTGTCGGGCGTCAGCCTGCAAGTTGTCTTGCTGCTGCTCCAGACCCTTAAACAGCGCGTCGTTGGCCTTCTTCTGCGATTCGGACGCCAGGCGGCGGTTCTCGGCCATCGCGGCCCGTTCGGCATCGCTGCACCCCGCCGACGAGAAACAAGGCGAGCTGCGGTAATAGGCCACGTCCTGGAACTTGCCCAGGTACGCATCGAGGCTGCCAAGCTGGTTCTGGTAATAGGCGAGCGTGTTGGTCGCCTGGTTCAGATCGTTGATGGTGCGCTGCGCCTGGTCCCAAATATGGGCCGCCGGGGCCATCGTGTTTTGCAGTTGGTTTTCGTACTGCTGGAGTTGGGTTTGGTATTCCTGAATCTGCTTGGCCGTCTGCGCGACCGCTTCCAAAGCAGACATGATGTTTTGCGTCAGATTGGTGCCATCAACTACTGGAATACCGGCGTAGACGGGCTGCAAAGTGCAGGTCGTCATAACGACGGCCAGAGCAATTTTAGCGGCTAAATTTTTTCTTTTAACTTTTTGCATACGTTGATCTCCATTACCAATGAATGCTTTATCGTGCCTTTCAATACATAACGTATAAGCTCAATAATTGGACATAAAAGTTGACATGAAGAATTTAAGCCAATAACTCCTACGGCGGCAGCCGGTAGCCTCGAAGAGCAAGATTCCCGTTGAGCACCTCCGGTGCGAATAAAGGGGAGTGAAATAGGAACCGCCGACTTGTCGGTGGGCCTACTTCACCTATCTTGCCCGCCTTTCAGCGTTGTTTACGCCAAGGAAAGTGTTGCCGCGAAAATCTGTTCTTTAGTGCAAACCATATAAAATCGCTTGTGCACCCTCTTGCTAGAACAGAAGCACGAAATAAGCACGTAATATCAGGCAATTACTACGCTAACGCGGGAGTTTACACAGCAAACAAACACAGAAATACACAGCTTTACCAATTTAGGAGGGATAGCGCCCCTCAAGTGTCAATGAAACGTACAAGTGCTAGCAACTCATCGAGTGTAGAGCGCTGTATTTCATGGGTTTTCTAACCCACTAGACGCTCTCGCCAGCTTTTTCTTTGACGGTTTCAGATTGATATCGATTGGGTCATGCGGTCAGGAGGGATCGCTATTAACACCCTGCGCGTGTCGAGCCACTAGCACCCAGCTTCGGACAGTTTTTCGGCACAACGTCAGTGCAGATAGGAAATGTAGTGTTGTAGTATGTTGTATGGTGCTACTACAACCTACAAACCGCACGCATTTCCAGCCTACTACCGCCTGAAGTGGCTATTCATCTTGATGTATGGATTACGGCTTTCTGAACCGCCCAGAGAGGCGCTCCAGCCCCCCCACCCAAACCCCTAGTTAGCCTCTGAACGACGCTCCTGGGGCTTGTAAGGCGGCTTTGGTCGTCCTTCGGACGGATTGAACGCCAATAAAAGGTGAAAGCCCTTGACGAGTAAGCAGAATCGGCCACCCTCTTGGCGTTAAAACATCGGCCAAAGGCCGATTGAGTTGGCAAGGTATGAACGCGCCATTCAGGCGCGGGCTATGCCGCGCATGATGGATATTCTTTGGAATATCTTGGATCGATTTCCAAAACAGGCCGGAAAGCCTTGCCCTGCAAGCGTTTGCGCGATTGTAGCGGGTACTGTTATGCCGGGGATGGGATACTGTTATGCCGGGGCACGGGTACTATTATGCCGGGGATGGGTGCTGTCGCGCCGGGGGGTGGCCTGGTTGGCCCCTGGCCGCCTAATTTCCCATTTCCCCTTGGCGTATTCATGTACAGTCCAACCCACTGAAATAAGTTCAGTCAACGCTTTCCGGGCCGTCTGACGGCGCTTTTTCAAGGTGTTGGGGTTCTTCGTTTCGTCCGGCCAAACGTAGTTGCAAAGAGTATCCAGTTCTACCCGCCCAGATTTACCGGCATCAATCCAGCCCGATAATCGCTGATGTATTAATCGAGCAGGATCGGTCTGTAGCATCCGAACCTCAGTCATGTCGAGCCGAGTATGTGGACGCTCTCCCATTACAGCCTCTGCTAATCGAGGATTAAGGCTGACAAACAGTTTACCCTCCCGGTCGTCGCTGACGTAATCGGACAGTATGCGGAACCCCTGACGCTGCCCGTTACGCTCCACAATGACCGATACTGCCCATAGGCGCTCGATGCTATCGCGGATAGTTTTGAACTGGCTGCCTCCATCGTCGGCATAACCAAGTTCTCGGGCCAATTGTCGGAAGCTGCCCTTGGCAACCATTGCATCCTTCTCAACCGCGTCCCACTTCAGGTCTAACAAGAGACGCAATTGCTGCCCAACTTCTGATTCTGTTTCATTTCGCAGCACAATCCCGCGTCCCCCATCACCAGAAATTGCGGCCATAGCCACAAGCCCTTGTAAGATACGAAGATCATCAACACCTAGAGGCTCCGGCCCCCAGAAACGTATCGAATCCTCGCCATGGGTATAGGTTACGTCCAGCTTGAGCCGCTTGCGCTCTCCACGCTTCAGACTACGGAACAAGCCAGGAGCCAGGCAGTGAGCTGGATCATGTCGAACATGGGTAAAATCAAAGCTCATCACGTGACCTCCCCTTAGATTTCTTGAATGGCAACACACCATTGGCTACGCGCTGCCGCTCCAGCACGGCAGGTTTCAGCACACCGCCCTCGTGACGCCGGAACCAACGCTCTGCGAAAGGAGAGCCATAATTCGCCTTGCTCACGCCATAGCGGACGAAGTACCCACGCTGACTATCATCAACACCCCATTCCTCAGCCTCGGTTTGCGTCATGCCAGACAGATACGATTGCCAGCGAATGTTATCGACCAGAACAGACGACCCACGGCTGGCCTGTTGCTGGTCACCCGCACCAATCATGGCGGCGCTCTTACTGGCATGGTGCAAAAATACGATAGAGCACCCCGTATCGGCGGCAATGGCCTCCATACGTCCGATCACTTGCGCCATTGGACCGCTAACGTTTTCATCTTCGATGTGGAAACGACGTAAGGTGTCCAGGATCATCAGGCGGCGGCCCGCAGCCGCTCGCTTAAGGCCATCGAACCAATCGAGACACATGATGTTGGGGCACCTTCCTATCAGCGGCTCAATCAGCAAGCCTTCAGCAACGGCTTGCCGCTGCTCGGCAGTGAGATGTGCTCCAAGCGCATGTAATCGGTGATGGATAGCAGCTGGAGGATCTTCTGCGGGAAGATAGATAACTTGCCCAACAGGAAATTCTCCGACCTCCAGCAAGTCCGGGCCTCCAGCGATCTGCGTGGCAAGCTGTAAGGCCAGCATGGATTTTCCGGCACCACCTGGTGAAACCAAGGCCCCCACAGTGCCGGAAACCATGTTAGGTAAAACATAATCAAGAGGCAGCGGCGCTTCCGAAAAGGCCGCCATAAGATCAAGGGCCATACTGTTAGGCCCCTATCGTGTTGCCAGGCCGAGTAGCCTGGATTCCTGAAGACTTACGCTCCTCAATCCACTGCTCTACTTCCGACAGGTCCCACGCGACGTTTCTGCTGGTAAGTGCAATTCGACGAGGGAACTCACCTCGCTTCTCCAAGTTGTAAATTGTCCGTGAGGAGAGAGGAATCATCTCCAAGAGCACTTTTCGATTGATCAGCGTCTTGTTTGCCATTGTTTGCATACTTGTGCCTCCACTTACTTATGAAAGCTCTATAGTGCCCAGCAATTCCACTTGATTAAGGCTATTAATTGGCTAAAATGGTTGACATGAAAAATGAGTCGAACATCGTCATCTGGGAAGGCTGTGATCCAATCGTCACGAAAGCTATCCAGCGTTTTGAAGAACGCTGGCATCCTTACTCTGCATCTTCGATAGTTCGATTGATAGAGGAAGTCATCGATCCTGCCTTGGCTGCTTACATGGATACTCTTCCAGAGAGCTACGCAGGTCATGTTCCTGGAGCAGGTACTGGAGTAGGGTTCAGCGCGATCATTCGAATGGTAGGACTTGAGGCCATGGTACGAATGCAACGCCAATTACTACGTCAGTTCATTAAGACAGTGGAGCAGAAGAGTCCGATGGACGAGTGCTTCACAGCGACTCTCGAATCCTTGACCGGACTGATTAGGGATTGTGCGTGCAAGCGCCCCAAAAGGACAATCGTCATCTGGGAGAGCTGTGCCCCAATAGTCACAGAAGCTATCCAACGGTTTGAAGAACGCTGGCATCCTTACTCTGCGTCCTCAAGACGCTACCCGATCGTGCGCTTGATAGAGGAAGTCATCGATCCTGCCCTGGCAACCTACATGGATACCCTTCCAGGAAGCTACGCTGGTTATGTTCCTGGAGCCGGTACTGGACTAGGATTCAGCGCGATCATTCGAATGGTAGGACTTGAGGCCATGGAACGAATGCAACGCCAGTTACTGCGCCAGTTCATCAAGACAGTAGAACAGAAGACCACGACGGACGAGCACTTCATAGCGACTCTCGAATCCTTGACTGGGCTGGTTTGGGAATGTGCTTGCAAGCGCCCCAAAAGATCATTCTCTACAAAAGGCGTCAACTTAAACGAACAACGTAAACACGATTTTTGCGAATTATGCGGAAACAAGACAGAGTTCGCGGCATTCATGACGACGGTGGCAGGTCAGCATATCAATGACGTTGAATTAGAGGATCGTAAGAAACTTGAGCTCAGCCACAAGTACTGCGAAGAGCATAGACCCAAGTTGGTGAATGGTGAGTGGAACCCTACTTATAGGCAGGCAAAACGCTCTCAAACACAATTTAATATCGAACTCACACGACTGACCCACCAGTGTGCGAATCGGTCCAAGCCTCACGCTATGTCAGGCGATGAGTTGATTGACAGCTACTTCTTCCAATTAATGTTGCGTCTAACTCTGCAACCAGCAGACAAATCCGAATTACGCAATATCGCCCGCAGAATGGTGAATTCTAAGCTATCGGATACGAAGAAAAAAATGTTGGTACTAAAGCGAAACGGCTTTAACCAGGAGGAGATAGGGAAACGAATACTAAATGCCAAGCAGCAGCCAATGACGCGCCAGGCAGTGTCTAAAGCGTTATCGAAAGTTCCCGATGATTTTAAATTAAAAAGATAGAAACACATAGATACAATTATATAAAAATAAAATCATTTATATTTAACAGTGCTTAAATGAGGACCAAGATAAGCTAAAAATATTTTATTTTCTTCAGCCGGCTTAATGTAACCTCTAAAATCTTCCGATATATTAAAATGCAAAGGTATTATTTCTTTCTCCCCATTTTCATTTAAAAATAATCTCTGATCTCCATATCTATTCATTGTTTGCTCACTTTCATCCTTTATATGCACACCAAGCTTCGTTATTACGTGCCGACGAAATGAATTTTTCCAATAATTATCACAATATATCTGAAAGATTCCCATAGCCCGATCTAGCTGGTTAAGCTTTCCCATATTAAAGCCACGCAAAGAGTTCCTTGCCTCATCAGAAATGAGGACATTAGGATATTTAGAGGGGAATATCTCTAAAAATTCCTGAGCATTGCTGAATTCTGATCTTGGCAGGTACTTTTGAAGCCACGTACCAGCTGTGTTTGATAAGCTTCCTAGATGTTCAATATTAATCTGACTAGTAATCAGTTCGTCGCTTGTGTCATCTAAAGAAAGTTTATCTACCAAATAGTTATATTTATCCCAATTAGATCCAGGAATAGATACACTACGAATACTGTTAATGCAGGAATACTGAAACCCCTTAACTTCTGAAGAATCATACAGGTATTGATCATCAATGATCTCAATACTGCTAGAAAAAGGAGCATTAACAATAATGCTTAAAAAATGTTCATATTCATCCCTTTCTAACTTACTACTGCTCATCAATTTATATGCGTTTCCCAACCCATTAAAATCTTTTGAAGAAAAATCATCGGTAAAAACAACAGATGGAAACTCCTTAAGATTGGCAATTCGCATCAACTTTACCAACTGATTATAAAAAGCATCGAGATCATCAGGTGAGCGTATATTAGACTCAGATAGTTCATTAAAAGCAAAATCCACGAATTTATACCTCAGTATAAAATATATATTCTATTAAGGCGTACTATTCCCACGTAATCTTAGGATCTCATTCAACGCGTAAGACCATTCATCAAAGAATCCAGCAGGCCAATAATCAAACTGTCCAGAGGCGTTCATTACTGGATTATGCACGATCGTTGTGGGTGCTTCGTAATCTTTTCCTGTGCCTAACTCAAAATAATAAAACTTAGATTTATCTGAATCAAAAACATTCTTCAGCGTTTGAACGCGAATACCATTAATAATATGATCACTATGCGTCTCAACAATAACTTGAACTCCATCAGCTGCTGTACATGCTATTAACTCACCAATAATAAACTGCCCCCTAGGGTGTAAGTGAGCTTCTGGCGTATCAATAATTATCGTATCCCCAGGAGACGCAGATAAGCACATAACGACAACTGGTAGAACATAAGATATACCAAAACCTATATTTGTTGGCCTAACATCAGATGATTTACCCAGACTAACATCAAAGCTATATGACAGACTCACTTGATCTGTTTCCGGATGAGCCTTTGTTGTTAAATTAATATTTTTGCTTATATCTTTTAGCCAGTAAGCCACTTGAATAGCTAATTGGTCTGAGGGGGAATCTATATGATTTCTAAGCCCTAAATCCAAAGAGTCAGCACCATAAAATTCCAAATAACTATTAGAATATTGACCAAATATACCGACATGCTTATCTATACGTACAATTTGATGATCAACACTTTGAGCTGCTCTAGGACCTAGCCTTTCTGCTGATAAATATCTAATTTTCGAAAGAGCATAAACAAGCTCACTATCCCCTTCCTGATGATCAGGATTTAACTTCTCTATGGGTTTAAGGTCAGCATAATCATTATCTAATTTATATTGAGAAGCATCAATATGAATCCCAAAACTAAAACCTTTGCTGCTAATATGTAAATCTATAAATGCAGCTTCGGCATTCTGATAATAAATATCATTTAACCTACCAAGGCTTAAAGTCTCAGTATTAAGACTGACTGTCTCCTTTAAGTTCCTCGAATACTGCTGAAGCAGGAGCAAAGCTTGACAAATAGTTGATTTTCCCGAACCGTTTATACCACTTAATACATTAAGATTACTCAGCTCGAGGTTACAATTATCGAAGCTTTTAAAATTAGTTAATGAAATATTATCTATCAATCTCAACAATCCTTTTAATCAATTTTAAAATTTCACTATTTCTATAACGCATAGTTTCTGGCTTTCTAGAGTTAACCGCCCAGCTAAACTGCTTTACTTCTAAAAGTTCCGAAAACAAATTTACAACTAAACCTCTATTTTTAACAAGAACATCTCGATCAGATTTTGAAAACATGCGAAGGCAATAAATCCAAGCTTCATATATATTTTTATTCACACGAGGCCTCGTGTAGCCTCCGTCTTCTTTTAACTTTATTTTTCTAAATACTAGATCATCAAAAATATTTATTGCAGTTTTATATGCATTTGAAAAATCCTCAACTTTAACCTCAATCAGCTCTTCACCAGCTAAGTTTATTGCCTTCATACTTTCCGTTAAATATCGATCAATATCCGAATAATAGACATCATCATTTTCAACAAACCAGGATCCGAGCCCCCTTAATACCAGTTCGTTTAGCTCCATTCTCTCGTTTGCATCAGCTTTACTACTCCATAAACTCGGAAAATCGAGTTCTATCACAATTTTTTCTAAGCACTTTGTCGCCTTACCATTTTTACCATTATTTAGGGCATGCCTTATTTCTTGATCTGATAATGGAAGACCGCCGGTATTTATCCTTTTAAAAATATTATACTTTACCTCTTCCGGAGTTCCAGGATTTATAAATAAAACCGTCACATCAGTTTCTAAAATACGTCTCTGGAATGTACGACTTAAATCATCAAAATAACTTCCATTTAACTCAGTTATATATTCCAATCCTGAAAGAACCAATTTTTTATCAATAACAAATTCTTTTAGAGCTGATATACGCTGAAGTCCATCTACTATTTTCCAGTCATTTTCCTCAGAAGCATCAATATAAAAAACTGGAATCGGAATTCTTACAAGCAAAGATTCAATTAGTCGACTTTTTGTATCATTAGTCCATATTGATGAACCACGTTGGTACGAGGGTGTTGAAATCTCATTATGCTCAACCCGAGACAACAAGTTATAAACAGATTGTACTTTTGATACCATCTGAATTTTTGAAGGATCAAATGGGTGACTTATCGAGATCTCTTCACTCACAAACTTTTCCTCATTTATCGAATAAATAATTTTTTTTACATTTAATAACGCAATAAAAAAGCACTTTAGCTTTCCTATACTAATCCCATACATCGAGAATAAACACAATGACTATACCATCATTTTTCACTTCCCAGCATACAAATACTAACCTTTAGCACATACAACTCTAAGCCGTCCATTCATCAATCATATTCGCCCAGTCCTGCAACATGCCTGTACGCTGCTCACGATATTCGGCTTTGTTATAGATTGCCCTTACACCCTTCTGCTCATGTGCCAAGCATTTCTCTATCCAGTCGGTGTTGTAACCGGCTTCATGGAGCAAGGTACTGGCTGTTCGTCTCAGGTCGTGCGGGCCGAATTTGGCAAGCGGTTGCCCCTCTTTCTGAGCCAGCTTGTAAGTCATCGTCATTACCCGGTTCAGCGTGGCACTACTCATGGGGACGTCAGAATCGTAGCGTGACGGCAGAACATACTCCGATCCACCGGAGAACGTCTTCAAAGCGATGAGGATGTCCATAGCCTGCCTGGATAGAAACACCAGGTGAGGGTTTCGCCGCTTCATCCGTTCTTTGGGGATCGTCCAGAGCGCTTCGCTGAAGTTGATCTCACTCCAGGTAGCATTCGTCAGCTCGCTTTTACGCACCATCGTCAACAACAGTAGCTTTACCGCTGCCCGGATCGATGGTGATGTACCAATACGCCCCATGTACTGGTACATGGTACTGATTTCTTCTGGCGTCAGGGTTCGATCTCTCGGCTCAAACCTAGCAATGCTTGCTGGCCTAACCAGGTCTGCCGGGTTTTCGACCTTCTGACCCCGCTCAGTCGCCCAGCGGTATACTTGGAGTACAATCTCACGCGCATGAACCGCCGTAGCAGGCGCACCGCGCTCTACGATGGCGTCGGTAAGTGCTCGCAAGTCCTCGTGGGTGATTTCGGTCAGCTTCTGATTGCCGAATTTCGTTTCCAGCTCTCTCGTATAAACCGAGCGGCGCATATCACGGGTAGAGTCGGCCATCTGGTAGCCACGTAGCCACTTTTCCGCCCAGGCACCAAAGGTTTCAGCCCCTTTTACACGCGCCTTGTCCCGTGCCTTCTCCTTCGCTGGCGACTTTCCATCAGCGACCATCCGCTTGGCTTCACTAATTCGCTCACGGGCTTCTGCTAGCGTGATCCCCCCAACGCCATAGCGGCCAAAGGTGATTGTCTCTTGCCTGCCATTGATCGAGTAGTTGTAACGGAATGAGATAGAGCCGGCAGGAGTGACAGCCACATAGAGGCCATCCCGGTCATTCACCTTGTAGAGTTTATCCCTCGGCTTGAGGTTGCGCAGCTTGGTATCGGTCAGCAAGAGTCTTATCCTTCTTCGATTCCAATACCATGCTGGAAGATCACCTGAAAATTAGGCCATAAAATCAATAAAACCAGATAGTTAAGTAATTTTGATACCATGAACACACAGGATCAAGCAGCATGGTATCGGCTATCACTCATGGCATCATGTCTCGATAATACCACTTTGGATACCACGCTCAAGCGGTGCTTCCCGCTGCCATCAGTTGCCAAATACTGCCAGACATAAAAACAAAAAAGCCCATGAAAACATGGGCTTAATCGTCATTTAATGCCAGTTAGTACCAGCTAATGCCTAACGTGTGATCATTCCCACTCGATGGTGGCGGGCGGCTTGCCGGAAATATCGTATACCACGCGGCTGATGCCGTCGATTTCATTGATGATACGGTTGGACACATGGCCCAGGAAATCGTACGGCAGGTGGGCCCAGTGGGCGGTCATGAAGTCGATGGTTTCCACGGCACGCAGAGACACCACCCAGTCGTACTTGCGGCCATCGCCCATGACGCCAACGGAGCGCACCGGCAGGAACACGGTAAAGGCCTGGCTGACCTTGTTGTACAGGTCGTGCTTGCGCAGCTCTTCAATAAAGATGGCGTCGGCCCGGCGCAGCAGGTCGCAGTATTCCTTCTTCACTTCACCCAGCACCCGCACGCCCAGACCCGGACCCGGGAAGGGGTGACGATAGAGCATGTCGTAGGGCAGACCCAGCTCCAGGCCCACGCGGCGAACTTCGTCTTTAAAGAGTTCGCGCAGCGGCTCAACCAGACCCATCTTCATGTCGTCGGGCAGACCGCCCACGTTGTGGTGAGACTTGATCACATGGGCCTTGCCGGTGGCAGAGGCGGCAGATTCAATCACATCCGGATAGATGGTGCCCTGGGCCAGCCACTTGGCGTTCTTGAGCTTCTTGGACTCTTCGTCGAACACTTCCACAAACACGCGGCCAATGGCCTTGCGCTTGGCTTCCGGCTCGTCGATGCCGGCCAGGGCGGTGAGGAAGCGGTCTTCGGCGTCGGCCTTGATGATGTTCAGGCCGAAGTGATCGCCGAACATTTCCATCACCTGCTCGCCTTCGTTCAGGCGCAGCAGGCCGTTGTCCACGAATACACAGGTCAGCTTGTCGCCAATGGCACGGTGCACCAGCATGGCCACCACGGAGGAGTCAACACCGCCGGACAGACCCAGAATCACCTCGTCGTCGCCCACCTGCGCCTTGATACGGGCCACGGCGTCTTCAATGATGGAAGCCGGGGTCCACAGGGCTTCACACTGGCAGATATCACGCACAAAGTGCTCCAGCATGCGCGCGCCCTGACGGGTGTGAGTCACTTCCGGGTGGAACTGCACGCCGTAGAAACGGCGGCTTTCGTCGGCCATGGCGGCAAAGGGGCAGCTGCCGGTCTGGGCGACCTTGTCAAAGCCTTCGGGCAGGGCCACCACCTTGTCGCCGTGGCTCATCCAGACGTCCAGCAGGGCATTGCCGTTGTCGTCGATGGCGTCTTCAATGTTGGCGAACAGGGCGCAGTCGGCCACGCGCTGCACCTGGGCGTAACCGAATTCACGCTCGTTGGAGCCGGCCACGGCGCCACCCAGCTGCTGAGCCATGGTTTGCATGCCGTAGCAAATGCCAAATACCGGCACACCGGCATTAAACACGTATTCCGGCGCCCGCGGGCTGCCTTCCTCGGTGACCGACTCCGGCCCCCCGGACAGAATGATACCGTTCGGATTGAAGTCGCGGATCTGCTCCTCGGTGACGTCCCAGGCCCACAGCTCGCAATACACGCCCAGTTCACGCACACGGCGCGCAATCAGCTGAGTGTATTGTGAGCCGAAGTCCAGGATCAGGATCCGGTTGTCGTGAATATTCTTGGTCATCGTCTTCCTACTCGTTACAAACACCGCCTGTGGGGGGAGCAGGCGGCAATAGAAAAACGGGGGGACCAGCCCCCCGTTCGTCGCGTTCCGGGATTAACCCAACCGGTAGTTGGGCGCTTCCTTGGTAATGGTCACATCGTGCACGTGCGACTCCTGAATGCCCGCGCCGGATATCTTAACAAATTCTGCCTTGGTGCGCAGGTCATCTATGGTGGCACTACCGGTGAGTCCCATGGCACTGCGCAGACCGCCCATCTGCTGATGGATAATTTCCTTCAGTTTGCCCTTGTAGGGCACCCGGCCTTCAATGCCTTCCGGCACCATTTTATCGGCGGCGTTGTCGCTCTGGAAGTAGCGATCGCTGGAGCCCTTGCTCATGGCACCCAGGGAGCCCATGCCACGGTAAGACTTGAACGCGCGGCCCTGGAACAGCTCGATTTCACCGGGAGACTCTTCGGTGCCGGCAAACATGGAGCCCATCATCACACAGTTGGCGCCGGCCGCCAGGGCCTTGGCGATGTCACCGGAGAAACGAATGCCGCCGTCGGCAATCACCGGAATGCCCAGATCCTTGAGTGCTTCCACGGCGTTGGCCACGGCGGTAATTTGCGGCACACCACAACCGGTGACGATACGGGTGGTACAGATGGAGCCGGGACCGATGCCCACCTTCACCGCGCTCACACCCGCTTCGGCCAGGGCCAGGGCGCCGGCGGCGGTGGCCACGTTGCCACCGATGATGGCCAGATCCGGATAGGCGGCACGGGTTTCGCGAATGCGCTGCAGCACACCCTCGGAGTGACCGTGAGAAGAGTCGATCAGCAGCACGTCAAGGCCGGCGGCCACCAGGGCGGCAATGCGCTCTTCGTTGCCGGGTGCGGCGCCCACGGCGGCACCCACGCGCAGGCGGCCCTGAGCATCTTTACAGGCGTTGGGTTTGCTTTCCGCTTTCTGGAAGTCCTTGGCACTGATCATGCCGGCCAGGCGACCGTTGTTTTCTACCACCAGTACCTTTTCAATGCGGTGCTGCTGCATCAGGGCTTCTACCTGATCGCGGCCGGCGCCCACCGGCACGGTAACCAGGCGGCTCTTGTCGGTCATGACTTCATGCACGGGCTTGCTCATGTCCTGCACAAAGCGCACGTCACGGCCGGTGATAATGCCCACCAGCTCGCCGTCGGCGGCAATGACCGGGTAGCCGGCAAAGCCGTTCTGCTGAGTCAGTTCACGCACATCGGCAATGGTCATGTCGGGAGTCACGGTGACCGGATCCGACACCATGCCGCTTTCGAATTTCTTGACCTTGCGCACCTGGGCAGCCTGGGCCTCAACGGACATGTTCTTGTGAATAAAACCAATGCCGCCTTCCTGGGCCAGGGCAATGGCCAGATCGGCTTCGGTCACGGTGTCCATGGCAGCGGAGACGATGGGGATGTTAAGATTGATTTCCCGGGTCAGCCGGGTGCGGAGATCCGCCGTGTTGGGCAATACGGTGGAATGAGCTGGGACCAGCAGTACATCATCAAAGGTCAGGGCGTCTTGGGCAATCCTAAGCATCGCAATATTCACCATAAGTTGGGGGGTAAAAATATTGCCAAAGAATTTTAGGCATTCACCCCCTTCGGGTAAAGCGATTTTTTGTTATTTTGGTCGGCAAGACGAAAAATTCTCCCCAAAGCGGTTTATTTTCAAATAAAAATACTCACCAGAGGTGATTTTGCAGCAGGAAAAGTTAACCAATATCTACACCGTCAGCCGCCTTAATCGCCACGCCCGGCTGCTGCTGGAAGGCGACATGGGGGCGGTATGGCTCACCGGTGAAATCTCCAACCTGGTCATGCCGGCCTCGGGCCACTGGTATTTCTCGTTAAAAGACAACCAGTCGCAACTGCGCTGCGCCATGTTTCGCGGCAACAACCGCAGCGTGGGTTTTCGGCCGAAAAACGGCGATCAGGTACTTATCTTCGGCAAAGTTACGCTCTATGAGCCAAGGGGCGACTTTCAGCTGGTAGCCCAGACCCTGGCTCCCGCCGGCGAAGGTTTGCTCAAGCAGCAGTTTGAGGCCCTTAAACAGGCGCTGGCCGCCGAGGGCCTGTTTGCCGCCGAGCGCAAGCGCCCGCTGCCGGCCCACCCAACGCGTATTGGCATTATCAGCTCTCCCACGGGCGCGGCGGTGCACGACATTCTCACCGTGCTGGCCCGCCGGGCGCCGCAGCTGGAGGTGATCCTCTATCCCAGCCAGGTACAGGGTGAAGGCGCCGTGCCCCAGCTCATTCATGCCCTGAGTGAGGCCAACCGGCGCAACGAGACCGATCTGCTGCTGCTGGCCCGAGGGGGCGGTTCGCTGGAGGACTTGTGGTGCTTTAACGATGAGCGCCTGGTGCGGGCCATTGCCGCGTCCCACCTGCCGGTGGTCAGTGCCGTGGGCCACGAGGTGGATGTGAGCCTGAGTGATCTGGTGGCCGACCTGCGCGCCCCTACCCCCTCTGCCGCCGCCGAGCTCATCAGCCAGGACGGCGGCGTGCAGCGGCGCCAGTGGCAACAGGGCGGCCAGCGCCTGGAGCAGGCCATGTTGCGCTGGCTTGCCGACCGGCACAACCGCCTGCAGCAATGGCAGCACCGACTGGAGCGACAGCACCCACGCCAACGCCTGCAGCAGCAAAGCCAGCAGCTCGACCAGCTGCAGCTACGCCTGGAGCGGGCGATGAGCCGGCGGTTGGAGCAGGCACAGCAGCGGACCGAGCAGGCCACACTGCGCCTGACACACCAGCACCCGGGTCAGCGCCTGGTATACAGCGCAGAGCGACTGAACACCCTGGAGCAACGCCTGCACCGAGCCCTGAGTGCCAAACTGAACCGCCTCGAACATAAACTGGCCCTGGCCGGCTCTCGGCTGCACGCCATGAGTCCCCTGGCCACCCTGTCCCGGGGTTACAGCATCACCCTGCACAACAACAGCGTGATCACCAATGCCGGCCAGCTGAAGGAAAATGACGTTATCACCACTCGGCTGGCCCAGGGCGAAGTGGTAAGCCGGGTGGAAGGCGTGACGGCCGAATCAGACTGATTTGGTGTTGAACCCGACCGGCGTTCAAAAACATGAGTATCCGTGCTCAGAAAAGAGATGGCCGCCGGCTTTCCCATTAACCTTGGCGTTAATGCACCGCCACCGGCCGTACCGTCAAGGACTCGGTGCCGGCATGCATATCATGCTGCAGCCGGTACCGGGCAATCATTTGCTCCAGTACTCGGCATTCCTCCACCAGTTGCAGGCTGGCACTGGCGGCGGCTTCGGCCTGCGCCAGGGTGTCGCCGGAGCTGTCCCGCACGCGCGTGATGTTACGGCTGACCTCGGAGCACACCGCACTTTGTTCATCCGCCGAGGTAGACACCTGGGCATTCAGCTCATTGATGCGCGCCACCTGATCGATAATGGATTGCAGGGAGCCCATGGCATCCTGAGTGCGGGCCACGCTGTCACCGGCCTGACCTTCTGCTTTTTCAATGGCGTGCACCGCTTCCTTGGCTTCGTTCTGCAACAGCCGAATCATGCCGGTGATCTCTTCTGCTGAGTGCTGAGTGCGCAGTGCCAGGGTGCGCACCTCGTCGGCCACCACCGCAAAGCCCCGCCCCGACTCGCCGGCACGCGCCGCCTCTATGGCTGCATTCAGCGCCAGCAGGTTGGTCTGTTCGGCAATGCCCTTGATCATGTCGAGCACCTTGTCCACCTGATCACAACGGCCGTCCAGTTCGCGAATCACTCTGTCGATACGGCCAATTTCGCCGCTCAGGGCCTGAATGCCCGTCACCGCCACCCGGGCCTGATCGCTGGCGGTCAGGGCAAAGGCATGGGTTTGCTCCGAGGTCTCTGCGGTCAGTCTGGCGTTCTCCCGCACTTCCCGCGCCGAGGCCTCCATTTCATTGATGGCAGTGGCGATCAGGGCGGTTTCACCGTCCTGAGCCTTGACCGAGGCGTCGGTCTGCTGGGCGGTATGCTGAATTTCTCCGGCGGCGGCATAAATGTTACCGGTCACCCGGCGCACCTCGGCCAGGCTGTGCTGAAAACTGCCAAGCAGGCCATTAATGGAGTCTACCAGGCCACCCAGCTCATCCTTGCCGAGCTCGGGCAGGCGCCCGGAGAGATCCCGCTCCTTGGCCACCTGCTGCAGGCGCCGACGAATACCGAGAATGGGTCGCTTTAGGTAAAGATGCTGCACCAGCCACAGCCCTCCCAGCGCCAACAGGAACACCGCCAGCAGCATGGCCGCCAGCTGCAGGTTGTTGTGTTTGATTTGCGCAAAGGTATCGCGCAGATCGTAACTGATGCGCACCGCCCCCATCACGGTGCCTTCCGGCACCTGGTGACACTGCAGGCAGGCGGTGCCGCGATATGCTTCATGGGCCCGAAACGGCTTGACCATGGTCAAACTGGGACTGTCCCCCTTCAGGTTCAGCTCCAGCACGGTTTCACCCTGTTCAATGGCACGCCGGTCAAGCTCGTCTTCCACGCCCTGATCCGGTGCCCCCGGGCCAAACACCTCGGTCACCGCGGGTGCGCGGATCACTCGGGCACTTTCAATGCCCTTTTCCTGCTGAATTTTGGACTGTACCAGGCCACGCCGGTGAATGGCCCCGTTTACCATCAGCACATTCAGCTCATCCATATAGAGGTTGGCGGTGGTCTCTATTTTTTCCTCGGCCAGGCTCAGGGCCAGGCCACGCTGCAACTGGGTCGACACGCCATAGCACAACGCAAACACCAAGATGAAGGTCGCCAGCAGCGGCAGTAGAATTTTCCAGTTCAGTGAGAGGTTACGCATGTGAGGTGAGTTTTCGTATGGGGCCAATACATTCATTCTAGAGCAATTTCATTTTGGGAAAATGACAATCCAAAGTGCGCTTGATTTGGATCAATAGACTCTTACGAATCTTTAATTCGCACACCAATACATCAGCCGAACTATACTTTGAGTGCTGTTATAGAAAGCAGGGTGTTTTGTGCCTGTTTTCGGGAGGTAATCATGGGTATGTCACTCAGACTTAAACAGTTTCTTGAACAACGCCGTGTTCCCTACAACATGGTGCACCACCCCTACGCCGAGGGCGCAGCCCAGAGCGCCATTGCCAGCCATATTCCCCTGGCTCAGATGGCCAAGGCGGTCATGCTGGAAAGCGAAGACGGCCGTGCCATGATGGCGGTGCTGCCCGCCGCCGATAAACTCGACATGGAGCGACTCAGTTATCTGATACACGCGCCCATGGCGCTGGCACCGGAACATCACCTCAGCCACTGGTTCAACGACTGCGATCCGGGCGCCATTCCGGCCATGGGGGAAGCCTATGCCGTGGATACCATGGTGGACGACGAGCTGCTGGGCATGGCCGATATCTATCTGGAAAGCGGGGATCACCGCGATCTGGTGCATATCAGCGGCGACGACTTTCGCCGACTGGCTAATGACTGGAAACACGGACAGTTCAGTCGCAAACCGGATCCCTGGAGCCGGGTGGAACGTATGTAACAGGTCCCAGACCTTCACACACTAAAACGGGTGCCAATGGCACCCGTTGTTTTATGTAGCCGGTCGCATTAATTAGGACCACAGTAACCGGGCAGTTTCATGCCGCGTTTTTTCAAGATTTGACACTTCTTGCGGTCAATCCCGTCCCCCATCGACAGGGTTTTGCTGACAATGGGGCCTTCGGAAGCAAGCGGTGCGGCCTGGGCAGGCACCACGGCCACGGAAAACAGTGCCGCCAGGGCCAGTGACATCAGGGTTTTCATGGTATGTCTCCTTATTGACATTATTTGACAACCCGACTGCACGGCGCAAGCCAGTGCCTTGATACCCTGCAGTGGTTATTTATTTGTCGCAACCACCCCGGCAGTTCTTACACTGAATGCATAACCTTGTACCTGCCACCCTCTTTGTGACCCCAAGGAGACCGACATGAACATTCTGATGGTGCTGACTTCCCACGATCGGCTCGGCGACACCGGCGAGCCCACCGGCTTCTGGCTGGAGGAGCTGGCCGCCCCCTATTACCGGCTGAAAGACGCCGGCGCGCGCATTACCCTGGCGTCACCCAGGGGCGGCCGGCCGCCCCTCGATCCCAAAAGCCGGGATCCCGACATGATGACCGACGACACTCGGCGGTTTGAGGCCGACGCCGAGGCCATGGCCGCCCTCGACAACACCCTGCCGCTCACTCGAATTCACGATCGGGACTTTGATGCGGTGTTTTACCCCGGCGGCCACGGCCCGTTGTGGGATCTGACCGAAAACGCCACCTCGGTGGGGTTGATTGAACACATGCTGCGCCGGGGCCGTCCGGTGGCAGCGGTGTGCCATGGCCCTGCCGTGCTGTGCCACGCCAGAACGCCCGACGGTCAGCCGGTGGTCCGGGGCAAGCGAGTGACCGGTTTCAGCAACCGTGAAGAGGCCGCCGTGGGGCTCACCGAGGTGGTGCCCTTTTCCATTGAAGACATGCTCACCGGCCAGGGGGCGCATTACAGCAAAGGCGAAGACTGGAGCAGCCATGTGGTCGCCGACGGCGGGTTGATTACCGGACAGAATCCGGCCTCCAGTGCCGCCACCGCCGACGCCCTGCTGGCGGTGCTGAAGGCTTGAGGGTACATTGGGCGCTGTTGCAACCAACCGGAGCACAGCGCCAGCCATGGGCCGTTTGCTTTCTCTTACCACGCGCCTCAGCCTGATTTTTACCCTGACCATGCTGGCCATCTGGGGCCTGGTCAGCCTGGTGCTGATGCAGGCGCTGGATCAGCACTTTGCCCGCCAGGACGAGGCCGCCCTGCAGGGCAAGGCCGTGCTGGTCAACAACCTGCTCGCCAGCCAGCTGAACAGCGGCCGGCCCGACTGGCCGCGGCTGCAGACCCGCCTGCACCAGGCCCTGGCCGGTTATGGCGACCATGCCCTGCAGATCAGCACGCCCGAGGGCAGAGTGCTGGCAGACACGCGCGCGCCCGAAGCCCGGCACCACCCACTGCCCCCGTTGCAGGCCCTGCCGGTATTTGAAAGCTGGGTTGAAAACGGCACTCGCTACCGTGCCCTCACCTCGTCCTTCGCGCCGCCCTCTGCCACAGCGGAGCTGCCCGACACACTGATGATCCGCGTGGTGCTCGACACCCGCTACCACCAGCATTTTATCGATGACATTAAGGCCGGCCTGCTCTGGTTGACCGCAGGCATGGCACTGGTGTCGGTATTGCTGGGCTGGTTTGCCTCCCGCACCGGGCTCAGGCCATTGCGGGCCCTGGCCGGGCTCGCCACCCGCATTACCGCCAGCAAGCTGGATCACCGGCTGCCCCTGCATGGCGCGCCGGCGGAACTGCATGCCCCCATTGCCGCCTTCAACAATATGCTGGACCGGCTGGAAGACTCCTTTCAGCGGCTGACCGATTTTTCTTCCGACATCGCCCACGAGCTGCGCACGCCGATAAACAGCCTGATGCTGCAAACTCAGGTGGCCCTGAGCCAGCCACGTCATGCCGCGGACTACCGCGAAGCCCTCTACGCCAACCTGGATAGCGCCGAGCGGCTTGGCAGAATGATCAATGAAATGCTGTTTCTGGCCAAATCAGATCGGGGGCAGCTGGCGCTGCACCCCAGTACACTGGATCTGGCCGAGGAGATGGATGAACTGATTGAATTTTTCGAGCCCGTGGCAAGCGAGCAAGAGGTGCGGCTGCATCGCCAGGGACAGGCCGCTCTGCAAGGTGACCGGGCCATGTTACAGCGGGCCTTCAGCAATTTGCTGAGCAATGCCATTCGCTACACGCCGGCACGGCAAGCGGTGACCATCATCATTGGTGAAAACGAGAACGGCGTCACCGTGGCCGTGGCCAATCCGGGGCCGCCTATTCCGCCGGCACAGTGGCCGCGGCTGTTTGATCGCTTCTATCGGGCAGACAGCGCCCGTCAGCCAACCACCGAAGGCACCGGCCTGGGTCTGGCCATTGCCAGGGCCATTATCGTCGGTCATGGCGGCACCCTGACGGTGCATTCCGATAAGCGGGAGACCTGCTTTACCGCCCGGTTTCCCGCCCCTGCGTCAACGACATGACGCCTTAATGTATGCCGTGACGGCGCTGTTGCTCCCGCACATACGCAATAATGGCGCTGACTTCGTCGCGGCTTACCCCGGCCACCGGCGGCATATCGCCAAAGCGCCAGTGATGTGCATGCACACCCTTTGCTGCGGCCCGGTAAAAGGCCTCGTCGCCATGGTGTGACGGCTCGTATACCTTGTGCAAAAAGGGCGGCCCCTGGGGCGTGCCCCTGAGGTCGGCACCGTGACAGCTGGCACAATATTCACCGTAAGCCACCCGCCCCTGGCGGGACAGCTCCCGGTCGTGAGGCATGCCGGCCCCCATAAAGCGGCCGCCCATCATCAAATGGCCGGCGATCATGGAAAGCCCCACCACTACCATGGCGCCGGCAAGCCAGATCACCCAACGGTTTGCACCCAATGTTTTTTTCACCTCTTGCCGTCCTTTTTGGTCACAGGATAGGTCAGCGCTTTAATGCGCCACGCTTACCTGTCCCTTCATGCCGGCCTCCATATGCCCGGGGATCAGGCAGGCGAAGTCCACGGTGCCGGCCTGGTCAAAGTGCCAGACCAGGCCCCCTTTCTGGCCGGGTTTCAGGCTGATCATATTCGGCTCGGCATGATCCATATGCGGCATCTCCCGCATCATCTCGGCATGCTGCTGCAGCATGACCAGGTTGCCCAACACCAGCTCGTGCTCAAGCCGGCCCCGGTTGCTCACAAAAAAGCGCACCGTTTCTCCGGCCTTCACCTCAATACGCGCCGGCGTGAAACGCATGTCGTCGTTCATGTCCACGGCGATGGTGCGGCTGATCTCGGCCGCCTGCCCTGGCCGGCCCATACCACTCATGGGCTGCGCCATATCGTGGCCGCCCATATGCTGCTCCATGTTGGCCGCGCCATGTTCGTGACCACTGCCATGGCCGCCGCCGTGTGTGCCCGCCGCCACTGCCAGACCAGGCAGCAGTGCCAGCATCATGATGGAATACTTTGCTTTCATCGGTTTGTTTCTCCCCTAAAACAACGTAAGGCCCTGGCTTAAAACCAGAACCGGACCCCGGCCACCCAGCGGGTGTCCTGGGTTGATTCACCTTCATCCCGCGCCAGATCCGCGGTCTTGCCCAGGGCGGCGGACCATTCCCAGCCCACATAGGGCGCGAACTGGCGGCTGAACTCGTAACGCAGGCGCGCGCCCGCTACCAGCTCCGACAGCCCCCGGCCCTGGCCACGCTCGGCGTCATCCTGACCAAAGGCGGTGAGCTCGATGGCCGGCTGCAACACCAGCCGCTGGGTCAGCAACAGCTCGTATTCCGCCTCCAGCGCCAGCGCCGTTTGACCGTCGTCACCCAGGTAGGCGGTGGCGTCCAGCTCCACCCAGTAGGGCGCGAGTCCGGAGACGCCGGCGGCCAGCCAGCCCTGATCCGGGCCATGGCCGGTGTCGTAACGAACGCCCAGTTCGCTGTTCCAGAACGCCGTCAGGGCGTGGCTCCACAGCAGCTCGGTGCTGGTTTCTGCCAGCCGGCCGTGTTCGATGTCGCCTTCCGCCTTCACCACGGCGCGGTCGTAATCCCGCCCGGCCCAGGCGCTCACCTCATAGGCCAGGGCCTGGTCATCGCCGTTGTCCACCCGCTCCAGCCGCTCGGCCAGCACACCGTAAAACAGGTGCTCGTCGGCCAGTTTCAGCTGGCGGGGTCCGGGCAGGGCGTAAGGCCCTTCATCCAGGGATACGCCACCGGAGTAGGCATGGGGATCCCGGGCGTCGGCCGGCGGCTTGCCGCCCTGCATTTGCATATCGCCATGATCCATTTGAGCCAGAGCCGGCCAGGCGGTCAGCGCCAACGCGCCCAATACATGCCTCATCATTACTGTGTGCTTGCTCATGACACCACCACCATGCGGAACATGCCCGCATCCATATGGAACATAAGATGACAATGCCAGGCCCAGCGACCGAGGGCGTCGGCGGTCACCAGAAAGCTGATACGCTGGGCCGGCTGCACCGGTATGGTGTGCCGGCGGCACAGAAATTCACCGTCCGGGCTTTCCAGCTCGCTCCACATGCCATGCAGGTGCATGGGATGGGTCATCATGGTGTCGTTGTGAAGAATAATGCGTACCCGTTCGCCGTAGCTGAGGTGCACCGGGGTGGAGCTGCCGAATTCAACGCCGTCGAACGACCAGGTGTAGCGCTCCATGTTGCCGGTGAGATGCAATTCAATCTCCCGCTCGGGCGGCCGGGGATCCATGGGGCCGCCGGGGGTGCGCAGATCTGCCAGGGTGAGCACACGCCTGCCGTTATTACGCAGGCCCACACCGGGATCGTCCAGGTTGGTACGAGGGGTATCGACCCGCATGTCGACACTGGGGCCATATTCGGTGCGCGCATGGCGCACCGCTGTGCTGGCCGCCGTCAGTCCCCCCGCCATGGCGCCGTGGCCCATGGCCGCATGATCCATGCCCGCCATACTGCCGTGACCCATGGCCGCATGATCCATAGCCGCCATACTGCCGTGGCCCATGGCACCGTGATCCATGCCCGCCATACTGCCGTGGCCCATGGCACCGTGATCCATGGCGCCCATCATGTCGGCCATGGTCAGTTGCTGGGGTTCATCCACCGGCGGCACGGCGGCGCTCAGCCCCTCACGGGTGGCCAGGGTGCCCCGGGCATAACCGGTTCTGTCCATGGCCTGGGCGAACAGGGTATAGGCCTCGGCGGTGGGCTCCACCAGCACATCGTAGGTCTCACCAGGGCCAAAACGGAATTCATCCACCTCCACCGGCGCCACGTTGAGGCCATCGGCCTGCACCACGGTCAGTGTCAGTCCCGGTATGCGCACATCGTAAAAGGTGTTGCCGGCACCGTTGATAAAGCGCAACCGCACCCGCTCGCCCGGTCTGAACAGCCCGGTCCAGTTACCGGCGGGAGTGGTACCGTTCATCAGGTAGGTCAGGGTTTCGGCGGACAAATCCGCCAGATCGCTGGGGCTCATGCGCATTTGGTTCCACATTTGCCGCTTTTCCAGCGCCGCGCCCAGGCCATCCTTGCTCATGTCCCGAAAAAAATCCGCCACCGTCGGCTGATTGAAGTTGTAGAAGTCGCCCTGATTTTTCAACTTGCCAAACACCCGCATGGGGGCTTCATCGGTCCAGTCCGACAACACCACCACATGCTCACGATCGGCCCTGATGGTGTCGGCTGCTGCCGGCTCGATGATCAGCGCCCCATACATGCCGGTCAGCTCCTGCATGCCCGAATGGGAGTGATACCAGTAGGTGCCGCTCTGCTCCAGGGTGTATCGGTAGGTGAAGGTCTCGCCGGGGGCGATGCCGGCAAAACTGATGCCGGGCACGCCGTCCATCTGAAACGGCAGAATAATGCCATGCCAGTGAATGGAGGTGGGCTCCTTGAGCCGGTTGGTCACGCGAATGGTGACGGTATCGCCCTCGCGCATGCGCAGGGTGGGCCCGGGAATGGAGCCGTTAATGGTGGTGGCCATGCGCGGCCGGCCGGTGAAGTTGACCGGGGTTTCGTCGATCACCAGATCGAACTCGGTGCCGGAGAGCACCGGCACATGGCCGGTCACGGTGACGGGGGCCGGCTGCCTGGCCGTGGCCAGCATGGGAGCCAGCCCCAGCACGGCACCGCCGGCGGCCAGGCCCTGCACAAATCGCCGCCGGGGCAGGTTGAGGTTCTTTTTTGGTTGTGTCATCACATTCCTTACCTATGCCGTTGTCCTACTTGGTGTGCATACATCAAGCATAGAAAGGCGCACCTGAAGCCAACATGACGGGAAAATGACAAAATTGTCATCTTGGCACCGCCGCTTGCGGGGCTTGAGCCCGCCGGCCCTTGTGCGTCATCATGCTGTCCTTGCCTCAACGGAGACTGTCATGAAACTGCTGATCATCGAAGATGAACACAGCACCGGCGACTATCTGCAAAAGGGCCTGCGCGAGGCGGGCTTTGTGGTGGATCTGGTACGCAACGGCCTCGATGGCCTGCACCAGGCGGTGAGCGAGCCTTACGATCTGGTGGTGGCAGATGTCATGCTGCCGGATCTGGACGGCTGGCGCATTGTGGCCGCCCTGCGGGAGCAGGACCGGCAAATGCCGGTGCTGTTTCTGACCGCCCGCGACAGCGTGGAAGACAGGGTGCGTGGCCTGGAGCTGGGCGCCGACGACTATCTGGTGAAACCCTTTGCCTTTGCCGAGCTGCTGGCCCGGGTGCGCAGCCTGCTGCGCCGGGGCGCGCCCCGTCAGGACGAGCACCGGCTGCAGGTAGCCGACCTGGTGCTGGATTTGCCCCGCCGCCAGGCCAGCCGTGGCGAGGTCGCCATTCATCTCACCAACAAGGAGTTTGCCCTGCTGGAGCTGCTGGTGCGTCGCCAGGGTGAAGTGTTGCCCCGCTCGCTGATTGCCTCACTGGTGTGGGACATGAATTTCGACAGCGACACCAATGTGATCGACGTGTCCATTCGCCGGCTGCGCGGCAAGATAGACGACGGCTTTGAACCTCGGCTGATCCACACCGTAAGGGGCATGGGCTATACCCTCGATACCCACAGGTGACCCTGGCCCCGAGTGCCTATACTGACACCACCTTCATCACTCGGGAGAGCCCTTATGTCTCGGCGTTATCACATGCAATGGCTGGCCTTGCTTGATCCGGAAAAGGCCGGTGACAAAGCCCGACCGCCCCTGGAGCAGGCCCGGCAGAAACTCGGCTTTGTGCCCAACATGTACCGCGCCATGGCCAATGGCCCGGCACTGCTCAACACCTACCTGCACGGTTACCAGCAGTTTCGCGAACACGGTAGCCTGAACCCGGTGGAGCAGGAAGTGGTACTGCTGGTGATCAGCCGGGAGAACGGCTGCGACTATTGCCTCGCGGCCCACAGCACCCTGGCCGATACCGCCTCCGGTGTGCCCGAGGCGGTGACCGACGCCATTCGCGCCCGCCAGCCGGTGCCCGATGCCAGGCTGGCGGCACTGGCAGCCTTTACCGAGGTCATGTTCAGCAGCCGGGGCAACCCCACGCCGGACCAGGCAAGGGCCTTTCTTGACGCCGGCTTTGATGAAGCCGCCATGCTTGACGTGATCCTGGCGCTGGCGGTGAAAACCCTCAGCAATTACTGCAACCACCTGTTTGACACCCCGGTGGACGACGCCTTTGCCGGCCGCAAGGTGTGAGCCCGGCAGGCCCTATATTCGGCTCAACACCCCTGCCCCGTTCAGCCGATACAGGGCCAGATCTTCGGCCATAAACAGCCGCCCGGCATAGTGGGCCCGGGCTTCCAGCTCCAGATCCGCCACCGTCAGGCCGGGGCCGCCGTGCCGGTAACGGGGGCTGAAATGGGTGAGCACCAGATTGGGCACCCCCGCCTTTGCGGCAAAGGCGGCCACCGCGGCGGCACTGCTGTGTTGCGGCTCTGGGCCCACCCTGGCCGCCACCTCATGGGTATAAGTGGCCTCGTGCACCAGCACGCTGGCGCCCTTCACCGCCTCATTGAGCAGGGCCGGGGTGTCGTTGTCACCGCCAATCACCACCTTGCGCGGGGTGGGCGGCGCCAGCTGATAGTCCCGCCCCTTGATAATACGGCCATCGTCCAGCGTGATCACTTCGCCCCGGTGCAGCCGCCCCCACAGCGGCCCGGCGGGCACGCCGTCGGCCCTTAACCTGGCGGTGTCGAGCCGGCTGGGCAGGCCGGTTTCGGTGAAGGCATAGCCAAAGCTGGGCAGCCGGTGCGACAGCGCGGTGGCGGAGACCTCAAACTGCTCCAGCGCCAGCGGTGCCGCCCCGGCGGCCAGCTCCTCCACCAACACAAACCGCAAGGCATAGTTCAGCTGCAGCTGGCTGACGGCGGCGGTATGCTCCACCCAGGCCTGCAGACCCGCCGGGCCAATAATGGTCAGCGGCGCGGTGCGCCCGCCCATGCCGGCGCTGGCCAGCAGCCCCGGCAGGCCGTAGCAGTGATCCCCGTGCAGATGGGTAATGCACACCGCCTGCAGCCAGTGCAGCGACAGCGGCGCCCGCAGCAACCGGTGCTGGGTGCCCTCACCACAGTCCACCAGCAACCAGGTTTTGGCCTTGTGCCGGCGCAGCGCCACCGCCGACAGGCTGCGCCCCCGAGTCGGTACGCCCGATGAAGTACCCAGAAAAACCAGCTCCATATCTTGTCCGTATTGATTCCTGACGGTGTTTTTCACTGCATTTTATGCCGGTTTTTGCCAATTATCATTGCCGGGCGGGCTATGTTACCCTGCCCCTTCATACCCTGTTAACCGGGCGACATTGCTGATGTCGTAACATTCACCGCACCAAACGCCAACCGGAGGCCATGGTGACCCTACCCACAAGACGTTTGCTGCCGCTACTGTGGCTGCTTTTTGCCCTTCCCCTTGGCCTGGCACAGGCTCAGAGCCAGACCACCGACACGCCACCCTATTCCGCCCTGGCCGACCTGCTGGAAAACGAGCAGTCCCGGAACGCACTCGTTAACGAGCTGCGTAACCTGGCGCAAGGCACGCCGGCAGAAGCCAATGCTGCCGCCTCGGCCGCCGCGGAGCCTTCCGCCTCTCGTGAACTGGCCCAGAGTACTCGCGCCATTGCCGAAGGCTTGGGCGATCAGTTCACCGTGCTGGCCGACGTACTCAATAATCTGGCCGAGGGCCGCCTGACCGGCGATAACGGCCAGTTCAGCATGAGCGGGTTGCTGGATGCCAGCCTGAACCTGGGCCTGGTGATCGCCGCCACCCTGGCGGCCTTTCTGCTGCTGCGCCGGCTGGCGGGACCATTGTTTTCCCGGCTGGACCACTGGTCCCGCCACGGCGCCGGCAACACGCCGGTGCTACGGTTGGTGCTGTGCGTGGCGCTGGCAGCGGCGCTGGATGTGCTGGCAGTGGGGCTGGCCTATGTGGGCGGTAACCTGGTGGCCACCTTTGCGGTGGGCGTCACCGGCGAGCAGAGCACCCAGGCTTCGCTGTTTCTTAACGCCTTTATGGTGATCGAGTTGCTCAAGGCAGGCCTGCGCATGCTGTTTTCCAGCCGCTACAATGGCCTGCGACTGTTGCCCATTCACGCCACCGAAGCCGACTACTGGAACCGCTGGCTGGCGCTGCTGATCAGCCTGCTGGGCTATGGCGTCATGGTGATGGAGCCGCTAGTGGCCATTCATGTGTCACCGGCCCTGAGCCAGGGCCTGAACACCCTGCTGATGCTGGCGGCTTTTGGCTATGCGGTGGCGGTCATCCTCAAAAACCGTCGTCGTCTGAGCGCGGCTCTGCGGGATCGGGCCAATCAAAGCAGGCTGACCGCCAGCAAGCTCAGCCTGCATTTGCTGGCCCGCACCTGGCACTGGCTGGCACTGGGCTATTTCACCGTGGTGCTGGTACTGGTGCTGCTGAGCCCGAGCAACGCCCTGCCCTTTGTGCTGTTCGCCACCCTCAAGACCCTGGGGGTAATAGGCATGGGCGCCTTGTTATCAACCCTGCTCGGCCAGATCATAGGCCGGCGCATTCGCCTGTCGGACGATCTGCGCCGCAAGCTGCCACTGCTTGAGGCCCGGCTCAACAGCTATATCCCCAACGGCCTGCGTTTTGTGCGCCTGCTGCTGCTGGCGACAGTGATCCTGCTCAGCCTGAATGCCTGGCAAGTGCTGGATCTGGCCACCTGGTATGCGTCCGACGCCGGTGGGGTGTTGATGGGTCGTATTGTTTCAGTGGCGTTCATACTGGCCATGGCCGCCGCCATCTGGGTCGGCCTGGCGAGCCTGATCGAGCACAAGCTCAACCCCGAAACCGGCACCGGTATGCCCTCGGCCCGCACCCAGACCTTGCTGTCGCTGTTTCGCAGTGCCCTGGCGGTGTTGCTGGTGACCATGACGGTGATGATTGCGCTGTCGGAGCTGGGCATTGATATCGGTCCGCTCATTGCCGGCGCCGGTGTGCTGGGCCTGGCCATTGGTTTTGGCGCCCAGAAACTGGTGCAGGACGTGATTACCGGGGTGTTTATTCAGATTGAAAACGCCATGAACACCGGCGATGTGGTGACCCTGGGCGGCATTACCGGCACCGCCGAAAAACTCAGCATTCGCTCGGTGGGCATTCGTGACCTGAGCGGCACCTATCACATCATTCCGTTTTCCAGTGTGGATACGGTGTCGAACTACATGCGCGACTTTGCCTACCATGTGGGTGAATACCGAGTGGCCTACCGGGAGAACATTGACGAGGCCATTGCCCATCTGCAGCACGCCTTTGAAGAGCTGGTGGCCGATCCTGAGCAAAAGCCCTATGTGCTGGAGGCACTGGAGGTGGCCGGTGTGATTGCCCTGGCCGACAGCTCTGTGAACATTCGCGTGCGCATCATGACCGCCCCCGGCATGCAGTGGGCCGTGGGCCGAGCCTATAACCGACTGGTGAAGATGCACTTTGAACAGGCCGGCATCGAGATCCCCTACCCGCAAAGCACGGTACATTTCGAGGGCAGTCGTCAGGGAGAAGCCCCGGCACTGAAGCTGGAGCGGGCAACCTCATCGGCGCGCCATACCGGCACTTGCGGCTAACACGTAAAAAAACCGGCCAAGGCCGGTTTTTTATTGGTCCAGAAACCGCTCGCTAACATCCTCCGCCGGCACCCAGCAGTGCTCGGTGCGGCCAAACCAGCGGTAACGGCGGGCGCCAATCATGTCATAGACCCGGTCGCGCAGCGGCCGCGGCACCAGCAACAGCACCTTCAGCAGCGGCCAGGGGGCGGAAAGCCGGCCGGCAGTGCGCAACACGGCGGTGGATCTGAGCCAGACGCCCTGCTCATCAATCAACACCACCGAGCTCAGATTCGCCGCCGCCTTGATGCCGTAACGGGCCAGCAGTTGCTGCGCCACCGGCGATTGCAGCGAGGCAAAGCGAAACTGCTTGCCGGGATCGTGCTCAATGACGAAACGCACCGAGCCGGTACACAGGTTGCACACGCCGTCAAACAGCAGAATGGGGCCCTGTTCAGCAGCTGAGATCATAACGGCGGCTCCGTTGTGGCGGGCGTTCAAAGGGCACCCGCAGGGGCAATATCCAGTCGGCCTGACGCAGACTGCGCTTCACCTGGGTGAGATCCCGCTGTGGATCTATCAGCAGCGCCGCCGGGCGGCCGTTCAGCGACACACAGCTGCGAACCCGCACCTCTACATCACTGACTCCCAGCTCCCGCTCCCAGACCCGCTCAATATGATGGGCCAGCTGCACGATCAGATCCGGGCGAGTGCCCACCTTGCGGGCCTGGTGCGGAAACAAAAAGTCATTCGGCTCCACCCGCCATTCCCGACGGGTGGGCGGGTCGAACACACGAAACTCAATATCGGCCTTCTTGTCGCGCAGCTTCATCATCCAGGCAAAGGTGTGACCTTCCTCGGTCCAGCTGGGATTGCCCTCATAGAGCAGGTGGCGCAGCGGTAACAGCACCTGCACCGCAAACCATACCACCATGCCTCCCAGCACCACCCGGCGCAGCGCCGGGCCGGGTGTTGGTCCCGGTAATGAAGGCCGATACGGTGCCGGCGTGAGCCCCATCCGCCGCCGCAGGCCATGCAGCACCTGTCTTGGCCAGTCGGGATCCAGGAACAGCAGCGTGGCCGCCATGGTCAGCCACGGGAAAATGCCGATGGTGAACATGAAGTGATTCGACAGGTGAAAGCCGCAGTAGGCCAGAATGATTGGCAGCCGAGTGCGCCGCCACAGCAGCAGCGGCGCCCCCACCAGGTGTACGGCAATGGCGCCGTAGGCGGCCACCGCCACCATCCAGTCCTGTTCCAGCCAGGGGCCGATGAGCGGGGCCTCGGCGCGGCGCGCCAGCCACATGCCCAGGGGCTCCAGCCTGAGCCAGTCGGGGTTGAGCTTGACCAGGCCGGCAAAGATCAGCATGACCTCCATCTGGCCCCGCAACAGCCATACCGACCACAACCCCACCGTGGTGCCATCCCGGCCGCCCTTGCGCCAGGCATCCACCGACCAGATGCGATGGGCCGGCACCCATGACAGCAAAAACAGCATCAGGCTGACCAGGTAGAAGTGGTTGAGGTAGCGCGCCTGATCCAGCAGGAATACATAGGTAAAGCCCAGCCACAACAGCACGATGGCCAGCCGGTAAAACAGGCCGATGGTCACGCACAAGGACAACAGCGCCAGCGCGCCGAACAGCCAGTACATGCCATTGCCCGGCAGCGGCGTGATCCATTCAAAGCCGTAATAGCTGAACAGAAAATCGGGGCTAATGTAGTAGCGCTCAATCCAGTCATGGCGGTAGAAGCGACCGCACTCGACCAGCATGATCACGCCAAAACAGATGCGAAAAAACGCCAGCGACGCGGCATCCACCTGCTCAAACAGGCGGCCGGTCACGAAAGAGGAACAGGGTCGACTATGCATCATAACACCGGGTTGGTAAGTGAATAACGATGAGCGTGGCGCGCAATGGGCCAGCATACCCGTGGGCGGCCTCGGAGCCCAGCGTTTCACACTGCCGGCGCGCCAGAATCCGCCCCTGGCGCGGGCCGGCCTTTCGTTTCGGCCTGTGAGGTTACGCACCGTTTTACTGCTTGGAAATGCCGGCAGCCACACACTAAAATGGACGGCTAACATACGAACACGGGCTGGCATGCGCTGAGCCGCGCATAAACGACCAACGGGATAATAACAATGGCCTCAAGCACACCGTCTTCTTCTTCTCCTTCCCCTGCGCTGCTTAACCCCGTGCTACTCGGTGGCTGCATCATCATTCTGGTCAGTTTTTCCGTTCGGGCTTCCTTTGGACTGTTTCAGCTGCCCATTGCCGAAGAGTTTAACTGGCCGCGGGCCGACTTTTCCTTTGCCCTCGCCCTGCAGAACCTGTTCTGGGGCATAGGCCAGCCTTTATTCAGCGCCCTTGCCGAGAAATACGGCGACCGCAAGGCCATTGTGGCCGGGGTGGCCTGCTACGTAGTGGGCATGGTGCTCTCCGCCCTGGCCATCACTCCCGGTCAGCATCAGTTGCTGGAAATGCTGGTGGGCTTTGGTATTGCCGGTACCGGCTTTGGCGTGATCCTCGCCGTGGTGGGGCGGGCGGCTTCGGATCAGCACCGCTCCCTGGCCCTGGGCATTGTCACCGCCGCCGGCTCGGCCGGGCAGATAGTCGGGCCGCCACTGACTCAGCTGCTGCTGGACCACCTGCCCTGGCAGTCGGTGTTTGTCAGTCTGGCGGGCTTTATTCTGCTTTCGCTGCTGGCCCTGGGGCTGATGCGGGTTCCGCCTCCGGCGGCCAAGGGTCCTCAGGATGAAGACATGGGTGTGGTGCTGAAACGGGCGCTGAAGGATCCGTCCTTTCTGTTTATTTTTATCGGCTTTTTCTCCTGCGGCTATCAGCTGGCGTTTATTACCGCCCACTTTCCGGCCTTTATTGCCGAAATGTGCAGCGCCATTGCGCCGGACAGCATCATTCAGGCCCTGGGGGTGAGCTCCACCTCCAGCCTCGGTGCCATGGCCATTGCCCTTATCGGCCTGTTCAATATCGGTGGCACCCTGCTGGCCGGCTGGCTTGGCAACCGCTATTCACGCAAGTATCTGCTGGCGGTCATTTACGCCCTGCGTACCCTGGTGTCGGCGGTGTTTATTCTCAACCCCATTACCCCGGAAAGCGTGGTGCTGTTTTCCATGGCCATGGGTGCGCTCTGGCTGGCCACCGTTCCCCTCACCTCCGGCCTGGTGGCCCAGATATACGGGCTGCGCTATATGGGCACCCTGTATGGCCTGGTGTTCTTCTCCCATCAGCTGGGTGGTTTTATGGGGGTCTGGCTGGGCGGTACCCTTTATGACCTGCACTCCAATTACCTTATGGTCTGGTGGATTGGCGTGGGCTTTGGTGCCATCTCGGCCCTGGCGCACCTGCCCATAGAGGAAAAGCCCTGGGCCCAGCGGGGCACGCCGCTGGCCACGGCCTGAGCACACGGGCGCCGGCCGTACGTGCCGGCACCTAACTGCGGCGCCGCAGGCGCAGATCCCGCCCCAGGGTCACCGCCACAAACAGCACCACCAGCGGGATAAGGCCAAAGAGAATGCCGGCGCGCAGCCAGGATACATAATCCGAGCCCAGGGTCAGCGCCACCATGTACCACACATAGGTCACATAAAGCGCCAGAAACAGGCCGCCCTCGGCCCGATTGAGCCGCGCCCCGGTAAAGAACAATGGCAGGCACAGCAAGGCCACTCCCAGCATCACCGGCATGTCGAGAGACGCCAGCTGCGGCCCGGCCTGCAGCGGCGCCGGGGACACCAGCCCCGACAGCCCCAGCACACACAGAATGTTGAACACATTGCTGCCCACCACGTTGCCGATGGCAATGTCGCGCTGCCCGCGAAGGGTGGCCATCACCGAGGTCATCACCTCCGGCAGCGAGGTGCCGGCGGCAACGATGGTCAGGCCAATCACCGCCTCGCTCACGCCAAAGCCGGCGGCCAGCTGCACCGCGCTCTGCACCAGCCAGCGCGCCCCGGTCACCAGCAGCAGCAGACCGCCCGACACCAGCAGCAGGTTTTGCCACACCGGCGCCGGAGTCTGCACCACCTCGTCACCGGTGCCGCCGTCGCTCTGACGCCGGCCCTGCACAAACAAAAAGCCGGTGTAACCCAGCAGCCCGGCGAACAGCACCCCCGCCTCCAGCCGGCCCAGGGTGCCGTTCCAGGCCAGGATCACCGCCAGCACCGACACCCCGATCATGATGGGCACATCCTGGCGAATAAGCTGCTGCGAAACCACCAGCGGCGAGATCACCGCCGCCAGCCCCAGAATAAACAGCACGTTGAAAATGTTGCTGCCCACCACGTTGGCAATGGCCAGCTCGGTCTGCCCGGCCCAGGCCGATTTCACGCTCACCGCCAGCTCGGGCGCGCTGGTGCCAAAGGCCACCACCGTCAGGCCGATGACCAGCGCCGGCACGCCCAGACTGGCGGCCAGCCGGGCCGCGCCCCGCACCAGCAAATCGGCGCCCACAATCAGCAACAGCAATCCTGCCGCCAGCATCAACCAGACCATCTGCGCTCTCCTGCAACAACACCGGCCCCGGCACGGGGCGAAACGCTCACGACAATAGCAGAACCCAAGGCCGGCGCCAGCCTCGCCGGGGCGGTAACGGAAATATTTTTTCTTATGGCAAAAAGGTACTCATAAGAGAACTACACTCAGCGGGCACCGGTGCGCTTGTGCGCGCCTCTCACCTCGAGCACGGATAAAGGAACCCCCCATGAACCGGGCATTACGACCAGTGATTACCCTCTCGCTGCTCACCCTGAGCATCACCCTGCAGGCGGCCCCCGCCGTCAGCACCGGCCAGGGCGGCGCCGTGGCAACCATTTCGGAGCAGGCCAGCCGGGCCGCCATTGCGATCCTCGACCAGGGCGGCAATGCCATCGACGCCGCCGTGGCGGCGGCCGCCACCCTGGGCGTGACCGATCCCTTCAGCTGCGGCATTGGCGGCGGGGGCTTTATGCTGATTTACTCCGCCGATGACGACAAGGTCATCAGCATCGACCACAGAGAAACCGCCCCGGCCTATTTTCACCCCGGCATTTTTCAGCACAACGGCGAGGCCATGGCCTGGGAAGAGGTGGTGCCCACCGGCATTTCCGTGGGTGTGCCCGGCACCGTGCTGGGCTGGCAGGAGGCCCTTGGCCGCTACGGCACCATGAGCCTTGAGCAGACCCTGGCCCCCGCCATTGAGGTGGCGGAGCAGGGCTTTACCGTGACCGACAACTTTCACCGCATCGCTCAAAAAAACGAACACAAGTTCGCCCGCTTTGAGCCCAGCCGCGCCCTGTATCTGCAGAACGGCAAAGCCCTGCCCGTGGGCAGCCATTTCAGCAACCCGGATCTGGCCGCCACCTACCGGGCCATTGCCAAAGGCGGCGCTCAGGCCTTTTATGAAGGCGACATCGCCCGCGACATTGTGGCGGCGGTCAACCAGCCGCCGGTGGTGGACGGCGTCAGCGTGCTGAGCGCCACCATGACCCTGAACGATCTCAAAGATTACGAAGTGCGGCTGCGTCAGCCCATTCATTCCACCTACCGGGGCTATGACGTCTATGGCATGGCGCCGCCGTCAAGCGGCGGCATTGCCATTGCCCAGGCACTGAACCTGCTGGAAACCCGGGATCTGTCGGCGGCTTCACGCACCGAGGTGGAACACCTGTATCTGGAAGCCTCGCGCCTGGCCTTTGCCGACCGGAACGCCTATGTGGCCGACACCGAATTCACCGACGTGCCCATCGCCGGCCTGCTGTCCAAGGAATATGCCAAACACCGGGCCCCGCAGCTGGAAGCCCGGGCCGCCGGCCAGCGCGGGCCGGGAGATCCCTTCGCCTATCAGGACGATCCTTCCGTGCCCCTGCGCCCTGCCGCCGCCGGCCTGATGCAGGAGTCGGCCCACACCACCCACCTGGCGGTGTCGGACCGGCACGGCAACGTGGTGGCCTACACCTTTACCATTGAAGACTGGGGCGGCAGCGGCATTGTGGTGCCGGGCCGGGGCTTTTTGCTCAACAACGAGCTCACCGACTTTGACTTCAGTGCGCCGCACCCCAACGTGGCCGAAGCCTTCAAGCGGCCCCGCTCCAGCATGAGCCCCACCATAGTGCTGCGCGACGGCAAGCCCGCCTTTACCATAGGCTCACCCGGCGGCTCCACCATCATCACCACCGTGCTGCAGACCATGGTCAACCACATCGATCTGGGCATGTCGCTGGCCGATGCCCTCGCAGCCCCGCGCATGAGCCAGCGCAACGGCGACACCACCCTGGTGGAAACCCTGCTCGGCTTTCCCGGCAGCGAGCAGGCCAGGGCGCTCGAAGCCCTGGGCCACCGCTTTGTGGAAACCGACCAGATTGGCGCCGCCAACGGCATTGCCTTTCATGCCGACGGCTCGGTCACCGCGGTCAGTGAACCCCGCCGCCACGGCGTGGGCACCGCCCTGGTGCAGCAGCAGTAAGCCCCGTCAAAGGGTGGCTTGTCCGCCCTTTGAGTTATTCCCATGACGTCGGTTGCACCCCAGCAACCGGCACCTCTCCGTCGAGAAATATCTCCGGCCGTCTTCGTCACTAAATAACCGGATTCGGCCGGTTTTTATCGATTTCTATTACCGAATGCGTATAATTCCGCTCGCCTTATAACCAAGGCCAAATCCTAAGGGGTGGCATTTCCGCCTGAGATGCGCAACGCGCGAACCCTTTGAACCTGATCCGGTTGATACCGGCGTAGGAATAGGAAGCTCACAACGCCCTGCCCTGCTCGTATTGTTACCGGGTCTTCGCACTGAAATGGAGATGTAAAGTGCCGAGACTGACCCCCTTTGTTCCTTCTGCCCTGACCCTGGCCATGGCGGCCACCCTGCCGGCCCAGGCCGAGGAAAATACAGAATCCGTTTACACCCTGGCCCCCGTGCTGGTGACTTCCAGCTTTCGGGAAGACACCCTGCAGGACACCGCCGCCAGCGTGAGCGTGATCGATGAAGCCGAGCTCGACAAGCCAAACACCAACCACCTGGAAGACGTGTTGGCCAAGGCCCCCAACGTCAACCTGAGTGCCGGTGCATCCCGGGGCAAGTTTTACCAGATCCGTGGTGTGGGCGAGCGCAGCCAGTTTATTGGGGTGGTCAACCCTTCGGTGGGCGTGGTGGTGGACGGCATCGACATGAGCGCCATGACCACGGGCGCCACCCTGCTGGATGCCAGTCAGGTTGAAGTGCTGCGCGGCCCGCAGGGCAGCCTGTATGGCGCCAACGCCCTGGCCGGGCTGATTAACGTGCGTGCCAACGAGCCCACCGATACACCGGAAGGCAATGTGGAGCTGACCCTGGGGGAATACAACACCCGCAACCTGAGTGCGGCCGTGGGTGGCCCCATCAATGACAAGGTAGGTTATCGCATTGCGGCCCAGCGCAACCTGAGCGACGGCTTTATTACCAATGATTATTTAAACGCCGACAATACCAACAACATTGATGAAACCCTGCTGCGCACCAAGTTTCGCATTGCCGCCAGCGACGATCTGGATCTGGATCTGACCGCGTTTTACGCCAATATCGACAACGGCTACGATGCCTTCTCCCTCGACAACAGCCGCCATACCCTGTCGGACAACCCGGGCCATGATCGCCAGGAAACCATTGCCCTGTCGGGCAAGGCCAGCTGGTATGGCGTTGAAGCCTTTATTCTGGAAACCGCCCTGGCGGTGAACAAGAGCAACCTGGAATACGGCTATGATGTGGACTGGGCCAACCCCGGCCTCGGTGGCTACAGTGCCACCGACAACTACCAGCGGGACGAGCGCGGCGCCACCGCCGATATTCGCTTTATCTCCACCGAGCAGTCCGCTCTGTTCAATGGCCGCACCGACTGGACCGGCGGAGTCTATTTCTTTCACCGCAGCTCGGATCTGACCCGTCGTTACACCTTCGCCCCACAACACTTCACCAGCGAATATGAAGCCAACCGGGTGGCCACCTATGGCGAGCTGGAAACGGCCCTTACCGACCAGCTGACCCTGATCAACGGCCTGCGGGTAGAGCAGGATCGCACTCAATACCGTGACAGCGACAACAATGGCAGCGATCCTGTCGATCTGCTCTGGGGCGGCCGGGTGGCACTGGAATACCAGGCCGACGCCAGTAGCATGTATTACGCCCTGATCTCCCGGGGCTACAAGGTGGGCGGCTATAACGCCACCGGCGATCTGCCCGCCGAGCTGCGCGATTTTGAGGCCGAAACCCTGTGGAACTACGAACTTGGCGCCAAGCATAGCCTGCTGGACAATCGCCTTAACACTCAGCTGGCCCTGTTCTTTCAGCAGCGGGATGACGCTCAGATCAGCGCCTATCGCAACGTAAGGCGTGCCAATGGCTCCACCGACTACATCGATTACACTGCCAACGCCGAGCGGGCTTACAGCTATGGCCTGGAAGCCCAGGCCCAGTGGCAGGCCAGTGCCGATCTGGACATCTACGGCAGCCTGGGCCTGCTGGACACTCGCCTGAAAGAGGCCGATGCCAGCTTTGATGGCCGCGAAGCCGCCCATGCGCCGGAATATCAGTTTGCCCTGGGCGCCAATCTCGATCTCGGCAATGGCTGGTTCTCGGGGCTGGATGTGGAAGGCAAGGACGCGTTCTACTTCTCCGACAGCCACGATGCCCGTTCCGATGCCTACGCCCTGCTGCATGCCCGCCTGGGCTACCAGCAGGATAACTGGAGCATCACCCTGTGGGGCCGCAACCTCACCGACGAAGACTACGCCGTGCGCGGCTTTCAGTTCGGCAACGATCCGCGCAAGGGCTACGCCACCGAAGACTACATTCAGTTGGGCGCGCCACGCATGTTTGGCGTGACCACCCGCTTTATGTTTTAACCCCCAGCCAGGGATACCGGGTGGCAACCGTCACCCGGTCAATACCCGGTCATTTCCAGATAGCCTTCCCCGAGTGGCGCACCGCTGACGGCGTTGCTGACGCTGACCGCCCCTTCCCAGTAGGACACCGACGTGTTCATCCAACGGTTGGCATGGTAGGCACTGACGTTCATGACGAGGTCTTGCACCGGCAGTGTTAGTCGCCAGCGCACCGGCAGCCGCCGGCCGGCAACCTCGGCACTGGCCAGCGGCGTAAGGGTTAATGTCTCGGCATTGAGCGGGGTTACCTCGCCGGTGGGTGTCATCCAGCTGCCGGACACATAATTACCGTGGTGGTCGCCTCCGCCGCGCAGGCGAAAGGCCATCAGCTTGTGGCCGCTGTCCAGGTGCAGGGAAAACCAGTCCCAGCCGGTCTGACGCTCACTCAACAACTGGCTGCTCCATTCCCGATCCAGCCAGGCCTGCCCGCTGACCGTCAGCCGCTCATCGTTCAACCATACCTCACCGCTCACCCGGTAAAAGGGCTGACTGTAATACATGGAGCCCTGACCATCGTCCGACTTTTGGCTGAAGCCGTGAATGCCATGGCTTACCAGCGGGCCGCTGGCCTGCAGCGCCAGCGTATAACCAAAGCGGCCCTGCTCATCCTCGGCTTCGGCCGAGAGTCGCAGCCGGTCCAGCTCGTTCCCGGTGGTGCTCAGGCTGGTCAGCTGCCAGTTATCCAGCCAGGCACGAAAAGGAGCCGCAATGACCCCGGCCTGCCCGGCCCGGCTCACTTGGCCGCCTCGGGCAAAGCGCTCGGCCACTCTGTGCTGCCCGCCTCGGGACAGCGCCATATGCGCCATCCAGATCTGCTCCACCGCCCAGGGGGCGGCGGACGGTGTTTCCGCGGTGTCGGGCCGTTGAGCCTGACGAAACAGGGTCCACTGCAGCCCCAGGGGCTCGCCTTGCCGGTCTTTCAGGTTGGCGGTGAGATACCACCACTCAATGCGAAAGTCGGCGTGCGGGCCGTGATCCTCGGGAAAGTTCAGGGTCATGCCGGCGTGAGCCTGGGTATAGCCTTCACCTGCGGCTCCCAGGCCGGCAAAGCCGCTGTGCTCATTGTTATGGCGGGTATCGCAGGCACTCGGCAAACACAAAAGGAGTAATACGCGAAGCAGGGTGATCATGGGTATTCATCCTCCGCCAGCAGGGCGCGGGGTGGCGTGCGAAAGAGTTTGAGCATGGGCAGGGCCGCCGCCAACAGCGCCACCAGCACGGCAAGGGCCAGGGTCAGGCCCATTTCACCCGGAAACACATGCAGCGGCAGCCGCCAGCCAAAGGCCGCCACATTAATGCCCCACACCAGGCAGGCGGTCACCGCCACGCCCAGGGGAACGGCCAACAGGCCGGTGGCCAGCGCCATGCCGGCGAGCTGTGCCAGCTGAATGGCCACTAACCGCCGCCGTGACACTCCCAACGCCCAGAGTACGGCCATGGCACGACGCCGTGCCCCGGCCTGGGCCAGCAGGGTGGCCAGCAGCGCCAGCGCCGCTACCGCCAGGGTCAGGGCATTCAACGCCCGCGTAATGGCAAAGGTTCGCTCAAAAATGACGGTGGCCCCGGCCTTCACCTCCCGCTGATCCTGCAGCTGTTGCTCCCCCAGATTAAAGCGCTGGCGCAGCGCCTGCCTGAGTGAACCGGCACTGATACCGGGCGACAGTACCACCCCCATGGCCGTTGGCGGCACCTCGAACAAAAGTTGCACCCGAGCCGTGGTCAGCACCAGTTCGCCCCTGGGGTTGCCATAATCCGGGTAGATGCCCGCCACGGTGATCACCTGGGCTCCGCCGGGAGTGACCAGGCTCAACCGGTCTCCCGGTGCAATCCCTTCCCGCCGGGCCAGTTGCTCGTTGATAAAGGCCTCACCGCGGCGAAGTGCTTGCCATGCCGCGTCGCGCTCACTCAAGGAGGCCAGCAGCGGCCAGCGCGCCACCAGCTCGGGGGCCGGCGTAATGCCGAACACGGCCACGGTCAGGCTCAAACGGCGCGCCGTGGCAGTTGAGGTGATCTCAAGCAGTTCGGCCTCGGCACTGACGGTGGTCAGCCGCGCCTGTACCTCAGGGCGCCGGCCCAGCCAGGCGTGTATTTCTTCGAACTGCGCCGGCGGCGGCCTAAGGTACAAGTCCGCCATCAACCGCCGCTCTAGCCAGTCGAGAAAGGTCAGCCGAAAACCACCAACCATGCTGCTTACCCCCAGGTTGGCGGTCAGGGCAATCAGCAGCGCCATCATGGCCAGCGACAATCGGGGCAGTTGCAGCTGCATGTCCGCCAGGGCCCATTGCATGAGTGGCCGCGGTCGCGCCCAGGGTAATAGCAGCACCAACAGCCGGGCCAGCAACGGCGGCAAACAGAGTGCCGCAGCCAGCAGCAGGGCCGCCACCAGGCCAAACCCGGCGAGCAGTCCCTCGCCGGCGGGGGAGCCCCACAGCACAAGCCCGCATACCAGTGCCAGCAGGGCGGCCATCACACCCAGCCGCGCCTGCCAGCGCAGTTGTCGCTCAAACCCACTGCGCCATGCCTGCGCCTGACCCAACCCCAGTAGCGGAAGGCGGCTCGCCCGCCAGAGCACGCCGCCGGCAGCCACCACCAGGCCGCCCAGGGTCACGCCCATGCCCCCCAGCCAGTAATGCCAGGGCAGGTTAAGGCTGGCACTCACTTTTGCGCCATACAGACTTTGCAGGGTGGCGGCCACGTCGGGCAGCAGGGCTTTGGCCAGCCAGACTCCGCTGATCAGCCCCGCCGAGGCGCCAATCAGCCCAATCCCCAGCAACTCGAGCACCAGCAAGGCCAGCAGGGTAAGGGCCGGCACGCCCAGGGCACGCAGGGTGCGCAACAGTGCCAGGCGCTGCTCCAGCGCCAGTCCCAGCGCCACCTGCACAATAAACAAACCGACGATCAGTGCCAGCAGCGCCATGGCGGTGAGGTTTAAGTGAAAGCTTTCGGTCAGCTCACCCGGGCCGGCCCGGGTCATTCTCATAAAGCCCGCAGGGGCAGCCTGCTCCTTATCAATAAGCAGTGCGGTGATACCATCATTGGCCTGCAGCAATTGGGCGGCGACGGCAATATCCATCACCAGGGTTTGGGGAGGCAACGCGAAGGCTTCCACCAGGGGAGGCAGCAAAGTGCCGTCCTGCAGCCGAGGGGAATCGCCCAGTTGCGCGCGCGTGTCCGGCGCCAGCCGCACCTGCCAGGGCGGCTGAATAAAATCCCGCAAGCTTCCGCTCGTGTCGGCCAGCGCGCTATTGGCCGGCAAGGTCAGCGGATCAATGCCCACCAGGGTAATCCTCGCACCGCCGGCGATGTCCCGCTTTCCTTGCAGCAGGGGCGAAACCGGCACGCCGGCCCGGCGCAGCACCACAAAATCGCGGTAGGTGAGCGGCTGGCCATCCTCGCGCACCAGCCAAACGACGCCACTGCCCAGCCAGGCCTCGGCCCGGCCATAGCTCTCCCGTGCCGAGGCGTTAATGGCCTGCACTCCGCTCCACAACGCCCCTGCGACCCAAAGCCCGAGCAGCAGCATCGCCAACTGCCCCGGATGACGGCGGTAGTGGGATAACAGGGTTGCCAGGACCACTCGCATCATGGTGTAGGACGTTCGGGCAACAACCGGCCGTGATGCAGGATTAAGCAGGCATCCAGCGGGGCGGCAACCCTGGGGCTGTGGGTCACCATCAGCAGGCTGCTGCCGCTTTCGGCCACCAGCTCCAGCAGCAGGCCAAGCACGGTATCGGCGGTGGTTTCATCCAGGTTGCCGGTAGGCTCATCGGCCAGCAACAAGGCCGGCCGCGGTGCCAGCGCGCGGCCAATGGCCAGCCGCTGCTGCAGACCACCGGAGAGCTGCTCGGGGTAATAATGTTGATGCTTCACCAGCCCCAGCCGCTCCAGCAACCGGGCGGTCCAGCGTGAATCTTCCCGCCCCGCCAGCCGGGCCTGCAGCAGCAGGTTGTCGGCCACATTCAGGCTTGGAACCAGGTGAAACTGCTGAAATACCAGACCAAGGGTATGGCGCCTTAACGTTGCCCTGCCCGTTTCGCTCAGCCCGGCCAACGACGTGCCGCCGATCAACACCTCCCCGCGCTCGGGCAAGTCCAGCCCTGCCGCCAGGTGCAGCAGGGTAGACTTGCCGCTGCCCGACTCCCCCATCAGCGCCAGGCTTTCACCGGCAGCCAGCCGCAGATCCACTCCCGACAGCACATACTGCGGTCCCTGAGGAGTGGAATAGCTTTTGTGAACCTGACGAAACTCGAGCATGACGGCCTCCTGGAGGTTCCCGGCCTGGGCTAACACTAGGATAGCGCCATGAGGTGGTCGAGGTCAGGTTGCCGCCCCTTCACGTTCACGGCCGGGAGTCGTTGTGCGCTTACCGGTCTGGATCAGCACCACTCCGCCCAGGATCAGCCCCAGTGCCAGCAGCAGGCCTGCAGTGATGCTTTCTCCCACCGCGGCCCCAATGATCACCGCCACCACAGGAGCAATGTAGGTGGCCACGGATGCCCGCACCGAGCCAAGCCTCTCGATGATCAGGTAATAGATAAAAAAGGCGCCACCGGTGCCCAGCATGCCCAGGCCAATCACGGTGCCCAGCAGTGCATGCATGTCGGTTGCGATGGCAGCCATGCCGTCAACGTCTGTCAGTACGACCAGGGTCAACAGCGCCAGCCCCGTTTGCCAGGTCGCCAGTGCCAGCGAGGGCAATTTCAACGGCAACAAAAACCGCTGGGCATACACAAAGGACATCCCCAGGCTCAGAGTGCCCGCCAGCATCCAGAGCACGCCGAGCACATCTGCCCCGGCAGCGCCTTGCCACGGCCTTGCACTTAGCACTATGCCCACAAAGCCGAGCACCATGCCCACCGTCATGCGAGGGGTTGGGCGATCCTCACGCAGAAACAGGAATGCACAGATAAAGGTAAACATGGGTATTGAGCCGCTCAGCAGCCCGGCGATGCTGGACGGCAACCGGGCCGTGCCGGCCACAAAACCGTAATAGTAAAACGTTGTGGCCAGCACCGACATCACGGCAAAATGCGGCAGGTGGCGTAGCTGACGCCGTGTCAGGACCCCGGTTCGCCACGCCACCAGGGCCAGCGGCAGAAAACCGAAAAGCACCCGCAATAATACCGTTTGTGTGGGCGAAACCAGCTCCGTGGCCCACTTCATAAAAATAAAGTTCGAACCCCAGATAATCCCGAGTGCAATGAGTGCCGCATAGATGCGCAACATGTCTGATCTCCTTTAAATGGCAATGACGCCCACCGGTGACCATGCATCCCCGTTTTACTGGTGCTGCGCATGCGCCGACCGGTCAGGACTTCCGCCATTATGACCAAGGCCGACACTGGTTTCGCGTGATATAAAAACGTGCCAGACTGTAGAAAATCTACAGGTAAATGCCATGACGCCATCTCGCCGCGGCTTGCCACCGCTAAATGCCATGCGCGCCTTTGAGGTCGCAGGCCGCAGACTGACCTTTCGTGCCGCCGCCGACGAACTCGGGGTCACCCAGGGCGCCGTTGCCCAGCAGGTACGCGCCCTGGAAGAGCACCTGGGCCTGACACTCTTTCGGCGGCTGCCCAGAGGCCTGGCCCTGACCCCGCAGGGAACCGCCTACCTGGCGGAGCTGACCCGCGCCTTTGATCTGCTTGCTGAGGCCACGGGGCGGCTTTATGACGCGCCGGCGGCGGTCACGATCAGCGTCACCCCCACCTTCGCGGCCAAACTGTTGATCCCTCGTCTAGCCGCACTGAACGCCGCCCTGCCCGAGGTGGAGCTGCGCACGATCGCCACCGAGACCATCTCCGATTTTGACCGCGATCAGGTGGACATGGCAGTGCGCCTGACCCGCCCGCCCTTTCCCGCCGCGCAGGAAGCAAAACTGCTGTTCCGCCAAGAGCTGGTGGCGGTCGCCAACCCGCTGCTGGTAAAGGGACTGTCACTGCCACTCACGGCAAAACAACTGGCCGGGCTACCACTGTTGCATGACGCCCACAACCACTGGCCTGCGTGGCTGCAAACCGGCAAAACGCTGCCCGGCGCCGTGTTCAGCCAGACCACGCTGGCCCTGGATGCGGCCATGGCCGGCCAGGGCGTTGCCCTGGTCTGCCGGGCCTTTGTGGCGGCTGATCTGGCGGCCGGCCGGTTGGTACAGGTGACGGAAGAAAGCCGTGAAACGGACTCAGACTACTTTCTGGTACGTAAGCGTTCCCCTTCCCACGGCAAGGCAGCGGAAGCGGTATGGGACTGGTGCCTGAACCGCTTTGGCTGAGACTGCGGTAGCGCGATTAACAGGCAATTACTGCGTCGTGGTAAAAACACGAGCGAGCCGCCTGTGCTCCCGGCCATACCCGAGCCGGTTAATCTCAACCACAACAGCATACAGACGACAACGATCTACCCGACCACACGAAAGCCGTGCACAGGTTTTAACAGATGTCGGAAGTTCAGCTTCTTGAATGAGAAACGTAAAGAGAAGAAAAATTAGAAAGATTCTTAATGAGGATTGGAGGTGGCGCCCGCCAGCCACATCCCGGCACTCGAAGCTCCTCGCCGTGGCTGCTCCCTTCCGGGCCTGACCAGGTAGACAAGGTTTCGATGCGAGAGGACCAACGGGGCCACCATCGAAGCGCCGCCAGTCTAGCAAAATGCCGTTTCAATGCAACCATCGCTGAACCGACTGCGGATTTATTGGCCGTTTATGGCCATTAATGCGCAGTCACGGTACCTCGTTGTGGCTGCTTCACTTCCTGACCTGACGCTTGTGTATTGGCTCAAAACGGAAAGAACAGCGGCACCAGAACCAGCACCCCGGCGCTGTAGAGCAGGCTGATCGGCAGGCCGGTCTTGATGTAGTCCATCACCCGGTAGCGGCCCGGCGAATACACCATCAAATGGGTCTGATAACCAAAGGGCACCATAAAGCAGGCACTGGCACCAAACGCCACCGCCATGATAAAGGGCATGGGATCGGCGCCAAAGCCTTGCGCGGTAGACAGCCCAATGGGAAAGGCCAAGGCCGCGGCGGCATTGTTGGTCACGGTTTCGGTCAGCAGCAGGGTGATGAGATACACCCCCACAAAGGCCCCCACTACGCCATAGCCGTTGAAAAAGCCGCGCATGGCGTCGGCCACCAGTTGGGCGGCCCCGGAGCTTTCCAGGGCCCTGGCCACGGTCAGCGCCGAGCCGATCACCATCATCAGCTCAAAGGGAAAGCGCCGACGCAGCTCCGACACCGTGAGGATGCGGGTCAGCAGCAGCGCCGCCAGCAGCAACAACAGACCGTTCAGCAGCGGCACCAGCCCCAGTGCCGCCAGGCCGATCACCACACCAAAGCCGCCAAAGGCAAACAGGCTCTGGCGCACGCTCAGCTTTGGCCGTTGCAGGCTATTGCTGAGCAGGTGAAAATTGCGGTCCAGGTTGCGGTGCTGCTTGAAGTCCGGGCCTACCGCCAGCAGCAGGCTGTCGCCAACCCGGAGCGGAATTTTGCCCAGGGTGCCATAAAGCCGTCGGCCGCCCCGGCGAATGCCCACCACACCGGCGTTGAACATGGTGCGAAAGTCCACTTCCTGCAGGGTACGGTTGGCCAGCTCCGACTCATTGGACACCACCACTTCCACCAGGTTGGAGGCCAGCAGCCGGTCTACCCCGTTGCCAAACAGCTGCAGGCCGGCAAACTGCTGCAACGCCTGCACCTTTTCCACCTCGCCGGTAAACACCAGCACGTCGTCGGCCTCCAGCACTTCGTCCGGTGACACCGGGCTGATCAACCGATCGTTGCGGGCAATTTCCAACAGAAACAGACCATTGAGCCGGCGCAGGCCGTTATCTTCAATGCTGTGGCCAATGAGCGGTGAGCCGCCTTCCAGTCGCGCTTCCAGAAAATAGGGCTGGGTGCTTTCTTCGCCCTGCATCTGGTGCGCGGGCAGAAAGCGCCGGCTGAACAGCAGGCCCAACAGGCACAGCAAGGCCACCGGCAGCCCCACCAGGGTAAACTGGAACATGCCCAGTGCCGGCAGGCCGGCATTCACCACAAAGGAATTCACCACCAGATTGGTGGAGGTGCCCACCAGGGTGGTAATGCCCCCCAGAATGGAGGCGAACGACAGCGGGATCAGCAGACGCGAAGCGGGAATATGACGCTGGCGGGAGATCACACCAAGCAGCGATCCCACCACGGCGGTGTTGTTGAGAAAGGCCGAGAGCCCGGCGGTCAGTCCCATCAGCCTCAGGCTGGCGCGCCATTCCCGGCCCCGCAGCAGGGCGTCGGACAAGCGTTCCAGCAAGGGGGAACGCTCCAGTGCCAGCGACACCAGCATCAGCACCAGCAAGGTGATCAGTGCCGGGTTGGAAAAGCTCGACAGCATGGCCTGCTCGTCCACCACGCCGACAATCACGTAGCCTACGGCCCAACCGCTGAACAATACCGCCGGTGATATTCGGCCATGAACCAGCAGCACCAGCAGGGCGCCAATCGATGCTAATACCAAATATGCTGACATATATAACCACTCGCTCTTTAGCAGGGCTACCATTGTACGCATATATCAAATAGACTGGATACATGAAGTATCTATAACATTTTGTTATTAGTATAATCCAAAGGCGAGAACAGTATCACTATGAATCTGACGCACCTGCAACGGCTGGAAGCCGAAAGTATCCACATCATGCGGGAAGTGGTGGCCGAGGCCGACAACCCCGTCATGCTCTACTCCATCGGCAAGGACAGCGCCGTGATGCTGCACCTGGCCATGAAGGCCTTCTATCCTTCGGTTCCGCCCTTTCCCCTGTTGCACGTGGACACCCGCTGGAAGTTCCGCGAAATGTACGAGTTCCGCGATCACATGGCCAAGAAGCTGGGCATGGAGCTGCTGGTGCACATCAACCCGGAAGCCATCGAGAAGGACATCAACCCCTTCACCCACGGCTCCGCCATTCATACCGATATCACCAAGACCGAGGGCCTGAAGCAGGCGCTCGACAAGTACGGTTTTGACGCCGCTTTTGGCGGCGCCCGCCGCGACGAGGAAAAGTCCCGCGCCAAGGAGCGTATCTTCTCCTTCCGTACCGCCCAGCACCGCTGGGACCCCAAAAACCAGCGCCCCGAGCTGTGGAAGCAGTACAACACCCGCAAGCTCAAGGGCGAGTCCATTCGCGTGTTCCCGCTGTCCAACTGGACCGAGCTCGACATCTGGCAATACATTCACCTGGAGAACATTCCCATCGTGCCGCTGTATTACGCCGCCAAGCGCCCGGTGGTGGAGCGTGACGGCACCCTGATCATGGTGGACGACGAGCGCATGCCGCTGAAGGAAGGCGAAGTGCCGATGATGAAAAACGTGCGCTTCCGTACCCTCGGCTGCTACCCGCTCACCGGCGCGGTGGAGTCCGAGGCCGACACCCTGCCCGCCATCATTCAGGAAATGCTGCTGACCAAAACCTCGGAGCGTCAGGGCCGCATGATCGACCACGACTCCGCCGCATCCATGGAAAAGAAAAAACAAGAGGGCTACTTCTGATGGCGCACCAATCCGATCTTATCGCTTCCGATATCGAGCAATATCTGCAACAGCACGAGCAGAAGAGCCTGCTGCGCTTTATCACCTGCGGCAGCGTGGACGATGGCAAGAGCACCCTGATTGGTCGCCTGCTGTTTGAATCCAAAATGCTGTTTGAAGATCAGCTCGCCGCCATGGAGGCGGACTCCAAAAAATACGGCACTCAAGGGGAAGACATCGACTTTGCGCTGCTGGTGGACGGCCTGGCCGCCGAACGCGAGCAGGGCATCACCATCGACGTGGCCTACCGTTTCTTCTCCACCGACAAGCGCAAGTTTATCGTGGCCGACACCCCCGGACACGAGCAGTACACCCGCAACATGGTGACCGGCGCCTCTACCGCCGATGCCGCCATTCTGATGGTGGATGCGCGCAAGGGCATTCTCACCCAGACCCGCCGCCACAGCTACCTGATGTCGCTGCTGGGCATTCGCCAGGTGGTGGTGGCCATCAACAAGATGGATCTGGTGGATTACTCGGAAGCCACCTTTAACCAGATCAAGGAAGACTACGCCCAGTTTGCCGCCCAGCTCAACCTGGACAACATCACCTACATTCCCATGTCGGCGTTCAAGGGCGACAACATCGTCGAGCCCAGTCAGAACATGACCTGGTACCACGGCACCACCCTGATGGGCTACCTGGAAACCGTGGAAGTGGACGACACCCGCATGCAGCGCGCGCCCTTCCGCCTGCCGGTGCAGTGGGTCAACCGCCCCAACCTGGACTTCCGTGGCTTTGCCGGCACCGTGGCCAGTGGCGTGGTCAAACCCGGTGATCGCATTCGGGTGCTGCCGTCCGGCAAGGAAAGCACCGTGGATCGCATCGTGGTGCACGGTGGCGATCTGGCGCAGGCCGTCGCCGGCCAGTCGGTGACCCTGACCCTGAAGGACGAAATCGATATCTCCCGGGGGGATGTGATCTCCACCGCCGAGGCGCCGGTGGAAACCGCCGATCAGTTTGAATCCACCCTGGTGTGGATGCACGAAGACGCCCTGCTGCCCGGCCGCCCCTACCTGCTGAAGATCGGCACCAAAACCGTGACCGCCTCGGTGACCGACATCAAGTACCAGGTGAACGTCAACACCCTGGAGCACGTGGCCGCCAAGAAGCTGGATCTGAACGGCATTGCGGTGTGCAACCTCAGCCTGGATCGCGCCATCGCCTTTGACGACTACCAGAGCAACAAGGACACCGGCGGCTTTATCCTGATTGACCGACTCAGCAACAACACCGTCGCCGCCGGCATGCTGCACTTCTCGCTGCGCCGCAGCCAGAACATTCACATGCAACACGTGGACGTGAACAAGGAAGCGCGAGCACTCGCCAAAAACCAGAAGCCGTCGGTGCTGTGGTTTACCGGCCTGTCCGGCGCCGGCAAGTCCACCATCGCCAACCTGGTGGAGAAAAAGCTGCACGCGCAAGGCAACCACACCTACCTGCTGGACGGCGACAACGTGCGCCACGGCCTGAATAAAGACCTGGGCTTTACCGACGCCGACCGGGTGGAGAACATTCGCCGGGTGGCGGAAGTGTCGAAGCTGATGGTGGATGCCGGCCTGATTGTGCTCACCGCCTTTATCTCACCGTTCCGTGCCGAGCGCCGCCTGGCCCGGGAGCTGCTGGAAGACGGTGAATTCATCGAAGTGCACGTGGACACCCCGCTCAACGTGGCGGAAGAGCGTGATGTGAAGGGGCTGTACAAGAAGGCCCGCCGCGGCGAGCTGAAGAACTTCACCGGCATCGACTCCGCCTACGAGCAGCCGGAGAACCCGGAAATTCGCCTCGACACCACGGCGCTGAGTGCCGGCGAAGCGGCGGATGCGGTCATCGAACTGCTGAAGGAAAAAGGCATTATCGAGGGCGGTGACTGGTCTATCTGACCCCAGCCCTGCTGAACGCAAAAGGCCGGCTCATTGAGCCGGCCTTTTTATTTGCTGAGGAGCTTCGTTTCTTTGGCGTCCCGACCTTCGCTCGGGTAAGCCAATCAGTTTTGTTAATGCTCCACTACATAGTGTCCTGCCAGTTACGCGTCGGCTTCCGCCTTGGCCAGCAACTGGTTCCAGTAATTGAACACCAGCTTTTGATCGTCGTCGTTGAGTTCGCCGCTCAGAATGGCCTGGTTCAGGCTGGTTTTTACCCGTGCCTTGACGTCGCGCACATGGTTGCGCCCGGCCAGTTCGCTCTGGGCTACCGCCAGGGTGATGTGGCCGCGCAGGTAACCGCCGGCGAAGAGCTGATCGTTGGTGGCGACCGCCACCTTGCCGTCGATCTCGTTCAGCAGCCGTTGTTCAAATTCAAAAATATTCATTCATTTGCCTCGTATTCCGGGTTTGCCACCCGTACCAGCACTTCATCATGGTAGCCAGTGATCACCCGCATCAGGCCGCCCAGTTCGCGGTCCAGTTCGGGATCATTGGTGTCGACTCGCAGCGGGCGCCCGTTCAGAGAGCTGAGCTTGGACTTGGTCGCCAGCAGCCAGATATTGTCGCGCCCCACGGCGTTAATCACCGCCGGGCTGAGCTGCTGATTGCCCCGGCCAAACACATGGCCCTGGCCCCCGATCAGGGTGATCACCAGCTTGCAGTTTCTGTCCCTGATGTGTTCATACAGGCCCTGGGCATCCAGATCCGAGGCGATTAACCGTTTTTGATAAACCAGATCCACCCCCAGCAGGGTGTTGGGCAGGCCCAGCCGCTCCATCACCGCCGCCACCGTGCTGCCCGAGCCCATGATGAAGTAGCAATCGTCCTCTTCCTCCATGCGCTCAATCACCTCGTCGGCAATGTCGGTAAGCACCAGCTCCGCCGACTCCTTGCCGGCCACCTTGACCGCCTGCACATAGCTGAGCTCGCCAGGAATGAGCATTTCACCGTAACGACGGGCGCGCACTTTACCTTCACGAAAGGCGGTTTCGTCGATATCCATCACGTCCGCTTCCATCAGGCTCACCGGCTCGCCGCGCACCAGCTTGGCCAGCAGCCGGCCGGTGCCGGCGGGGGTGACGCCATAAACCCCGGAATGAATCTTGACCCCGGCGGGAATGCCGAGCACGCACAGACCCTTCGGCGCCACGGCGCAAATATCCCGGGCGGTGCCGTCGCCACCGGCAAACAGCAGCAAATCCACGCCCTGCTCCACCAGGCTGACCACGGCGGCCCGCGTGTCGTCGGCGGTGGTGGGATGGCCCGGCTGGTGGCTGACCTCAAAGGGCAGCGCCAGCTCCCGGCACAACTGCTCGCCCATGTCGCCCGCCACGGTGTAGATGCAAAAGCGATCTTTCAGTTCACGCAGCTCGGCCAGGGCCAGGCCACTGCGCAGCTGGGCGCGGGGCTCGGCGCCCCGCGCCAGGGCTTCGGCGGCCATACCATCACTGCCCTTGAGGGCAACGCTGCCCCCGAGGCCTGCCAGGGGGTTGATGATTAGTCCGATTCTGAACATCACGGCTCCTCAAACAAAGTCGGCGGCGGTCAGGGGGGAGCGCCGGTAATGACGCTGCAGCTCGGCCATAAAACGCTGCGCCCGGGCCGGAAATCCGGCTTCAAGGTAATGCAGCGCCTGCTTTCGTACCTTGCTTCGAAAGGCATGGCGATCCGGCTCCACCGTGCCCTCGAGGTTGTCACAACTCACGTTAAAGGTGAACCCGCAACTGAGCGACAACGCCCATTCAATGGCCTGAGGCTTGACTTCCACCGCCTCAAACGCAGCCTGGGCCTCGGCATCGCGGCCGTCAGGATGATACCAGTAGCCATAATCTACCTGTTGCCGCCGGGCCTCGCCCGCCAGCAGCCAATGAGCCACTTCATGCAGGGCACTGGCAAAGAAGCCGTGGGCAAACACAATGCGGTGGTGCGCCACCACGTCGTCGGCGGGCAGATAGATGGGCTCATCCTTCCCCAGCTCAAGCCGCGTGTTATGAGTGTCGAAGAAGGTGTGATCAAACAGGGAGATCAGCTCCCGGTAGCAAAACGACATAAACAGATAAAGAAACGGCCCTTCACAGGGCCGCTATTCTACCCGCTGGCTGCGGGCACACAAGGGGCATGGCTGTGACGCCGGTTTTATTTCAGCTGCGGCGTACCGGTGTGCACGCCGGCATTCTGGGCCCGGTGCATCAGCAGGTGATCGAGCAGCACAATGGCCATCATGGCCTCGGCAATGGGCACAGCGCGAATGCCCACGCACGGGTCGTGGCGGCCCCGGGTAACCATTTCGGTGGGGTTGCCGTCCTTGTCGATGGTCTTGCCCGGCACCATGATGCTGGAGGTAGGCTTGAGCGCGATGCTGGCGACAATGTCCTGGCCACTGGAAATGCCACCCAGAATGCCACCGGCATGGTTGCTGGCAAAGCCCTGCGGAGTCATTTCGTCCCGGTGCTCGGAGCCCTTCTGCTCCACCACGTCAAAGCCGTCACCGATTTCCACGCCCTTGACCGCGTTGATGCCCATCAGCGCATGGGCAATATCGGCGTCGAGCCGGTCAAAGACCGGCTCGCCCAGGCCCACGGGCACGCCGGTGGCGACCACCTGAATTTTGGCGCCGATGGAGTTGCCTTCCTTTTTCAGGTCACGCATGTATTCGTCCAGCGCTTCCAGCTTGCCGGCGTCGGCAAAAAAGAAGGGGTTGGTTTCGATAATGTCCTGGTCAAAAGCCTCGGCCTTGATCGGGCCAAGCTGGGTCAGGTGGGCATAGATGGACACACCGAGCTGGGCCAGCACCTTTTTGGCGATAGCGCCGGCGGCCACCCGCATGGCGGTTTCCCGCGCAGAAGAGCGACCACCACCGCGGTAGTCGCGAATGCCGTATTTCTGATGATAGGTGTAATCGGCGTGGCCCGGACGGAACAGATCCTTGATGGCGGAATAGTCCTTGGAGCGCTGATCGGTGTTCTCGATGATAAGGCCGATGGAGGTGCCTGTGGTCTGGCCTTCAAACACGCCGCTAAGAATTTTGACCTCGTCCGCTTCCCGCCGCTGGGTGGTAAAGCGGGAGGTGCCGGGCTTGCGCCGATCGAGGTCCTGCTGCAGATCCGCTTCGGACAATGCCACACCCGGGGGCACGCCGTCGACCACGGCGCCCAAGGCCAGGCCGTGGCTCTCGCCGAAGGTAGAGACGCGAAAGAGGGTACCTATACTGTTCCCTGCCATGAATGTTTCCTTGACTGTAAATGGTTAAAACTGGTCTTTGTGCGGCAGCAGATCCCGCCGGCTGATCACGAACACGCCATGGCCGCCGTGCTCGAACTCCACCCAGGACAGGGGCAGCTCGGGAAAGGCGTTTTCCATGTGAATTTGGCTGTTGCCCACTTCCACCACCAGCACGCCGTCGTCGGTGAGGTAATCACAGGCCTGAGCCAGCATGCGGCGAGTAAAGTCGAGGCCATCAAAGCCGGACGCCAGCGCCAGCTCCGGCTCGTGCAGAAACTCCTCGGGCAGATCGCTCATGTCCTCTTCGTCCACGTAGGGCGGGTTGGCCACGATCAGATCGTACTTGTCGCCGGCCGGCAGCGCCGAAAACAGATCCGACTCGATGGGAATGACCTGCTGCTCCAGACCGTGGTTCTGAATGTTGATCTCGGCCACGTCGAGGGCGTCGCGAGAGATGTCGAGGGCATCCACTTCCGCCTCGGGAAAGGCGTGGGCCAGGGCAATGGCGATGCAACCGGAGCCGGTGCACATGTCCATGATGCGGGCCGGTTCATGGGCCAGCCAGGGTGAAAAGCGAGTGTCGATAAGCTCCGCAATGGGCGAACGTGGAATCAGCACCCGCTCGTCCACATAAAACTCGTAACCGGCAAACCAGGCGGTGTTGGTGAGATAAGGCGTGGGCAAACGCTCTTCCACCCGGCGGCGAATGGCCTCGAGCAACACACGGCGCTCGGCAGGCACCAGGCGGGCATCCCGCGCCTGGGGAGGACAGTCGAGAGGCAGATGCAGCAGCGGCAGCACCAGTTGCACGGCGTCATCCCAGGCGTTGTCGGTGCCGTGACCATAAAACAGGCCGGCCTGCTGAAAGCGGCTGGCGGCAAAGCGCAGCCAGTCACCCATGGTGTGCAGCTCGTTGAGTGCCTCGTCGTTAAAAAGCGTGTCCAAATCCCCTCCGCCTCGCTAAAATGGCTGTTTTTCAAGTGACAAAAGCGAACATGACCGCCTCATCCCCTCCCGAAGACGACGATAAAACGCTGTTTATGGAAGCGGTGCGCGGTGTCCGTAAATTGAAGCAGGATACCATAAGTCCGCTCCGGGCGCCGGTCAAGGTGAAAGCGACCCGGGCGATGGCCCGCAAAGACAGGGCCGAAGCCCATCCGTTTTCCGACCTGTATGAACCCTGGCTGGATCAGGACGGCCCCACCCGCTTTCGCGCCGACGACACCTCGGCCTTTGAGCTGAAGCGGCTGCGCCGAGGCGATTATGCGCCCGAGCTGTTTCTCGACCTGCATGGCCTGACCCAGGAAGAAGCCAAACAGGAGCTCTCTGCACTGCTGCTGGCGGCCCGGCGCAACCACATCGACTGTGTGTCGATCATGCACGGCCATGGCAAGCACATTCTCAAGCAGCGCCTGCCCATGTGGCTGGCCCAGCACCCTCAGGTGCTGGCGTTTCATCAGGCGACCAAGGAATGGGGTGGCGATGCCGCCCTGCTGGTGCTGCTGAAAACCGAGCAATAAAACGCAACAAGGCCGGGCGAGAGCCCGGCCTTGTTAAAGGGTTATATCACGCCGCGATCAGGCCGCGGGCTGGGGTGCATTCAGCTGGCCGATAAGACGGTTGATTTCACTTACCGTCTTGCGGTGACGGTCATCGGCCTGCTCGGGCATGATCAGCATGCCCTTGGCGTAACTGTAGGCGCCGCGGCCGTGAATGTAGAGCCTTCCCTTGAAAAAGGTTTTTACATACTTGGCAATCAACAAAGGCTGATATTTGTTAAATATGCGCATTTTCCACCTCAGTTTTATCTTCTGTGCTCGTATTGTTATTGATTGAGATTCAGCCCATAAAACCGCATAGCGGCGTGGGCCGCGAATAGTGAGGCCGCACGTTGTGAGGTCCTTCAAGCCAGTTAAACAAACCACCCTGCCCCTTGTGCAGGGTTACCCTGGCCATGCCCGCCGTAACAAAAATCGGCGCCATGGTGCCCGGACACAGGCTTTCCACCAGGTAGCCAACCAAGGGCATGTGACTGACCACCAGCAGGTTACTGTCTTTCTCCAGCTCACCGTAGGCCAGCAGCAGGCTGGCGGTGATGTCGGCATCGGCATTGGGCAGCAGCTCGTCGCAATATTCCACCCGGCTGCCGGTAATAAAACGGGACAACTGTTGCCAGGTTTGCTTACTACGCAGATAAGGACTCACCAGCACCCGGTCAAAAGCCGGCACCTGGGGTGCCAGCCACTGCGCCATCAGACAGACTTCCTCACATCCCTGCTCGGTTAGTGGCCGCAGTGCATCTGTCGACGCCTGTGGCGCAGCCTGCCCATGACGCATGATAAAGACGTTCATCTCCACCTCACCTTCAGGCGAACCCGCCCTGTAAAAACGGCGGGCATCATACCCCTGCGACGTATTGTGCTCAAGGATCCAGCTCACCATTTGAACAGTCGCCTGAGTCCTTGCACTGGTCGCTGCCTTTATAACATATATAGAACATTTCGATCACATAAATCATTCATGTTTAAGGCTGGGGCCCGCCGGTTTAACCAGCGGCCTTATAATGCCGACGGCAGGTGACGCTTTCATGACGGCGCTTCAAGGGCAAAAAAAACTGGCCAGCAGGCCAGTATGAAAGAGTGAACAGAAACCAGAATCCCAGATCACCCCGGTGATCTGCAGCGTGTTGGCATGACGCCAACACGAAGAATCATAGCCGACTGACACCTCTTCTTATTGATCCCGGTCAATAGACTTGCGTTTATCCAACCAGCCCAGCGCCAGACAGGCGGCCACCGACACGGCGATAAAACCGCCCAGAAAAAGCAGGGGCATGGTCACATAGCCAAGCACGTTCCACAGCAATTGTTCCATGACACTCATGGGTGACTCCTGAACTCTTTAAAGAATGACGATGCGGCCACACACGCGCTCATGCCCTCAGCAGGGCATATTTCATGCCCCTGGCACACACCAGAGACCAGCGCCGCCGCGCCATAAACAAGGGCAGCACGGCAGGGCCAAACAGGCAGCCCAGCATAGCCCAGCGCCGGGGCGGCAGCGCACTTTTCAGCGCAAAAACGTAAAACAGCAGCCCGCTCAGCGGCGCCAGCAGAATAATGGCAACAAGCATGTGAATCCTCCTGAGTGGCGAAATAGTAACACATTGCCCCTTGTCGAAGTAAGGACATGCCTTGCCCTGATAAACATCATAAAAATTGATATAACACCTCATTAATCTCAATTTTAATTATTAAATTCCTGCACCTAGACTGGCCGCCTGTTGTCAATGGAGCACTCCATCATGAAGCTGATTCACGGTCTGACGCTAGCCGGACTGCTGGCGGTACTCAGTGTTTCCCTGGCCGAGCGTATGGGCGGACTGGTTAGCCCGCTGATCTTCGCCATTTTATTCGGGCTAGCGGTGGGCAACCTGTTGCCGGTCATCACTCAGGGCAAATGGCATGCCGGCCTGGAATTCTGCAAAAAACGGCTGCTGCGCATTGGCGTGGCCTTCTACGGCATTCACATTACCCTGCAACAGATTGCCGACGTAGGTGCCGGCGCCCTGCTGGTGGATGTGCTGATGCTGAGCTCTACCCTGTTGCTGGCCTGGTGGCTGGGACGCCGCTGGCTGGGTCTGGATGGCCCCACCGCCCTGCTGGTCGGTGCCGGCTCCGCCATATGCGGGGCTGCCGCGGTACTGGCCACCGAGCCGGTGGTGCGGGCCCGGCCCCAGCAAACGGCCATGGCAGTGGGCACGGTGGTGGTGTTCGGTACCCTGGCCATGGTGATCTATCCTTTACTGTATCCCCTGCTCGGGCTGTCGCCCCAGGCCATGGGTATTTACACCGGGGCCACCGTTCACGAGGTGGCGCAGGTGGTGGCCGCCGGCAGCGCCATGGGTGACGATGTGGCCCAGGTGGCGGTGATCAGCAAGCTGACCCGCGTGCTGATGCTGGCACCGGTGCTGGTGCTGCTGGGCTGGTGGCTGAGCCGCCGGGAGCCGGATCGGACGGCAAGCCGGGCTCCCCTGCCCTGGTTTGCCTTTGGCTTCGTGGCCGTGGTGATCGCCAACTCGCTGCTGCCACTACCTGCCTGGCTGGTGGAGCAAGTCCGCCATATTGATACCTGGGCGCTGACCATGGCCATGGCGGCACTGGGCACCAGCACCCAGCTGGGTGCCCTGCGGGCAGTGGGGATCAAACCCCTGTTACTGGCGGGCATGCTGTTTGTGCATTTGTGCCTTGGCGGGTTGCTGGTAACACACATGGTGTCGGCCTGAGGCTTATCGGTGCCGGCTTGACAGGGTTCAGCCAGGGAGGTGGCCATGCCCTATCGCAATATTCTGGTGGCGCTGGAGCTCAACCACAGGGAAAAACCGCTGCTTAAACGGGCGGCGGATCTGGCCGAAAGTTATCAGGCGGCACTGCATCTGGTACACGTTGAGCCTGATCTGAGCGGCGTTTATGTGGGCAGCCTAAGCATGGATCTGCGCCAGCTTAAAATGAAACTGCGGCTGGAAAGCGGCCACGAGTTGATGCGCCTGCTGAGAACGCAGCAGCATCATGTGGCCAGCGTGTCGTTGCCCAGCGGCGATGTACGCCAGGCGGTGCGCCTGGCGGTCAGGGAAACCGGGGCAGACCTGTTGATCTGTGGCCACCGTCCCGATCATCGCTTCTGGGGTCACCTGTTTTCCAACAGTGTCAGTTTTCTCGACATCAGCGACTGCGATCTGCTGGTGGTAAAACTGGATCCGGTTACTTCAGACAAAAACCCTGCTCACGCAAAAAATCCAGCATAAAGGGCCGGGCCTCCTTGGCCAGGGTGGCGGCTATCTGCCCGGTCCAGCTGGTGTCCTTGTTGCCGCCGGTTCGGGTCTGGTAATAGTGCCGCACCTGCTCGTCATAATTCGCCATCGCGGCCACATCAGGTTCGCTCTGGTAACGGTTTTCCATGAATACCAGCGGGGCCGGCAACCGCGGCTTGGGCTCGGGATCCTGGGCCGGATGCCCCAGACAGAGGCCAAACAACGGAATCACGCCCTGCGGCAGCCCCAGCAGGGCGCTCAATTCATGGGGTTGATTGCGCACCGCACCGATAAAGACCCCACCCAGCCCCAGAGATTCCGCGGCGGTGATGGCATTTTGCCCCATCAGGGCGGTATCGATGGCGCCGATCAGCAGCTGTTCGGCATAGCCGGTTTTGGCCTCGGGCACCCAGTGCAGATGGCGGTAAAAGTCGGCGCAAAACACCCAAAATTCGGCGGCTTCAGCCACGTAGGCCTGATTGCCACACAGGGGCATCACCGCCTCGCGCAGGGCCCTGTCGGTCACCCGTACCACACTGGACGCCTGCAAAAAGCTGGAGCTGGACGCCGACTGGGCCGCGGCCATGATGGCCTGCAGTTGTTCAGCCGCAATGGTCTCATCGGTAAACTTGCGAATGGATCTGTGCTGGCGCATCACCTCAATGGTGCCTGTCATTTCTACCTCTTGCTGTCGGTCTGTGTGTATCATCACCTTAAAGCAAGCCGCCAAGCATTGGGAGCCCGAGTGAAGGAAACACAGCACATAGAGCCCATGTCGCGCCGCCATGGTCCGACCCTGATCCTGGCCGGTAGCGCCGGCCTGCTGGTGTTGCTGCCGCTGCTCTACTGGCTCGGCAACCGCGGTCAGCTGGTGCTGGTGTTCTTGCTGCTGGCCTGCCTGGTAACCCTGGTGCTGGGCCTGCTCAAGCTGCGCGAGCCGGTATACAGCTTTTCACTGAGTGAAGACAACCTGCACTTTCATCACCGCATCGGTGGCTGGAGCCTGCACTGGAGCAACATTATTCGCGTGGATCAGCCAAGGGTAAACAGCGGCCTGGAGCTGGTGTCCCTGCCCTATGTGGGCATCAAAATTCGGAACTACGACGAATTTCTGCCGCTGATGACGCCCAGGCTGATTGTGCATCTGCTCACCGAGCAGCGCCCGCTGCTGGCCATGGGCGTGCGCCACGGCGCCATTGATCGCGCCCGGCTGCAGGACTGGCTGATCGAAGATAATCACTACCGCTCCGCCGCCGGTCGGCATTACCATGGCCTGGCCGCCATGCTGGGCCATCGCATGAGCCATTTGCGCGAGCTCTACGGTTACGATTTGCTGGTGCACGAGTCCAACCTGGATAGGGACAGCGCCGACTTTGTGCAATTATTACGCCATTACCTGGCCACTGGCCCCGGCGCCCTTTCCTGAGCAGGCCAAGGCGGGCACAATGCGCCGACCTGCCATTCCTCAGCCCGGAGTCCCATCACCATGAAACATCTGGACGCCTTCTACCTGTTCGTCAAGGTGGTGCAGCAGGGCGGCTTTTCCCACGCCGCGGCACAACTCGGCATGCCCACCGCCACCCTCAGCCGGCGCATCTCCACCCTGGAGCAGGTGCTGGGCTGCAAGCTGCTCAGCCGCACCACCCGCAAGCTGCAGCTGACCGAGGAAGGCCGGCGTTATTTTGAACGGCTGCACCCGCTGCTGAGCGAAATGGAGCAGGTTACCGGCGACATTCAGGGCCAGAGCCAGCGCATGAGCGGGCTTATCAAGGTGGCCGCGCCCATCGCCATTTCCAACACCTTTCTGATGGATGGCATTATCGAGTTTTGCCTGCAATACCCGGACATTCGCATCGACTTGCTGCAAAGCAACGACTATACCAGCCTGCTGGATACCGATCTGGATGTGGTGTTCTTCAGCGGTGAACTGCCCGATTCCAGCCTGCATGCCCGTCAGCTGGGTGAGGTGCAATATGGCCTGTTCGCCTCTCCCGGCTACCTGGCGCAAAAGGGCGAGCTCGGCAGCCCCGAAGAGCTGGATCAACACCACATCATTCAGTGCTGGCCGCACCGCAACTGGCAGCTGACCGACAATCAGGGCCGGCGTTTTCATTTAAAGCCGGTGGCCAGGCTGTCGGTCAACCAGATGCAGGCGGCGGTCAAGGCCGCGCTCAAGGGGCTGGGCATCGTCAACGTGCCCCGCCACTACGTGGCCCATTATACCGAGGCGGGATTGCTGCGCCCGGTGCTGCCTGGCTGGCTGGGCGGCAAACGTCCCTTTCACATGGTCTATCACGGTCGGGAACTGGCACCGGTGCGACTGAACGCCTTTATCGAATTTATTGATCGGCACATGCGGGAGCGGCTGGCATCGACCTGGGTGATGGCGGAAGAGGGAAAGCAGGAATGATGGACAAAAAAAAGGGCAGTGTTTCTCTGCCCGACTCCACTAACAAAAGATACTCAGTAAGCTGAATTCAAGGTAACACAGCGAGGCTGTGTTAATTAGCGGTTATTTTGCAAAACGAAATATGTCATTATTCCATTTTTGGAACAATCAGGAAGGCGCGAGATCCTGCTCCCATAACACGGTGTTGCCCTTGACCCAGCGCTGATCCAGATCCTGGTATTGCTGCTCCAGCAGGTGCCGCTTGATCTTGAGGGTGGGCGTCATAATGTGGTTTTCCACCGTCCAGGCGTCCTTCATGACCAGCATGCCCCCCAGGCGCTGGTGGCTTTCCAAGGTGTGATTGACCTGCTCGATACTGGCGCCCAGGGCCGTGGCGAGTTCGTCCCTATCACGGGCGGCGGCACTGTCGGCCAGCTGCACCAGTGCCACGGGCTGGGCCAGGCCGCTGCCCACCACGCACACCTGTTCGATCAGCGGGTTATCGATCAACTGGGATTCGATAGGAACGGGCAGCACGTATTTGCCCTTGGCGGTCTTGAAGGCGTCCTTGAGCCGGCCGGTGAGGGTCAGATAGCCGTCGTCGTCGAGCCGGCCCTGATCGCCGGTATGCAGCCAGCCATCCTGCAGCGCCGCCCGAGTGGCCTCTTCATCCTTGTAGTATCCCTGCATCATGCCGTCACAACGACACAATACCTCACCCTGCTCGGAAATGCGGATTTCCACCCCGGCACCGGGTCTGCCCACGGTGCCGACCTTGTCGGAACGAAACGGGTAGTTGAGGGTGGAATAGGCCAGGTTTTCGGTCATGCCCCAGGCCTCGGTGATCGGCATGCCCAACCGCTCGTACCAGCGCAGCAGCGCCGGGGCGATGGGCGCCGAGCCGCAGCCCAGAATACGGGCCTGGTCCAGTCCAAGGCCGGTCTGAATCTTTTTCTTCACCAGACCCGATAACAGCGGAATGCGCAGCAGCAGGTTCAATTTGGAGGCCGGCACCTTGTCGAGAATGCCGCTGCGGAAGTTGGTCCAGAGCCTGGGCACCGAGATGAATACCGTGGGTGAGATGGTTTTGACGTTGTCGATAAAACTGTCGAGGCTCTGGGCAAAGCCCACCTGGGCGCCGGCATAGAGGCTGGAGCCGAGAATGTAGACCCGCTCGGTAATGTGCGCCAGCGGCAGGTAGGAAAACGCCCTGTCATCCGCATTGAGTCCCGTGGTCTCCAGCACCCCCTGGCAGGCGGCGGCATAAGCGCCATGGGTTATCATCACCCCCTTGGGTTTGCCGGTGCTGCCCGAGGTATACACCAGGGTCATCAGCCGCTCCGGCTCGGGCACCGGCCGCTCGCTGATGGGTTCGTGCACCAACAGGCTGTCCCAGTCATGGTCGGTACGAATGCTGCTGTCATAGGGCATGGCCAGACGCAACAGCCCGTCGGGAATGCCCGGGGCCTGCTGCTCGGCATCATCGAGTTTGCCGACAAACACCGCCCGGCTTTCACTGTGCTCCAGCACGTAATTGACGGTATCGGCCCCGGCGGTAGGATAAATGGGCACGCTGACATAGCCGCCCATCTGCAGGGCAAAGTCGCAGATAAACCACTCGGCACAGTTCTTGGAGAGAATGGCCACCTTGTCGCCCGGCGTCAGTCCGAGCCTGCTCAGTCCCGTCACCAGCCGGGCGGCCATCTCCAGCACGCTGCTCCAGCTGTGTTCGTGCCAGCGCCCGTCCCTGGGCTGGTGCAGATAGGTTTGATGCGGGCTGGCGTCGGCCCAGTGATACAACATCTGCAGCGGCAGTGTGTGTGAAGAGGTACTCATAGCTATCCTTATTGCCTGGCGTGAGACTCAACCCTCAGTATTGCAAACATTTTCCAAGTCAGCAGCCCGAATGGCACCACCTGGTTTCAAATAAAACGTGCACACTATGTGTGTGCCCTGACAAAGGCGGAAAAATCCTCGCCCAGCAACGGCCGGCTGTACCAGTAGCCCTGAATGGCGTCACAGCCCTTGCGCCGCAAGGTTTCAAACTGCTCCTCTGTCTCCACGCCCTCGGCAATGGTGCGCATCCCCAGGCTGCGTGCCATGTGAATGATGGCGTTGACGATGGTTTTGTCTTCGTGCTTGTGGGTGACCTCGTCCACAAACGACTTGTCGATCTTGATCTTGTCGATGGCAAAGCGTTTCAGGTAACTCATGGAGGAATAGCCGGTGCCAAAGTCGTCAATGGAAATGCGAAAACCGGCGGCACTCAGGGCGGCCATCTTTTCACCGGTGTCTTCCGGGTTCACCATGGCCACCGATTCCGTCAGTTCGATGTCAATGGCCTGCGCAGGCACGCCGCTGGCGTGCACCCTGGCCTGCAGCTCGGTCACGAAGTCGGGTTGCACCAGCTGGGCGGCAGACACATTCACGGCAATGGAAATATTATCCCGGCCGGCGGCGCGCAGGGCCACCAGCTGTTCCAGTACCCGATCAATGACCCACCAGCCAATGCTGACGATAAGGCCGTTCTGCTCGGCCAGGGGAATGAACTCGGCGGGCGAAACAAAGCCCCATTCAGGGTGGCGCCAACGCAACAGGGCTTCGGCACCGATCATGCGCCGGTGAGAAATATCCATCTGGGGCTGGAATGCCAATGCCAGCTCCTGGCTGGCAATGGCATTTTTCAGCGCCGTGGCCAGGGACAGCGCCCGTTCACTGTGCTTTTGCATCTCGGGAGCATAAAAGCGCAGGCCATTGCGCCCATCCTGCTTGGCTCGGTACATGGCCAGCTCCGCCGCCTTGAACAGGGCCACGGCGTTATCGCCATCATGGGGACAGGTGGCAATGCCAAGGGACGCGCTCACCGACAGAAGCTGATGGTTGAGGGTGACCGGTGCCTGAATGCCCTGCAGCAACTGCTCGGCCAGCAGGGCGATCGTTTCCTGTTCGTTGCCTTCCACCGCCATTACAAAGCCATCCCCCAGCGGCCTGCCTATCAGGCTACCCGGAGCCAGCTGAGCACGGAGCCGATTGGAGATCTCCACCAGCAACTCGTCGCCGGCAACATAACCCAGGCTGTCGTTGACCGACTTGAAGTTGTCCATGTCCAGCCACAGTAACGACAGGCCACCACCACGCATGCGGCTACGGCGCAACTGCTGGATAAGTTGTTGTTCAAAGGCCCGCTTGTTGAGCACGCCGGTAAGTTGATCACACTGGGACAGCTGACGCAGGCGCTCCTCGTTGTTACGGTGCTGAGTGATGTCCTCCTTGTGGGCCACATAGTTGATCACCCGACCGGCGTCATCGGTGATGGGGTAGATGGACGCGCTCTCGATATAGCAGCTGCCGTCGCGTCGGCGGTTGATCAGTTCGCCTTTCCAGGGCTGGCCCCGGTGAAGGTGTGCCCACATGTCGACATAGGTTTTGTTCTCGGTCTTGCCCGACTGCAGCATGCTCGGATTACGCCCTTCTACCTCATCGACGGCATAGCCGCTGACCCGGGTAAAAGCACGGTTAACATACTGAATACGCACCTGCGCGTCGGTAATGATGACCGGATAGGGATTTTGCTCCAGGGCCTTGGAAAGCCGGTGGATCGCCCTGTCCTGACGGCGTTGCCGAATACGGCTCCACAGCGCCGAAGCCACCATGCCGAGGGTAGTTCGCTCCTGCTCGCCGTAGCCTTCTTTCCTGCCGAACACACTGACAACCAGTGCCACCCCCTGATGATCGCGCACGGGCAGGCTGATGCCCTCGCCGGCGGAGACTCCCTCCCAGGCAACCACCTGGTCACTGCGGGCGGCCTGCTGCCAGGGAGAAGCCGATTGCCCGTCAGTCAGCCAGGGCGCCGGGCTAGCGCCAAAGGTCCGAGGCTGTTCGGGCAGTTGGTCGGGGGTATTTTCCGGACACAGGTGGATCAGGCTGCCGGCACTGGCGGTCAGACCGGCCAGCTGCTCGGCACAACAGTCCAGCAAGGCGTTTTCGTTATCGTCCCGAGCCAGGCGCTTTATCTGCAGCAACAGGTTGTTGAGCCGGGTTTCATGCAGAATACGATGCTCATTTTCCACCTGGGCGCTGATATCCCGGCATAGCACCAGATAGCACCATCCCTCATGGCGGGATACCGACAGACCAAGGTGGCAGCCCCGCTCAGACACAATGCGCAGATCGTGCACCACCCCATCACTCTCGGCGCGACTGAGGGCATCCAAAAATACCTTCGTGGCCGGCGCCGGCAGCCAGTCACGCACATACGTGCCCGGTTGCCAATGCGCAAACTCACCGTTCTCTTTTCGGGCATTCACCGACAGCACCCGCCCAGCCCCACTCACCTCCAGCAGGGTATCGGGAAGGGCCTTGAGGGTGGCCTGCAGCCGATTACGGGCATCATCCAGCTCCTGATAGGGCTCGTATACCATTTCCCGAAACAGTGCTCGGTACAGAAAGCAATAAGTAATTATTTTGTAGAGGTGCCCGAAAATATTGTAGGCGTCGGTAAAGTCCACATTAATGCTGAAGAAATACTCGCCCATGGCCATGATGACGGCCGAGGCCGCCAGATAGAGGTAGCCGAGGTAGCCTTCCTGCAGGTAGCGCCTGGCCAGGCCAAGGCCCGCCAGCAGATGCACCATGATAATGACGTATTCACTGTGGATCTTGAAGTCGGTCAGTCCCTGCCCGACGATAAAGGTATCCGGCACCAGCTCGGGCCAGTAGAAAAACCAGAGGTGGGCCACTGCCACCCCTGCCAGCATCAGCACCAATAACCCCAGACGCAGCCCTTGGCCAGGCCTTTTGTTGACCAGCGACGGCACAAAGGCCACATACAACAGCAGCACCGCGGTCAGACTGCGTGCAAGCAGCCAGAAATTGATGCTTTTTTCCGGCGTGTTGGCGGTCACAAAGTCGGGCAGGACTCGATAAGACAGCACATGGGAGAGATCGAGCAGGCCGATGCCCAGAAAACCGATGCCGATCACCAGGGTCTGCAAGGATGGCCGGTAACGCTGGGTCACCCAGGCCATGCCAAAGATCATCATGGCAATGGCAAAGGCCGCTACCTCAAAAATAATGTTCAGCGGTACATAGTTGATCAGAAACTCCACGCTTCTGAAAATGGAGAACCACTGTGACAGCCCCAAGATCAGCAACAGCGTAATAATACAGCAACAGGCCTTTTGTACCTGTGGAACATGCCATGACGACTGCCGACTTGTGGAAACTTCACTCATAATTTAGACCCATGGTGACAGGCAAAAACCCGAGGAAGCTAACGGAATTACCCACGCTATTCCAGTCTTAACATTGGATTTAATTGAGTCGCCCACGCGTCAGATCAAACAATGACCTTTTTTGCCACCAACGCAGGCGAGTTATTGTTCAAATTACTCTCTGCCACAGGAGGGCCGGCCAGAACGTCACCAAACCGACCGATGTCGTTAATCAGGCCGCATCTATAGCCCTAATTTTTTGCGAGGTGGGGTGGTCATATTGCTCAATCTGCCGGACAAGGGCTGACGGCACTCTCTGGTGTCGTCAGCCCCCTCATCCGAGCCCTGATATAACCGGCGTCGAAGCGACACATTCATCAACTGAACATGAAGTTAATAACCCCTTCCCCAGCGAAAGGCCGCAGAAAGCCTTTGGCATGAGGGCGGTTACTTATGTTTTGCCGCGCTTTGCACGCCCGCTGGCACCTGAGCCCGTTCGTCAGAAAAGCAGTCGTGGCTGAAAAATGTTTCTCTGCTTTAGGCAGCAACGCCCTTCGCCAGGAGTTCTCTGCGAAGGATTTCTGCGCCCGCACTCAAGGCCACCAGCTTGCCTCTTGCTACCCGGCGAGACAAGGGAGCCATGCCACAGTTGGTGCTGGGATAGAGCTTGTCGGCATCCACAAATTCAAGTGCTTTTCGCAGCGTATTGGCGACTTCTTCCGGCGTTTCAATGCTGTTGGTTGCCACATCAATGGCCCCTACCATTACTTTTTTACCTCGAATGAGCTCAATCAGCTCCATCGGAACACGAGAGTTTTGACATTCCAGCGAAATGATATCGATATTAGACTGTTGCAGTTTGGGAAAGACCTCTTCATATTGTCTCCACTCGGAGCCCAAGGTTTTTTTCCAGTCCGTGTTGGCCTTGATACCATAGCCATAACAAATGTGTACGGCAGTTTCACATTTCAGGCCTTCAATGGCTCTTTCCAGGGCGGCAATCCCCCAGTCATTGACCTCATCAAAGAACACATTAAATGCCGGCTCATCAAACTGGATAATATCAACACCCGCCGCTTCCAGCTCCCTGGCCTCTTGATTGAGTATTTTGGCGAATTCCCAGGCCAGTTTTTCACGACTTTTATAATGATCATCATAGAGCGTATCTATCATGGTCATGGGGCCAGGCAGTGCCCATTTAATGGGCTGCTTGGTCTGCTGTCGTAAAAATTTTGCATCTTCAACAAACACCGGTTTTTGGCGACTGACGGCACCCACAACCGACGGCACACTCGCATCATAGCGGTCGCGAATTTTAACGGTCTTGCGCTTTTCAAAATCAACACCGTCGAGGTGTTCAATAAAGGTAGTGACAAAATGTTGACGTGTTTGCTCGCCATCACTGACAATATCAATACCTGCTTGTAGCTGCTCATGCAGCGACACACGCAGCGCATCCTGTTTGCCTTCGATAAGTTCCTCTTCTTGCAATTTCCAGGGTGACCACAGTGTCTCGGGTTGTGCGAGCCAGGATGGTTTGGGTAAGCTTCCGGCAGTGGAAGTAGGTAATAATTTTTTCATGATAGGTACCGTTTAAGTTTTTGTTAATTACAATGCGTAACTGGCAGACCATTGTTCCAGAACAGACTGGTATGGTTTAATGAAATTTTCCTCAGCAAGCTTTCCCTGTTTGATAGCTAACTGGCTACGTTCTTCTCGATCATAAACAATTTGCGTCAACGAATGATCCGAGTTTTTCAGGTTAGGCTTGTAGCATTTCCCTGCCACGGCATTAGCATTATAAATCTCAGGCCGATAGATCTTCTGAAATGTCTCCATCGTACTGATGGTGCTGATGAGCTCGAGATTGCTGTAATCATTCAGCAAATCGCCAAAGAAGAAAAAAGCCAGAGGCGCGACGCTATGTGGCGGCATAAAGTAGCGCACCTTCAGCCCCATCTTCTTGAAATATTGCTCCGTCAGCGATGACTCATTGGGCAGGTATTCAACACCCAATACGGGATGCTGATTTTCGGTCTGATGATAGGTCTTGTTGTCTGAAACACTGAGGCATATCACAGGTAGCTTAGTAAAGTGTTGTTTGTAGGCAGGAGAATTCACAAAGCACTTAAAGAGCTTTCCATGCAGATCGCCAAAACCATCTGGAATGCTAAAGCTGGCTTTACCCTTATTATGACTCAACAGCAATACACTAAAGTCATAATCGCGAACATAAGAGGAGAAGTTATTACCTACAATACCTTCAATACGTTTCTTTGTTTTATTATCAACAATATTTGTTTTCAAAATTTCAATCGTGGGAAAGCTTTGGCCGTTGCCTTCACTATCAACATCCATATCAACAGAAATAATTTCAAGCTCGACTGAATAACGATCCCCTTTGGGGTTATCCCAATTCGCCAGGGCATTAAACCGATTATCAATCATCGTTAAGGCGTTGCGTAAGTTCTCCTGACGGCTCTCGCCTCTGGCAAGGTTAGCGAAGTTGGTAGTAATACGCGTACTGTCTGACGGCTGATAATGTTCGTCGAAGGCAATGCTGTTGATAGTAAATGTAAATTCGTTACTCATAGTCTGGCATCCAATTTCCGAGATAAAACCTGAATTTGTTTCTTGCTCTTTCTGGGCCTGACGATTCTTTTCTATCCAGAAGTCCAGATGTCTAGAGCTAAGCGTGAGTATGTTATACAGGGACGGTTACATGAAAAATAATGATTTGATTTCATAAATACATGAACAAATTTCATGATTTGTGGTAAGCCAAAGCTCTCGGTCGAACGATGTGCCACGTTCTTGGTATGGGACGCTGACAGAGCAGGCTGCAGCCCGGCAGGACAGGCCGGTTCTGTCGGTTGAAAAGTGGCGGCACCACTAGCGGGTAGCCTCTTCATCCATCTGGAAGGTCAGTAAACGTCGATGGACCAGGATTCGGTTGCACTGCCAGCAGTTGCTGAGGTAATGCCGTACTTTATCATGGGCTCACTTCGTGAGCCCGTTCGTCAGAGGGGCAGTTCAGGAGAAGGAGAGACAGGGTTACCTGTATAGAAGGCAGCGCCACCTTACAGTGCCCACAGCAGTATCAGCTTGGAAATGTGCGAGATCGAGCAAGGCTGAGTCATTACCTGACATTCTGAGCCAGAGCAATGAAGTCACTCAGGTAGTGAATCTGTTCTTCGCCTTTTCGCACCCCCAAAAAGATTTGCTTTTTTATGCCATGCTTGCCGAATCGCAGGCTCTTAATGGCCATATGTTTGGCAAATTCATCCACTAGCCAGCCAGGGAGAGCACAGACGCCTCTGCCTGCCGCCACCATCTGCAACATGATTTCCGTCGTTTCGATGGTTTTGTGCTTTTTGACCGAACATTTGGCGGGGTTTAAGAACTGACTGTATATATCCAGTCGCTCGGGCTCTACCGGATAGCTGAACAACACCTCTTCATTCAGCTCATCAGGCATAACCGAGTCTTGCGTCGCAAGCGAATGGGATGATGCAACGACGAGTCTGTGTTCATAATCAAATACCGGTATAAACGTCAGATTGGGTTTATATAAGGGATCGGGAGTAACAAGGATATCTATCTCGTAGCTATAGAGAGCACCCAGGCCACCGAACTGAAATTCCTGCTTTACGTCAATATCAACGTTTGGCCATTTTTCAAGATAAGGTTCAATGACCTTTAACAACCATTGATAGCAAGGATGACATTCCATGCCGATGCGCAGTGAACCCATTTCGCCTGTCGCTATCTGGCGCAATAAATGCTCAGTATGTTTAAATTGTGGCAATACCCGGTTCGCAAGAGTCAATACTTTTTCACCCGCATTGGTAAGCCGCAAGTTTCTGCCTTCTTTTTGCCAAACAGGTGTCTTGAGCTGACCTTCCAGCTTTTTAATGCTGTGACTCAAGGCAGACTGAGATAAATTTAATGACTCAGCAGCCTGAGTTAACGTTCCTTGCTCTTTGATTGCTGCCAGTACTTCAAGATGAAACCTCTCCAACATGCCTTAACTCCGGTCTATAGCACCCAGATCAATGAATATAATTCATGACTCAGTAAAAATACATCATTATTTTCATCATTAATATTTCACTCATGCGCCCATGAATGTCCGGTCAATTCGAAACTCGATAATGCCCGCTGATTGATATTACTGCTCAAAAAAAGAGCCGGAATGTTTACAGCCTCACTCGAGCAAGACAGCTCATCACGACATGCCTTGAAACACTCCAAGTTGGGCGTTGACGATATTGCAGCCAACATAAACCAGCAGTAGCGCCATTAACGCATTAAGCATGCGAAAAAAAGCCGGTGTCCGAATGAGCTTGCCAAGTCGTGCGCCCAGCAGCAGGTAGCTACCCGGGGCTCCAAGCGCCATCCCCCCCAGCAGTACCGACCATAAGGCAATACCTGCTCCGCTGATACCGACAGCCGGAAACTGAACGGTGACAATCGGCAGGATTGCGACCGGCGCCTTGGGGTTACATAACTGCATCAGCAGGCCTGAACGGAACGACAGGGCGGCTTGCCCCACTTTGGCGTCGTCCGCCTTGGCCGGCGTAGTGGATTGAATGGCCGTCTTCCCGATTTTAAGTGCCAGCCATAAGATATAGAGGCCGCCGAACAACCCAATGACGGCCTGAAACGCTACAGGCAGCAAGGCACCGCTGTAACCGAACACAAAAAACAGCAGAAACATGGCCACGCCCACACCAACACAAAAAGGAACCGTCCTCTTTCCCTGACCGTTCAGCCCGGCATTCAGGCTCAGCAGGTTTACCGGGCCTGGGGTATACATAATGCCAAACGCATACATGAGTATCTCGACCATGGTCGAACTCCTAATGAATCAAGTTAGAGTGGATAAGTGGAAATCAGTGATTCAAAACGATTTGCTGATATTGACGAGGGGTCATGCCAAAAACGGGTTTGAAGCGGCGGTTCAGATGACTCAGGTCGGCAAAACCAAAAGAGTGAACCACATCATCCAGCTGTACACCTGCGGCCAGGGCTTCACGGGCACGATTGAGGCGGCAGTTCAACACGTACTGATACGGTGTCATGCCAAACTGCCGCCGGAACAAGCGCAAAAAGTGATACTTTGATAACGCCGCCTGCTGGCTGATCTGCTCCAGTGAAAGAACGTCAAACACATGGGCATGAATGTAATCGCGCGCCCTTAGCAACAGACTGTCAACCCTCTGCTGGGTCTGGTTCGGTGAGTAATCGCTGTGCAGTTGGGCAATACGCGCCGCTAACGAGTAAAGCAGGCTCTCCTGAACCAGTGGCTCGGCCTCATCGCATTCAATCAGGGTGCACAAACGCAGCAGTTCGGCGCGCAGCACACCATCTTTTAGCAGCGTGTCTTCGATTCTGAAATCATGCGGTCGCCTTACCCCTGCCGCCGCCAGGGCCGGAGCCAACTGCTCGGGGTGAATGTAGAGCATTTTATATTGCAGCACATCATCGGTGCCGGAATGCCCATCGTGGGCCACGTCCGGGTTAAAAACGATGACATTGCCGGGCGTGCTGTAATGAAACATGCCGTTGGAGAAAAAGTCCTGGCGACCGGCGAGCGTGATACCCAGCGAGTATTCTTCGTGCGCATGTTTGCCATAAGCGAAATCATGCATGAGCGCACTCAGGAGCATCACCTGGTCCAGATGCTTGCTTTTGCGGTATTGGAATTGGTTGTCCTGCTGCATAGCCTGTCGCCTTGCCGAGTTCATTATTACGCTCAAGAGAAACAATAGAAATTATAGGGAGGCGGTTGCATTGAGACTTGAACAAAATTGCTGAAATAAGGCGACCCAGCGGCAAGACGAAAGCCGGCAACAGACAGGTCTTTGGTCTTGAGTGATACCTTCCACTCACAGCGACCAACGACGGTTAGAATATCGGCGGGCACTTGACGACGAAAGTAAAAGTACCCCGACTCAGAATGCTTCCACGGTGTAGCCATGACACGCATTCTGTACCACCCTTCTGTACCAATCGGTGAAAGGCGGCTTGGGTTCTGAAACGAAAAAACCCTTGAATCCGTTAAGAATCAAGGGCTTATCTTGTTTGGCGGTGAGGGAGGGATTCGAACCCTCGATACGTTTCCGTATACACACTTTCCAGGCGTGCTCCTTCGGCCACTCGGACACCTCACCAAATTGTTGCTGGTCGGAAGCTCGTCCTCGTCAGCGGGGCGTATAGTAGGCAAGGCCGGCGCCGGGTGCAACCCTTTTTCTGGCTTTGCGTTTCGTTTGCGCAGAATTGCGCCACTCGCCCGTCTGGCTGCCGGGACGGGCGACGATAACCCCGGACTCTGGCATAATGGACGACCGTTTTTTGCAGCAACAGGACCATCATGACGGCAACAACTTCAGCCAACCAGCTTCACGAGCGTTTTCGGGGTTACTACCCTGTGGTGATCGACGTGGAAACCGGCGGCTTTAACGCCCGTACCGACGCCCTGCTGGAAATTGCCGCCATCACCCTGAAAATGGACAAAAATGGCTGGCTGAGCCCGGATCAGACCTTTCATTTTCATGTCACCCCCTTTGAAGGCGCCAACCTGGAGCCGGCGGCGCTGGAATTTACCGGCATTGATCCCTGGAGTGCCCTGCGCGGGGCCGTGACCGAGCGGGACGCCCTGGAGCAGATATTCAAGGGGGTGCGCAAGGGCATCAAGGCCAATCACTGCCAGCGCGCGGTGATCGTGGCCCACAACGCCTCCTTTGATCATGGCTTTGTCATGGCGGCGGCGGAACGTGCCGAGCTCAAGCGCAACCCCTTCCATCCTTTTGCCACCTTTGACACCGCCAGCCTCGCCGGCCTGGCCCTGGGCCAGACCGTGCTGGCCAAGGCCTGCCGCGCCGCCGGCATGAGCTTTGACAACAAGGAAGCCCACAGCGCCCTGTACGATACCCGCAAGACCGCCGAGCTGTTCTGCACCATCGTTAATCGCTGGAAGCTGCTGGGCGGCTGGCCCCCCGCTCCTGCCGACATGCCGGATTTCACCGACCCCGAGCAGCAGGCATAATACAAAGCCCGCCAATGGCGGGCTTTGTGGTTTTACCGGGGGATTCAGACGGCGCGGCTCACCGGGCTGGAGGCCACCAGGTGGCCGGTGCGCACCCATAGCCGAGTATGCCCGGTCACTTCAAGTGCCGGCACCGCCATGGGCGGCAGACGCAACCAGCTGAGCGGGCCTAAAACACTGGCGCCGTCATGCAGCTGCCCTTCCAGTACCAGTATTTCCAGACCGGCGCGGTAGCAGCAGGCGGGAAAGCGCCCACCCTCGGCAAACTCCAGCAGACTGGTATTGATCCCCTGATAACGATGCAGCGACAGCCGGCGAAAGCCGTGATCGCCGGTCAGCCAGAGTCCCTGACGTTCATCCAGCGCTTTAAAACCATTATCGTCGGCGACAAACTGGTTAAGCTTGACGAAAATCAGGCAACCTTGCCGGCTGAAGGCCCGGTGTCGGCTGCCCGGCGGATGACGCACATAGGTACCGGCACCGTAATCACCGTTGTCATCGGAAAAGGTGCCTTCCAACACCCAGAATTCCTCACCCAGTGGGTGCTCATGCTCGGGAAACGCCGCCCCCGGTTCAAAGCGCACCAGGCTGGTCACGTGTCCGCTTTCAGCGGATTCGCGCTCCAGCGGATAGCGCCACACGCCGTCTGCCGGTGAGCGCTGCCAGCGTTCGGCCTGGTAAGGAAGGGTCAAGGATTGAGAGAAGTCCATATTCAGCATCGGTCAAGGATCCCGACGAACAAGTGGGATCCCCATCCTGACCCCGTCCCGGTTTCGGGTCAAGCTTTCTCAAGTGCCTCGGTGGGATAACGGTAACCGCCTTCCTCATTGGCTACAAAGCTGAGCCGATGGCTGATGCACGCCGGTGCGTCGGATTGATGGTGTGATACAAACAGCAACTGGGTGCCGCCCTCGGCCACCAGCAGATCGATCCAGCGCTTGACCCAGTGCCGGTTAAAGGTATCCAGCCCCTGCAGTGGCTCGTCCAGGATCAGGATGGGGGGATGCTTGACCATGGCTCGCGCGATCAGCAACAGCCGCTGCTGGCCATAAGACAGGTTGCGAAATGGCTCGTTGCCCAGGCTTTCCATGCCCAGCAGTGCCAACCACTGATCGGCCAGCTTGAGCTGGGCATCCCCCGGCTGCTGATAGACACCGATGGAATCGAAAAAGCCCGAGAGGATCACCGCCCTGGGAGTGGCGGTGACCCGATAGTCCTGCTGCATGGTGGTGCTCACATAACCGATGTGCTGCTTGATGTCCCAGATGGTCTCGCCACTGCCGCGGCGACGGCCAAAGAGGGTGAGGTCGTTGCTGTAGCCCTGTGGATGATCGCCGGTGACCAGGCTCAGCAGGGTAGACTTGCCGGCACCGTTGGGCCCCATGATCTGCCAGTGCTCCCCTGAATTTACCTGCCAGTTCAGGCCGTCGAGGATGACCTTGTCGCCAAAGCTGACGCGTATATCACGCATGACAATACGCGGCGTGCCGGCGTCCAGCTCCCGACGCTCGGCATCGGGATCCGCCGGTGGCAGCGCCTGGGTGCTGGCCTCAAGTTGCGCCAGGTGATTGAGCTGCTGCAGCTCCACCGAGGCACTCACGTCGTCCCGCGGGCCGGCCTGGGTCAGTTCGCATTCGACCAGAATACCCAGATGGCTGGCAAAATCCGGCAGCTCTTCAAAGCGGTTGACGATCAGCACCAGGGTCTGCCCGGCGGACACCAGCTCGGCCAGCAGGCTCATCAGGCCCTCGTGGGCGTTGGCATCCAGGCCATCAAAGGGCTCGTCCAGCACCAACAGCTCGGGCTGGCTCAGCAGCGCCCGGCACAGCAGCACCTTGCGGGTTTCACCGGTGGACAAATACTTGAAGCCGCGATCCAGCAGGGAGGTAATACCAAAGCGCGCCGCCAGCTGCTCCAGGCGCTCGTGATCCCGACCACCTTCCTGAATAATCTGGCGGGCGCTGTGGCCGTCGTCCTGGGCATCGAGCAGATCGCTTTCGTCTTCTTCCCGCTCCCGGTCCGCCAGTTGCTGTAACTGCTCAAAGGACACCCACTCCACATGGGCAAACTCATGGTCGGCTTCGCCTTGCGCGCATTTCAGCTCTCCCGCCAGGGCGCGGGCCAGGGCGGTTTTGCCGCTGCCGTTGGCGCCTACAAACGCCCAGCACTGGCCCTCGGCCAGGCTCAGCTCGGGAATATGCAGCTGGTGGCGTTCACTGATGGAGAAGCGGGCGTCCTTGATACGAATGGCGCTCATGCGGGATTATCCTTTATTGGCGTGACAAAACTCACATAATCCGCAACAGAGCCCATGGATGCAAGCCTGAAAAAGACCCATCCGGTACGCTAATTGTGAGGTGTGCCTCACTCAAAAGCACAATTACCGGCTAACGTCATAAGAGGTGGCCAACGTACAAGGAGTACTCATGCATTATCACCAGGCACTGATGGACGAACTCAACTTATTGCTGCATTTTGATCTCGATACCACCCGGCAAGGCATCAAGGTGCATCACGATGCCAGTCCCGGCATGGTCCAGGCCGCCAGCCGCCTGCACGACAAGGGACTGATCACTCAGGTCGATGGCGGCTACCTGACCGAGCTGGGCCGGGAAACCGCCGAACATGCCCAAATGCTGCTGGGTCTGCTGAAAGAAAAAGTGCCCTCCTGAATCCGGTTGGCGGGCTTCAGTACCACGCCCGCCAGCCTTGCGGCCCCTCAAACACACCATCTCCTTTCCGTATCGATACCATTCGCTTTTTTGCGCATTTTCATTTTGCAATTGCAGCTATAGTGATTTCGAAAAAACAAAAATAACAGTACGGAGTCGGGATATGTCAATCATTCGTTGCCACCAGTGCAACAGGCACTTTTACGATCATCATGATCACTGTAGCCATTGTCACTCACTGCGGGAGGGCCTGGAGGACGGCACTGCACTGCGCAAACCCGTTCCCTGGTTGCTGAGTGGCATGGCTGCCGTGGTGTTGATGGTGTTGTTGGGTCCGGTCAACCCGGGACAGTTGCAGGCGGCGGGCAAGGACAACCCTCAGCTGGTTACGGTTACCCCAGAGGGAGAATAACGCAAACAAAAAAATGCCGGCAAATGCCGGCATTTTTTATGGAATAACGTCGAACCTTACAGGCCTTCGGCGTTCTCGGACAGGTACTTGGCCACGCCGTCCGGAGAGGCCTGCATGCCAGCCTTGCCTTTTTCCCACTGGGCCGGACACACTTCGCCGTGCTCTTCGTGGAACTGCAGGGCGTCAACCATACGCAGCATCTCGTCGATGTTACGACCCAGGGGCAGATCGTTCACTACCTGGTGGCGAACCAGGCCGTTGGCGTCGATCAGGAAAGAGCCGCGGAAGGCCACACCGGCTTCCGGATGCTCAACGTCATAAGCCTTGCAGATTTCGTGCTTCACGTCGGCAACCAGCGGGTATTTCACCTGGCCGATACCACCGTTCTCAACGGCGGTGTTGCGCCAGGCATTGTGGCTGAACTGGGAGTCGATGGACACACCGATCACTTCCACGCCGCGCTGCTGGAACTCGTCAAAGCGGTGATCAAAGGCAATCAGCTCGGACGGACACACGAAGGTGAAGTCCAGCGGATAGAAAAACACCACGGCAGCCTTGCCCTTGGTGAACTCCTTGAGGTTGAAGTTCTCAACGATTTCGCCGTTACCCAGAACGGCAGCAGCGGTAAAGTCGGGAGCCTGACGGCCTACCAGTACGCTCATGTCTATCTCCTTGGTGTATTGTACGGGGATGGTTCATCAAACCATCGCACTCGAACAGACAGTATATGGGCGACACATGACAAACCCAAGACCCGACCCACCGATAACGTTGCGCTTGCACAAAGTTCACACAATGCGGTTTTTCCCCGCTTTTGGCAAATAATGCTCGACATTCCCGGCTCGATTTGCAAACTACCCGCTTCATTTTTCGTAAAAACCTGAAGGATATTTCATGAATCCCGTTGTCGTCGCCGTGTGTCTGATGCTGGTGCTGAGCCTGCTGCGCATCAACGTGGTGATTTCGCTGGCGCTGAGCGCCCTGGTGGGGGGCCTGGTAGGCGGCCTGCCGCTGACCGACACCGCGAAGATATTTGCCGATGGCCTGGGTGGCGGTGCCACCATCGCCCTCAGCTATGCCATGCTGGGTGCCTTCGCGGTGGCCATTTCCCGCTCCGGCATTACCGATCTGCTGGCGGTGCGCATTATTCGCGCCCTGGGACAGGATGCCAGCCAGGGTCGTGTTGTGTGGATCAAGGCTGTGCTGCTGTGTGCCCTGTTGCTGTCGGCGGTCTCCTCCCAAAACCTGATCCCCATTCATATCGCCTTTATTCCCATTCTGGTGCCTCCCCTGCTGCACGTGATGGCGCGACTTCAGCTGGACCGCCGTGCAGTGACCTGTGTGCTGACCTTTGGCCTGACCGCCACCTACATGATGCTGCCGGTGGGCTTTGGCGGCATTTTTCTGAACAACATTTTGCTGGCCAACCTGATTGAAAACGGCGTTGAAGCCACCAAGGGCATGCTGCCCCTGGCCATGGGCATTCCGGTGGGCGGCATGTTTCTCGGCCTGCTGGTCGCCCTCTTTGTGAGCTACCGCAAGCCACGCCGTTACGATGAGAGCAAGATCATTGCGGTGGAGCCGGAGCACATTCAGATAAACCCGCTGCACATTGGCATTGCGGTGGTGGCCATTGTCAGCGCCCTGAGCCTGCAGCTTTACAGCGACTCCATTATTCTGGGCGCCATGGTGGGCTTTGTGATCTTCACCATGGGCGGGGTGATCAAGTTCAAGGAAAGCCAGGACGCCTTTACCCAGGGGGTGAAGATGATGTCGCTGATCGGCTTTATCATGATCTCCGCCGCCGGTTTTGCGGCCGTGATCAAGGCCACCGACGGCATTGGCAGCCTGGTGCAGGCGGTGGCCACCGTGTTGGGCGACAACAAGGCGCTGGCGGCTCTGGCCATGCTGGTGGTGGGCCTGCTGATCACCATGGGCATTGGTTCCTCGTTCTCCACCATTCCGATCATCGCCCCCATCTATGTGCCCCTGTGCATGTCTCTGGGCTTTTCGCCCCTGGCCACCCTGGCCATTATCGGCACTGCCGGTGCCCTGGGTGACGCCGGCTCGCCGGCATCGGACTCGACGCTGGGCCCCACCTCGGGGCTGAATGCCGACGGCCAGCACGATCATATCTGGGACTCGGTGGTGCCGACCTTCCTGCACTACAACATTCCACTGGTCGGCTTTGGCTGGCTTGCCGCCATGGTGCTGTAAACGGAATTTCAGCAGTAAGTCATCAGTTTGTGTGCCGGGCCCTGCCCGGCACACTGGTTTTCATTTCCTCACTCCTTTTCCCCCTCACACCCAGCAGCTAACTCAAATCAGCGAGCGCAGCACCTCCCGCAGCCACTGCAGGGCCGGCTGGCGGTCGTGCAGCGGGTGCCAGACGCAGTTGAGGTGATAGGCGGGCAGATCCGCCGGCAGCGTTACCTTTTTTAGCGGCCAGGCACCGGCCAGCAGGCCCGCCACCTTGTTGGGCAGCACCAGCAGGTGATCGCTTTGCGCGACGATGGCCGCCGCCGACATGTAGCTCTGGCTGTTCACCGAAATTTGCCGTTTCAGCCCCTGGCTGGCCAGCCAGGTATCGATGCTGGCCTCGCGGGTGCCCAGGGGCGAGTGAAACACATGGGGCAGCGCGGTCAGTTGCTCAAGCGACAAGGCTTCGCCCACCTCGGGGTGATCGTCGGCGACGATGCCGGCCAGGGGCTCGGTGAGCCAGGTTTCGGTGCAGAGTGACGCCGGCACCTTCATGTATTCGTCAAACCCCAGCACCAGATCCACCTCGCCGTTGGCCAGCTTCGCTTCGGGCAACTGATCCCGCAAAATATCGATTTCAATGTGCACCCCCGGTGCCAAGGTCTTCAGTCGGCGGATCAGCGGTGGGATCAGCACGCATTCCACATAATCGGTGGTGCTGATCACAAAACGTCGGCGGGAGTTGGCCGGCTCAAAGTGCTCTTCCCGACCCAACTCCTGCTCAAGCAGGGTCAGTGCCCGGCGCACCGCCTGGTGCAGGCCCAGGGCCCGCTGGGTAGGCTGCATGCCGGTGGCGCTGCGCACCAGCAGCGGATCTTCAAAAAACTGGCGCAACCGGTTAAGGGCATGGCTCATGGCCGGCTGGCTGATAAAACACTGCTGCGCGGCCCGGGTTACGTTACGCTGGCTCATCAGCGCATCAAAGGCCAGCAACAGGTTGAGATCGAGCTGGTGAAGTTTCATGCAAAATTCACATCATGGATAATAAAATAAATATTATTCATTTGATGGATGGACTGGCAAGCCGCAGACTCATCCCATGACTACCGGCGGCAGCAAATGACGCCGGCCTTTTGACCTCATACAAGGAGCTTTCCCATGACCATGGTAACCGTGGCCGCCACCCAGATGGCCTGCAGCTGGAACCGAGACGAAAACATCGCCCGCGCCGAGAAGCTGGTGCGTCAGGCCGCCGGTCAGGGGGCCCAGATCATTTTGATTCAGGAGCTGTTTGAAGCGCCCTATTTCTGCATCGATCAGAGCCCGGAGCACTTTGCCCTGGCCCAGGAAGTGGATAACAGCCCGCTGATTCGGCACTTTCAGGCCCTGGCCAAGGAGCTGGAAGTGGTGCTGCCGCTCAGCTTCTTTGAGCGCGCCGGCAACGCCTATTACAACTCCCTGGTGGTGATTGACGCCGACGGCGCCGTACTGGACCTGTATCGCAAGACCCACATTCCCAATGGCCCCGGCTATCAGGAAAAGCAGTTCTTTACCCCCGGTGACACCGGCTTCAAGGTGTGGCAGACCCGCTACGCCAAAATTGGTGTGGGCATCTGCTGGGATCAATGGTTCCCGGAAACCGCCCGCAGCCTGGCGCTGATGGGAGCAGAACTGATTTTCTTCCCCACCGCCATCGGCAGCGAGCCGCAGGATCCGACCATCAACAGCCAGCCCCACTGGACCCGTACCCAGCAGGGTCATGCCGCCGCCAACCTGGTGCCGGTGATCGCCTCCAACCGTATCGGCACCGAACAAAGCAAATACGAAGACGGGCTGGAGACCACCTTTTACGGATCTTCCTTTATTGCCGATCAGTTCGGCGAGCTGGTACAGCAGGCCGACAAGACCTCCGAAGGCGTGCTGGTGCACAGCTTTGATCTGGCAGAAATTGCCAAGACCCGCACCAGCTGGGGCCTGTTCCGGGATCGCCGCCCGGCCATGTATCAGACCCTGATGACCTCCGACGGCAAACAAAACGGAGGCCGCTGATGGACGCGCTCAAGGGCTTTTACATGCCCGCCGAGTGGGCGCCCCAGCAGGCGGTGTGGATGATCTGGCCCCATCGGCCCGACAACTGGCGCAACGGCGCCGCCCCGGCCCAGGCCACCTTTGCCAAACTGGCCGAAGCCATCTCGGCGGCCACGCCGGTGTTGATGGCGGTGCCGGCGGCGGAAATGGACAAGGCCAGGGCCACCATGCCGGCGGCGGTGACCCTGGTCGACATTGAGAGCGACGATGCCTGGGCCCGGGACACCGGCCCCACCGTGGTCATTGACGGCCAGGGTGGCATCAAGGGCATCGACTGGCGCTTCAATGCCTGGGGAGGCGACCATGGCGGCCTTTATGCCCCCTGGGATCAGGATCAGGCCATGGCCCAGGCCATGCTGGCACGGCACGACATTGCCGCGGTGGAAAGCCCCCTGGTGCTGGAAGGCGGCTCCATTCATGTGGACGGCGAAGGCACCCTGCTCACCACCAGGGAATGCCTGCTGAACGCCAACCGCAACCCGCACCTGAGCCAGGCCGACATCGAACAACACCTGCGCGACACCCTGGGGGTCAGCACCTTTATCTGGCTGGATGAAGGGGTATATATGGACGAAACCGATGGCCATATCGACAACATGGCCTGTTTCGCCCGCCCGGGCGAGGTCATTCTGCACGGCTGTGACGATCCCCAGGATCCGCAGTACCTGCGCAGCCAGGCGGCATTTGAGGTGCTGAGTCAGGCGGTAGACGCCAAGGGCCGCAAACTCAAGGTGTGGCTGCTACCCCAGCCGGGCCCGCTTTACATCAGTGAGCAGGAAGCCGCGGGCATTGCCACCGGCAGCGGTGTGCCACGTCCGGCGGGTGAGCGGCTGGCGGCCTCTTACGTGAACTTTCTGATCACCAATGGCCGGCTGCTGTTTCCGTTGCTGGACTCACGTACCGACGGCGAAGCCAAGGCCAGACTGGAACAAATCTTTCCGGAGCTGGAAGTGGTGGGCATACCGGCGCGGGAAATCCTGCTCGGTGGCGGCAATATTCACTGCATCACCCAGCAGATCCCGGCGGTATAAACGCCGGCATCAGTGCCTGCAACCGGGGTCGGTCGACCCCGGTTTTTTTACCGGCCAAACCGGCTCAGGGCAAAGGAGCCCAGATCAAACCCCGGCTCGCCGTCCAGCATCCAGCGCGCAAAGGTTTCCCCCAGGACGGCGGCAAACTTGAAACCGTGACCGGAGCAGGCACTGGCGAAAAATACCCCTTCGTGCTCCGGATGGCGATCCAGAATAAAGTGCTCGTCGGGCGTGCGAATGTAATGACACACCTTACCCTCGATAAACTCTCCCACGCCCGGCAGGTAGTCATGTACAAAGGCGTCCAGCTCCGCCCTGTCCTGGGAAAAAGAACCAAATGATGCCAGTGGCTCACCGGGTTCCAAGGGCTGACCGGCATCATGACGGCCAATTTTGAATCCCTCTCCATTCAGGGTGGGAAACCCATAGTAGACGGCATTGGCAAGATCGGCGGAAAAGCCGGGAAACGCCGCCGGCCCGTAACGCATCACATCTGCCCGGTACCAGGCAAAAGTCTTGCGTACTCGCTGCAACGGCAGGTGCAATCCCAGCTGGGCCATCAGCGGGGCCACCCGCTGACCGGCACACACCAGTACTTGAGCGGCGGTGAACCGCTCACCATCGGCCAGCTCGACCCCCATCCCGCCGGGAATGGCCTTCAGCCCGGTGACGGTGCGGCCACCCAGTAACCGCGCCCCTTGCGCGCTGCCGAGCCGGTGCCAGGCACTCAGTGCGCGTTCGCAATAGAGCACACCGGCCTCGGGTTCATACCCGCCCGAAAAGCCGGCGGGCAGTCCCCAGCCCGGCCAGCGGGCCTCGATGCCGGCGGCACTTTCCTGCTCCAGCGCCAGCCCGTATTCGGCGGCGCTGCGCCTGACCTGGGCCAGGAAAGGGCTGTCGGCCACGCCCAGATTGAGCACACCACAGGGCTCGAACAGGCGCTCGCCGCTCAGTTGTTCGAGCTCGGTCCACAGCGCCCGCGCCCTCAATAACAGCGGAATATAGGCCTCTCCCTCACCATAGGCGGTGCGGGTCAGCCGAGTGCTGCCATGGTGGGAGCCCAGTGTATGGGGCGGATGGCCCTCGTCGAGCAGCAGCACTCGGGCGCCCTGACAGGCCGCGTAATATCCCGCTGCCATGCCGACCGAGCCGGCACCGATAATAAGAATGTCTGCATCCATGGAAAGTGTCCGTTGTACCTGGCGGGTGAACAGGTCGAAGCGTCATCGGCGTGGCCGCAACACTTGATCAGAAAGGCAAAAAAAACCGGCAGCCTGAGGCTGCCGGTTCAACATCAAGCCTGTTCGGGCTTGGGATGCTTGGCGGCGGTGTCCTTGATCAGGGTCTGCAGTTCCCCCTGCTGGAACATCTCGATAATGATGTCACAGCCACCGATCAGCTCGCCTTCCACCCACAGCTGGGGAAAGGTCGGCCAGTTGGCGTATTTGGGCAACTCGGCGCGAATTTCCGGGTTCTGCAAAATGTCGACGTAGGCAAAGGGCTCGCCGCAGTTCATCAGGGCCTGGGACGCCTGGGCGGAAAAGCCGCAGCTCGGAAACTTGGGAGACCCCTTCATATACAGCAGAATGGGGTTTTCACTGATTTGGGTTTTGATCTTTTCAATGGTGTCCATGACCACTCCGGACAAGGGTTGTTAAAGATTCCATTCTACTTTATCCCTTCCCGGTCTCAAGGGCCGCGACCGATTAATTGCCGCCGGTGGTATCCGTACAAAAGCTGTTGTTGTTTAGCCGGCGCGCTAACTGTTACACTCCCGTCAGCAATTTAGCGAAGGGCGACTATGCTGATAGCGGTCGTCATCGTCACCAATAATAAGCAAGCAGCAATGTCTTCGCCGGTGTCATCCGGCGCATAAACATGGAGAACTAAAAATGGCATTTGAACTTCCCGCTCTGCCCTACGCCAAGAACGCTCTGGAGCCGCACATCTCCCAGGAAACCCTGGAATATCACCACGGCAAGCACCACAACACCTATGTGGTTAACCTGAACAACCTGGTTCCCGGCACCGAGTTCGAAGGCAAGTCTCTGGAAGACATCATCAAGACCTCTTCCGGTGGCATCTTCAACAACGCCGCTCAGGTATGGAACCACACCTTCTACTGGAACTGCCTGGCCCCCAACGGTGGCGGCGAGCCCACCGGCGCCCTGGCCGATGCCATCAAGGCCGCTTTTGGCTCCTTCGACGCTTTCAAGGAAGAGTTCACCAAGTCTGCCGTGACCAACTTCGGCTCCGGCTGGACCTGGCTGGTGAAAAAGGCCGATGGCACCGTGGGTCTGGTTAACACCTCCAACGCCGGCTGCCCGCTGACCGAAGCCGGTCTGACTCCCCTGCTGACCTGCGACGTGTGGGAGCACGCCTACTACATCGATTACCGCAACGTACGCCCTGACTATGTGAAAGCCTTCTGGGCCCTGGTCAACTGGGAATTCGTAGCAGAAAACTTCGCCAAGTAAGTTTTCTTCCACGTAAAACACCCCGGCCCGCCGGGGTGTTTTTGTTATTGGGGCTTTTTTAATCAGCCTGCCTGGGTGTAAAATGCGCCCTTTCTTGTGTTAGTACTTCAAAGTGAGTCCATTCTAGTGAGTATGTCTGTTCCCCGTATCGGCTTTGTGTCTCTCGGCTGGCTCAGGGTGATCATGCCACACCACTATTAATAACTTACCAAGTCTCATCTATAAGATTGATTTTTCTTCCATTTTTATCAGCATCGACCCGGTTATGCTGCATATTGACGTAGCAGACCAAGATGCTGCGGTCGACGTGAAGCTCCAGGCGCCTGACGGTCTTATATATCAGCAGCCGCACCTCCACCCTGGCTTCGTGTTTTCATAATCAAGCACTTCCCGAGATACCCTGGTGAACACCATGGGATTAACATCCACATTGACCTCAGCCCGTTCTTTTTCCAGCGGCTTTTCCCGACCTTCCTTTTCTCCCGCATACTTATTGATCATGCTCAGACAGGTACCGGCAACGGTAGGCGCATCGAGCAGACGCCGTATTCCATCAAGAAAGAAAAAATTAGGGGCAAAAATCGGATGTTTTGTGTTTCAGCACCTCGCTAAGCTAGTGCTCAATGTGTTAACACGAGAGCAACATTCTCTATGACATCATCAATAAACACCTCAATGGGTGCTCGTGAGTGGGCAATGCTGATCACACTGTCCGCACTGTGGGGAGGATCGTTTTTCTTCGTCGGTGTGGCTGTTGCGGACCTACCGCCACTAACCATTGTGACGCTGAGAGTGGGACTTGCTGCCATCGCATTATGGTGCATCGCGCTTGTCATGAGGCTGCGCCCACCAAAAAATATGGGGGTGTGGGTGACATTTCTGGGAATGGGATTGTTGAACAACGTCATTCCTTTTGTTCTCATCGTTTGGGGGCAAACTCAAATCGCCTCTGGACTGGCATCGATTCTTAACGCTGCGACTCCCATCTTTACCGTTGTCGTCGCGGGAATGCTGCTGCCTGACGAGCGTGCCACGCCATTGAAATTTGCGGGTGTTATGGTTGGTTTTATCGGCGTCGTTGTGATGATCGGACTACCAGCTATCGATGGCAACAGCAGCTTGCTTGCACAGGTCGCTATCATTGCTGCGACTGTGTCCTATGCGTTTGCAGGGGTATATGGCCGCCGATTTAAGAAAATGGCGATGAACCCCATCATGACTGCCGCCGGTCAGGTCACTGCATCGGCACTAGTGTTGGCGCCTATCGCCCTGGCTGTAGATGGCCCTCTCGACGTTGCAGGGCCCGGCATAGGGACATGGTCCGCTATCACTGGGCTTGCCGTACTCTCAACGGCTGTCGCTTATGTTCTCTATTTCAAAATACTGGCATCGGCAGGAGCAACCAATCTGCTACTGGTCACATTACTGGTTCCTGTCTCGGCGATATTGCTCGGTTCACTGTTCCTCAACGAATCATTGGGGACGGTTCATTTTGTTGGAATGGCGCTGATTGCGCTGGGATTAACCGCTATCGATGGGAGACTTTGGCGACGCAAGGCGACTGCGAAAGCCTAACTGTCACTGCACAGAATGACGAAACAGGGGGGCGGAATGAACCGGCAAGCAACGCGGATGCTTGCCGAGGCTATGGGAACCACTTCACTTCGAATTAAGGGTCATGTCATGCCTATGCCTTCTGAACATGAAATGCGAAAAGCGATAGCTGCGAGAGATAAGTCCAGTGATGGACAGTTTTTCTATGGCGTCATCACGACGGGCGTATTCTGCAAACCATCCTGCTCCGCACGCCCAGCCAAGCCCAAGCACCTTAGATTCTTCCCTACCATTGAAAGCGCTATGGTGGCTGGTTTCAGGCCCTGCAAGCGCTGCCAACAAACTGAAGGAATACCGCGAGTTACTCGACTGGTTGAGATCGCACGTCATATTGAGGAGCATGCTGATGAACAACTAACACTGGCTAACTTGGCAGATATGGCGGGGCTGTCTCCATCAAGGCTACAGAAAATATTCAAAGAAGCCTTTGGCGTTTCGCCCAAAGCCTATCAAGACGCAGTTCGAATGCGGCATTTCAAGCAATCCTTGAAGGAAGGCAACAGCGTGACTGATGCTATTTTCTCATCAGGATTTGGGTCTATAAGCCGAGTTTACGGCGAAGCGACCCGCAATATAGGCATGACGCCCAAAGTCTATCGAGCAGGCGGGACTGGCGAGATCATCAACTACGTGTGTCGAACCACTGCACTGGGCCTAATGGCCATGGCAGCGACAGATAAGGGAGTCTGCTTTGCCCAATTTGGTGATGATGAAACGTCACTGGTCACCCATCTGAAGGCGGAGTTTCCTAATGCAGAGTTGATCGCCTCTCCTGCTCAAGATGACCCCGAACTCGATGCCTGGATGGAAGCACTAGATCTGCATATTAGCAAAGGAGCTCCCAGGCCTGATTTGCCCCTGGATATGCGAGGCACCGCGTTTCAAATGAAGGTATGGCAGTTCCTGTTGAGCATCCGTGAAGGTGACGCTCTTAGTTACAGTGAGGTAGCAGCACGAATCGACAAGCCCAAAGCAGTACGGGCGGTCGCATCAGCCTGTGCAAAAAATCGTATTGGCGTGCTGATCCCTTGCCATAGAGTCTTAAGAGGAGACGGAAGTCTTGGTGGATACCGCTGGGGATTGGACCGAAAACGAGCACTACTGGATACAGAGAGAAAACATCGTACTGATTAGTATCCTCCAGACCCAATGACTGCTCAATACAAGACTTTAACCCATTGATTTAAAATATATTAAAAACATAGAGTGACCACCTCGGTGAGGGCTTGGACAGTTTACTGTTCTGACCTGCCTGTTTGCGCTACAATTGCCGCCCTCCCCGTCAGTTTGGTTAAAAAACAAGCAATGATAGACAGCAATGTACCCCGCATCGGCTTTGTCAGCCTTGGTTGTCCGAAAAACCTGGTCGACTCCGAGCGTATTCTGACCCAGCTGCGTATTGAAGGTTACGACGTGGTGCCTTCCTACGATGATGCCGATATGGTGATCGTCAACACTTGTGGCTTTATCGACAGTGCCGTACAGGAATCCCTGGAGGCCATTGGTGAGGCCCTCAACGAAAACGGCAAGGTGATCGTCACCGGCTGCCTGGGTGCCAAGGAAGATCAAATTCGCGAAGTGCACCCCAAGGTGCTGGAGATCACCGGCCCCCACTCCTACGAGCAGGTGCTGGAGCACGTGCACCGCTATGTACCGCGCCCGGAGTACAATCCCTTTGTCAACCTGGTGCCCGAGCAAGGCGTCAAGCTGACTCCCAAGCACTACGCCTACCTGAAGATTTCCGAAGGCTGCAACCACAAGTGCACCTTCTGCATCATTCCGTCCATGCGTGGCGATCTGGACAGCCGCCCCATCGGTGACGTGCTCGCCGAAGCCGGTCGCCTGGCAGATGCCGGCGTGAAGGAGCTGCTGGTGATCTCTCAGGATACTTCAGCCTACGGCGTGGATGTGAAGCACAAGACCGGCTTTGCCAGCGGTATGCCGGTGAAGACCCACATTCAGGCCCTGTGCGAAGAGCTGGGCAAAATGGGGGTGTGGGTGCGCCTGCACTACGTCTATCCGTATCCGCACGTGGACGACCTTATTCCGCTGATGCGCGACGGCAAAATCCTGCCTTACCTGGACATTCCGCTGCAGCACGCCAGCCCGCGCATTCTCAAGCTGATGAAGCGCCCCGGCGCAGTGGAGCGCACCCTGGAGCGCATTCGCCGCTGGCGGGAAATCTGCCCCGAGCTCACCATTCGCTCTACCTTTATCGTGGGCTTCCCCGGCGAGACCGAAGAAGACTTTCAGATGCTGCTCGACTTTATCGAACAGGCCGAGCTGGATCGGGTGGGCTGCTTCACTTACAGCCCGGTGGAGGGCGCTCGCGCCAACGAACTGGCCGATCCGGTACCGGAAGAGGTCAAGCAGGAACGCTTTGAGCGCTTTATGGCGCTGCAACAGCAGATTTCCACCCGCCGCCTGGCGCAGAAGGTGGGCAAGACCATCAAAGTGCTGATCGACGAGGTGGACGAGGAAGGTGCCATCGGCCGCTCCAGCGCCGACGCCCCGGAAATTGACGGCCTGGTATACCTGAACGGGGAAACCGACCTCAAGCCCGGCGACATGATCACCGCCACCGTCACCCACTCCGACGAGTACGATCTCTGGGCCGAGCTGGCCTGAGCAGAATGTAAACACATCGCTGGTAATCATGAGCCCCGGCAACGGGGCTTTTTTGTGTCCGGACAACCATCCATTCATTTCATGTGTTATTTAGCTACAGTTTTGTTGGTCTTTTTTTCACCCAACGAATCATTTTTTCATGCTATCGTCATACTTTGGTATGGCAGGGCTCTTACCCCAAGCGCTTGTGCTGTATAGTGTATCCCGTTGTAACGCGCCTCCCGGAGTCCAGGCCGGGCTACCTCACTGAGCCGGAAGTTCAGATGAATACATTGGAAAAAATCACCAAAAATCTCGACAGTTTCAGCAAGTCGGAACGCAAGGTTGCGGAAGTGATCCTCGCCTCGCCCCAGACCGCCATTCATTCCAGCATTGCCGCCCTGGCCAAGCTGGCGGATGTGAGTGAGCCCACCGTCAACCGTTTCTGTCGCCGTCTCGATACCAAGGGCTTTCCCGATTTCAAGCTGCATCTGGCCCAGAGCCTGGCCAATGGCACACCCTATGTAAACCGCCACGTAGAGGAAGACGACGGCCCCGAGTCCTATACCGCCAAGATTTTCGAGTCCAGCATGGCTTGTCTTGACTCGGCCCGACAAAGCCTGGATCCCCAGGCGGTGAATCGTTGTGTCGATATTCTGACCCAGGCCCGCAAGCTGTCGTTCTTTGGCCTGGGCGCGTCTTCCGCCGTGGCCCACGACGCCATGAACAAGTTCTTTCGTTTCAATGTGCCGGTACAGTGCTTTGACGATGTGGTGATGATGCGCATGAGCTGCATCGCCAGTGCCGAGGGCGATGTGGTGGTGCTGATCTCCCACACCGGGCGCACCAAGGCGCTGGTAGAGGTGGCCCAGCTGGCACGGCAGAATGATGCCGTGGTCATTGGCCTGACCGCAAAGGACTCCCCCCTTGCCCGGGAGTGCAACGTGGTGCTGTCGATGGATGTGCCGGAAGACACCGATGTCTATCTGCCCATGGCCTCACGACTGGCGCAGATGGTACTGATAGACGTGCTCGCCACCGGCTTTATTCTGCGCCGCGGCAGCCGTTTTCGGGAAAACCTGAAAAAGGTCAAGGAAGGCATCAAAAACTCCCGTTTCGACAGCCCCCATTTCTGATTCAGTCTTGACGGCCCGGGCGGACCAGTGCCACCGCCCCGGCGACCCGCTGCTCCAGGGCGTCCCAGTCTCCGCTCCGAATCAGCTGCGGATCCACCAGCCAGGTGCCGCCGCAGGCAAGCACATTGGGCAAGGCCAGATATTCACCCAGGTTTTTCACATCAATGCCGCCGGTAGGCACAAATTGCACCTGCTCAAACGGCCCTTGCAGGGCTTTTAGCATGGCCACGCCCCCCGATGCCTGCGCTGGAAAAAATTTCAACACCGTCAGATCCTGCTCCAGTGCCGCCTCAATGGCGCTGGGATTGTTAACGCCGGGGATCAACGGCAATTGCCACTCCCGGCAGGCTCGTACCGTACTCGGATTAAACCCAGCCGACACGGCAAAGTCAGCCCCCGCCTCGGCGGCCAGCCGTGCCCGCTCCCGATTGATCACCGTTCCCGCACCTACCAGCATGGCGGGCCGGTAACGGCGCAGCAGGTGAATGGCCTGTGCCGCCGCCTCGGTACGAAAGGTGATTTCCGCCACCGGCAGATCGTGCCGTATCAGGATCTCCGCCAGCGGCAAAATATCTTCGGCCCGCTCAAGGGTGATCACCGGCAGTATTTTCAGGGCGGCCAGTTGTTCACTTAGCGCCGTCATGATTCCGTTTCCTCATCGTGTTATCCGCCAGTGGCGCAGACAATGCCCCGCTTTAGGCACCGAATCAAGGCGGCACGGGTGCAGCCCTGCCTCATGTTAATTTGCAGTGCAAATGTTAAACTTTACATTGCACATTTTGATGTGCATATTTACCTCACGTTTGTATACATATTGCATACAAAGCAGGGAGATCTTTTTGACAAAGCGTCAGGTTAATAATGATTTATCTTTAATATCATTAACTTGTAATACAAGCCAGGCAACACGCAGCCTTCTCTTGCCTTCACTTTCAAAAGACGTCATTGCCTTGCAAAAAAAACGGCATTTTTGTGATCCCGTCTACACTTTTTTCATGTCTTCGGGTATCATCGATAACAATTTAATTAACCGGGACGACGCCTCAAACCGTGAGCAGCGCAGGCCTTCAGATACCGTCAACCTCAACCGGAAATGCAGCCGGTTCGGCATCGATTGCCGACATGTCTTTGCGCACTTACCCACATTGTCGGCGTTACCTGACATCCCATTCCTTCATTCAGTCGTATTCATTCCTTCTTCCAATTGGAGTCTAACATGCTAAGACGTACCAAGATTGTAACCACGCTGGGTCCGGCCACCGACCGCGACAACAACCTCGAAGGTATTATCAAGGCCGGCGCCAACGTGGTTCGCATGAACTTTTCCCACGGCACCCCGGAAGATCACCAGAACCGCGCCAACCAGGTACGGGAAATCGCCAGAAAGCTGGGCAAGCACGTGGCCATTCTGGGTGATTTGCAGGGTCCCAAGATCCGCGTCTCCACCTTTAAGGACGGCAAGATTCACCTCAGCATCGGCGATAAATTCGTGCTCGACGCGGATCTGCCCAAGGGCGAAGGCAATCAGCAGAGCGTAGGCATCGACTATAAAGAGCTGCCTCGCGACGTGAAAAATGGCGATATTCTGCTGCTGGACGACGGTCGCGTGCAGTTGCGCGTGGACGGCGTGGACGGCAACAAGGTACTGACCGAAGTCACCGTGGCCGGCCCCCTGTCCAACAACAAGGGCATCAACAAGAAAGGCGGCGGCCTGTCAGCCCCGGCCCTGACCGACAAGGACAAGGAAGACATCAAGACCGCCGCCAAGATTGGCGTCGACTACCTGGCCGTGTCTTTCCCCCGAACCGGCGAAGACATGCGCATCGCCCGTGAACTGGCCCGCGCCGCCGGCAGCAACGCCAAGCTGGTCGCCAAGGTAGAACGCGCCGAGGCCGTCGCCACCGACGCCGCCATGGAAGACGTAGTGCTGGCTTCTGACGCCGTCATGGTGGCCCGGGGTGACCTGGGTGTGGAAATCGGTGATCCCGAGCTGGTGGGCGTACAGAAGAAGCTGATCCGCACCAGCCGTCGCCTGAACCGGGTGGTGATCACCGCCACCCAGATGATGGAGTCCATGATCACCGCCCCCCTGCCCACCCGGGCCGAGGTAATGGACGTGGCCAACGCCGTGCTCGACGGCACCGACGCCGTGATGCTGTCCGCCGAGACCGCCGCCGGCGATTTTCCGGTGGAAACCGTCAAGGCCATGGCCGAGGTGTGTCTGGGCGCCGAAAAGCACCCCAGCATCAATGTGTCCAACCACCGCATGAACTTCACCTTCACCTCGGTGGAAGAGACCGTGGCCATGTCCACCATGTATGCCGCCAACCACCTGCAGGGTGTAAAGGCCATCGTGGCGCTGACCCACTCCGGCACCACCCCGCTGCTGCTGTCCCGCATCAGCTCCGGCTTGCCGATCTTCGCCCTGTCCCAGGAAGAAAAAACCCTGTCCTGGGCCAACCTGTATCGTGGTGTCACCCCGGTGTTCTTCAAGACCGACGAGACCAAGAGCATCGCCGAGATCTGCCGCGAAGCCCTCGCCACCCTGAAGCAGTCCGGTTACGTCAACAGCGGCGATCTGGTACTGCTGACCCACGGTGACATGATGGAAGTGGTAGGCAGCACCAACACCTGCAAGATCCTCACCGTCGAGTAAGGATCAGCCTTGTGAAATGACAAAGGCCGGGCACCTCGCCCGGCCTTTTTTATGGCATCAAACTCAGGCCACGTCCGCCCGTTTTCGGCTTTGCTGCCGGCTCAACTCGCCCACGGCAAACTCGTCCACGGCAATGGCCCGCCGGCGCAGCTCGTCCGCCTCTCGGAGTTGCTGCGCCTCGGTATCGGTGAGCAGGTTTTGCCGCCTGGCCTGTTGCAACAGCTCCGTCAGCGCCAGTTTGCGTGGCAGCAGCCCGTCCTTTTGCGCCTTGAGCACTTTCTTCTCGATGTCCATTACCCGCACCATGGCCACAAAGGCGGCCTCCACCTCGCCCAGGCCGGGTTCGCTGGCCGGCGGCAGGTAACACAGGGCGCTGAGCCGGTCGCGCACGCCCCCCGGGGTCATCAGCCGGCGACAGATGGCGGTGGCGTACCGATCCGCCGGTGGCCGGTAGCGGTTGCCCAGGGGAAAGATCAGGGCCTTCAGGGTCAGTGCCAACGCCCGGTTGGGAAAATTTTGCAAAAAGCCGGTCAGGGCTTCTCCCATGGCGTGCAGGTTGCGCGCCAGTGCGTAATGCACAAAGGGCAGCTCCTTCTCGGGCCGGCCATTGTCCTCAAAAAACTTGAGCGTGGCACTGCCCAGATACAGATGGCTGAGCACGTCGCCCAGCCGGGCCGAGAGCATTTCACGGCGCTTGAGATCGCCCCCCAGGGTCAGCATGGACACATCGGCGCACAACGCCAGCGCTCGGCTCATGCGGGCCAGCTGACGAAAATACTGAGCGGTCTCCCCCGACACCGGGGCACCGTTGAAACGGGCGCCGGTCAGCCCTTGCCACAGTGCCCCCAGGGCATTGCCGGCGGCAAAGCGGGCATGACGGAACAACAGCCGGTCAAAGGCCTCCAGTCCTGCCTGCTCATCGGGATTGGCGGCAGCTTCCAGCTCCTTCAATACATAGGGGTGACAGCGGCTGGCCCCCTGGCCAAAGATCATCAGGTTGCGGGTAAGGATGTTGGCCCCTTCCACGGTAATGGCGATGGGAATGGACATGTAGTTGTGGGCCAGGTAGTTTTTCGGACCCAGCTGGATGGCCTTGCCGGCATGCACATCCATGGCGTCGTTGATCACGGTGCGCGCCATTTCGGTCATGTGGTATTTGGAAATGGCGGTGACAATGGCCGGGCTCTCGTCCATGTCCAGCGCCCGGGTGGTGAGCCGCCGGGCAGCTTCAAGCTGGTAGGTCAGGCCACCAATGCGTGCCAGCGCTTCCTGCACGCCTTCAAAGCGCCCGATGGACAAGCCAAACTGCTTGCGCACCACGGCATAGGCGCTGGTGCTGCGGGTAGCCAGGTGGCCACAGGCGGTGCCCAGCGCCGGCAGGGAGATGCCTCTCCCCGCCGACAGGCATTCCACCAGCATGCGCCAGCCTCGGCCGGCATAATCGGGCCCGCCGATGATCCAGTCCAGGGGAATAAACACATCCTTGCCCCGGGTGGTGCCGTTGAGAAAGGCCTGGCCCATGGGAAAGTGACGTTCGCCGGTGTGCACACCGGGGTGCGAAGTAGGGATCAGCGCACAGGTAATGCCGAGTTCTTCACTGTCGCCCAGCAGGCCCTCGGGATCGTAAAGCTTGAACGCCAGTCCCAGCACGGTGGCCCTGGGGGCCAGGGTAATATAGCGCTTGTCCCAGTTCAGGCGCAGACCCAATACCTGCTCGCCCTCGAACTCGCCCCGGCATACCACGCCGCTGTCGGGAATGGAGCCGGCGTCGGAGCCCGCTTCCGGGCCGGTCAGGGCAAAACAGGGAATTTCGGCACCGTTGGCCAGGCCCGGCAGCCAGCGCTGCTTCTGTGCCTCGGTGCCGTAGTGCATCAGCAGCTCTCCGGGCCCCAGGGAATTGGGCACCATCACGGTGACTGCGGCACTGATGCTGCGACTGGCAATACGCCCCACTATGGTGGAGTTGGCAAAGGCGGAGAAATCCAGCCCGCCGTAGGACTTAGGAATAATCAGCGAGAAGAAACCATGGTGCCGCAGGTAATCCCACACCGGCTCCGGCAGCTCCCTTTCCTCGCTGACAATGCGGTGCTCGTCCAGCATGGCCAGCAGGGTCTCCACCTCATTGTCGAGAAAGGACTGCTCACGCTCACTCAGCCGGGACGGGCCATAAGACAGCAGGACTGACCAGTCGGGGCGGCCGCTGAACAGCTCACCGTCCCACCATACAGAGCCGGCTTCCATGGCTTCACGCTCGGTCGCCGACAGCGGCGGCAACACCTTTTTGAAGGTGGCAAAGGCCGGACCGCTGATCCACTTTTTGCGTAAACTCATTGTTACCCCTCCTCAGCCGGCCGGCCGTCGTGGCTGGTACCGGCTTTCATGCCGCTGGCCAGATAGGGAATCACCCGGCGCACCAGGCCTTCCACATCGATGTGTTCGTTGAAGTCGTTGCGGGCAATGTCCCGCAGCGCCTCGCCCGAAGCCATGGTGAACACCACGGTACCCAGGGTGAAATGCAACCGCCAAAACAGCTCCGCCGGACCCAGCTCGGGTGCCGCCCGGCGAACACACTGGGTAAAATGCACCACCACCCCACCGTAATGATTGATGATGAACCAGCGCAGAAAACCCTGATTGTCCATATAACCGGAGGCGAGCAGCTGCAAAAATATTTCCGGGCCGCGCCGGCGCAATCGGGAAAGCCCCATCAGCGGCGCCACAAAGCTCTCAAATACCTGCTCCAGGGCAATATCGGGCCGTGGCAGCAGACGCTGCAGCGCGTCGTCCAGTGCCGGCATAAAGCGGCTCAGATAACGATCCATCACCGCCTTGATCAAATCCTTGCGCGAGCCGAAGTGATAGCTGACCGAGGCCAGATTGACACCGGCCATGCGAGTAATCTGCCGCAGCGAGGTATCGTTAAAGCCCTGCTCGGCAAAAAGCACCTCGGCGGTATCCAGTATTTTTTGCCTGGTATCCTGTCGCGCCACCGGCTGCCTCCGCGAATTCAAACACCCGTTTAAAAGCTATGCAGGGGGCCGCCCCCTGTCAAGGCGACACGGCTTGCACAAATTTTATTCATTTTTTTTTTGAACGAAGGGGAACCTTTGCCAAAGAGGACGCTCTTACCTAGTGCCACTGCAATTAAGCACTAAGTCTTTGCCCAGCATTCCTTGCTGGGCGTTTTTTTGATGTACACTGCCCGCTTCCTTCACCATCACGCAAGCATCATGAGCCTGAACGACGCCCCCGCCCACATTCAGCTGGCGGTCGATCTGATTGAACTGCTGGAAGTCAACGAGGTGCCGGCCGAGGTCGCCCTGGCCGCGCTGGCCATCGTCACGCGAGACTTTGAACGCAAGCGCAACGAGCAGCAAACGGATCACGGCGACTGACGCCGCGGTCCCAAACAAAAAACGCCCCGTAACGGGGCGTTTTGCTTAGTGCTCTTCTTCGAGGTAGGCGTAACCTTCCAGGCCCGCAGACAGCTCCTTGAGCAGCAATGCCCGGGTTTCTTCATCCAGATCCGGGTGGCTGGCCTGCAGCTCGTACTGGGCGTTGATCACCGTGGGATCGATGTCCACGTAACGCAGCAACTCGGCCACGTTACTGCCGGCCTTGACGTTGGTGATGTGTGGCTGGCCCTGGTCATCCAGCACCACCTCGGCACTGTGAGTGTCGCCAAAGAGGTTGTGCATGTCGCCAAGAATTTCCTGGTAGGCACCCACCAGGAAAAAGCCCAGATACTGAGGCTGGCCGGGCACAAACTCGGGCATGGGCAGGGTGGTTTCCACGCCCTGGCCGTCTACATACTGATCGATGGCACCATCCGAATCACAGGTGATGTCCAGGATCACTGCCCGGCGGCTGGGCGGCCGGTCGAGGCCGTCCAGGGGCAGCACCGGAAAGATCTGATCAATGCCCCAGGCGTCGGGCAGCGACTGGAACAGCGAGAAGTTGACAAAACACTTGTCCGCCAGCTTTTCGTTAAGCTCGTCCATAATGGGCCGGTGCGCGCGGTTAACCGGGTCCAGCCTGGCCTTGATGCCGAGGCAGATGTTCAGGTGCACCTCTTCTGCCCAGGCACGATCTTCCAGGCTCATCAGGCCCATGTTGTACTGCTCGTGTACATCGGCCAGCTCCGCCACGGTGTCGTGGTAAATTTCCAGCAGAGGCGGATCTTCCCGACACAAGTCTTCCCAGGTTTCCCACATGTTGCCCAGCAGGAAGGGGGCATCATCCCGGGGCGCCGCCGGACGGGTGCTCTGGGCCGACTCAATGCTGATCACATTGGCGATCAGCATGGCATGGTGGGCGGTAATGGCCCGGCCCGACTCGCTGATGATGCGCGGGTGCGGCAGATCGTATTCCCGGCACACGTTACCAATGCCCCAAACCACGTTGTTAGCGTATTCGCGCAGGTTGTAGTTGGCCGAACAGTAGCTCTGGGAGCGGGTGCCTTCGTAATCCACGCCCAGGCCGCCGCCCACATCCACGATATTTACCGGCACATTCAGGCGACGCAGCTCGCCGTAGAAGCGGCCACATTCGCGAATGCCCTTTTGAATGTCACGAATATTGGCGATCTGGGAGCCCAGATGGAAATGCAGCAACTGCAGCCAGTCGATGCAGCCGGCATCCTTCAGCCGGTTGACCAGTGCCAGCACCTGGGTGGCGCTGAGGCCGAACTTGGACTTTTCGCCGCCACTCGACTGCCACTTGCCGGCCCCCTGGGACGCCAGCCGTGCGCGCACGCCCAGGCGCGGCGTTACCTTGAGCTTGTCTGCCTCTTCCATGACCAGCGACAGCTCGGAGAGCTTTTCGATAACGATGTAGACCTGGTGGCCCATTTTGGTGCCGAGCAGCGCCAGGCGCACGTATTCCTTGTCTTTGTAGCCGTTACACACGATCACCGACTCGGTTTCGTGGTTGTGGGCCAGCACCGCCAGCAGCTCCGGCTTGGAGCCGGCTTCCAGGCCCAGCCGTGGCTTGTCTTTGTACGCCTTGGTCACGGCGTCGAGCACACCACGCTGCTGGTTGACCTTGATGGGATAAACGGTCAGGTAATCGCCTTCGTAGCCGTAGTCTTCGATGGCACCGTTAAAGGCGTTGAACAGGGCGTCGATGCGGCTTTTGATAATATCGGGAAAACGCAGCAGTACCGGGGCGGCATAGCCCTCGGCCTTGAGTTGCTCCACCACCTCCGACAGCACCACTTTGGCCTCGGGCCGGGTTTTGTCGGGCGTGACACAGACTCGCCCCTGCTCGTCGAGATGAAAAAAACCGGCGCCCCAGTAAGGCAGGTTATACACCTTGAGCGCATCGTTTGCGGACCATTCAGCCATGCTCTTTGTCCCCTTTTTCGTTCAGGGTCACAGATAATCCGAACCCGACATGGGTCCGGTACGATAATGAGTCGATTTTCGTCAGTATAAGGCAGCGGCGCACGCCGTCCGTGAGCTGCAAAAAAATCGGGGGCCGAGTGTAACGCTCGAGCCCGGCGCTGACCAGTACTGATCGGCCGTCAACTGCATTTTAGCGGCGCGCCAGCCGTTCCAGCAGGCCTCCCTGCTCCTTCAGAAAGCGCCGGCCACAAATGAGCCCTAATTGATAATCCTGCTCCAGCTGCCCTCGCGTCGAGCCCAGCACTCGACTGTGTAGCGACTCCGGTGGCGCAATGTCAAACACCCGCACGCTGGCCGGCGGCCGGCTCATAAAGTGATGGGCCTCATTACAGCAGCGCCGGTGGGCCTCCACCATGGCTTTTAACTCCCCGACCCGCTCCCGCCCCAGCCAGTCTTCCAGCCGCCGGGCCCAGTTCAGGCTGAAGCGACTGTCGCCGGGATGGGTACGGATCACCACCAGCACGCCGGCGCCCCGCCGCCAGGCTTCACACACCGGAATGGCGTCGGCCACGCCACCGTCCAGGTAACGTTCTCCCCGCCACTCCACTCCCGCCCGGTAGAACAGCGGAATGGCACTCGACGCCTTCAGGCCAAGCAACCAGTCGGTGTCGGCGGGATGAAAATAATGGGGCACGTGATCCCGGGCCCGCGTGCTGCAAAACAACAACTCGCGTTCGCCCAGCCGACGGCGCCCGGTCACCACATCCAGCGGCAGCTCGTGACGGAGCACCTCGAAATACCAGTCCAGATCGACCAGATCTCCCCCCCGGGCAAAATGCAGCGGACGAAAAAAGTCGGCGCGGGTGGTGTAATCGGTGATCACTTCCCGGGCAAAGCCGCGGCTGTAACAGACATAGGCCGATAGGTTCTGGGCACCGGCGGAAGAGCCGATAAAGAGGTCAAAAGGGTCAAAATCGGCGGCCATAAAGGCGTCGAGTACGCCTGCGGTAAAAATGCCACGTTGGCCACCACCTTCGCAAATCAGGGCCAGGCGGCCGGTATTCGGCTCGGCCCCATTAACTACGGCGGCAACTTCGGCCGCCAGATATGGTCGCTGACTGATCATAGACAACCCTGTCATCAAATCATCATGACGGCGCCATGTGGCCGTCATTGGTCCTGTCTAGGCTGGGCTCACCGCAAGTGAAGGAGCACGCCATGTTCTCTGTAGATACCCTGGCCGCCGAGTTTCTGCCCCGGTGGCAACACGTTCCCGGTTGCAAGGCCACGTTGCGTTACCTGTTGCACGAGCAGGCCTTTATCGACTTTGCCGCCGAATACCCCCATCTGCGCGGCCTGGATTTTGTAGAGCAGGTACTCGAGTATTTTCATTTTCGCGTCCGGGTGCACGATCAGGAGCTGGAGCATATTCCGGCCACCGGCCCCGTGGTGATCGTGGCCAACCACCCCATCGGCTCTCTGGATGGCCTGGCCCTGCTGCGCCTGGTCTGCCGCCTGCGCCCCGACACCAAAATCATGGCCAATCAGCTGCTGGCCCGGCTTGAGCCGCTCAGTCCACTGCTGCTGCCGGTAGACAACCTGGGCGGCCGTACCGGCCGTGCCCAGCTTGGCGCGGTGCAACATCACCTGGGCGCCGGTGGCGTGGTCATCATCTTTCCCGCCGGCGAGGTGTCGCGCCTCAGCCCCGCCGGCGTACGCGACAGCCGCTGGCATGCCGGCTTTATTCGCCTGGCCATTCGCGCTCGGGCCGACATCGTGCCCATTCATCTGGATGGCCGAAACTCCGCCTTCTTTTATTTAAGCTCACTGTTGTGCCGCCCACTGAGCGGCGTGCTGCTGATCCGCGAAATGTTTCGCCAGCGCAACCGCCAGATTAGCGTGCGCATCGGCCGTCCGGTGGCCTGGCAGCACTGCCGCCAGGGCGGCGTCAGCGACAAGGGCCTGGCCATGCTGTTTCGCAGCCATCTGTACCGGCTGGGCAAGGGAAAAAGCGGTTTGTTTGAAACCCAGGTGGCCATTGCCCCCCCCGAGCCGCGTCAGTTGCTGAAAAAGGCGGTGGAAAAAAGCGAACTGCTAGGCCGCACCCGGGACGGCAAGGCCATTTACCTCACCAAACGGGACCCAGCGGGCCACTGTGTGATCCTGAGAGAAATCGGCCGGCTGCGGGAACTGGCATTCCGCGCCGTCGGTGAAGGCACCGGCAAACGCCGGGATCTGGACCCGTTTGATGATGATTATTATCAGTTGCTGCTGTGGGATCCCGAAGAGCTGGAAGTGATCGGCGCTTACCGCTTTGTGCCGGCGCGCCGGCAACTGGAGCGTCGCGGCACCGACGGGCTTTACACCCACCAGCTGTTTGAATTCGGTGAGGACATGGCCCCCTTCCTGGAGCAGGGCATTGAACTGGGCCGCAGTTTTATTCAGCCCGCCTACCAGGGCCGGCGCAGCCTGGACTACCTGTGGTTCGGCATTGGTGCCTTTCTGGCCCGCCATCCCCAATACCGTTACCTGTTTGGCCCGGTTTCGCTGAGTGCGGCGCTGCCGGTGGCCGCCCGGGATCTGCTGGTGGCCTTTTACCGACTGTATTTCTCCCGGAAAACCGAGCTAGCCCGTTCGCGCCGCCCCTTTCCCGCCAGTCCCGCCCACTTGCTCAACGCCTTTGACGGCAATGACTACCGGGCGGATCTGCAACGCCTGAAACAGCGACTGGACCACCTGGGTGCGGCCATTCCCACCCTGTACAAACAATACGCCGAACTGTGTGAGCCCGGTGGCGTGCAGTTTGTGGACTTTGGGACGGATCCGGACTTCGCCGACTGCATTGATGGTTTGGTGGTGGTGGATTTGACCCGACTCAAGGACAGCCGCTATCAGCGCTACATCGCGCCGCACCTGTCCCCTGAGCCGGCCTGAACCGGTCTCAGGGCCGGTCGCTGTGGCCCAGGTCCCGTTCTGGGGCAATGTGGTCCCGCAGCCGCTGTTTCACTTCCTTGGCCTCGGGAAAACCGTCGTCGGCCACTCGGCACCAGATGAGGGTGCCGTCGACATAAATCTGAAACTGGCCCTTGTCACCAGGGATCAGGGCTACCTCTCCCACTTCATCGGCAAAGGTCGACAGAATTTCCTGGGCCAGCCAGGCCGAACGCAGCAACCAGCGACACAGGCTGCAGTAGCGTATTTCCACTCTGGGTTTCATGCTGCTTCCTTGAGCCCATGCCGGTGGCCCGACATGGGCAAACGAGAGATCAGCGCACCACGCCGCTCAGAAACTCGTGGCGAGTGGCCGGCCGGGTTTTAAAGATGCCGCCAAGGGACGTCGTGGTGGTAGCACTGGTGGCGTCCATCACCCCCCGGGCCTTCACGCAATAATGGGTGGCGGTGATGCTGATCGCCACATCTTCGGACTCGAGCAGGGTCTGCAACGCCACCAGCACCTGCTGGGTAAGGCGCTCCTGTACCTGGGGACGGCGCGCAAAGAACTGCACGATGCGGTTGATCTTGGACAGACCAATCACCTTGCCGCGGGGAATATAGGCAACGGTGGCGGTGCCGTCTATGGTGACAAAGTGATGCTCACAAGTGCTGGTCAGGGTGATATCTCGCACCTGGACCATTTCGTCCACCTGCATCTTGTTCTCGATCAGGGTGATCTTGGGAAAGTGGGCATAATCCAGGCCCGAAAAAATCTCCCGCACATACATCTTGGCGATACGCTGGGGCGTTTCGGCCAGGCTGTCGTCTTCCAGATCCAGCCCGAGTACGTCCATCACCTGGGTCATCAGGCCGGTGATTTGTTCCTGCTGTTCATCAGTACTCAGGTGGGTTCCACGCATCGGGGTTTCAAGGCCCCGGGCTTCCAGGGCGGAACGGACCCGAATGGCTGCGTCGCTCAATGCGGTCATGGTGATCTCCGTGGGATATACAATCTGGAAGCATGTTAGTGCATTTGGTCTTTTCTGTGAATGACGGATTCGCGTCAGTTGCCATGACAAGCGGGGCCGGAGTCTGAAATAATGATATTTATTGATATCCCATACGGAGCCTTAACATGGCCATTCAAGATAGTTGCAGTCACCCCGGGCTGCGTCCCTTTGAAGACGCGAAAGCCGATATGCTGGGCCAGCTGGACACCCTTGCCCCGGCGGAGCTGGTGCCGCTGGAGCAGGCCCTTGACCGTGTGCTGGCAGACGCCGTGGAATCCCCCCTGGATGTGCCCGCCTTTGCCAACTCGGCCATGGACGGTTACGCCCTGCGGGCCGAGGATGCCAATGCCGGCCCCCTGGCCCTGATCGGCTCCAGTCTCGCCGGCCACCCCTTTAACGGCCAGGTCGGGCCGGGGCAATGCGTGCGCATCATGACCGGCGCGGCCCTGCCCCTGGGGGCCGACACTGTCGTCATGCAGGAAAACTGCACCTCCGAGCACAACGCCGTCACCGTCAGCGGCAACATAGAGCCCGGTCAGCATGTGCGCCAGGCGGCGGAAGATCTGGCCCAGGGCGAAACCGTGTTTCGCGCAGGCATGCGCATTAACGCCCGTGTGCTGTCGGTGCTGGCATCGCTGGGGCTGGAGCAGGTGTATGTACGCCGGCCGCTCAGGGTAGCGCTGCTGTCCACCGGTGACGAGCTGAAACGCCCCGGCGAGCTGCTGGCGCCGGGCGAAATCTATGACTCCAACCGCATTGGCCTGGCCGCCATGCTGACCCGGCTGGGAGCCAGCATTAGCGACTACGGCATTATTGCCGACGATCCCGAGCAAATTCGCGCCGCTTTTGTGCAGGCAGCGGCCAGCCACGATGCGGTGATCACCTCGGGCGGGGTATCGGTGGGGGATGCGGATCACACCAAGGCGGTGCTGGAAGATGTGGGCCGCATCGGCTTCTGGAAACTGGCCATCAAGCCGGGCAAACCCTTTGCCTTTGGCCATATCAACCGTTGCGCCTTCTTTGGCCTGCCGGGCAACCCGGTCTCGGCGGCGGTGACCTTTCATCTGCTGGTGCGTCCGGCGCTGGCGAAACTGGCCGGTGAACGCCTGGCCCCCACCCTCACCCTGCAGGCCACCGCCCTGATGCCCTTTAACAAATCTCCCGGACGCATGGACTTTCAGCGTGGCCGGGTGGAACGCCAGGATGATGGCAGCCTGGGCGTGGTCCCTGCCGGCTCGCAGAGCTCGGCGGTGTTCAGCGCCATGGCCGAGGCCAACTGCCTGCTGTATCTGGAGCAGGAAAGAGGGCGGGTGGAAACCGGAGAAACCGTCACCCTGGAGTTGATTGACGGGCTGTACTGGTAAGCAATGCAGGCGGGCGCACAGGCTGCCCGCCTTCATCAGGTTGCCTTCACCACTTGTTGGCGGCGTCGGTGTCGCTGTCCTTGGCGTCCACCCAGCGTTCGCCCTCGGCGGTGCGCTCCTTTTTCCAGAACGGCGCCCTGGTCTTTAAATAGTCCATGATGAAATGGCAGGCCGCAAAGGCCGCTTCCCGGTGCTGGCTGGCCACGCCGACGAAGACGATCTGATCGCCCAGCGCCAGCGCCCCCACCCGGTGTATTACCCGGCACTCCAGCAAGGGCCAGCGGTCGTTGGCCTCAGCCACAATTTGCTCCAGGGCATGCTCGGTCATGCCCGGGTAGTGCTCCAGGGTCATGCCGCTCACGGCATCCCCCTGGTTCATGTCCCGCACCTTGCCCACAAAGGTGACCACGGCACCGGTCTGATGCGACTGACTCAGGGCGTTATATTCGGTGGCGAGGCAGAAATCGCCGGTCTGTACCCGAATCATCTCAGCCTCCGGTGACCGGCGGAAAGAACGCAACTTCGTCTCCGTCCTTGAGCGCCGTGCCGGGAGTGGCCACTTCATGATTGACCGCCACCAGCAGGCTGTTATCGGCCAGCACCTGAGCCCAGGTGTCATTACGGCCGGCCAGATGTTCCCGCAGGGCGTTCACATCGGTAAATTCGGCGTTGAGAGACAGCTCATCCTCGCCCAGTTGTTCCCGCACGCGGGCAAAAAATACCACTTTAATCATTTGGCCTTGAACTCCCCGGACTTGCCGCCCCGTTTTTCCAGCAGGCGTACGCCGTCGATCAGCATGTCTTTCTGTACCGCCTTGCACATGTCGTAAATGGTCAGCGCCGCCACCGAGGCGGCGGTGAGGGCTTCCATTTCCACCCCGGTCTGGCCTGCCAGCTTGCAGTAGCTTTCTATGCGCACCCCGCCCCGCTCACCGTCGGCTTCGAGTTTGACTTCGACCTTGGACAGTGCCAGCGGATGGCAAAGGGGAATGAGATCGGACGTTTTTTTGGCGGCCATGATGCCGGCGATGCGGGCGGTGGCGAACACATCGCCCTTGTGATGCCGGCCTTCCACGATAAGCGCCAGGGTGTCGGGGGTCATCAGTACCCAGGCCTCGGCCCGGGCCTCACGACTGGTCACCGCCTTGTCGCTCACGTCCACCATGTTGGCCTCGCCCGAGGCATTGATGTGGGTCAGTTCGCTCATGAATTACACCAGGTGCTGCACAAAGTTGCAGGGCTTGTGGCGGGCGTCGAGCTGCTCGGCGAGAATGCCATTCCAGCCGGTGCGGCAGGCGCCGGTGGAGCCCGGCAGGCAGAACACCGCGGTGCGGTTGGCCAGGCCGCCCAGGGCACGGCTCTGTACCGTGGAGGTGCCCAGCTCCTGATAGGTGATATGGCGAAACAGCTCGCCAAAGCCGTCAATCTGGGTATCGAGCAGCGGACCCACCGCCTCGGGAGTGGTGTCACGGCCGGTAAAGCCGGTGCCACCGGTGATGATCACCACCTGTACCTCCGGGCTGGCAATCCAGCGGGACACCAGGGCGCGGATCTGGTACTTGTCGTCTTTTAAAATGGCCTTTTCGGCCAGTCGGTGGCCGGCGCCGGTGAGCGCATCAACCAGAAAACGGCCCGAGGTGTCGGTGTCTTCGGTACGGGTATCGGAAACGGTGAGCACCGCGATATTGAGCGGTACCAACTCCTGGCTTGCATGACTCATGAGAATCCCCTGAATATTTCCACTTGAAATCATCTCTTGCCTGCATTGTTCACCCCGGGGCGCAGCAGGTCAATAACAAAAAAGCCTGAGGTCATGATGCCACAGGCTTGCGTCCGCTTCATGGACCCAGATCAGAAAGCGGTCATATCATTCGCCTCTCACGGCCTTGCCCGACGGCGTCAGGGAGCCACGACAATGCCCTCACCGGCCTTAAACACGACCGGCTCCTGGCAGATCAGGGTGACCGACACCACCCCGTCCAGCGCGGCAATATGATCGATATGGTATTTGAGGTGATGTTGTTCGGGTCCTTCCAGCATCACCACCAGCTTGCCCTGTTCACCGGCCACCGGCACTTCCGCCTCCGGCAGGGCTTCAATGGCAACGGTCACCGCCTTCATTCGCTCCGGGTGGCAATACACCACCAGGGTGGCCATGTGCCATTTTTGTTGTGTCATCATGCTCTCCTCCTGCTCCCGCATTGCGTCAGGCGACCGGCAATGAAGCCTGTACCGCCATGAACACTCCAGGTCATGGAATTGGTGTTAATGTCGAGACCTGAACTCAAAAATGTAGCACAGTTGTTACCATTTGAGGCTTGGCGGACGATACGCAAACAAGGAGGTCGCAGAAACTTGTCTCGCCGGTACCCTGTTCAGAAACCGGCCACGTCATGCATGTCGGGTAATTGGTGAGCGATGCCCTTATGGCAGTCAATGCAGGTTTTTTCACCACTGGCCAAAGAGGTGGAATGGGCCGCGGCGGCACGGCTGCCCTGCACGCTGAAGTCCATATAATCAAAGTTATGGCAGTTACGGCATTCCCGGGAGTCGGTTTCCTTCATGCGTTGCCACTCCCGCTCCGCCATGTGCCGGCGATGGGCCTCGAACTTCTCCGGCGTGTCGATAATACCGGTGATCTTGCCCCATACTTCCTTGGAAGCCGCCACCTTGCGGACTATTTTGTGGGTCCATTCGTGGGGCACATGGCAATCGGGGCAACTGGCCCTGACCCCGGAGCGGTTGGCATAGTGAATGGTATCCCGGTATTCCAGATACACGTTGTCGCGCATTTCATGACAACTGATACAGAACGTCTCGGTGTTGGTCAGCTCAAGTGCGGTGTTAAAGCCGCCCCAGAACACCACACCGCCGACAAACCCCAGAAACAGCACCACACCGACGGCCACTCGGCTGGGCGAACGAAAGATTCTCCACAAACGCCGCAACAACCCATGTTTGTTCGCCATATGACCTCCCTAGCGCAGTGACTCAACCGGCGTAAAGGTATTTTCCACCAGCGGTTTGGCACCGGTCTGGGGTATGTGGCACTGCAGGCAGAAATAACGTCGGGGGCTGATGTCGCTCAGGGTCAGGCCGTCCCGGTTTTCATAATGGGTCGGGCTGACTCGGGGCGCATTGCGATCGGCGGCGTTTTTCCAGCCATGGCACGACAGACACTGGTTCACCTTGAGATCCACCTCGTAACCACGCACCTGATGGGGCACCAGCGGCGGTTGGTGAATGTACTCCCTGTCCTGAATCCCCTGATCCTTGAGCGGATCGGCAATGCGGGCCGGTGCCGGATCCCGATCCAGGTGCATGCTGCCCCGCAGGGCCTCGAGGTTGCCGGCGTCGGGGGCGGCCACGGCCAGTCCGGCCAAAGCCAGCAACAGTGGCCCCAATAACGGTCTTGCGGTGATGCTCATCCTGCGTTCTCCACCTTGTTCACATAAGTCGGTTATGCTCTGGTCACCCTGACGGCACACTTCTTGTAGTCGGTTTCCTTGGACAGCGGGCAGGTCGCGTCCAGGGTCAGGCGGTTGATCAGCTGGCTTTCATCAAACCAGGGCACGAATACCAGGCCTCTGGGTGGCCGGTTGCGGCCCCGGGTTTCAAGCCGGGTTTTCATTTCGCCCCGGCGGGAAGCCACCCGCACTTCATCGCCCCGGCGCAGGCCACGGGCTTTGGCATCATCCGGATGCATAAACACCTGGGCCGCCGGATAGGAGCGGTGCAGTTCGGGCACTCGGCGGGTCATGGAGCCGGAGTGCCAGTGCTCCAGTACCCGACCGGTGGACAACCAGAGATCGAATTCGTCATCGGGTTCCTCCGCCGCCGGCTCATAGGGCAGTGCAAAAATCACCGCCTTGTTGTCCTTGTGGCCGTAAAACTGCACACCGCTGCCCGCTTCCACATAAGGGTCATACCCCTCCCGGTAGCGCCACCGGGTTTCCTCGCCGTTCACCACCGGCCAGCGCAGGCCGCGCTCCTGGTGGTAACGGTCGTAGGGCGCCAGATCGTGGCCATGTCCCCGGCCGAACTCGGCGTATTCCTCAAACAGGCCCTTTTGCACGTAAAAGCCGAAGTGATCCCGCTCGTCGTTAAACTCGTTCCTGCAATCCTCGGCGGGAAAGCGGTCAACCTGACCATTCTCGAACAGCACCTCATACAGGGTCTTGCCTCGGTATGCGGGCATTTGCGCCAGCAGCGCCTCGGGCCAGACCTCTTCCATGGTGAAGCGTTTGGAAAATTCCATCAGCTGCCACAGATCCGAGCGTGCCCCTTCCGGCGCCCTGACCTGCTGATACCACAGCTGAGTGCGGCGCTCGGCATTGCCGTAGCCCCCTTCCTTTTCCACCCACATGGCGGTGGGCAGCACCAGATCCGCCGCCTGGGCGGTGACCGTGGGGTACGGATCCGACACCACCACAAAGTTGTCGGGATTGCGGTAGCCGGGCAGGCTTTCCTCGTTCATGTTGGCCGCCGCCTGCATGTTGTTGTTACACATCACCCAGTAGGCATTGAGCTTACCGTCCTTGAGCATGCGGTTTTGCAGCACGGCGTGATAACCGGGCACGGGATTGATGGTGCCCTCGGGAAGCTTCCAGATTTTTTCCGCCGCCGCGCGGTGCTCGGGGTTGGCCACCACCATGTCGGCGGGCAGCCGGTGGGCAAAGGTGCCCACTTCCCGGGCGGTACCGCAGGCAGAGGGCTGACCGGTGAGGGAAAACGGGCTGTTGCCGGGCTCGGATATCTTGCCGGTGAGCAGATGAATGTTGTAGACCATGTTGTTGGCCCAGGTGCCTCGAGTATGCTGGTTAAAACCCATGGTCCAGAACGACACCACCCTGGTATTCGGATCCGCATACGCCTTTGCCAACGCCTGCAAGCGCTCGACGGGCACGCCGGAGAGCTTGGCCACGGTATTCACGTCATAGTCGGCCACAAAGGCGGCGAATTCCTCGAAACTCATGGGGCTGGACGCCCCCGAGTCGGGATTGGCGGCGGCGGCCTGGCGCGGGTGGGTCGAGCGCAGGCCGTAACCGATGTCGGTTTCGCCCCGGGCAAAGCGCACATGACGAGCGACAAAGTCCTGATTGACGTGGCCATTTTCAATGATGTAGTGGGCGATGTAGTTGAGAATGGCCAGATCGGTCTGGGGTTTGAACACCATGCCATTGTCGGCCAGCTCAAAGCTGCGGTGCTCAAAGGTGGACAGCACATGCACCCGCACATGAGCTGCACTCAGCCGGCGGTCGGTCAGCCGCGACCACAGAATGGGGTGCATCTCCGCCATGTTGGAGCCCCACAGCACAAAGGCGTCGGTGGCTTCAATGTCGTCATAGCAGCCCATGGGCTCGTCCATGCCAAAGGTGCGCATAAAGCCGGCCACCGCCGACGCCATGCAGTGGCGGGCGTTGGGATCCAGGTTGTTGGAACGAAAACCGGCCTTGTACAGCTTGGCGGCGGCATAGCCCTCCATGATGGTCCACTGGCCGGATCCGAACATGCCCAAGGCTTCGGGGCCTTTTTCCTTCAGCGCCGCCTTCCACTTTTCGGCCATGATATCAAAGGCCTGCTCCCAGCTGATGGGCGTGAATTCACCGTGCTTGTCGTATTTTCCGTCGGTCATGCGCAGCAGCGGCGTGGTCAGCCTGTCCTTGCCGTACATGATTTTCGACAGAAAATAGCCCTTGATGCAGTTCAGGCCCCGGTTCACCGGTGCCTGTGGATCCCCCTGGGTGGCCACCACTCGACCGTTTTGCGAGCCGACCAGCACCGAGCAGCCGGTGCCGCAGAAGCGACAGGGCGCCTTGTCCCACTTGATCGCGGTCTGCTCCCGGCTGGTGATAAGGTTGGTGGCGCCGGCCGGCAGCGCCAGCCCGGCAGCCGCAGCGGCCGCCGCCACGGCATTGGCTTTCATAAAGTCGCGACGATTCAGTGTCATGCTGACTCCTCTCCGGGCACAAGCTCGGCAAATTCATGATAAATCAGGGTGGTGGACACCACGCCCGCCAGGGCGGCGATGCGGTCGATATGATCAACAATATGGCGCTGGCCTGCGCCTTCCAGGGCCACCACCAACTTGCCCTGCTCACCGGACACCGGCACCTCGGCGCCGGGCTCGGCTTCAATGGTGGCGATCACCGCCGCTACCTGCTTGGGCCGGCAATACACCACCAGGCTGGCCACATGCCATTCCTGCTTACTCATGCTTGCTCCTCTCCTTCACAATCTCGATGGCCCCCACCGGGCAGGCAGCCACGCAACCGCCACAGCCATTACAGACCTCCCGGTTCAGCTCGGGCACCGACACGCCCCCCAGACGGGGGCGAAAACGAATGGCCGCAGGCCCACAGCCGTCTTCGCAACTGCGGCAGTGCACGCCCCGGTGCGCCAGGCAGGTGTCCTGCAACACCGCATGCTGGCGCCAGGGAGGTTCAGTGGTTGGGTTAAACAGGGTTTCGCTGCAGGCACTGACACAGTCACCGCAAAAGGTGCATTCCCCCCGTGTAAAATCAACGGCCGGAAAGCCGCCATCGGCAAGGGTAATGATGTGCTCGGGACAGGCCTTCAGGCAGTCGCCACAGCGGGAACAGCCATCACTGAAGAGTGCCCGGTCCACCGCCCAGGGCAGCGACTGGGTGAGGCGGTCGGCGCCCGGCCCTCCCTTGAGCCAGCGCCGCCTGGATAAATCGAGTGTGCCCATGATGCTCCCGTACCTGGCAACGCCCCACAAAGGCAATAAAAATATTATGTCTGTGGGTCTAATCAGAATTGCTGATCACAGGGTATGGCAACGGCAGGACAAAAAGAATGAAATGAAATACCTATTTAAGGCGGACTTGACTCAGATCAATTATCCGCGGCCACGGGCGTGGCCGCGACGCATTAACCGCCGATGGAGGCGAGGTGCGGGGTCATACCGCTGTGCCCCTGATGCAGAAAATGGGTGGCCTTTTTGTCGGCCAGGGCTTCACGCAGGCGGCGCTGCAGTGCCGCCTGCTGGCCCGGGCTCTGCAGCAGATCACGCAGATCCACCCCGTACTCACCAAACAGGCACAGGTGCAGCTTGCCCAGGGCCGAAACCCTGAGCCGGTTGCAGCTGGCGCAGAAGTCCTGAGCGTAGGGCATGATAAGGCCGATTTCGCCCACATAGTCCGCGTGCCAGAACACTTCGGCCGGACCGTCGTTGTGGGCCCGCACCCGCTGTTGCCAACCAGCCTCCAGCAGTTTTTCCTTGATGGCGGCACCGCGCACATGGTGGCGTTCAAACAGTTCGTCCATTTCGCCGGTCTGCATCAGCTCGATAAAACGCAGCTGAATGGGACTGGATTTAATCCAGGCCAGAAACTCCCCCAGCTCGCCGTCGTTGAGGCCGCGCATCAACACGGTATTGACCTTGACCTGTTCAAAGCCGGCGGTAAAGGCGGCATCAATGCCCGCCATCACCTCGTGAAAACGGTTCTGGCCGGTGATCTGATGAAACATGCGCGGATCCAGGCTGTCGAGGCTGACATTGATGGCATCCAGCCCGGCGCTGCGCCAGTCGGCCACCCGCTCGGCCATGCGATAGCCGTTGGTGGTGGTGGCCACCTTGCGAATGCCCGGGGTCGATGCCACCGCCTCAATGATGTCGGTGAAGTCCCGGCGCATGGACGGCTCACCCCCGGTGATGCGCACCTTGTTGGTGCCCATGGCGGCAAAAGCCCGCGTGATATGACGAATTTCGTCCAGGGTCAGAAACGACTTGCGCCCGTCCGGCCGATAACCGTCGGGCAGGCAATACTGACAGCGAAAGTTGCAGACGTCGGTGACCGACAGCCGCAGATAATGAAATTTGCGCGCGAACGCGTCTTGTAATTCCAGCATAAACACCTTTCCGAAAAGCGGGAGGCGACGACATTTCTATCGGCACCCTTACGCGCCGCCGATCTGGCGGCCCGAGCGGTCCGGCCACCCTATCGCTGCGGGGACTTAGGCCTGCCGGACTCGGAGTTTGTAACCACATTGGTGGATGATTGTCTGTTCCACCTTAGAGGCAAACATTGTTTCAAATCAAGAAATATTTATCGAGGAGTTGACTGAAGCCGCATCTCGTCGGAGTGGAAAAAGCAAGGAAGGAGAATTGCATTTAACAAGGGAAGGTTGTTGCATTTTGGTATTTTTCGCATTTTGGATTGACTGTTTTTTCCACATTATCGCGCTCATCCCTTGTAGAATGGGGCTTGGAAAAGTTGGCACGATACTTTCATGTATATGTTCAGTCGTTTTTATCCCGTGCTCTCTTCAGCTCCCGCTGAAGTTCGGCCAACCCATTGGGTTGGCCATTTTTTTGCCTGTTAGCGCGCTTCCAGCTGCGCCTGCACCTCGCTCAGGGTTTCGCTCAGGGCCAGTTCCCAGGCCACCATCAGTGCACCGGTTGCCTCGGCATCCTGCTGGCGACAGCCAGCTTCCAGCTTTTCTGCCAGAAACTGGCAACGCAGGGCACCGTAGCTGCCACAGGCCGATTTCAGGCTGTGGCAGGACTTGGCCATCTGCTCGAAGTCTCCGTCAGCAAAGGTCCTGCTCAGGGCCTCCCCCTGAAGCCGGCCGTCTTCAAGAAACAAGCCGAGCAGGCGATGCAGGGTGTCGGTGCCCAGCTCGCCGTCAAGCTGGGCCAGGCGCGCCTTATCCATCAGCGGCAAGCGTTGCTGCAACGCACTCCAGTCAGCCATGGTCGCTACCCCAACTCTGCAGCTTGCGATAAATGGTGGACGGACTCACCTCCAGCAGGGCGGCGGCCCGGGAAATATTGCCGTCACAGTGGGCGATGGTGCGCTCTATGGCCTGACGTTCAATCACCGCCAGCGGCAATATCGGCTGCGGCACTACCGGCGCCGCGGCGCCCTGCCCTTCCCTCGGCTGGGTCAGGGAACGATCGAGGGGTGCCGGCAGCATGTCCACCTCAATCCACTCCCCCTGATGCAGAACCACGGCGTTGCGAATCACGTTTTGCAGCTGACGCACGTTGCCCGGCCAGTGATAGGCCTGCAGCCGGTCCTTGGTGGCCTCGGACAGCCCCACAAACTCCTTACCCTCTTCCCGGGATGCCTGCCGTACCAGGGCAGTGGCGATACTGATGACATCGGCGCCTCGTTCGCGCAGGGGCGGCAGGTGCACCGGGATCACGTGCAACCGATAGTAAAGATCTTCCCGAAACCGGCCCTGCTCCACTTCCACCAGGGGATCCCGGTTGGTCGCGCAGACGATGCGCACGTCCACCTTGACGTGGTGGGAGCTGCCCACCGGCTGAATAAAGCCGGTCTGCAAAAAACGCAACAGCTTGCTTTGCAGCTCCAGATCCATTTCGCAGATTTCGTCCATAAACAGGGTGCCGCCATGGGCTCGACTGACGGCACCATCCCTGTCCTGCAATGCGCCGGTAAAGGCGCCCTTGATATGGCCGAACAACTCACTTTCCATCAGATCCCGAGGAATGGCGGCACAGTTCAGGGCGATAAAAGGCCCTTCGGCCCGGCCGCTGAGCTGGTGAATGGCCTCGGCGCAGACTTCCTTGCCGGTGCCGCTTTCTCCGGTAATAAACACGGTGGCGGTGCTGGGTGCGGCGTTTTCAATGAGCCGGTATACCTTCTGCATCGGCAGGCTTTCTCCGATGAAACCCTGAAAACGCTCCCGCTCCATCTCATGGCGGTACTGATTGACCAGCTGATTGAGGTGGCGAAACTGCATGGTATTGTGCAGGGTCACCTTGAGCCGCTCGGCTTCCACCGGCTTGCTGATAAAGTCGTGGGCACCAAAGCGCATGGCATCGACCGCCACGTCCACCGAGCCATGTGCCGTCATGACGATGGTGGTGATGTTACGCTGCTCTTCGTGCAGCCATTGTAAAATGTTCATGCCCGGCATGTCCGGCAGGTTCAGATCCAGCAGCAAAATGTCGGGGGAGGCGCGGCGAATATGCTCCAGCGCCAGCTGGCCGCTGCTGACCACGGTCAGGTCCAAAGGCTCGTCCTGCAAAAATGCCTGATACATGGCCGCCAGCGATGGGGTGTCTTCCACCATCAGGACGCTCAGCCTTTCCTCTAGCATGTCGCCTCTCTTGTTGTTTCCGTTCCAGTCATTTGTTCTCTCGCCATAAAAAAACTTGCCTAAAGGCAACATCATGTTAACATGGTTTCAACATCAGTTTTGACTCATACAGAACCATAGTGTTCCGTTCTCCATGTAGTTAGTGCGATTCGACAACGAAGCTTTTTATGCCCGTGTGGCTGCTGCGAAGCCAGGGATGGTCCGTCCTCCCTGGCCTTTTTTTATGCCGGGTTGTCGATATCGACAAAATCCACCTGGATTCCATGTGCCTGGGTCAGCCATTCGCCCAGCGCCTTGACCCCATAGCGTTCGGTGGCATGGTGGCCGGCGGCAAAGAAATGAATGCCCTGCTCCCTGGCCGAGTGCACCGTCTGCTCGGAGACTTCCCCACTGATAAAGGCATCCATGCCCTGCGCCGCCGCCAGATCGATATAACCCTGGCCACCGCCGGTGCACCAGCCCACCCGCCGAATGCTCTGAGGGCCGCCCTCGCCCACATGCAGCACAGAGCGGCCGAGTCGTTGCTCAATGCGGTTAGCCAGTTCGGCGCCGCTGACCGGCGTCCCCAGCTCACCCTGCATGGCCACCGACAGGGGATTGCCGGGCTCAAGCGGCCCGGTCACCGCAATATCCAGCAACCGTGCCAGTTGCGCGTTGTTGCCAAGCTCGGGGGCGATGTCCAGGGGGAGGTGATAGGCATACAGGTTGATGTCATGCTCCAGCAGCGCCTTCAGCCGGCGGCGCTTGATGCCCCTCACCGGCTGGGATTCGCCTTTCCAGAAATACCCGTGATGCACCAGCAAGGCATCGGCCCCCAGCTCAATGGCGCGCTCAATCAGTGCCTGGCTGGCGGTCACCCCGGTAACAATATGGCGCACCTGGGTCCTGCCTTCCACTTGCAGCCCATTCGGGCAATAATCCTTTATGGCATCCACGTTTAGCTGCCGGTTCAGCAGCTGTTCGAGCTCCATGTTGTTCATGCCGGCTCCCGTCATTGAAAATTGGCCCATTGTAAATCAAAAGAGAACGATTATGAGCCCTTTACTGGACGAACTGCTGACCTCCCTCCGCAATAATCAGGTGCGCGATTTGGCCTGGGCCATCGGCAGCCCCGGCTTGCTGCCCGGGCTACAAGAGGCCCCTGCGGATCAATGGTATGAGCAGTTGCTACGAGACTATCACCCTCGCCTACTGGCGCTCGACAGCCACCCCGACCTGCTGCACCGCCACTGTGGGGATTGTCTCCGTCTGGGACAGTATTTTGAGGCCTTGTGGCATTTTTTCTTGCTGGATAACCCGCGCTTTCAGGTGCTGGGCTTTAACCGTCAGCAGGTGGTGGCCGGACGCACCCTGGGGGCCTTTGATCTTCTGCTGTGGGACAACCAGCACCGCCGGGTAGAGCACTGGGAGCTGGCGGTGAAATTTTACCTGATCACCGACACCCGACAGCCCAGAGACAGTGCCCTTGGCATCAATCCCTGCGACAGGCTGAGACGCAAACTGGACCATATGCAGCAACACCAACTGCGCCTGAGTCAGCGTCCCGAAGTAAAGCGCTCCCTGGCGGCGGAAGGACTGATGCCCTCCCATACCCGGCTAGTGCTCAAGGGCAGGCTGTTTTATCCCCTTGATGCGCCCCTGCCCAAGGGGCACGAAGCACGCACTGGCCGCTGGGGTCATGAGGCACCCGCACACGGCTTCGAGCCCCAGCACAAGTTGGGCTGGATGACGGGAGGGCGCAAGACCGACGACATTCGGCAACGTCAGAACTACCGGGATGCAAAAGGAAACTGGTACGTAAAAGTGGAGCGTAACTGGAACGAAGAAAGATAAGCGTAAAAGGGGAATACAAGGATGGAATAATGGAGGCGCGTTCCGGAGTCGAACCGGACTGAACGGATTTGCAATCCGCTGCATAACCGCTTTGCTAACGCGCCTTTGCAGATTTGGAGCGGGAAACGAGATTCGAACTCGCGACCCCAACCTTGGCAAGGTTGTGCTCTACCAGCTGAGCTATTCCCGCATACCATTTTTGACTGTTCAGCAGTGTCGCTGCTGATGGGTGGGCATTATAGGCAGGACGTTGGGCAATACAAGCAATTTTTCTGAATGACACCCCGTTTGCTTTTATTTTCAGCACCTTGGGTGATTTTTGGCTGGCAGGACGCCTCTCCGCTGGCTACCCTAGGCCTGATTTCCCCAATGATGGAGTTCGCCATGCGCCTGTTTTTGTTCGCCCTGCTCTGGCTTCCCCTGGCCCAGGCCGACACCCGCCCCGCCCCCGAAGCCGCCACCGGCTGGCAAAACCAGCCCCTGGTGCAGGCCGAGCAGGCCATGGTGGTGACCGCCAACCCCCACGCCAGCCGCGCCGCCCAGGCCATGCTGGTGCGAGGCGGCAGCGCCGTGGATGCCATGATCGCCGCCCAGATGGTGCTAACCCTGGTCGAGCCCCAGTCTTCTGGGCTGGGCGGAGGGGGGTTTCTGGTGCACTGGCAGGAGGACGAACGGCAGCTGGTCACCCTGGATGGCCGGGAAACGGCCCCAAGACAGGCACCTGCCGACCTCTTCCTTGACGACCATGGCCAGTCCCTTGGCTTTATGGATGCGGTGGTTGGGGGACGCTCGGTGGGCACGCCGGGCACCGTGATGCTGATGTGGCAGGCACACCAGCGTTTTGGCGTATTGCCCTGGCAGGATTTGTTTGGCCCGGCCATTACCCTGGCGCTGAACGGATTTACGGTTTCTCCCCGGCTGGCACGGCTGATAGCCGACAATCGGCACAGTCTCGGCAAGGATACCGACAGCCGCCATTACTTTTTTGATGACAAGGGCCGGCCACTCAGTGCCGGCAGCCACTTGGTAAACCCGCTGCTGGCCGCCCTGCTCACTCGACTCAGCATCGAGGGACCCTCGGCCTTTTACCAGGGCAAGATTGCCGAGCTGATGGTGGACAAGGTGCGCAATGCCGCCGCTCCCGGCCACCTCACCCTAGACGATCTGACGCAATACCGGGTTCAGGAACGCCCGCCACTGTGTTTCCCCTATCGCCAGTACAACATCTGCGGCATGGGTCCTCCGGGCTCGGGCACCCTGGCCCTGGGACAGATACTGGGCATGCTGGCCCACTTTGATCTCAGCCGGCTGGGCCCCAATTCTCCCCAGGCCTGGCGGCTGGTGGCCGATGCTTCACGGCTGGCCTTCGCCGACCGCGGCCGTTACGCCGCCGACAGCGACTTTGTGCCGGTGCCGGTCGAAGGCCTGCTGGATCGCGATTACCTGGCGCAACGGGCCCAATTGCTGAAGGGGGCCGACAAGGCCCTGCCCGAGGTCACGCCGGGCACCCCCAAAGGTCATTGGCCCACTTCGTTCGACGGCTCACCCGAATTTCCCTCAACTACCCACATCAGCATCATCGACGGCGATGGCAATGCCGTGTCGCTCACCTCCACCATAGAGAATGCCTTTGGCTCCCGGCTGATGGTACAGGGCTTTCTACTCAACAATGAGCTGACCGACTTCGCCTTTACCCCCGAGATGGACGGCGTGCCGGTAGCCAACCGCCTGCAGCCGGGCAAGCGGCCACGCTCCTCCATGAGCCCGACCCTGGTGTTTGATGAGCAAGGCGATCTGCTGCTGGTACTGGGCTCCCCCGGGGGCAGCAGCATCATCGGCTATGTGCTGCACACCCTGCTTAATGTGCTTGACTGGGGCATGGACGTGCGCGACGCCCTGCATCAGCCGCATGTGCTGCACCGGGGCGGTGCCCTCGAGCTGGAGCCCTTTGGGCGCAACCTAGCGCTGCAGCAGGCCATGGCCGAGCGAGGCTTTGACACCAGACTGACCGAGCTCAATTCCGGCCTGCATCTGATCCTGCGCCGGCCCGACGGCCTGTTCGGCGCCGCCGACCCCCGCCGGGAAGGACAGGCTCTTGCCGCCGACTAAGCGAACCGCACTGGCAGCTTCGGTGCCAGCGCCGGAAAGTGGGATCCCAGTCACTCAAGAAGTTGACCATGGGGCCGATAGTAAGGCACAGCCAACTCCAACAACGAACAAGTACGCGGATGAACAAACGAAACCAGCACGTGATCGATGAAGAAGTCAGTTACGGTGAACGGGAACAACTGGTGTCCACCACCGACAAACGCGGTGTGATCACCTATGCCAATGAGGTGTTCTGTCAGGTGGCCGGCTATACCGCCGACGAGCTGGTCGGTAAAAATCACAATCTCGTGCGCCATCCAGACATGCCCAGGGCCGCCTTTCGGGATCTGTGGGAACACGTGCAACGCGGTCAGGCCTGGCGGGGCGCGGTCAAGAACCGCTGCAAGGACGGCCGTTATTACTGGGTGGATGCCTACGTGACCCCCATCTATGAAAACGGCGAGGTCACCGGCTATCAGTCGGTGCGCACCCGGCTGGATCCGGCGGTGCGCGCCCGGGCCGAGCAGGCCTATGCCCGCCTGCTGGAGGCCCAGGGACGCAAACGCGGCGCCGCCGGCAACCTGCTGCGCGCCACCCTGCCCTGGCTGGCAGGCGCCGGGTTGGGTGCCCTGCTGATCGGTGCCTGGGCCAATGGCGGCGTCACCGGCCTGGTATGGAGCCTGCTGCCGCTGGCCTGGCTGGCGCTGTGCTGCCGCCAGCAGCTGGTGGCCGGACCTCGTTTTTTCCGTCAACTGAGCCGGGACTACGACAGCCTGTCACGCCTGGTCTATTCCGGTGATCAGCCCCACGCCATCGCCGACTATCACCTGGGCATGTGGCAGGCCCGGGCCCGAACCATACTGGGCCGGGTGGATGACGCCACCGGCTCGCTCAAGCAACTGGCCGCCGGCATGCTGCAGGCCATGCACGGCGCCCGTCACGATCTCGGCCGCCAGGACAGCGACACCCATCAGATTGCCGCCGCCATCGACGAGATGTCGGCCACCGCCTTTGAAATCACCCGTAATACGCAAAAGGCCGCCAGCAATGCGGAGGAAGCCCAGCACCAGTGCCACCTGACCCAGCAACAGCTGGAGCAGACCCGGCAGAAAATCGTGGAGCTGGCCCGGGAAGCGGAGCAGGCCGCTGAGGCGACCCAGGCCTTATCACAGGAGTCCGACCGCATCGGCACCCTGATGACGGAAATCCAGGGCATTGCCGATCAGACCAACCTGCTGGCCCTCAATGCCGCCATTGAGGCGGCCCGTGCCGGTGAGCACGGCCGCGGCTTTGCGGTGGTGGCGGAAGAAGTGCGGGCGCTGTCCACTCGCACCCATGGCGCCACCGAACAAATCCAGGGCAGCATCGGCCAGATCCAGCAAACCCTGGGACGCTGGCGCACCATGATGGATGCCAATATGGCCCAGAGTCAGGACTGCGTGAACGCCGCCGAAGCGGGCACCGAGAGCCTGGCCAGGGTGGTACAGGAAATCGATGACATCGTGGGGGTGACCGTGGAAATTTCCACCGCCGCCGAGCAGCAGCAACAGGTGGCGGAAGAGATCAGTCGCAATGTGCATCAGATTTCCGAAGCCTCGTCCGCCAACCTGGGCAAAATCGCCCAGGTGGAAGGCGCCAGCCAGGAGCTGCTGAATCGTTCTCAAGGCCTGAATGACCTCACCCGCACCTTCTCCTGACGCCGCCAGCCAGGCCCTGCTGCGGGTACTGGCTCTGGTGCCTGCCGGCCGGGTGGTGAGCTATGGCCAGCTGGCGGATCTGGCCGGCCTGCCCGGACGGGCACGATTGGCGGGCCGGGTGCTGCGCCTGGCCGATATCCGCGACTTGCCCTGGCACCGGGTAGTAGCTGCCAATGGCGGCATCAGCCTGCCCGAAGGCAGCGACGAGGCACTGGAGCAACGACAGCGCCTGCGGGCAGAAGGCATCACTTTCAAAGGGAAAAGGGTAGACATGAAACAGCACCAGTGGCGGCCGGATCTGGCCGCGCTGCTGATGCTGATGGAAGGCTGAAGGCGGGCGTTGTCAGTCGAGCTCGTCGAGCAGATCGCTCACATGCACCTGAAAGGGAATGGTTTCGTCTTCCCGCTGCATTAACACCAGTTCATTCTGAAGATCCACCTCCAGCACATAGCCCGAGCCTTCGGTGGTGTGGCATATCATGCCGGGTCTGACTTCACGAATATCCATATTCACTCCTGCAAACTCACGGCTTGACCTTGCAGTGCCGAGGCACTGCAGTGCGGCCTACTTCTTGCCTTTCTGGTGTTGCTGCCACTTGCCATCCACGTAGTGAGCGGTCCAACCGGTCGCTTTCTTATTGACCTCGGTCATCACGTATTGTTCCTTGTTTTTACGGCTGAAGCGTACCACCGCCTTGTTGCCGTCCGGATCTTCGGCCGGCGCCTCGGCCAGATAGAGAAACTTGGAGGGCAGCCGATCCTTGAATCGTACCAGCTCTTCCACCAGGGGTGCTCGGGTCTCCCGGGACTTGGGAAAATTGCTGGCGGCCATGAAAATACCGGCGGCGCCGTCCCGTAACACAAAATAGGCGTCGGACTGGCTGCAGGGCAGCTCGGGCAGATGTACCGGGTCTTCCTTGGGCGGGGCTACCTCGCCGTTTTTCAGTATCTTGCGAGTGTTCTTGCACTCTTCGTTGGTGCAGGCCATGTACTTGCCGAAGCGGCCGCTCTTGAGCTGCATTTCACTGCCGCAGCGATCGCAGTCGATCACCGGGCCTTCGTAGCCCTTGAGCTTGAACTGGCCCTCTTCCAACTCGTGGCCGTCACAGTCCGGGTTCTGGCCACAGACATGCAGCTTGCGCTTGTCGTCGATCAGGTAGGCATCCATGGCGGTGCCGCACTTACCGCAGCGACGCTTGGCTCGCAGGGCGTCGGTTTCCGCTTCCTCATCGTTGGCAAGCACGAAGTCGTCACCGGGAATGAGATTGATGGTCTGCTTGCAGCGCTCCTTGGGCGGCAGGGCGTAGCCGGAGCAGCCCAGAAACACCCCGGTGGTAGCGGTGCGAATACCCATTTTACGGCCACAGGCCGGGCAATCGATGTCGGTCATCACCATTTCATTGGCGCGCATACCGCCCTCGTCCGCCGGCCGCTCGGCTTTTTCCAGCTCCTCACTGAACTCGGCATAAAAGGCGTCGAGCACCTGTGTCCAGTTGAGCTGGCCACCGGCGATTTCATCCAGCTTGCTTTCCATCTGGGCGGTGAAGTCGTAGTTCATCAGCTCGGCGAAGCTTTCCTGCAGCCGGTCGGCCACGATTTCGCCCATTTTCTCGGCGTAGAAACGACGGCTTTCCACCTTGACATAGCCCCGGTCCTGAATGGTGGAAATGATGGAGGCATAGGTGGACGGCCGGCCGATGCCACGCTTTTCCAGCTCTCTCACCAGGGCCGCCTCGGTAAAGCGGGCCGGCGGCTTGGTAAAGTGCTGCTTGGGGGTCAGTTCGTTCAGGGTCAGGACTTCACCCGCCTGCACCGCCGGCAGCTCGGTGTCTTCGCCCTTGCGACTTTGCGGCGTGAGTACCTTGGTCCAGCCAGCGAAACGCAGAATGCGGCCCCGGGCCTTGAGCTCGTAGTCACCGGCCCGCACCGTGATGGTGCTGCTGTCGTATTTGGCCGGGGTCATCTGGCAGGCCACGAACTGACGCCAGATCAGGTCATACAGCCGCTTGGCGTCCGCCTCCATGCCGTCGAGCTGCTCGGCAGACAGGGTCACGTCGGACGGACGAATGGCCTCGTGGGCCTCCTGGGCGTTGGCCTTGGCGCCGTAGACGTTGGCCGATTCGGGCAGATAGGCGCTGCCGTGGTGCTCTTGAATATAATCGCGCACCGAAGCCACCGCTTCCTGGCTCAGGTTGGTGGAGTCGGTACGCATATAGGTGATGTAACCGGCCTCATAAAGGCGTTGGGCCAGCATCATGGTGCGCTTAACGCCAAAGCTCAGCCGGGTGCTGGCGGCCTGCTGCAGGGTGGAGGTGATAAAGGGCGCCGGCGGCTTGCTCTGGGTCGGTTTGTCTTCCCGGGAAGCCACCTCAAAGGAGCTGGCACGCAGGGCATTCACCGCCGTCATGGTGTCCGCCTCGTTGGTAGGGCGGAACTCCTTGCCCTGGAACTTGGCCACCATCATGGTCAGCGCCAGCCGTTGCTCATTGCCGAGCAGGGCCTGAATGTCCCAGTATTCTTCGGGCACAAAGGCCTTGATCTCGCGCTCTTTTTCCACGATAAGGCGCACCGCCACCGACTGCACCCGGCCGGCGGACAGGCCGCGGGCCACCTTTTTCCACAGCAGCGGCGACACCATGTAACCCACCACCCGATCGAGAAAGCGCCGGGCCTGCTGGGCGTTGACCCGGTTCAGGTTCAACTCCGAAGGCTGGCTGAAGGCGTCCTGAATGGCGGACTTGGTGATCTCGTTAAACACCACCCGCTTGAAGCGATCGTCGTCACCGCCGATCAGCTCCTTCAGGTGCCAGGCAATGGCTTCCCCTTCGCGGTCCAAATCCGTTGCGAGGTAGACGGTGTCGGCCTTCTCGGCCAGGGCCTGCAGTTCGCTCACCACCTTTTCCTTGCCCGGCAACACCTGGTAGTTGGCCTGCCAGCCCTGCTCCGGATCCACCCCCATGCGGGCGATCAGTGCCTTGTGATCCTTTTCCTTTTTCAGCCGGGCCTTTTCTTCGGCACTCAGGCTCTTGGTGTCGGTCTTGCGGGCGGCAGGCTTTTTGCCACTGGCAGAGCCGGCAGTCGGCAGGTCCCGAACATGACCGACACTGGATTTGACCACGTAGTTCCTGCCCAGGTACTTGTTGATGGTCTTGGCTTTGGCGGGCGATTCCACAATAACGAGAGATTTGCTCATAAAGCGCGTTGAGATCCTTAATGTCTGGCCCCGTTCGGGCGGGTCGGCGGCTCGGTAATGACGGCTGTATAAGTGATATGACCGTAAAAAGCAAACTCGCCGGGCCCGGGCCTGAAAAAATTTCAATGAATTTATATTTATTTATTAACGCCCTCACCTCAGCAGGAATCAACTGCTTTTTTACATCTTGTGCCTGTTCGCCCGCTTTTTATGCATCATTATTTTGACGGCGGGTTCGACTGTTAAAATCCGGTTACAACTCCTTGAAAAATCCAAATATAATGGCCTCATGCAGCAGAATTGTGGCCACATAAACCATTTTAAAGGAGATTGTAATGGTTGTTACCGAAGCGAACTTTGACGGCCTGGTCGGCCCCACCCACAACTACGCCGGCCTGTCCTGGGGCAATGTGGCGTCGCGCCATCATGCCCGCAACAGTTCCAACCCGCGCCAGGCCGCCTTGCAGGGACTTGACAAGATGAAGGCGCTGGCCGACCTCGGCCTGGTGCAGGGCGTACTTGCTCCCCAGGAGCGCCCCGACCTGGCCACCCTGCGCCGGCTCGGCTTTGGCGGCACCGACGCCGAGGTGCTGGACAAGGCCTATCGCGAAGCACCGGCACTGCTGGCGGCCTGCTGTTCCGCCTCGTCGATGTGGACCGCCAACGCCGCCACGGTATCGCCCAGTGCCGACACCGCCGACGGCCGGCTGCATTTCACTCCTGCCAATCTGATCAACAAGTTTCACCGCTCCCTGGAGCATGAGGTAACCGGCCGCATTCTGCGCCGAGTGTTTGCCGACGAATGCTATTTTCATCACCACGCCGCCCTGCCCGCCCATGATGATCTGGGCGACGAAGGCGCCGCCAACCACACCCGCCTGTACGACGACCAGGGTCGCGGACTGGAGCTTTTTGTGTATGGCCGCAGCGCCCATCAACCCGATGCTCCGGCGCCCCAACGTTACCCGGCGCGCCAAACCCTGGAGGCCTCCCGCGCCGTGGCCCGGCTGCACGGCCTGGGTGAGCACAACACCGCCTTTATTCAGCAAAATCCGGCGGTGATCGATCAGGGGGTCTTTCACAATGACGTGATTGCAGTGGGCAACGGCAACGTGCTGTTTTATCACCAGCAGGCCTTCCTCGACACGCAAGCCATGCAGAACGAGCTGATCCGCAAACTACCCGATGCCGGGCTGCACTTTATCGAGGTGTCCGATAAGGACGTGCCGGTGGCCGACGCGGTGAAAAGCTACCTGTTCAACACCCAGCTGGTTACCCTGGCCCCGGGGCACATGGCGCTGATCGCCCCCACCGAGTGCGCCGACACGCCCAGTGTGAGCGCCTACCTGACGCGGCTGACCACCCTGGGCACGCCGGTGCAGGAAGTGCGTTTCATGGACGTGAAGCAAAGCATGCAAAACGGGGGCGGCCCCGCCTGTCTGCGACTGCGGGTGGCCATGAACGAGGCAGAGCTGGCCGCGGTCAACCCGGCCTGTCTGATGACGGATGAACTGCATGGCCGCCTGAGCCAGTGGGTCAACCGCCACTACCGGGATCGACTGAGCCCCGATGATCTGCGGGATCCGGCGCTGCTGACCGAGTCCCGCACCGCCCTGGACGAGCTGACCCGCATCCTGAATCTGGGCTCCGTGTATCCGTTTCAGCGGTAATGCACATTCGGGACTGGGGTGGGGGAATGGTCCCCTTCCCCCTTCCCGTATTTTTAATCAGCCAAAGGGCCGCTGACCGGTCTCATACAGCTTCATCAGTGCCCGGCTCACTCCCACTTCGGCCGCCTTGCCAAGCTTGTCTCTCAGTGTTTGTTTGGGCTTGAAGTGCAGGCTAATCACCCGCTTGCCGGCGCTCTGCGCCAGCAGGTAGTCGTTGCTGGTCTGCAAGCCATCCACCAATCCCAGCGCTTCGGCATCGCTGGCCAACCAGTGCTCACCGGTAGCCACCCGCTCCAGCTCGATTTTGGGCCGGTTCTGGGCAATAAAGGCCTTGAAGCGTTGATGGATCACCTCCAGTTCCTCGCGAAACTTGGCCCGGCCATGATCGTCGTTTTCCCCGAACAGGGTCAGGGTGCGCTTGTATTCCCCGGCGGTATGCAGTTCCACATCGATATCGTGGTTTTTGAGGAATTTGTTGAAGTTGGGCAACTGGGCCACCACCCCGATGGAGCCGATAATGGCAAAGGGGGCGGCAATGATGCGCTCGGCCACACAGGCCATCATGTAACCGCCGCTGGCGGCCACCTTGTCCACCGCCACCGTCAACTTGAGCCCGTGGCCCTTAAGCCGCTGCAGCTCGGCGGCGCCCAGACCATAACCGTGCACCACGCCCCCACCGGACTCCAGCCGCACCAGTACCTCGTCACCGGGTTCGGCCAGCTGCAGCAGGGCATTGACTTCCCGCCCCAGCCCGGCCACTTCCCGCGCATCCATGCTACCCCGAAAATCGAGCACATAGATCCGGGAACGAGCGTCCCCCTGTTTTTTCTCGGCCTTGTCGGCCTTCTGAAATTCCTGCTTCAGCGCCTTGCGCTCGGCGTCGTTCGCCGCGGTCTCCAGGCGCAGCCGGCGCTGCTGACGGCGCAGGGCCGCGCTCAGATCCTTGACCCGAATGCCGTCTCCCCCCTGCTTTTGTTTGGCCGCCGCACCGGCCACCAGGGCGATGATAACCCCCAGGGCCACCACCCAGGTCAATGCCTTGGCGGCAAAGAGGCCGTATTCGTATAAAAACTCCACTATTTCATCTCCTTCGCTGGCTGATGCCGCCATTGTAAAAGTCTCAAACAGGAACACCAATCGGCTTTTTTGCTTTCGGCACTGGCATAGTGCCGCGGAGTCTGGTTTGATCGGGCCACTTTGAATTGCGCACAGAGAACGAGGCACATGCTCGACTATCACCCTTCTTCCGATCTGCTCGAGGGCAAGGTTATTCTGGTGACCGGCGCCGGCGACGGCATTGGCCGACAGGCCGCACTCAGCTATGGTGCCCATGGCGCCACCGTGGTGCTGCTGGGCAAAACGGTCAAGAAACTGGAAGCCGTTTACGACGAGCTGCAGGCCCAGGGCAGCCCGGAGCCGGCCATTATTCCCCTGGATCTGCAAGGTGCCAGCAAGCAGAACTATCTGGACATGGCCGCCACCCTGCGCCAGCAGTTTGGTCGCCTCGACGGCGTACTGTTCAACGCCGGCCAGCTGGGTGCACTGGGCCCCTTTGAGATGATCGGCGAAGACGAGTGGGACAAGGTGATGCAGGTCAACCTCAAGTCCCAGTTTCTGATGACCCAGGCGCTGCTGCCGCTGCTGAAAGACAGCAAGCCCGCCGCCATCATTTTTACCAGTTCGGGCGTGGGCCGACAGGGTCGAGCCTACTGGGGCAGCTATGCCGTTTCCAAGTTTGCCACCGAGGGCATGATGCAGGTGCTGGCCGCCGAGCTCGACGGCACCGGCGTGCGTGCCAACTGCATCAATCCCGGCGCCACCCGCACCCATATGCGCGCCCGCGCCTTTCCCGCCGAGGCCCCTTCCAGCCTGCGCGGCCCCGCCGACATTATGGCGCCCTACCTGTGGCTGATGGGTCCGGACAGCCAGGATACCAATGGTCAGTCCATCGATGCCCAGCCCGACCGAGTGCCCGGCGCCTCCGTCAAAAGCTGACAGCCACGGTAAAATCGGCTAAAACTGATCATGGAACCCCGGACGGGCCGCCAGGCCCGTCCATCACCCCCGGCCAAGGCAGGCAAGGCATCCATGTATCGTCCCAAAAGCACGGTTGAGCAGTGGCGTATTTTTCAGGCAGTGGTCGACTGTGGCGGTTATGCCCAGGCGGCGGAAAAGCTCAATAAAAGTCAGTCGTCCCTGAATCATGCGGTGGCCAAACTGCAGCAATCCCTGGGGCTGGCACTGCTGGAGGTGCGCGGCCGCAAGGCCTGCCTCACTCCCCAGGGCGAGGTGTTTCTGCGCCGCTCACGCAAGCTCACTCAGGACGTGGAAAACCTGGAGCGCCTCGCCGGCGTGCTGGCCAGCGGCTGGGAGCCGGTACTGCGCATTGTGGTGGAAGCTTCCTTGCCGCGGGCTCCGCTGTATCAGGCGCTGGCCGAGTTCAGCCCTCAGGCCAGGGGCTGCCGCATTCACCTGGTGGAGACCCAGCCTTCCGGCTGCCAGGCGGTAATCAACCAGCAGGCCGCCAACATGGTGTTTGCTTCCCGCGCCTTTGCCAATATCACCTCGCTGCCCCTGGCCACTACCGTCTATGTGCCGGTATGCGCCCCCGATCACCCGCTGGCGGCGCTGGCCGAGGTCAGTCAGACCGAGCTGGAACAACAGCTGGAACTGGTGCTGGCGGACGGCAGTGAACAAGAGGAAGGCTGGGCCCGGGCCGAGCAACGCTGGATTATTCATCACCTGCACGACGCCCTGTCACTGCTGCGCCGAGGCACCGGTTTTGCCTGGTTGCCCCAGGATGTGGTGTCGCCCATGATAAGCGACGGAGCCCTGGTGCGCCTGCCAATGGTCAACCAGGCCTTGCGCAAGCGTTTTACTCACCTGGTGCTACCCGGCACCACCCCACCGGGACCGGCCGCCAGCCTGCTGCTGAGCCTGATCCGCCAGCACTACGGCGAGCCAGGCACCACTCCGCCGGCCTCCTGAATCTTGCCTCCGCCTTCGCGCTTCCTTATGCTGTTGGGCTCGCAGTAAACAAGGACTCACGCAATGTTTGATTTTGATCAGTGGATAGACCGCAGGCCCACTCGCGCCCTCAAGTGGCTGAAATACGAAGGCACCAACATTCTGCCCATGTGGGTGGCCGACACCGAATTCAAGGCGCCGCCGGCGGTCATCGAGGCGCTGAGCGAACGGGTGGAGCACGGTATTTTCGGCTATAGCCGCCCCACGCCGGCCCTGACCGAGCTGATCATCACCCGCCTGCGTGAGCGCTACGGCTGGCACATTGAAGCGGACTGGCTGGTCTACATGCCCGGGGTGGTGCCGGCCCTGAACCTGGCCTGTCAGACCTTCAGCGAGCCAGGCAGCAATATTCTGATGCCCAAGCCCATTTATTACCCCTTCCTGCACGCCCCGGGCTTTCACGGCCGCAAGGCCGCCCACGTGGAAATGGTGGAAAAGGACGGGCGCTGGCTGCTGGATCTCGAGTCCCTGGAGCGTCAGGCCAAAGACAGCGATCTGCTGCTGTTCTGCAACCCGCACAATCCGGGCGGCACTATCTACACGCGGGAAGAGCTGCAGGCCATCAACGACATCGCCAAACGCCACAACCTGGTGGTGTGCTCCGACGAAATTCACTGCGATCTGCTGCTGGATGAAGGCAAGTCTCATGTGCCCTATGCCGCCATCGACGAAGACGCCGCCGATCGCAGCATTATTCTGATGGCGCCGAGCAAGACCTTTAACATCGCCGGCCTGTGCTGCTCCTTTGCGGTGGTGCCCAATCCGGAGCTGCGCACCCGCTTTATTCGCGCCGCCCGCGGCATCATGGCCGACGTCAACCTGCTCGGCTTTGTGGCCGCCGAGGCCGCCTATGCCGACGGAGAAGAATGGCTGCAGGCCCAGCTCGACTACCTGCGCCAGAACCGGGATCTGCTGGTGGAGCGCCTCAACGGCGTGCCCGGGGTACGGGTGCTGTGCCCCGAGGCCACCTACCTGGCCTGGATCGACATCAGCGGCCTGGAGCTGGACGACCCTATCGGTTTCTTTGAACAGGCCGGCGTGGGGCTGTCTCCGGGTGGCCAGTTCGGCGGCAGCGACTTTGTGCGGCTGAATTTCGGCTGTCCTCGCGCCATGCTCGACGAAGCCCTGCACCGCATGGTGGCGGCCATCAACAGCCGCTGAACCCACGCCCTTTCCCTGCAAGGCCGGCATGAAGACATGCCGGCCTTTTTCATACTCAGCCGAATCATACTCAAAAGACGCCTTTATCCTCGCCTTTCGAAGTTATTTTTTGCTATCTTTTAATGGCTTAGCTAAAAATTTCCAGCACCTTTAGTGAACCCTCAAGACAAGGAAAGCAACTATGTCGATCAAGAAGACCATCAGCGGCGCGGCAGCCATCATGAGCCTGGGACTGGGCGCCGGCGTGCCCGCCGCCATGGCGGTAGAGCAGAGTTTTATCACCATCGGCACCGGTGGCGTGACCGGGGTGTATTACCCCACCGGCGGCGCCATCTGCCGCCTGGTCAACCAGGGCCGGGCCGAGCACGGCATTCGCTGCTCGGTGGAAAGCACCGGGGGCTCCGGCTACAACCTCAACTCGCTGCGCTCCGGTGAGCTGGAAGTGGGCGTGGCCCAGTCGGATCTGGAATATCAGGCGCTGAATGGCGAAGGCCCCTTTGCCGAGCAGGGTGCCTATGAGGATCTCCGTGCCGTCTTCGCCCTGCATGGCGAGGCGGTCACCATAGTGGCGCGCAAGGACGCCAACATCAAAACCTTTGACGATCTCAAGGGCAAGCGGGTCAATATCGGCAACCCGGGCTCCGGCCAGCGCGATACCATGGAAGTGCTGCTGAAGGCCTATGGCTGGACCCACGATGATTTCAGCCTGGTGTCCGAACTGCGCCCGGCCGAGCACGGCCAGGCGCTGTGCGACAACCGCATCGACGCTTTTGTCTATGTGGTGGGTCACCCCAACGGCTCCATCAAGGAAGCCACCACCGCCTGTGAGGCCAACCTGGTGTCGGTCAGCGGCGAAGTGGTCGACAAGCTGGTCGGCGACAACGCCTACTATCGTTACATCACCATTCCCGGCGGGGAATACACCGGCTCGGACGAGGACGTGCAGACCTTTGGCGTGGGCGCCAACCTGGTGACCAGCGCCACTGTGCCGGAAGCCCAGATTTATCAGCTGACCAAAGCGGTGTTTGACAACTTTGATCAGTTTGTGCGCCTGCACCCGGCCTTTGGCGGCCTCAAGAAAGAGGAAATGGTCAAGGACGGCCTGAGTGCTCCGCTGCACCCCGGCGCGCAGAAATATTACAAGGAAGCCGGCCTGGTCGAATAACCCGGCCCTGCAACGGGGAAGCAAGCTTCCCCCTGTTTCGGTCAGCACGCACCCGGGGCGGCAAGCATGTGCCTTGCCGCCCCGGCTTGCTGTTTATTCCTGACCTTCGGAGGAAAAGTCCATGTCCCAACCGCCTCAGGACAACACGCAACAACAGCTGGACGACATGCTGGCCCAGGCCGACACCGGCGGCCGTCATCCCACCGGCATTGGCCATTGGGTGCTGCTGCTGGTTCCCCTGTGCTGGGCGCTGTTTCAGCTGTGGTATGTCTCGCCCCTGCCCTTTATGTTCAACCTGGGCATTTTCAACGATACCGAGGCCCGTTCCATTCACCTGGCCTTTGCGGTGTTTCTGTCGTTCACCGCCTTTCCGGCGCTCAAGCATTCGCCCCGGGACCGCATTCCCTGGCACGACTGGACCCTGGCCTTGATTGGCGCCTTCTGCGCCTCCTATCTGTTTCTGTTCTACCGGGAACTGGCCAGCCGGCCGGGACTGCCCATCATGCAGGATCTGGTGGTGGCCTGTATCGGTATGGTGCTGCTGCTGGAAGCAACCCGCCGGGCCCTTGGGCCACCGCTGATGGTGGTGGCGGCGATCTTTTTATTCTACACCTTTGCCGGCCCCTGGATGCCGGAAGTGATCGCTCATCGTGGCGCCAGCCTGGCTCGCACCGTGACCCACCAGTGGCTGACCACCGAAGGGGTCTTTGGCGTGGCACTGGGGGTGTCCACCTCCTTTGTATTCATGTTTGTGCTGTTCGGCTCGCTGCTGGAACGGGCCGGCGCCGGCAATTACTTTATCAAGCTGGCATTTTCCCTGCTCGGCCACCTGCGCGGCGGCCCGGCCAAGGCGGCGGTAGTGTCGTCGGGGCTGTCGGGACTGGTGTCCGGCTCGTCCATCGCCAACGTGGTGACCACGGGCACCTTTACCATACCGCTGATGAAACGGGTCGGCTTTCCCGCCACCAAGGCCGGTGCGGTGGAAGTGGCCGCCTCCACCAATGGTCAGCTAACGCCGCCCATCATGGGCGCCGCCGCCTTTCTGATGGTGGAGTACGTCGGCATCTCCTATATCGAGGTGATCAAGGCGGCGATACTGCCGGCGCTGATCTCCTACGCCGCACTGATCTACATTGTGCATCTGGAAGCCGTCAAGGCCGGCATGCAGCCACTGCAACGGCGCCACCGCCCCAGCCTGGCCCAGCGCCTGCTTGGCGGGCTGACCGCGGTGATCGCCCTGATGCTACTGACCGCCGTGGTCTACTACGGCATCGGCTGGACCAAGACCCTGTTCGGCCCCCTGGCCAGCTGGATACTAGCGTTGCTGGCGTTACTGGTGTACCTGGCGCTGGTGGCCTGGGCCGCCCGACTGCCGGATCTGGCCATGGATGATCCGGAAAACCCGGACATTCACATGCCCGAGCCCGGCCCCACCTTCAAGTCGGGCATGTATTACCTGCTGCCCATCGTGGTGCTGGTGTGGTGTCTGACCGTGGAGCGACTGTCGCCGGGGCTGTCGGCATTCTGGGCCACCCTGTTCATGATGTTTATCGTGGTGACCCACAAGCCGCTCAAGGCCCTGTTTCGCAAACAGCACAGCGAGGGACTGCTCAGGGAAGGCGCCTTTGATCTGTTTATGGGGCTGGTCACCGGCGCCCGCAACATGATTGGCATCGGCGTGGCCACCGCCGCCGCCGGCATCGTAGTGGGCACCGTCACCCTGACCGGCATCGGCCTGGTGATGACGGAGTTCGTGGAGTTTATCTCCGGCGGCAGCCTGCTGTTGATGCTGATCTTTACCGCGGTGATCAGCCTGCTGCTGGGCATGGGCCTGCCCACCACCGCCAACTACATAGTGGTATCGACCCTGATGGCACCGGTGATTGTCAACCTGGGCGCCCAGCACGGGCTGATTGTGCCGCTGATTGCCGTGCACCTGTTCGTGTTCTATTTTGGCATTCTCGCCGACGACACACCGCCGGTGGGGCTGGCGGCCTTTGCCGCCGCCGCCATTGCCAAGGCCGATCCGATCAAGACCGGTATTCAGGGCTTTACCTACGACATTCGTACCGCCATTTTGCCCTTTATGTTTATCTTCAATACCCAGCTGCTGTTACTGGGCATCGACAGCTGGAGCGGCCTGTTGATCACCATCGCCAGCGCGCTGGCGGCCATGCTGCTGTTCGCCGCCGCCACTCAGGGCTACTGGTTGGTGAAAAGTCGCTGGTGGGAAACCCTGGCGCTGCTGCTGGTGGCCTTTACCCTGTTCCGGCCTGGCTTTTTCTGGGACAAGGTGTTTCCGCCCATGGCCCAGTACGACGCCAGCCAGTGGGAGCAGGTGGTGGAGAGCCTGCCCGCAAGCGAGTCGATCATTCTGCAACTGGGGGGCACCAACCTGTTTGGCGAGCCGGTCAGTAAAATCGTCAAGCTCAACTTTGACGCCAGCCGGCAGAGTGCCGCCGAGCGCCTGGCCAGTACCGGCATCAGCAGCCTGCGTCGCGACGGCGACAAGGTCATGGTCGACATGGTCGACTTTGGTAGCCAGGCCGAGCGGCTGGGGGTGGACTTCGACCTGGAGGTGGTGGCACTGCAACGGCCCTCGGACCGGCCCGACAAGGAATGGATGTTTATTCCCGCCCTGATCCTGGCCGGCCTGGTAGCCTGGGGACAACGCCGGCGCCGACCGGCACCAAGCCCCTGATCACACGGCCGGCCAACTCGGCCGGCTGTTACATGGGATTAATGCAAAAAGCCCGCTGCATATGCAGCGGGCTTTTTGATGTCTGGCGGAGGAGGTGGGATTTGAACCCACGGTGGGCTATAAACCCACGCCGGTTTTCAAGACCGGTGCATTCAACCACTCTGCCACCCCTCCTGACCCGGCGAATCATACTGCGGCCGGCCTCGCGCTGTAAAGGGCGTGACGGTTCAATTGCTTTTCAAATCATCATTTTGCGCATTTTTTGAGGGGCCGGGTGTGCCGCGTCTCAGAAAGTAGTCCCGTAGAAACTGCTCATCCAGGGGAGACAGATCGAAATGGTTGCTGGCTTCGGCGATGGCATTCCGATCGATACACGCCTGTTCGGTGAGCCAGCGCAACGCCTTGCGCAGGGATTCATGTTCTCTCATGGTTTACTCCTTGCCGGGGCTTCGGGAAAGGCGACTTTTATTTTATATGCATTTTAAATACAATTTAACTGCTTGCTTCATAAGCCTAATCATAAAAATACGCATCCCCATGAGGTCTCAATGCACTTAAAACACCGCCTGCGTGACGCTGGCCTCGCCGGTATTGCCGGCTTTGTGGCCGTTATCTGCCTGAGCTATCTGAAACACTGGACCCATTTCATGGTGCTGAGCGCGCCCATGGGTGCCAGCCTGGTGCTGCTGCTGTTACTGCCTTCTTCGCCCCTGTCCCGCCCCAAAAACGTGATTCTGGGACACCTGCTGACCACCTGCGTCGCCGTCGCCGGACTGGAGCTGATTCCCGACCCGCTGCTGGGACTGGGATTCTGCTTTGGCCTGAGCCTGGCGCTAATGGTCGTGACCGATACCCTGCACCCGCCCGCCGGTGCCAACCCCATACTGATTTACCTGTCGGCCGCCCACCTGTCCCCCCTGGACTTTATTCTGCCCACCCTGGCCGGCACCCTCTTTATGGTAGGCTTTGCCAGTGCCTATCACTATGTGTTTACCCACAGACGCTATCCGTTCGGACCCAAGTCTCACCAGGGTGAACAGGCAAAGGCCAAGCCGGCGGACGCCACAGCGCCCGCCCTAGGCAGACCAGATAAATAAGAGCCGAAAGGCTCTTTTTATTCCCTGCCTTCCTTCACACTCGGCACTCGGCCGGACAGCACTTAAAAACCTTCAATAGAAGATTCTTCATATAAAATTGTTTGTGGTTTTAAGAGATGGATCACACTATTCTCATCACAAATCGGTAACATCCTTGTACCCCAAACACACGCACATTGGTGTCATTGGGTTTTCGACAATCAATACAATGGATACAAGGATACAGGAAGTCATGATCAGGAAATCCACCCTGCCCCTGCTGGTTGCCATCACCGGCATGCCGGCCCTGGCCGCCGACTGGAGCACCACCGAACTGCACTACCAGCTGGGCGAGCTCAAACAGCAGCCCTTTGGCCCCGAGGCCAACCGCAAGTCGACCACCAGCATCTACACCCTGCAACATGCCAGTGGCTGGAAATATGGCGACAACTTCTTTTTCGTGGACTACTCCGACTGGAAGGACGATCAGCGCCATCGTGACTGGTATGGCGAGGGTTATTTCAACTTCAGCCTGGGCAAGATCGGCGGACACGATCTGAGCCTGGGGCCGATCAAGGACGTGGGCATCGTGCTTGGGGTCAATGCCGGGGGAGACAGCAAGGTGCGCAAGTATCTGCCGGGCCTGCAGCTGGCCCTGGACGTACCGGGCGCCGCCTTCTTCAATACTCTGATCACCGCCTATATCGACGACAGCACCGGCGTGGCCGGCGGCGGAGCCCCGCGGGAGAGCGACAGCTGGATGCTGGATACCGCCTGGGCCTTCCCCTTTGCCCTGGGGCGCCACGACTTCAGCCTGGAAGGTCATGTTGAATACATTGGCAGCCGTGACAACGAATTTGGTGACAAGGTCAAGGCACATGTGCTGGCACAACCCCAGTTACGCTACGATCTGGGTAAGACCCTGTTCAATGATCCCAAGCGGCTGTTCGTGGGCGTGGAATATCAGTACTGGCACAACAAGTTCGGCGGCTCGGTGACCGAGAGCGCGGTGCAGGCCCTGGCAGCCTGGCGCTTCTGAACCAGAAAAGGAAAAAGAGCGCCGAGGCGCTCTTTTTTATATCACGGAAAGGGATTTACACCCGGAAAAGCCCCCGGCTCAGAAATGCCATTCCAGCTGGAAAGTCGGGGCACGGGTGTCAACGCCCGGCTTACCATGGTTACCGAACTTGTTGTCCCAGTATTCGTAGCCCACGCCGGCCCACAGGGTATTGCTCTTGTTAAAGGCCAGATCACCCACGTCCACCATCAGGGAGGTACGGATCAGCACCTCCGGCTTGGTCTCGTTAAAGTTGTAGTCTTCCCCTTTGGCACCATTGTAGTTACCGAAACCCTGGAATTTCATCGGTACCGGGCCGGCGTTAAAGGGAATGCCCCAGGCCAGGTTCACTATATAGTAGGGGTCAAAGCTGATGTCGCTCTGCTGGCAGAAACTGGCACCACAGTGGTTTCGCTCATAGCCGTAAAACAGGCTCAAATCCGCAAAGCCCTTGGGCAGACCGAACTTCAGGGTCGGACCAACTACCAGCAACTGCTTGCGCGGGGCAAAGGCGGTATTTTTGGTATTAAGGTCGACACCGGCGGTCACGGCCACTTCCTTGACTGGGCCAAAGCTCAGATCGGTATCAAATACCTTGCCCAGGTGCAGCTGATGGCGGTAGGTCAGATAGGCTTCCATGGCACCGTCGCCTTCACCACGATCGCTGCCGCTGGCCGGATCCATATCGTCCGACTGCAGAATATCCAGGTTAAAGAAGTTCTGGCCGTAAGCGTAACCGCTGGCATGAGTCAGCTGCAGAATGTGTTTTTCTACATCATTAGGATTGTTCGGCTCGGTGAACTCGGTGCCATAGCGATAGCCGATATAAGTATCGGACCAGGTGGCGGCGCTCAGCTGAGGAGTGGCAACAACGGCCAAGGCCAGGGCAGACAGGGTGAAAACGCGCTTGCTGGTGTGCTTCATAACCGTGATTCCTTCACATGGTTCAAAGGGTGTATCCTGATGTGAATACAAAGCAATATTTTTTTGTACTTATTGTACCCAACTTTTCAGCAATTAAATGATTACACAGGCACACACTTAAAATCTACATTTTGTTTACAAAAATGCGTCAGCTTCACAAAAGTTCTGCACCAGCCACCCGTTCAAGCCAGCTGATCCGTGGTCAAGCGCACCGGTGTCACCATCAGGGCAGCGCGTTGGCCCGGCGCCACACCGGCATTGGGAAACACCACGGCCTCACCGTCAGATTGTGCACACCAGCGACGTTCTCCGTCGGTGGCCAGCAGCGTGCCAGCCTCAAAGGTCGTGAAATTGGAGACATCCTTGCTAAAGTTAAGACGAAAATTCTCGCTCTGCTTGACGATTTCCTGACAAACGTCAAACACCTCCAGCCTGGCCAGATCCGGCGCCGGAGGTTGCCAGCCGGGCGTGGAGATCAAGGCGGTCAGGCACTGCTCCAGCGCCGTCAGCCGACCGAGATCATTCTGGCCAAAGGGCATGACCTTGCCCAGCTCAATGGTAAAGGCCTGGGCGCCAAAACGGCGGGCACTAAAGTAACTGAAGGTGGTGGTGGGCGCCTGGGAGAGCAAAATGGTGTTGATGCCGGCCGCCTGCAACAATCCCAGCTGGCTGCTGCTGTAGGGAGCTCCATGGGTAAAGGGGTGCACCACAAACTTTTCATGCAGTGAGGGCCGAATGGCGGTATGCAAATCGTAGTGCAACCGTTCACCGTCTTCGCGCGCGTCAAAGAAACGGGTTACGTAGCCTTCCAGCGCCGCCGCCCGCTGCCGTTCCTGACTCTCCACCCCGCCGCGGGCGTGTGCCCCGGAAAACAGCCGGTTGAGATTTTCCTTCAGCTCCCGTACGCCCGCATTCATCGCCGCCGGATGACCAAAGATCAGCAACAGTCGCTGGCGACAGCGCAGCCGGCCCGAAACCAGTTGTTGCAGCAGCCGCTCGCACAGCTCGATGGGCGCGGTTTCATTGCCGTGAATGCCGCAGGAAATCACCAGATCCCGCTGCGCCGGTAGCGCCGGCTCAAGACAAATCACACCGGTGTCCCACACCTCGGCGCGAGTGCCATCGGGCAGGGTTTCGGTAAAGGGTTCCAGGTGCCAGGGGTGGCGTCGGCTCAGGGCCAGAAAGTCGTTCAGCCGAGTATTGTTCACAGATACCTCCATTAATCCGCGTTTTGACAAAATATTACCATGCCATGAAACACGATTTTGGTATCAAAGTCTAAATACGTTCACACAGGACAACAGCGGGCGCTGAAAAAGGCAGGTACGTAAAACAAAACGGCCGGCAGTGAAATGCCGGCCGGTAAGGGAAGGCTCAGACGCCGGCGCGGGCGAAGGCATCACCAACCAAAGCCTTGGCTTCGGTGATCAGCTGTTCGAGGTGCTGCTCATTCCGAAAACTTTCGGCATAGATTTTATACACCTGCTCGGTGCCGCTGGGGCGGGCGGCAAACCAGCCCTGCCCGGTCACCACTTTGAGACCGCCGATGGCGGCGCCATTACCCGGTGCCGCCGTCAGCCGGGCAATAATGGCATCACCGGCCAGGGTATCGGCCTGTACGTCCTCGGGATTGAGTGCCGCCAACACTTTTTTCTGGGCGTGACTGGCCGGCGCATCCACCCGCCGGTAGCAGGGGCGGCCCAACTCCTGGGTAAGTCGATCATAATACTGGTGCGGGGTCAGGCCGGTGACCGCCAGCATCTCCGCCGCCAGCAACGAGGGAATAAAGCCGTCCTTGTCGGTGGTCCAGACACCGCCGTCACGGCGCAGGAAAGACGCCCCCGCACTCTCCTCGCCCACAAAGGCCAACCGGCCTTCCATCAGCGGCTGGACATACCATTTGAAGCCCACGGGCACTTCCATCAGCGGCCGTTCCAGGCTGGCCGCCACCCGATCGATGATGGACGACGACACCAGGGTCTTGCCTACCGCCAGGCTGACCGGCCAGTCGGGCCTGTGGGTAAACAGGTAATGAATGCACACCGCCAGGTAATGGTTGGGGTTCATCAGCCCCTCGGCGTCCACAATGCCATGGCGATCGTAATCCGGATCGTTGCCACAGGCGATGTCGAACTGATCTTTCAGCCCCAGCAGGTTCTGCATGCTCCAGGGGCTCGAGCAGTCCATGCGGATTTTGCCGTCGTGATCCAGGGTCATAAAACCAAAGTCCGCATCCTGGCGTTCGTTGACCACGGTAATATCGAGGCCATGGCGTGCGGCAATGCGCGGCCAATAGGCCAGGCCGGAGCCGCCCAGAGGATCCACGCCGATGCGAATGCCCGCGCGGCGAATGGCGTCCATGTCGATCACCTCGGCCAGGTCGTCCACATAAGCGGAGACATAGTCGTGCTCAACCGCCCGGGCCAACGCCTCGAGATAAGGCACCTGGCGCACACCGGCGTTGCCCTCCGCCAGCAGGTCATTGGCACGACGCTGGATCACCGTGGTGGCCTCGGCGCTGGCCGGGCCACCGTCCGGGCCGTTGTACTTGATGCCGCCATCCCGGGGCGGATTGTGTGACGGCGTAAGCACCAGGCCATCTGCCTGCTGTTCAGCATGACGTCGATTATGGCCGAGAATGGCATGGGAAATGACCGGGGTGGGCGTATAGCCCCCGCCCTGCTGAACCCTGACCTCTACCCCATTGGCCACCAGCACTTCCAGCGCCGCACCAAAGGCCGCTTCCGACAGGGCATGGGTGTCCATGCCCAGAAACAGCGGGCCGCTCAGCCCCTGCTGTTGCCGGTATTCGGCCACGGCCTGGCAGATGGCGTGAATATGGGCCTGGTTAAAGCTGGTATCCAGGGCCGACCCCCGGTGCCCGGATGTACCGAACGATACTCGCTGGGCAGGCTCGGACGGGGTCGGCACCCGCTGGTAAAAGGCCGCCATCAACTGGGGAATATTGACCAGATCGGCGCGTTGGGCCGGCAAGCCGGCCCTGGGGTGCGTGCTCATGTTTTCGGTCCTTGATGTATTCAGATGCTCTGGCTGACCCGCTCGATCAGGCCGTGGGCATAGCCCATGGCGGCCATCAGCTGCGCGACGATATTGCGCTTGCGGCCGGTATTGGTATTGGTGATCACCCAGTAGGGACTGCCCTCAATCGGGCGGGGCTTGGTGGTGTTGCCCGCGGCCAGCAGCGCCGTTTCAGAGTCGGCGAAATAAATGCGTTTGCGGCCCTTGATGTCCGAAGCCTGGGCAAAGGCGGCGGGATTTTCCCGGTAAAGTACCGCCAGGATCGTCATAAAGCGCTCAATGGCCGAATCCTGGGCGGCCAGCGCACCAGACTCCAGCATACGCAGCACTCCTTCGCCCTGGGCCCGGGCAGGTGCCGCCGGCGTTACCGTCTCGACGTCGGCCTGATTATCCAGTTTCAGCAGGCGGCGCAGAATATCCGAGGCGCTCTCGCCAATATGCCGCGTGTTGCTGGCGATATAACGGTAGAGCTCTTCATCCACCTCTATGGTTTTCATCATTTTTTCTGGCATATCCACTCCCAGTGAAGAGTGGGCGATTATACATGGAGCGGCGCCGCGGCCCAAGCGGGTTGCGCCCGCCAGCGAGGCGAGCAACAATATGACTCCCTGATGTCAACACAACCCTCGAGTATCCATGCAACTGAATTATCGTCGCCAGGGCCAGGGCATGCCGGTCATGCTGGTACACGGCCTGTTTGGCAGCCTCGACAACCTCAACGGCCTGAGCCGGGAGCTGGCGGAGCACTTTGACGTGATCGCCGTGGATCTGCGTAATCATGGCCTGTCGCCCCGCAGCGATGACATGAGCTATGCCGCCATGGCCGGCGATCTGCTGGCCCTGGCCGATCAGCTGCAACTGGACAGACCCGCCCTGGTGGGACACTCCATGGGGGGCAAGGCCATCATGATGGCCGCCGGCCTGGCACCGGAACGGATACACGCCCTGGTGGTGGCCGACATGGCGCCGGTGGCCTACCACAAGGCCCGTCATCAGGCTGTTTTTGCCGGCTTGCAGGCGGTGCTGAAGGCCGGTAGTCAAAGCCGCAAGGAGGCCGACGCGGTGCTCGCCGAGCATGTAAATGAACCCGGCGTGCGCCAGTTTTTGCTTAAATCCTTCGTGCCCGCCGAGGCCGGCTGGCGCTTCAATGTTCCTGTTCTGTCCCGGTCGTATTCGAGCATCATGGACTGGCCCGGCCTGAGCACGCCTTATGAGCAACCGGTGCTCTTTATCAAGGGTGGCGACTCCGACTACCTGCTACCCGAACACCAGCCCGAAGTGGCCGCCCAGTTTCCCCGGGCAAAGGCCCATGTCATCGCCAATGCCGGCCACTGGCTGCATGCGGAAAAGCCGCAGACCTTCAACCGGCTGGTGCGGGATTTCCTGCTTGGAGTCGGTTAACAGCCCGATTGGCTTTGTGCTATAGTGGCGCCCATTCTTATCGGTCGGTCAACAGAATGTCATTGGATCAAATCGAGCTGCTTGAAAGCCTGGGCCTGAAGCTGTTTTTCGTGGTCATTTTTTTGCTGATTGGGCTGGCCATTCAGGATGTGCTCAAGCGCGGTAACGTGCCCAAATTTGGTCGCTACATTGTGTGGCTGGTGCTGTTTCTGGGCTGTGCCGGTTTTGTTGCCAAGGGCATTATCGAGGCGGCCTGGGAAAGCGGCGGTATCGGTTGAACCATGGCCAAACAAGAGGCGGACAGAACCACGCTGGACTTGTTTGCCGACGAGCGTCGCCCCGGCAGACCCAAGACCAACCCCCTGCCCCGGCAGGCTCAGCTCAGGCTCAACAAGCGTAACCAGCTCAGACGGGATCGCGAGCGCGGCCTGCGCCGCATCGAGCTCAAGGTAGATGAGCAACTGTTCAGTAAACTCAACCTTCTGGCCGATGAACGCCGGCTCAGCCGAGCCGAGCTGATCGAGGTCCTGCTGCTGCAACAGCTGGCTCAGCAGGATCTGGACTAGGGCCAGGATTCAACAATACATTTTCAACAGGTACGGCATAATTATGGCAAGTGTAGGTCTGTTTTTTGGAAGTGATACCGGCAATACCGAAGCCGTGGCCAAGATGATCCAGAAAGAGCTGGGCAAGCATCTGGTCGAGGTACACGATATCGCCAAAAGCACCAAGGAAGACATCGCCGGTTTTGATCTGCTGCTGCTGGGTATTCCCACCTGGTACTATGGCGAATCCCAGGCGGACTGGGACGACTTTTTCCCCGAGCTGGAACAGATCGACTTCAATGACAAGCTGGTTGCCATCTTTGGCTGCGGTGATCAGGAAGACTACGCCGAGTATTTCCTTGACGCCATGGGCACCCTGAAGGACATCATCGAGCCCAAGGGCGCCATTATCATCGGCCACTGGTCTACCGACGGCTATGATTTCGAGGCATCCCGCGCCCTGGTGGACGACGCCCATTTCGTGGGCCTGGGCATTGATGAAGACCGTCAGCCCGAGCTGACCCAGGACAGGGTCAAGGCCTGGTGCAAACAGCTTTACGAAGAAATGTGCCTGCAAGAGCTGGAAGCATAACACGACAATCCGGGTCTTTAAGGGATGCGCAGGGCGCATCCCTTTTTCGTCGTACAAGAGTATGATGCCCTGTTCAAACCAGAGACTGAGAGAACCACACCATGAAACTGTTGAGCGCTATACTGCTGGCCCTGCTGTTGCCGGTATCACTGGCCCAGGCGGCGGTTCGCCCCCTGCCCCTGCCGGAAGACAAAGGCCAGCCGGTAGGTCAGATTGTGATTCATACCGCCCAGGAAGGTGACACCCTGGCCGCCCTGGCCCGCTACTACGGCGTCAGCCCCATTCTGGTCATGGCCGCCAACCCGGATCAGGATCTGCTGCTGCTGCAACCCGGTGATCGGGTCGTCATTCCCAACCAGCTGCTGCTGCCCCGGGCCGAGACCCAGGGTATCGTGATCAACCTGGCTGAGCTGCGCCTGTACTACTACCCCGAAAATGAAGAGCAGGTATATGTGTTTCCCATCGGCATCGGCCGGGTTGGCCGCGCCACCCCCGAAATGGTGACCAGTATTTCCCAAATGCGGGAAAACCCCACCTGGACCCCCACCGCCACCACCCGCAAGGAATATGCCGCCAAAGGTATCCCCCTGCCGGCCGTGGTGCCCGCCGGCCCCGACAACCCCCTGGGTGAATACGCCATGCGCTTGGCCTATGGCAGCGGTGAATACCTGATCCACGGCACCAATGATCCCCTGGACGTGGGCCTGCGTTCCAGCGCCGGCTGCATTCGCATGTATCCTGAGCATGTGGAATGGCTGTTTGCCCAGGTGAACAAAGGCACCCGTGTACAAATCGTGAACCAGGCGCTCAAGGTCAGCACCGACGAATACGGCCAGACCTTTGTGGAGTCTCACGAGCCCCTGACCCCCGAGGGCCACGTTGATACCCGCCCGCTCGACATGAGCCAGCTGGCACCGCTGCTGCAGAATGGCCTTGACCGCAGCACCCTGGAACGCATTATCAGCCAGCAGCAGGCCACGCCGCAGCTGGTGGGCCAGACCGAATACTGATCGTCCTGTCGGGGCGTTTCACGCCCCTTTGAATATCAGTCATAAAAAAAGGCCTGACTTTCGTCAGGCCTTTTTGGCATTCCAGAATTCGTGTTACTTGGTGTAACGGCCCATCTGGTCCAGGCGAGAGTTGGCGCGGTCGGCAGAAGCACGAGCTTCGGCAACGTCGGCAGCCAGACGGTCGATCTTGGCAGAGTTGGCCTGCTGGCCCTGCTGCACGGCTTGTACGTCCTGGGCCAGGCTGTCCAGCTTCTCTTCCAGAGCGGTAGTGGAGCTACAACCGGCCAGCATCAGGGCACCAACAACACCACCAACCATCATCATTTTATTACGCATTACCTGCTCCTTGTTTTAAATGGGAGTCAAAAAGACCACATTGGCGAGCTAAGTATGAACGAAGTTCAGCACTTACCGCAAATTATTTTATAGACCATGACATTAGGAAAATTTGCTTAACATCATGATTAAGCGTTTGTTTGCCGTTTTTTTGCACACTTGATTTAAGTGATGCATGTCGGTCAGCCAACCGCCTTTCCTTTTTCATACTAATATGGGTAACCCCAAATTACTCGCTATTGGATTGCGGGACACGTCGGATTTCGTCGAGTCTCTCACTTTCAACTGAAGCGCCTGCATACGGCAAGCCAGCCACAGCCAAATGCCGGCTTTCATCTTGCCGCCGGCATTTGGCTGCCGAACGAATTCGGGTTGCCTTTACCGGCAGGAACAAGCAAAATTAAAGGCAATACCCAAATGAAATGTGAATCGTTGATTTTATGGCCGACAACAACCAAGCACTGAAAAAAGCAGGACTCAAGGTGACGCTTCCCCGGGTCAAGATCCTGGAGCTGTTACAGCAACCTGAAACGCAGCACGTGAGCGCAGAGGAGCTGTACAAACTGCTGATTGACCAGGGCGAGGAGATCGGCCTGGCTACCGTATATCGGGTTCTGAACCAGTTTGACGACGCCGGCATCGTGACCCGTCACCATTTCGAAGGCGGCAAGTCGGTGTTTGAACTGGCCACCCAGGAGCATCACGACCACCTGGTGTGCCTGGACTGCGGCAAGGTCATTGAGTTTCACGACGAGGTTATTGAGCAGCGCCAGCGTGACATCGCCGGTCAGTTCAATATCAAGCTGACCAACCACAGCCTGTATCTCTATGGCCACTGCACCAACGACGAGTGCGATCATAACGACGAGTAAGTCATTACCCCAGCCACAAAAAAGCCGCAGCAGATGCTGCGGCTTTTTTGTGGCTGAAGCCCGGGTGCCGAGGCGCCCGGGCAATACCATCAGGTGTCTTCCTTGCCCCAGGAGTCGCGCAGTGCCACCGTGAGGTTGAACACCAGCACATCGGACTCGCTGTCGCGGCAGAAATAGCCTTCCCGCTCAAATTGACAGGCCCGCTCCGCCGGCGCCGCCGCCAGGGACGGCTCCACCACCGCCTGACTCAGCACCTGCAGGGAATTCGGGTTCAGGGCCGCCTCAAAAGACTCGGCCGCACCCGGGTTGGGCACGGCGAACAGACGATCATAGAGACGTACCTCGGCAGGCACCCCATGGCTGGCGGACACCCAGTGGATCACCCCCTTGACCTTACGGCCGTCGGCCGGATCCTTACCCAGGGTATCGGGGTCATAGCTGCAGTAAATGGTGGTGATATTGCCGGCCTCGTCCTTTTCCACCCGCTCCGCCTTGATCACATAGGCGTTGCGCAGACGCACTTCCTTGCCCAGCACCAGCCGCTTGTATTTCTTGTTGGCTTCTTCGCGGAAATCGGCCTCGTCGATGAAGATTTCCCGCGTAAAAGGCAGCTCCCGCTCGCCCATCTCGGGCTTATTGGGATGGTTGGGGGCCTTGAGGATCTCCTCGTGGCCTTCGGCCAGGTTTTCGATCACCAGCCGCACCGGCCGCAGCACCGCCATGGCGCGGGGGGCGTTATCGTTGAGATCGTCACGAATGCAAGCTTCGAGCATGCCCATTTCCACGGTGTTGTCCTGCTTGGTCACGCCGATGCGGCGGCAGAACTCGCGAATGGCCGCCGGCGTATAGCCGCGGCGACGCAGGCCGGAGATGGTAGGCATGCGCGGATCGTTCCAGCCCTCAACATGACCGTCGGTCACCAGCTGGTTGAGCTTGCGCTTGGACATGACGGTGTATTCCAGGTTGAGCCGGGAGAACTCGTACTGGCGCGGGTGACAGTCGATGCTGATGTTGTCGAGCACCCAGTCATAAAGCCGGCGGTTGTCCTGAAACTCCAGGGTACACAGGGAGTGGGTAATGCCCTCGAGCGCATCGGAGATACAGTGGGTAAAGTCGTACATGGGGTAGATGCACCACTGGTCACCGGTCTGGTGGTGATGGGCAAATCGCACCCGGTAAATGACCGGATCGCGCATCACCATAAAGGAGGACGCCATGTTGATTTTGGCGCGCAGGCAGGCGGTGCCTTCCTTGAACTCGCCGTTGCGCATGCGGGTGAACAGCTCAAGGTTTTCCTCCACCGGGCGGTCCCGGTAGGGGCTGTTACGGCCCGGGCTGGTCAGGGTGCCGCGATATTCGCGAATTTGCTCGGGAGTAAGCTCATCCACATAGGCCAGCCCCTTTTCGATCAACTCAACGGCGTAGCCATACAGCATTTCGAAATAGTCGGAGGAATAGTGAATGTCGCCGCTCCATTGAAAACCCAGCCACTGCACGTCACGTTTGATGGACTCGACGTATTCCACACTTTCCTTTTCGGGGTTGGTGTCGTCAAAGCGCAGGTTGCACTTGCCCTGGTAGTGTTCGGCAATACCGAAGTTCAGGCAGATGGATTTGGCGTGGCCAATGTGCAGATAGCCGTTCGGCTCCGGAGGAAAACGGGTCTGCACCGACTGATGCTTGCCGCTGGCCAGATCTTCATCAATGATCTGACGAATGAAATTGCTGGGACTGTGGTCCGCCTGACTCATTCAATGCACCTCGAACTGGAAAATGGTGTGATGGGATCAAACGACCATGATCCATGATTCCGGCGCACGGCTCAATAGGCCCGCCATGATAAAGGAGCCAAAAGCGGAAAAGCCGCCCACAGGCGGCTTAATATTACTCTTCTACCGGCAGGGTCTGCTGCACATAGCGGCCCGGTGCCGGCATCAATCCAGGACACTCGTTGTTGCCAACGGCACGGGCATCCACCTGTTTGCCCAGGTAAGGCGCCGCCCACTGTTGCCAGTGGGGCCACCAGGAGCCCTCTTCCCGTTTGGCCGACGCCAGCCATTGCTCCGCCGACTCAAAGGACGCGTCGCTCAGCCAGTAGCCGTATTTATTCTTGGCGGGCGGATTGACCACCCCGGCCACGTGGCCCGACTCGCCCAACACCAGGGTGGTGTCCCCCCCCAGCAGCCGTGAGCCGTTGAAGGTGGCGTCCCAGAGGGCGATATGATCATCCTTGGTAGAGAGGAAATAGCTGGGGGTCTGTACCTTGGACAGATCTACACCGAAGTTGCCGACCTTGACCTCGCCCTTGCTCAGCTTGTTGTCGAGATAAAGCTCCCGCAGCAGGAAGCTGGCACAGGTGGCGCTCAAGTTGGTACTGTCGCTATTCCAGTAAAGGATGTCGAAGTCCGCCGGCTCCTCGCCCTTGAGGTAGTTGTCGATGTAATAGTTCCAGTACAGGCTGTTTTCCCGCAACAGGCTAAAGGTCACCGCCATCTGGCGGCCATCAAAATACCCCTGAGCGTCATTCATCTGCTCCATGGCGCTGACCACGGGATCATTGATAAACACGCCCACTTCCCCGGGCTGGGTAAAGTCGAGCAGGGTGGTCAGGAAGGTAGCGCTCTTCACTCGTGGCTTCATGCGTCGGGCGGCGTAAAGTGCCATGGTGCTGGCCAGCAAGGTGCCGCCGATGCAGTAGCCGATGGCATTGACTTCCTTTTCACCGGTGATGCGTTCGATGACACGAATGGCTTCCATTGAGCCTGCGTTGATCAGATCCTGAAAACCGATGCTGGCCTGCTCCTTGCCCGGATTGCGCCAGGACATGAGGAACACGGTGTGGCCCTGGTCCCGAAGCCAGCGCACCAGGGAGTTCTGCTCCCGCAGATCCAGAATATAAAACTTGTTGATAAAGGGCGGAATCACCAGCAGTGGGGTCTGATGCACCTTGGCGGTGCTGGCACCATACTGGATAAGCTCAAACACATCGTTGCGGAACACCACCTCGCCCGGGGTGGTGGCCAGATCCTTGCCCAGCTCAAAGGCGGACTGGCGGGTCATGCGAATTTTCAGCAAGTTGGCGCTGTTGGCCAGGTCTTCCTGAAACAGGCCGATACCCTTGACCAGGTTGGCGCCCTTTTCTTCCAGGGTGCGGTGCAACAGCTCCGGATTACTCCACAGAAAGTTGGTGGGCGAGAGCGCATTGATGGTCTGGCGGAAAAAGAAGATCAGGCGTTGACGTGCCGGCTCCGGCAAACCTTCCACCACTTCGAGGGTCTGCATCAGGGAGTTGGCGAAATGCAGGTAGGACTGGCGCAGAAAGTCAAAATTGGGATCATCCTTCCAGGCCTTGTACTGAAAGCGTCGATCGCCGGGAGGATCATTAATCACGCTGTCGGCGCTGGAATCCAGCGCCCTGACCATGCTGTTCTGACAGATGGCAAGCTGTCCCTGCCACCATTGCATCTGCATTTCCAGCAACCGCACCGGATTGGCGGCCACCGCATCGTAAAAGGTTTTCAGGTCTTCGGCATTGACCTGCGACAGGGCGTCGGTAACCGGATTGTCGCCCAGACGGCTGCGCTGAATGTCGGCCCAAACGCTTTCATTCCACTGAAAAAACTGGTGTATGGGATCACCGCCCTGAAAAGTATTCTGTTCCATTATGTCCCTCCCTGCATGAAAAGGTGACCGCTGTTCACAGCAAAGCTTGCCCGGCGAAGGTTACCTGGCAAGCAGGAAGGGGCCCAACGGCCCCTTCCCTTCATAACCAACAATCGGAAAGACTGCGCCGGCTTACTGCTTGGCGGCGTCGGCGGCCAGGCCGTCGATTCCGGCCTTGAACTCCTGGGCCAGGTCGGCCAGTTTCTTGCCGTCTTCAATCATCTGCTGGCTGATACGAGTCATGGTTTCCAGCTGCTTGGCGCCACTGGTCACCAGGCTTTGCACATCCCGTACCTGGCTGTTGCTCTGCAACTGGGCCAGACCGATGTCGGCATACTGACGGGCGGCCTCAAGCTGCAGGTTGGTCAGGGCGGTAAAGTTCTTGGCAACCAGCTGGTTGTACTGATACAGGGGGCCAAAGGCTTTTTCGGTCTGATCGTTGAAGGTTTTGAAAATATCCGTGTACATGGCAATGTCCTTTAAACTGAGATTCGCTGAATAAGGCGGCGGGCTGCCACCGCCTTGCTGTTGTTTACACCCGCTTGAGGATAACGGCGGTACCCATGCCGCCGCCCACGCACAGGGAGGCCAGACCCAGGCTGGCATTGCTGCGCTGCAGCTCATACAGCAGGGTAACCATGATGCGGTTGCCTGAAGCACCCAGGGGGTGACCCAGGGCAATGGCGCCACCATTCTTGTTGGTTTTTTCCAGCACGGCCTGCTCGGTCACATCGTGCTCGCGAGCCAGTTGGCGTACCACGCCCAGGGCCTGGCCAGCAAAGGCTTCATTCAGTTCAAAACGCTCGATGTCGGTCAGTTTCAGGCCAGCCTTGTCCAGCGCCTGACCAATGGCCGGCACCGGACCCAGGCCCATGATTTCCGGATCGATACCACCCTGGCCATAGCTCACCACTTCGGCCAGCGGCGTCAGGCCCAGGCGTTCAACGGCAGACTTGCTGGCCACGATGATGGCACTGCCACCGTCGTTGATGCCGGATGCGTTACCGGCGGTCACCGAACCACCTTCACGTTTGAATGCAGGACGCAGCTGGGACAGACCGTCGGTGGTGGTGCCGGCCTTGGGGTATTCGTCGGTGTCAAAGGTCACCACGGCCTTGCGGGTTTTCACTTCCACCGGCACGATTTCGTCTTTGAAGAAGCCCGCTTCGATGGCGGCCACCGCCTTGGACTGACTGGCCACGGCCAGGGCGTCCTGCTCTTCGCGGCTGATGTTTTCCTGGGCCACCACATTTTCGGCGGTCACGCCCATATGGTACTGATTGAACACGTCGGTCAGGCCGTCGCTGATCAGCAGATCGGACAGACTCATGTCCCCCATCTTCTGACCGTTGCGCAGGTCACCTTTGACCACATGGGGAATTTGCGACATGTTTTCACAGCCGGCGGCCACGACCACCTCGGCGTCACCGGCCTTGATGTGGGCACAGGCGTCCATCAGGGTCTTCATGCCGCTGCCACACACCATGTTCAGGGTATAGGCGGGAATGCCGGCGGGAATGCCGGCGGCCAGGGCGGCCTGACGGCCGATGCCCATGCCCTGGCCGGCGCTGACCACGTTGCCCACGATCACTTCGTTGATATCGTTACCGGACAGCTTGGCCTGCTCCAGGGCGCCCTTGATGGCGGCCGCGGCCAGGTCGGCGGGAGAAACGGTTTTCAGTGAGCCCAGGAACGCACCGATGGGAGTACGCTTGGCCGCAACAATATATACAGGTTCAGACATAATGTGTGTTCACTCCGTTAAACAGAACCAAAGGGGTTATTGCATGTACAGGCCGCCGTTGACCGACAGGGTTTCACCGGTCACATAACCACCGTGCTCGCCGGCCAGGTAAAGTACGGCACCGGCCACTTCTTCCGTGGTAGCCAGTCGCTTGAGCGGAATGGTGGCCTTGATGGAATCGAGCACGTCTTCACGAATGGCGGTCACCATGGGGGTAGCGGTGTAGCCGGGCGCCACGGCGTTCACGGTCACGCCAAAACGGGCGCCTTCGGCGGCCAGCGCCTTGGTGAAACCGATCATGCCGGCCTTGGCGGCAGAGTAGTTGGCCTGACCATACTGACCCTTGAGGCCGTTTACGGAGGAGATATTGATAATGCGGCCACTGCCCTGCTCGCACATCTGATTGAAAATCGGCTGGGTTACGCTGAACAGGCTGTTCAGGTTGGTATCCATGACTTCTTTCCACTGATCCCAGGACATCTTTTTAAAGGTGGCGTCACGGGTAATGCCGGCGTTGTTGACCAGCACATCGATGTGGCCCAGTTCACGCAGAGTTTCGGCCAGCACCTTGCCAATCGCTTCATGGTCGCTCACATCCAGAGCCAACAGCTGTACGTCCTTGCCGGCCAGGCCCTGTTCCTGCAGCCAGCTGGCAGCCTGCTGTTCTTTGCCTGGACGGTGAGTGGCCAGCACCTTGTAGCCATTGTCTACAAACAAACGACAAACTTCTGTGCCTATTCCACCCGCAGCGCCGGTAACCAAAGCGATTTTCTTGTCGGTCATGAATACATCACTCCTTTGGATATACAATAAAAAGAAAAGCCAAACTTTAAATTTTGTGAACATTGCCGGCGAAATCTGCCAACAAGTACTACTGACACATCTGTTTTACTATATACAACACTCGAACCAACTCCCTGCTCGAGCAAAACCACTATAACCAGATCTTCATGACAAATGCATTAAAATAATCACTAATAATGAAAAAAAACATGCTCTATTTACCGCGTTGACAATTCGCGTCACCGAACCATAAATACCCTTAAAAACAGACAGTAACAGCCTTACTATCGGCATTAAAGCGGCCCATATCGCCACCTTTCTTTACCGTAAAAATAAACTCAAAGTCAAAAAACAGGCCAATGAATTTTTTAATTCATCAACTCATAACATTGACACTTAACATTGTATTTACAGTGACATGTTATACTTCTCAACCACCGGTTTATTGTTTCATTTTGCAAATAACCCTGCCCTCACTTGTTAATGGAATTTCGTGCTTCGGCGCACCAAAAAGAAGCCTCCAAATAAACTGCTTCACTACAATGGGGCGCTGGCGACCGTGTTTGCCCGATAAGCCAGGTTCAGAATACCCTACTGCAAGAGATGTACCATGCAGCGCGAATATCAGGGTGGTACACCAAGAAACAAGCCGCGGATTGTTCCAGGCCAACGAGGCCCTGGCCCGGTTCGTCACCGGCGTTTTTATTCAGCTCAATACACCACACCCAAGCAGCGCGCGCTTTATAACCGCAAAGGTGAAGATTTCACCCTCATCCGCACACAATTGCAGCAAACAGTCTGATTTCACAGGGAAAGCCATATTCGCTGTTGACAGCCTAAGGGGCAGCCTTTAACATGCGCCACGCATTCAAGCGATGCCTCTTCCCCCTTAGTTCAGTCGGTAGAACGGCGGACTGTTAATCCGTATGTCGCTGGTTCAAGTCCAGCAGGGGGAGCCAGTTTGAATAGTTGTTCCCCCTTAGTTCAGTCGGTAGAACGGCGGACTGTTAATCCGTATGTCGCTGGTTCAAGTCCAGCAGGGGGAGCCAATCATTACAAAAAAACCGGCCCAGTGCCGGTTTTTTTGTGTACGTATGGCACAGCCCTTCCCTGACTCTCTGCCTGCTGTTCAAGACCCGGCCCAAGCGAGACCGCAATTTTCTTGTCAATCCCGAGGGGTTGGCCCATTATAACAGCGACAGAATGAGTCCTTTTATCCATATATCACATTGTTATTCATACCATTTTCACAAGGATGCTGACTATGCGGGGAGCACCTCCCTTTGGCCGGTCCCTGTTGCTGGGTGCCACCGTCTTTATACTGCTGAGTCTGCTGCTGCCCTGGTGGTCGGCGTTAAACGCCCTGGGAGATCAGGAACGGCTTGCCCGACAGCAACTGGCCACCCGCTTGAACCAGCAGGCCGAGCCCGCTCCCCTGACGCTGCCCGGCGTCGCCGACATTTACCACCAAGCCCCTCCCGGTGAAACGGGCAAGGCCTGGTGGTTTGGCGACAGCGCCTCCATTCAGCAACTGGAGGTGGAGCAGGGCGCCGTGTTTTACCTGCTGAACACCGGACCGGCAACCCGGCACTGGTTGTCCACTTCCCTGCCCCTTGTCGCCGCCACCCTGCTGCTGTTTGGCGGCCTTTATTATCGCTGGCGCCGGCAACAGACCCAGCGGCAACACACCCTGCAGGCCATGCTGCAAAATGCAGAGCTGGCCGGGGCCGCCGCCGGCCCGGATGCGATTGCCAAAAGCATCAGCGATCTGCATCAGCAACATAAAGAGCAGCTCAATGCACTGCAAAAGGAGCTGGATGCCGCCCGTCTGCAAAGCCAGCAGGACAGCCTGACCACCCTGGGCAACCGCTTTGCCTTTCGCCGAGACCTGATCCACATGCTGGGTAACGAAAACCGCCTGGCCACCGCCACCCTGATGCTGGTGCGGGCCAGCTCATTGCAGGACATCAACAGCCGCAACGGCTTTCAGGCCGGTGATCAGTATCTACAGGACATTTCCCGTCTGATCCGCAAGGTCATTCAAACCCACCCGGGCGCCCATGCCTATCGTGTGAACGGCAGCGACATCGCCGTGCTGCTGGAAGGCCAGTGCAATCCCCTGGCCAAGAGCCTGGGTGGCCAGCTGCGACAGGAACTGCATCATTACCAGCATGTGCACGAGCTGGACTGTGCCGCCTATATCGGCTTTACCCAACTGCTGCCGGGTCAGTCGCCGGAAAGCGTGCTGATCCGGGCCGACTCTGCCCTGGCCCAGGCTCAAAGCGGCGAGCCCAACGGCTGGCGGGTGGTGCTGAAGAACAGCGACGATGAAGACATGGGGGAAAGCCAGTGGCGCCAGCGGCTGCAAAGCATTCTGGAAGGTGACAAGGTGCGGCTGATGGTGCAGCCGGCCCGATTGCTGAAGCCTTCCCTGCCCGGCTACAACGAAATCTTTACCCATTTTCCCAACGACAAGGGTGGCAACTACCCCGCTTCTACCGTGTTCGCCATGTTGCAGCGCCTGGGCATGTCGATGCTGTTTGAGCAGAAGATCATCGAAATGATACTGCGCCAGGTGGCGGCCTGTGAGGTGCCGGCCCAGCGCTGGGCCATCAACCTGACACCGGCCAGCCTGCAGCAGAATTCCTTTCTGATCTGGCTGGAACGAGTGCTGATGCGCAATATCAATGTAACCGCCGCCCTGGTATTTGAACTCGACGAACACGTCCTTGAACACCAGCTAACCAACGGCAAGCGCCTGCTGGAAATGATACGCCGCACCGGCGCCCGCTCGGCGATCAGCAAGTTCGGTCACGGCTATGGCTCCTTTCGGCTGCTGAAAGAGCTCAAACCGGACTACGTCAAGCTGGATCCTGAGCTGGTGCACCACCTGGAAGACGACAGCGCTAACCAGCAGTTTGTGCGCATGATCATCGACCTGGCCCAGCGCCTGGGCTGCCACGTGGTGGCGGAAGGCGTGGAAACCGAAGATCAGAAACGCATGCTGGAAACCATGTATATTGACGGCGTGCAGGGTTATCTCGTCAGCAAACCGGTGCCCCTGACCGGCTTCAAGGGGCTGACGCTGACTTCAGCTTGATCAGGTAGTTGATAAGCTCACCCAGGTGGCGGTAGCGGGTGAGCTCTTCCGGACTGTAGCGGGTAGACATGGTTGAGGCATTGTTGCGGTGCTTGAGGTAGCGCATGATCTGCAGGCGGTTAAAGCCCCCCACCTTGTACACCAACTGCAGCAGGGTCTGTACCTGCTCTTCGTCCAGACCGGTCAGTGCAGCGTAGCCGTCATCCAGGGGGCTGTGAATGGTGACTTCAACCTGGGACAAGCGGCCCTGCTCCTGCAGGTAATCCAGCCACTGCTCCACGTCCATGGGCTTGGCGCCGGCGAGCAGCTCAAAATGGCCCCGGCCGCTGCGACAACCCGACAGCAACACAACCGCCAAGGCGTCACTGTTGCAGCAGAATTCAACCTCTCCCTGCTCGCTCCAGTCCAGGGCCTGAATGCGAATTTCTGCCCTGGCCGCCTCGCCGTCTCTGACCTTGAAAATAAACACGCCGTCTCCGCCGGTTGCCATAAAGCAATAATCTTGGCGTAATAGCCGGTGTGAGTCAAAGCCGGACTTCACAGCCTGTCACCTTGGGTGTAAGGTTCGCCGCTCAAACTTGTTTTTCAGCTGTAGCAGGAGTTGCCATGATGCCCAATAAGGAAGTCACCTACACCATATCCGAGTTGGCCGACGAGTTTGACATTACCCCCCGAACCCTGCGTCATTACGAGGAGCTGGGTCTGCTCACCCCCAAGCGCAAGGGCAACAGCCGTATTTACAGCCACAAGGACAGAATTCGCCTCACCCTGACCCTGCGGGGCAAGCGCCTGGGGTTCAGCCTGGCGGAAATGCGCGAGTTGTTCGAACTCTATGATGCCGAGCACAGCACTCGGCCCCAGCTGCACTCCATGGTGGCCATGATCGCGGAAAAGCGCATCGTGCTGCAGCAGCAGCAGGACGACATAGAAAAGGTGCTGGCAGAGCTGGACGCCGCCGATATCAAGGCAAAGGAAGCGCTGGAAAAAATGAAGCACCACTGAGAAATAAAACGTCAGACGCAAGAAAAAGCCCCGCTTGGCGGGGCTTTTGATTTATTGGTCGTGGCTGACGCTGGCCAGCTTGTCGAAGTAGTCCGGAAAGGTCTTGGAAGTGCAGCCCGGATCCAGAATCACCACGGGTGTGTCACTCAGCGCCACCAGCGAAAAACACATGGCGATACGGTGATCATTGTAGGTGGCAATCTCCGCCTCCTGCAGCGCCGGCGCCGGGGTCACTACCAGGTAGTCTTCCCCTTCTTCCACCTCGACACCCAGCTTTTTCAGCTCGGTGGCCATGGCGTAAAGCCGGTCGGTTTCCTTCACCCGCCAGTTGTAAATATTGCTGATGCGGGTGGTGCCTTCGGCAAACAGGGCCGTGGTGGCAATGGTCATGGCCGCATCGGGAATGTGGTTCATGTCCATGTCCACCGCCTTCAGCGGGCCCACATGCTCGGCCTCGATAAAGTCGTCACCCCAGGTGATCTTTGCCCCCATGGCTTCCAGCACATCGGCAAAACGAATGTCGCCCTGAATGCTGTCACGGCCAATGCCGGTAACCCGCACTCGGCCCTTGATGGCGCCGGCGGCGAGGAAATAGGAGGCAGAGGAGGCGTCCCCTTCCACCATAAAGGCGCCCGGCGACACATAGGTCTGGTTGCCGGTAATGTAAAAGGTCTGGTAGTCGTCGTGCTCCACCACCACACCGAACTGCTTCATGATGTGCAGGGTAATGTCGATGTAGGGCTTGGACACCAGCTCGCCCTTGATATGGATGCGAGTATCACCCGACGCCATGGGGGCGGCCATCAGAAAGGCGGTCAGAAACTGGCTGGAGACGGAGCCGTCCACATGCACATCTCCACCCCACAGGCCCTTGCCGTTGATAAACACCGGTGGATAGCCGTCGGTCTTGAGATAGCTGATATCGGCACCGGCTTCCCGCAGGGCATCCACCAAATGGCCGATGGGACGCTCCCACATACGCGGCTCACCGGTCAGGGTAAACTCGCCAGTACCCAGGCACAGGGCGGCGCACAGGGGCCGCATGGCGGTGCCGGCATTGCCCAGAAACAAGGTCACCGGCTCGCCGACACTGAAGGCCCGCCCCAGTCCGTGCACCACGCACTCGGTCTTGTCTTCCGAGAGCTCATACTGCACTCCCAGCTGTTTGAGCGCATCCAGCATATGGCGAATGTCGTCGCTGTCGAGCAGGTTGGTCAGGCGGGTGGTACCCTGGGCCAGCGCGGCCAGCAACAGGGCACGGTTTGACACCGACTTGGAGCCGGGCAGGTTCACCGTGCCCGCCACCCGGGCAATGGGAGATAGTTTGAGACTTTCCATAATCTTCCTGGAGATGGGGATAAAACGTTTGAAGCTACCCTGACGTTATCAGGGCGGGCCGGTCAGGGCAAGCGACTTGCCCGGTTGCCGTGAGCAGTGATGGGTCGAGGACAGGGCGGCACTGAGTCTGCTCTGTCCCCGAAGGCACCGGCTTAGTCCAGTACCTTTTTCAGTGCCTCGATGCTGCGCTGGTTTTCGGCTTCAAGGCCAATGCTGATACGCAGGCAGGTAGGCAGGCCGTAGCCGGCAATGGGCCGCACTATCACCCCTTCCCGCAGCAATGCCTGATAGACGGGGCCGGCGTCCCGCTGCAGATCCAGGGTGATAAAGTTGCCTCGAGAAGGAATGTATTTCAGCCCTCGCTCGTTGAAGAAGGTTTCATACATGGCCATGCCCTGATTATTCAGCGCCACCGCCTCGGCCAGGTAGGCGTCGTCGTTCAGGGCCGCTTCCGCCGCTGCCAGCGCCAGGCTGTTGCAGTTAAAGGGCTCACGCACCCGGTTCAGCACCGCCACCAGATCGGGATGACAGACCATGTAACCCACCCGCAGGCCCGCCAGGCCGTAAGCCTTGGAGAAGGTGCGAGACACGATAAGGTTGGGGTATTCGTTCAGCCAGTCGATGGACGGCAGACGCTCGTCTTCGCCCACATACTCGGTATAGGCTTCATCCAGCACCACCAGCACATGGGCCGGCACACGCTCCATAAAGGCCTTTACCTCTTGCTTGCCGAGGAAGGTGCCGGTCGGGTTGTTGGGGTTGGTAATGCACACCAGCCGAGTGGCCGGGGTAATGGCCGCCGCCATGGCGTCGAGATCGTGGCCACAGTCCACCGCCGGCACTTCCACCGCCTTGGCACCATGGGCCTGAGTGGCCAGCGCGTAAACGATAAAGGTGTACTGGGAATAGACCACTTCCTGCTGCGAGCCCACAAAGGTGTGGAACAGCAGATCGATCAGCTCGTTCGAGCCGTTGCCCAGAATAAGCTGATCGGTGTTCACCTTCAGCTTGCCGGCCAGGGCCGTTTTCAGGGCAAAGCCGTTGGCGTCCGGGTAGCGGGCCAGCTCCGGCAGCGCTTTTTGAATGGCTGCAATGGCCTTGGGGCCCGGGCCCAGCGGGTTTTCGTTTGATGCCAGCTTGACACTGTGGCTGATGCCGAGCTCACGCTCCAGCTCTTCCACCGGCTTGCCCGGCTGATAAGGATGCAGACCCGGTACCCCCGGGTTGGCCAGGGCCAGAAAATCAATACTCACGTTGGCTCCTTGTATGTGTTGTTAATGCCTTGCTCCGCAAGGCCCGCCTACTGAAGTGACGGCTACTGACAATTTTAATTTCCATGATAAAGCCGTCATCTCCGCGGAGGCGGAGATCCATGACATATCGCACTGGACTCCCACCTGCGCGGGAGTGACAGCAGAGAAATACGAATTTTTCTGCAACCCGAGGCTTCAGGCCGTAGCCAGCCCCTCCAAAACGGCGCTGTATTCTTTTTTAACCTGCCGACTTAGCTGTTGGGATTCGCTGCGCTCATCACCAACCTACGGCAAACAGGCAATTCTAAAGCTTCACGAAGCAGCAGTGGGGATTGCCGTAGCCGACCGTCAAATGCCATGGCCGAAAAGTTGCTCCTGCATTTTCGGCATTCCCGCCATCCCTGGCGGTCAGACGCATTTGCCGAGCGCTCATGGGGCGAGCTTGCTCGCCGTGACGAAGCAGTGAATCCCGACCGAACATTAACTATGTTCGCAGCGGGGTTCACTGCTGAGTGTCATTCATGGAAGCGTGTCGGCAGAGTGCAACCGCGCTGCTGCTTCGCATTGTAGGCTGGTTCAGCTGTTGCGCTTGGCGAAGTCGTCCATAAAGTCGACCAGGGCCTGTACGCCTTCAATGGGCATGGCGTTATACACACTGGCACGCATGCCGCCCACGATGCGGTGGCCCTTGAGCGCCAGCAGGCCGGCGGCCTTGGCTTCCTTCAGGAAGGCCTCATTCAAAGACTCATCCTTCAGCTGGAATGGAATGTTCATCCAGGAGCGGGCACTGGAGTGAACCCGGTTCTCATAGAAGTCGCTGGTATCCACATAGCTGTAGAGCAGCTCGGCCTTGGCCTGGTTCTGCTTGCCAATGGCTTCCACACCGCCCTTCTCTTTCAGCCACTGGAACACCAGTCCGGCCAGGTACCAGGCATAGGTGGGCGGCGTATTCAGCATGGAGTCGGCCTTGGCCATGGCGGCGTAGTCCATGATGGCGGGCACATTGGGGCAAGCCTGATCCAGCAGGTCGTCACGCACAATGACCACCGCCAGGCCGGACGGACCAATGTTCTTCTGGGCGCCGGCATAGATAATGCCGAATTTGCTCACATCCACCGGACGGGACAGAATGGTGGACGACATGTCCGCCACCAGGGGCACATCGCCGGTATCGGGAATAAAGTCGTACTCAATGCCTTCCACGGTTTCGTTCGGGCAGTAGTGCACATAGGCGGCGGTGGGATCCAGATCCCAGCTGGTGGCCAGTTTGCGCGGGCCTTCGCCGGCTTCAAAGCCGTCCAGCACCCGGACGGTACCCACCTTCTCGGCTTCGGCTACCGCCGAACGGGACCACTGACCGGTAACAATGTAATCGGCCTTGGCGTTCTTGCCCATCAGGTTCAGCGCCACGGCGGCAAACTGGCCGCGTCCGCCGCCCTGCAGGAACAGTACCTTGTAGTTGTCGGGGATTTGCATCAGCTCACGCAGATCCCGCTCGGCCTGCGCCGCTACCGCCATGTAATCGGCACCGCGGTGGCTGAGCTCCATCACCGACACACTCAAGCCGTTAAAATCGCGAAACTCGGCCTGTGCCCGCTGCATGACCTCAACCGGCAACATGGCCGGACCTGCGCTGAAGTTGTAAACCATCTTTCCCATTTTCCCTGAGTTAACCTGCTAAGTTGTTTGGCGCCGAACACCGGCGCTTTCTCGTTTTACACGGCGCTTGAGCGCCAAGTCAAAGCAAAATCCGATCCAGAGCACAAAAAAGAGGCCCGCAGGCCTCATGTTTGTTACTCGTCGGTGGCCGGTGCAGCAGCGTCATCCGCCGCCCCGGAGTCCAGCCCTTCCTCGCCTTCGATCGGCTCGTCGTCTTCCGGCTCCTCGATGCGCTGCAGCCCTACCACCTGCTCGTCTTCTCCGGTGCGGATCAAACGCACGCCGGCGGTGTTACGGCTGATCAGGCTCACTTCCGACACGCGAGTACGCACCAGGGTACCGCCGTTGGTGATCAGCATGATTTCGTTGGTTTCGTCCACCTGAATGGCCCCTACCACGGCACCGTTGCGGTCACTCACCTTGATCGACATCACACCCTGCGTGGCCCGGCTCTTGGTGGGGTACTCCTCCAGGGCGGTACGCTTGCCGTAACCATTGGCGGTGGCGGTAAGAATGGCGCCCTCGCCTCGCGGTACGATCAGCGATACCACACTGTCGTTGTCGCTCAGGCGAATACCGCGCACGCCGGTGGCGGTACGGCCCATGGCGCGCACCTGATCTTCATGGAAACGCACCACCTTGCCGGCATCGGAGAACAGCATAATCTCGTTGTCGCCGTCGGTGATGTCCACCCCGATCAGCTCGTCGCCTTCGGTCAGGTTGATGGCGCGAATGCCCGAGGCCAGCGGCCGGCTGAAGGCAGTCAGCTCGGTTTTCTTCACCGTGCCCTGACGGGTGGCAAAGAACACCGCCTTGTCGTCGGCATATTCCTTCACCGGCAGAATGGCGGTGATGCGCTCGTGCTCGTCCAGCGGCAACAGGTTGACAATGGGGCGGCCACGGGCGGTGCGGCTGGCTTCCGGCAACTGATACACCTTGAGCCAGTACACCTTGCCGGCGGTGGAGAAGCACAGAATGGTGTCGTGGGTGTTGGCCACCAGCAGGCGCTCGACAAAGTCTTCTTCCTTCATGCGGGTCGCCGACTTGCCGCGGCCGCCACGGCGCTGGGCCTCGTAGTCGGTGAGCGGCTGGTACTTGACGTAACCCTGGTGGGACAGGGTCACCACCACGTCTTCCTGGGTGATCAAATCCTCCAGGTTGATTTCGGCACTGGAAGTGGTGATTTCGGTGCGGCGGGTGTCGCCAAACTGCTCTTTCAGCGCCTCCAGCTCTTCCCGAATCACTTCCATCAGGCGGGCACTGCTGTTGAGAATGTGCAGCAGCTCGGCAATCTGCTCGAGCAGCGACTTGTATTCATCCAGGATCTTCTCGTGCTCAAGGCCGGTCAGGCGGTGCAGACGCAGCTCCAGAATGGCCTGGGCCTGTTGTTCGGTCAGGTAATAGCGACCGTCACGAATACCGTAATCCGGCTCCAGCCATTCCGGGCGGGCGGCGTCGTCACCGGCACGCTCCAGCATGCTGGCCACGTTGCCCAGCTCCCACCCTTGCGCCAGCAGGCCGGCCTTGGCTTCCGCCGGGGTCGGCGAGCGGCGAATCAGCTCAATCACCGGATCGATGTTGGCCAGGGCAATGGCCAGGCCTTCCAGGATGTGGGCCCGGTCCCGCGCCTTGCGCAGTTCAAACACGGTACGACGGGTCACCACTTCGCGACGGTGCTGAATAAAGCACTCCAGCATTTCCTTCAGGTTGAAGGTGCGCGGCTGGTTGTTGTCGAGGGCGACCATGTTGATGCCGAAAACGGTCTGCATCTGGGTCTGGGCATACAGGTTGTTGAGGATCACCTCACCTACCTCGCCCCGGCGCACCTCGATCACGATGCGCATGCCGTCCTTGTCGGACTCGTCGCGCAGGGCGGAAATGCCCTCGATGCGTTTTTCCTTGACCAGCTCGGCGATTTTCTCGATCAGCCGGGCCTTGTTCACCTGATAGGGCAGCTCGGAGACGATAATGGTCTCGCGACCGGTTTTCTCGTCGGTTTCAATCTCCGCCAGGGCGCGCACGTAGATCTTGCCGCGACCGGTACGGTAGGCATCGAGAATGCCGGACTTGCCGTTGATGATACCGCCGGTCGGAAAGTCCGGGCCGGGTATCAGCTCAATCAACTGATCGAGGCTGATGTGCTCGTCATCGATCAATGCCAGGCAGCCATCCACCACCTCGTTGAGGTTGTGGGGAGGAATATTGGTGGCCATGCCCACGGCGATGCCGGAAGAGCCGTTCACCAGCAGGTTGGGTACCTTGGTGGGCATCACCGCCGGGATCAGTTCGGTGCCGTCATAGTTCGGCACCCAGTCGACGGTTTCCTTGTCCAGATCCGCCAGCAGCTCGTGAGCAATCTTGTCCATGCGCACTTCGGTATAACGCATGGCGGCGGCGGAGTCGCCGTCTACCGAGCCGAAGTTGCCCTGGCCGTCGACCAGGGTGTAGCGCATGGAAAAGTCCTGTGCCATGCGCACTATGGTGTCATATACCGCGCTGTCGCCGTGGGGGTGATATTTACCTATTACGTCGCCCACCACACGGGCCGACTTTTTATAAGGTTTATTCCAGTCGTTGCCGAGCTCGTTCATGGCGAACAGCACGCGGCGATGCACCGGCTTCAGGCCGTCTCGAACATCGGGAAGGGCACGCCCCACGATCACGCTCATGGCGTAATCGAGGTAGGAGCGCGTCAGCTCTTCCTCAATGTTGATCGGCATGATTTCTCGGGCCAAATCGGTCATAGCAAGCCTTGTCCCCAGGTTATTGATTATATGGCTTTAAAAAGCGAGCCATTCTAGCACAGTTCCGGCCCGACGGGAGCAGTGAAGCTGGCGACCCCTGCCGGCTTGGTTATAATGGGCACCCCAATCGCCCAGGCACAAGGCAGTTTCATGAACGTAGATCAACAGGAAATCGACAAATTCGAGGCCATGGCCTCTCGCTGGTGGGATCTGGAGGGGGATTTCAGGCCCCTGCACAACATCAATCCATTGCGCCTTGGCTGGATTGCCGACAAGGCCGACGGCCTCTTTGGCAAGCGGGTGATCGACATCGGCTGCGGCGGCGGCATTCTCAGTGAAAGCCTGGCCCGGGAAGGGGCCGAGGTGACCGGCGTCGACATGGGCCGGGAGCCCCTGGCAGTGGCCCGCTTGCACGCCCTGGAAAGCGGCGTCAGCGTCAACTACCGCCAGGCCACCGCCGAGCAGATGGCCGAAGAGCAGCCCGGCCAGTATGAGCTGGTCACCTGCATGGAAATGCTGGAGCACGTGCCCGAGCCGGCTTCCGTGGTGGCCGCCTGCGCCAGGCTGGCCAAACCCGGCGCCAACCTGGTGTTTTCCACCATCAACCGCAATCCCAAGGCCTGGCTGCTGATGATCGGCGCCGCCGAGCACCTGCTGAAAATGGTGCCCAAGGGTACCCATGATCACCGCAAATTCATTCGCCCCGCCGAGCTGTGCCGTTTTATCGAGGCCGCCGGTCTGGTGGTAAAGGACATTCAGGGCGTGGTGTACCGGCCGTTGCAGGGCGACTTCAAGCTCAGCCATGATGCAGACGTCAACTACATGGTTCACGCCATCAAACCGGAGTAAACGGCATGCTCAAGGCGGTATTGTTTGACCTCGACGGCACCCTGCTCGACACCGCGGGCGACATGGGCGCCGCCGCCAACCATGTGATCACCGGCCTTGGCCTCAACGCCCTGTCCGACGAGGTGCTGGCCTGCACTACCTCCGACGGCTCCTATGCCCTGCTCAGGGCCGGCATTCCGCAGGCCATGATTGAGCAGCACGGGCTGGATCGGTTACGGGAACGCATGCTCGGTTTTTACCGTCAAAACCTGTGTCACCACACCCAGCCTTACGCCGGCGTGCCCGAGCTGCTGGGCTGGCTCAATCAGAATGCCATTCCCTGGGGGGTAGTCACCAACAAGCCTGCGGCGCTCACCGAGCCGCTGCTGGCGGCCTTGCCGCTGTTCTCGCAGTGTGGCGTCACCGTCAGCGCCGACACCCTGGCCCATAAAAAGCCGCACCCGGCGCCGCTGCTGCATGCCGCCGCGCACCTGGGGGTGAAAGCCGACCACTGTGTCTATGTGGGCGATCACCGTCGCGACATCGAGGCGGGGCTGGCCGCCGGCATGGCCACCCTGGCCGCGGGCTGGGGTTATGTGTCGGCGGGTGAGGATCCCCACCGCTGGCAGGCCGGGGCCGTCATGGACTCGGTTGATGCACTCAGCCACTGGCTGAAAGGGGCATTTGACGCCCCCTGTTGAAAGATCCCGCGGATCCGCAAGCCGGTCATTTTTGCAAGCCAAATATTTAAAAAAAAGTTTTTCGCCGGCCACAAAAAAGACAGTGTTTTGCCAATGCCAGAGTCCCAACGGCACACCAGTTAGTAAACGCAAACATCGGTGTATTTCACACAGATTATCCACAAGCTGCCCAGTGCCGGGGCGGCTTGAGAATCGTGAACCAACCCACTATATTGTGCCCATTCCACTCAACGACAACTATATGTTGTGCTTCCTCCGCACCACGACCACACTATATAGGGTGGTTGGACGCACGGGATTTGCCGAGCAACACAACACCACTGGGAGAAGGTCCATCTCATGAATAAACATCTGCTGGTTACCAAACGCTCCGGCGCCAAGGAGCCCATCGATCTGGACAAGATCCACCGGGTGATCACCTGGGCCGCCGAGGGCCTGGACAATGTATCCGTGTCCCAGGTGGAACTGCGCTCCCACATCCAGTTCTATGACGGTATCCGCACCGAAGACATTCACGAGACCATCATCAAGGCCGCCGCCGATCTGATCTCCGAGCAGAGCCCGGACTACCAGTACCTGGCAGCCCGCCTGGCCATGTTCCATCTGCGCAAGAAAGCCTATGGTGAGTTCGAGCCGCCCCACTTCCATGACCACGTGGTGCGCCTGACCGAAATGGGCAAGTACGACCAGCACATTCTGGCCGACTACAGCCGCGAGGAATTCGAGGCCATGAATGCGCGCCTACACCACGAGCGCGACATGAACTTCTCCTATGCCGCCATCAAGCAGCTCGAAGGCAAATATCTGGTGCAGAACCGGGTGTCCGGCGACATCTACGAGAGCCCGCAGTTCCTCTACATGCTGGTGGCCGCCTGCCTGTTCTCCAAGTATCCGAAAGAGACCCGGCTGGACTACGTCACCCGTTTTTATGACGCCGTGTCCACCTTCAAAATTTCCCTGCCCACGCCCATCATGTCCGGCGTGCGCACCCCTACCCGCCAGTTCAGCTCCTGCGTGCTGATCGAGTGCGGCGACAGCCTGGATTCCATTAACGCCACCTCCGGCGCCATCGTGCGTTACGTGTCCCAGCGCGCCGGCATCGGCATCAACGCCGGCCGCATTCGCGCCCTGGGCAGCCCCATTCGTGGCGGCGAAGCCTTTCACACCGGCTGCATTCCGTTCTACAAGCACTTTCAGACCGCGGTCAAATGCTGCTCCCAGGGCGGCGTACGTGGCGGTGCCGCCACCCTGTTCTACCCCATGTGGCACCTGGAAGTAGAGTCCCTGCTGGTACTGAAAAACAACCGTGGCGTGGAAGAAAACCGCGTGCGCCACATGGACTACGGCGTGCAGATCAACCGCCTGATGTACCAGCGCCTGATCAAGGGCGGCGACATTACCCTGTTCAGCCCGTCCGACGTGCCCGGCCTGTATGACGCCTTCTTTGAGGATCAGGCCAAATTTGAAGAGCTCTACGTCAAGTACGAAGCCGACGACAGCATTCGCAAGCGCACCGTCAAGGCGGTGGAGCTGTTCTCGTTGATGATGCAGGAGCGTGCCGGCACCGGCCGTATCTATGTGCAGAACGTGGATCACTGCAACACCCACAGCCCGTTCGATGCCAAAGTGGCGCCGGTGCGCCAGAGCAACCTGTGCCTGGAAATCGCCCTGCCCACCAAGCCGCTGATGGACATCAACGACGAGAACGGTGAAATCGCCCTGTGCACCCTGTCGGCCTTTAACCTGGGCGCCATCGACAAACTGGAAGATCTGGAAGGCCTGGCGGATCTGGCGGTACGCGCCCTGGATGCCCTGCTCGACTATCAGGACTACCCCCTGCTGGCAGCCAAAAAAGGCTCCATGAACCGCCGTACTCTGGGTATTGGCGTGATCAACTACGCCTACTACCTGGCCAAAAACGGCGTCAAGTACTCCGACGGCAGTGCCATCGGCCTGACCCATCAGACCTTTGAAGCCATTCAGTACTACCTGCTGAAGGCCTCGGTACAGCTGGCGAAGGAATTCGGCCCCTGCCCGGCCTTTAACGAGACCACTTATGCCCAGGGCGTGCTGCCCATCGACACCTACAAGAAGGATCTCGATGCCATCTGCCAGGAGCCGCTGCGCCTGGACTGGGAAACCCTGCGGGAAGAGATCAAGACCACCGGTCTGCGCAACAGCACCCTGACCGCGCTGATGCCGTCCGAGACCTCAAGCCAGATCTCCAACGCCACCAACGGCATCGAGCCGCCCCGTGGCCTGGTGTCGGTCAAAGCGTCCAAAGACGGCATTCTCAAGCAGGTGGTGCCGGAGTATGAGCGCCTCAAGAGCCAGTACGAGCTGCTGTGGCAGATGCCGTCCAACGACGGTTACCTGCAGCTGGTGGGTGTGATGCAGAAATTCGTGGATCAGGCCATTTCCGCCAACACCAACTACGATCCCGCCCGCTTTGACGGCGGCCGGGTGCCGATGAAGCAACTGCTGAAAGATCTGCTCACCGCCTACAAATTCGGTCTCAAGACCCTGTACTATCACAACACCCGTGACGGTGCGGCAGACGCCCAGAATGACCTGCAGGAAGATGACGGCTGCGCCGGCGGCGCCTGCAAGATTTAAGGCGCCTTACTGAAATAACTCGCGGCGGGTTTGCTCCCGCCGCCGTGCGCAGCGTCGCTGATACCGCCCCAGGCGGTTGAGCGGCACTGCGCTCTTGTCTTTGCGGAATGAGAAAAATGTCTTACACCACTTTCAGTCAAGTTCAGAATGATCACATGAAAGAGCCCATGTTCCTCGGCAATCCGGTGAACGTGGCCCGTTATGATCAGCAGAAATACGAAATTTTTGAAAAGCTGATTGAAAAGCAGCTGTCCTTTTTCTGGCGTCCGGAAGAAGTGGACGTGTCCCAGGACCGCATTGATTACCAGGCGCTGCCGGATCACGAAAAGCACATTTTCATCAGCAACCTCAAATACCAGACCCTGCTCGACTCCATTCAGGGTCGCAGCCCCAACGTGGCACTGCTGCCGCTGGTGTCCATTCCCGAGCTGGAAACCTGGATTGAGACCTGGGCGTTTTCCGAGACCATCCACTCCCGCTCCTACACCCACATTATTCGCAATATCGTCAACGATCCGGCCAAGGTCTTTGACGATATCGTGGCCAACGAGCACATTCAGAAACGCGCCAAGGATATCGCCCACTACTACGACGAACTGATCGAATACACCAACTTCTATCACCTCTACGGCGAAGGCGAGCACGAGATCAAGGGCCGCAAGGTGCTGATCAACCTGTATGAGCTGAAGAAAAAGCTCTACCTGTGCCTGATGTGCGTCAACGCCCTGGAAGCCATTCGCTTCTACGTGAGCTTTGCCTGCTCCTTTGCCTTTGCCGAGCGCGAGCTGATGGAAGGCAACGCCAAGATCATCAAACTCATTGCCCGGGACGAGGCCCTGCACCTAACCGGCACCCAGCACATGATTAACATTCTGCGCAGCGGTGACGACGATCCAGACATGGCGCAGATCGCCAAAGACTGCGAACAGCAGTGCTTTGAGCTGTTCAAGGCCGCCGCCATTCAGGAAAAGGAATGGGCCGAATACCTGTTCAAGGACGGCTCCATGATCGGCCTGAACAAGGACATTCTGTGCCAGTACGTGGAATACATCACCAACCTGCGCATGCAGGCGGTGGGTCTGGAGCCGGCTTTTGCAGGCGCCAAGCAAAACCCGATTCCCTGGATCAACGCCTGGCTGTCATCCGACAATGTGCAGGTGGCGCCCCAGGAGGTGGAAGTGAGCTCCTATCTGGTGGGTCAGATTGACTCCCATGTGAGCCACGACGATCTGGGTGACTTTGAACTGTGAGCAAAGTGCGCACGCGCGATCTCAGCTTTGAACTGCGGGCGGGGGAAACCCTGCTCGACGGCCTGGAACGCACCGGACACGCGGTGGAATATCAGTGCCGCGAGGGCTACTGCGGCGCCTGCCGTACCCCCCTGCTTGAGGGCTGCGTGCGCTACCCGGAAACGCCGCTGGCCTTTGTGGCCAGCGGCGAAGTACTGCCCTGTTGCTGCCGGCCCGAGGGCGAGGTGCTGCTTGACGTGCCGCTGCTCGGAGTCAAAAAACAGGCCTGAGCCTCAACGCATTTTGCCGGCCTCGCCGGCATTGGGATCAAACGGCTGCCAGCTCAGCCGGCCATTTTGCTCAAACGACTTCTCCTTCGCGCACACAAACCACTGTTGTCCCATCTGGATCACCGCCCCTCGGGAATAGCGCTTGTCGGCGTAATAACACACCGGCTCAATGCCGGCGGCAATGTTCAGCTCCACCGGGGCGGTGGTAATGGTTTCGGCACCGGCCAGCGCCGGCAGTCCCCAGCACAGTCCCCACAGCAGCCTTTTCATGATGTTGCTCTCACGCAATGACACAGATGGTTTTATGGTAGCACCGCCACCCGCCCCGAGGCTTGCTTTTCCGCTTGCCCCCGGCTAACGTGGTTATAGCTTTTTTCTTCATTTTTAGTCACTTGCAACGCCATGGAGCGACATGGCGGCGCTTTAAGCCGGTTTGTTTTGTTGGTATTGCCATCGGGCAGCTGATAAGGGAGACATCGCCTTGAAGTAGTCGTTTTGCCGTGATCATGTAGTCACTCTGTCGTCATCACGACATTTTGCGCCCTCCAGAAAGGAAAACGGCACCTTTTTGTGGGCGAGAAATCCACGGAGCCACATCATGAGCAAGGAAAAAGTGAAAAAGAAAGCCCGAAAAACCCTGAAGGAAAAACGCCAGGAGAAGCGGGACAAGCGTACCAACGCCGAATAATCCCGCCGGCAGTTACCGCAAGGGCGCCGCCACGGCGCCCTTTTTGATGTGCTCAGTCCAGATACCACTCCCAGCGCAGCTGCCGAATGCGCCCGTCCCGCCAGGAGATGGTCACCGCCTCCGTGGTTTCCACCGAACCATAACGCCAGTAATCCGCGTGCCGCTCCGTGGGCCGGCCCAGCTGCCGCTCCAGCCCTTCTCCCGGGCTGCCCGGCTGTAGAAATGCCGGCAGCCCGGGGTGCGGCCGCGTCAGCAGCAAAAACACCGGCAGGCCGCCGGGCCTGGCGCTTTCCCGGGACCAATAGGTGCGGGCTTCCAGTCCGGGACAACGCAGAATTTCAACCTGGTCGGTCACCCCTGGCACATGGGCGTTGTCCACCAGCCGGTAATCATAGCGAGGAGCGTCACAGGGCGCGGCCATCACCGCGTCGGCAATGCGCTCCAGGCGGGCCAGGGTTCGCTCCTGGGGGCCGGCGCAACCGGCCAGCATCAAACACAGCGCCAGCCAGCCTGCGCCCCTGTGCAGGGGGTTCCTCGGTATCGACAAAGGGTTGGGATGGATCATGGGGAGCCCTTGAATTCGAATGGAAATGGCCGTTTCTCGGTCTGTGTGCCCATCATCTTTGAGGAGACATTATGAGCACCGACGACAAGGGGAGTAAAGTCCCTGCACACCGGCTGGCGCGCATGGGCCATCTGGCATCACTGGCCACCCGGGTGGCCGGTGGCATGCTGAGCGAAGGCGCCCGCCGCCTGGTCAGGGGAGAGCGCCCGGCGGCTCGGGAGTTGCTGCTGACCCCCGCCAACGCCCGCCGGGTGGGCGATCAGCTGGCCCGTTTGCGCGGGGCGGCGATGAAGGTGGGCCAGCTGCTGTCGATGGACGCCGGCGAACTGCTGCCCGCGGAGCTGGCCGACCTGCTGGCCCGGCTGCGGGCCGAAGGTACGCCCATGCCCTCCCCTCAGCTGGCCGGAATGCTGACGCAGGAACTGGGGCCCGACTGGCAACGCCACTTCGCCCATTTCGAGTTTCGTCCCCTGGCGGCGGCGTCCATCGGTCAGGTACACCGGGCCTGGGCCGACGATGGCGAGGCGCTGGCGGTCAAGGTGCAATACCCCGGCATTGCCGGCAGCATCGACAGTGACGTGAACAATGTCGCCAGCCTGCTGCGGCTCAGTGGCCTGGTGCCCGCCGGGGTCGATTATCAGGGGATGCTCGACGAAGCCAAACAGCAACTGCACGCCGAAGCCGACTATCACCGGGAAGCGCGCCAGCTGGCGCGCTTCAACGCCCTGCTGGGTGATGATGACCGCTTTGTGTTACCACGGGTGCGTACAGACATCAGTACGGGCCGGTTGCTGGCCATGAGTTATGTGCAAGGTAGCCCCATTGAAACCCTGAGTAATGAACCCCAGCCGGTGCGCAACCGGCTGATGGCGCTGCTGTTTGAGCTGCTGTTTCGCGAGCTGTTTGAATTCAATCTGGTACAGACCGATCCCAACTTCGCCAACTTTTTCCACCATCAAGGCCGGCTGGTGCTGCTCGACTTTGGCGCCACCCGGGAATACGCTTCCGGTTTTGCGCAAGGATACCGCCACCTGTTTGCCGCCGCCCTGCACCAGGATAATTCCGCCATGGAGCAGGCCCTGAGCGACATCGGCTTTTTCAGCCAGCATATTATTCCCGAGCAGAAGCAGGCGGTGATTCACATGGTGCAACTGGCCTGCAAGCCGCTGCACCAGGACGCCCCCTTTGACTTTGGCCACAGCAGCCTGGCCCGGCGCCTGCGCGACGCCGGCACCGCACTCAGCATGCGACAGGATTACTGGCACAGCCCGCCCGCCGATGCGCTGTTTCTGCATCGCAAGATAGGAGGCCTCTATCTGCTGGCGGCGCGCCTTGGCGCCCAGGTCAATATGCGCCGGCAGTTGCAGCCCTGGCTGTAAAAACCGGCGGGGCCATTGCCAAGGATAATGGCCCCATATACAGTAGGGAGTTGAATGACAACCTACCAGCAAATCGAGCCCAGTGACACATCCAGACACCACTCCCGCCCATCTTTCCCTTGAACGACTTATGCACACCGGCCTGCTTACCTGCAGCCCCGACACGCCCTTGCGGGAAGCCGCCGCAAGCATGGCTTCGCGCCGGTGCAGCTCGGTGCTGATACTGGAGCAGGGGCGAGCCGTGGGAATATGGACCGAACGCGACAGCCTGCGGCTGGACTTCTCCTGCCCCGACAGCCTCAACCAGCCCATTCGCCGTGTGATGAGCCGGCCGGTGCACAGCCTGCCCCGCCATACTTCCCTGACCGAAGCAGCCCGCTGGCTCAGGCAGTGGCGCTGCCGCCATGTGCTGGTGGTGGACGACGAACAGCGGCCGCTGGGCATGGTGTCACAAACCGACATGGCGCTGAAACAGGGGCTGGAGCCCTACCTCAGCCTGCGGGACGTACGCGAGGCCATGGACGCCACGCCCCTGGTGCTGAACGGCGATCTCAGCCTGTCCCGGGCCGCCGCCGCCATGCTGGAGCAAGACAAGGATGCCGCCGTGGTGCACACCGCGGGGGCGCCACTCGGCATCATCACCGAGCGCGACATGGTACGCTACATTGCCCGGCATCCGGGGGCCACGCCCATCGGGGAACTGGCCAGCCGGCCCCTGCTGTCCGTGGCCCCCACCGACACCCTGCTGCACGCCCGGGACCTGCTGATCAATCACAGGGTGCGGCACCTGGCGGTGCTCGACGGCGAGCGCATTGCAGGACTGCTGGGCTTTCGCCAGATCATCGACGGCGTGGAGCATGGCTACCTTCAGGAAGTGCGTCAGCTACTGGAGCAGCGGGATCAGGCGCTGCTGCGCTCCCGGCTCAACCTGCAACTGGCGGAGCGGGTAATCGAGGCCTCGCTGGAAGGCATTATCATTACCGACGCCGGCGGTCGCATCGAATTTGTCAATCCCGCCTTTACCCATACCACCGGCTACAGTGCCGAAGAGGTCATGGGCCGCACGCCGGCCCTGCTCTCTTCCGGGCGTCACGACGCCGCCTTTTACCGGGCCATGTGGCAAACCCTGAACGAACAGGGTTACTGGCGGGGCGAGATCTGGAACCGGCGCAAGAGCGGTCAGCTCTACCTGGAATTGCTCACCATTACCGCCATACAGGATGACGGCGGCAACATCACCAACTTTGCCGCCCTGTTTACCGACATCACCCATATTCGGGAAAACGAGGATCGCATTCGCCAGCTGGCCTATTACGATGCCCTCACCGGTCTGCCCAACCGACGCCTGCTGGAAGACCGGCTCGCGCTGGCGGTGCGCCACGCCCATCGCAGCCGCCGGCACCTGGCGGTCATCTTTATCGATCTGGATCACTTCAAACAGGTCAACGACACCCTGGGGCACGCCGCCGGCGACGAGTTGCTGCTGGAGGTGTCCCGACGCATTCGTGCCCGGCTGCGGGAAGACGACACCCTGGCGCGCCTCGGCGGTGACGAGTTTATCGTGCTGCTGCCCGAGCTCGAGCAGGCCGACGAGGCCAGCCGCATCGCCCAGCGGCTGATCGACGCCGTGGCCGAGCCCTTTTACATTCGCAACCAACCATTTCGCATTGGCTGCAGCCTGGGGGTAAGCCTGTATCCGGACGATGCCGACACGCCGGAAACACTGCTGCACCACGCCGACTCGGCCATGTATCAGGCCAAGCAGGAAGGCCGCAACGACTATCGCCTCTACAGCCAGGACATGAACCACCAGCAGCATCGCGCCCTGGCTATGGAAACCGCCCTGCGCGACGCGGTAGAAAGCGGCGACGGGCTCAGCCTGCACTACCAGCCTCAGGTGCACCGGCACGACCGCACCCTGGCCGGCGTAGAGGCCCTGGCCCGCTGGCAGCACCCCGACTTTGGCCGGGTCTCCCCCGCCGACTTTATTCCCCTGGCAGAGCGGGCCGGGCTCATGGTCGCCCTTGGCCGCACCCTGCTCGGTCAGGCCATTAGACAACAGCGGCGCTGGCTGGATCAGGGCCTGGTGCCGGTGCCGGTGTCGGTCAACCTGTCGGCCCAGCAGTTCTGGCAACATGACTTGCTGGTGCAGCTGCGCCAGCTGCTCGCCGAGCATCAATTACCCGCCGGCCTTATCAACATTGAGCTGACCGAGAGCGTGCTGCTCGACAAGCAGCAACAGGCCATTCCCCTTCTCAACAGCCTGCGCGAACTGGGTTGCGCCATTGCCATCGACGACTTTGGCACCGGCTATTCCTCACTCAGCTACCTGCAGGATTTGCCGGTGGACGTTCTGAAAATCGACCGCAGCTTTATTCAGCGCCTGGGCGAGTCCCGCAGCAGTGCCGCCATTCTGGCGGCGGTGACCGGACTGGCACGGGAACTGGCGTTTCACGTGGTGGCGGAAGGGGTGGAAACCGAGGCCCAGATGCAGGCGCTGGAGCGCTATCCGGTGGATCTGGTGCAGGGCTACCTGACCGGCAGGCCGCTGCCGGCGAGCGACTTTGCCGCGTTATGGCTTGGCAAAACGCGACATCAAGGGTAAAAACGCGAGTATGTCCGTAACTGGAAGACCCGATGTTCAAACTGTTTGAAAGCCTGACCCAGCCCTTTCCCGACGAAGCACCCACTCGTCCTCCCAAAGGCCTGTATGCCTTCTGCCGCCACTACACTCGAGGCTTTGAATGGCCCCTGGTGGTGATGGCGCTGCTCAGTGCCACCGTGGCCGTGATCGAAGTCGCCCTGCTTGGCTTTATGGGCCAGCTGGTGGATCTGCTGGCCAGCCATAGCCCGGAGTCATTCTGGGCCGAAGAGCGGGGTACCCTGATCCTCATGGGTGCGTTGGTACTGGTGATCATTCCGCTGCTGGCCTTTGGCCACTCGATGCTGATGCACCAGTCGCTGCTGGGGAATTACCCCATGTCCATTCGCTGGCAGGCGCACCGCTACCTGCTGAACCAGAGCATGAGCTTTTATCAGGACGAATTCGCCGGTCGTATTGCCACCAAAGTGATGCAAACGGCACTGGCAGTGCGGGAAACCGTGATGAAACTGCTGGACGTGCTGGTATATGTATCCGTCTACTTTATCGCCATGCTGGTGATGATGGGCCAGTCGGATCTGATCCTGATGCTGCCCATTCTGCTCTGGTTGCTGACCTATATCGGCATTCAGTGCTACTTCGTGCCACGCATGAAGCGCGTCGCCACCGCCCAGGCCGATGCCCGCTCCATGATGACCGGCCGCATCGTCGACAGTTACGCCAATATCACCACGGTCAAACTGTTCGCCCATGCCGACGCCGAAACCCGCTATGCCCGACGAGGCATGCGTGCCTTTCTCGATACCGTTTACGGTCAGATGCGCCTGGCCACCGGCTTTGTGCTGAGCGTGGACGCCATCAACTACCTGCTGCTGTTCACCATTACCGCCCTGTCGATCGGATTGTGGATGAACGCCTCCGTCACCGTCGGGGTGATCGCCGTGGCCATCAGCATCGCCCTGCGCCTGCAAGGCATGTCGAAATGGATCATGTGGGAAATTGGCGCCCTGTTCGAAAACATCGGCACGGTGATCGATGGCATGAACACCCTGTCCAAATCCGTGGCCATCGAGGACAAGGCCGGCGCCGAAGAGCTGACCGTAAACCGGGGTGCCATTCGCTTTGAGGACATCACCTTTCAATATGGCCGGGATGAGCCGGTGATCGAGCACTTCAACCTGAATATTCGGCCCGGTGAAAAGGTGGGCCTGGTGGGTCGCTCCGGGGCGGGCAAGTCCACCCTGGTGAACCTGCTGCTGCGCCTGCATGAGCTCGAAGGTGGCCGCATCACCATAGACGGCCAGGATATAACCGCCGTGACCCAGCACTCCCTGCGTGGCCAGATTGGCATGGTGACCCAGGATACCTCCCTGCTGCACCGCTCCATTCGGGAAAACATTCTCTACGGCAAGCCGGCGGCTTCCGAGGAAGACCTGGTTGCCGCCAGTCGCCAGGCCCACGCCCACGACTTTATTCAAAGCCTGGAGGACAAGGACGGCAACCGGGGTTACGACGCCCAGGTGGGCGAGCGCGGCATCAAGCTTTCGGGGGGCCAGCGCCAGCGCATCGGCATTGCCCGGGTACTGCTCAAGGACGCCCCCATACTGGTGCTGGACGAAGCCACTTCGGCGCTGGACTCCGAAGTGGAGGCCGCCATTCAGGAAAGCCTGTACCAGTTGATGGAAGGCAAAACGGTGATCGCCATCGCCCATCGCCTCTCCACCATCGCCGCCATGGACCGCCTGGTGGTGCTTGACCGAGGCCGTATCGTCGAGCAGGGTTCGCACCAGGAATTGCTGGCCCAAAACGGCATCTACGCCCAGTTGTGGAACCACCAGACCGGCGGTTTTCTGGCCGAAGCCCTGCAACCCTGACTCCCCGGCCCGCGTTCACAGGGCGACCGCCCGGCCGATAAACTGGATGGGCCCGGAGGGCAGGCCGGTGGGCGAGCCGCCGGCCTGCTCCAGGGTCAGCTCAAACAATTGATTGGGCGCCAGCGGCGGCAACTCCGCCAGCGGCACCCGCAGCGGCTGCCCCGGCTCCACCAGCCCCAGGGATACCGGCCGTGGCCAGTCTTCCCCCTTGGTCCAGAATTGCAGCACCCGATCCGCCGGCACCGACACCGCCGCCAACGGAGTCAGCTGCACCTCCCGCGAGTCGCTGGCCTGCACCAGCCAGCCCGGGGTCTGCTGCTCCGGCGCCACCAGCACCACCACATAGCGCGGCGTGGGCGAAGGCCGCAGCCACAACAGCGCCGCCAGCACCACACAGGCGGCGAGACTGGCCATACTCACCCCCTGCCAGAGCAAGGGGCGGCGCCACCAGGGCGGGCGCCGGTGGTCCGGTCGCACCGGCGCCAGGGCATCCAGAGTACGCTCCACCCGGGGCCAAAGCCGGGACGAGGGCGCCCTCGGCTCGGCCAGAGCGGTCAGCGGGTGCAGCCGCTCCTCCCACTGCGCCACCGCGTCCCGCAGCGCCGCATCGGCTTGCAGCCGTTGCTCCACCCGCCGTCGCTCCTCGGCGGACAAGGTCCCCAGCACATATTCGCCGGCAAGGGTATACAGTGCCGGATCCGGTTGATGCCCGTCCTTCATGTCATGCACTCCCGCAGGGCCGCCAGACCGCGCCGAATCCAGGCCTTAATGGTGCCCAGCGGCGCGCCCATGCGGCCGGCAATTTCATGATGGGTGCAGCCGTCCATATAGGCATGCAGTATGCAGTTGCGCCGCTCCGGCTCGAGCTGTTCCAGGCAGAGCTCGACTCGAGCGCCGCACTCTTCCCAGGAGGTCTCGTCCCGGCGCTGTAGCCAGTGCTCGAACGAATGGTGCGCCTCCATGCGCTCGGCCTGCTCCGGGTCCAGGCCCAGCTCTCTGCCCCGGTTGCGTACCGTGTTCAGGGCCAGATGTCGGGCCACGCTGTAGATCCAGCCCCGGGCCGAGCCCCGGGCCGCATCAAAGCTGCCGGCCCGCAGCCAGATGTTGATCAAGGCATCGTGCACTATGTCTTCCGCCAGGGCATGATCGCGCACTATGCGCATGACCACCCCCAACAGCCGGGATCCTTCCCGTTCATAAAGCCGATGAAGGGCACTGCGCTCGCCCCTGGCACAGGCCGCCAGCAGGGCCCGGTAATCGGTATCTGTCGTCTCTGTGCTCATCTGCAGGGCCGCCCAAAAGTAGTCAAACGAAGCCTAACTCAGTTTCAAGCGTAGACCAGTTTGAACGGGCGGCCCTGAGTTTTGCTGTTTACCCTGAGCCCGTCGAGGACGTGCCTCAGCCGGCCTTCCAGAACAGGTAATCGGCCTGATATTGCACGATTTGCCGCTCGCCCTGGTTGTCCTGGCCACAGGCCATGGCCGGCGCCACCCCGCCTTGCGTATTCAGCCGCTGAATGTAGGTCACCCCTGTCATGGCCCCCTCGCCTTCGGCGGGGTTCGCCCGAACCAGCTGGAAGGGTATGTTGCCATCGCCGCCCGGCGCCACCGCCAGCTGGGTGCCGGTCACACTGGAGCCGTCGGCCGCCTGCCAGGTGGCGGGCGGACCAAAATAGCGACCCACTTCGTTGCCGCCGCTGTCCTTCAGCATCGCATCCGGCCCCATGAATACCCAGGTCAGCTCATCGGCGGCATCGGCCTTGGCGCGGCATTCATAGGTGATTTCGCCGACCCCCACGGTTTCCAGCGCCACCTTGTTACCCGCCGGAACCTGTACGCTGTCCGGCACCGCGGCCCAGGCGACGGGCGCAAGCAACAGGGCCGAAGCCAGTACCGGAGTGATTTTGCGGTTGAAATTATGCATCTCATGTCTCCTTGTGACGGAAATCTCGCGTGCGGCATCTTGGCCACTCAGGTAATACCCGCCAGTTATGCATCTGGATGCACCCAACCACAAAAAAGTTTTTCTCCCCTAGCCCTGCAGGCTCTCCAGCAGGCCGCTTCGCCGCTCCACTCGGCGCGCAATGGCCTGCTCAAACACGCCGCGTCTGGGCTCGAGCAGGGTAAACCAGTGCCGGGCCCGGGTAATGCCGGTGTAGAGCAGCTCCTTGGTCAGCACCGGGTTCAGGGCCTCGGGCAATATCATGGCGGTGTGGGCAAATTCCGAGCCCTGGGACTTGTGTACCGTCATGGCAAACACCGTTTCCACTTCACTCAGCCGGCTGGGCAGCACAAAGCGCAACTCGCCGCTGCCGTCGTTGCGGGGAAAGGCCACCCGCAACACCGGTCGGCCGTCTTCTTCCGGCAGGCGCAGGGCAATGCCGATGTCACCGTTCATCAGCCCCAGGCCGTAATCGTTACGGGTGACCAGCACCGGCCGGCCTTCATACCAGCCTTCCTTGCCTTCCAGCAGGCCGCGTCGGTGCAGCAGCCCGGCGATACGCTCATTTAGTCCTTCCACCCCCCAGGGCCCGCGACGCACCGCACACAGCAACCGAAACTGATCAAAGGCGGCGAGCACGCCTTTGGCCCAGTCATGCCAGGCACCATCACCATAGGCCGTGCCAACGGCGGGCCGCTCATCACGCAGTGTGCTCAGGTAGTGGCCATAGCCCAGGGCCTGGCCCCGGCCGTCACTCAGCAGCCGGTTGAGCGCACCGTCCTGCTCCCCCTTGAGTCGCACCGTGGCCACCTCGTCGCCGCCGGCGAGGTGCCGCCGCGCTTCTTCGGGCTGTTGGCGATTCACCGCCTCCGCCAGCCGGCCAATACCGGAGCCCCCGGCAAAGCGGCGGGAATAACGCAGCATCAGAATGCGCTGGGCCAGGGCATTTCGTCCGGGCTCGCCGGCCACCAGTGCCGAATGCGCCACCCGTTCGCCACTGACCGCTTCAAGCCAGGCCTGGCGCTCCGGTTGATACAGTCCCCGTTCGGCATGGCGGCACAAATCCCCCAGCAGGGCTCCCGCCTCCACCGAAGCCAGCTGATCCTTGTCTCCAAGCAGCAACAACCGGGCATGAGCCGGCAGCGCCGCCAGCAGGCTGTGCATCATTTCCAGATCGATCATAGAGGCCTCATCCACCACCAGCACGTCCAGGGGCAGCGGATTGCCGGCATGATGGCGAAAATGCCGGCTGTCGGGCAGGCTGCCCAGCAGCCGGTGCAGGGTGCTCACCTCCACCGGTATACGGGCACGCACTTCGTCGTTCACCGGCAGCGACGCCACCTGGGCGCCGATCGACTCGGTGAGCCGGGCCGCCGCCTTGCCGGTGGGGGCCGCCAGCCGAATGCGCAGCGGCTGTTCGGCGGTGCCCTGCAGCAACGCCAGCAGCCGCACCACCGTCGTGGTCTTGCCGGTGCCGGGGCCGCCGGTGATCAAGGTAAAGCCGCTGCTCGCCGCCAGCGCGCAGGCAAGCTTCTGCCAGTCGGTCTGGCGTTCACCGTTAAGCAGCAGCGGCTCGGGAAAGAGCCGCGCCAGCCAGCCGGACAGGCCGTCTGGCACGGCTCTGTCGTCACCGATGCGCGCCGCCAGCGCCCGCGCCACCCCCTGCTCATAATTCCAGTAACGGCGCAGGTAGAGGCGCTCGCCATGCAGCACCAAAGGCCGGTCCGACTCGCCCCCGGCGGCCACCAGGGTGCTGGCCGCCAGGGCTCGAGTCCAGTGCGCCAGGGTCAGGCCCGCCAGCTGCACGGAGGGCAGCCAGGCATCGGCCAGGCCCTCCTCTCCTTCCGGCGGCAATGACAGGGCAAAGTCGGGCGCGGCCAGGGTGGCGGCCAGATCCAGACACACATGACCATGGCCCAGCTGGTGGCTGGCCAGGGCCGAGGCCAGCAGTACCACCGACTCGGCCTGGTCATCCTGCTCGGCAAAAAAGCCCGCCAGGGCCCGGTCCAGTGGCCGCAGCCAGCCCAGCGCCACCCAACGGTCAAGCAGCGCCAGCAACTCGGTGATGGTGGTATGGGGGGTGATCATGGCTGAACCTCCTCGGCCTGGCCGCAAAACAGCGCGTCAAGGCGCTCTATCAAAACCCTGGGGGGCTTGTGGGAAAACACGGCACCGGGGCGGCGTACAAAAAGATACAGGGCACCGCCCATGTGGGTGTCGTAGTCGTAATCGGGCAGCCGCAGCCGCAGCTGGCGGTGCAGCGCCAGCACATAGAGCACGTACTGCAGATCGTAACGGTGGCGAATCATCTGATCGATCATGGCCGCTTGGGTGTAATCCTCGTCTTCCGGGCCCAGCCAGTTCGACTTGTAATCCACCACGTAATAACGGCCTTCATGTTCAAACACCAAATCGATAAAGCCCTTGAGCATGCCGTTGAGCCGCCCCGGGGCCAGCACCGGTCGCTCCTGCTCCGGCAACACATGGGTGCGTACCAGCTCGTCCAACCTGGGCACCCGCACCTGACTCACTTCGAGCCAGAACTCCAGCTCCGGCTGAAACTGTTGCAGCGCCTGCAGTGCCGGGCCGCCCTCAAACAGCGGCGTAGCCAGCAGGCCTCGCAGCCAGTCGGTCAGCGCCGGTGCCCACTCTTCCAGGTTGCGCAGCTGGCAACGCCGGGCCAGTTGGCCGGCCAGCTCCTCGGGTTGTGCCGCCAGCCCTTCGGTCAGGGCCAGCTCCAGCAAACCGTGCAGAAAGGTACCCGCCGCCGGCCCGCGAGGAAAACGGTGCAGGCTGGGGGTTTCTCCGGGCCGCAGCGGCACAAAGGGCCGCTCCAGTTCGTCGTCGCCGGCCTTGCCGGCCTCGGGCCGCTCGGGGGCGGCATCGTCAAAGCGCTGGCCGGCGTCTTCCCGACTCAGCAAGGCGCTGTAAGAGGCAATCCACCAGTGCTCGGCGGCCGGGCGGGCCGGCGTGGCCCAGACCGGCGGGGCGACGCCCGCCGAGGTATCCACCCAGGTTTCCACGTCCGGTTCCGGCGCCGGGCTCAGGCTGGTATGGTCGCTCACCAGTGGTGTCAGCCAGCCCTGAAGATTGCCGTCCAGCACGGCGCCACCGCCCAGCAGCCGCCCCATGGCCGAGTCATGCAGGCGGGATGCCTTGCCGTTGCCCACACGAATGTCCGCCAGCCCCAGCCAACAGGCGTGCCGGGCCCGAGTCAAGGCTACATAAAGCAGGCGCAAATCCTCGCCCAGCCGTTCGCGCTCGGCCTGAGCCTGCTGCTCATCGGTGGGGCTCAGCACCAACCGCTTGCGCTCGCCGTCGTGCAGCTGCACCGCCGTGCCCCGGGCCCCGCTTTCCCGGAACGAGCAGATAAAAGGCAGAAACACCAGGGGGTACTCCAGCCCCTTGGATTTGTGAATGGTCACCACCCGCACCAGGGCGGCGTCGCTTTCCAGCCGCAGCACCTGCTCGTCGGCGGCCTGGCGTTCCCCGTCCATGCACTCGGTAAGGTGGCGGATCAGCGCCTGCTCGCCATCAAGGCTGGCGGCGGCCTGCTGCATCAGCTCGGCCAGATGCAATATATTGGTGAGGCTACGCTCGCCTTCCGTGCCCCGCAACAGCCGGGACGGCAGGGCGAAGTCGTGCAACAGCCGGTGCACCATGGGCAATACTCCCTGGCGCTGCCAGATGCGGCGATAGTCCCGAAACTGCAGCACGCGACGCTCCCAGTGACGCTCATCCTGGTTGAGCCGCTCCAGCTCGCCGAGGCTCAAGCCCAGGGTCGTGGTGGCCAGCGCCGCCCTGAGTGTGCCGTCCTGCTCCGGCTCGGCGCAGGCGCGCAACCAGTGGCGCAAATCCGCCGCCTCGGGGCTGGCAAACACCGAGTCCTTGTCGGACAGGTACACGCTGCGCACGCCCCGGGCCGCCAGCGCGGTGCGAATGGCCTGGGCCTCGCGAAAACTGCGCACCAGCACCGCCATGTCGCTGGGCCGCACCGGAGTCAGGGTGTCGCCGTCGGCAAAGCCGGCCCGGCCCGCACCGCCCAGGTTCAGCAACCGGGTCATGTGGCTGGCGCAGCGCTCGGCCATCTGCTCCACATAGGCACCGCCGGCAAAGGGCGTGTCGTCGTCCTGTTCCAGCTGCCACAGGGTCAGCGCCGGCTGCGGTTCACCCTCGCACTGCCAGCCTTCTTGTCGGCCCTTGGCCTTTACCGGCACAAAGGGCAGCGGATTGTGCTCGCCGTCGCGAAACAGAAAGGCGCCCTCGGCATGCTGCTCGGCCCGTTCAAACAGGTGATTGACCGCCGCCACCATGGCCGTGGCGGAGCGAAAGTTGGTGTCCAGACTGTAGTGCCGGCCCTCGGTGGCGGCCCGGGCCGACAGGTAGGTGTAAATGTCGGCACCGCGAAAGGCGTAAATGGCCTGCTTGGGATCGCCAATCATAAACAGGCCGCTGTCGGCGCTGTTGTCCGCCACGCGGTAAATGGTGTCAAAAATACGGTATTGCAGGGGGTCGGTGTCCTGAAATTCATCGATCAACGCCACCGGAAACTGTTGCCTGATCACTTCGGCCAGGCGCGGGCCGTTCTCTCCGGCCAGGGCATCATCCAGGCGGGTCAGCATGTCGTCAAAGCCCATTTCGGCCCGGCGGCGTTTTTCCAGCTCAAAGCGCCGGCGCACCCAGGCGGCGGCATGGCGCAGCGCCGGCTCGGCGGGGCCGGTGAGGGCCGCCAGCTGCGCGGGCAGGGTCACCATGGCATCCAGGCCCGAATGAACGGGCGGCGTGCCGGTTTTCCAGGCCTCTGCCAGGCCGTCGGGGGTGAGCCGCACAAAGCCGGTACCGAGATCCAGCTCCGCCTCGGTGGAGCCGGCCCAGGCCCGCAGCTTGCCGAACCAGGGCTGATAGTAACGGGCCTGCAGCTTGCGACCGTTAACCACCTTGTCGGCCACCGCCTTGTCGAGCAGCAATTCCAGCTCGTCGGCCCAGGCGCCCCAGGGGGCCTTGAGGGCCGAGAGGTCGGCCTCGCGCTGGCTCAGGCTGTGCGCCAGCAGCTCACCCAGCTCACCCTCGGCCTCGCCCGGCTCTCCCAGCAGCGGCCGCAGCGCCTTCAGCAGGCCACTCGGGGTCTGCCAGTGGGTCATCACCCAGTCGAGGGCGGCGCCGTCCAGCGGGTAGCACTGGCGGCGCCAATAATCACGCACCACTTCCGCCAGCAGTTCGCTATGATCGGTTTGCAGGGTCTGGGTAAACAGGCTGCCGCTGTCAAAGGCATGCTCCCGCAGCATGCGCTGGCACCAGCCGTGAATGGTGGACACCGCCGCCTCGTCCATCCACTGGGCGGCAATGTCGAGGCGATGGGCACAACCGGTCCACTGCTCGGGGGCAATATCGTCGCGCAGGGCCATCAGCAGGTCATCGCCCTGCGCCTCGCCGCGAAATACCGCCGCCGCCTCCACCAGCCGGGCACGAATGCGATCACGCAACTCCTGGGTGGCAGCCTCGGTAAAGGTTACCACCAGAATTTCCGGCGGCAGCAGCTCCCGGGCAAAACCCTGTTCTCCGCCGTGGCCCAGCACCAGCCGCAGGTAAAGTGCCGAAATGGTAAAGGTTTTTCCGGTGCCGGCGCTGGCCTCGATCAGCCGGCTGCCGTGCAGGGGAAAGCTCAGCGCCAGCGGACGCGTTGCACTCATGATAATGCCTCCTGTGGCAAGGGTTGCGGGCCATGCTCCAGCAGCGGCCGGTAAAGTTGTTCGCTCCAGGCGGCAAAACAGCCATCGGCATTCAGAACGTCAAAGTCGGGGAACTGCCGGGCCAGGGCGCCGCTCTCCGCGCGCTCACCTTGGCTGTGGTAACCGTCGCCCTCATAGGCTTTGCGGGCGGCCGGCTCGGCCCTGGCATCGTCCTTTTGCTCGAGTCGGCTCATGGCGGTTTTCATCGCCACCGGCAGCGGCGCCGTCATGCCCGCCTGCAAAGCATTCAGCCAGCCCTGCACGATGCGTTGGGCGTCCTCTTGCGGCAGCGCTGCGCCATGCAGGGTGGTGTCTTCCCCCACCATATACAGGCTGAGTTCAATGCCGCAGGCGCAGGCCACCGTCTGGGCCACAAAGGCGCGCAGCAGCCGGTGCCAGCGCAGGCTTTTATCGTTTTGCAGATTCCCCGGCTGCAGCTCAATCAGGGCCAACCGGTCGCCGCCCTGGCGCAGTCCGCCCAGCCAGCCTTCAAGTTGCAGACCCGAATGCTCAATCGACAGCGGCCGCGGCGAAGTCAATATTCCGGGCCAGGCATGACAAAGCGCCCTGAACCGGGCCAGCTGATCCGGCAGGGCCGCCTGCACCTCGATCCGAATCCGCTCGCCAAAGCCCGCCAGCGGCAACCGGCCCTGCCCCTGCAGCCGGGCGGCGGCCCTGGCCAGGGCGGCATCGGACTCCTCAGCATTCGCGGCGGCCTCCAGCAGCTCACGCTTGATCACATAACGCTCAAGGCCGTTGAGGGCAAAGGGCTCGTCGTCGAGCCCGGTGGCGGCGCTTTCATCCAGCATGACCTTGAGCCGGCGGGCAAAAAAGGCAGCCACGGGCTGGCGCAGAAACTGCTGCAGCTGCTCCAGCGGCACGGGGCCGTCCGGACACCAGGCCGGCAGAGACGACTCGGTAGAGGTAGGGTTGCCCTCGGCCTGCACCCACTCCCGGGCATAGCTGATCAGGCCGCTGCCGGGGGTGAAGTAACGCCGACTAAAGGGCTGCAACGGGTGCTCGGTGGTAATGGCATCAAGCAGCTCACCGCCCTGCGCCAGCTGCCAGCCACTCAGATGATCCCTGAGCTGGCCCACCAGCACCGACGGCGGCCGCTCGGTATTGTCGCGAATGCTACGGCCCACCCAGCTGATATAGAGCCCGTCCCGGGCCGAGAGCAAGGCTTCCAGCATCAGGTAGCGGTCGTCTTCCCGGCGGGAGCGATCCCCGGGGCGGTAGTCGCCGGCCATCAGATCAAAGTCGAGGGGGGTAACGCTGCGAGGATAGTCGCCGTCGTTCATGCCCAGCAGGCAGACCCGGCGAAAGGGAATGGCGCGCATCGGCATCAGGGTGCAGAAGTTCACCGCCCCGGCCAGAAAACGCTGGCTCAGCCGGCCCTGATCCACCGCGGCCAGCCATGCTTCGCGCACCACGGTGAGCGGCAGTGGCTCGGTCAGCTCCACTCCGGCACAGAGTTCCTGCCACTGCTCCAGGGCATCGGTGAGGCCGCCCATCAACGCCTGCTCGCGCTCACTGTCGGGCTCAAAGAAGGCACCGAGCAACGCCAGCAGCCGCACCGACCACTCGGCGGCAGGCACCGCCTCACTCAGGGTATCGTGCAGGGCATCAATGGCGTCCAGCAGGCTCACCAGGGGGCCGATGATAACGGCGTCCAGGCCGCCGATTTCATCGTAGGGCTCAATGCCGGCCCAGGCGTCACCGGTGCCCACGGCATAGCCCAGCAGCATGCGGCGCAGGCCAAAGCGCCAGGTGTTCTGCTCCAGGCAGCCCGGCAGGCCCAGGCCGGCCCGGCGGCGGGCGTCCAGGCCCCAGCGCACCCCGGCCCCTTCAATCCAGCGCCGCAGCACCGGCAGATCCGCCTCGTGAATACCAAAACGCCGGCGCAGGGCGGCCACGTCGAGCAGATCCAGCACCTCGCTCACCGGCAACCGGCTGTCGGGCAGGCGCAGCAAGTGCTCCAGGGCGATCAACAGCGGCTCATTGCCCCGGCTGCCCTGATCCGCCAGGGTAAAGGGAATAAAGCGATCGTCGTCCCGTTCATACTGGCCAAATACCGCCTGAATATGGGGAGCATAAACGTTGATGTCGGGCACCATAACAATGATGTCACGGGGTCGCAGGCTATCGTCTTCGGAAAAGCGAGCCAGCAGCCGATCGTGCAGAATTTCCACCTCACGCTGGGGGCTGTGGCCGACATGAAATTCCACGCTGAGCTGCTCCGGCGCCAGCGGCGGCCAGTATTCGCGACTTTCCGCCGGTGGCCGCAGGTTGAGAATGTCATCCTGCAGCTGACCCAGTAAATGCTCGGTGTTGCCGTCATCAAACAGATCGATGCGGCTGCCGAGGGCGTCAAAACGGGCACGGTAACTGTCGGGGTCGTCCAGGCTGTCGAGCAGGTTGATGTAGTCCCGGCCCTGCTTGCCCCAGGCCGCCAGCAACGGATGGGCATGCTGATGCAGCTCCACCGCACTCAGCCCCGGGGCTTGGCCGGCCTTGCGGGCGTGCCGGCGGTACTGGTGGCGCAGCAGATCCTGATCCGGCACTATGTCGCCCCAGTGGTGCTGGCAGGGATTGTGCACGCACAACAGCACCTGACTGAACCGGGCCATGGCCGACAGCGCTTCCAGGGTCTGTGCCGGCAACGAGGAAATGCCGAACACCACCACACGCCGAGGCAGTCCGGGGGGGCGGCGTTCACAGGTGCGCAAGTATTCCACAAAGCGCGGGTGCACCCCGGCCCGGCTGCCGGCCAGCTCCTGCTCCCCCACGTCACCCAGCAACACGCGCCATAACGCCGGCTGCCAGCGTACCGCCTCTTCCAGCGGCTGTTCGCCCCGGCGACCGTGGATCATCACATCACGGCCGTCCGCCCAGGCCGCCAGCCAGTCGGCCCGGTACACCTGGTACTGATCGAACAAGTCCGCCAGCCGCTCGGCCAGCTGGTAGCGCTTGCGGCCGTCATTGTCGTCCTGCAAAAAGCGCTCAAGGGGGGCAAAGACAGGATCACGCACCAGTGCCGGCAGCAGCCGCATCAGCCGCCAGGTCAGCGGCGCCTTGTCCAGCGGCGACAGCCGGGGAATGGTATGGCTGCCCAGCACCGCCCGATAGCTTTGCCACAAAAACCGGGCCGGCAGCTCCACCTGCATGGCGGCGGCAATACCACCGCTGCGGTGCTCGGCCAGGGCCAGTTTGAGCCACTGGGCTATGCCGTTGCTCTGTACCAGTATCACTTCGTTTTCCAGCGGCGCCAGCGGATTGCGCCGCATCCAGGCCACTGCCAGCTCCCGCAGGGCTTCCAGGTGATTGCCGTGCACCACCATGAGGCCGGGGGAAAGCCCATCGTTATTTTGCATGCCGAGTCCTTGTTTACCGCGCGTCGAGGCCTATGATAGTGCCGAATGGGCGCGACATTAAGCACCGCATGCCTGCCGGCAAGCACCTGGCCCGCCTCCATCGGTATTGCCAATCACCTCAAAATAATTACAATTCTAAGTTTTATTGTTTGCCGAGCCATCGGCACGCTTGGTGCATGAAGCGCCAGAGCCGAAAAATAACAATAACAGGGAGTCATAAAATGAAAGAAAATCCGGGGCACAGCATTCATCTTGGAAGCTTTGATACCAATCTTCACCAGCATCCACTCAAGCAGGACCACGCACCCGACACCCGTATTGATCGTTTCACTTTCTTTTCGGTCCTATTCATTCTCGCCGCCGTCACCCTGCCATTGGTACTGTTTCCCGAGCAGGGCGCCGACTGGGTGGCTCAGGCCAAGACCTGGATAACCGACACCTTTGGCGTATTTTATCTGGCACTGGGTGTTACCGCAGTGCTGTTCGTGATTTACATTTCGTTTTCGGACATCGGCAACATCAAGCTGGGCAAGCCCGAAGATGAAATGGAATTCAAAAACGGCTCCTGGGCGGCCATGATGTTCTGCGGCGGCATCGGCGCCAGCATTCTCTACTGGGGCATCATCGAGTGGGCCTACTACTATCAGGGCCCGCCCTTTGGCCTGCCGGCCGGCAGCCCCGAGGCCATTCGCTGGTCCGCCACCTACGGCATTTTCCACTGGGGACCGGTGGCCTGGTCCATCTACCTGATCCCGGCCATTCCCATTGCCTATTTCGCCCACGTGCGCAACTCACCCCGACTCAAGGTCAGCCAGAGCCTGGCGCCACTGTTTGGCGAAAGCTTTGCCCGCAGCAACTGGGGCAAGCTGGTGGATGTGTTCTTCATCTTCGGCATGATCGGCGGCGGAGCCACCACTCTTGGGCTGGCCTCACCCATGGTGACCGAGGGCCTGCATGAATTATTTGGCCTGCCGGTCAACGCCTGGACCCGTATTCTGGTGCTGTTGGGCACCACCATGTTGTTTGCCTACAGCGCCTGGCGCGGCCTGAAAAGCGGCATTCAGTTTTTCTCCAACATCAATTTTTACCTGGCGCTGGCCTTTCTGGCGGTGGTGCTGTTCGCCGGCCCCACGGGCTTTATTCTCAATACCGGGCTGGAAAGCATTGGCCGCTCCCTGACCCAGATGGTCACCATGATGACCTGGACCGAATCCTTTGGCCCCTTTGCCGAGCACGGCTTTAACGAAACCCGCTTTCCCAAGGACTGGACCATTTTTTACTGGGCCTGGTGGCTGGTGTTTGCCCCCACGGTAGGGCTGTTTATCGCCAAAATCTCAAAGGGACGCACCATTCGGCAGATGGTGGTGGGCTCGATTTTTTTTGGCTCCCTGGGTTGTGCGGTGTTTTTTGTGGTGCTGGGCAACTATGGCCTGTATCTGCAGCTGTCCGGCGGCCTCGACATTGTCACCATTCTCAATCAGCAAAGCCCCACGGCGGCCATCTTTGCGGTGCTGCACACCCTGCCCATGAGCTGGCTGATGATCGCCGTGTTTACCCTGCTGGCCATCATTTTTACCGCCACCACCTTTGACTCCATCTCCTATATTCTGGCGTCGGTGGTGCAGCGGGAAGTGGACGACGAACCCCACCGCTGGAACCGGCTGTTCTGGGCCTTTACCCTGTGCTTTATGCCGGCGGTACTGATGTTTTTGGGTGGGCTGTCGACCCTGCAGACCGCCTCCATCTTTGCCGGCGCGCCGCTGATTATCATCATGACGATGATGATGGTATCGATTATCAAGGCCGCCAAGTACGATCTGCACTATCAGCCGGACTATTCCCTGAAGACCATTCATATCGAGGAGCTGCCGGAAAACGCCCCCTGGGAGCAGGGCGAAACCTCGGAAGCGCCGGAAGGATCCGTGCTGGCCCAGCAGGCGGAATACGAGGAAATTCGTCAGCAGCAGGAAGAGGATGACGGAGACAAGGTCACGCCGCTGAAGGTGTGACCCTGAGCCAAAGCCGAAAGCTCGCCGCTTTCGGCTGTTTTACCCCGCGTTGCTCTCTCCGCCCCCGACCATGGCCTCCACGCGCGCGAACTCCACCGGAATGGCCTGCAATGCGGCCTTGCCCCGGGCGGTGAGATCGGTCACAAACTGAAACTGCTGACGCGGGTCAAGCGGATAGGCTTTGACCCGGTAACGGCTGCCCCAGGGCGCGTCTTCCATCACCACCACCACGGGCCGGTTCAGCTGCACAAAAGGGCTGGACAGGGCCACGTCGTGCAGCACCCGGCGCACTCGGTGGGCATCGTGCGCAGGTGCCAGGTAAAAACTGGCCACGCACATCAGGCTGGCCTCGCCGTTGTTGGCGTTGCGGATCAGTTCGGTCCACAGCTTGAGGTGAGGCACCACCACCACGGTGTCGTCGGGAGTCACCATTTCCAGCGCCCGCAGGCCGATATGGCGCACCTCGCCGTAGCAACCGTCCACTTCGATCCAGTCTCCGGGCCGGTAGGGCCTTTCATAGGCCGCCACCACCCCGGCAAACAGGCTGCTGACATAGTCCTTGAGGGCAAACCCCAGGGCCAGGCCCACGGCGCCCAGAATGGCCACCATGTTGCGCAGCGACGGCTCGATGATCAGGCTGACTACCCAGCCCACGGCCACCGCCACCACCACAATGCGCAGGGTCGGGATCAGCGCCAGCACCCAGTGCCGGCGCCGGCCATGCAACCGCGACGCCAGCCAGGGCAGCAGGGTTTGCACCATCCAGGCCAGCACCATGGCCGCCAGCAGCACCACCACCAGCTCGATGACCAGGGCCGGAGTAATGCGGCGAAACAGGTTGGTCAGCTGCTCTGCATCCATGACATGCTCCTCAGAAGTCGTCCAGGCAGTGATCCCGGCCAGCCAGAAAGTCCCGCACCTGGGGATAGGCCACCGGGCTGAGCTGCCAGCGTTCACCGCGCAACACCAACTGGCCGCAATACTCCAGTCGCTGCAACCAGGCAGCCAGCTGTTCCGGCGCCAGCATGGGCAATACCCGCAGCAGTTGCAGCGGAGTCAGGCCGTTATGCAACAACAGGGCATAAAACACAAAGGCCGCCACATCACCGGCCTCGGCGGGCAATTCGGGCCGCGGGATTTGCTGCTGATGATCCGTGGCCCAGAGTGCCAGGGCCACACCGGGATTGCCCCTGGCCTCGGCGGCCAGCGCCTCCAGCCGCCGCGCCTTGGCACGAATGCCCAGCGCCTGCAGCAGCGCCGGGGTGGCCGGCGCAAAGCAATAGCAATGGGGCAGCACCAGCTCAAAACCCTGAGCCACAAACCGGCACAGCCAGCTGTTGCACACCACCAGGCCCGAGCCAAACTCACCCTGCAGCAGCCGCACCAGCAAGGCGCGTAAGAACACCATGCCATTCGGGGTACGCAGAAAATAGCGGGCCAGATCGTCCAGCAGCCAGGGACCGCGCACGCCCTGACGCGCCCACCAGTCGTCCACCCGCTGCGCCAGCAGTTCGGCTTCGTCGGGGGGCTGCAGCACCGGCCAGCCGCGCCGTTCGGCCCAGTCACGGGCGATGGCGGCGCTGCCGCTGAACGGCGGATCAAGTAAAAAACGCACCTCGGGCCGGGCCTGGGGCCAGTCCTGGCAAAATGCCGATAACGCCTCTAGTGCCGGATCGCGGTCAAAGCCTTCAAAGTCGGGCACTTCGGTATGTTCGCCGCCGTCGGCCTCTTGCCGCCATCCCAGAACGCGCCCCAGCCGGCGCAGTCCCTGGCGCAGCCGGCTGCTCGCCGGCGGCGCCGGGCATGCAAACTCGCTCAGGGTGATCAATTGCCAGCCATTGTCCTCACTCGCCATGCGCCCCTCCCGGTCTTTCCCCTATAGCCAAGGGTAAGCCAGAGTGGCGGGTTAGGCCGGTAAAAACAGCGGTTCAGGCCGTCACGGGAGCAAACCGCAACCAGGTCAGCAACAGCAGGGCGGCGCAGCCTCCCCATACCAGGGTGGCCAGGCTCAGGGTGGCAACGAGTTCAAACCGGTAGCTCAGCCAGTACACCGCCAGCAGATAGGCGGCATAGGGCAGCAGCGAATAAAGCCCGAACAGGGCCGTCACGCGCAGGTCGGCCAGGGTGCGTTCGGTGCCCACCAGATAGTGGGCAATCAGGGCGAAGGTGGGAAACAGGGGCACCAGGCCGGCAATAAAAAAGCTTTTGCTTTTCGACAGCAAGGCGATAAGCAACACCGCCAGGGTCCCCAGCAGTGACTTGAGAAATAACGACAGCACAACCCCTCCTGATGATTGGCCTCATGGCCGCAAGGTGAAGCCCGTTATTCTGCCCGATCAGGGTCGGTCGGGAGCCGCGCCCCGATCACACTTTTTGCAGTCAAGCAGGATGCCCAGTTTGGCCGTGCGTCCCGCCGCCGACACCACCCAGGGCCGGTTGATGAAAGGCGGCTGGTGACGCACATGCTGGTTATGACCGCAGGCCAGCTCCGCCACCCAGTGGCCTTCGTCATCCTGATGATAACCGGTGATGGGTTGTTGCATTAAAAGCGCTCAAGCATGGACTCGTCATAACGTTCCGCGTCCAGCGTCACGCCATGGGCCTGTGCCAGGTTGTTGAGCTCGGTCTGCCTGGCCGCCAGCTCATCCATCACCAGGGTGTTGTCGTCCAGCAACCACAGCTGGCGCGAGCCGGCATAGCTGAACTGCAGCACCTGCATGGCAGTTTCGTCCCCTTGTTGGGCGGCGGCCTCCACCTGGCGGCGCTTGCGGCTGATTTTGTTGAGTCGCTGTTTCAGCTCCCACACGTAGACCACCTCGGTCATAAAGGGGTGACGGCGCAGCCGGCTGAGTCCGGCCCCCACCAGCAGGGCGCCGGCCACCACTCCCAGCAGGTTCCAGTGAAAATGGCTGCCATCGGGATCGGGAAACAGCGCGATCAGCAGCTGGGAAATGCCCAGGCTGAAGGCAGCCAGCGCCAGGGCCGAGCCGATAAACACGCGGTTGAGATGCCGGCGGTAGCGGCTTTTGTCGATGTCTTGAAGCGTCATAATCACCTGAAAGAGAATATAAAAACGGCCGCATTATAATCGCGGCCGTCCGTTCTTCCCATCCTCTTGGGACTAGCGCCGGCCCTTTGCCCGGTCCAGGCTCCAACTGCCGCCACCGGCAAACACCAGGTAGAAAAACACAAAGCAGAACATGATGGCCAGCTCGCCGCCGTTATTGAGCGGCCAGAACCCCTGGGGATGGTGGACCATAAAATAGGCAAACGCCATCAGCCCAGAGAGCACAAAGGCCACCGGACGGGTAAACAGCCCCACCAACAGCAGGGCGCCGCCAAACAGCTCCAGTACCCCGGCCGCCCCGGAAAGCGAAAACAGTTCAAAGGGAGCCCGGGCTGGTGCCGGAAAGCCCAGTATTTTCTGGGCGCCGTGCTGCATAAATAAAAACGCCGAGACCATGCGTACCAGACTCAGCACTCGAGGCCGCCAGGCAGTCAGAAATGAATCCATGGTTTTCTCCTTGTGGTGGTTTCTTCTTAAATACAAGTGCCATTCACGACCGGGCGCAAGGCAAAATGCAGCCTGCGGCTACCGAAGCCGCTTCAGCCACTGACGCAGCGGGTAGAGGGTTTGTGCCATAAAGGTACGCGGCAGCCGCACCGTGGTGCCATATTCCGCCGGCCAGTGCGCCACCGGCATGTGGTAGGTACCGAACAGCCGATCAAACAGCACGGTATGGGCCGAATAGTTGGTGTCGAGCGCCGGCTGCTCCGAGCCGTGATGCCAGTGGTGAAACTGGGGGGTGACCAGCAGGTATTTGAGCGGCCCGAACGGCAGCCCCAGGTTGCAGTGGATCAGCACCGCCTGCAGCGCGGCAAAGGCCACATAGGCGTTCAGCGCCGCCTCGCTGGCCCCGAGCAGGTAAAGCGGAATCATCACCATGGCCCGTTCGGAGAAAATCTGCACGAAATGCCCGCGCGAGCCGGCCAGCCAGTCCATGTGCTCTACCGAATGGTGCACGGCATGCACCGGCCACAGCCAGCGTACCTCATGAAACAACCGGTGCTCCCAGTAGAGCACAAAGTCGGCACACAGAATGATGAGCACGACCTGCAGCCATACCGGCATGGCCTGTACGGCCCCCTGCACCGCCGGGCTGATGGCCCAGTCAAAGTGGCTGGCATGATAGTTGGCGTAAATGAGAATGGCCGAGATGGCCAGGTGATTAATACAAAAATACAGCAGATCGAGCCCCCATTCCGGGCGCAGAATGTTCTGATTGCGATATTTGGGAAACAGTTTTTCCAGGGTGGTGAACACCGCCACCGAGCCGAGAAAGGCCAGGATCAACCAGTCTACCCCCAGCGACAGGGTCCGCGGCTCGACCGGCCCCACCGGCACCCGGTAGCCCCCCAGGGCAAAGGCGCCCAGGGTGAGCACCATGCCCAACGCGCCCAGGCGCCGGTAGCCGTTCAGCGCAAAGGTCAGCACGCCAAAAAACAGCGAAAAATACATGCCGTATTTCAGCACCTGCTGCAGCTGGCCGGCATCGTAGACACGGCGCAGCTCTGTGGTGGTGAGCCAGGACGGGTACAGGTATGCCAGCACCGCCAGCAGGCTGAGCGCACCAAGTGCCACCGAGCAATACCCACTGATCTTGCCCTCGCCCAGGCGAAACGCGTTTTGAGGATCGGGCGGCACCTGCCGCCCCTGGTATCTGTATGGCTGCTTCATAACACCGGCTCATATAAAAAGAAGGTCGCACAGGACCTTCATGGTTTTAATATTATCGGTACATTACCCTACCCGGCACGGCAAACAAACGCCGTATCGAGCCAGGGAATGGCAATTTACACTCAAATGTCCATTTGCATAAGTTGCGCCCCCAGGCCGTAACTCGAGCACACCGCTGTAGCCATGGGAGTAAACCCCATTTTTTGCCAGAACCGATTGGAGTACTGAATCGATACCAGACGAATGTGACGGCAACCCAACAAGGCGGCCGTATTTATTAAATGCGCTGTCATCGCCGAGCCGATGCCTTGTCCTGCCGCATTCTGGCTGACTACCAGATCATGCAAAAACAAATATGAATTTTCGCTCCTTTCAGGCAGTGGCTTGAACAAGCTCGGTGGCGACTCGCCACCCCAGGCATGGGCCAGCAAATACCCCATTAACCGCTCACCATCCCGATACACAAAGCAGCTGTCGGGAGACCTCAGCCATTTACTTTTAAGCACATCAAGGCTCTCCGGTCCAACCTGGGCATAGGCTTCATGCTGCAACTTCAGGATGGCCGGCCACATTGCCCCTGTGAGGGAAGTTATCGACATATTCGGCCCTTAGAAAAGAGCATGGAGTGATCCCCCCCTTCGCCGGGCAAGCGCATGATGAGGTGCACCGCCATTGCCGTTATTGTTCGGCATCGGACCATACCGCAAATTCATTGCCACCCGGCTCGGTAAAGTGAAAACGGCGCCCCCCCGGAAAACTGAAGATGGGCCTGACAATGCTGCCGCCGGCGGCGCTGACCTTGTTGAGCGTCTCTGCCAGGTCCCGGCTGTAAAACACCAGCAGCGCCGCCCCATTGGCCGTGCTGGAAGTCATGCTCGCCTTGCAAAATCCGCCGTCCAGGCCTTGACCGGAAAACGCCGTATAGTCGGGCCCATAGTCGACAAAGGACCAGCCGAATGCCTTTTCAAAGAAGGCCTTGGTGGCATGCAAATCAGGCGACGAAAATTCAACATAGTTCAGCTTTTCATGTTCGTTCATGACATGGTCCCTTGTTAAACCGAACATTCAATGCACATTAAAACCCGTATGAGTTTACCGGCTACCCTTGTATACCAGCAGCTCCCCCTTGCCCACGGGGACCAGGGACAGACTCAGGTTATTCTGCATGGTTATCCAGTCGGTAAACGCTCGCAGCTCATCACGATGGGAAACGGCGTTGTCGCAAACCAACAGTCCGCCGTTCTTCAGCAAACCAAAGAGTGATTCGGCCAGCGCCAGATAGGTTTTTCTGTCCGCATCCAGAAAAATGAAGTCAAGGTTGGCGGGAACCCCGGGTAATACATCACCCACGTCCCCCTGGATCTGCACGATCCTGTCACTCAGGTTAACGCGTTCGAAGTTCACGGCGGCTTCAGCGACTTTCTCGGGATTGGATTCAATCGTATAAACCTTGCCGTGTTCCGGCAGGGCCGAAGCCAGCCACATGGTGGAATAGCCATTAGATGTGCCGATTTCCAGCACTCGGCTCGCTCCCGTCGCCTTGACAAGCACAGACAGGAACTCCCCCGTGTCTCGCGTGATATTCAGGTATTTTCTGGCTTTATCGGATTGCCGCAAGTCATTGGCTGCCCCATGCCGTTCCAGCTCTTCCATCACCGTTTTAAAGGTCATCATCATTTCCTTATCACACCGTACACGCCATTAGTTATACATGCTTCGAGGGCACGGGGTATACCGGACCACCACTTGCCGGCGAGCCCCATGCTGAAAGAAGCGGGCGGCGAATTTGAAAAGCAGGTTACAAACTCTGCCTGAACTGGCCGATGGCATCCACCACCTGCCGGGCCCCCTGCTGAATCTCCTGCATTACATTGCCGGCGTCATTGGACAGGGTCAGGGCGCGCTGGGCCCGGGACATGCTTTGTTCTATCAGTGAGACGGCGTTTTCGGTAAGTTTACGGTTTTCCGCCACCACACGAATAATTTCTTCGGTGGCGGCACTGGTGCGGGCGGCCAGATTTCTGACTTCATCGGCCACCACGGCAAACCCCCTGCCCTGCTCCCCGGCGCGGGCGGCCTCGATGGCCGCGTTCAACGCCAGCAAATTGGTCTGATCGGCAATGCCGCGAATACTGGTTACCAGCTCGGATACCCGCTGTGACTGGGTATCCAGTTCAAAAATGCCGTCACCGGCGTTGCGCATCTGGGTCGACAATTCGTTCATGGTCTCGATGGTAGCGTCGAGGACTTCCATGCCCCTGAGGGTGTTTTCACCGGTCGACTTTGAAATGTCGTAGGCAATGTCAGAGGTGTCGGCGGTGGCCAGCTCCCGGTTAACCTGCTCGGTGATCACGGTGGCAAACTTCACCACCTTGTAGAGTTCGCCGGCCTCGTCGTGAATGGGATTGTAGGACGCTTCCAGCCACACTACATTGCCCTGGCTGTCGATGCGCTGGAACCGGTCTGACACATACTCCCCCGCCCCCAGCCGCTGCCAGAACTGCCGGTAATTGCCGGACTCCGCCTCCACGGCGTCGCAAAACATGCGGTGATGCTTGCCGGTGATCTGGCCCAGGGAATACCCCATGGCCCGCAGAAAATTGTTATTGGCATGCAGAATAACGCCATCCAGGCTGAACTCGATCACGGCCGAGGAGCGGTTAAGGGCGGCCAGCATGTCTTCCTGCTCCCGGGAGCGGGAAATGGTGCGGGTCAGTTCGGTGGAATAGGCGGCCAGCTCCACTTCCCCGGTGTTATTGCCGGCCCGTGGCTGAAAAATGGTTCTGTACCAGGCTTCACGGCCGGCCCTGGTAACCAGTTGCAGGGCTCCATGCCAGTGCCGTCCACGGCGAATGGCGTCCAGCATCTGCCGGCAGTGGGGCTTGTCGATGGCGCTGGGCACAATCATCTCTGCCAGCGGACGCTGCAACAGTTCACCCTGGGAATAGCCCAGGGATTCATAGAGCCGCTCATTGCCATCAATCAGCCTGCCCTGCTGGTCGAGCGAGAAATAGATCATTTCCTCCCTCAGATCCTGTTGCATGCTGTGGAACAGGCCGAGTTCGGCTTCCAGCTCGTCAATGCGTTGTTGCAGCTTTTTGCTTTTAAACATGCTTGTTATCCATGCAGGGTTCCCCGATTGTGTGCATGGAAATTATATCGCCAATAAGACTCGAATGAACATAAATGTGAGCAAACAACCTGCCCCTGAGCACAAAAACCACCGCGCGGCATGCTTGTACAGCATGATTGACACTATCAACCAACAGCCCATATAGTTGACACCATCAACAATGTTATGGATTGTTTTATGACTCATCCCGCCTTCAATGACTCGCTGCATCGCCTGATGCATGCCTACAAACGGCAACTGCGCGCCGGCATTCAGCAACATCACATTTCGCTGCCCATTACCCATATTCGCGTTCTGAAAGCCATCTGCCGCATTCCCGGCGTTACCGCGCGGGACATCGCCCAGCGCATGGATCAGGACAAGGCACAAATTACGCGGGCCCTGAACGAGCTGACCCGGTCGGGGTTCATAGCGCGCACCCCCAACCCGCACGACAAGCGCAGCCAGCTTCTTGCGCCTACCGCCGAAGGTCAGGCGCTGCTGTCAAAGATCGAGCGGCTTGAACAGCAGGCCGTGGCCCAAATGACCCACAACCTCGACAGCCAGGAGCTCGCCTCTTTCGTGCGCATCGCCAACATCATGATCGACAACGTCGCCCACTCCCGTCCCGACTCCAAAGGAGAACAGTAAATGCCCAAATCCGACCTGAAAGAACTGGTGGTGCTTGCTTCCAGCTACGTCAGCGACAACATGCTGCGTATCACCCTGGGGGGAGACGACATCGCGCGGTTACCCGCGGATCAGGAAAGTGCCTATATCAAGCTGGTGTTTCCTCAGGAGAAAGGCGAGCGCCCGCTGCTGCGCACCTACACCATTCGGCACCAGCGCCAGGCGGAGATCGACGTTGATTTCGCCCTGCATTCGCCCATGGGACCCGCCACCCGCTGGGCAGTGAACGCCCGACCCGGCGACCGTATTCTGGTGGGCGGGCCCGGTGACAAAAAAATGATTTACCAGCCCGCCGACTGGTTTTTGCTGGCCGGAGACATGGCCGCCCTGCCGGCGCTCAGCGTTAACCTGGCAAGGCTGCCAGAGCGGGCTCGAGGATATGCGGTGATTGAGGTGGTCAGCGAGGCGGATATTCAGGATTTGTCCCACCCGGAGCACCTCAGGCTGCACTGGGTGATTAACCCTCATCCGACTCCGGAGCGCTCTGCCCTGCTCGACAAAATTCAGTCCCTGCCGCACCTGGACGGCGATCCCGCGGTGTGGGCCGCCTGCGAGTTCAACGCCATGCGCGCCTTGCGCCGCTACCTCAAGCAGGAATATGACCTGGCCAAAAGCCACCTGTATATCTCCAGTTACTGGAAGCTTGATCAGTCCGAGGATGAGCACAAGGTCGTTAAACGCCAGGACAGCGAGCAGGAAGCCGCCGCCCGCTAGCCGTTGCCGCTGCACATGCCCCTTGCCCATGGCCGGTGAACTCTGTAGGATACGCGGCCTTTTTGACCCTGGGGGCCTGAGCATGATCGGATTTGACTACGGCACATCTAACTGCGCCGTTGGCGTGATGGAAGGAAACCGCCCGGCCATTCTGCCGCTGGGCGATCATGGCCGCTATATCGCCTCTAACCTGTATGCCCCGAGCCGGGAAGTGATTGTTAACTGGCTGTACCGGCAGTTGCCTTCGGCGGAGCAGGCCACCTTCAAGCAACAGCGCGCCATTGCCCTGCAAAAGGGCCAGGCCGAGATCAGGGAGCTGGCGCTGGATGGTATTCCTGCCGAATTGTCCTTCGGCCGCGATGCATTAACCCACTATCTGCAAGAGCCCGATGAGGGCTACTACATCAAATCGCCCAAATCCTTTCTGGGTGCCAGTGGCCTGTTGCCGCCGCAAATAGAGCTGTTTGAAGACATAGTGGCGGCCATGATGAGCAATGTAAAAATCCTGGCCGAGGCCGCCCTGGGCCGAAACATTACGCAGACGGTGATTGGCCGCCCGGTAAATTTTCAGGGCTTGCGGGGGGAAGAAAGCAACCGCCAGGCCCTGGCCATTCTGACCCGGGCCGCCAGGCGGGTGGGTTTTAAGGACGTGGAATTTCAGTTTGAGCCGGTGGCCGCTGGCTTTGAATATGAAGCCAGCCTCGACCAGGAAACCCGCGTGCTGGTGGTGGACATTGGCGGCGGTACCACGGACTGCTCCATGCTGCTGATGGGGCCCCGGCAGGCGGCCTCTCAGGACCGCGGCCGGGATCTGCTCAGTCACAGTGGCGAACGGGTGGGCGGCAACGACTTTGACATTGCCTTTGCGCTGAAAGGCATGATGCCGGCCTTTGGCCTGAACAGCTCCCTTGCCAGTGGCAAGGCCATTCCGGCAAACGGCTACTGGCAGGCGGTGGCCATTAACGACATTAATCAGCAAACCGAGTTTTACAGTGCCGCCAATGGCCGTTTTCTTCGGCAACTGGTGCGCGATGCGGCCCAGCCCGAGCTGGTAAAACGCCTGCTCACGGTGCAGCAACACAAGCTCAGCTACCGAGTGGTGAACGCCGCCGAACAGAGCAAGATTGCGCTGACGGAGCACACGCACCAGCAGGTAGACCTTTCAGATATTGATGACGGCCTCAGTATTCGGCTGGACCGAGAAGGCTTTGGCCTGGCCTGCCAGCGGGAGCTGAACAGCATTGCCAGCCTGATGAAGGATGCCATAGACCAGGCCGGCACCCAGCCGGAGGTGGTGTTTGTGACCGGCGGTACCGCCCGCTCACCGGTGCTGAACCAGTTTCTGCAACAGCAGTTTCAGCACACCCCCATTGTGATTGGGGATCACTTCGGCAGCGTGACCGCCGGCCTGACCCGCTGGGCCAGGCACGTATTCTCGTAACGGCGCATAGTCGCCCGGGGCACCCAACCAAGATGGCCCCGGGCAATGCCCCTCCATAACGGCACGGTCGGGTTATTGGCTTGTGGCCGCCTGACTCAGCGTGCCCAGCACACCCGATATTTTATCAATCACCTCGTCACAACCCTGTATGTTGTGACGCTGCTTTAAATACGCCGGATCATTGTATGCCAGCCACACCTTGCCCTCGGCGTCTTCCCAGATCAGCGCCTTCTGGGGCAGCTCTATGGCCGCTTCCTGAGCGCACTGCATAAGGGGCGTACCGACCACCGGATTGCCAAACAGGATCACCTCGGTCGGCCGTAAATCGAGATTAACCCTTGTGGCATTTTCGGCATGATTGACACGTGTAAACAGGGTCAGGCCCTTTTCTTCCACGATCTGGACAAAACGCATGGCGGTTTCCTCGGCCGAAAACTGACTCGGAATGGCAACCATTCCATCAGAGGCCATGGCTGAACATGAGAGCAGAGCCCCAAAGGCACAGGCGGTGATGGTTTTTTTCATGCTGGCTCCTCAGCTGATGATCCATGATTATCAAGGGGCTTCAGTGTTGCACTATCGGCCACATCCTACAAACTTTGCACTTGAGGAGTGTCCGCCGTTTCAGGCGCTTCGGCTCATCCTGCCCCTGCAGTTTGCCTTCTGCGCTCCCACTAAACACTCTTGGTTAAAAAGTATTAAAGATATGCACCGACGACAGACATGCAATGTTTAACCGTACTTTCTTTTTCACCGACTGGCGCAACATAATGAATGGCCGATTCAGCCTGTGCCCTACCTGACAGCTTGCTAATTACCCACGCAGCCAAGTACGTTGATGACAAACAACCACCTGCCGTCGCAATATTGCCTTCGGCATAAAAGGGTTGATCTAAAACCGTAATTCCTGACTCAACGACCCAGGGTCTAGTAGTTAAATCTGTACACGCTGGCACCTGATGTAGCAAGCCTAGTACAGACATCAGCAATGTCCCTGAACATTGACCACCAATTAACTGAGTTAGAGGATTAAGTTTTAGTCTTGATAATATGTCACTGTCTTGTGCAATATCACGGGTTAGAACGCCACTACCAAATAATACGACGTCAGCACCATTGGCAAACTCAAGAGGTTGTTGAGACTGAATGGTAACGCCATTCATGGATGTGACAGAGTCTGAAGGACTCGTTATCTTTACATTCCAACCAGCGTCTCTCATTCGGTTCAAAATGCCCGATGCCACAAATGAATCCAGCTCATTAAATCCATCGAAAGTTAGTACTGCAATGTCCATATTTTCTCCTTTTCCCTAAAGCAGCGGCGGCTTTAGCTGTGATCTTCCCCCGATAAATCGGACACGCGCCCCCCACTAGGCCACCAGGGCTTCATATTCGACCGAACTCATATCACTTAGACTTGAGGCAGTTGAAATCGATTATTAAAATGCTGGAGGTATTCGGCCAGTTTATTCCGCAGATGCATCTCACCATAAAGCAGTTTTCTCTGCTTAACTCAGCCTTCAGGGTATGGCAAAACGATGCCAGCTCGCGTTGTCAGTACACATACCAGGCCGATTTGTCCTGGCCCTGATCCCGTGTCGTTTCAGGCCGCCCTTCCCTGTCACAAACAGTGCACGAAAGGGTCTATTTTGGCGGGATAACGCGGCAGGCTCAATGGCGAAAGTAAAAATACGCCATGTAAAGTGCGTGAGTGCTGCTTGCGGTGCTTTTACCCTGACTCAGGGGCATAAAAAAACCGCCTTGCGGCGGTTTTTTATCTGATACTTGTATCGCTTAGGCGCGAACGAAGTCCAGGTGAGTCAGCTTCGGCTTGTAAGGGTGACGCTGAATGTCCTGCGCCTTAACCTTAACTTCCTGGCCGTTGATCACCAGGGTCAGCACTTCGCTGTAGAAAGCGTCGTCGGCTTGAGCGATGTTTACTTTTTTGTGGTCCAGAGCAATAGCTACCGGCTCCTGGCCTGCTCCGTAAACGATGGCGGGCACTTTGTCTTCATGACGCAGGCGGCGGCTCGCACCTTTCCCCAGGTCAGAACGAACTTCGGCTTCAAATACGAATGACATAATGGTCTCTCTTAAGGTTAATGGCGAAAACTGCGACCGGTCTTCGCCTGTAAAAAGCGCGCGGATATTAACACAGCCCCCCTATCGGGGCAAGCAGAAGGCCGGCTTCAGAGCGCTTCTATCTGCTGCAATACGCGCTTGTCCGACACCGGGTAGGGCGTACCCAGTGTCTGGGCAAAATAAGACACGCGCAGCTCTTCTATCATCCAGCGCACGACTTTGACATCCGCATCCAGCGGCTTGCCTTTGGGCTGCTTCTTCAGCAGGGCCTGATAGGCGGTCTGCACGTTCTGAATTTTCAGCAGGTGTGCCCGGTCCCGGTGCGGGTCTATGCCCAGCTTGTCGAGCCGGCGGCTCAGGGCCTCCAGGTAGCGGCACACGTCTTTCAGCCGCTCGGCACCGGTGTCGGTCACAAAGCCGCGATAAATCAGGCCGTCTAGCTGGGCCTGTATGTCCGACATGGACATGGCCATGGCCAGATCAATCTTGCCCTTAAGCCGCTTTTTAATGACTTGAGCCCGGCTCAGCACTTCTTCCACCTGCAGGGCAATGGCGGCTACGGTTGGGTTGAGCTCGCCGGCCACGCTGTCTTTCAGGGCCTCGAATGCTTCCGGGGTCCAGGCCGGGGCACCGTGCTCGCGCATAAGCGCATAAATGCCGGCACGAATGCAGTCGTCCACCAGATCCAGCACCTTGCCGTAGGGATTGAAATACAGCCCCAGCTTGGCCTTGTTGGGCAGCTTGTCCTGCAAATATTTGATGGGCGATGGCAGTTGCAACAGCAGCAGCTTGCACTGGCCGTCCCACATGGTCTGGGCCTGGCTGGTTTCGTCTTCGCACAACTGCAGCGCCACGCTGTCGCCCTGATCCGCCAGCGCCGGATAGGCCTTCACCTCAAAGCCGGCCCGCTTGGCGGCAAAGGTTTGCGGAATGGCCCTGGCGGGAAAGCTCAGCAGGCCGTCCTGCTCAAAGCGGTCGTCGTCCACCGCCTCGGTCAGCGCGGTCTGCACCTGCCCCTGCAGGCTGAGTTTGATGCTTTCCAGATCCCGTCCGGCGGCCAGTTCCTTGCCGTCGGCGTCCACCACCGCAAAGCGCATGATCAAGTGCGCCGGCAGTGCGCTCCAGTCCCAGTCTTCGCGGGGCACGGTCACCCCGGTCATGCGCCGCAGGTGTTTTTCCATCTGATCGAGCAGCGGGCCCTCGAATGGGGTCATGGCCGCCAGCAGCGCCTCGGCAAAGTTAGGCGCCGGCACAAAGTGCTTGCGCATGGGCTTGGGCAAGGACTTGATCAGGGCGATCAACAGCTCCCGGCGCAGCCCCGGCACCTGCCATACAAAGGGCTCGGCGGCCACCTGGTTGAGCAGCGGCAGCGGAATCCGCACGGTCACGCCATCTTCTTCCTTGCCCGGCTCAAACTGATAGTCCAGGGGCAGGTTCAGGCCGTCGTGCTGCCAGGCGTCCGGATAATCGCGCGTGGTCACGGCGCCGGCGCGCTCGTTGAGCAGCATCTCTTCGGTAAAGTGCAGCAGCTCGGGGTTGGCCTTGCGCGCCCCTTTCCACCATTTGTCGAAATGACGAATGGAGACGATGTCGGCGGGCAGGCGCTCGTCGTAAAAACGGAACAGGGTGTCGTCGTCGATCACCAGATCCCGGCGGCGGGACTTGTGCTCCAGGGTCTCGGCCTGATCCAGCAGCGCCCGGTTGTGATGAAAGAACTCGTGGCGGGTATGCAGCTCCCCTTCCACCAGGGCCTGACGAATAAACAGCTCCCGACACAGCTTGGGGTCAACACTGGAGTAATTCACCCGGCGGCGCACCACCACCGGCAGGCCAAACAGGCTTTTGCTCACATACCCCATGACCGCGCCCTGCTTTTTCGACCAGTGCGGCTCGCTGTAGCTGGACTTGAGCAAATGATCCCCCGCCTCTTCCAGCCAACCCTGCTCAATGCGGGCGGCGGTGCGGCCATATAAACGGTGGGTTTCGGTGAGTTCGGCCACCATCAGCCAGCGGGGCGGCTTTTTAGCAAGTTGCGAGCCCGGCACCAGCACAAAGCGGGCATTGCGCGCGCCCATGATTTCCTTTTTGTCGCCATCTCGCAGGCCGACCTGGCTGAGCATGCCGGTGAGCAAGGCCCGGTGCAGGCCATCAAACCCGGCAGGCGTGCTGTTCAGCGCAAAGCCCAGCTCACGCACCACCAGCCGCAGCTGGCTGTAAATGTCCTGCCACTCCCGCACTCTCAGGTAGTTGAGAAACTCATTCATGCACTGCTTGCGGAACTGATTGCCGCTCAGCACTTTTTGCTGCTCTTTCAGGTAGTTCCACAGATTGATATAGGCGACAAAGTCCGAGTCCTTGTCGGCAAAGCGGCGGTGCATTTCGGCGGCGGCCTGTTGTTTCTCCAGCGGCCGCTCGCGAGGGTCCTGAATGCTGAGCGCGGCGGTGATCACCATGACTTCGGTCACGCAGCCGTAATCCCGGGCCGCCAGCACCATGCGCCCCAGGCGCGGGTCCACCGGCAGCCGGGACAAGTCCCGCCCCAGGGGCGTGAGCGTGAGCTCGTTTTTCTCGCTCTCGACCGCGCCCAGCTCTTCCAGCAGGCGAATGCCGTCGGAGATGTTCTTGTTTTCCGGTGCTTCCACAAAGGGAAAGGCGGAGATGTCGCCCAGGCCCAGGGAGAGCATCTGCAATATCACCGAGGCCAGGTTGGTGCGCAGAATTTCCGGGTCGGTAAATTCCGGCCGGCTTAAAAAGTCTTCTTCGCTGTACAGGCGAATACAGATGCCCGCTTCCACCCGACCACAGCGGCCCATGCGCTGGTTGGCGCTGGCCTGGGATACCGGCTCAATGGGCAGGCGCTGCACCTTGGTGCGGTAGGAATAGCGGCTGATGCGGGCCGTACCCGGATCAATCACATAACGAATGCCGGGCACGGTGAGCGAGGTTTCTGCCACGTTGGTGGCCAGCACAATGCGCCGGCCGGAGTGGGATTCAAAAATGCGGTTCTGCTCGGCGTTGGACAGCCGCGAGAACAGCGGCACTATCTCGGTGTGGCGCAGCTCCAGCTTGCGCAGGGCGTCGGCGGTGTCGCGAATTTCCCGCTCGCCGTTCATAAAGATCAGAATGTCGCCGGGGCCTTCCTGGGTGAGCTCGGTCACCGCATCAAAAATGCCCTGCAGCTGATCCCGCTCCCGGTTGTCGTCCACCAGCGGGCGGTAACGCAGCTCCACCGGATAGGTGCGGCCCGACACCGAGATAATGGGCGCGTCGTTAAAGTGACTGGAGAAACGCTCGGGATCTATGGTGGCCGAGGTGATGATCACCTTGAGATCGGGGCGTTTGGGCAGCAACTGGCGCAGGTAGCCCAGAATAAAGTCGATGTTGAGGCTACGCTCGTGGGCCTCGTCGATAATGATGGTGTCGTACTGGCGAAGCCAACGGTCCTGCTGAATTTCCGCCAACAGAATACCATCTGTCATCAGCTTGACCTGGGTCTCAGTGCTGGCCTGATCACTGAAACGCACCTTGAAGCCGACCCGCTCGCCCAGCTCACAGCCCAGCTCCTGAGCCAGTCGGGTGGCCACGCTGCGGGCCGCCAGCCGCCGGGGCTGGGTGTGGCCTATGGTACCGTCGACCCCCAGTCCCAGCTCAAGACACATTTTGGGGATCTGGGTGGTTTTGCCCGAGCCGGTTTCACCGGCGATGATCACCACCTGATGATCCTGGATGGCCTGTTTGATGATGTCGCGCTTGTCGCTCACCGGCAGTTGCGGGGGATAGGCGATGGGGCTTTGCAGCAATGCCAGTCGGCGGCTGCGCTCGGCCATGGAGGTGGCAATTTCCAGGGCGATCTTCTCCAGCACCTGTTGCCGTTTGGACTCATTGAGCTTTGCCACGCCCTGCAGCCGACGGCGAAACCGCCCGCGCTCTGCGCCCCTGCATTCCTTCAGCCTTGCCTGCAACTGTTCAACCGACTGCGCCAAACTCAAAACCCCTGTTCGTTTATAAACACGTTAATGCCAAAAAAGCTGGCGCGCAGTCTAGCAGAAAGCGGCGCGCTAATGCAGTGGCCCCGGGCCGCGGGATCCACCTTGGGCACCCGGCGGTTGACGAGGCCCATGGTAATCGACGGTCATTTATTAAGCTCACCACCCCATCGAAAGCCCCGATTCCGTTCACACGGGGCGCCGACGGCAATACTTTTTCCATAAAAAGGGCTGTTTTGCCACACATCACTACCAGCGTCACCATAAACAACGAAAAACCACAATGCATTGATTTTTATATAAAATATTTTTTTATCTAGCATATCTAAAAACAGAAAAAGGCCACCAATGTCAGCTTTTGGCAATGAAAACTAACAAAAACAGGAGGTACAGCAACCAACCACTACAAAAACCACATCAAAAACAAAAATGGCGATTGAAAAGCACCCACCATGCCGGTATAGTGATCACACAGCCCACTGTTGAGGAAGGTAAACAATGAAAGAGTTAGTGATAACCGTCATTTTTACAGTCTGCGCAACCATGCTTGCCATTTCTGCACCTTCCTTGGCACAATTCTAACTGAGCCCGGGAAGACAGGACTGTAAAACACTAAGAAATAATAAATATTTCCTGTGAAACAAAAAAGGCGCCTTGCGGCGCCTTTTTTGTTTTTATCGGTTTTCTCAGTAAGGTGCCACGCTCATGCTGCTGCCGGAGCCTATCATGCGCACCCGCTGGCCCGCTTGCCAGCTGCGATCCGCCTTTTGCACCACCACCAGGTTCTCGCCGCTGTCGGTGCGAATTTCCAGCTCCACCGCGTTGACCTGGTTGATTTTTTCCTCGGCCTTGGAGCCGACCATGGCGCCGGCAATGGCACCGGCGGCGGTGGCCAGGGAACGGCCGGTGCCGCCACCGATGCTGCTACCGGCAATGCCGCCAATAACACCGCCACCTACCGTGCCGATTACGTTGGGATTCTGATCCCCGGCCTGAATTTTAACCGGCCGCACCGACACCAGGGTGCCGTAGGTCACGTTTTGTGCCCGGCCCGCGGCACTGCTGCCGTAAACATCGCCGGAATAGACGTCGGTATTGGCGCAACCGCCCAGGCCCAGCGCAGCCAGCACGGCCACCATGGATAACTGTTTGATGTTCATGACAAACCCCCTGTAACTAGAACACGGATCGTTATTATGCAGACATTACACCCTTAAGACCGGGTCGTCATCCGCGGGGTTTCATTCTGCACAAAAGCAAAAGGCCTGCTTGCGCAGGCCTTTGAGTGGCATTCACGGGCATGACGAGAGCGAAATTGCGTCCACTCCCGTTACACCGCATCGCCCAGGGGCTTGTCGAGTACCAGGCGAGCCAGCAGCAACCACAGGGCCCACCCCGCCACCAGCAAAATGATAAACAGGAACAACCCGGCCTGAAACCGCTCCAGCATCATGCCGGCAATTACCGGGCCGGTGAGCGAGCCAATGCTGTAGGCAAACATCAGCTTTTGGGTCATGCGCACCAGGGCACGGCCATGCATCTTGCCGCAGGCATAGGACATGGTGGTCGGATACAGGGTAAAGGCGCCCGCGCCCACCAGGGCAAAGGCCAGGATCAGCACACTGTTGCCACCAAATTCCCATACCAGCAGACAACCGCCGCCCACCATCAGGGTCTGCACGCCCATCATGGTGCGCTTGCCCAGCCGGTCGGCCAGGCTGCCATTGGGCAGCTGAAAAGCCATGCCGCACAGAATAAGCCAGGCCATATACAGCCCCACCTCGTCACCCAGGGCCAGCTGCTCCAGTTGAATGGGCATCAGCGCATAAAGGGCGCCCAGGAGCATGCCTGCCACCAGGCAACCGGCCAGCCCCAGGGCCCGGTCGGCACGGGGCGGCTTGCCAGCCATGGCACCATCGGCGGCGCCTTCGGCGTCAAGGTTTGGCGTGCTCGCCCAGCACAGCGGTAACAACGCCGAGGCACAGAGGCCGGCGGCCAGCCAGAAGGCGAGCTGGCTGCTGGCGGGAATCCAGTCAATAAACAGCTGGCTGCCACCGTAACTGAAGTAATACACCAGCATATAACGGGCCATGGCGCTGGAACGACGGTTCAGCGGTGCCACACCCAGCACCCAGCTTTCCACCGCCACAAAGCTGATGGCCGCCGCCATGCCCGCCACCATGCGCAGCACCAACCACACCGGCAACAGGCTGGTCCAGGTCAGCGCCACCGCCGCCAGCGCCAGCGCGGCACTGCACACCACCAGGGCACGCACATGGCCGAGGCGCTGAATGAATTTGTCGGCAAAGAAACTGGCGCCCAGCATACCCAGGTAAAAGGCCGCCCCCACCAGGCCGATCTGCGCCGCCGGCGCGCCCTGGCCGTTCAAATACACGGCTACCAGGGTCACCAAAAAGGCATTGCCCAGGGTCAGCAGGATTAAATGGGTGTAAAGGGGAACAAGGTGCATGACGCCTCCGAATCAAGAGGCGCGCATTCTAGAAAGCGCCAAATCACAAGTACAACGAGAAAAATTTGTGACTTGGCGAGAAAATTTGATGTTTAACTAATGTTACCGGCCATGTGCCAGAGCATGCCCTGCCCCAGGGTGAGCGCCCCGATAATTAACAGTGCGGCAACGGCGATCACCGGTGGTTTGGTCTGCTCCTTGCGCAACAGTGGCAAGAACCACACCAGGGCACCAATGAGCACGGCGGCACTTACCTGCACAAAGGGCAACACCAGGGATTCAAGGGCCGCTTCGTCAATGCCGGCGGCGCGCACCGCCAGTGCCAGCAGCCAGAGCACACCAAAGGCGGAGCCGACCAGGGGCAACAGCACGTTAAAGGCCTGCAGCCGGTGTTTGGCACGCACCATGATAAGGTGGGCAAATACACAGCCCCCCGCACCCGCCGCCAGCACTGCCCAACCCGGGCCCATGCGCCAGCCCACCAGGGCGGCATAAAGCAGCGCCAGCACCAATGCCGGATAATGCCAGCTCACTCCCAGGCTGCGCTTGCCCTGCATGCGCGCCTGATACAACACGGTGCCCAGGCCCACCGCCAGGGTGGCACCCCCCAGCCACAGCAGGGAGGCCGGCACGCCCGCCTCCACCCCCAGCATCAACGCCAGGCCAAACACCGCCCATACCGAGATGGCGCCGTCGCCGATGCGCCGGCGCTGGCCGGGGCAGAGATCGCCGTTTTTCAGTACCCACACCAGCAGCGCCAGGGCCGCCACCGCGCTCAGAGCCAGGGGCGCGAACAACCGCGCCGGCAGCAATTCTGTCATGGTTTGCCTCCGTTAAATGTTCGGGGCGCATTCTACCGTTGTCGGCGGGCCAGTGCGACCATACGGGCAAACATGCGCCGCAATTCCACCGGCACCCGCTCGGAGCCGTGGGGCTCAATGGCTTCGACCAGCGCCAGCGCCATGCCCGGCTTGCTGCGCCGGCTCAGGGCCCGTTCGATGATGCGCGACGGCGGGGTATGCTTGTCGAAGATATTGGCTTCCTGGCGGAACACCGGCTCCAGGCCGTTGTGATACATGTAATGCTCAATGTCGGCCCGGGGCAGCACGGTGAGATGATCCCCTTCCCGTTCGCCGCGCAGCATGCTGCGCACCCCCTGAGCGTATTTCTGCCCGGCCTCATCGCCATCGGTGAGCAGGTGCCAGCCAATGCCGAAGTCCCGCGCCACCTTGATAAGGGGGCTGTGCCCGCACTGGGCAAATTCGATAATGCGCACCCCTTCGGCCGGCAGCACATAGCCGCAAATACGTGCCAGCTCCGACAACAGCCAGATTTCGGTTTCGCCTTCCACCAATAGCCAGTAACGGGCAAACAGCGACATGGGCCGGTTGATGCGCACATGAAAGGCAATGCGGCGCATGTCTTCGGCGCTGTAACGCTCGTTGCCCAGGCCAAGGCTGCGGGTTTCGTGCTCCAGCCGCACCAGCCGGCGCAGATGGTTCAAAGGAAAGGCCGACAGCAGATCGCCGGAATTGGTGGTAACCAGCTTCTGGCCGGGAAAACGGTCCAGAATGCCCCAGGTGGCCGCCAGCATGGTGGGGTGCAGCCGGCTTTCCGGATCTTCAATCAGCAGCATGGGCCGGGCGCCGGGCTCGATGGGCCGTCCGCCCCGGGCCTGCAGTATGGTACGGGCCACCGCCGCCAGCGCCAGCGACAGTCCGCTTTCCTCGCCCAGGGGTTGCCAGTCGTTGAACTTGCCCAACTGACTTAAGGTGACCGGGTGAATGGCGATGTCCCGGGCCCGGCGTGGCGCCCGGCTGGTGGCGCCCTGTGGTGTGAAATAGTGCTCAAACAGCTGGCGCACCGCGTCCAACCCGGCCTTGATCTCACCCCGGCTGAGCTCATCTTCCTCCGCCAGCTGATCGCTGAGCCGGCCCAGCAGCTGCTCGTAGTCGCCATTGAGGTTGACGATGGGCAGATCCTGGGGCGCGCCCCGGGAATCCCGCAGCCGGAACACCGGGTTCATTTCAATCAGTTGGTGCACCAGGCCGTGGGTGTCGGGCAACGTAATGGGATTACCGGCACCGTCGAGAAACTCGTGGCGGCTGATGACGCCGCCGCTGCCCCGCCGGGCACTGGCGCGGTAATGCACTCGGCTGAAGTGATCCTTGTGGGCCACCCAGACCGGCTCCAGTCGCGCCAGCCGATTGGAATGGCGGCTGACCCCGGGCCTGTGCTCCCGGTAGGTCAGGGTAATGGACAAGGTGGTGGCCGGCTCCCCCTCTTCCACCCGGTAGAAGTCTTCTTCGGCAAAATCGTAGCAGCAGGCGCCCCGGCCCATCAGCCGCCACAGGGCACGAAACAGGCTGGTTTTGCCCCAGGCGTTTTCCCCCATCAGGGCGGTGCTCTGTTCCAGCGGCAGGGAAAGCTGGTTCAGCCCGAGGAAATTGCGAATCTCGACATGCTCAAGATACATGAACGCCGTCCGGATGAATGAGTGAAAATATTAGCTGCGGTAAAGCACCTTGATCAGATGATAGCCAAAACGGGTTTTCACCGGTCCCTGTACCTTGAGCTCGGGGCCGGTAAACACCGCCTTGTCAAAGGGGCCGACCATATCGCCCTTGTTGAACTCGCCCAGATCGCCGCCCTTTTTGCCGGACGGGCAGATGGAGTGCTTTTTGGCCAGCTTGTGAAAATCAGCGCCCTTGTCGATCTGGGCCTTGAGGGCGAGACATTCGGCTTCGGTTTTTACCAGTATGTGCAGGGCACAGGCACGTTTTGCCATAACGGGTTCTCATTGAAATAAAGCAGTACCTGCAGTGTGCCAAAATGCGGGGATGGACGGAAGGCGTGGAATATTGCAGGCGCCGCTTTGGCGGGTGCAAACCCGCCGGCAACGCCAATGAAAAAGGGCCGGCAGTGCCGGCCCCGTCAACTTAACATGGCGGCGACAAGGCGGCCGCCACTTGTTACGCCACCGCCAGAGCCACGGTGTCGGCGTGGGTCTGTACCAGTTCATCGTGCAGGGCCACCACCGCCTGCTCGTAGAACTCGTCATCCACGATAAACTGCATTTCCACCGCCCGCAGCGACTGATGCACGGCGCGCACCGGCACCTCGGCGCGGTTAAGGGCGCCCACCGAGCGGGCCAACAGGCCGGGAATGCTCATGTCGCTGCCCACCGCCGACACCAGCGACACCTTGTGGGTGTTCACCTCGGCGTTGCCGAAACGACGCTGCAGTGAACCGACCAGTCGGCGCACCTGCTTGCGGTTGCCCGCCACATAATAGGTCAGGGTATTGGCGTTCATGTCCTTGGCTACCAGGTTCAGGTGCATCTTGTCGAGCTCGTCGGTAAAGCCTTCGGCGTAATGGGACACTCGGCCCACCATGTCCTGATCAAACAACTCCAGCGCAAACAGGTTGCGGCGGCCGGCTACCATTTCCACGCAGGGCGCCGGGCTGCGGTAATCGGTGGTGATCAACGTCCCCTCATGATCCGGTTCAAAGGTGTTGCGCACTCTGAGCGGAATATCCTGCTGGCGCAGGCCCTTGGCGGCCTGGGGATGAATGGCCTCCATACCAAGGTTGGACAGCTGATCGGTCACGTCATAATTGGTGCGGCCGATGGGAATCACCTCGTCCTCACCGGCCAGGCGCGGATCGGCACTGCTCAGGTGATATTCCTTGTGAATAATGGCTTCCCGGGCCCCGCTCAGCACCGCCAGCCGGCTGAAGGTCATTTCGCTGTAACCCCGGTCAAAGCTGCTCATCAGCCCTTCCTTGCAGTGGGCGTAACCGGTCACCACCGGCAGCTGCGAGGACAGATCCACCCGGGCCAGGGCCTGGGTCAGTACATCGTCCAGCGGCAGGGCGTCGTCGGTGCGCCAGCCGGTCAGATCCATCAGAATGGCGTTTACCCCGCTCTGACGCAGATACAGCACCATGTTGTGGGCACTGTGGGCCTCGCCCATGGCCGCCAGCAGCTCTCGTATGGTCTGCAGCTGCTCGGCCAGCTGAAACTGGCCAAAGGCACAGACCCGGCGCAGCTGGTGCAGGCAGTCGCGAATGCCGGCAATGCGCTCTTGCAAAAAGGCATCGGCCAGGGCCCGTTCCGGCGTGGCGCCAAACATTTCTTCGTTGATCTGGGCCATGCGCTGGCACACGTTGTCCAGCGCCTGCTCCCAGGCCTGATCGTCTTCGGCGTCGGCAAAGGTGGCATACACCCCCGGCGCGCCGGTGCGCTTGCACTCCAGCAGGCCGTCGGTAATGCCGCCAAAGGCGGACACCACCAGCATGCGCTGGTAGTAGTTATCGTTATTGCGGTTATACAGCACTATGTTGTCGCGCACCGCCTGATACTGGCTCATGGAGGTGCCGCCGATTTTTTCTACTGTATGTAACACGTTATTGCTCTCCCGTTCCCTGAAATGAATGTTTGAATGGTGTGGAGCGCACATTTTCAGTGGGCCTGGGTCTTTACCGCCCTGCCCAGTGAAAAGGTGCGAAATAATGCCTTGGCAAATCACCGGCGTGGTTACATTCCGCCGGCACGCTTCGGGGGATGCCACTCACCAGTAAAGCCTGCTGCGAACATACTTAATGTTCGGTCAGACTTTACTGATTCGTTACGGCGAGCAAGCTCGCCCCATGGGCGCTCGGCAAATGTATCTGACCGCCATGGATGGCGGGAATGCCGAAAATGCAGGAACAATTATTCGGCCCTGGCATTTGACGGTCGGCTACAGCAATCCCCGCCGATGCTTTGCACAGATGACTTGCCTCAGCCTTTCGCGGTTTCCGTTTCCAGCGGATAAACGCCGTCGGCGTCGTGCACTTCCTTGCCGGTGAGCGGCGGGTTGAACACGCAGGCCAGCTTCATGTCTTCACTGCCACCGCGTAGCAGGTGCTCGTCGTGCTGGTCGAGAATGTAGAGGGTGCCCGGCTCAATCTGGTAAATCTTGCCGGTGGCCAGATCCTCGATTTCGCCGTTGCCGCTCATGCAATACACCGACTCCAGGTGGTTCTGGTAGTGAATGTGGGTCTCGGTGTTGGCATAGATGGTGGTGATATGGAACGAAAAGCCCATCTTGTCGTCCTTGAGCAGCATGCGGGTGCTTTCCCAGGTGCCGGTCTCGGACTCAACGCGGCGCTCGGTTTTCTCACAGTCGGCAAGCGTACGTACGATCATGATGTTTCCTTTGGTTGTTCGTATTTGACGCCATGGCTCATGCCATGGCGTTGATGGTTCTGACATCCCGACTTCGCGGTAATGACTCAGGACGCCTTTTTCAGGCGCTTGGCGGCCACGTCGACAATGGCCTGCTCCAGCCAGTCAAGGCCCTGGGTCAGCTCGGCTTCGGTGATGATCAGCGGGCACAGGCACTTGACCACTTCGTCATCGGGGCCGGCGGTTTCAATCACCAGGCCCAGCTCAAAGGCGCGGGAGGTAATGTCGTCGGCAATGTCACCATTAACGCAGGCAATGCCCTGCATCATGCCGCGGCCTTTCACCCGCTCAAACAGCTGCGGGAACTTGTCCACCAGTGTTTGCAGGCGACGGGTCAGCAGCTCGCCCTTGGCGCGCACGCCAGTGGCGAATTCGTCGTCCTGCCAGAAGGTTTCCAACGCCTTGCGAGCGGTGATAAAGGCGTGGTTGTTGCCGCGAAAGGTGCCGTTGTGCTCACCCGGTTCCCACTGATCCAGATCCGGACGCAGCAGCACCAGCGCAAAGGGCAGACCCATGCCACTCAGGGACTTGGACAGGGTGATGATGTCGGGCTTGATGCCGGCGGGCTCAAAGCTGAAGAAGGTACCGGTGCGGCCGCAACCGGCCTGAATGTCATCGGCAATCAGCAGAATGTCGTGGGCACGGCAGATTTTCTCCAGGCGCTGCAACCACTTAACAGAGGCGGCGTTCAGGCCACCCTCGCCCTGTACCACTTCAAACAGCACGGCGGCGGGCTTGTCGAGACCACTGGAGTTGTCGTTCAGCATGGTTTCGAACAGCACCAGGCTGTCTTCACCGGTGCCGGCGTAACCGTCATAGGGCAGACGGGTGACGTTGGCCAGCACGGTGCCGGCGCCGCCTCTGTGGTGCTGGTTGCCGGTGGCGGCCAGGGCGCCCAGGCTGACGCCGTGGAAACCATTGGTAAAGGCCACTATGTTTTCACGGCCGGTGACCTTGCGCGCCAGCTTCATGGCCGCTTCCACCGCGTTGGTGCCGGTGGGGCCGGTGAACTGGGCCACATGATCCAGGCCACGGGGCTTGAGAATGATGTTTTGCAGCGCGCTCAGAAACTGCGCCTTGGCGTCGGTGTGCATGTCCAGGCCGTGGGCGATGCCATCATGCTGGATGTACTCGATTAACGCCTCTTTCAGGGCCGGGTGGTTGTGGCCGTAGTTGAGGGTGCCGGCGCCGGCGAGAAAGTCCAGGTAACGCTTGCCGCTGCGATCGTGCAGCCACACGCCTTTGGCCTGGTCAAACACCACCGGAAATGAGCGGGCATAGGTTTGTACACTGGATTCCATTACGTCAAAAATACTCATCACGACTCCTTAAAAGTCCGATTCAAATCGTTAAAAAGCGAAAAAACTGGGGAGATGGGCTCAGGCGAGCGGAATGCGATAGAGGATCTCGCTTTTGCTGTCGCCGCCGAAGTGGCGCTCCTGATCGAACAGCACATGACGGGTGCCGGCGCCCTCACCTCTGTCCCGGGACAGGCTGTCAAACAGCCCCCATGAAGCGGCGTTGTCGGGCGTGATGGTGGTTTCAATGCGACGTACGCCCTGGCAGGCATCGGCATCAAGCAGGTTGTCGAGCAGGCGGCGGGCCAGTCCCTCTCCGCGGGCGCGTTTATCTATGGCTACCTGCCACACGAACAGGGTGTCTGGCTCGGCGGGCTTGCGGTAGGCAGAGATAAACCCCAGCAGGGAGCCGTCTTCCTCGTCTTCGGCCAGCATGCAGGTATCGGCAAAATGCGAACATTGCAGCAGGTTGCAGTAGGTGGAATTGGTGTCCAGGGGTTTGCAGCGGTCAATCAGCAGATTGACGTTACGACCATCCGTCGCTTTGGGATGTCGCAACACAAGTTGTAGGTCAACTGTAGTATCCATAATTTATGGTTCTAATCACTTTTGGTTAGTGGGCGAATCAAAAAATCCTTTATTAACCTAACAAACCACTAATCAATTGCAAGGCGACTTATATGAAATTAATTTGAACATAACGCTTTTTATACCCTTATGGACTCCCCCCCACCAGCCTCAAACGCCCCTCCCCCAACCCGCCTAAGCCCTTGCCAGCACAGGGCTGTTCCTTCATTTCCAAATGAGCTCCAAATGCTTCCCTGCCCCTTTTCTGCGGAACGAAAAAAAATGTCGCGCAACACTCCAATCGACCAGAAAAAGGGCGGCTGACGCCTCCAAAAGCCTCAATGCGCGCCGCCCTTCCACACCCACACGTGCTCCTGCCCAGGCAGATCACCCTTTCTCAAAAAAGGATCACAAGCGCCCTTACTCAACCACCAGGACCGTCGTTAATCACCCTGTCAACAACCGCGCAGGCAACCACGATTTATTCAGGGCCCAAATCAAACAGACCGCAGATGAACCACCAAAAAATACCATTAGACCACTAACCACAACGCCGAGAGTGGCTTTGCAGCCGATCATTTGAAAGCGAAATATCATCGCGGTATTCTTGGCTCGTTTTCAGCCACTCCCCCAGTCATTAACCGGTACTAACATGCACAGACTGTTCGCTTTCATACTGATGTTGTGTTGCTCCCTGCCCCTGGCCGCCGCCCCCGAGACCGGCGAGCCCACCGAGGAAGTACGCACTCGGCTTACGCCTCTGATGGAGCGCTATATGCTCGACGAGCTCAAGGCGCTGCGCACCGAAATGGCCCAGTTTCGGGTCAACGTGCAGGAAGAGGTGGTACAAAAAGAGCTGGGAGTGGCCGACAAGGCCATGAGCTACGCCAACGTTACCGTGACCTATTTCTTCTACCTGCTGGCCGGAGCCGCCTCGGTACTGGCCATCGTGGGCTGGCAGTCACTGCGTGAGCTGAAGAAAACCGCCCGGGATTACGTGGAAACCCAAATGAAGCAGATCACCGATACCTACGAGCGCAAGCTTCGGCAGATTGAGCGCGAACTGCAGCGAAAAACCAAAGTCATTGCAGAGAACTACCGGGAAATTGAACGCTTCCAGGAAGTACACGCGCTCTGGCTGCGGGCCAGCCAGGAGCAAAGCCCTCAGGCCAAGATGGACATTTATGATCAGATTTTGCACATCAAGCCCGGCGATCTCGACGCCCTCACCCACAAGGCCGATGCGGCCCTGATGATGAACGAACGTCAGTGGGCACTGAGCCTGTGCAACCGGGTGATGCAGGTAGATCCGCAAAACGCCCATGCCCTCTATCAGCGCGCCTGTGCCAATGCCGGCATGGGCCATGAAGAGCAGGCCCTGAGCGATCTGGAGCTGGCGGTGGAAAACAACGTGCACTTGCGGCATGTGGCCGCGGAAGACGAAGAATTCGACCCGCTGCGCCAGCATCCGCGCTTTATCGAGCTGACCCTGGACGCCACCGAGCCGGCGTCCTGAGGCGGCGGGGCTTGCCTACAAAATTTTCATAAAGTGATTTTTCACGACACGTAAAGAAAATTGATTTTGCGTAGTGGGCACGGGTGCCATACTTTCCGCGAATATCAATGCCCAGTACCTGTAAGAGTGAGAATGCATATGAGCTTTGAGTCAGCCAAGCCGTTTCAGGACTTCACCCACTTTCCGCGCGGGCTGCGTCGTTGCGGCGAGTTCACGGTGGCCGAAGCCCAGCTGCTGGAACAATGCGGCCACGCCATGCTCGGACTGTATACCGGCCAGCGGCCTCCGGTAACCGACGACGAACAACGCTTTATCGAGCAGGTGCAGCAACAGGCTGCCCCTGAGCTGCGCCACGCCAAGGTGTGGATGAAGTACCTCAAGGTGATCGGTCCGCGCCGAGTACACCGGCTGTGCTCACCCATGAGCGGCGGCAGCGACGACGATTACGAGCCGGTGGAAGACAACGCCGACTGATGCGTTGAAATGCGGGCGACTTCGCCCGCATTTTGCCGTGCAACGGCAGCCATCCAAGCACCCGGCCGAGTGCCGATGCTGGCGGGTCGCCGCCCCCATATCATTGCCTTAATCATTCCTTTCACCCCTTGGGTTCCCCGCCTGAGTCGCGCATAATGAGCGGCAAACTCAGCCGACAGCAACAGCACCATGAGCGAGCAGGCCCACGCCACCTTCTACTTCTACGACTTTGAAACCGCCGGCGTCAGCCCGGCCAGAGACCGACCGGTACAGTTTGCCGGCATTCGCACCGACGCCGACTTCAATGAAATCGGCGAACCGCAGATGTTTTACTGCCGCCTGCCCGCCGATTACCTGCCCTCGCCGGAGGCCACCCTGATCACCGGCATTACCCCGCAAAAGGCGCAGCAGGACGGGCTAAACGAAGCCGAGTTCATTGCCCGCATTCACGAGCAGTTCAGCCAGGCCAATACCTGTGTGCTCGGCTACAACAACATACGCTTTGACGACGAAGTCACCCGCTATACCCTGTATCGCAATTTTTACGATCCTTATGGCTGGAGCTGGCAGCAGGGCAATTCCCGCTGGGATCTGCTGGACGTGGTGCGCGCCTTTTACGCCCTGCGCCCCAAGGGCATTCACTGGCCGGAAGACGAAGACGGCAAACCCAGTTTCAAGCTGGAACGGCTAACCCAGGCCAACGGCATTGCTCACGGCCAGGCCCACGACGCCCTGGCCGACGTGCGCGCCACCATCGCCCTGGCCCGGCTGCTGAAACAGGCCCAGCCCAGGCTATTTGATTATTTGTTTGAGTTGCGCAACAAGCACAAGGTCAAGGCGCTCGTCGACATCATCAATACCAAACCCCTGGTGCATGTCTCAGGCATGTTTTCCGCCTGGCAGGGCTGCGCCAGCTGGGTGGCGCCCCTGGCCTGGCACCCGGACAACGCCAATGCGGTGATTTGTGTCGATCTGACGAAAGACCTCTCGCCCCTGGTGGAGCTGGATACCGATACCCTGCGCCAGCGGCTGTATACCAAAAAGAGTGAGCTGGGCAGCCTGCCACCGGTGCCGCTGAAACTGGTGCACATCAACAAGTGCCCGGTGCTGGCCAAGGCGGCGGCGCTGGGTGAGCAACGCGCCGACGAACTCGGCATTGACCGGGCGCAGTGCCGCAAAAGCCTGGATTTGTTGCGCAAGCACCCGGAAATCCGTGAAAAGGTGGAAGCCATTTACCACCAGGAGGCCGGTTTTGAAGGGGACGACGACGTCGACACCGCCCTCTACAGCGGCTTTTTTGGTGACGCCGACAAGGCCGCCATGGCCCTGGTGCGCAACAGCCGGCCCGAAGCCCTGGCCGAGCTGCCGCTGCAGTTCAGCGACGCCCGCCTGCCCGAGTTGTTGTTCCGCTACCGGGCCCGCAACTACCCTCACACCCTCAACGAGCAGGAATGGCAGCGCTGGCGCCTGCACTGCCAGGATCGGCTCTCGGCCGAGGCCGAGCCCTATATGCACCGGCTGGAGCAGCTGGTACTCGACCATCAGGACGATGAACCCAGGCTGGCGCTGCTGCAGGCAGTGGCCCGTTATGTGCAATCCCTGTAAGGTTTGAACATGAAACTCATAAGAGACTTTGCGGTGATCCTTGCCTGCCTGCTGGCCGGCAAGGCCGTGGCCGCCGTGCTGCCCTTTGCCTTTCCCGCCAGCATCATAGGCCTGCTGCTGCTGTTTACCCTGCTGAGCACCCAGCTGGTGCGGCTGGACTGGGTTCACGACGGCGGCCAGTTGATCCTGCGACACATGGCGCTGCTGTTTATTCCGGTGGCCGCCGGCCTGCTCGGTTACGTGGATGTGCTGAGCCAGGGGCTCGGTTTTATTCTGGTGGCCGCCCTCAGTGGTTTGGTGCTGATTTTGCTGCTGGTGGGGCGGCTGTATCAGAGGATGGTGTCGTGATGTTCTGGCTGGCCATTCCCCTCACCGTGGTGTTCTACCTGTTCACCCGCAAGTTGGCGCGGCGGCTGAAAAGCCCCTTGATCAACCCCATCCTGATTCCGGCCCTGCTGATCATCGGGCTGTTGCTGGCCACCGGCCAGGATCCGGCCGATTTTCAGGCTGGTAGCCGGCCGCTCAGCCTGTTGCTGGAGTTGGCGGTGGTGGCCTTTGCCCTGCCACTGTATCAACAGGCGGCCAAAATCCGCAGCCAGCTGCTGCCCATTTTGCTGTGCTGCAGCCTGTCGGTGCTGCTCTCGGTGGGCACCACCCTGCTCATCGGCAGCGTGATCCATGCCAGCCCCGAGCTGATGGCCTCGGTGGCCACCAAGTCCATTACCACGCCGCTGGCCATGAGCGTGAGCGAGGCACTGGGCGGTATTCCCGCCATTGCCGCCGGCCTGGTGATCATCGTGGGCATGATGGGAGCCATTATCGGCTTTCCGCTGATGCGGCTGGCGGGCATTCGCCATCCCGAGGCCCAAGGGCTGGCCATGGGGGCCGGTGCCCACGCCATCGGCACCGGCGCCGCCGCCGAGGTGGGCGCCGCCCAGGGGGCCTTTGCCTCGCTGGCCATGGTGGTGTGCGGCATTGTCACCGCCCTGCTGGCTCCCCCGCTGTTTCACCTCTACCTTTGGCTGACCGGCTGACTCGAGAGGCACAACATGACTCAGACACTTGCGCAGGCATTAACCCAGCGAGGGCTGGCTCGCCCAGTACGGCTAAGCCCGGCAGACCTGGCAACACTCGAACGGGCCACCGGCCTGGCCGACGATGCCCTTGCCCTGGCGCTGCTGAGCCACCTTCAGGCCTGTGCCGTAACGCCGGTGTCGGGCTTTGCCGTGGGCGCCCTCGCCGTGGCCGGCTCGGGGCACTGGTATGCCGGGGCCAACCTGGAATTTGCCGGCCTGCCGCTCAATTTTTCCGTGCACGCCGAGCAGGCCGCCATTGGCCACGCCGCCCTGCACGGAGAAACCCACATTCACCGAATGGTGGTAAGCGCCAGTCCCTGCGGCCACTGCCGGCAGTTTATGCAGGAGCTGAATCAGGATGAACTGACCATAGTGCTGCCCGGTGAACACCACCGGCTGAGCGCACTACTGCCCCATGCCTTTGGTCCGGCGGATCTGGGCCTGGCCGGTGGCATGCTGACCCCGGCACCCGGCACCCTCACCTGTCATGATCGGGATATGGCGCTACAAGCCGCACTGAATGAAGCCAACGCCAGCCATGCCCCTTACAGCAACAATCGCGCCGGCGTGGCCCTGCAGTTGCAGGACGGCCGACTGTGCCGGGGCCGTTACCTGGAAAACGCCGCCTTCAATCCGGGCCTGGGGCCCATGCAGCTGGCCCTGAGCCAGCTGCACCTGCATGGCTATCAACCGCGCCATATTTCCCGGGCGGTGCTGGTGGAAAGCACCGCCGGCATCAGCCAGCATTCCGCTGCCAGTCAGGCACTGGCGTCGGTCAGCCCGGTCGCGCTAACCCACGTGGTAATTTGACACCGATAATAACCAGGAGCACCGCCATGAAACTGTATCTGTTTGATCACTGCCCGTTTTGCGTAAAGGCCATGATGGCCGCCGGCTATGCCGGCCTCAAGGTGGAATATGTCTATCTCGACAACCACGATGTGGCCGCCCGGGAGCGAATGGTGGGCTATAACGCCGTGCCCATTCTGGAAAAGGACGACGGCAGCTTTATGGCGGAAAGCGCCGATATCGTCGAACTACTGATGAATAACAGCAGCAAAACCCTGGCGCCTTCCGCCTTTGACGAGCGAATTAGCCAGTGGCAGGAGCGCTATCAGCAAACCCTGTGGAACCTGATTTTTCCTCGGGATGTACGCCTGCCCCTGCCCGAGTTTGCCAAACCCGAGGCCATTGAGTATTTCACCCGCAACAAAACCGCCATGCTGGGCCACAGCTTTGAACAGGCGCTGCTGGAAACCCCGGCCCACCTGGCCGACATGCGCGCCGCCCTCGCCCGGCTGGACTGGCTGCTGCCGCCTTCTGAGCGGGCCGATAAGCGCCTTGGCTGGGACGATATTCACTTTTTCCCCACCCTGCGTAACCTCACCATGGTGAGCGGCCTGGAATTTGGCACTCGGCTCAACGCCTATCTGGATGAGGTGTCGCAGCTGACCGGAGTGGCCCTGTATCGGGACATGGCTTGCTGAGATAAAGTGCGGCGTTTTGTGTGGAATGTGGGACGTTAAACCTAGAACTGCCTTCGAACGGAGGCAGTTTTTTCACGCATCATAAAGCGGCAACAGACACGGACAAAGCTTATTCGCTGAACGCCTTGCGTCCCATAAAGGAATGGCTCAGGGTGTTGCCGTCCACCAGCTCCAGCTCGCCGCCGATAGGCACGCCGTGGGCGATGCGGCTCACCGACACACCGTGGCGGCGGGCGATATCGGCAATAAAGTAGGCGGTGGCTTCCCCTTCCACCGTGGGATTGGTCGCCAGGATCAGCTCGTCAAAGGACTCGGCGTCAAGCCAGTTTTCCAGTACGTCGAGGCCCAGATCTTCCGGACCCACGCCGTCCAGTGGCGACAGGTGCCCCATCAGCACAAAGTAGCGGCCCTGGTACTGGCCGGTCTGTTCAATGGCCACCACGTCGGCGGGGCTTTCCACCACACACAGCTGACCACTGAGTGCGCGTTTGGGGCTGGCGCAAATGGCACAGATGTCTTCTTCGGTAAAGGTACGGCACTGGCGACAATGGCCAATGTTGTCCAGCGCCTGCTCCAGCACATGAGACAGCTTGCGGCCACCGGCGCGTTGCCGCTCCAGCAGGGCAAAGGCCATGCGCTGGGCCGACTTGGGCCCCACACCCGGCAACACCTGCAGGCTTTTGATCAATTCATCCAGTAACGGGCTGAAACGCATGGCAAGACTCTTGAAGGAAACGAGGAAGGAAAGCGGGAAGCAGTTTGTTGGGATTCGCTTCGCTCATCACCAACCTACAAGTTGCGCAGGTTGGGATGAGGGACGAATCCCAACAAAAGTGTTTAGAACGGCATTTTGAAGCCCGGGGGCAGTTGCATGCCACCGGTGAGCTCGCCCATGCGAGACTTGTTCTGCTCTTCAACCCGGCGCACGGCGTCGTTCACGGCGGCGGCCAGCAGATCTTCCAGCAGCTCCTTGTCGTCTTCCAGCAGGCTGTCGTCCAGCTCAACCCGGCGCACCGAGTGGCTGCCGGTCATGGTGACCTTTACCAGGCCGGCACCGGCCTCACCCACCACTTCCATCTGGGCCAGCTCTTCCTGCAGCTTCTGCATTTTTTCCTGCATCTGCTGGGCCTGTTTCATGATATTGCCAAGTCCACCTTTACCAAACATAGGTTGTCACTCTTAATTGATGGGTTGATAGGTCAACGCTCAGGGCGCCATGGGCTCGATGCTGTCGGCATCCAGCTCGGCGGCAAAGCGCGAGATAAGGAATTGTACCGCATCATCGGCTTCAATTTCATCTTTGGCACGTTCCCGTGCCGCCTGATACAGCTGCTGCTCCACCTCCGCCGGGGTTAAGCCGCGCTCACCCAATGACACCTTCAACTCGATATCACGCCCCGTGTGGGCCCGGATCAGGCTTTCCAGCTCGGACCGGGTCTTGTCACTCAGCAGGTGCTTGTGCTCGGGCCGCAACCACAGTTGCCACTGATCCTGATGCCGCTCCAACGTGCTGTGCATGGCCAACTGACGCAGCAGGCCGCCCGGGGCCAGCACCGCCACCAGCCTGGCCCAGTCGTCTTCGGCCTGCGGCAACAACTGGGATGGCCTGAGTGGCTCGGGGCCGCCTTTACTCGCCCAGCTTGCCCTGGGTACTGTCGGGGCCACGGTTGCCTGAGGTACCGGTTCGGCGCGCATCGGCGCCTGGGCCGGCCGCAATGGTGCACTCGGTGGCGCGACGGGGGCGGCCTGAGATGGCCGCCGAGGGGCCGGCTCGCCTTCCGGCTCCCAGGGCGGCACATCGTTGTCGTCCCAGGGCATGTCGCTGTAGGCATCCAGGGGCGGCAAGTCGTTTTGCGGCTGGCCTCCGGGCTGGTTTTGCGGAGCCGGCACACCAGCCACGGTAACAGGCGCCGGTTTGGACTCGGGGGCAGCGGCTGGTGCAACAAACCGCACAGGCGTCGCCGCGGCGGCGGGGGCCGGGCTCTCCGGCGCGGTGCGGGGTTTGGGCGCCGGGGCCGGCGTGCTCTCGCTGCGCTCCTGGCTCAACAACCGATTGCGGGTTTGCAACAAACGGCGAATGCGTGCCGCCTGCTCGGCGGCTTCATCCACCGGTGGCGCCTCGGGCTCGAAAGACGCTGCCTCGGACGCCGCCGTTTCAGGCTCGGCCGGGGCAACCTTGAGCACAGCCGGTTCAGGCTCGGCCGGTTTGATGCCAGTTGCGACCTGGGCCCTGACCGGAGGGCGGGCGGGCACATCGGCCTGCGCTGGCTCGACAACCGGCGCGCCTGCGGTTTCAACCGAGGCAACATCCTTGCCCATCCGTACCGCTTCCTGCCAGATTTCCGCCTGCTCCTGTTCGAGTTTGGCGGTCATGGCCTCGTCGTCACTGGCTGCCGGCGCGGCCACCGGCTCAGGCTTTTTTAACGGAACAGGCTCCGGCCGGCTAACCGGCGCCGACACGGTGGCAGGCTGGGTGACAGTGGCGCTTTGCGGGGCAAAGGCCAGGGTGCGCAGCAGGGTCATTTCCAGTGCCGAGCGGCCGTCGGGAGCAAAGGGCAGATCCTTACGGCCCTGCAGACAAACCTGGTAATACAGCTGGATCTGATCCGGGCTCACCAGGGGGGCCAGCCGGTTCAGCTCGTCGGCATGGGGCAGGCCCTGGGCCGGCACCACCTGGGCCAGTGCCAGCTGGTGCCAGAAGGCAATCAGTTCTTTATGCACATGATCGTAGTCGGGCCCGGCGCTCGCCAGCTCTGCCACTCGAGCCAGCAGGGCGGCACCGTCACCGGCCAGCACGGCTTCCACCAATGCCAGCAGCTGCTCCCGGTTGAGGTTGCCGAGCATGCGCTCCACCTCGGCAAGCTTCAGGCTGCCATTGCCAAAGGCCAGGGCCTGATCGGTGAGGCTGAGTGCATCCCGCAGGCTGCCATCGGCGGCCCGGGCCAGGCTGGCGGCGGCTTCGGGTTCAAACTCAAGTTGCTCCTGCTGCAGAATGTGCTGCAGCTGGTGGGCTATCTGGTCCGGCTCCAGGCTTTTCAGGTGAAACTGCAGGCAGCGGGACAAAATGGTAATGGGCAGCTTTTGCGGATCCGTGGTGGCCAGCAAAAACTTCACATGGGGCGGCGGCTCTTCCAGGGTCTTGAGCAGGGCGTTAAAGCTGTGCCGGGACAGCATGTGCACCTCATCGATGAGATACACCTTGAACCGCCCCCGCGCCGGCTGATACTGCACGTTATCGAGCAGTTCGCGAGTGTCTTCCACCTTGGTCCGGCTGGCAGCGTCGATCTCCAGCAGATCGACAAAACGCCCCTGCTCGATTTCCCGGCAGCTGTCGCACTGGCCACAGGGGTCTGCCGTAATGCCGGTGTCGCAGTTCAGCGCCTTGGCCAGCAGCCGGGCAATGGAGGTTTTGCCCACACCCCGAGTGCCGCTGAACAGATAGGCGTGATGCAGCCGCCCCTGGGCCAGGGCGTTGACCAGGGCGGTGAGCACATGCTGTTGCCCCACTACCTCGCCAAAACGGCGCGGGCGCCACTTGCGGGCCAGAACCTGATAACTCATGGGCTCAGTGACCGTCGAACTCAACCAGGCTGGTCACACGCACGCCCAGCTTGTTCAGCCGCTGAATGCCGCCCAGGGCCGGCAGGCCAATCACAAAGGCCGCGTCCTGCACCTCGCCGCCGCAGCGGCGCACCAGCTTGACCGCCGCTTCCACGGTGCCGCCGGTAGCCAGCAGATCGTCGATGATCAGCACCTTTTCACCGGGCACAATGGAGTCGGCGTGAATTTGCAACTTGTCGGAGCCGTATTCCAACTCATAGGGGACTTCCACCACTTCCCGGGGCAATTTGCCCGGTTTGCGGGCCGGCACAAAGCCTACGCCCAGGGCCGCCGCCACCGGCGCGCCAAAAATAAAGCCCCGCGCCTCGGTGCCCAGCACCTTGCGCACTCCTGAATGCCGGTAGTGCTCAACCAGGGTTTCTATGGTCAGGCGAAAGGCTTCGCCGTTTTCCACCAGGCCAGTGATGTCACGAAATACAATGCCGGGTTTGGGGTAATCGGGAATGGAAGTGATGCTGTTCGCAATCAGCTCGAGGGTGTCTTGTTTCATGGAATTAGGCTGCCTCGTCGTGCCCGGCGCGATGGCGGGCATGGCATTGAATTAAAAATAAAAGCGCCCGCTAGCTTAGGGCCTCGTCTGCTCCATTGCAACCATGGGCCGCTCGGGCACCGTCGGCAGCCGCAGCATCCACCAGGCAAGGGCAATAAAGGTAAGCAGCAACAAGGCGCGCACCCACCAGACCGGCACCAGATAAATCGACAGCGTAAAACTGGCCGCCATCAGCCACAGGGCCCGGCGACGCACATGGGGACGCAGCCCCCGGTGGGTTTGCCAGTCCCGTATCATGCCGCCAAACCAGGGGTGGTTCACCAGCCAGGCATGCACGCGGGGAGACGACCTGCCAAAGCAGAAAGCAGACAGCAGCACAAAGGGCGTGGTGGGCAACACCGGCAAAAAGGCACCCAGTATTCCCAACCCCAATGATATGCCGCCAAGCAGCGCAAATAACATACGCATGGCGTGCTCCCGCACATAAAAACGTTACCGGCACTATAGCAAAGTTCGTTTGCAAAAACCGGACCCGGCATGGGTGACATGGCCGTTATTGACCCCGGCTTCACGCTTTGCGCGCAAGGCTGTACACTGCCCGCTTTTATTCGTTGTAATCATTGCCCATGCGCCTGACTCTGGCCCCGATGGAAGGGGTGCTCGACCATTTAATGCGGGATCTGCTGACTCGCCTCAACCCCTTTGACCTGTGTGTGACCGAGTTTGTACGGGTAGTGGATATGCGCCTGCCGCCCCGCGTGTTTTACCGCCTGTGCCCCGAGCTGCATGACGGCTGCAAAACCCCGGCCGGCACGCCGGTACGCATTCAATTGCTGGGCCAGGAGCCCGACTGGCTGGCGGAAAACGCCGAGCAGGCCTGCCAACTGGGCGCCGAGGGCATCGATCTCAACTTTGGCTGCCCGGCCAAAACCGTGAACAAGCACAGGGGCGGCGCCGCCCTGCTGGCCGACAGCGAGCAGCTTTACCGTATTGGCAAGGCGGTGCGCGCCGCCGTGCCTGCCCATTTGCCGGTAAGCGCCAAGATTCGCCTCGGGCTGGAAGAGCGGGACTGCTACCTGGAAAACAGCCAGGCCCTGGCGGAAGCCGGCATCAGCGAGCTGGCAGTGCACGCCCGCAGCAAAAAGGATGGCTATCGTCCTCCCGCCTACTGGCCGCTGGTGGCGGAAATAAAACAACGGCTCGCCATTCCGGTGACAGTGAACGGGGAGATCTGGAATGCCGCCCAGGCCGCTCAGGCACAGGCGCAAAGCGGCTGCGACCATGTGATGCTGGGCCGAGGAGCCCTGGCCCTGCCCAACCTGGCACAGACCATCAAGACCGGTGCCGCCCCCATGGGCTGGACCGAGGTGGTTGAACTGCTGCTGGATTACTCGGCGCTGGAAGTGGAAGGCAACAAGGCGGTGTATTACCCCAATCGCATCAAGCAATGGCTGAACTACCTCAAGCTGCAATATTCAGAAGCCCGGGAGCTGTTCACCGCCATACGCACCCTGAAGCACACCGACGAGATTCGAGCGGTGCTGGAAGAGGCAAGGACTAACGTATAAGCAGTATCGGTGCTCGAGCGCCGATGCTTAGCACTTCATTCCCTTGATTTGCATCATGATATTAACAAATGGCCACTTTTATACTGGCCAGCATATTCCGCCGACTGGATATCATGATGCACAGCAATATCACCGAGAACGAGCTGGAGCAGCGACTGCAGGCGGAGGCCAACGACCACCGCCTGCACTTTATGCGCGCCCTGCAACGGCTGGATGCCAGCCTTGCCGCCCAACTGCAACGCCTGCCTCCGGATGAATGGGCCGACGCCCCTGCCCTGGTGGCCTGGCCTCAACTGCAACCCCAGATTAATAACCTGCGTCGCGTGGATGCCGCCCTGTGCCAGTGGCAGCTGGGCCTCTATGGCCTGTGTAGCGACTGTGAAGCCCAGCTGATGCAAGCACAACTGCTGGCCGACCCCTGCCGGCAACGCTGCGAGCGCTGTGAAGCGAAATATCAGAAAGCGCAGCATGGCAGCTGGACACTGTAACTCTGTGAGGTGTGAGGTGTGAGGTGTGAGGTGTGAGGTGTGAGGTGTGAGGTGTGAGGTGTGAGGTGTGAGGTGTGAGATATTTTCGCCATTAAAAAAGCCGGCTTCCGCCGGCTTTTTGCTTCTAAATCAGCTTGTTAGATGATTAGAAGTTGTACTGAATACCAACGCCGTACAGGTCGTCTTTCTTATCGCCAGAAGCATCGATCTCGGAATCGGAGATAACATATTCAGCATACAGCTTGGCTTTGGGAGTCAGGGAGTACTGAACACCCAGAGTGATGTTGTCTACGCTGTCCCATTTGTCGCTACCATGCTCCGCTTCTTCCTTGGCGTACTGAGCCATGATCTTCCAAGCGTCTACATTGTACTCGGCGTGCAGCTCATAGCCGTCGGTTTCCAGCTTATCGGAGGTACCGTCATAGTTGTCCTGCTCTTGTTGATTATACAGAGCAGCAAAATAGAAACCGTCGATGGTGTAGTTTACACCAGCGATCCAGGCATCGATGTCAGTATCGCCATTGCCAGAGGAACGGTCACCCCATTCCTGTTGCTCATAGGCTACGGCAAAGCCCAGCCCCATCGGCAGGGTGTAGCCGGCAGACACGGACCACTGGTTTTTCTTGTTTTCGTTACCATCGTCTTTGTCATTATCGGCAAAGGCATAGCCGGCACGCAGGTCAACGCCGTTGGCGGCATAGGTAGCCTGAATCTGATCATCGACCTTGTCATCAAGGCCAATGGCGCCGCTGTAGATGGTGTCAGCACCGTAGATGTTGAAGACGTCGGTGTAGTAGATAACCTGAGCGGTCGGGTTCATGCTGCGACCAAAGGTCAGCTCGGTGGTATCCATAAAACGGAAACCGGCCCAGGCGTAGCGGGAAGACAGGCCTTCACCTTGGCCAACACCGTCAGATGCATCGTCGGCTTCGGTAACCGCGGCCCACTCCAGCTTACCAATCAGGTCAACGTCGTTGTTTACCATGTATTTAACGTTAACACCCAGACGGGCTTCACCGTCGCCACCGAAGTTTTGGGCTTTTTCTTTCTTAACGCTCTGATAACCACGCTCACCGGCTTCGTATTGTACACGGCCGTAGATATCAATCTGGGCGCCTTCATCGGAATATACGGTCACGGCGCTGGCGGAGGTGGCGAACAGCGCAGGAATGGTCAGTGCAAGAATCGTTTTTTTCATGATTTTATTTGCCTACTGTAATTAAACACTAAGTCCTTGTAATTCCCTGTGTTAGCAACGCTAGCGTTACTATGGCGAGCAGCCTATCACCGGGTTTTTTACCTTGCAACAAAATCGCGGGAACTTTTTATGACAGTTATGTTCCCCGCCAACGCAACTGTGACGGCTCCCCGCTTTTCAGCAATAAACTTTGCAACTGGCATATAACCGACTACCAGATATACTTGTGCCCGCATTTTATACCGGAAAACCGCCATGCCAAGCCCCGATTACCGCGCCCTGGTGCGGGCCAATTACCGCCAGTTAAGCCAGTCAATTCAGGGTTTTAAACCCAGACGGGAGCAAAACTTCCTGGTGGCGGAAATCGGCAAGGTGCTGCTGGGCCAGTACGACTCTGCTCGGCGCATTCTGGTGGCCGAGGCCGGCACCGGCATCGGCAAATCACTGGCCTATCTGCAGGCCAGTATTCCCTGGGCCCGGCTTAACAATAAAAAGGTGGTGATCTCTACCGCCACCCTGGCGCTGCAGGAGCAACTGGTCAACAAGGATCTGCCGCTGTTTCAGCCCCACTGCCAGCCCACCTTTACTTTCACCCTGGCCAAGGGCCGCGCCCGCTACTGCTGTCGCCAGCGACTGCAGAGCCTGGTGCAGGGAGAAAGCCAGATTGGCCTGTTTGAAGCCACCGATGCACTCACGCCTGAACAGCAAGCGCAGCTGACGCAGTTGTGGCGGGCACTGCAAGACGGCAGCTGGGCCGGCGACAGAGACGGCTGGGCCGAGCCCATTGATGATGTCCTTTGGCAACAACTGCAAACCGAGCGCCACAGCTGTCAGCCCCAGCTGGGCCATAGCCAGTGTCCCTTTCACCTAGCCCGGGCCGAGCTCGACAAAGTGGATGTGGTCGTAGCGAACCACGCCCTGCTGCTGGCGGATCTGGCCATGGGCGGCGGCATTATTCTGCCCGAGCCGGAAAGCTGCGTGTATGTGCTGGACGAGGCCCATCATATCGCCCATATCGCGCGGGAGCAGGGCTCGGCGCGGCTGGCACTGCGCAACACTCGACGCAACCTGGAGCAATTCAATAAACAACTGCCCACTATTGCCGCCGCATTGAAGGACGAGGGCCAGGGTGCCGTGAACCGTACTCAGCAAGCACTGCAACAGCTGATCCCGTCCCTGAACGAGCTTTATAAACAGTTGCAGGCCGCCCTGCGCCGGCAAGAGCTCGTTCCCGATGACCAGGGCTGCCTGCGCTTTACCGCCGGAGAATTGCCCGAGCTGCTGAGCCATACCCTCACTACCCTCAAGGACGAACACAAGCAACTGGCCCAGGGGCTGGGGCGACTGCAAAGCGCCCTTGCCGAAGCGCTCAAACAACAGCCTGGCAACAGCACAGTATCGGGCGCCATGGCATCGGTCAGCCTGCAGCAGTTGCATGCCGATGAGGCCCTGGGATTGTGCGAACTCATGCTGAAGGCGGTGGGGCCCAAACACACGCCGCCGGCACGCTGGCTGGAGCAGGGCAAAAACGACATTACCCTGTGCGCCACGCCACTGGCGGTGGGACATTTGCTGGAGCAATGGTGCTGGTCCCGAGCGGCGGCGGTGATCATGGTGTCGGCCACCTTTACCGCCCTGAACGACTTCAGTTATTTTCGCCGGGCCGTGGGCCTGCGCGCCGACGACGGCAGCCAGTATCTGCGACTGAACTCACCCTTTGATTACCAGGGATCACGCCTGATTATTCCCCCACTGCCCTGCGAGCCCCAGGACGCCGGCTTTAACGACCTGCTGACGAAGGAAATTCCCCGCTGGCTGAAAGACCAACAAGCCAGCCTGGTGCTGTTTTCGTCCTACCGGCAAATGAATGCCGTGGCCAAGGCCCTGCGCAGCAAGGGCCATTCCCTGTTGGTGCAGGGAGAAGCCGGGCGCCAGGCACTGCTGGAGCTGCATCGCATGAAGTGCGACGGCAACCAGCCCAGCGTGCTGTTTGGCACCGGCAGCTTTGCCGAGGGGCTGGATCTGCCCGGCCATTACCTGACCAACCTCATTATCACCAAGCTGCCCTTTGCGGTGCCCACCTCACCGGTGGAAGAAGCCATGGCCGAATGGATCACCATGAGTGGCGGCAACCCCTTTATGCAGCTCACCGTGCCCGAGGCTTCGCGCAAACTCATTCAGGCCTGCGGCCGCCTGCTGCGCACCGAAACCGATAAAGGCCGCATTGTGCTGCTGGATAGGCGCCTGGTCACCCGCCGCTATGGCTCTGCACTGCTCAATGCCCTTCCCCCTTTTACACGGGAATCGTGACACTGGCATGGCTTTGCCAATTGCGTCCGGTTTTATAAATTGTCACAATTTGCCGGTTTACTTATCATGATTTCGATAACGAAACGCCCCCTTGCGGGCAATACGGCTCAGGAGCCCATCACAATGAAACTGCGTATTACCCTCGCCGCCCTGGCCGCGGCCGGTTTTTCCCTTGGCGCCAACGCCGCCACCTTTGAAGCTCAGCAGCCCTATCAAATTTTTCTGGTGAACGGCGAGAAGACCTCCAGCACCATTGTCCAGAACTCTCACGAAGTGACCCTGAATGAGGGCAAAAACCAGCTGGCCATCGGCTATACCAAGGATTACTCCACTCGCTCCAACACGCGAGTGCTGAACGGCGACCCGGTCATCATTAAACTGGACAACGTGCCCGCCGATGCCGAACTGGCCATTACCTATCAAGAGCCGCTCAATTACCAGCTGGCCAGGCAGTTCCTGCGCGAGCAGGACACTCGCCTTACCGTGGTGGACAAACGTAGTGGCCAGACCGTTGACGCCGAGATTGCTGTCATTCCCATGCCTGCCGGCCTGAACGTGGCCGAAGGTATTCAGGAGTATCTGATGGAAACCCGCCAGGCCTTTAACGGCCGCACCGAGGCCGCCGTGGCCGCCGCCCAAGAAAAGTTTGGTGACGCCGTGCTGGACGCCGACGCCATGGAAATGCTGCAGCACTGGTGGAATGCCGCCGACGCCGATACCCGTCGCGCCTTCCAGATCTGGGCCATTCAGCAGCAATAATATAAGACACAAAAAATAGAAAGGGCCGGCGTCATTTGGTCAATGACGCCGGCCCTTTTTTTTGTTTTAGAACCCCGCTCCCGGTTGTTTCAGGAACTCCCGCTCTTCGGGGGTCGATGGCCGGCCCAGAATGGCGTTGCGGTGGGGATAACGGCCAAAGCGGGCAATAATGTTGCGATGACGATGCTCAAAATCCAGGTTGTCGGCAAAGCCCAGGCGTTCAAACAGTGCCAGGGCCTGGTCGTGAATGTTGAGCGACTCGCTGTGCATAAAGGGCAGATACAAAAACAGCCGTTGCTGTTGGCTTAATGCCTGATCGGCCCCCTGAGCGATGGCTTCCTGGGCCAGCACCAGAGCCATGCCGTCGGCGGCAAAGGCGTTCGGCTCACCCCGGTATATGTTGCGGGAAAACTGGTCGAGCACAATGATCTCGGCCAGCCGGCCCGGAGCGCTCACCCGCCATTCAAACAGTTCTCCCTGACAGGCGCGCCGGTGCAATTGGCCGAAGCGCTCGGCAATGGCTGTATCCAGCACCGCATCCTTGCGCCACCACTGGGCCGGTATCAGCTCTTCAAACCAGAATTCCAGCACGCCTTGATACATGGTTTTCCCCCTACTTCGCCGTATGTGGTCGAAGTATAGAAGAGGCAACCCGCGTCAGAACACCCAGTGTGCCACCAGGGCAATCACCGGCAGGGTCACCAGGGTACGCATCAGGAAGATGACAAACAGCTCCACAATGTTTACCGGAATTTTACTGCCCAGCAGCAGGGCACCCACTTCCGACATATAGATAAGCTGGGTCACCGACAGGGCGGCGATCACAAAACGGGTCATGTCGCTTTCAATGGAGGTAGCCAGAATGGCCGGAATGAACATGTCGGCAAAGCCCACCACCATGGTCTGGGACGCCGCCGCCGCCTCGGGAATTTGCAGCAGTTCGAGCAGCGGCACAAAGGGCATGCCCAACCAGCTGAACAGGGGCGTGGTTTCCGCCACCACCAGTGCCAGGGTACCAAATGCCATTACCACCGGCAGCACGCCCAGCAGCATGTCCAGGGCATTGTGCACACCGGCACGCACCACCTGCCCCAGGCTTTCCACCCGGCTGGCCCGGTTCAGTGCCAGATCCAGGCCATGGCGCAGGCGTGAATAGCCCTCGGGCGTGGCTTCGGCGTCGGCCGGCCGGGCGTCACCATTGATAAAGGTGTCTTTCTTCCAGCACAGCGGTGGCAGCCGCGGCACCACAATGGCCGCCACTATGCCGGCCAGACAAACGGCCCCATAGAAGGGCAAAAACATGTGCTCCAGCTTAACCTGGGCCAACACCACCAGGCTGAAGGTAATGGACACCGCCGAGAAGGTGGTGCCGATCACCGCCGCTTCCCGCTGCGTGTAGTGTTTGCCTTCATATTGCTTGCTGGTGAGCAGTATGCCCACGCTGCCATCGCCGAGCCAGGACGCCATGCAGTCTACCGCCGAACGCCCCGGCAGGCGGAACACCGGCCGCATAATGCGGGTAAGCAGAGTGCCCACCAGCTCCAGCAGACCAAAATCCAGCAGCAGCGGCAACAACAGACCGGCAAAGATAAACACGGAAAACAGCACCGGCAGCAGATCGTTCAGCACCAGGCCGCCGGTGTCACCGCTATACAGCAGCTCGGGTCCCACCTGGAAGTGCACCATCAGCACAAAGGCCGCACCCAGCAGCCGGCTCACCAGCCACACCGGGCTCACGTTGAACAGGGTGTTGAGAAAGGCACTGTTGCCGATCCAGCCAGGCCTGGCCAGGGTGCCCAGCAAAGTCAATGCCGCCGACAGGGTCACCAGGCCGGTAACAATGGCGGGCAGCTCATCAGCCAACACGCCCTGCACGCTCTTGGCCAGCACCGCAATCATGATGGTAATGTCGCCCTGCCAGGCCACCGGGGTCATGAACAGCAGGATCCCTGCCAGCGAAGGAAGCAGAAACATCAACCAGTTGCGGGTGATGCCCACCGGTTTCGTCAGCGTTTTTTCCATGAATACTCCTTGCCACCGGGTTCCGGCCCGGCGTGAATGTAAATCGGTAATTGCGAACACGCCGAACTCCTCATTGCAGCCAATGCATAAAGAACGGAGAACTACGCATAATGCAGCACAAGAATCGGTGCCTGATGAATAGTTATTTTACAGGCAAAGATTTTGCACCAAAAGACACAATTGGAATATTACACTGTCAAACGAGAGAAAAACCGGAGTTGCTTCTCAAAAATTTAACAACTTGACTCCAGACCCATAACAGCGGGTTATCGCCTCGTCAGCAAAAAGCACAGCTCGTCAAAAAAGGTGCAGTCACCCGCCGCCACCCTGGGGTGTTGCCGCCCTTGCTGCTGCCTGTCGAGCAGGGTGACCTCGAAGCGCGACTCAAACAGGGTACGCACTTCCGTCTCATCCACCGCAAAGGGAGGCGTTTGATCCTTGGCCGAGTCATGGTTCAGGGTCACCAGCAGCACGCGCCCGCCAGAAGTGATTAACCGGGCCATCAGATCGACATAGTCCGCCCGCATGGCGGGCGGCAGGGCAATCAATGCCGCCCGGTCGTAGGCGGCATTAAATTGACGACCCAGCTGTTCGGCGGCAAAAAAGTCCCCCGCATACAGGTGGTAGGGCGCACAGAGCCAGTGTTCAAAAGCCCCCTCGGCAGTGCGCTCGGGAGTGAGCCCGGCTTCCTCGAAAAAGCCTGCCACCGCCAGGGGCGACAGCTCAAAGCCGGCCACGGTATGGCCCTGCTCCGCCAGCCAGTGCATGTCCAGGCTTTTTCCGCACAGGGGAACCAGCACCTCGGTGCCTGGCCCGGCACCGGTGTGGTGCCAACAGGTACGTAAATGCAGATTAATGTCGCTCTGATGAAAGCCGATGCGGGATGATTGCCAGCGTTGATGCCAGAAGTTCGCGTCCATGATGGTTCTCTCGCCAATAAAAAACCGGACTATGGCAGTCCGGTTTTTTATTCTCAAGGGAAAGAGCCTCAGTCACCGACTCCCATGTATGGCATCACTGCCCTTCATCTGCCACTGCTGGCGGCCCTGGCCGGCAGATCGACTCCTCGCCCTAGTTCCCGGCATTGCGCCCGGCGCTGCCAGAGCAGCACGGCGATCAGAGCATAGAGGCCGATTACCACCAGGCCCACCCATTCAATCTTGAGCGGCGTGAACTGGAACAGCAGCACCAGCACGAACATCAATGTCCAGTTCAGCACCAGGTAACGCCCCTTGCCGAGCTTTTCCGCTTCCATGCCCAGGTTGGTGGTGTAGAGACGGATCAACGAGTCGAGGGAGTTAATCACGAAAATCACGCCCACCACCACCATCGCCAACCGCAGCTCGTTGCCGATGGCAATGGCCTCGCTGAAGTGCAGATAGAGCACGGAGAACCAGATGGCGATGGGAATGGAAGGCACCACCAGCATGGCCAAACACAGTTGCCAGGCCGGCAGGCCGCCGGCAAAGCGGGCCACAAACTGGCCAATCATGATGCTCCAGGAAAACCACCAGAACAGGTAAAAGGCATGGTAATCACTCATGGGCGTCACAAAACGGTGCAAATTGCCAAAGTAGTCGCCAATCTCCGCCATGGTGCCCGCCAGCGCCGGCACACCGGCGCCCGAGTTCACCGCCATAACCGCGATCAGTGCCACAAACAGCCAGGTGGAGGCCACGCTTAGAAACTTCACATATCGCACGTCCGAGCTCGACCACACGGCGCACAACACCACCAGGGCCACCAGACCATAGCGCAGCGCCGGCGTAATCCCCGTCACATAGTCCGGCAGGTAGCTGAGAAACAGATAACCGGTAAAGGCACAGGTGCCGATGATCACCAGATTGTTGATAAAACGCACCAGAGGCAACTCAAACAGCCTCACCCTGGGCTCGATCAGCACAAAGTAAAAGGTGGTGAAAAAGTAAAAACCCCACACCAGAAAGCCCCAGAAGCCAAACTCGATGGCGAGCGGGCTGGCAAAGCCGTAGACAGACTCACTAACGTAGACCGGAAACTCGGTCAGCGGAAACATCACCAGGCCCACATCCAGGCCCGAGGTAAACAGAATGGCGATAAAGGTAAACAGGGAAGTCGGCATCTCCCCCTTGCAGGGCACACGGCCGTAACGCAGCAATATCCACACCGACGCGGTCAACGTCAGCACAATGGCAACAGACAACACCATATCCATGGAGAATCCTCTTTTGTTGGTTCCATCAATCAATTCATGCCCAAAGGCAACGGGTTTGTGGCTGGTTGGCTTTACCTCCTGACAAGCATCATTGGCGCCGGCGACACCACGTTTATTGAACATTCAATCAATGATTAACTTTATATGCAGAAAAAAAATCAATAGGTATCTGTTGCGACCCGAGGCATGCCTGTTCGCGACAAGGTGGAATGGGTCGAAAAGAGGGGTCTGTCAGCGGCGGTTGTATTGCCGAAGGCCCGTGCAGCAGGCCAGGCATTTACCGGAGCCAGAAAGGGGGCGCCAATAGCAAATGCGCTCAAAGGGGATATCGAAAAAAAGGACGGCATGGCGCCGTCCTTGTCGAGTCGGGGCGATTAGCCCCTGCGCACCTCGGCCGCAGGCTTGGTGCTGTTGTATACGGTTTCGTCCAGCTCGTTTTCGCTCTTGCCGATCAGCACGGACACCATAAGATCACCGCACACGTTCACGCTGGTACGGGCCATGTCGAGGATACGGTCGATACCGGCCACAATGGCCAGGCCTTCCAGGGGCAGCCCCACTGTGGTCAGCACCAGCGACAGCATGATCAAGCCGGCGCCGGGCACACCGGCGGTACCAATGGAACCCAGGGTGGCGGTCATGATGATCAGAATGTAATCGGACATGGCCAGATCAACGCCAAAGGCCTGGGCCACGAACACGGCGCAAATACCCTGATACAGGGCGGTGCCGTCCATGTTGATGGTCGCGCCCAGGGGCAGCACAAAGCTGGACACGCCCTGAGACACCCCCATTTCCTCGCGGGCCGCCTTGATGGTGGCCGGCAGGGTGCCGGAGCTGCTGGTGGTGGTGTAAGCCACCGCGGCCGGGTTGATCAGGCCTTTCAGGTAACGCACCGGGTTCAGGCGACCCAGCACGCTGATCAGGCCACTGTAAACCACCAGCACATGCACCAGCGAACCCACATACACCAGGGCCACCACCTTGATCAGCGGCAGCAGCACCTCCAGGCCATACTTGCCCGCCACCCAGGCCATCAGGCCAAACACACCATAGGGGGCCAACTTCATGATAATTTCAGTCAGCTTGTACATGCCTTCGGCCAAGCTCTCAAACAGACGAATGGCCGGCTGTGCCTTTTCACCACAGAGGGTCAGGGCAATGCCCAGACCCAGGGCGAACACGATGATCTGCAGTATGTTGCCGGCAGCCATGGCGCCGATGGGGTTTTGCGGGATCAGTGCCAGCAGGGTCTCCACCAGGGAAGGGGCTTCGCTTGCCGATACCGGCTCGGTAATGGTCATGTTCATGCCGGCCCCCGGCGTGAACAGCAGCGCCAGCATCAGGCCAATGGTAATGGCCACCGCCGTGGTACCCAGATAGAGCACCACCGACTTCAAGCCAATGCGGCCCATTTTGCGGGTGTCCTGCATGGAGGTCACGCCCACCACCAGGGAGCAGAATACCAGCGGCACGATCAGCATCTTGATCGCGTTGATAAACAGCGTGCCAATCGGCTTCAACACTTCGGCGTCCGGCCCCATCAGGGTGCCCGCGATCACACCCAGCACCATACCTACGAGAATTTTTTTCCAGAGCGCCAGTCCGCTCCAAAAGCCGCTACGGCCCTGATCTACTACTGTCTGTTCCATCGTCAGTTCCTTGTTACTGATGTCGAGGTATACAGCCGGACGCGGCCCTGTGCGGGTGCACATCCGAACCATCGGTATCTGGCGCTCACTCGCCAATCCCTGACGTAATAAGAGCAAAGGCCGTGCCAGCTTTTGAAAAACAGTTAAGCAACTGTTTTTTAATTAATTTTTAATGAAATTTGAGTGGCTGCGCCGAATGAAAGGGGTATAACCAGGGCTATAAAGGGAACCAGTAGAAAACGGAAAAACACTCTTTTATCAATAAGATAGAAGGGGTAACCCGGGTTATAACCCATCACCCGGGTTATAGGGGTTGTCAGGCCTCGTCGGCCGCGGCCTTTTTCAGCCGTTTGCTCAGCGCCGGCTGGGAAATACCCAGCAGCCGGGCGGCGAGTGACTGATTGCCCTCGGCCCGGCGCATGGCCTCGGCCACCAGCAGATCGCCCACTTCGGTCAGCCTGGGCAGGGTCTGCATTCGGCGAAAGGGGCTCGGCTCGTCTTCCCCCTCGGTCAGCAGGGGCAGCTCCTGTTGTCCAAGGGCCTGACGGAACACCTCCATCGACAGCATTTTCGACTTGTGCCGGCTCATGGCGTCATAAGCCAGGGCCCGCAACTCCCGCACGTTGCCGGGAAAGGCGTAGTTGGCCAGCAGCACCGGTAATTCCCGCGGCAGGGTGGGCACGGTTTTATCCAGCTCCGCCGCCGCCTCGGCAAGAAAATGCTCCAGCAACAGGGGAATGTCGCCCTTGCGCTGGCGCAGCGGCGGAATTTCCACCTGATGGGTACGCAGCCGGTAGTAAAGATCCTTGCGAAAACTGCCTTCCTGCTGCTTGCGGGCCAGATCCTGGTGGGTGGCCACCACCACCCTGGCACTGATGCGTTTGGGCCTGTCGCTGCCCAAGGGGTAATACTCCCCTTCCTGCAGCAGCCGCAACAACTTGACCTGGGAAGTCAGGCTCAGGTCGCCAATCTCGTCCAGAAACAGGGTGCCGCCCGCGGCCTGCTCTATCATGCCGGCCCGGGCCCGGTCAGCACCGGTAAAGGCCCCCTTGTGATGGCCGAACAGGGTATCGGCGAACACATTGTCGTCCAGCCCCGCCACGTTCACGCTGATCACGGGGCCGCTTCGGTTGCTCAGGGTATGAATGGCGTGGGCAATCAGCTCCTTGCCCACCCCGCTCTCACCGCAGATCAACACCGGCTGGCTGCTGGCGGAAACCGCCTCCAGGTACTGAAACACCGAGCGCATGCCCTTGTCCTGGGTAATGATGCCGGCGAACACCTCGGGGCGCTCCAGGGTATCGGTCAGAAAGCGCCGGCGCATCTCCTGGTTTTCCAGACGCATTTCCTGGCTGGCAATGGCCCGGCGAATGCCGCCGATCAGCCGGTCTTCTTCCGTGGTCTTGACGAAATAGTCATAGGCGCCGAGGCGAATGCAGTTCACCGCCGTCTCCAGCTGGTTCAGCCCGCTGATGATGATCACGGCTATCTCGGGATATTCTTCCACTATCTGTTGCAACAGGGTCTCACCCGACAGGTGCGGCATGGTCAGATCCAGCAGCACCAGGCCAATGGGCTCACGGGCAATGATGCCCATGACCTCCCGGCTGTCTTCGCAGCGATAAATGTGATTAATGCCGCCCCGCCGCTCCAGGGCAATGCTGAGGCTGCGCAGGAAGGGGGCTTCATCATCCACCAGCAGCACACCAAAGCTGGGGTAGGAATTGCTTTTGATCACGATGGGGTTCCTTCGATCGCGGGTAACGTCAGGGTGGCGCGGGTTCCCCGGCCCGGCTCGGATTCATATTCCAGCCGGCCGCCATGCTCCTGTACGATGCCGGCCGACACGGACAAACCCAGCCCGATGCCGCCCTGTTCGCGCTTGGTGGTAAAAAACGGATCTTTCAGCCGGGACAGATCGCCGGGCGATATGCCCACGCCCTGATCGGTAATTTCAAGATACAACTCGTTGCGTGGCGCCCGGTGTCCGGTGCGAATAACAATGCCCTGCTCCGGGCTGGTAAGGGCCTGACAGGCATTCACCACCAGGTTGATCAGCACCTGCTCAATGCGCTGGGCGTTGCCCCTGAAGTGCGGCAACCCGGGCTCGCAATGCACCTCCACGCGATGACTGGACGTGCGAATGGTGTTGTCGACCAGACGGATCACCGTGGCCACCAGCGCATTGAGATCCACGTTCTCGTTCAGCTCCGCCGGGCCCTGACGGGCAAAGTCGCGCAGATCATCCACAATGCGGCGAATGCGCCCGGCGCTGGCCTGCATGTCATCGAGCATGGCGGGCAGCTCCTCGCGCATGCGGCTGTAGGGCAACCCGGCTAGGTAAAAATCGCCCTGCTGCTCATATTGCGCCTCCAGCAGCGCTTCCAGATCGGCAAAGGCGTCTTTCAGCACCGGCAGGTTGAGCAGCAGCAGGCTGCTGGGATTGTTGATTTCGTGGGCCACTCCCGACACCAGAATGCCCAGGGACGACATCTTGTCGGCCTGGATCAATTGCTGATGCTGCAGTTGCAGCTTCTCGCTGCGCCGGGCCACTTCCCGGGCCAGCATGCGGTTCCAGATGACAATCCCCCCCAGCACCACCAGCAACACCGCCGACACCAGGGCGGCGGCCAGGCCGATTTTCTTCCAGGGCCAGCCGCCCTGCTCCAGCGGCCCCAGCCACTTGTCGTAAATCTGTTGCAGGCGGCCGGTGTTCTTGAGAATGGCCAGCCCTTCGCTGAAGCCCGCCAGCAGCGCCTCGTTCCCCTTTGATACCGCATAGCCGTAGCGCTGGGGCTGAAAAGGCTGGCCCACCGGCACTATGTTGGACAACTCCAGCTCGCGGCCCAGATACAACCCCGGCAGGTTGGCAACCAGGGCATAATCGTGCTTGCCCGCCGCCAGCAACCGCAGCGCCGAGGCATGGGTGTCGACCAGCACCAGGTTGTCTCCCACGTTATTGTGCAGCAGGTGATCGTGCATAATGCCGCCCCGCTGCACAACCACCTCCTTGCCGCGCAGATCGGCCAGCTCCCTGGCTTCGTCTTCCCCTTTGCGGGCAAAAATGGACTGATACACAATGGCGTGTGGTGGCGAGAAACTGTAATCATCGCTGCGCTCGCTGGAGAAAATCATGCCCTGCAGCACATCCATCTCGCCCGTATCCAGGGCCTGGCGCATGCGATTCCAGTCACCGAGGTGAAACTCCACCTGCATGCCCATGACTTCGGCAATGGCACGGGTCAACTCCACGTTGTAGCCGTCGGGCTCGCCGTCTTCATTGAGAAATTCATAGGGCGGATAGTCGTGATCGCCGCCCACGCGAATAATGCCTTCCCGATAGGGCTCTGCCGCCATGGCGCCGCCCAGGGCCAGTCCCCACAACAACAGGCACGCCTGAAGCCATTTCATGCCGTGGGCTCCGCCCGACCGTAATTCTGCTCACACACTTGCCAGAAGGCTTCGGCGGTGTCGGACAGGGGCCGGTTGCAGCGATAGAGACACACATTGAGCGGCAACTGCCAACGGTCGTCACCGCAGATCACCAGAAAGCCCTGACGCAACTCTTCCCGAATGGCAAAGCTCGGCACCCAGGCAATGCCCATGCCCTGCATGGCCATCACCTTCAGGCTGTCGGCCAGGGGTGACTCAAACGCCTGACGCAGGGTCACGGTGCGCGGCCGGCTGCGCAGCAACCGCTCCACACAGCGGCCGAGAAAAATTTCTTCGGGGTACCCCAGATAAGGCAGGATGGCGCCATGGGCGGCGTCCAGGTTGAAAACGGGCTGGCCGTCCTCATCGGCGCGACACACCGGCACCAGTTGCTCGGTTTGCAGCTCAAAACGGTGAAACTGCCCCGGTGCCAGGGTGGGATCTTCAAACGCCAGCAAAAAGTCGCAAATGCCGTTTTTCAGGGCCTGCACGCTGTCATCCACATTGGCCACCAGCTGGCGGGTACTGATGCCCTCCAGCTCTCGGTGAAACGACTGCAAAAAGGCGGGAAATAAAGACAGTGACAGGGTGTGAGACACGGCAAAGTCGATGGTGTGAGCACCACGCTGTTTCATGGAGCGAAGATGGCCGATGCTGTCGGCCAGCTGGATCACCAGGTTGCGCGCGGTAATGCGAAACAGCCGGCCTTCATCGGTCAGTTGCACCGGCGTGCTGGTTCGGTCGACCAACTCGCAGCCCAGGGCGGTTTCCAGTGCGCGAATGCGCCGGCTGAAGGCGGGCTGGGTCATGTGCCGCTCCTGGGCGGAGCGGGAAAAGCTCTGGGTGTGGGCCAATGAAAGAAAGTCTTCCAGCCATTTTGTTTCTATGTTCATGCACCACCCTTGGCTTGATACCCACAGCTTGGTCAGCCCGCTGACCGGTCAGGGTGGCATTATATCACTCGCCGGCGCCGATGCTCAGGGCCCTGTTGCACCATGCCAATCTGGCACCGGCGATAACAAAGCGGCATAACGGCGCCATCTTATTGATATTGCAACTGCGGCACGGGGGTTATGCGGCTTGCGCATAGGGGGTACTCAAACGGCATTGTCGGTGCCCTCGCCGGCTGCTTTAGGCTGCAAAAAAACAGCCTGGAGACAGCTTATGAGTTCCCTGATTGGCATTCTTGGCGGCATGGGCCCGCTTGCCACCGTCGACTTTGTGACCAAGATCATTCACCAGACCCCGGCCAGCCGGGATCAGGATCACCTGCCGCTGCTGGTGCATTCGGTGCCGCAAATTCCCGACCGCACCGCCTGCCTGCTGGAGAACAAGGAGTCTCCCCTCGAGGCCCTGCTGAAAGGGCTGAACACCCTGATAAGCGGCGGCGCCGGCTGCATTGCCATTCCCTGTAACACCGCCCATTACTGGTATGAGCCGCTGGCCCAGGCGAGCAGCGTGCCCATTTTGCACATTGCTCGGGCCTGCGCCGCGGCGCTTGCAGGTGAAAAGGTCGGTTCGGTTGGCCTGCTGGCCACCGACGGTACCCTGAAGGCCGGTTTTTATGCTCGAGAGCTGGCGGAATTTGGCATTGCCCTCACCACGCCTCGGCCCGAACTGCAGCACCGAGTGATGGAAGGCATTTATCTGGTCAAGTCCGGCGCCGTAAAGCAGGGTGCTCAAGTGCTGGATGGCTGCATGGCCGACATGCTGCAACAAGGGGTAGAGCGGGTCATTCTGGGATGCACCGAAATTCCTTTCGCGCTGGACTCCATTGGCTCGGCCCATGCCCATCTGGGCATGGACGCCACCAGGGCGCTGGCGGCGGCCTGTGTGCAGTGGCACCGCCAGCAGCAAATGGCGGTGGCGGCCTGATCGCACCGCCACTTTTATGACGGCCCGGGATATTGATGCCATGACGGCGTCGGCCCCGGGCCGATTTGCGTTTGCCAATCAGGCGACGCAGGGCGTCACCATGGACGCCGGGCTGAGCACCGCCGCCAGGCGCTCTTCGCTGAGCAGCTGCTCTTCGCGCACCAGCTCGGCCACGGTGGCGCCGGTCATCAATGCCTGGTTGGCAATGCGGCTGGCGTTGTCGTAACCGATATGGGGCACCAGGGCGGTAATGATGCCGATACTGTTATGCAGGTGGGCGGCGCACTGCTCCTCGTTGGCCTTGATGCCGCGCACACAGCGCGTGTCGAGCATGCGAATGGCTTCACCCAGCATGCGGCTGGAGTTGAGCAGGTTATAGATAATCAGCGGCTCCATGGCGTTCAGCTGCAGCTGGCCGGCTTCCGCCGCCAGGGTGACCGCCAGATCGGCACCGATCACCTGAAACGCAGTCTGGTTCATCGCCTCGGGAATGACCGGGTTCACCTTGCCGGGCATGATGGACGAACCGGGTTGCATGGCGGGCAGCTGAATTTCGCCCAGGCCGGTGCGCGGGCCGCTGGACAGCAGGCGCAGATCGTTGCTGAGTTTGGACAGCTTCACCGCCACCCGTTTGAGCACACTGGAGAAGGTAACAAAGGCGCCCATGTCGGAGGTGGCTTCCACCAGATTGCTGGCCAGGCTGACCGGCTGGCCAGACACCTCGGCCAGGTGATTTACCGCCAGCGGCGCGTAGTCGGGGTGGGCGTTAATGCCGGTGCCGATGGCGGTGCCGCCCAGGTTCACCTCGCACAGCAGCCGGCAGGCGTCGTCGATACGGGCGTCTTCTTCACCCAGGTTGACGGCAAAGGCCTCGAACTCCTGACCCAGGGTCATGGGCACGGCGTCCTGCAGCTGAGTTCGGCCCATTTTGAGAATGTGGGCAAACTCCTCGGCCTTGGCCGCCAGGCTTTGTTGCAGACCGGCAATGGCCTGCTTGAGCGGCTGGGCGGCAAACACGATGGCCAGCCGGGCGGCGGTGGGATAGGCGTCGTTGGTGGACTGGGAGCGGTTCACGTCATTATTGGGGTGCAGGTGTTTGTAGTCGCCCCGAGCATGGCCCAGCTTGGCCAGCGCCAGGTTGGCAATGACTTCGTTGGCGTTCATGTTGGTGGAGGTGCCCGCCCCGCCCTGAATAAGATCCACCACAAACTGATCGTGCAGGGCGCCGTTCATGATATCGGCACAGGCGGCGTTAATGGCTTCGGCCTTGTGCGGCTCCAGCTGGCCCAGATCTCGGTTGGCGCGGGCGGCGGCGGCCTTGACCATGGCCAGGGCGTTGATCAGCTCGGGAAAGTGGCTGATGGGCACACCGGTAATGGTGAAGTTCTGCTGCGCGCGCTGGGTTTGAATGCCGTACCAGGCCTCGGCCGGCACCGGCTGTTCACCCAAAAGATCTTTTTCAATACGTGTTTGCATTGGTTACCTGCTTGGTGGAGTTTGTGCGGTTCAAGGCCCTATTACAGCAGTGCACACAGGCACTGAAAATTTGACGCACTGTCTCAAACTGATGCTGATTGGCGCAGTTAGTGCATCATAAAGAGACTGTTGCACCCTGTTGCAGAAAAATAACGTTAGGTATACTGACCCCAGTTTCACGGAGCCTCTATGCACCAAGACTTTGCCAAAAACCTGCGTCTGCTCTGCAGTTACTACAAGTCAGTAGCTGAGGTATGTCGCCGGCTTAAGATAAACCGCCCCCAGTTCAACCGCTATTTGAGTGGTCGCTACAAGCCCTCAGCCCATAGCCTGCGCCGTTTGTGCGACTTTTTCGGGGTGGAAGAGCACGAAATTCTGATGCCCCACAGCCAGTTTGAACTGCTGATCCAGGTGCGACCCAAGCCCCAGGTTGCGGAAGAGGCGCACCCGGAAGCCGAGCACATGAGCCTGCTGCAGGCCAACTCTCAGGGGCTGGAAAAATACCTGGGTTATTACTTTGAATACCACTACTCCATGGCCTTTCCGGGCAAGATATTGCGCAACCTGCTGTGCCTGGAGCGCCGGGGCGGCGGCGTGTATTACCAGCGCACCGAGCGCCTGCAACAGGCCCCGGGCGAGCGGGTGTTTCACAGCAAATATCTGGGCATGGCCCATCTGCTGGCGGATCGCATTTTTCTGGTGGACTACGAATCGCTCACCGGCAACCAGATCACTCAGACCATTTTGATCCCCACCTTTAAAAGCCGGGTGGGCCGGCTCAGTGGCCTGCGCCTGGGCGCCTCCGCCAGCGGCGAGCGCATTCCCAGCTGTACGCGAGTGGTGCTGGAATACCTGGGCCGGCAGGTGGACATTCGCCGCACCCTCTCCCTGTGCAGCACCTTTGATGCCGACAGCGGCCAGATCTCCGGCGCCATTCTTAACGCCATCGGCAACGACATGGCCCCCCACGAGCACCACTTTCGGGCCCGGCATTATTTCTGAAACCCTACAGCCTGCATCATCAAGCGGAGCGTTATACAGAAAAGGACGAATGTCTTGGTTACCTGAACGCTGAGTTGCAGGAATACCACCAGATCCTCACTTATGAAATTCGGAAATAGCAAATCAAGACTCTGCCTTTCTCCTATAAAAAACGCCGGCTTTCGCCGGCGTTTTTATTTGTTACCTCTTAGTGAGTCTCCCCCTGCCCCGCATAGGCCAGCTGCTTTTCTGTAAAAGCTTCAAAGCGTTGCTGCCAGTCCGACAGGGTCAGATCGGTGGTGCCGGTTACCTGCACCGCCGTCACCTTGTATTCCGGGCAATTGGTGGCCCAATCGGAGTTGTCGGTGGTGATCACGTTGGCGCCGCTGTGGGGGAAGTGAAAGGTAGTGTACACCACCCCCGGCTGCATGCGCTGACTGTGCCTGGCCCGCAGCACCGTGCTGCCGGTGCGGCTCTGAATATTCACCGGCTGGCCGTCGGCAATACCCCGGGCACTGGCGTCGTGGGGGTGGATCTCCAGCACGTCTTCGCTGTGCCACACGTTGTTGTCGGTGCGCCGAGTCTGGGCCCCCACGTTGTACTGGCTGAGGATACGCCCCGTGGTCAGCAGCAGCGGAAACGCCTCGCTCACCCGTTCGGTGGTGGGAATAAACTCGGTCACCACCATGCGCCCTTCCCCGATGGGGAAGCTGTCACCGTGCATGATTGGCATGCCCTCGGGATGCTCGTCATTGCAGGGCCACTGAATGCTGCCCATGCGCTCCAGCCGGTCGTAACTGACCCCGGCAAAGGACGGCGTCAGCGAGGCTATTTCGTCCATGATCTCCGACGGGTGCCGGTAGTCCATGGGGTAACCAAGGGCGTTGGACAGCGCCATGGTCACTTCCCAGTCTTCCTTGCCCGCCAGGGGCGCCATCACTCGGCGCACCCGGTTGATGCGCCGCTCGGCGTTGGTAAAGGTGCCGTTCTTCTCGAGGAAACTGGCCCCCGGCAAAATCACATGGGCGAACTTGGCGGTTTCGTTGAGGAAAATATCCTGCACGATCAGCAGCTCCAGGGAGCGCAGTGCCGCCTCCACATGCTGGGTGTTCGGGTCCGACTGGGCAATGTCCTCCCCCTGCACATACATGGCCTTGAAGCGGCCTTCGATGGCGGCGTCGAACATGCCTGGAATGCGCAGCCCCGGCTCGGCGTCCAGCCCGGCGCCCCACACCGCTTCAAAGCGGGCACGCACGGCGCCGTCGGTCACCGGCTGGTAGCCCGGCAGCTCGTGGGGGAAGGAGCCCATGTCGCAGGAGCCCTGCACGTTGTTCTGGCCCCGCAGCGGGTTTACCCCCACGCCGGGCCGGCCAATGTTGCCGGTGGCCATGGCCAGGTTGGCAATGCCCATGACGGTGGTGGAGCCCTGGCTGTGCTCGGTGACGCCCAGGCCATAATAGATGGCGCCGTTGCCGGCGGTGGCGTAAAGCCTTGCGGCCTCGCGCAGGTTCTCCGCCGGCACGCCGATCACGGCGCTCATGGCCTCGGGGGCATGGCGCGGATCGATAATAAAGTCGCGCCAGGCGGCGTATTCTTCCGGGGCGCAACGGGTGGCGATAAACTCCTGGTCTTCCAGCCCTTCGGTCACAATCACATGGGCCAGGGCGTTCACCAGGGCCACGTTGGCTCCCGGGCGAATGGGCAGGTGCAGGGCCTCGTCGGTATGCGGGCTGTCCAGCAGATCGATGTAACGGGGGTCGGCCACAATCAGCTTGGCGCCCTGGCGCAGCCGCTTGCGCAGCAGCGAGCCGAATACCGGGTGGGCGTCGGTGGGGTTGGCGCCGATCACCAGAATGCAGTCGGACTGCATCACCGAATCAAAGTCCTGGGTGCCCGCCGACTCGCCCAGGGTCATTTTCAGGCCGTAGCCGGTGGGGCTGTGGCACACTCGGGCGCAGGTGTCGGTGTTGTTGGTGCCGAGCGCGGCCCGCACCAGCTTCTGCACCAGGTAGGTTTCTTCGTTGGTACAGCGCGACGAGGTAATGCCGCCCACGCTGTTGCGGCCGTGCTGTTGCTGCACCTCGCGCAGGCGCCGGGCGGCAAATTCAATGGCCTCCTGCCAGCCCACTTCCCGCCAGGGCTGGTCGATGGACTCGCGAATCATGGGGTGCTTCAGCCGGTCCTTGTGGCTGGCGTAGCCAAAAGCAAACCGCCCCTTCACGCAGGAGTGGCCGTGGTTGGCCTGGCCACCCTTCCAGGGGGTCATGCGCACCAGCTCATCGCCCTTCATTTCGGCCTTGAACGAGCAGCCCACGCCGCAATAGGCGCAGGTGGTGATCACGCTGTGCTCGGGCTGGCCCTTGTCGATCACCGACTTCTCGCTGAGGGTGGCGGTGGGGCAGGCCTGCACGCAGGCGCCACAGGACACACAGTCGGAATTAAGAAAGTCCGTTCCCTTGCCGGTGGAAATCTTGGAGTCAAAGCCGCGCTTTTCCACGGTCAGGGCAAAGGTGCCCTGCACCTCGCCACAGGCGCGCACGCAGCGGGAGCAGAGAATGCACTTGCTGGCGTCAAAGGTGAAATAGGGGTTGGACTCATCCTTTGGCAGGCTCAGGTGATTCTCGCCGGCAAAGCCGTAACGCACCTCGCGCAGGCCCACGGCCCCGGCCATGTCCTGCAGTTCGCAGTCGCCGTTGGCCGGGCAGGTCAGGCAATCGAGGGGATGATCGGAGATATACAGCTCCATGATGTTGCGGCGCAGCTTGGCCAGCGCCTCGGTCTGGCTGCGTACCACCATGCCCTCGCTCACCGGCGTGGTGCAGGACGCATGCATGCCGCGCCGGCCTTCAATTTCCACGGTACACAGCCGGCAGGAGCCAAAGGCCTCCAGGTTGTCGCTGGCACAGAGTTTGGGAATGTTAATGTCCACCAGGGCGGCGGCGCGCATCACCGAGGTGCCTTCGGGCACCGTCACTTCCACCCCGTCTATGGTCAGGCTGACCTGTACGTCCGACAGGCGGGCCGGGGTGCCCAGATCCTTTTCGGGAAAAAAATGTTCAACCATCAGGCTTCGCCTCCCTGGCGCTGAAAGTCTTCGGGAAAGAGGGTATAGGCGCTTTTCACCGGAAAGGGTGTCATGCCGCCCATGGCGCACAGCGAGCCCTGAATCATGGTGTCGCACAGATCTTCCAGCAGCGCCATATTGGCATCGCGGTTCTCGCCCCGCATGATGCGATCGATCACCTCCACGCCCCGGGTCGAGCCAATGCGGCAGGGGGTACACTTGCCGCAGGACTCCTCCACGCAGAATTCCATGGAAAAGCGCGCCTGCTCGGCCATGTCGACGCTGTCATCAAACACCACCACGCCGCCGTGGCCCAGCACGGCGCCAATGGCGGAAAACGCCTCATAGTCGAGGGCGGTGTCAAACTGCGCCGGCGACAGATAGGCCCCCAGAGGGCCGCCCACCTGCACCGCCCGCACCGGGCGGCCGCTGGCGCTGCCGCCGCCAAAGTCTTCAATCAGCTCGCGCAGGCTGTGGCCAAAGGCAAGCTCCACCAGGCCGCCCTGAGCGATGTTGCCGGCCAGCTGAAACGGCAGCGTGCCCCGGGAGCGCTCCACGCCAAAGCCGGCGTAGTGCTCGGGGCCGTCCCGCAAAATGGACGGCACCGCCGCCAGACTGAGCACGTTGTTGACCACGGTGGGCAGGCCAAACAGGCCCTCGATGGCCGGCAGCGGCGGCTTGGCCCGCACCATGCCGCGCTTGCCTTCCAGGCTTTCCAGCAGCGAGGTTTCTTCGCCGCAAATATAGGCGCCGGCGCCCAGGCGCACTTCCAGCGCAAAGGCGCGGCCACTGTTTTGAATATTGTTGCCGAGATAGCCGGCGGCCTCGGCCCGGGCAATGGCCAGGTCAAGGTGGCGGTGGGCCAGCGGGTATTCCTCGCGCAGGTAGATATAGCCCTGAGTGGCGCCCACGGCGAGGCCGGCGATAATCATGCCCTCAATCAGCATGTAGGGGTCGCATTCCATCACCAACCGATCGGCAAAGGTGCCGGAGTCGCCTTCATCGGCGTTGCAGACAATGTATTTTTGTACACCGGCGGTATCCAGCACCGTCTGCCACTTGATGCCGGTGGGGAACGCCGCCCCGCCCCGGCCGCGCAGGCCCGATGCCTTGACCCTGTCCACCAGTTGCTGCGGAGTGAGTTCAAGGGCGTGATGCAGGCCGTCAAAGCCGCCGGTGGCGCGGTAATCGTCCAGCGACACCGGATCGGTTACGCCCAGACGGGCAAAGGTGACCCGCTGTTGTTTCTTCAGCCAGGGAAGCTCGTCGGTTGGCCCCAGGGCCAGGGGGTGATCATCGCCGAAGTGGCTGTCCAGCAGCGAGGCCACGTCGCCGGGCTCTACCGGGCCAAAGGCGCGGCGGCCGGTGCCGTCGTCCACTTCCACCAGGGGCTCGAGCCAGAACAGGCCGCGGGAGCCGTTGCGCACCAGCTCAATCTTCAGGCCACGGGCCTCGGCCTCACGGCTTATCAGGGTGGCGACATCCTCGGCGCCCAATGACAGCGCCGTGGTCTCACAGGGAACAAAGACACGCAGGCTCATCAGTTCAGCTCCAGTTTGTAGGTGGTCAGATCATCCACCAGGCGGTCGAAACGGGCCGGGTCCATACGGCCCTTTATTTGCTCCCCTACCCGCACCGAGGGGCCGGTGGCGCAGTTGCCCAGGCAGTACACGGGTTTAAGGGTAATGCTGCGATCGGCCGTGGTCTGGCCGTAGTCCACGCCCAGCCTGGCTTTGGCGTGGCTTTCAAGCGCGCGGGCGCCCCGGGCCTGGCAGGCCTCGGCCCGGCACAGTTCCACCACATGGCGGCCGGGCTGTTCGGAACGAAAATAATGATAAAAGCTCACCACCCCGTGCACATCGGCGGCAGTGCTGCGTAAATGACGGGCAATCACCCCGATGGCGGCATCGGGAATGTAGCCAAAATGATCCTGAATACCATGCAGGATGGGCAACAGGGCGCCGGGTTTGTGTTTGAGTGACGTCACTATTGTTTCAACAGTGTCTAGAACGCCTGCTTGAGTCTCATCCATAACAGTATCAACCTTGTAAAACGGTGCTGGCGGTGCATCGAACCACCGCCATTTACAGTGCGTAAGGCCCGGCCGCTCCTGGCCGGGCGTGGTGACAACCCTGCACGCCCTTATTGAGGGTGCAGGGTTCACCCTATCTGTTGTCAGGCCACCATGCCATGGGGGTCGATCACAAATTTCTTGGCCACGCCGCCGTCAAAGTCGGCATAGCCCTGCACCGCCTGATCCAGGGAAATCACCTGCACGTTCACGGCCTTGGCGATCTGCACCTTGTCGAACAGGATGGCCTGCATCAGCGGGCGGTGATACTTCATTACCGGACACTGACCGGTGTGGAAGGAGTGGGACTTGGCCCAGCCCAGGCCGAAGCGCATGCTCAGTGCCCCTTCCCGTGCCGCCTCGTCTACCGCGCCCGGATCTTCGGTCACGTACAGGCCGGGAATGCCAATCTGGCCGCCGGCGCGGGTCACCTGCATGGCGGAGTTGAGCACGGTGGCCGGCGCCTCCTTGCCGTGGTTGCAGCCGCAGGCATGAGCCTCAAAGCCCACGCAGTCCACAAAGGCATCCACTTCCCGCTCGCCCAGAATGACTTCCAGCTTGTCTTCCATGGAGCCGTCTTCACGCAGGTCGATGGTCTCACAACCAAAGCTGCGGGCCTGGGCCAGACGTTCCGGATTCATGTCGCCCACGATCACGCAGGCCGCGCCCAGCAATTGGGCCGAAGCGGCGGCCGCCAGGCCCACGGGGCCGGCACCGGCAATGTAAACGGTGGAGCCCGGACCCACGCCAGCGGTCACGCAGCCGTGGAAGCCGGTGGGGAAAATGTCGGACAACAGGGTGAGGTCGCGAATCTTTTCCAGCGCCTGATTCGGATCCGGGAACTTCAGCAGGTTAAAGTCGGCGTAGGGCACCATCACGTATTCGGACTGGCCGCCGACCCAGCCGCCCATGTCCACATAGCCGTAGGCGGCACCGGGACGGGCGGGGTTCACGTTCAGGCAGATGCCGGTCTTGCCTTCCTTACAGTTGCGGCAGCGGCCGCAGGCAATGTTGAAGGGCACAGAGACAATGTCGCCGACCTTGAGGAATTCCACGTCGCGGCCGCACTCGATGATCTGGCCGGTGATTTCGTGGCCCAGCACCAGGCCGGAAGGCGCCGTGGTGCGCCCGCGCACCATGTGCTGGTCGCTGCCGCAGATGTTGGTGGACACCACCTTGAGAATAACGCCGTGATGGCAGGCCCGGTTGCCCAGAGACAGTTCGGGAAAGGCAATGGACTGTACTTCGACTTTGCCCGGCCCGGTGTAGACCACCCCTCTGTTACCGTGTATTGCGCACATATTCAGCATCCTTGTTCTTGACGAGTGTCGCGCTCACCAATGAGCGCACCCGGCCTGCGGCAACATCTGGTTCACAGGCCGGCTCCCAGTAGACTGCCGAATGCATTTGGCCACATTGCTGATTAAGACACCGATTTGCCAAAACAAGACATGGGGGGAATTCCGTGCCGAGTCCCCTTGATCATCGGCGTCAAAACCCCTAACCTTATTTTTATTGAACGTTCAATTAAGAAAAAGCCATGCCCATTACCGGAATAAAAGATACTCGCAGGAAACAGCTGATCGACGCCACCCTGGCGTCGGTGGCCGAGTACGGCCTGCAGAACACCACCATCAACAGTATCAGCCGGCTGGCCGGCATGTCGTCCGGCATTATCAGCCATTATTTCGGCGGCAAGCAGGGGCTGATTGAAGCCACCGTACGCCAGTTGCTGGACGAGCTCAAGCAGGCGCTGCTGTCCCGTACCGATGGCGGCCCCACCAGCCCGCAACAGCGGTTGATGATGATAGTGGAAGCCAACTTCACCGAGTTTCAGCGTTCACGGCCGGCCACCAAGTCGTGGCTGAGCTTCTGGGCCCAGGCCATGCACGACCCGAGCCTGGCACGGCTACAGCAGGTGAACAGCCAGCGGCTGATCAGCAACCTGACCTATTCGTTCCGTCCCCTGCTGGGTGCGGAGCCTGGCCGCATTGCCGCCCGCCAGACCGCCGCCATGATCGACGGCTTCTGGCTGCGCAGTGCCCTCAGTGCCAGTCCCGAGCAGGATTTCCGCGACGGCGAGCAACTGTGCAAGGCCTTTATCACCGATTTGCTACAGCACCATGGAGTAACCCCATGTCATTGACCAGACACCAGAACTTTGTAGACGGCCGCTATGTGGCCAACCACAGTGGCGAGACCTTTACCGTGGTCAACCCGGCCACCGGCGAGGCCATTTATGAAGTGGAAGTGGCCGACGACCATATCAAGGCGCTGGCCATCGACTCGGCGCAACGCGGCTTTGAACAATGGTCGGCCATGACCGGCATGGAGCGCAGTCGCATTTTGCTGCGTGCCGTGGCGCTGCTGCGTGAACGCAATGACGAGCTGGCCCGCATCGAGGTGCTGGACACCGGCAAGCCCTGGCAGGAAGCGTCCGTGGTCGACGTGGTCACCGGTGCCGACAGCATTGAATTTTTCGCCGGCCTGGCGCCTTCTATCGAGGGCAACCAGCAGGATCTGGGCGGCGACTTCTACTACACCCGCCGTGAGCCCCTGGGCATTTGCGCCGGCATTGGCGCCTGGAACTATCCACTGCAGATCGCCTGCTGGAAGTCTGCTCCGGCCCTGGCCTGCGGCAACGCCATGATCTTCAAGCCCTCGGAAGAAACGCCGCTGGGCGCCCTCAAGCTGGCCGAGATCTTCATTGAGGCCGGCGTGCCCGCCGGTGTATTCAACGTGGTGCAGGGCGACGGTGCCGTGGGCGCCTGGCTCACCGGCAATCCGAACATTGCCAAGGTGTCGTTTACCGGCGAAGTGGGCACCGGCAAGAAGGTCATGGCCGCCGCCGCCAGCAGCCTGAAGGACGTGACCATGGAGTTGGGCGGCAAGTCACCGCTGATCATCTTTGACGATGCCGATCTCGACGACGCCGTGTCCGCCGCCATGCTGGGCAACTTCTACACCCAGGGCGAAATCTGCACCAACGGCACTCGGGTGTTTGTGCACAAGCACATTTACTCAGACTTTATGGCGCGGCTGCTGGAGCGCACCCGCAACAACATTGTGGCCGGCGACCCCATGGATCCCGCCACCAACTTCGGCGCCCTGATCTCCAAGGGCCACCATGAAAAGGTGCTGGGCTACATTCGCAAGGGCATTGAGGAAGGCGCCACCCTGGCCTGTGGCGGTGAGGCGCTGCGTCCGGCCTCGGCCCCCAACGGCTATTTTGTGGCCCCCACCATTTTCACCGACTGCCGTGACGACATGACCATCTGCCGGGAAGAAATCTTCGGCCCGGTGATGTCGGTGCTGACCTTTGAAGACGAGCATGAGGTGATCGCCCGCGCCAACGACACCGACACCGGTCTGGCCGCCGGCGTGTTCACCAATGATCTGCGCCGGGGCCACCGGGTCATTCACAAGCTGCAGGCCGGCATCTGCTGGATTAACGCCTACGGCGCTTCCCCCGCCGAAATGCCGGTGGGCGGTTACAAGCTGTCCGGCATCGGCCGGGAAAACGGCCTGGTCACCCTGCACCACTACACCCAGCTGAAGTCGGTGTATGTGGGCATGAACAAGCTGGAAAGCCCGTTTTAACCGGCGATGACGAGGAACACCATGAGCAACGAATTTGACTACATCATCGTGGGCGCCGGCTCCGCCGGTTGCGTGCTGGCCAACCGGCTGACCGAAGACGGCACCACTCGAGTGCTGCTGCTGGAAACCGGCGGCAGCGACAAAAGCATCTTTATTCAGATGCCCACGGCGCTGTCCATTCCCATGAACACCGAGAAGTACGCCTGGCAGTTTCACACCGAGCCCGAGCCCTTTCTCGACAACCGCAGCATGCACTGCCCGCGGGGCAAGGTGCTGGGCGGCTCGTCCTCCATCAACGGCATGGTCTATGTGCGTGGTCATGCCCGCGACTTTGACGAGTGGCAGGAGCACGGCGCCGAAGGCTGGGACTATGCCCACTGCCTGCCCTACTTCAAAAAGGCCGAAACCTGGGCCTTTGGCGGCGACGACTACCGTGGCGATCAGGGCCCGCTGGGGGTAAACAACGGCAACAACATGCAAAACCCCCTGTACCAGGCCTTTGTGGATGCCGGAGTGGAAGCAGGTTACCTGCATACTCCCGACTACAACGGCCGCCAGCAGGAAGGCTTTGGCCCCATGCACATGACGGTAAAGAACGGCCGCCGCTGGTCCACCGCCAATGCCTATCTGCGCCCGGCCATGAGCCGGCCCAACCTCACCGTGATCACCCATGCCCTGGTGCACAAGGTGCTGCTGGAAGGCAAGCAGGCGGTAGGCGTGCGCTTTGAACGCAAGGGCCAGGTCCAGGACGTGCGGGTGAACAAGGAGGTGATCCTCAGCGCCGGCTCCATCGGCTCGCCACACCTGCTGCAACTGTCCGGCATCGGTGCCAAAGACACCCTGGAAGCGGCCGGCATCGAGGTGCGGCACGAGCTGCCCGGCGTGGGTGAAAACCTGCAGGATCACCTGGAGTTCTATTTTCAGTTCCGCTGCAAGGAGCCCATCTCCCTCAACGGCAAGCTCGACCCGTGGAACAAGTTCAAGATCGGCACTCGCTGGATCCTGAACAAGGACGGCCTGGGTGCCACCAACCACTTTGAGTCCTGCGGCTTTATTCGCTCCAAGGCCGGGGTGGAATGGCCGGATCTGCAGTATCACTTCCTGCCCGCCGCCATGCGCTATGACGGCCGTGAAGCCTTTTCCGGCCACGGCTTTCAGGTGCATATCGGCCACAACAAGCCGAAAAGCCGGGGCTATGTGAAGGTGGCCAGCGCCGATCCCAAGGCCGCTCCCACCATTCGCTTCAACTACCTGGAGCACGAAGACGACCGGGAAGGCTTTCGCGCCTGTGTGCGCCTGACCCGAGAGATCATCAACCAGCCGGCGATGGATCCCTACCGCTCGGAAGAGATTCAGCCCGGCGAGCACATTCGCACCGATGAGGAAATTGACGCCTTTGTGCGCCAGGCGGTGGAAAGCGCCTATCACCCGTCCTGCACCTGCCCCATGGGCACCGACGACATGGCTGTGGTCGACCCGGAAGCCAAAGTGCGCGGCATTGCCGGCCTGCGGGTGGTGGACTCGTCCATCTTCCCCACCATTCCCAACGGCAACCTGAACTCTCCCACCATCATGGTGGCGGAGCGGGCCGCGGATCTGATCAAGGGCAAGGCACCGCTGTCTCCCTCACAGGCGGACGTGGGCATGGACCAACACTGGCAACAGCGCCAGCGCACCGGCCAACCGGCCCGCAAGCTGGGCTGAGCCCCGGCAACTTGCTCCTGAATTCATACCTAACGGGCCGGCTGGCCCGTTTTTTTATGCTATCGCATTGCATTCACATGAATGCTTGAACGACCGTTCAAAACCGGTTACCGTCATCGACATCAAGTGACATTCGGCCGCCGGGTTTACACTCACAGCGATACCCGACCGACAAAATCCCCTTTACCGTGGCAAGGCCACGCTCAATTCAGGAGCAGGAAGCAATGACAACCACCATCGACTACTACTTCACCAGCATTTCCCCCTTTACCTATCTGGGTCATCGCACCTTTCTCGATATCGCCGGGCAGGCACAGGTCAACTTCAAACCGGTGAGGCTGCCTCGCGTGTTTGCCAACTCCGGGGCCGTCCCGCTGGCCGAACGCCCTCAGTGTCGCCAGCGGTACCGCTTGCTTGAAATCGAACGCTGGGCAAAGAAACGCGGCCTGCCGGTCAACCTGCAACCGGCGCATTTTCCAACGGATCCGTCGCTGGCCGACCGTTGCGTCATTGCCCTGCAACAGGCCGGGCATCATCCCGGTGAGTTCCTGGCGCGCGTGCTGGCGGCCTGCTGGGCCGAAGAAAAAGACATTGCCGATGCCAGCGTCATTACCGCCATTCTTGTTGACTTAAAACTGGATGCCGACGCCCTGCTCAAAGCCGCCCGTTCACCTGCTACCGAACAGCAATACGACCGCAATACCGACGATGCGCTCGGTCAGGGCATTCTCGGCGCCCCTTCCTGGGTGCTGGATAACGAGCAATTCTGGGGTCAGGACCGGTTGGAGCTGCTCGCCGACACGCTGGACGCCGTAGAGGCGTAATAGGAACCGGCACGGCGGCCCTGCATGAGGGCCGTCGTGTTTTTCTGGTGTGCAGGAAGAGGGTTGCCGGCCGAACACGACCCTAGCGATAGAAGGTGGAAGGCGCCGTGCCAAAATGGCGACGAAACATCGCGGAAAAGGCACTCTGACTTGAATATCCGCAATTAAGCGCAACCTCGATGCCTTTCTTTCCGGCGGCAATATCTTTGAGTGCCGACAGCAACCTGGCCTGCTCACGCCATTGTGAGAAGGTCATTCCGGTTTCCCTGGAAAAAAGCCGGTGAAGGGTACGCTCCCCCAGCCCGGCCGCTTTGGCCCAGTCTGCCGCACCTGCCTGGCTGGCCGGCTGTTCGATCAGTGCATCACAGATTTTTTTGAGCCTTGGATCGGCGGGAATGGGCAAATGCAGGGCCACCGTGCTGGACACCTTCAGCTCGTCGATAAGCAAACCGATAATCCTCTCGTCTCTGGCGCTCGGCTCACTATCCAGAGGAATTCTGACCGCCTCCACCAGCAGCTCCCTCAACAGGGGGGAAACGTTGATCACACAGGCCTGCTCGGACAGGTCAGGGATCACCTCGCCCTCAATGTAGGCCGTGCGCATCTCCACATCACCGGACATGGTGACGTTGTGATGCAGCCCCGCCACCATCCAGAGTGCCCGGTTGGGAGGCACAACCCAGGCCCCCGCGTCAGACTGAACCAGCATCACGCCCTTGATGGCATAAAGGAGCTGTCCTCTGGGGTGGGAGTGCCATCCCGTAGACGCATGGGACGGCCAATGATTCTCCATGGCCACCAGCCGGCGCGGAATGTCATGAAAGTCTTTGTGATCGTTCAGAACTCGACTCGTCATGGCAGAAACTCTACAAGAAGTGGCAGATTGACGTGATAACGCCAACGTTACTCCGCTTATACTCGGTGTCAATCAGCCATTGATTCCGGAACCCCCAATGACGACCGATGCCACCGCACTCAACAACAGCGCCTCCTCTGCCGTTGCACCTCGTACCGATAAAACCCGGGGCACCTTCTACGCTCGCATTGTGGGGGCAGCCGCGCTGGCTCATTTGCTGAACGATCTGATCCAGGCAATGCTGCCGGCCATTTTTCCAATGCTGAAAACGCAGTTTTCACTCAGCTTCGGTGAAATAGGCATGATTGCCCTGGTTTACCAGGCAACGGCTTCCCTCCTCCAGCCCTGGGTGGGGCTTTATACCGACAAGCGCCCCGTGCCCTATCTGCTGCCTTTCGGCATGCTGATGACCTTGCTGGGCATTGTGCTGCTGGCGTGCGCCGCGAGCTACCCCATGTTGCTTGTCGCGTCCGCCGTGATCGGGATTGGCTCGGCCACCTTTCACCCGGAAGCCTCGCGAGTGGCGCGAATGGCATCTGGCGGTCGCTTCGGTACCGCCCAGTCGACCTTTCAGGTCGGCGGCAACACCGGCTCGGCGATAGGCCCCTTGCTCACCGCGGCCATCGTGATCCCATACGGGCAGCCGGCCGTGGCCTGGTTCACAATCGCGGCCTTGCTGGCCGTCTGCATTCTGTTTCGGCTGACCCGCTGGACCCTCACGCACGGACACGCTCAGTTGAAAAAGTGGGATCACCGCCAACAGCAAGGGCTGAGCCGCTCCGCCATGGTTCAGGCTATTGCCGTCATTTGCGTCTTGATGTTCGCCAAGTTTGTTTATATCGCGTCGTTCACCAACTACTTTACCTTCTATTTGATGGAGCGGTTCACGCTCGGCGTGCAGCAAAGCCAGCTGTTCCTGTTTCTGTTCCTGGCATCCGTGGCCATCGGCACCTTTGCCGGCGGACCGGTTGGTGATCGCATTGGCAGAAAAGCCGTGATTTGGACATCGTTCCTCGGGGTGGTTCCGTTTGCCCTGGCCCTGCCTTATGCAAACCTGTTCTGGACCGCCATTTTCGCCAGCACCATCGGCCTGGTGATGTCTTCGGCTTTCGCGGCCCTGGTGGTCTATGCCCAGGAGGCGGTGCCGGGACGTGTAGGCTTGGTGTCGGGGCTGATGTTTGGCCTGATGTTTGGTATTGGCGGCCTGGGCGCGGCAGGGCTGGGACAACTGGCCGATGAACACGGCATCATTTGGGTTTACTCCCTGACGTCGTTCCTGCCGCTGCTGGGATTGATGACGGCGTTGCTTCCCAACACCCACAAGAAAATATAACGGCGCCACTCACGCAACCGAGCGTTTCTGAAGGACACAAGATATAAATCCTCAATGCTGGGCAAAGTCGTCCCACCCGGGTGGATCGCCAAAGTAGCCATCCATAAAGTCGACAAAACTGCGTATCTTGCCCGGCAGCAGGGTGCGGTGGGCATACACCGCATAAAGCGCCATGGGCGCAGGAGCATGCTCGGGCAGGATCACACGCAGCCGGCCGTCGGCAATGGCGGGGCCGGCGATAAAGGTGGGCTGAATAACGATGCCGGCGCCGCGAATGGCGGCTTCCACCAGGACGTCGCCATTGTTACAGCTGAGCGCCCCGTCTCCGGGCAGGCCCACATCGTGTTCCATGTAGCTGTAGTGCAGGCAGCGATGCTGCTTGAGCTCCTCGGGCCGGCCGGGTGTGCCGTGGCGCTCCAGGTATTCGGGGGCGGCGCAGATCACCAGCCGTATGGGCGCAATGCGCCGGGCGATCAGTGACGAGCTCTTGAGATGGCCGATGCGCAGGGCCACGTCAAAGCCCTCTTCCACAATATCCACCTTGCGGTCATTGAGCTGCAAATCCACGCTGACATGGCCATGGGCCTGCTGAAAATCGCACAACAGCAGCGCCAGGTGCCGAGTGGCAAACGACACCGGCGCACTCACCCGCAACCGGCCCTGGGCCTGGCGGTGTGCATCACCCAGGCCCAGCTCCAGCTCGTCAATGTCGTGCAGCAACTGCCGAGCCCGCTCGGCGTAGCGTACCCCTTCCTCGGTGGCATGCACCTTGCGGGTGGTACGGTTCAGCAGCCTGGTGCCCAGCCGCTGTTCCAGCCGGGCCACGTATTTACTGACCAGTTGGGGAGACAGCGCCAGCCGGTCCGCGGCCTGAGTAAAACTGCCTTCCGCCACCACGGTGACAAAGGCACGCATAATATCGATGCGATCCACGAGGCCTCCCGAAAACCTTATAAACAACGTAACGTTTATAATTAAACAACAATAATGGCATTTAACCAATGCAGTGACGAAAGTAAAGTAACTCCATCATCACTTGAAGGAGACGTCATCATGACCCGTTTTACTCAATCCCTGCTTGAATCCCATGCCGGCCTGGCGGCCCTGACCCTGCGTGTGCCCACCGGCATCATTCTCGCCGCCCACGGCGCCCAAAAACTGTTTGGCTGGTTTGGCGGCTACGGCCTGGAAGGCACCGGCCAATGGATGGCCAGTATTGGCCTGGGGCCCGGCTACCTGATGGCCCTGCTCGCCGGCAGCGCCGAGTTCTTTGGCGGCCTAGCCCTGCTGCTGGGTCTGCTGACCCGACCGGCGGCCCTGGTCAGTGCCGTTACCATGCTGGTGGCCCTGTTCAGCGTGCATATCGACAACGGCCTGTTTATGGCCAACAACGGTTATGAATATGCCCTTACCCTGTTTGCGGTAAGTGCGGCCCTGGCCATACAGGGTGGCGGCCGCCTGGCCCTGGATAACTGGCTGCTGACACGGCTGGATATCGCCAAGCCGGCCACGGCCTGAATTCCTCCAGCCCCCGCAGGCCGCCTCACCGCGGCCTGCTTTTTTCAGGAATACCCCATGAACTCATCCCTTGATATTGTGTTTATTTCCCATGGCGGCGGCCCGCTGCCGCTGCTGGGTGACCCGGGCCATGCCGACATGGTGGCCGGACTTAGCAAACTGGCCGGGCGGCTGCGCCGGCCCGACGCCATTTTGCTGGTAAGCGCCCATTGGGAAGAAGACGAACCCACCGTTACCGCCGGCGCCACCCCCGGACTGATTTACGACTATTACGGCTTTCCCCCCGAATCCTATGCCATCGAGTACCCCTGCCCCGGCGAGCCGGCACTGGCGACGCGGGTTCAGCAGGCGCTGATAAAGGCCGGCCTGCCCTGCCGACAGGACGCCCGGCGGGGATTTGATCACGGCATGTTCGTGCCCCTGAAGATCATGTATCCCGACGCCGATATTCCCTGTGTGCAACTGTCGCTGGCCAGCCACCTCGACGCCGGCTTTCACCTGGCCATGGGCGAGGCCCTGCGCGCCCTAGAAGGTCAGCGCCTGCTGGTGATTGGCTCCGGCTTTTCGTTTCACAATATGCGCGAGTTTTTTACCGAGCGCCCCGAGGCGAACGAGAAAAACCACGCCTTTGAACAATGGCTGACCCAAACCTGCAGCGATGCCGGCCTGAGCGAGGCCGAGCGCCGGCAGCGCCTGCGGCACTGGGAGCAAGCTCCCCACGCCCGCTTCTGTCACCCGCGGGAAGAGCATCTGCTGCCCCTTCACCTGTGTGTCGGCCTGGCCGGGCGGGCCTGTGATCACCATCAGTCCCTCACCATTCTGGGCAAGGAGTCGGGCTTTTTCTGCTGGCAGGGTAACGCCGCCCAATAAACGGTTTTGCCGGCGGGCGCACAGCGCGGTTTGCCATCAGGTGCCACCATGGTGGGCATCAACACACCAAGGGAGAACACCATGGCAGGAGGATGGTCGCGGGACGGCGCCGTGCAGGATCAGATTGACGCCAGCGTCGAAGACGCGGTGCAGGATGCCAGAAGCCGGCTCGGCGGTGGCGACAGCCTGAGCCACTGCGAGGAATGCGATGCCCCCATTCCCGAGGCGCGCCGCCAGGCGGTGCCGGGGGTACGGCTGTGCATTGAATGCCAGGGTAAGGAAGAAAGGCGCCGCCAAAGCAGCGGTATTAACCGCCGCGCCAGTAAAGACAGTCAACTGCGCTAGCCGGCAGCGCGGTTTTATCAGGGCTTGAGCAGGCCGGCTGTTTGCAGGCAGCCGGCAATGGCATCCAGCGCCTGGGGATTGGCCAGGGCGTCCTTGTTGTCGCTTCGGCCCTCGCCGTTGAGCAGCCGGGCCACCGCCAGCTCCACCTTTTTGCCACTGCGGGTGTAGGGGATCTCCGGCACCTGTAAAATATGGCGGGGCATGTGCCGGGGGCTGGCACCGGTGCGAATGCGCTGACGCAACAGGCTGCACTGATCCTGGCTCAGCTCCCCGTTTGCCACCACCAGCAACACCACTTCCACGTCGCCGTCGATGCGGCGACCCACCACCAGGCTGTCCCGAATATTGGGATCCAGCTCCACCTGGCGATAAATCTCGGCGGTGCCGATACGCACGCCCCCCGGGTTGAGGGTGGTGTCGGAGCGGCCGTAGATGATGGCTCCGCCCTGCTCGGTAAAGGCCACATAATCGCCGTGGGCCCAGACGCCGGGAAAGGTATCGAAATAGGCGGCTCGGTAACGCTGGCCGTCGTCATCCTGCCAGAAGCCCACGGGCATGGACGGCAGCGGCTGCCGGCACACCAGCTCGCCCCGACCGGCGGTTTCCCGCCCTTGTTCGTCCACGGCCACCGCATCCACCCCCAGAAACCGGCACTGGATCTCGCCCCGACGCACCGGCAGCAGCGGGCAACAGCCCACGAAACAGCCGCAAATGTCGGTACCACCGGCTACGGAGCCCAGCAGCACCTGCTCCGGCAGGGTGCCATAGACCCAGTCGTAGTCTTCCGGCAGCAATGGCGAGCCGGTGGAAAACAACAGTCGAAGTGAGTCCAGCGCAAAACGCTGACCCGGTTGCAGGCCGGCCTTGCGGCACTCCGCCAGAAAGCGCGCACTGGTGCCGAAATGGGTCACCTTTTCCTGCTCCGCCAGCGCCCACAACCGGTTTAGGTCCGGGTGGGACACGGCGCCGTCCACGGTGATCAGGGTCACCCCGGCCTGCAGCGCCGACGCCTGCCAGTTCCACATCATCCAGCCGCAGGTGGTGTAATACATCAGCCGGTCTCCGGGCCCCATGTCGCCGTGCAGCACCAGCTCCTTGGCATGATTGACCAGAATGCCGGCGGCACCGTGCACAATACACTTGGGCCGGCCCGTGGTACCGGATGAAAACAGTATGTACACCGGATGATCGGCGGGCAGCGGCGTAAAGGACGGCTCGTGGCCCCGCCCCTCGGCCAGGGCCCGGGACCAGCAGGTCACGGCCGGCCCGGTCTGCTCCCCCAGCCCCGGCAGCACGGGAATGTCGAGCACCGCACGCAGCCCCGGCAACCCCTGCACCACACGGGCAAACTCCTCACGCCGGTCGTAGTCCCGGCCGCCATAGCGGTAGCCATTGGCCAGCACCAGCACGCTGGGGCTTATCTGGCCAAAACGGTCAATAATGGCATCGGCGCCGAAGTCCGGCGACGCCGAGCTCCACACCGCGCCCATGCTGGTGGCCGCCAGCATGGCCACCAGCGCCTCGTAGCCATGGGTCACCACGCCGGCCACTCGATCGCCGCACTGCACTCCCCGGGCTCGCAGCCAGGCTTCCAGCGCACCCACGTCCCGAAACAAACGGGCAAAACTGTAACGAACGGCCTTGCCGGCCTCGCCATGGCATACCACGGCGTCGTGATCGGCCAGCGGGCCGCGGCCATGGCGTAACAGGTTGCCGGCGAAGTTCATGCGCATACCGGGAAACCACTCGGCCCCCGGCATGTCGCGCCGCCCCAGCACCCGCTCCGCCGGAGTGTCACAATGCAGCTCGCAAAAATCCCAGACCGACTGCCAGAAGGCCTCGGGCTCGGTAACAGACCAGGCATGCAGGCCGGCGTAGTCGGCAAAACTGCCGAGGCCCCGGCTTTCCAGCCAACCGATGTAACGCGTCATTTGGCTGTGCTCACGCTGGAACGACGTGGGCGTCCAGAGTACCTGGTGTTGCTGCATGGAAACCTCCTATTGAATGTGCCAGCCGTGGCTGACCACCACCGACTGGCCGGTCAGTGCCGCCGACGGAAACGCCGCCAGGTGCACCGCCACTTCGGACACGTCGTCCAGGGTGGTGAACTCGCCGTCCACGGTGTGTTTAAGCATGACATTGCGTACCACTTCTTCCTCGCTCATGCCCAGCTCCCGCGCCTGCTCGGGTATTTGTTTCTCCACCAGAGGCGTGCGCACAAAGCCGGGGCAAATGATGTTGCTGCGCACGCCCCTGTCCGCCCCTTCCCGGGCCACGGTGCGGCACAGCCCCAGCATGCCGTGTTTGGCCGCCACATAGGGCGCCTTGAGCGGCGACGCCTCCAGTGAGTGCACCGAGCCCATGTAAAGCATGACGCCGCCACCGTTTTCATACATTTGCGCCAGGGCGGCACGGGTCAGCAAAAAGGCGCCGTCGAGGTGCACATTCATGACCCGGCGCCAGTCAGCGTAGTCCAGCTTGTGGACCGGCGCTATATGCTGAATACCGGCATTGGCAAGGGCGATGTCGAGCCGTCCCCAGTGCCGTACCAGCCGTTCGACCCCGGCGTTCACCGCCTGCTCATCGGTCACATCCATTTGCAGGGCAATGGCTTCGCCACCCTCGGCCACAATGCCCAGTGCGGTTTGCTCGGCCCCGGCCAGGCTCAGATCGGCCACCGCCACGCGGGCGCCCTCACGGGCATAATGCCGGGCAATGGCCCGGCCGATGCCCTGGCCGGCGCCGGTGATCAACGCCACCTTGTGTTCAAGACGCATATCAGTCTCTCCTCGTAAAATGCAGTTTACTGGCCGCCGTACACATGGGCGGGCAACCAGGTCGCCAGGGGTTCAAACGCAAACACCAGGCCCAGGCCCAGCAACTGCAGGCAGATAAAGGGCGCTACCCCCCGGTAAATGTCTTTGGTGGTGATCTCCGGCGGACACACGCCCTTGATGTAAAACAGGGCAAAGCCCACCGGCGGAGTCAGAAAGGAGGTTTGCAGGCAGAGGGCAAACAGCACCGCGAACCACACCGGCTCCACGCCGAGGGAAAACACCACGGGTGCCACCAGCGGCAGAATGATCAGGGTGATTTCCACCCAGTCGAGGAAGAACCCCAGTAAAAAGGTGATAAACAAAATGGTGAGCATGATGCCGGTGGTGCCAAAGGGCAGCCCGGTAATGGCCTGGCGAATGACGTCGTCTCCGCCCAGGCCGCGCAACACGGCGGCAAACACGGTGGCCCCGATAAAGATGCCAAAAATAAAGGCGGTGGTACGGCTGGTCTGGTAGAGCGAGTCGCGCAGCACCTGCCAGTCAAGCCGGCGGCTGCACAGCGCCATCAGCAGCGCCCCTACCGCGCCCACCGCCGAGGCCTCGGTGGTGGTGGCAATGCCGTGAAAGATGGAGCCCAGTACGGCGCCGATCAGCACCAGCGGCGGCACCACCGCCAGGGCCACTTCGCCCCAGGCCCGGGCGTCCATGGCCTGCTTGCGCTCGGGGGCCGGCGCCGCGTCCTTTTTCCACCAGGCCAGCAGCACGATATAGAGCACATACATGGCCCCCAGCATCAACCCGGGCACCAGGGCGCCCATAAACAGCTTGCCCACCGAGGCCGAGGGCGTGCCCAGGCGGTCGGCCATCAGCACCAGCATGATGCTGGGGGGCACCAGAATGCCCAGGGTGCCCACCGAGCAGGCGGTGCCCACCGCCAGGCTGCGGTTGTAGTTGGCCTGCAGCATGGGGCCGATGGACAGCATGCCCAGCAGTACCACGGACGCCCCCACAATGCCGGTGGACGCCGCCAGCAACATGCCCACGATCACCACGGTCAGCGCATAGCCGCCCCGCAGCGGCCCCAGGGCCCGCACCAGGCTGTGCATCAGCCGTTCGGCAATGCCGGAGCGATCCAGCATGATCCCCATGAAAATAAACAGCGGCAGCGCCACCATCAGCTCGTTGGCGACAATGCCGAACAGACGTGCGTCCAGCACGCCTATGGTGCCGTTCCAGGTAAACCAGAGATTGGCGTCGAACTGCTCCACCATCACATGCCCGGCCAGGGCAAACAGCAGTCCGGTGCCGGCCAGCACCCAGGCCACGGGAAAGCCCAGCAGCAACAACCCCATAAAGGTGGCGAACATGGCCACCACCATCAGTGTTTCCAGCTCCATGGTTATTTCTCCGTGTTGGCCAGCCAGGCACCGGATTTGGCCCGAGGGTGAACGCCCAGGCGGCGGGGAAAATCGAACAGCAGGGTGGCGCAGCGCAGGGCGCGGGAAAACAGCGCCAGGGCCACCAGCATCAGCCCAAGGGGCAGCACGCTTTTGAAAATAAAACGATAGGGCAGGCCGCTGGGAGCCTGGGAACGCTCATCATAGATCCAGGCCTTCCAGGCGTAGGGAATAAGGGCATCCACCATCAGCGCCATGATCGGCAGCGCCAGCAACACGATGCCCGCCAGCTCGATACGGGCCTGGGTGCGCAGGGAAAACCGCTCTCGCAGCACATCCACCCGCACATGATCGTCTTCCACCACCGCATAGCCCAGCGAGAGCATGGTGGCGATGCCAAACAGGTGCCAGGACAACTCTTCGAGGGCGATGGAGCCCGCCGACAGCACAAAACGGCTGAACACATTGGTAAGCACAACCACCAGCACCGCCAGCCACAGCCAGGCGCTGAGCCGGCCGATGCCCAGCACCAGGGCGTCCAGCCGGACCGACAGCCGATTATGGGGCAACACTTGGGTTGCGTCGTTTGGTTTTGACATGGTGACCTCGTCAGTTCAATCAGTGAAAGGCGGGCACCACCGTGCCCGCCCCGGCGTGATTAGTTGTACTGATAGAAGTCGCGGGGCAGGTAGCCCTTGCCGTGCCAGATGGCGTGGTGTTTCATGAACTCGCGCTGGCTGGTCAGCACTCGATTAAACATCTCGTCTTCGGCGGCGATGTCGTCCATCACCCGGTTGGTGACTTTTTCCAACTCACGCAGCACCGGCTCGGGCAGCACCTGGGCGGTGACCCCTTCCTTTTCATATTCCCTGAGCGCGGTGGGCTGGGCCCATTCGCTCTGGGCAAAGCCCTTGAGGGTGGCGGACTCGCAGCCCATTTCCACCAGGGCGCGGGTTTCGGGCTCAAGCTTGTTCCACACGTCCTTGTTCACCAGCAGATGAGACGTGGTCAGGGTCTGGTGCCAACCGGGCATGATGTAGTTTTTCACGATCTGATCCAGCCCCAGCATCTTGTCGATGGCAGGCTGGGAAAACTCGGTGGCGTCTATGGTGTTGCGCTCCAACGACTGAAAGATCTCGGCACCGGGCACCATGGTCACCGAGGAGCCCAGCTCTTCAAGCACCTTGCCGCCGATGCCGGCAAAGCGAATGCGCAGGCCCTGAAAGTCATCCAGGCTGGAAATTTGCTGCTTGAACCAGCCCGCCCCTTCCGGACCGATAATACTGCACAGCATGGGGTGAATATTGCGCTCGGCGTAGATCTCTTCCAGCAGTGCCTTGCCGTCGCCTTCGTAATACCAGGCCAGGTAGGCGGGCGGCTCCATGTTGAAGGGGGCGCCGGAATAGAGCGGCAGGGCCGGAATGGTGCCCTGATCGTAGCCCACCCAGGTGTAACCGGCCGGGTACTTGCCCGAGCCGACCGCGTCCATGATTTCAAAGGGCGGCACCAGCTCGCCGGGCTCGTAATAACGCAGTTGCACATCGCCACCGGAAATGGCCGCCAGCGACTCGGACAGGTGCTTGACCGGGGTGGTCAGACCCACCAGGTGGGACGGAAAGGCCAGCGGTACTTGCCAGCGCACCTTTTCCGCCATGGCGGGGGTAGCGGCCAGTCCGGCGCAGAACAGGGCGGCCATACTCAATGCAGACACGTTGCGGTTAATCGACATGGGTTCATCCTTTTGAATGGTTCACTCCGTTGGCCCCGGTACCCACCACCCCCGAAGGCCAATGACTCATGCCAATCTATACAGAAAATGTGCCAACAAAGTTAAATTAATGTTAATCAATGAGTTACATAACACCCCTTCATTTGGCGTCCTGAATACAGGACACACCTGCGCCGCGAGCACCGTCCTAATAACCGGACAGGCGTCCGGTTTTCAGGAATGGCGGGCAAGCTTTTGGTAGAACACCGAGCGGGACACGCCCAGCAGGCGGGCGGCCTGGGTGCGGTTGCCCTCGGCCTGCTGCAGGGCGGCATGCAGGGCCTCGGCCTCGGCGCGGGCCAGCACCTCGGCCAGGGGGCGCACGCCGAAAGCCGCCGACGGCAATACCGGCGCGGGTACGGTGCCCATGGCCGGCCCGGCGCCGTCGGGCAACACCCGTGCAATCTGCTCTGCATCCAGCAGTTCGGCCTCTTCACTCATGGTCCAGGCCCGCTCCAGCACGTTGCGCAGTTCACGAATATTGCCCGGCCAGTGATACTGGCCCAAAGCGGCGATGCCCGCGTCGGTGATCTCCACCCGGCTTTGGCCGGCGCCCATGTCCTCCAGCAGCACTTCGCACAATATGCCCAGATCCCCCAGCCGCTGGCGCAACGGCGGAATGGCGATCTCCAGCACATTGAGCCGGTAATAGAGATCGGAGCGAAAGCTGCCGTCGGCCACCATGGCGCCCAGATCCCGGCTGGTGGCCGCCACGACCCGCACGTTCACCGGCACCACTCGATTAGAGCCCAGGGGTTCGACCTCCTGCTCCTGCAACGCCCGCAACAGCTTGGCCTGCAGCGCCAGCGGCATATCGCCCACCTCATCCAGAAACAGGGTGCCGCCGTTGGCGAGCTGGAACTTGCCGTCACGGCTGCGTTTGTCGGCACCGGTATAGGCGCCGGGGGCCACGCCGAAAAACTCGGCTTCCAGCAGGCTTTCGGGAATGGCCGCCAGGTTCACCCCCACAAAGGGCCCCTCGGCCCGGGAAGACAGGGCGTGAATGGACTGGGCCAGCACCTCCTTGCCGGTGCCGGTTTCTCCCAGCAGCAGCACCGGCATGTCGCGCCCCGCCGCCAGCCGGGCCCGGCGCTTGACCTCCAGCGCCGCCGGCGTGGCGCCGGCAAAGTCGCCGAGCTGGTAGCGGGTGCGACGCCCGTGGCGGGCCAGGGCACGCTTTGCCGCCTGCAAATCCTGGTGCAGGCGGCGGTATTTGCTGACCAGGGGCGTAAGCGGCTGCAGATCGTCGTAGAGCACAAAGGCCACGGCACCGCTCACCTCCCCCAGCTCGTCAAACAGCGGCAGCCGGGTCACCACCAGTTGCTGGGTGCGGTATTCCATGATGTCGACCAGCAGCGGCCGGCCGCTTTCCAATACTTCCGGCATGCGGCTGTGAGGAATGACGGTGCGCACCGGCCGGCCGATCACCGAGTGAGTGTCGGCCAGCCCCAGCAGCCGGGCGTAGCGGGCATTGATCCAGCTGATACGGCCCTGGCGGTCCACCGCAATGGCGCCGGCGCTGGCCTGCTCAAACATGGGAAACAACACTTCGATCAGTTCGCGGGTCAGGCCATTGCCTGAACGCGCATCAAACGGCATGGGCATGCAAGTCACTCCGTGACACAGACAAGCCCTGATGGTAGCCAAAACCGAGGGCAAGTTCGACTCCATGCCGGCACCGCCCGACCAACCCGTTCAAGCCGGCGGTCCACCGGCCATTACAAGCGACCCGCTTTCTTATACAATGTTCGGCAACTTTTTCAGGCCGGTTCATGGCCACTCAATTTCCCGATATTCCCGGAGCAGCGACTTGGCGCAATATAACGACACTTTCCGCGATTTTGGACTGGATACCCGTCTTGTTCGAGCATTGGATCACCAGGGCCTGGAAACCCCCACCGAGATTCAGCAACGGGCCATTCCCGTGGTGCTGGCCGGTCACGACCTGTTGGCTTCATCCAAGACCGGCTCCGGCAAGACCCTCGCCTATTTGCTGCCGGCACTGCAACGACTGATGAAATCCCGGGCCCTGAGCAAGCGTGACCCGCGCGCGCTGATCCTGGCTCCCACCCGTGAGTTGGCCCGCCAGGTGTATGTGCAACTGCGCGCCCTGGCCGGCAGCAGCTTCAACATTGCCCTGCTGCTGGGGGGCGAGAACTTCAATGATCAGCTCAAATCACTGCGCCGCCAGCCGGACGTGATCGTGGCCACCCCGGGAAGGCTGGCCAACCACCTGGATGCCCGCTCGCTGATGCTGAACGGCCTGGAGCTGCTGATCCTGGACGAAGCCGACCGCATGCTGGATCTGGGCTTTGCCCCCCAGCTCACCCGCATTCACCAGGCCGCCGATCATCGCCGCCGCCAGACCCTGATGTTTTCCGCCACCCTGGATCACGCCGAGGCCAACACCATGGCCGCCGACCTGCTCAAGAGCCCGAAACGGGTGGCGGTGGGCGAGGCCCATGCCGAGCACCAGGACATTGAACAGCGCTTTTTGCTGGGGGATCACCTGGATCACAAGCAGGCGCTGCTCGATCACCTGCTGACCAAGGAGTCCTATCAGCAGGCCATTATCTTTACCGCCACCCGCGCCGACACCGAGCGCCTGGCCGAGCGCCTGCAACAACAGGGGCTGGCCACGGCGGCGCTGCACGGCGACATGAGCCAGGCCGAGCGCAACCGCATTATGGATGCCTTTGCCCGGGGCCAGCACAAGCTGCTGATCACCACGGACGTGGCCTCGCGCGGACTGGATCTGCTGCAGGTGTCGCTGGTGATCAACTTCGACATGCCCAAGCAGCCGGAAGAATACGTGCACCGCATCGGCCGCACCGGCCGCGCCGGCGCCAGCGGTACCGCCGTCTCCCTGGTGGGGCCCCGGGACTGGGATGCCTTCAAGCGGGTGGAGAAGTTTCTGCAACGCGCCGTCGCCTTTACCGACATCGAGGGTCTGCAGGGCAAGTTCAAGGGCATTCGCCCCCCGGCCCGCAAGCACGGCTTCAAGGGCAAACCGGCCGGCGATACCAGCGCACCGCGCGGCAAGGGAGCGGCCACCGCCGGCAAAAAAACGGGGCGCAAACCGGCACCCAAGCGCCCGGCGGGCTTTACCGGACAGGGGCAGCCGCCGGCCGGTGGCGTCGACGACGGCATGGCGCCGATCCGACGCAAAAAGCCAAAACCTGAACAGGAATAATGCAAACGGCGCCATCACCGGCGCCGGTCATTCCAAATTTATTGGCTAAATGCTAATAATACGGGCATTAAACTTTCAAATGGCGATGCTTCAGGATGAAGAACCTGCCCACGGATTTGCTGCGTACCTTTGTCACCATCAACCAGCTCGGGGGCTTTACCCAGGCCGGCGAGCGGCTCGGCCGCTCCCAGCCCGCCGTCAGCCTGCAGATGAAACGGCTGGAAGAGCTGCTTGACGCCAAACTGTTCAACCGCGGTCAGGGCCTGCAACTGACCGAGGAAGGTCAGCTGTTATTGAGCTGCGCCCAGAAGATGCTGGATCTCAACGACGGCCTGATCTCCCGCCTGGGCACCCCCAGGGTCAGTGGCTCGGTGCGCCTTGGCATTCCCAATGACTTTGAAGTGTCGTTTCTGGCCACCACCCTGGGGCGTTTCTCCCAGGCCTATCCCGGCGTCACCCTGGACGTGAGCAGCGACATCAGCGCCAACCTGCTGAGTGACTACAAGAAGGGCGCCTATGATCTGGTAATGGCCATTGAGGAAAGCCGTGCCCACCATCCGCAGCTGACCGACTACATTACCGAGCCCCTGGTGTGGGTGCGCAACAGCAACATGATCTTGTCGCCGGACGCGCCCCTGCCGCTCATTCTCTATCCCAAAGGCTGCCTGTATCGCAAGTCGATCATCAATGCCCTCACCCGCGCCAATCTGCCCTGGCGCGTGGTGTACAGCACTTCCAGCCTGCTGGGCATACACTCCGCCATCAAGGCGGGCCTCGGCATCAGCGCCCTGTCGAAGAGCACGGTGCCCGAAGGACTGGAGGCGTCCCCCCTCTATGCCTATTGCCCGGATCTGGGCAGCGTGTCCATCGGCTTTTGTTACGACGCCAACGAACTGACCTCCGCCGGCCGCATGCTGCTCGACTACCTCAGGCAGGGGCTGAACGCGCTCTAAGCCAAGCCAGGAACGGAACGCTTCAGCCTCGCTCTTCATCCTGCCCGGCCGAGGCAAAGCGTGCCGCCATGGCGTCGAACTCCGCCTTCAGCGCGACATGAAAGCGCTGGCACAACCGTGACGTCAGGTGAAAACGCGGCAGAATAATGGCCACTTCAAACTCCACTTGAGGCGCAAACGGCCGCAGCACCACGGAGCAGTCATGGCGCTTGCCGTATTCCATGGCGGTAATGGGGTCGATCAGGGTATAGCCGACGCCGGCGTCGACCAGTCCCATGGCCGACGGAAACAGCTGGGTTTCGGCCACCACGTTGAGGGCCAGGTTGTACCGGTGGGCCAGGCTGCGCAGCTGCATGGTGCTCTGATGGCCGTCCCCCAGGGTGATCAGGGGCAGCCCTTCCAGATCGTCAATGGTGATTTCCCGCCGGTCCGCCAGGGGTGAGCCCGCCGGCAGCGCGCACAACATGCGAAAACGGTAGGGCCAGATTTCCAGCTCGTTTTTGGCCTGGGGTTTTTCCACTATCCCCAGATCAAAGTGCCCCCCGGCCACCCACTCCTCCACCTTGCCCGACGGAAAGGTCTGCAGCGACAGCTTGACCCCGGGGTTATGGCCCATAAAGGTCGCCACCATGGCGGGCGCCAGGGTGGCCATGCCCGGCATGCAGCCAATCTGCAGCTTGCCGGTGCGGCCGTGCTTCAGATCTGATGCCAGCTCTTCCAGGTTGTTCAGGGCCTTGAGCGCACGCTCCACTCCCTCGGAAAAGGATTTGGCTTCTGCGGTCATCTCGGTGCCGTAGTGGTTGCGCCGAAACAGCATAAACCCCATGTCACTTTCGAGGTTGGCTATGGCGGTGCTCACGGCCGGCTGTGTCAGCCCCAGCCGGCGTGCCGCCTTGCTGATGCTGCCACTGCGGATCACCTCCTGAAAAATGTGCAGTTGTTTCGCATTGACCTTGGGGTTCATGGCAACTTTCTCCGCGTCCTTGTTCATGCCAGTTGGGTAAAAATTTCATTTATACATCCATCAAAAAGCATTATTTGATTTTATGACCTCACGATTAACATAATCAGCACACTCTCGCAACAAACAACGGACGTAGGAGATTGTTATGCATTACCTGGACGTAGCAGGCCTGTTGGCCTACTTCATACTGCTGGGGTACATAGGTTACCGAAGTATCAAAAAGGTCAATTCCAGCGACGACTTTGCCGTGGCCGGCAACCGCATCATCTGGCCCGTGCTGTTTGCCACCCTGGCCGCCTCTTTTCTCGGTGGCGGCGCCTCCATGGGCCGAGCCGGTCAGGCCTTTGATCACGGCTATGCCTTTATGTTTGCCGCCAGCGCTTTTCCCATCGCCACCGTGCTAACCGGCATCTTCATCGCTCCCCGGCTGAAGCGCTATATCGGCGCCCAGACCGTGGGGGATATCATGGAATACCACTTCGGTCGCTACTCCCGGCTGATCACCGGTATCTTTTCACTGATTTTCTGCGTGGGTATTCTGGGTGCCCAGGCCCTGGCCGTGGGTACCGTGTTCAACGCCATTCTCGGTATCGATATCACCACCGGCATTTTGCTGGGCATGGGGGTGGTGTTGCTGTATTCCACCATCGGCGGCATGTGGGCGGTGATCCAGACCGACGTGGTGCAGTTTTTGATGCTGGCCATCTTTATGCCGGTAACCCTGCTGATTGGAGTGCATGAAGTTGGCGGTGCCGAAGCCCTGATCGCCCGCCTGCCCGACGGCCATTTCAGCATCATGGGCGATTACGGTCCGGGCATGTTCCTGAGCCTGTTTATCGCCTTTTTGCTGGGTGAGACCCTGGTGCCTCCCTATACCCAGCGGGCGCTGTCGGCTCCGGACTCCCGCCATGCCAAAATTGGCTATACCGTCTCCGGGCTGTTCGGCTTTTTGTTTTACTTCGTCAGCTCCACCATTGGCCTGGTTGCCTTTATTCTCTACCCGAACATCAGCCCGGATCTGGCCATGCCCGAGCTGATCCGTACCGCCCTGCCCCTGGGCATTACCGGCCTGGTGCTCGCCTCGCTGCTGGCGGTGGTAATGTCGACCGCCGATTCCTATCTCAACTCGGCCACGGTGATCTTTGTACGGGATATCTACCAGGGCTTTATCAACCCCGAGGTGGATGAACGGAAAAAGCTGTGGATTGAACGCCTGATGAACCTGCTGATCGGCGCCGGTGCCATAGTCTTTGCCCTTTATGCCACCTCCATTATCGACGCCCTGCTGCTCAGCTACTCACTGTGGGCCCCCACCATTCTGGTTCCCTTTGTGCTGGGTGTGCTGCTGGATCTGAAATGCAGCAAATCGGCCATCGGCGCCATTCTCGCCGGTGCCCTGGTCACCCTGGTGTGGAAATGGGGTCCCTGGCCTCTGGCCGACGTCACCGGACTCTCGGCGCTGGTGGCCGGCGTCTCCGCCAACCTGCTGACCTTCTTTATCATCTACCACATCTGCAAGTCCCGTCGGGGCAAGCTGCACACCGCCAACGACTGGGCAAGGAGCTGAGTTATGCACTGGTTTGAACTCGTTATTTATGCCACATCCGCCATTTGCATTCTGACCGCCCTGGCGGTGGGGGTCATGTCTTACCGCTTTTACCAGGACAACTGACCGGCAGGGAGATGCACTCCCCCTGCCTCACCCAGACTCGTGAACCGGCCGGCACGCCCGGCCGGAACATTGTCTTCTTCGGTTCATTTGAGTGGTTAATTTACCATGCAACATATTATTGTGGCCGGTGCCGGCATTGTGGGGCTGGCCGTTTGCAACGCCCTGCTGGAGCAGGGCTGCCGGGTTACCCTGCTGGACGCCAACGCCCCCGGCTCCGGCACCTCTGCCGGCAATGCCGGGCTGATCGCCGACTATGCCACCACGCCGTTGTCCAACCCCGACAGCCTGCGCGCCATGCTGCGGGAGCTGACTCGCCGCCGGCCCGCGCTCACGGTGAAGCCCCGCTACCTGGCCGCCCTCGGCGGCTTTGGCCAGCGCTTTCTGCAGGCCATGGCCAGCGAGGCCTTTAACAACAACAAGCAAACCCTGGTGGACCTGGTTTCAAGGGGGACGGCACTGCAAAAAGGACTGCTGGAGAGCCTGAACTCGCCCGGGCTGTACCAGCAAACCGGCTGCCTGCAGATATTTCGGGATTCGGCGATAACGGAGCAGCAACTGGCCGCCCTGGCCGACGCCAAACGGCGGGATGGCGTGGCCTGCGAGGCGCTGGCGCCGAAGGCCGTACTGGCACTGGAGCCGGCGCTGAACGCGCAGGGCCTGACCGGCGGGCTCTGGTATTCCAACACCTGGTCATTGCGCGATCCGCAAGGTCTCTGTGTCCGGCTGTTTCGGCAGTTGCAGCGGCGGGGGCTGGAATATGTGCCGTCGCAGCTGGACCGGCTGACGCCGTACGAAGACAGGGTACAGGTGCTGGCCGGCGGCCAGACACTCGGTGCCGATGCCGTCGTGCTCTGTGCCGGACTGGGCAACCAGGCGCTGCTGGCCCCCCTTGGCGTAAATCTGCCCGTGGTCAGTGAGCGGGGTTATCACCTGATGCTGGACCGGCAACAGGTGACGCTGAACCGGCCCGTGGGCTGGCTTTCCCGTTACTTTTACGCCACTCCCATGGACCAGGGCATTCGCATCGCCGGCACCACCCAGTTTGCCCGGCCCGACGCCCCCGCCGCGCAGCGTCGCTACCGCCACATGCAGGAATGGGCCGCCAGCCTGTTTGGCCAGCCGGTGTCGGTGTCGTCACAGTGGATGGGGGTGCGCCACAGCACGCCGGACTCCCTGCCGGTCATCGGCCAGCTGCCAGGGCACAAACGGATCACGCTGGCCTTTGGCCATGGCCACCTGGGCATGACCCTGGCCGCCATCACCGGTCGGCTGGTGGCCGACTGCGTGGCCGGCCGACAGACGGACAAGCTGCTTGCCAGCCTGTCCCCCTCGCGCTTTCTCTAAGGTGTGGCCTGGCTCAGCCCAGCAGGTAGAAGTAACAGGCCAGCACGGCAATGCAGGCCAGGTTCAGCACAAAACCGGCCTTCATCATCTGTCCCTGACGGATCAGGCCGCTGCCGAACACGATGGCATTGGGCGGTGTGGCCACCGGCAGCATAAAGGCACAGGAGGCCGCCACCGCAATCACCGACGCCACCATGACCGGGGTCAGCCCCAGGCTTTCGGCCACTGCCGCAAACACCGGCACCAACAGCGCGGCACTGGCGGTGTTGGAGGCCAGTTCGGTCAGGAACACCACAAAGGCGGTAACGGTCAGCAGGATCACAAAGGGGCTGGCGTTTTCCAGCAGATCCGCCAGCACGTTGGCCAGAAACAGGCTGGTGCCGGTATCACGCAATACGCTGCTCAGGGTCAGGCCGCCACCAAACAGCAGCAGCACGCCCCAGTCGGTATGCTTGGAAATATGCTGCCATTCGGCCACCCGGCTCAGGCCAATCAGGGTGATGGCCAGCAGTGCCACCAGGGTATCGAAGCCCGCCAGTCCGCCCAGGGCGGCGGAAACGGGCGTGGAGAAAATCCACAGCGCCACCGTGACGGCAAAGATGGCCAGGGTGATTTTCCGCTTGCCGGTCCAGCTGACCGTTTCCTCGGGCAGTTCGATTCGCTGGCCGAGCTGCGGGCGGAACAACAGGTAAAGAATAACGATGGTCAGCGGCAGCAGCATCAGGGTAATGGGCAGGCCGAGTGCCATCCAGTCACTGAAGCTCAGGCCCACTTCGGCGGCGGCAATGGCATTGGGCGGGCTGCCCACCAGGGTGGCAATGCCGCCAATGCTGGCGCTGTAGGCAATGCCCAGCAGCACAAACACATAGGTGGCCCTGTGCTGCTGTTGATCCAGGCAGCTGAGCAGTCCCAGGGCCAGGGGCAGCATCATGGCAGCGGTGGCGGTGTTGCTGATCCACATCGACAAAAAGGCGGCGGTAAGAAACATCAACACCACCGCCAGGCTCAGGCGGCCGTTGGCCAGGCGCAGAATGCGGCTGGCGATCAGCTTGTCCAGCCCCTGGCTGTGCATGGCCGCGGCCAGGGCGAAGCCCCCCAGAAACAGAAAGATAATGGGGTTGGCAAAGTTGCCCAGCGCCGCCCCGGTGGACAATATGCCCATCACCGCCGCCAGCAGCGGCACCATCAGCGCGGTAATGGTGATGTGCACGGCCTCGGTCAGCCACAGCACGGCAATGAAGATCAGCAGGCTGAGGCCCTTGTTGACACCGGGCTCAAAGGGCAGAAACATCAGTAAAAGGACAAACAGGGCGATATCGGCCAGCAATATCCACCCCTTAATGCTCAGTTTATTATCTTGCTGAAGGGCGTCGTTAACCATACGTTCATCTGCCATGGGTTTCAAATAAGGCGCGGGAGCTTATCAGAAAGCCAAGCGGCAGGAATATACGACGATGCTCAAAACGTGATCCTGGCCACCGCTGTTCGCCGCCGCCAGGCACGAAAAGGCCCGGACATGCCGGGCCTTGTTACAGCTATGTTTCGACCACGGTTCAGCAACTGCGGGCCAGGGTGCCGGCGGTAGCGCCCTGGGTCAGCTTGCTCACCGCCACATAGATGACGGACGAGGCCAGACAGCCGTAGAGCGGGCCTTCCACCCAGCCCACATCGGTCAACAGCAGGAAGCTGCCGCTGGTGACAAAGCCGGTGACCATGGCGGCCAGGGCGCCGTAACCATTGCCCTGCCAGAAGGAGGAGATGAATACCGGACCTATCATCACCGCCAGCAGGGTGCCGGAGCCAAGAATACCCAGCCAGGACAGCATAAAGGGCGGCGCATACAGCATCATCAAAAAGCCGACAAAGCCCAGAATGGCCACCCAGATACGGTTGATCCACAGAATACGGGCGCCGGACGCGGTGCTGTGAGGGAACAGCGCGGTACGCAGGTCGTGGGAGGCGGCGCTCGACACCGTGTGCAACAGCGAGTTGGCGGTGGACTTCATGGCGAACAGAATAAACAGGGTGATGACGCCCGCCAGTGCCGGGTGCAGGAAGTTGGCCAGATACACCGGCATGGCCTGATCCGCTTCCGCCAGCTCAGGGTGTGCCACCCGCACATACATGCCCACGATGGGCACCAGGCTCAGCAAACAGCCCATGGGCGCCACCCAGATCGCCACCTGGTGCATCTTCACGGTCGGTTTAAAGGCCAGAAAGCGCACCGCCATATAAGGCAACACGGCGGTAAACAGAAAGGCATAGGGCAACACCAGAAACACCGAGCCCTTGCTTTCGCCGTAAGGCGCCGAGGTGCTCGGGTTGAGCAGCGCCGGATCGATGGCATTGAGACGGTCAATCATCTCGCTCAGGCTAATGTCGGTAAAGATCTGCACCATCATCACCACGGCGCCGATGCCCATGCCCGCCACCATCAGGGTATCGGTCCAGGCCACCGCGGCCAGGCCACCGAGCATGGTGTAGAGAATGATCACCGAGATCATCAGCAAGGCGCTTTCGGTGAGTTCAATGCCCAGCCAGGAAGCGCCCAGCAGGCCCACCGCCTTGATCTGGCTGGTGAGAAACACCAGCAGCAGCACTATGGTAATGGTGGCCGCCACACCCTTGACCCAGCGTTCGAGCCGGTCGCCACCGCCATGCACCTGAGACACATACTCGGGAATGGTACAACTGCCCAGCTCCTCGGCGCGCCGGCGCAGAAAGTGGGCAAAATAGAGCACGGCGATCACCATGGCCGGGGCGAAAAAGAAATTGCCCAGCACTTCCACCGAGCCAAACTCGTAGGCCACACCGGGGGAGCCCATAAAGCCCCAGCCGCTGAAGCCGGTGGCCACTATGGTGCCGGCGCCCACAAAGGGCCCCAGGCTGCGGCCGGCCACCAGAAAGCCGGTTTCGTCGCTGTCTTTGACTACCCGGCTGGACAGGTAACCAATCAGGATCAGCACACCGAAGGAGCCCAACAGCAGGGCCCAGTTCAACAATGAATAGTTTTCCATCACTCGTTCCCTTTGATCGTGGGGTCTGTTAACTCAGCGGTCGCTTTTGCCGGCATGTTGCCGGTAGACGTAAGCCAGAGTGGCCCATGCGAGAATGATGGCGTTCAGATAGGCAAACCATTCCATGGTCCAGGATTCAATCAACATGACTGCTACCTCTTTGAGCGGCTTCTTGCGAAGCGGGTTTAATGGCACTGATTCCACCGGCCGTGGCCGGCCTCACCAGAAGTAGACGGCAACAATGTTCCCTTCATTGCCGTTGAAACAAGACAGGCTCACCGGACCGGCGAGCCTGCTCTTTATCAGCCCTTGATAATGTTGTGCTCGGGGCCGAAGGGGAAGCGGGTGATGTTTTCCACACCGCTGTCGCTGATCACCAGAATGTCGTGCTCGCGGTAACCACCGGCACCGGGCAGGCCTTCTGGCAGCATGATCATCGGCTCCATGGACACCACATGACCCGGCTCCAGTACGGTTTCAATGTCTTCCCGCAGCTCCAGGCCCGCTTCACGGCCGTAGTAGTGGCTCAGGGTGCCGAAGGAGTGACCGTAGCCAAAGGTGCGATACTGCAGCACGTCGTGCTCGGCAAAGATCTCGTTGAGCTCGGCGGCGATGTCGCAGCAGCGGTTGCCGGCCTTGATCAGCTCCAGGCCGCGGCGGTGCACCTTGCAGTTGATTTCCCACAGCTCCAGGTGGCGGTCGGATACGTGCTCGCTGAACAGGGTCCGCTCCAGCGCGGTGTAGTAGCCGCCGATCATCGGGAAGGTGTTCAGGCTGAGAATGTCGCCGGCCTCGATTTTGCGGCTGGTGACCGGGTTGTGGGCGCCGTCGGTGTTGATGCCGGACTGGAACCACACCCAGGTGTCCATCAGCTCGCCATGGGGAAAGGTGCGGGCAATTTCGCGCACCATGGCCTGAGTACCGGCCAGGGCCACTTCGTATTCCGGCACGCCCACGGCAATGGCGTCACGAATGGCGGCACCGCCCACATCGGCCACGCGGGCTCCCTGCTTGATAAGCGCAATTTCTTCGGCGGACTTGATCATGCGCATCTTCATGGTGGGCACGCCGATGTCCACAAACTCGGCTTCCGGCAACGCAGCCTTGAGCTTGTCGAGGTTCTGCAGGCTCAGGTGGTCAAATTCCACCCCCACGCGGCGGGCGCCGCCGATCAGCTGCTGCACGCCCCGGAAAAAGTTGTCTTTCTGCCAGTCGGTGTACACCAGGTTGTCGCCCAGGGCGTTGCGGCGGTAAGGCTGGCCACCGTCGATGTTGGCGGTAATGGTGGTGTGAATGTCCTGGGTCACCGCCAGGCCATAATCCCGACCGAAACGGCAGTACACAAAATCACTGAAATAGTTGATGTTGTGATAGGAAGTGAACAGCACGGCGTCCACGTCGTTGGCGGCCATGTACTGGCGCAGCTTCTGCTGGCGGGAACGCATTTCCGCCTCGGAAAACATGCCGCGAACTTTTTCACCGTTGGGAATGGTCAGGGTGTTGGGCATCTGCATGGTAAGGCTCCTTCCTTCTAGCTTGGTAACAGGGTTGTTAACTGCGCCCCATGAATGGCTGATTAGCGCATGTCCCTGATGCTAGAGGCTGGCCGCCCATAACAGAAATGAATACTTTAAATCACCGCATTTGGATTGTTAATGCAATGTAACCACATTGGCGCAATTGCCACCTCGCTGGGCCCCAATATGGTGCCTATTGCCCTGGCGACCTTCAGGGGGCCTCAACTCAGAAAATGGTGCCACAACACACAACCCCAGATCAGTACCGCCAGCAATAGGGTCAGCAGCACCGCCGCCGAGGCGGTATCCTTGGCCCGGCCGGCCAGCTCATGGTGCTCAGGGCCAATGCGGTCCACCACCGCCTCAATGGCGGAATTCAGCAGTTCTACCACTAGCACCATCACCATACTCGCCACCAGCCACAGGGTGTGATCCAGGGGCAACTCCAGCCAAAAGGCAAAGGGCACCAGCACCAGCGCCAGCCAGCACTCCTGGCGAAAGGCCGCCTCGTGTTGGTAAGCACTGGCCAGCCCCTGGCGGGAATAACCCAGTGCCGCCAGCACCCGTTGCAGTCCGCTTTTACCCGGTTTCATCTGGTTTATCCCTCCAGTTCTCGGCTTTGCAGCTCGGCCTCGGCAGGACCGATACGCAACACACTGCCCTGAGTGTACCAGTCTCCCAGCACCAGGCGTTGTGCGGGCTGGCCGTCTAGCGCAAATTCATGAATGGCCGGCCTGTGGGTGTGTCCGTGCACCAGCCGTTGCACGCCGGCATTGCGCAGTTGTCGCTCTACCTCTCCCTGATTCACATCCATGATGGTCAGGCTCTTTTCCTGCTTGGAGCGCGCGCTTCGGCCACGAATGCCTTCGGCAATGCCCATCCGTTTTTTCAATGGCAGGCGCAGAAACAGCCATTGCAGCCAGCCGAGTCGAGTAATGCGGCGAAAGCGCTGATAGCCGGCGTCGTCGGTGCACAGGGAGTCGCCGTGCATGATCAGCGTAGGCGTGCCGTAAAGGTCAATGATCTTATGCTCGGGCAGCAGGGTCATGCCCGCCTCGGCGGCAAAACGCCGGCCAATCATGAAATCCCGATTGCCGTGAATGTAATACACCGGCGTGCCGCCCTGGCTGCAGGCCCGGAATGCCGCCGCCACTTGCCGGTTAAGCACACTCGGCTCATCGTCCCCAATCCAGAACTCGAACAGGTCGCCCAGCACATAAAGGGCGTCGGCCTCGGGCGCTTCATCACGCATAAAGGCAAGAAAGGCATGAGTAATGTCGGGCCGGCCGGGACTCAGGTGCAGATCGGCAATAAACAGGGTATGGGGCATGAATGAAAATCCGGGATTCAAAGACAACAATGCCCGCCGAGGCGGGCATTGCAACAAACGGCCGAGCGTCTTATTCGCTGACGGTGACGCCGGTGATCAACACGTCGTCTACCGGTACGTCCTGATGCATGTAACCGCGAGTGCCGGTGGCCACAGCCTTGATCTTGTTGACCACGTCCATGCCTTCGCTCACTTCACCGAACACGCAGTAGCCGTAGCCCTGGGTGGTAGCAGACTTGAAGTTGAGGAAGTCGTTGTCGTTGACGTTGATAAAGAACTGGGCGGTGGCCGAGTGCGGCTCCATGGTACGGGCCATAGCAATCGCGCCCACCTTGTTGGTCAGGCCGTTGTCGGCTTCGTTCTTGATGGCGGCACGGGTTTCCTTTTCTTCAAAGCCGGGACCGTAGCCGCCGCCCTGAATCATGAAACCGTCAATCACCCGGTGGAACAGGGTGTTGTCGTAGTGGCCGTCGCGGCAGTATTGCAGAAAGTTGGCAACGGTTTCCGGCGCCTTGTCGGCAAACAGCTGAAGGGTAATGTCGCCGTAGGTAGTGTGCAGTGTAACCATGTTCGTTCATTCCGTAGTGAGTTCAGGTGCCGAGTTTAGCGCAAGCGGCGGCGATAGCGAACCCCCGCGCCGCCGGGCTTGCACAGAGTGGCCATAAACGGTTCAATAAGCGCTATCTTGATATACCACTCACCACCACCAAGACACGGAAACATGCTGAAAATATACAATTCCCTGACCCGTCAAAAAGAAGAATTCAAACCCCTGGTGCCCGGCAAGGTCGGCATGTATGTGTGTGGTGTGACCATTTACGATCTCTGTCATATCGGCCACGGCCGCACCTTTGTGGCCTTTGACGTGGTCACCCGTTACCTGCGCTACGCCGGTTACGATCTGACCTTTGTGCGCAATGTTACCGATATTGATGACAAAATCATCAAGCGCGCCGCCGAAAACGGCGAAGACTGGCAGGCCCTGACCGAGCGCCTGACCGGGGAAATGTACCGGGACTTTGATGCCCTCAACATTGCCCGCCCCGATATCGAGCCCAAGGCCACCGACCACATTGCCGAAATCATTAATATGGTCGACACCCTGATCAAAGACGGCCACGCCTATGTGGCCGACAACGGCGATGTGCTGTTTGAGGTCAACAGCTTTGCCGACTACGGCAAGCTCTCGGGCCAGAACCTGGAGCAGCTGCAAGCGGGCGCCCGGGTGGAAGTGGAGCAGGCCAAGCGCAACCCCCTCGACTTTGTGCTGTGGAAGCAGTCCAAGCCCGGTGAGCCCAGCTGGGAATCTCCCTGGGGGCCGGGCCGCCCGGGCTGGCACATCGAGTGCTCGGCCATGAACGGCAAGCACCTGGGCAAACACTTCGACATTCACGGCGGCGGCTCGGATCTGCAGTTTCCCCACCATGAAAACGAAATCGCCCAGAGCTGCTGCGCCAACCACAGCCCCTACGTGAACACCTGGATGCACTCGGGCATGGTGATGGTGGATCAGGAGAAAATGTCCAAATCGCTGGGTAACTTCTTTACCATTCGTGACGTGCTGGGCCATTACGACGGCGAGACCATTCGTTACTTCCTGCTGTCGGGCCACTATCGCAGTCAGCTGAACTACTCGGACGAAAACCTGAAACAGGCGCGCACCGCCCTGGAGCGGCTTTACACCGCGTTACGGGATCTGCCCGAGGTTCACGCCGCCGGTGGCGACGACTTTGTCACCCGCTTTACTGCCGCCATGGACGACGACTTCAACACCCCCGAGGCCTACTCGGTGCTGTTTGATCTGGCCCGGGAAATCAACCGCCAGAAGGGTAAGGACGACACCGCCGCCGCCGGCCTGGCCGGCCGCCTGCGCGAGCTGGCGGGCGTGCTGGGCCTGCTGGAGCAGGAGCCCGAGGCCTTTTTGCGCGGCAATGCCGGTGCCGACGATGAGGTCGCCGAGATTGAGCGCCTGATCCAGGCCCGCCTCGATGCCCGCAAGGCCAAGGACTGGGCCGCCGCCGACGCCGCCCGCGACAGCCTTACCGCCATGGGCATTGTGCTGGAAGACGGACCCGAAGGTACCCGCTGGCGCCGTAAATAAGGCAAAACGGTTGAAATTTGCGCCAAGGGCACCAATATGGTGCCCTTGATGTTTATATACCGACGGTTATTGACTGGAATGACCGTGGCCGATGTGCAGTTTACAGGAGCCTGAATATGCAAACTCTGACCCTTACCGCCCTCACCTTGTCCCTTGCCCTGCTGGCCGGCTGCGAGCCGCAAGGCCCCGCCGCCGACGTGGAAGACCATATTGATGAAGTGGTGCAAGCCGGCTTCAACACCGAGCCTTCTCCCAAGCTGCCCGCCGAGGCCCGCCCCGAGCCCGAGGTGATCGAGCAGCAGAAAAAGCAGCACCAGCAAGTGGTGGAGCAGGCCTCGCAGGAAGCGGAAAACAGGCTGGCCGACATTCTCGAGGCCACACAGCCGGCCGGCTGACGACAAAGCGGATGAACAATTACCACTTCAGGACAGACTTCGTCATATACGATGCACCCAAGACAATGCTCGTTGCGTCAGCCTGTTTCGCTTTTTTCTGTTAACTTTTGATTTAAAAAGGTTTTTAATGATGGGGCGGCAAGCCGGGCAGGTCGTTCGCTATTGCCAGGGCCGGACATGAACTATTACTGTTTATGTCATTACCGAAAGGCGGAATTTTCCGCACCCCACTACAGAAAACTGGGAGAACCTATGAACAAGTCACTGCTGAATATTCTGTTGTTTACTTCCATCACCGCCTTTGGCCTGGCTGCCTGTGACAACAAGGGGCCGGCGGAGCAGGCCGGTGAAAACGTGGATAACGCCGTGGAGCAGGTACAGGAGCAGACCGAGCAAACCATGGACGAGGCTCAGGAAGCCCTGGGCATGGAAGAAGAAGGCACCATGGAACAACTGGGCGAGTCCATTGACGAAACCATGGACGAAGCCGCCCAGGCCGCCAGTGAACAGGCCGATGCCGCCGGCGAAGCCCTGAGCAACGCCGCCGATGCCGCTGAAGAGCAGGCCGATGCCGCCGCCGACGCCATGGCCGAAGCGGCCGACGAAGCCGAGCGCAAGGTCAACGAGCTGGTGGAAGACGGCCAGCAATAAGCGCCAAACGGAACTGTAAAAAGGGGAGCGACTGCTCCCCTTTTTTATACCTCACTGATTATTCGGTGGTTCCAGCTCGGCGCCACAGTGGTTGCAGAATTTCGCATCCCGCTCGTGGCCGCTGCGATCGCACTGGGGGCAGTGGCGGCGGGAATACTCCCGGCGCATTTCCCGGCCCAGCTCGGCGGTAATAATGCCGGTGGGCACGGCAATAATGGCATAGCCCATCAGCATGGTGACGGCGGCGATGCCCCGGCCCAGCCAGGTTTGCGGCGTGATATCGCCAAAACCGACCGTGGTGATGGTGACGATGGCCCAGTAAATACCGGTAGGAATGCTGGTAAAGCCGTTTTCCGGTCCTTCCACCACATACAGCAACGAGCCAAACAGGGTCACCAGAATGAACAGGCTGCTGAAAAATACCAGAATTTTGCGCCGGCTCTGGTAGAGCGAGCGCATCAGCAGGTTGGCTTCGTCCACATAGCGGATCAGCTTGAGCACCCGAAACACTCTGAGCACCCGCAGCAGGCGCACCATCAGCAGAAAGCTGGCGCCGGGAATGAAGATGGCAAGGTAGGTGGGCAATACCGCCAGCAGGTCGATAATGCCGTAAAAACTGCGCAAATAGGCCGACCGGCTCTGGGCGCACCAGATGCGCAGGCCGAACTCCACGGTAAACAGCAGGGTAAAGCCCCACTCCAGGCCATACAACCAGGGGCCGTATTGGGCACGAATGCTGCCGATGGAATCCAGCAGCAGCACCACCATGGACAGCAGAATGGCAACGATCAGGGCAATGTCAAAACGACGCCCCGCCGGGGTCTCGGTGCCGAAAATGACGGTGTACAGGACATCCTTGTCGAGCCACTTCATGCCATTCCCCTGTGTGGTTTAGTTGTCGTGATAACGCTCGCAGGCAATCAGGGTGTTTTCAATCAGCGAGGCGACCGTCATCGGGCCCACACCGCCGGGCACCGGAGTGATATAGGCAGCACGCTCGGCGGCCACGGCGTATTCCACGTCGCCCACCAGGCGACCGTCGTCGAGACGGTTGATGCCCACATCAATCACCACGGCACCGGGCTTGATCCAGTCACCGGGAATAAAGTTGGGCTTGCCCACCGCCACCACCAGCAGATCGGCCCCTTCCACCTTGCCGCGCAGATCTTCGGTAAAGCGGTGACAGGTGGTGGTGGTACAGCCGGCCAGCAACAGCTCCAGGGTCATGGGCCGGCCCACGATGTTGGAGGCACCCACCACCACGGCGTTGAGACCGTGGGTCTTGATGTGGCTGCGCTCAATCAGGGTCATGATGCCCTTGGGTGTGCAGGGGCGCAGGGCCGGGATGCGCTGGGCCAGCCGGCCCACGTTGTAGGGATGAAAGCCGTCAACGTCTTTATGGGGATGAATGCGCTCCACCACCAGGGTGGTGTCGATGTGGGCCGGCAGCGGCAGCTGCACCAGAATGCCATCTATGGTGCCGTCCCGGTTCAGCTCATCGATCAGATCCAGCAACTGCTGCTGGCTGGTTTGCTCGGGCAGGTCGTAAGACTTGGACACAAAGCCCACTTCCTCACAGGCCCGGCGCTTGCTGCCCACATACACCTGAGAGGCCGGGTTGGCACCTACCAGTATTACCGCCAGGCCGGGGGCCCGTTTGCCGGCGCTTTTGCGGGCGCTCACCCGCTCGGCCACCTGGTTGCGCACCGCCTGTGCAATCGCTTTTCCATCGATTATTTGAGCTGACATCTGCGTTATTTCTCACCTTTATAAACCTGTGGCGATTGTCGCATTTTTTCGAGGCTTTGATAAGCAAGCGCCGCGCGGATAAAGCCGTTGACCCCTCGGGCTCAAATCGGTATTATCCCGCCCCGTTGCTTTCGGCCATGCCACGCAACATGCGCCCTTAGCTCAGCTGGATAGAGCATCCGCCTTCTAAGCGGATGGTCGCAGGTTCGAGTCCTGCAGGGCGCGCCACCTTTCTCCCTGCTTTATTTCATCGTTCGCTTCATCCATTGATTCCCCGGCTCGTTCGCCCGTCGGTCATCCTTGCGCTCGTCTTGCGTCCCCAGAAATCCCGTACGCAGTCTCTATTCCGCCACCTGCTCCTCATAAGGCCAACCCCCCAGGCATGGGTTAGGGCAAACATCCGCGGTCATCGCCTTGATAAACGGTTATTCGGTTTGACAAGCCCACCCCATTCTGGAATCAATAGAGTCCATTTCACAGGAAGGGTTCACACTCAAGGAGGAGCCATGAACGAGGGTTATATGGGCGTCATTCAGGCGCTGGGGTTTCAGTTTGCCCCGCTGAACTGGAGTTACTGTAACGGCAACGTTATCGCCATCAGCCAAAACCAGGCCCTGTTCGCCTTACTGGGCGACATTTACGGCGGCGACGGCCACACTAGCTTCGGCCTGCCCGATCTGCGCGGCCGCACTCCAATGGGCCAGTTCCAGGGCCCGGGTCTAACCAACCGTGTCATTGGCCAGAGACTGGGCGCGGAAACCGTCACCCTGACCGAAGCCCAAATGCCGGCGCACACCCATACTCACTCCTATGCCGGCTCCGGCCCGGCCTCCGCGGCCACTCTTCGGGTCAGCACCGACCCCGGCACCCGCGCCGTGCCGGAGGACGGCGACGTGATCGCCAGCGTGGCGGGGACCAACATGTATCTGCCCGCCAGTGACGTCACCGCCACCGTCTCCCTCGGCGGCGTTTCCGGCGGTGGCAGCTTCGACAACAGCCAGTTCGCAATCCAAAACGCCGGCGGCAGTCAGCCGCTCCCCATCATGCAGCCTTCACTGGTGGTGAACTTCTGTATCTGCACGCAAGGTATATTCCCGCAGCGCAGCTGAGGCGATTGGCCAAGGAGCATGACACATGTTTGATTCATATATGGGCGTCATTCAGGCGCTGGGGTTTCAGTTCGCCCCCGAAAACTGGGGCTACTGCGCCGGCGGCCTCATCCCCATTCAACAAAACACGGCGCTGTACTCCCTGTTGGGCAGTATTTACGGCGGTGATGACAGAACCGTCTTCGCCTTGCCCGATATGCGGGGCCGCGTTCCGGTGGGCCAGTTCCAAGGCCCCGGCCTCAGCACTCGTATGATAGGCCAGCACCTGGGCCTGGAAGGTGGAAATCTTCCTATATCGATGCTGCCCGTGCACAGCCACGGCCATGCTTACGGCGGGCAAAACGGGAGCATTGATGTACAGGTGGCCGGCCAGCTCGGGAGCCAGGATGCCCCCTCCACCGGCGACTATCTGGCGGGGCCGTCTCGGCGGGGCCGCCCGGCCGGCAACCTGTTTGCACCGGCCGATTCACAGCCCCTGGTCGCCGTGAATAGCCTGGTCGATGATCCCGGCCAAGGCTTCATCAACGCTGGCCTGACGATTGACGTTTCCGGCGACAACGGCGATGTGTCACTCGAACAGCCCAACCAGGTGATCAATTACTGCATCTGCATGGATGGAATCTATCCGTCACGCAGCTGAGGACTCATGACGGCGTCCGGGTCGGACGCCGTCATGCACGACACCCAACGAATTCACAGGAAAAACCATGGAACACGCAAGCGATCAGGCCGGTGCCCTGGCGGCGCTCAACGCGGCGCAGTTTGCCGGGCGGGTTGACGAAGTCCCGTTCGAGCTGGTGAACGGGGATATCCGCCTCACCGTTACCCTGGCCCAGTGCCGGGAAAACCCGCAGGCGGCCGGCCCCGACAGCACCCGAGTCCCCTTTAGTCTGTTGTTTCGGGCCGACGATCTGCCGGAGCATCCCTTTCAGCAAGTGCAGAGCCTGCTGGTCACGCTGAATGACGCGTCAGACACCCTCGCCGACGGCATCATGCTGACCCGGGTGTTGCGTCCGGTGGGCATGGGACCAGGGGTCTATTTCCAAGCGGTATTCAACTGATGATTGCAGGCAATGTTCAGCTGCCTCACGGCATCACGGCGCGCCCCGCCCGGCCGGCGGACAAGGCATTTCTGACCACGCTGCACAAGGACAGCCGGCCCGAGCTGACCCAACTGAACGCGGAGCAGGACTTCATCGAAATGACCCTTGAACTGCAGCTCAAGGCCCAGACCCAGGGCTATGGCGGCCAGTTTCCCAACGCCATCTACCTGATCCTGGAGAAAAACGGCAGCCGCATCGGCAAGCTGACCCTCGACATTGGGCCGGTCGAGCTGCGCATCATCGATCTCGCCTTTATTCCCAAGGCCCGGGACAAGGGCTTTGGCCCGGCCATCATATTGTGGGTGATGAAGGCGGCGGCCCAGACCCGCAAACCCCTGGTAGCCCCCACCCGCCGGGATCTCACCGGGTTGATGACCTTTTTGCGCCGCTACGGATTCGTGGAGGAGGAACAACTCTCCGACTCGGTTTACGCCCGCATGATCTGGTTTCCCAACCAGGCGGAGATGCACGGCGGCGCCGACATTCGGCCCCGGACCGCCGGCGGCGGCACCCTCTGACATGGCGGACCTGCATCTCGTTGATCGCATCGTCGGCTTCCTGCGCGACCTCGGCCTGCCCGTGCACGAGGGCGAGGTGATCGCCGGCTTTCTGCCCGGCATCGCCATTCGCGGCGGCGGCCTGGTGGTGGACACCGCCAGGCTGAGCCATCCCGGCGACCTGCTGCACGAGGCGGGCCACTTGGCGGTGATGGCACCGGCCCAGCGGCTACAAGCGGACGGCGATGTCAGCAGCGACGGTGGCGAGGAAATGGCGGCCATCGCCTGGTCCTATGCCGCCGCCGAGTCGCTGTCGCTGCCCCTGGAAGTGCTGTTTCACGAGCAGGGCTACCGGGGCCAGGCGGCCTGGCTGAGGGAGCATTTCCGGGAAAGCCGGCAGGGCCGCCTGGGAGTGCCCCTGCTGGTGTATTTCGGTATGACGGACTCACCGGACCAAGAGAGGGACACCGGCTTTCCGGCCATGTGCCACTGGCTGAGACCGGCCTGAGCGCCATCCCCCTCCCATGCCCGGCCGCCCGCCGGCACGACGGGCGGCCGTAACTTTTTGCCACTCTGGTTGAAAATGCAAAAACAGGGTGCTAGTATGCGCGCCACTCGATGAGCGGACCGGCTGTTAACCTCTGGTCTGGCGTGCCAGCATTCACCGTTCATCTGCGTTTGAGGCTACCCCGCCCGGGGACATAAACGCCTGCAACGCCCGCCACAATGGTGACCGTAGCTCAGTTGGTAGAGTCCCGGATTGTGATTCCGGTTGTCGCGGGTTCGAGCCCCGTCGGTCACCCCATTTCTCCCTGCGTTATTCGCACGCAATTTCAATATTTCTTAATGTTTTATTCCAGCCCCTTTCTGGCCTGTTGTTCCAGGTGTGCCACCAGCTCGGCCGGCAGTTGCAGCCGGTGGGCCAGCGCGTCCAGATAAACGCGCTCCGCGGCCTGATCGGGATCGATCACCAGCCGGGAAGCCAGATACAGCTCCGCCGCCTGCTCCGGGCCCCTGGCCGAGGCCACTATCTCGCTCATGGCCACCGGCGCCGAGAGCATGTCAAACACCAGCGCCTTTTCGTCGGCGGCCAGCCCCAGCTGCTCCACCTGCTCAAAAATGCGTTGCTGCTCGGCGGCATCCACATGACCATCGGCCTTGGCGGCGCCTATCATGGCGCGCATCAGCGACAGCTGAAACGGCTCGCCGCCGGCGGAAGGCGCGTCTGGTGAGAAACGCGGATCCACGCGCCGAAAGTCATCCTCCTGCACCGGCGTGGCCTGCTCGGGCTGTTTGCCTTGCTGCCAGCCCTGATAGGCCTTCCAGGCCATGACCCCGGCGGCGGCGAGCCCGGCGTATTTCAGGCCGCTACCGGCCATTTTACGGCCCTTCTTGCTGCCGAGCACGGCCCCCAGAATGCCGCCGGTGGCCGCGCCCTTGCCAAAGCCCGACGAATTGCCCAGAAACGATTTCATCAGCTTGTTTACATCCACTATTGCGTCTCCTTTTGTTCGCGCCGGGCCAGCAGGCTCGCCACCCGGTCTATCAGCGCACGACGAATGCCGCCCAGTTGCTTTTTCTCATCGCCCTGCCAGGGAATGGGCCGGCACAAGTCCATGGTCTGCAGGCCCAGGCGGGCGGTAAGCAGGCCGGCGCCCACCCCCTGCCCGGCCCGCGCCGACAGCCGCCCGGCCAGCTCCAACCCGAGCAGGTCCATGCCGGCGTCGATGGCCGCTTCCGACACCCCCACATAGAGCATGTGATGCAACACTCCTTTCAGCAACCGCAGCCGGCTCAGGGCACCGAGGCGAATGCCGTAGCACCGGGTAATGTCTTCCATCATTTTCAGGTTGCGCCACAGCACCAACAGCATGTCCACCGCCGCCAGGGGGCTTGCCGCCACCATTACCGCCGCCTCGCCGGACCATTTCAATACTCTGGCCCGAGCCTGCCTGTCCTGGCTGGCCAGCACCTGGCGACTGTACAGGCTCAGCACCTCATCGTCCTGCTCGTCACCGGTCAGCCCGGCTTGCCAGTAGGCAAAGGCATCGCCGTTGTCGAGGCCACTGCGCCGCGCCAGCTGCTCGCAAAAGCCCCGGGCCTGGCCATGGCCGGCCTCGGCCAGCAACTGTTCGGCCCGGACCCGCTGCCGGGACACCCGGCTCAGCCGGCGCAGCTGCTTAAGTTCCCACCACAGGCTGCGCCCGGCGGCCAGGGCCAGCAACGCCAGCGCCAGGCTCCAGGCCGCCCCCAGCCACTGGTTGTCCTGCCAGGTCTGCCATAGCGACAGCCCGGACTGCACCAGCAGCACCACCACCATCAAACCCAGCGCTCCGCCCCACAGCCGGTGCCGACGCCTGGGCCGCAACGCCTCGGCAAGGCCATCGGGAGTAGGCTCGGCCTGCAGAAAGTCCTCGTCGTCAAGGGGTTTTCCGGGGCGCAAGGACTCGGGTTTGGGGGCGTTCAGGGGTTGGTCAAGAATGACCTTGCTCTTGAGGGTCACGCGAGTTTGTCTCCCAGTAAAAAGGCCAGCGCCCGATCCAGGCGCACATGGGGCAGCGGCTGTTCCGGCTGCCAGCCGGGGGGCGCGAAGTCGATAAAATCAAAGCCCTGTCGCTGCCAGAAGGCGGCGTCGGGCAAGCGTTCCGGCACCTCACCCGGATACAGGGTCACCGGCTCGCCGTTATCCAGGCGCCGGCCCTGCAGGGCGGGAATGCTTTCACCCTGGTGGCTGACCTCACCGCTGGTGGTGGCCTTGATGGAGGCCAGCGCCAGGGTCTCGATGTCGATACCAGAAAGCCTCGCATGGCGCTGCCCACCCCGAACCAGGGTATCCAGCAAGTGAGCCAGCCGCCCGTGCTGGTCCGGGGTGAGGTGATCGGCCTTGGTGGCGGCAAACAGCAGCTTGTCGATGCGCGGCGCAAACAGCCGGCGCCACCAGTTGCTCTTGCCGTAATCAAAGCTCTGCACAATGGCGTTCACCGCCCGGCCCAGATCTGCAAAACTGCCGGGGCCACGGTTCAGGGCGCTCAGGCAGTCCACCAGCACTATCTGGCGATCAAAACCGGCGAAGTGATCCCGGTAAAAGCCCGCCACCAGGTGTTTTTTGTAATGCTCAAAGCGGGTTTCCATCATGCCGTAGTGGTGTTGCTCGTTAAGCCCCGCCGGCACCTCGTCCCATACCCAGGGCACAAACTGCAGCATGGGCGCACCCTGGTATTCACCGGGCAAAATAAAGCGCCCCGGCTGCACCAGGTAGGCGCCGCATTCCCGTTTGATGTCGTGCAGCCACTGCGTATAGGCCGCCGCCAGGGGCGCCAGCCGGTTATCGTCGGCAGGGCTGTCGGGGGCGATGGCCTCGCCGGCGCTGAGCCAGCGATGAGCCAGACGGGCCAGCACCGGTGTTTGCAGCAGCCCCCGCTGCTGGGCACTCCACTCGGCGTAGCTCATGGACAGCAGCGGCAGATCCAGCAGCCATTCACCGGGATAGTCCACCAGCTCCAGGTAAAGGGTGGCGGTGTCCTGCAGCCGGCGCTTGAGCCGGTTTTTGGGGCAGTAACGAATGGCCAGGGTGATTTCACTGATGCCCCGGGTAGGCTCGGGCCAGGCCGGTGGCGTGGCCGCCAGCTGGCTCAGCGCCGCCTCGTAGCCAAAGGCCGGCACATGGTGATGTCGCCCCGGCACCCGCCGGCTGCCCAGTACGCGCCTTTCTGCCGCCGGCAACCAGTGGGGCAGCCGGGCATCGAGCCCGGCATGCTCCAGCTGGTTGACCAGGCTGGTGATAAAGGCGGTCTTGCCGCTGCGGCTCAGGCCCGTGACCGCCAGCCGCAGCCGTTTGTCGAGCCCCCGCTGCACCCAGGACTCGGCCTTGTTGCGCCACTGCCGAATGGCCGTTTTGTTCATTTATCCTCGCGCAGATCGTTGAATTGTCGTCGCAGGCGAAACTCGCCGGAGGTAATCAGTCGCTCCATGGCCGCCACCCTGGTATTGAGTCGCGTCAGCCGGGTTTCGAGCCGCTCCAGCGCCTCACGCGGGGCCAGCCCCGAGCGCCAGCCGGCGGCCTTGACGTGCTCCTGGGCCGGCTCGGGCTGAGGGTTGTCCGGTATGTCGTCCAGCAACAGCCAGGCGGCGATATAAAGCACCAGGGTAAGAAAGCTGGCAAACAGCAGGCCGGTAATGGCCAGCACCCGCACCAGCCAGGGCTCGACCTCCAGCCGCCGGGCAATGCCGGCGCACACCCCGCCCAGCTTGCCGTTGCGCTTGTCGCGATAAAGGTTAATCAGCGTTGACGCCATTCGGGCACCTCCTGATCCAGCAGCCGTTCCAGGGTATCTACCCGCTCCGCCAGCTGCTCGGACTGTTGCAGGGCCTGCTCAAGGCGGGTGCGGGCGCTGTCGTCCAGGCCCTCATCGAGTCGACGCTTGCTGCGGTAATGCAGTACCAGCCAGATGGGCACCACCAGGAACAGAAAGATGTTTAACGGGGCCACCAGGGCCCAGGCCAATTCGGTCATTGCGGCTCCTTGTTATCATGCATTTTCGCCTTGAGCCGCTCCAGCTCCTTGCTGATGGCGTCGTCCACCTCCAGCTCGGCAAACTCCTGATCCAGGCCCTTGCTCTGGCTGTAGAGATCGGCCCGGGCTTCCAGTTCATCAATTTTACGCTCCATGCGATCAAACTTGTCGATGGCCGACTGGTTCTCGCTGCGGCGCACCCGCTCCTGCACCTGAATGCGGCTTTGGGCGCTTTGCTGGCGCAGCTGCATGGCCTGCTGACGGGTACGGGCGTCGGCCAGCTTGGCTTCGAGTTTGGCAATGGCATCGGACAGTTTGTTCATGCTGTCTTCCACCAGGGTGCACTCCTGCTCCAGGGCGGTAAGCAGCTCGCTTTGCTTTTTCTTTTCCAGCAACGCGGCCCGGGCCAGATCTTCCCGTTGCTTGGTCAGCGCCAGCTCGGCCTTGCCCTGCCATTCGTCCACCCGTTCATGGTGCCGTTCAATCTGGCGCAGCAGGTCCTTTTTTTCGGCCAGAAAGCGGGCCAAGTTGGAGCGCTCGCGCACCAGCTCGTCTTCCATTTCCTGAATGATCAGCCGCACCATTTTTTCCGGATCCTCCGCCTTGTCGAGCAGCGAATTGAGGTTGGCGTTAATGATGTCGGCCATGCGGGAAAATATGCTCATAAAGCGTCTCCTTGGTCATAGGGCGGGTCAACACCCCGCTCCACTGCCCCTATTTAATACAACTATCGTGCCAGCACCATAAATAAAGGTAATCCATTGTTTTTAAAATATAAAAATTAATCTTTACGGGACGGCGCTGGCCACCCATGGTTAAACACACTACCATTTGGCGAAATTCACCACACGTGATCATCATGGACAACGAACTCATTGGCCAGTCCAACGCCCTGCTGGAAGTGCTCGACGAGGTCTCCCGGCTCGCGCCCCTCAACCGGCCGGTGCTGGTGGTGGGCGAACGCGGCACCGGCAAGGAGCTGGTGGCGCACCGGCTGCACTACCTGTCATCCCGCTGGCAACAGCCCTTTGTGTCCATCAACTGCGCCACCCTGGCCGAAAGCCTGCTGGAAAGCGAGCTGTTCGGCCACGAGGCGGGCTCCTTTACCGGGGCACAAAAGCGCCACGCCGGCCGCTTTGAGCGGGCCGACGGCGGCACCTTGTTTCTGGACGAGCTGGCCACCACCAGCGCCCGCGTGCAGGAAAAGCTGCTGAGGGTCATCGAATATGGCGAATTCGAGCGGGTGGGCGCCAGCCAGCCGGTGCGGGTAAACGTGCGCCTGCTGTGCGCCACCAATCAGGACTTGCCCGCCCTGGTCAAAAAGGGGCAATTCCGGGCCGATCTGCTTGATAGACTGGCCTTTGATGTGATTACATTGCCGCCCCTGCGCGCCCGGGAAAAAGACGTGCTGCATCTGGCGGAGCATTTTGCGGTGAAATGGTGTGCGGAGCTGGGCCAGTCCTTGTTTCCGGGCTTTGCCGAGGAAACGCGCCGGCAACTGCTGACCCACCCCTGGCCGGGCAATGTGCGCGAGCTGAAAAACGTGGTGGAGCGCAGCCTGGGACGCCAGCGTGAGCCCGAACAACCCCTTGAGGCGTTGTGCCTGGACCCCTTTGCGTCGCCCTGGCGGCCTCGGGCCGGCGGCCAGGGCCAAAGCACGCCCGCGCCGGCCTGGCCGATGGATCTGAAAACCCATCTGGCGTCACAGGAACGGGATCTGTTGCGTACTGCGCTCACTCATGCCCGTTATAATCAGCGCCAGGCGGCGGAACTGCTGGGGCTGAGCTATCACCAGCTGCGCGGCCTGCTGCGCAAACACGGGGTTACTACTTCCTTCGAGTCGCCTGCGGCATCGAAGCACAAGGACTGAACATGCGTTTCTGGCTATGCTGGCTGAGCGCCCTGCTGCTGACGGGGTGCGACACCGGCGACCGACAACTGGCAAAAGAAAGCCTGCTTTATTGTGCAGAAGGCGCCCCTTTTACCTTCAACCCGCAGCTGGCCGCCGCCACCCAGACCCTGGACGCCACCGCCCACCAGCTTTACGATCGCCTGCTCGACATCGATCCGGAAACCCTGCAGCCGGTGCCGGCGCTGGCGCTGGACTGGCACCGCAGTGACGACGGCCTGCGCTATCGCTTTACCCTGCGGCCCGGCGTGCAGTTTCACCACACCGCCTGGTTCTCGCCAAGCCGGCCGCTTAACGCCGACGATGTGGTGTTCAGCTTTCAGCGACTTATCGACAACACCCACCCCTTTCACGGCGTCAGCGGCGGCCACTACCCCTTCTTTGACAGCATTGGCCTCGGCGGGCTGGTGAAACGTGTCAGGGCCCTGGGCCCTCGGGAAGTGGAGTTTGAACTGCGCCGCCCCGACGCCTCCTTTATTGGCAACCTGGCCACCGACTACGCCGTGGTGCTGTCGGCGGAATACGCCGGTCAGCTGCTGGCGGCGGGCACCCCCGAACTGCTCGATCAGCAGCCGGTGGGCACCGGGCCTTTTTACCTGGCCCAGTACCGGCTGGACGACTTTATTCGTTACCACCGTCATCCCGGCTACTGGCGCGGCGGCGTCAAGCTGGCGCAGCTGGTGTTTGACATCACCCCCAAGTCTTCCAAGCGTCTGGCCAAGTTGCTGACCGGCGAGTGTGATGTCATGGCCCATCCGGGTGCCAGCCAGATGGCGGTGATCAAGTCCCACCCCGAGCTGGTGTTGGATCAGGCCACCGGCATGAATGTGTCGGTACTGGCACTCAACACCCAAAAGGCGCCGTTCAACGACGTGCGGGTGCGCAAGGCGCTGGCGCTGGCGTTGTCGCGCAACGATATTTTGCAGGCGGTCTATTTCGGCATTGGCTCCGAGGCCGAGTCGGTATTGCCGCCGGTGTCCTGGGGCTACAACCCCAACCTGCTGATGCCCCTGCCCGATGCCGAGCGGGCACGCTGGCTGCTGGCGCAGGCCGGGCTGGCAAAGGGCTTTGACATGACCCTGCTGATCCCCACGGGGGCCCGCAGCTTTAACCCGGACGGACTCAAGACCGGACAGTTGATCCAGCGCCGGCTCGAGGAGCTGGGCATTCGCGTTCGGCTGCAGAGCCTGGAAGAGCAGATTTTGCGCCGGGAGCTGATGGCCGGCCGGCAGGATGCGGTGCTCACCGGCTGGTCCGCCGACACCCCGGATCCCGACAACCTGCTGCACAACCTGCTCGGCTGCCAGGCCATCGCGGCCGGCACCAACGCCAGCCGCTGGTGCCATCCGCTGTTTGAGCAGCAGATCAACGCGGCCCGCCGCGCCCCCACCCTGAGCGAACGCATTCGTCATTATCACCTGGCCCAGGAGCTGATCTACCAGGACATGCCGCTGATCCCCCTTAATCACACCCTCAAGCAGCAGGCCTATCGTCGTTCGGTTCAGGATCTGCAACTGCAACCTTATGGCGGAGTGGTACTGCGCCAGGCCCGTAAGGAATAGCCATGCTGATTTATCTGCTGCGTCGTTTCAACCTGCTGTTCAGTACCCTGCTGCTGCTTACCCTGCTGGCCTATGCCCTGGAATACCGACTGCTGCATCAGGGGGACGGCGACTTCTGGCCGGGATATCTGCGCTTTATGCAGGCGCTGCTGGCGGGCGATTTCGGCATTTCGAGCGCCACCGGCCTGCCGGTGCTGGGGGCTCTGGGCCAGTATTTTCCCGCCACCCTGGAGCTATGCCTGGCGGCCTTTGTGATTTCCCTGGTGGTGGGCGTGCCGGTGGGTACCCTGGCGGCGGTGCGTCAGGGCCGCTGGCAGGACACCCTGATCCTCACCGGTACCCTGGTGGGCTATTCGGTGCCGGTATTCTGGCTGGGGCTGTTGCTGGTGATGTTGTTTTCCCTGCACCTGGGCTGGCTGCCGGTGTCGGGCCAGCTCAGCCTGCTGTATGAAATTACGCCGGTCACCGGCATCATGACCATCGACACCCTGATCACCGATCATCCCTATCGCTGGGAAGCCTTTGTCGATGCCCTGCGTCACCTGGTGCTACCGGCACTGGTGCTGGCCATCGTGCCCACCACCGAAGTCATTCGCCAGATCCGCAGCGCCCTGCTGGAAGTGCTCAAGCAAAACTACATTCGGGCGGCACTGACCAAGGGCTTTAGCGAAGCCCACGTAGTGCTGCGTCACGGCCTGCGCAACGCCCTGCCCATGGCCATTCCCACCCTGGGGCTGCAGTTTGGCACCGTGCTTACCTCCGCCATGATGACCGAAATCGTGTTTGACTGGCCGGGCCTGGGGCGCTGGCTGGTGACCAGCATTTCGCTGCAGGACTATGCCGCCATCAAGGGAGGCACCCTGGCCATCGCCACCTTTATCATTGTAGCCAGCGTCAGCATGGATATTCTCTCTACCCTGATCTATCCCAGCAGAAGGAAGGCCATCTATGCCAGCAAGGGCTAACATCTACCCCGAGCTGCACGTGCGCTCTCCTCGGGAGCGGGCCTGGCAGCTGTTTCGCCAAAATACCCTGGCCATGATCGGGCTCTGGGGCCTAGGCATTTTGTGTGCCCTCACCCTGCTCGGGCCCTGGCTGGCCCCCTATGCCCCCAATGAACAATTTGGTGAGGCCCTGCTGTTGCCGCCGTCCTGGGCCGACGAGGGCAATGTGGACTTCTTCTTCGGCACCGACGATCTGGGCCGGGACATGCTCTCCCGGCTGGTAAACGGCGCCCGGCTGACCTTTGGCAATGCGGTGCTGGTGGTGGTGCTGGCACTCGTTGTGGGCAGCGCCATCGGCGTGCTTGGCGGTATGAGCCGAGGGCTCAAGGCCAGTGTGCTCAACCATCTGCTCGACACCCTGATGTCGATTCCGTCGCTGCTGCTGGCCATCATCTTTGTGGCCATGCTCGGTCCGGGGCTGTTCAACACCCTGATCGCCATCACCCTGGCGCTGATTCCCCAGTACATACGCGCCACCTACAACGCGGTGTCGGACGAAATGCAGAAGGAATACATCACCGCCATTCGCCTGGACGGGGCCAACCCCTGGCGCATTTTGCGCTTTGGCATACTACCCAACCTGAGCGATACCCTGATAAGCCAGACCACCCGGGCGCTGTCGACCGCCATGCTCGACATCACCGCCGTGGGCTTTCTCGGCCTGGGCGCCCAGCCCCCCCGACCGGAATGGGGCGCCATGCTGTCGGACGCCATGGAGCTGGTGTTTCTGGCCCCCTGGACGGTCACCCTGCCGGGACTGGCGATCCTGCTCAGCGTGCTGGTGGTCAACATGGTGGGTGAAGGCCTGCGCCAGGCCATTAACGAGGTGATGGACTGATGGCACTGCTGGACATTCGCAATCTCACCATTGAAATCGACACGCCCCAGGGCATGGTCAAGGCGGTCGACAAGTTCAGCCTGACCCTGGCCGAAGGGGAAATTCGCGGCCTGGTGGGCGAGTCGGGATCGGGCAAGAGCCTGGTGGCGCAGACCATAGTGGGCATAGAAAGGGATAACTGGCGGGTGACCGCCGATCGCATGTATCTCGACAACGTCGATCTGCAGAGCCTGTCACCCAAGGAGCGACGGCTGGTGATGGGCCGGGACATGGCCATGGTATTTCAGGAGCCCTCTACCAGTCTGGATCCGTCCGAAAAGGTGGGTGCCCAGCTGATTGAGGCCATTCCGTCCCGCAGCTTTCAGGGCAAGTGGTGGCAGCGCTGGCAATGGCGCCGCAAGCAGGCGGTGGGTCTGCTGCATCGGGTGGGCATTCGCGACCACAAAATGGTGATGAACGCCTACCCCTTTCAGCTCTCCGACGGGGAATGCCAGAAGGTGATGATCGCCATGGCCATCGCCAATCAGCCCAAGCTGCTGGTGGCCGACGAACCCACCAATGCCATGGAGGCCACCAACCAGGCCCAGATATTCCGCCTGCTGGAGCGGGTCAACAAGCTCTCGGGCACCACCATTTTGCTGATCGGCAACGACATTACCAGTTTTGCCGGCCTGACCCACAACATTACCGTGATGTATTGCGGCCAGGCGGTGGAGTCGGGCAGCCGCGAGCAGATCCTGACTCACCCCCATCACCCCTACACCGCCGCCCTGCTGCAGATGATGCCAGATCTCGACGGCAGTCTGCCGCACAAGTCGCGGCTCAATACCCTGCCGGGGGTCATTCCGCCGCTGCAGAGCCTGCCCATTGGCTGCCGGCTGGGGCCGCGCTGCCCCCGGGCCCAGCGCCAATGCGTGGTGGCGCCGCCGCTGGCCAAATACAAGGGCCAGAGCTACTACTGCCACTTTCCCCTCAACATGCCAAAGGGCAAAAAGAAATGACCCGCCCTCCGCTGCTCAAGGTCGACAACCTCAGCAAGGTGTTCGTCAACCACACCGGGCTGTTTCGCAAGACCGTGAAAACCGCCTTTCACCCCCTCTGCTTTACCCTGGAACGGGGCCAGACCCTGGCGCTGATGGGAGATGCCGGCTCGGGCAAGAGCAGCCTGGCCAAGGTACTGGCGGGAGTGCTGCCGCCGTCCAAGGGCAGCATCTATATCGACGGGGAAAAAATCGAGGCCGGGGATTACAAAAAGCGCTGCCAGCTTATTCGCATGATTTTTCAGGATCCCGGCACCTCGCTTAACCCACGCAGCCGCATCGGCCAGATCCTGGAAGCACCGCTGCTGCTGAACACCGATCTCGATCCCGAGCAACGCGAGGCCCTGGTGCTGGATACCCTGCGCATGGTGGGGCTGCTGCCGGACCACTACCACTTCTACCCGCAGATGATCTCCACCGGCCAAAAGCATCGAGTGGCCCTGGCCCGGGCGCTGATCCTCTCTCCCAACATCATCGTCGCCGACGAGGCCATCTCCAACCTGGATATTTCGGTACGCTCCCAGATCATCAACCTGCTGCTCAGCCTGCAACAAAGCCTGGGGCTGTCTTACGTGCTGGTGGCCAACGATCTCGGGGTGGTGCGCCATATCAGCGATCAGGTCATCCTGATGCACGAAGGCCATGTGGTGGAAGCCGGACCCACCCTCAGGGTGCTCAACAACCCACAGAGCGAGCAGGCCGCGCGCCTGCTGCAAAGCTATAACAATGAGTATCGCTGGCGTCCGGCCAGGTTCTGACGTCATTCGTAACGCTGAGCCTACCGCAGAAAAAACAGCCCGACCAGGTCGGGCTGTTTTTTTCACAACGGCGACCGTTGACGGTTAACGGTTCGCCTTGGCCAGACGCGATGCCCCCGGCTGGGTCATCAGGCTGACAGCCACGAATACCACCGCCGACATACCGACGCCCCACACCACCGCGGGGAGGAAAGTCAGCAGTTTGTAGCTGGAGCAGACAAAGGCGGCACTCACCCCGGTAACCATGCCGGCGATGGCGCCGGCTGCCGTGCCACCCTGCCACAATCTGCCGGCATACAGAGGGATCAGCAGGCCGGATGCCGTCAGGGTATAGCCCATCAGCAGGATCTTGAACACCGCTGGCACATAAATGCCGATCACGATACCGGTCACGCCCACCACCAGCACACAGGCCTTGGTAAAGCGCAAAATCTGCCTATCGGTGGCCTTGGGGTTCAGCACCTGGTGGTAGATATCCCGGGTAATGCTGGATACCGTGCTGTGCAGTGCCGAATCGGCGGTAGAGACAATGGCCGCAACAATGGCCCCCACCATCAGAATGGCCACGCCTTCCGGCAACAGCTCCATCAGCGCCCAGGTCATAGCCTGTTCCTTGTCTTCCAAGCCGCTGTTCATGGTGTAAATGCTCATACCGAGCAGGGCTGCCCACACTCCCATGCCGGCAGAGGCGATGGACTTTATCACCATACTGTTGCGGGCAATGGCCTCGGTTTTGGCAGCATAGATACGCTGATGGTAAATCTGCAGCACCAGCTGACCAGGTATAATGGACAGCATCCAGCCCCACACCACCGCATCGCCGGCGGCCCAGATGCTCAGGTTCTCGCTGGGCACACTGGCAAAGACCACGTCCAGGCCACCGGCATTGTTGATGGCCAGCGGCAAAATAATAAACACCGCGATCAGCATCAGGATCAGCTGGGCCACATCGGTATACGCCACTGCCATGATGCCGCCCCCCATGGTGTACAGCATGACCACCACCGCCGAAATAATAATGCCCCATTCCAGCGGTAATCCGGTCAGCAGATTCAGGATCTTGCCGGCAGCCACCGGCTGAGCCACCCACCAGCCCATGGTAACCATCATCACCACACAGGAGCTGACCACCCTTAGTACCTTTGAATCACCGTATTGATGGCACATCCAGTCGGTGGTGGTATAAAAGTCCTGCTTGCGCAGCCACTTGGCCACTACAAACGCCAGCAGCATACCACCGATGGGAATGGCTATACTGCTGTAGGCCAGCTCGGAAAACCCCCACTTGTAGCCGATGCCTACATGGGCAATCATCATACCGCCGCCGAAAGCGGAGGCACACTGGGTGGCGGTCACCGTCAGCATGCCGAAATTACGGCCGCCGATCAGAAAATCCGCGCTGGTTTTCATCTTTTTGGAAGACAGATAGCCGATGAACAGCATGGCGGCAAAAAATCCGCCGATCACCGCCAACGTCAGCCAGTTAATCCCTGACATGTTTTAACTCCCTAAGTGTTTGAAGAAGGCCGATGGCCCTGAATGTTGCCCAGCTCTCCGAAGGTGACAGGCACCACGGGTGAACGGGCGTGGTAGTAACCGACCTGACTGACGGGCTCTCCCAGCCATCTGGCCTGTAACAGGCTGACCGCATTACCGCACTGACGGCCCTGGCAGGGCCCCATGCCGCAACGGGTGTAGGTTTTCAACTGATTCACCCCGCGGGCCCCCGCCTCGCAGGCCTGTTTCAGCTCTGCCACCGTGACTTCTTCACAGCGACATACTACCACCTCATCGTCCAGGGTCAGCAGCTGGTCGAAAGGCGGTAAGAACAGGGTTTCCAGAAAGGGACGCACACGGGCATCGTCCTGGTAATCCCGCATTAGCTGACGATCGCGCGCCTCATCCACACTGTCGAGCCAGTGGAACTCGCGCAGGCACTGGCGCACCGCAAGAGCCCCGGACAGGGCGGCGGATCTGGCGCCAAAGATGCCCTGTCCGTCGCCCACCGCATAGATGCCCGGCACCGTGGTGCGAAACCCGTCCGCCCGCACCGGTCGCCAGCAGTGCTGGCTGTCATCCCAATGCAGATCAGCACCGACCGATGCCAACAGGTTGGTGTTGGGGATAACGCCGAAATGGGTCATCAGGTGCTCGGTGTCCAGCCGCCGGGTTTGGCCACGGTGGGAAAAGGTCACCGCCTGCAGCCGCTGGCAGCCCTCGGCCGCCAGCTGGCTGCAGCCGTCCAGCCAGGGTACGCCGGCGCGGCGAACCTCGGCCTGCAGCGCCAGCCCCTTTTTCAGGTAGCGCCAACCTGCCACGGCGCTGGGCAACTGCCGCAGCGCCCGCAGATAGTTGATGCGTGGGGTCAGATCGACCACCGCCGCCGGCCTAACTCCGGCGCGCACATACTGCCAGGCCAGCAACGAGAGCAAGGGACCGGCTCCGGCCAGCACCACGTCTTGGGCGCTAATGCCGGCGCTCTTAAGCAAGATCTGACCGGCCCCGGCGGTCATGACCCCGGGCAGCTGCCAGCCGGTAAAGGGCACCGAACGCTCCATGGCGCCCGACGCTACCAGCAGGGCTCGGCCCTGTACCTGGGCGACCCGATCCTGCTGCCGGTAACAGACGGTGCCGTCCCGGTCGATACGCCAGACGGTACTGCCCGGCCGGAACTCGGCGCCGCTGTCCCGAAAGCCGCGGATCAGCGACTCACCGGCCCAGTAATCCTCGCCCAGTACCGAACGGTCCTGCAGCGGCGTGCTCTCCAGGGCGCGGTAAATCTGTCCGCCCGGCTGCCACTGCTCGTCGAGCACCACCACCTCCAGCCCGTGGTCGTCGGCCTCGGTGGCCGCCGCCAGCCCCGCCGGTCCGGCGCCGATGATCACCAGATCCACCCTGCTCATTCCAGCTCTCCCGTGTCGATACGCATGCCGGGCCTTACCCGGGTCATGCAGGCGCGTACGCCCGGTTTGTCGTCAATGGTCAGCTCGCAGCCGAAACACACGCCCATCATGCAGTAAGGCGCCCGGGGCTGGCCGCGGCGCAGCGAACAACCGATGGTGAGCACCCCCAGCTCCATCAGGGCGGCCGCCACGCTGATGCCGGCCATCAGCTGGCGTTCTTCCCCGTTAACCAGGGCGATGACCCGAAACGGGTCGGTAAGGCTGTTAAACATCGAATCTGTCTCCCCGAAAACTGGCCAGCGACGCCGGCAACTGCCCGTCGGCGATGCAGTTGGCCAATTGGTTGGCATGAAAGGCGGCCAGCGTAATGCCGCTGTGGCAGGACACGTTGAAAATGCCGGGATGCATGGGCGCCTGTTCGTAAAGCGGCAGGCCGTCCGGGGTCATGATGCGCAAGGCACCCCAGGCCCGGTTGACCTGAATGTCGGCCAGAAACGGATAGATGCGTACCGCCCGTTGCGCGATGGCCTGCATCACCTCGACCGTGGTGCCGCAATCCTCACCCACGTGCTCGTGGGAATCACCGCAGATGATGGTGCCCTCGCGGGTCTGACGCACCTGCAGGCTGGGCAGGGCCAGACGCTCGGGCTGGCGGGCCGACACCATGATCTGGCCCCGTACCGGCTCCAGCGGTACCTTGAGCCCAACCTGGCCGGCCAGCCGGTCGCTGTCCAGGCCGGCGGCAATCACCACCTTGTCGGCCTTCAGGGTGCCGGCGGTGGTCTCCACCTCCAGACGCTGATCCTGGCCTACCAGGATGCGGTTGGCGCGGCAGCGGGTACGGTGGCTGACGCCCTGGCGGCGGGCGGCCGACAGCAGGGCGTACAGCAGCTTGAGCGGATCGCAGGTGCCGTCGAGTGGACAAAAGGAGGCACCGAGTACCTCGGGGCCCAAATCCGGCAGGGTCTCGAGCAGTTGCTCACGATCAAGCAGGGAAAAGGGAAGCGCCTCTGCGGCCTGCTGCTGGACCGCGCTCAGCCGTTGCTGGCGGGCATCGCGGCCGGCGGCGTCAAAGTAAAAGTACAGGCCACCCCGGTTGTCGTACTCGACATCGATACCGGTCTCGGCCTGTAATTGCTCGGCGAAACCCGGCCACTCCCGACAGGAACGCGCCGTAATGTCGGCGTAGGCCGGGGCGCCAAAGCCCTTGCCCTGGCACCAGACCAGTCCGAAATTGCCCCGGGACGCCCGCAGCGCCCTATCGCCTTCATCCAGCAGGGTCACAGACAGTCCCTGCCTGGCGAGGCCATAGGCGACGGCGCTGCCCACGACGCCGGCGCCGATTACGATCACTTCCTGCATGAGTTCATCCGAGCGTGTTACAAGTGGGTGAAAATTATGCGCTCAGACCCATAAAATCCAATTATAATAAAGCATCCACCCATACACTTTTGATATGGTATGAAATTCGAATTGTTACGCGCCTACCGCGCGGTCATGCGCTACGGCAATGTCACCCGTGCCGCCGACATGATTGGCGCCACCCAGCCCGGCGTGAGCCGCATGCTGAGCCAGCTGGAGCACCAGGTGGGCTTTGCGCTGTTCGAGCGGGTCAAGGGCAGACTGTATCCCACCCCCGAGGGCGAACTGTTTTTTCAGGAAGTGGAGCATACCTACCAGGGAATGGAGCGGCTGCACGATACCGCCAGACGGATTCGAAAAAAGGAATCGGGCATGGTTCGGGTCTGCGCCATGCCGGCGCTGACCATCGGTTTTCTGCCGCGGGCCATCGCCCGCTTCAAGAAGGCCTTTCCCAACATTCATGTAATACTGACCACCGAGCGTTCGCAACAGGTCATTGAACAGGTGCGGGCGGGACACTGCGACCTGGCCATGGCCATGCATGCCGAACCAAGCGATGACTACAGTGCCCAGCCTCTGATCACCCCCAAGGTATGCCTGTTGCCGGCCGACCACCCGCTCGTGAATAAAACGGTGATTACCTGCGAGGATCTGCGGGGCGAGCCCATGGTGACCACAGAACAAAGCTCCCGCAATCATCAGGAGCTGGTCGAGGTGTTCCACCAGGCCGGCGTGGCCCTGAACATAGAGCATGAAACCTCAATGAACGCCAGTTGCTGCCACTATGTGGCCAACCGGTTGGGCGTGGCCCTGGTGGATCCCTTTTCCGCCAGCTCGCATCGTTCACTGGGCTATGAGGTTCGCCCCTTTGAGCCGATCATTCCCTTCACCTGCTACCTGCTGCAGCCCCGGCACAGACCCAGGGCCAGTACCACTGACGACTTTCATCGGCTCTTTATGCAGGAAGCCGACGCCGTTCTGGCGGAGTTCGGGATTGGCCCCGGTTGAGCAAGGCTCGGAGCGGCCCAGACATAAAAAAGCGGCATCGCCTTTTGGCAATGCCGCTTTTTCCAACCAATGAGTGCTAGGCCAGGGCCGTGGGCACGCCGCTGTGAAAGCGAAACAGCTCGTCGGGCTGCCGAATAAGCGCCGCTTCCTGTTCACCGAAAAACGCCACCCGCGCATCGATACTTTCCCCGGCGTAGTCCCGTGCCAGCACCAGGTAGTCCTGATAATGGCGGGCTTCCGACCGTAACAGCGACACGTAAAACCGGCTCAGCTCCCCATCCAGGAAGGGCGCCAGTCGCGCAAAGCGCTCGCAGGAGCGGGCCTCGATATAGGCGCCGATGATCAGGCGGTCCACCATGGCCGCTGGCTCGTGGGTACGCACATGAGCCAGCATGCCCTTGGCATAGCGGGACGCCGACAGGGTATCGTAACCGATGCCCCTGGCCTGCATGATCTCCAGTACCTGCTCGAAATGGTGCAGCTCTTCCTGGATCAGCCGCACCATCTTCACCAGCAAATCATTCTTGGCCAGCTCGTCAAACACGCGGCGGTTGTCGCCCATCAGGGTCTGCTTGCCGAGCACCTCGCCCTTGTCCGGCAGGGCATCAAGGGACTTGTAAAAGTCGAGATTGGGCAACAGCTTGCGCTTGTCCTTGGGCAGGCAATAGCGGCGCACCAGGCTGTGGGCGCTCATCGCCGCCTTCATTTCGCAGTTGGCGTGATCCACCAGCAGCACCGCCAGTCGCTCGGGCTTTCTGGCCTCGGCAAGCCATGCCTCGGGGGTCGCGCAGTGCAGAAAGTCGTGAATGGGGGCAAGCAGGGTATCAAATTCGGTGGTCAACGGGCTGGCGGTCACAATCATTACCTGTTCGGTGCTAAAACGGCGGCCCGCAGTGTACCAATTCACCGAACCCGAGGCAGCCTTGTATCGGTCTTTTTCCGGCGTTTCCGCTTCGGCGAGCCGGCAAAACCGTCCGCTCATCGATATCGAGCAACAACCAGCCCCGAACGAGAACCATTTGAACAATGGGGTTCTCGGCAAACCTGACCCGCGTCACAGTTTTTAAGGCAAAGCCTATTTTCATCTAACATTATTGCTGGTTTTACCTAAAATCCCGCCATCGAATCGTTTGCGTAATCGTTTCGCCAGCCGATTCTTCGTTTAATCAGAGGACTTCGCTTCCTCACTGACAGGGCGCTACCGTGAAAAAAACCACTCTGCTGAACAGCCGGCTGTCCGCGCTGGTGGCAAGCCTCGGCCACACCGACGAAATCACCCTGGGGGACGCCGGCCTGCCCGTGCCTGCCGGGGTGGAACGCATCGATCTGGCGGTCAGCCCTGGCCTGCCGGGCCTTGAAAGCACACTTTGCGCGCTGCTCACCGAGCTGCAGCTGGAGGCCGTGGTGCTGGCGGAAGAAATCAAGATGGTCAGCCCGGAGCTGCATCAGCGCCTGCTGGCTCAGCTGGCCGACGCCGGTCGAGCTCAGGGTCGCGACATTGCCGTCAGCTATGTCAGCCATGGCGAATTCAAGCAGCGTAACCGCCACAGCCGGGCCGTGGTGCGCACCGGTGAATGCACGCCCTACGCCAACCTGGTGTTGTGCGCCGGCGTGCCCTTCTGAGGTAACCATGAACGCAGTATTGTCTCTTTCCGGCATTGAAAAGGCCTTTCCCGGCGTCAAGGCGCTGGATCAGGCCGGGCTCAATGTTTATGCGGGCCAGGTGATGGCCCTGATGGGTGAAAACGGCGCCGGCAAATCCACCCTGATGAAGGTGCTTACCGGCATCTATCAGGCCGACGCCGGCACCATTCACTACCGGGGCGAAGCGCGCCGTTTTAAAGGCCCGCGCGAGTCGCAACAGGCCGGCATTGGCATTATTCATCAGGAGCTGAACCTGTTGCCGGAGCTGACCATTGCCGAAAACATCTTTCTCGGTCAGGAGCCGGTCAACGCCTTTGGCAAAATCGACTGGCGCCGGCTTTATGCCGACGCCCAGGGCCTGCTCGACCGGCTGCAGATCAAGCACTCCCCCAAAACCCGGGTGGGCGATCTCAGCATTGGGGCCCAGCAGATGGTGGAGATCGCCAAGGCGCTGTCGTTCAACGCCGATGTCATCATCATGGACGAGCCCACCGACGCCCTCACCGATACCGAAACCCGTGCCCTGTTTCGCGTGATAGAAGAGCTGCGCCAGAGTGGTTGCGGCATCGTCTATATTTCCCACCGGCTGGCGGAGATCTTTGAGATCTGCGATCGCATCACCGTGCTGCGCGACGGCAAGTGGATTGGCGAGGAAGCGGTGGCCGACATCGACGAAGACCGCCTGATTGAGATGATGGTGGGTCGCCGCCTCGACGAGCAGTACCCTCGCCTGGCGGTGGACTCGGGCCCGGAAGTGCTGAAGGTGGAACACCTCGCCGGCGCCGGGGTCAAGGACGTTAGCTTTACCCTGAAGGAAGGGGAAATTCTCGGCTTCTCCGGACTGATGGGCGCCGGCCGCACCGAGCTGGCGCGCATTCTCTACGGCGCCGAGCCCCGCCACGCCGGCACGGTAACCCTGGCCGGCCAGCCCTATCACGCCAGGACGCCCCATCAGGGGCTGGACGCCGGCATTGCCTATATCTCCGAAGACCGCAAGGGCGACGGCCTGGTGCTGGGGCTGTCGGTGCTGGCCAACATGAGTCTGTCGGCCCTGGCCGAATTCAGCCGAGGCCCCCAGCTCAATCACGGCGCCGAACGCTCGGCGGTGGACGAATTTATTCGCCTGTTCAATATCAAGACCCCGACCCGGGAGCAGTTGATCGGCAACCTCTCCGGCGGCAACCAGCAAAAGGTGGCCATCGCCAAGGGGCTGATGACCAACCCCAAGGTGCTGATCCTGGACGAACCCACCCGGGGCGTGGATGTGGGCGCCAAGAAGGAAATTTACCAGCTGATCAACCGCTTCAAGCAGCAGGGCATGGCCATTTTGCTGCTGTCGTCCGACATGCCGGAAGTGCTGGGCATCAGTGATCGCATTCTGGTAATGCACGAAGGGCGCATTACCGGTGAATTCAAGGCCGCCGAGGCCACTCAGGAACAACTGCTGGCCGCCGCCGTGGGCCAGGCGCAACAAGAGGAAATGGCATGAACACCGCTCTCAACCCCGGCCGTCGCTGGTTCAGCAAGGAATGGCTGATCGCCCAGAAATCGCTGATCGCGCTGATCCTGCTGATTGGGGTGGTCTCCCTGCTCAGCCCCAATTTCTTTACCGTGGACAACCTGCTCAATATTCTGCGCCAGACCTCGGTCAACGCCATTATCGCCGTGGGCATGACCCTGGTGATCCTCACCGCCGGCATCGATCTCAGCGTGGGCTCGGTGCTGGCCCTGTGCGGGGCCTTTGCCGCCAGCATGGTGTCGATGGAGCTGTCGATTTTCATCACCCTGCCGGCGGTGCTGCTGGCGGGCTTTGCCCTGGGCGGGCTAAGCGGTGTGATCGTGGCCAAAGGCCGAGTGCAGGCCTTTATTGCCACCCTGGTGACCATGACCCTACTGCGCGGCGTGACCATGGTCTATACCGAGGGCAGACCCATTTCCACCGGCTTTACCGATGCCGGGGATATTTTCGCCTGGTTCGGTACCGGCTATGTGTTCGGCATTCCGGTGCCGGTGTGGCTGATGGGCCTGACCTTCCTCGGCGCCTGGTATCTGCTTAACCATACCCGTTTCGGCCGCTATATCTATGCGGTGGGCGGCAACGAGGCCGCGGCCCGGCTGTCGGGCATCAACGTGGCCCGAGTGAAGATGGGCGTCTACGCCATCTGCGGCATGCTGTCGGCGCTGGCGGCCATTATCGTCACCAGCCGGCTGTCGTCGGCCCAGCCCACCGCCGGCACCAGCTATGAGCTGGACGCCATCGCCGCGGTGGTGCTGGGTGGCACCAGCCTGGCCGGCGGCCGGGGCGCCATTATGGGTACCCTGATCGGTGCCCTGATCATCGGTTTTCTCAACAACGCCCTGAACCTGCTCGACGTGTCTTCCTACTACCAGATGATCGCCAAGGCTTCGGTGATCCTGCTGGCGGTACTGGTTGACAACAAAAACAAGTAATTCACACAAGGAAAGGAAACGCATCATGAAAAAACTGACCACCATGCTCGCCGCCGCGCTGGTAAGCGCCACCATGACCGCCGGCGCCTATGCCCAGGATACCCTGGCGCTGGTGATTTCCACCCTCAACAACCCCTTCTTCGTGACCATGAAGGAAGGCGCCGAGCAAAAGGCCGCCGAGCTGGGCTATGACCTGATCGTGCTTGACTCCCAGAACGATCCCGCCAAGGAGCTCGCCAATGTGGAAGATCTGAGCGTGCGCGGCGCCAAAGTGCTGCTGATAAACCCCACCGACTCCGACGCCGTCACCAACGCCATTCGCCTGGCCAACCGTGCCGGCCTGCCGGTGCTGACCCTGGACCGCGCCGCCAGCCGTGGTGACGTGGTGTCCCATATTGCCTCCGACAACGTGGCCGGGGGCAAAATGGCCGGCGACTTTATCGCCGAGCGAGTGGGCGCAAGCGCCAAGGTGATTCAGCTGGAAGGCATTGCCGGCACCAGCGCCGCCCGTGAGCGCGGCGAAGGCTTTGCCCAGGCGGTGAGCGAGCACGGCTTTAACCTGCTGGCCAGCCAGCCCGCCGACTTTGACCGCACCAAGGGCCTGAACGTGATGGAAAACCTGCTCACCGGCAATCCGCAGGTGCAGGCGGTGTTTGCCCAGAACGACGAAATGGCCCTGGGCGCCATGCGCGCGCTGCAGGCCGCCAACAAGAAAGACGTGCTGATCGTGGGTTTTGACGGTACCGAAAACGGTATCAAGGCCGTGGAAGGCGGCCGTCTGGCCGCCACCATTGCCCAGCAGCCCGGCGAAATCGGTGCCATTGCGGTGGAAACCGCCGTGCAGGTGCTGAACGGCGAAACCGTGGCCAGCCATATTCCGGTACCACTGCAGGTGATCGGCAAGTAACATCCCCTACCGCCGCAGGCACCGCCTGCGGCCGGTCCATCATGCATTCAAGGCCCGTTGCACAGGCCCGGCCGACTAACACGGCAACGACAAAAGACCCAGAGACTCGGAACATGACTTTAACCGTAACCGGCAGCATCAATATCGATCACGTGATTCGGCTGCCCCAGTTTCCCCGCCCCGGCGAAACCCTGACCGGCAATGACTACCGCATTGTGCCCGGTGGCAAGGGTGCCAACCAGGCAGTGGCTGCCGCCCGGGCCGGTGCCGTCACCCAGCTGGTAGCCTGTGTGGGCGAAGACCCCATGGCCGCCAGCCTGGTCGCCGGCTTTGCCGCCGACGGCATCAATACCAGCGCCATCGACACCGTGGCCGGGGTCAACACCGGCGTGGCGCTGATCCAGGTGAACGACACCGGCGAAAACACCATCGCCCTGGCCGCCGGCGCCAACGCCGCCCTGACCCCGGAGCGGCTGCAGAGTCATGCCAGCGCCCTGCATTGCAAGCAACTGCTGCTGCAGCTGGAGATTCCGCTGGAAACCAACCTGGCCGCCGCCCGCCTTGCCCGGGCCGAGGGCGCCCGCGTGGTGCTCAACCCCGCTCCCGCTCAAGCCTTGCCCGCCGAGCTGCTGGCGCTGGTGGACCTGATCACCCCCAATGAAACCGAGGCCGAGCGGCTCACCGGCGTGGCCGTCAATGACGAAGCCGGGGCCGCTGCGGCGGCCAGGGCGTTGCACCAGCAAGGCATTGCCACCGTCATCATCACGCTTGGGGCTCGCGGCGTGTGGCTAAGTGAGCAAGGCCATGGCCGGCGCATACCCGGTTTTGCGGTCAAGGCGGTAGACACCACGGCGGCGGGCGATACCTTTAATGGCGCCCTGGTGGCTGCCCTGCAACGAGGCCAGGCACTGGAGCCGGCGGTGCGGTTTGCCCAGGCCGCGGCGGCCCTTTCCGTGACCCGCCCCGGTGCCCAGACCTCGGTGCCCTATCGGGCCGAGATCGAGGCATTGCTGGAGCAGGCTTGAATGGCCACCATCAAGGACGTGGCCAGGCTCGCCGGCGTGTCTACGTCCACCGTCAGCCACGTGCTGAACAAAACCCGTTTCGTCAGCCCGGAAATCACCGAAAGGGTACAACAGGCCATCGACCAGCTGCACTACACGCCGTCGGCACTGGCACGCAGCCTCAAGGTCAACCAGACCCGTACCCTTGGCATGCTGGTGAACTCCAGCGCCAACCCGTTTTTTGCCGAAGTGGTTCAGGGAGTGGAGCAGCGCTGCTACGAGCTGGGCTATAGCCTGGTGCTGTGCAACACCGGCGCCGACAGCAACCGCCTGGGCACCAGCCTCGACATGCTGCAGCAAAAGCGGGTGGACGGCATTATCGTTATGTGTACTCGCGTCAACCTGACCGCGGGCGATCTTGAACGGCACGCCAGCCTGCCGCTGGTGATGGCCGACTGGGGCCCGGTGGATCTCGATGCCGATCTGATCCAGGACTCCAGCCAGCGCGGAGGCCGGCTGGCCACCGAACACCTGCTTCGCCTGGGCCACCGTCGCATCGGTTGCATTACCGGCCCCGCCGGCCAGCGCGCCAGCGAGGAGCGGCTGGCCGGCTTCGAGGCGGCATTGGCCCGGGCCGGATTGGCGGTGCACCGCCCCTGGGTGGTGGAAGGTAACTTTGAACTGGCCGGCGGCCAGGCGGCCATGGCGCGTCTGCTGGCCCTGCCCGACCGTCCCACGGCGGTGTTTGCCTGCAACGACATGATGGCCGCCGGTGCCCTGCGGGCCCTGGCCGATGCCGGCCTGCATGTGCCGCAAGACATGTCCCTGGTGGGCTACGACAATATCGAGCTGGCCCGTTACCTGGTGCCGCGCCTCACCAGCATAGAGCAACCCAAGGCGGGACTGGGGGCACTGGCGGTGGATGCCCTGCTGGCACGCATTCAGAACCCCCATGCTCCCCGGCGTATCCTGCCTCTGGAGCCCAGCCTGGTGGCGCGGGAAAGCAGTGCTCCCCTGGCCATTTAACGTCACTGCGGTTAGCCTCGGGGGTTTACCCTGAACCGCAATGACTTATGGATAATCATCAGAAAGGACTGCTGCTCACCGCCCTGGGGGTGCTTATCATCTCCCCCGATGCCCTGCTGCTGCGATTGGTCAACGTGCCGCCGGAGCAGCTGGTGCTGTGGCGCGGCCTGCTCAATATGCTGGGTTTCTGGCTGATCGTGGTGGCCCGCCACCGCCGGCACTGGCCTCAAGCTTTTCGCGTGTGTGGCCTGACCGGGGTGGGTTGCGCCCTGCTGTTTACCCTGGGCACCTTTGGCTTTGTGCTCGGCAACCACTTTACCAAGGCGGGCAACGTACTGGTGATCTTGGCGTGCTCACCGCTGATTGCGGCCCTGCTGAGCCGCGTGTTTCTGCATGAACGGCTGCCCCTGCGCACCTGGGTGGCCATTATTGCCTGCCTGCTTGGCATCGGCCTGATCGTGCTTGATGACGCCGGCAGCGGCTCCCTCACCGGCAGCCTGCTGGCACTGTTGGCCGCCCTGGGACTGGCCGGTAACCTGACCCTGGCGCGCAGCAAACCCGGCGTGGACATGAGCCCCATGCTGGCCCTGAGTGGCCTGTTCACCGCCCTGCTCACCTTTGCCTGGAGCGGCCAGATCATACTGCCCGAGGGCGCCAGCCTGGGCTGGCTGGTACTGTTATGCCTGGTGCTGCTGCCGGCGGGCTTTACCCTGATCCAGCGGGGCCCGCTCTATCTGCCTTCGGCGGAAGTCAACCTGCTGATACTGCTGGAAACCGTATTCGGCACCCTGCTGGTATGGCTGTTCTTAAGCGAACGCCCCAGCAACCTGGGACTGGTGGGCGGCGCCATCGTGTTGCTGGCCATGATCATCAAGGCCGTGCTGGAACGGCGGCCGCTCGCCGTTAATCCCGTGCGAGCCTGACAAGGAGCGTCTTTATATGTGGAAACTCAACCCGCGGGCACTGCGCTATCTCAACGAGGTATCCCGTCAGGGCTCGCTGCGCAAGGCGGCCGCCAGGCTGAATGTGGATGTTTCGGCTATCAGCCGGCAACTGCACCAGCTGGAAGAGGAAATCGGCCTGCCGGTGGGCTATCGCAACGGCCAGGGCTTTGTGCCAACCGAGGTGGGCGAAGAGCTGATCTCCCTCTATCGTCAGCAAAAGGCGAGCGAAGACGCCACCCTGTCCCGCATCGAGGCACTGCAGGATCTGCGCCGCGGTCAGGTTACCCTGGCCGTGGGCGAAGGCTTTATCGCCGATCTGATCTCGGCACCGCTGCAAAGCTTTATGCAGCACTATCCGGACATTGCCATTTCCGTGGAGATGGCCGGTGCCAACGAGGCCGTCCGCCTGGTCAAGGAAGACGAAGTCGATTTGGCGCTGGTCTATGCGCCCCAGCCGGATTCGGCACTGCATTGCCACGTGACCCGCAATCGCCCGCTCGATCTGATCACCCCGCCCGGGCATCCGCTTTCCCGCAAGGGCCGGCCCGACATTCACGACGTCCTGAACTACCCGCTGGCGCTGATCGATCAGCAATTTGGCATGGGCCAGCTGCCCAGGCTGGTTGAGCAACTGGAACACATTCGCTTCAAGCCGCAGCTGAAAACCAACTCGGTGTCGGTCCTCAAGAATTTTGTGCTGTCCGGCATGGGGCTGACCTTTATGCCCAGGCTGACCGTGCACGAGGAAGTCATGGCGGGAAAAATTATCTGCCTGCCCGCGCCCCATCCGCTCCTGGCCAGGGCTGAGGCGCAGATCATCAGCCACAAGGGTCGCGAGCTGACCGTGGCCGGCGAGCGCCTGCTGCGCCACCTGAGCGAGGGCATGCTGTTTTTCAGTCAGGGCAGATAATGATCACCACCATAGGTGTTGCGTAAATATCAACACCTTGACTATTGAAAAGTCAACAGATCAACACCTAACCTGAAGCCGTCCCCCAACCAGTATCACGATATGGAGATCATTCGATGAAAGCGTCATTTGCCCTTTCTCCCCTGCGCAAGGCCATGGTTACCCTGCTGGGCGCCGGCACCTTGATGGCAACCGGACTGACCCAGGCCGCCACCACCATCGATCTGTCTTACAACGGTGCGCCGGATGCAGACAAAAACGCGGTTCACCTGTTTGCCAGCAACCTGAAACGGCTGGTGGAAGAAAAAACCGATGGCGAGCTGGAGCTCACCCTCTATCCCAACAGCATGCTGGGCGAAGAAGTGCAGCGCATGGAGCAGGTGATGGCCGCCCCCGGCCTGAACATTGCGTCGTTTGCCGGTATTTCGCCCCTGTTCCCGGAAATTTACACCAGCTCTATTCCCTTCCTGTTCCGCGACTTCGACCATGCCCGCCGCTTCTTTGATGAAGGGGAATACTGGAAGGCCGCCCAGCAGGAATTTACCGACCGTACCGGCACCCACCTGCTGGCGGTGGTGGAAGAAGGCGGCTTCCTCGCCTTTACCAACAGCAAGCGCCCGATCAAGTCACCCGAGGACTTCAAGGGCCTGCGTTTTCGTGCCATGGACAAGAGCCAGGTAGCGCTGTATGAAGCCTTTGGTGCCTCAGGCACCCCCATTCCCTGGACCGAAGTCTACATGGCGCTGAAAACCGGGGTGGCCGATGGGCAGATGAACCCGCCCATGTACATCATTCTGGGCAGCCTGCAGGAGGTGCAGCAGCACCTGACCCTGGCCAACATTCAGTATTCCGACCAGTTCCTGGTGGCCAACGGCGAACTGCTTGAGTCGCTGACCGACGAACAGCGTCAGGCGCTGAAAGATGCCGTGGCCGAAGCCAACCAGCTCAACCGCGAGTCCGTGGAAGCCAAGGTGGAAGAGCGCGTTCAGTTCCTGGCCGACAAGGGCATGCAAGTGTACCGTCCCACCGCCGAGGAGCTGGCGCAGTTCCAGGAAAAGGCCAAGCCCTCCTACATCAACTGGCTCAAAGAGCAGAACATTGAGCAGAAGTGGGTGGACCTTGCCCTGGAAGACGCCGGCAAGTTCTGAGTTTTTTCTGAATCATCCTACCTTTCTGGCGGCCTGACGGCCGCCCCTTTACGCCATGAGACAACGACTGATAACCCTGATGAGCCGGCTGGTTGAGGCGGTGGTCGGTACCCTGATCCTGACCAACCTGCTGGTGCTGCTGTACGGCGTGGCTGCTCGTTACCTGTTGGGCCGTTCGCCCATCTGGATGGACGAACTGTCACGTTTTCTGATCATTGCCTGTGCCCTGCTGATGGCCGGCGTGGTGCTGATACGCAACGAACACATGCGTATTGGCCTGCTCGAGCAACGGCTGCCGTTGCCACTAGCCCGCCTCCTCAAGCTGTACCAGTGGTTGCTGATCCTGGTCATCAGCGCCGGATTCTGCTGGTACTCCTGGCATTACGCCTTTTCGGTAAGCCGCTTCACCACCATGGGGCTCGGCATCAGCCGCACCTGGCCGGTGCTCAGCCTGCCGCTGGGCTTTGGCCTGCTGTTTGTATTCAACCTGTTGCGCGGCCCCTTTGGCTGCAAGGAAGCCCGCTCATGACCCTGGCCATGTTTGCCTCCTTTATCATGCATGTCTTGCTGGGCCTGCCACTGTTTATTGCCCTGCTGTTCACCGCCGTGGTCGGTTTCATGTTTATCGATCCGTCCATGCTGGGCCGCATGGTGCCGCAGCAGTTTTTTGGCGGCATTAATGTCTTTTCCCTGATGGCCATTCCACTGTTCATTCTGGCCGGCAACCTGATGAACAGTGCCGGCCTGACGCAACAGCTGATGGCCCTTGCCCGGGTCCTGGTGGGCCACCTGCGGGGCGGGCTGGGTTATGTCAATGTGGTGTCGAGCGTATTCTTTGCCGGCGTCAACGGCTCGGCGGTGGCCGACACCTCGGCGCTGGGCTCCCTGCTGGTGCCGGCGATGAAAAAGGAAGGCTATTCGGCCTCCTATGCCGCCGGCCTGACCGCGGGCAGCTCGCTGATCGGCCCCATTATTCCGCCCAGCATTTTCATGATCCTCTATGCCTCGCTCACCAATACCTCGGTGGGTGATCTGTTCCTGGCCGGCGTTATTCCCGGTTTGCTGCTGGGCCTGGTGTTCATGATCATGAACTGGTTTTACGCCCGCAAGGCACAGCTGCCGGTGTCGGGCCAGCGCCCGACCATGGGACTGTTTTTGCAGGCCCTGTGGGGCGCCCTGCCGGCACTGTTGGCCCCCTTTATCATCGTCGGTGGTATCGTCTTTGGGGTGGTCACACCCACGGAGTCGGGTGCCCTCACCGTGGCCTATGTGGCCCTGATCGGCCTGTTCACCAAGCAGCTGAGCTGGCACCGGCTGTGGAGCGCCCTGGTGGAAACCGCGCGCCTGACCAGTGCCGTGTTTCTGATCATGGCCGCCTCGGCGGTGGTCAGCTGGCTGCTGTCTTACGCCCAGGTGCCCAAGGCCTTCGTGACCCTGTTTGATCCCATTATCGAACAGCCGGTGCTGGTGCTGTTGCTGCTTAGCCTGATCACCTTTGCCACCGGCATGTTCATGGAAGAGGTGTCCGCCCTGATGCTGCTGACCCCCATCTTCATGCCCGTAGCCATGGCGGCGGGCGTGGATCCGGTGCACCTCGGCATCATCATCACCCTGAACATCACCATTGCCCTGATAACCCCGCCCATGGGCGCCTGCGTCTTTGTGGCCGCCGCCGTCAGCCGGCTGGAAATTACCGAGCTGTTCAAGACCATCTGGCCCTTTGTTGCCATCGCGTTGCTGGTGCTGGTGGTGCTGATCCTGTTTCCCGGGCTGGTGCTGTGGCTGCCCGGACTGTTCGGAGGACAGCTATGAACGCCCCTATTCCCCTGCTGAATGATCCCGACTGGACGCGCGTGTCTGCGCTTCCCATTCGAGAAAACCATGAGGATCTGGTGCCCGCCAGCCTGGCCCCGGCAAACCTGGCGTGCTATCCGGCCTACTACAAGCTGGGCATTCCCAACGCGGTGCCCGAATGCTATATGCGCCGGGGAGTGTATCAACGCCTGTTGGCGGCGTCCCGCAGCCTGCCCAAGGGCCTGACCCTGCTGGTGATGGACAGCTGGCGCCCCTATTCGGTACAGCAATATCTGTACGACACCCTGTATAACGCCATTGAAAACCACTGGCCCGACAAGCCCGCCGCCGAGCTGGAGCAACTGACCCGGGAGTTTGTGTCGCTGCCCAGCACCAATCCTCGAGCCCCCAGTCCCCATCTGACCGGAGGCTCGGTGGACGTAACGCTGATCGATGAGCACGGTTTGATGCTGGACATGGGCAGCCAGTTCGACGAAGCCACGCCCTGGTCACACACCGCCGCCTTTGAACAGCTGGCTTCGCCCACGCCCCATGAGCAGCAGGTGATTGCCAACCGTCGCCTGCTCTACCGGGCCATGATCGACGCCGGCTTTACCAACCTGCCCAGCGAATGGTGGCATTACGACTTCGGCAACCAGTTATGGGCCTGGTACCGCGGTCAGCCCCAGGCCTGTTACGGCCCCACCCATCCCGAAAGCCTGGAAAGCCGCTGGCGCCAGGAAATAGACCGCCGGCATCAATAGGCCGGTGGCCTTCCGCAACGGGCGGCTTTGCCAGCCGCCCTGCTAATGAGTAAACTGGCTGCATCTAGGTTGTTCGGATTTCGATAATGAAGCAATTTGCCGAGTTTATTCCGCTGATCATTTTCTTTGTGGTCTACAAAACGGTGGATATCTATGCCGCCACCGGCGCGCTGATGGCCGCTACCTGTGTGCAGATGCTGGTGCAGTGGCTGCGCCACAAAAAACTGGAAAAAATGCACCTGGTCACCCTGGTGCTGGTGCTGGGCTTTGGCGGCATGACCATGTTTTTTCAGGATGACGCCTTTATCAAATGGAAGGTAACCGCGGTCAACGGCCTCTTTGCCCTTGGCCTGCTGATAAGCCGCTACGGCTTTGGCAAAAACCTCATTCAGCAGATGCTGGGCAAGGAGCTCACCCTGCCCGATGCGGTATGGGACAAGGCCAACCTGGCCTGGGCCGGTTTCTTTGCCTTTTGCGGCGCGCTCAACGTCTATGTGGCGTTCAACCTGCCCCAGGAATGGTGGGTCAACTTCAAGGTATTTGGCCTGCTCGGCCTGACCCTGCTGTTTACCCTGGCGACCGTGCTCTACCTCTACCGCCAGCAACCCGAACACAACAATAACCGTTAAGGACAAACCTCATGTGGTATGTGATTTTCAGCCAGGACATTCCCGACAGCCTGCCCCTGCGCAAGGAAGCCCGTCCGGCCCACCTGGCCCGGTTGCAGGCCCTGGCCGACGAAGGCCGGCTGCTGGTAGCCGGCCCCAACCCGGCCATTGACGCTGAAGACCCGGCCGATGCCGGCTTTACCGGCAGCACGGTCATTGCCGAGTTCGACTCCCTCGAGGCCGCTCAAGCCTGGGCCGATGACGATCCCTATGTCGCCGCCGGCGTCTATGCCAGCGTGGTAGTCAAGCCCTTCAAGAAAGTCCTGCCCTGACAGCAAGCCGGCGCTGTTACTAAAACAGCGCCGGCCTTCTTTCGCCTTCCTTCACCAGCCCTCGGGCATCAGGTCATAAAATACAGCGCACCGGAAATCACCAGGCCGGAGTACACCAGCATGATCAGGCAATAGCCCATGATGTCCCTGGCGCCCAGGCCGACAATGCCAAGCAGCGGCAGGGCCCAGAACGGCTGAATCATGTTGGTCCAGGCGTCGCCCCAGGCGATGGCCATGGCGGTCACCGTGGGGGACACCCCCAGTGCCTCTGCCGCCGGCAGCATAATGGGCGCCTGCACCGCCCACTGGCCACCGCCGGAAGGCACGAACACATTGACCAGCCCTGCACTGAGAAAAGCCAGCAGCGGAAAGGTATCGGCGGAAGACCAGGACACAAAGGTCTCGGTGATCTGGCGGCCCAGGGAAATGCCTTCGCCGTTGGCGCCCATCATCATGCCCATGATGCCCGCGTAGAACGGAAACAGCAGCACAATACCGCTGATGCCCCGCACGCTTTCGTCCACGGTGCGCATGTAGCGCTCCGGCGTGCCGTGCAGCAGCAGCCCGGAGAACAGGAAAATCGCGATGACCACATCCAGGCCCAGCACAAACCCCTTGCTGCTGAAGTGGTTGAACAGGTAAATGGCGGCAATGGCCACCAGCCCCAATCCCAACAGGCGGCTGTCATCCAGGCGCTGCGCCGGCGTGTCACGCCGAGGCTGTTCACTGCGGGATTCCACCAGCCGGGTCGGATCGGCCACCTTGGCCTGCTGGCGCGGGTGCATGGCGCGGTTGAGCAGTGGCAGGCCAATCACCAGCAGGGCAATAATGGTCAGGTTGAGAGACGTAAACAGGGTCTGGGACACGCCAATCGGATCGGACAGCACGCCGGCGGTAATGTGACGCAGGCTGTCGCCACCACTGGCCAGCGACAGCGGTACCGAGCCGGACAGGCCCCCGTGCCAGATCAGGAAACCGGAATAGGCGGAAGCCACCAGCAGCGGATAATCTACCCCTTCAACCTGGCGCGCCAGCGCCCGGGCAAACACGGCGCCGATCACCAGGCCAAAGCCCCAGTTGAGCCAGCAACCGGCCAGCGCCACCAGGGTTACCATGACCACCGCCTGCCCCGGTGAGCGGGCCAGGGTCGCCAGGCGGTCCAGCAGGCGGTTGATCACCGGGGCCGACGCCAGGGCGTGGCCGGTGACGAAGATCAGTCCCATCTGCATCGCAAAACCAAGCAGGGTCCAGAATCCCGCACTCCAGTGCTGCACCATCTCGGGCAGCGTCTGCTGCGTGGAAACCATGCCGGCGCCCAGCACAAACAGCGTCAGCAGGGTGGAAAACACAAACGGAGAAGGCAGGTAACGCTGCACCAGGCTCACGCTGAGCCCTGTTACTGTATTGAACATCATTAAGTCCTTTATGTAGATGAACAGCTTTGGTGGACGCTTCGCCGTCAGGCCGTGAAGGTCATTTCCGGTACCTGGTCGGGTACGATCAGCTTGCCAGCCGTTTTGGCCTGAATCTCTTCCACGCTGACCCCGGGGGCCCGCTCCCGCAGAATAAAGGCACCGTTTTCGATCTCCAGATAGGCCAGATCCGTCAGCACCCGTTTGATGCAGCCGGCGCCGGTCAGCGGCAGGGTACAATGGGGCAACAGCTTGGACTCACCGTTCTTTGAGGCATGGGTCATGGTCACTATGATGTTGTCGGCGCCGGCCACCAAATCCATGGCGCCGCCCATGCCCTTGACCAGTTTGCCGGGAATCATCCAGGAGGCAATATTGCCGGCAACATCCACTTCAAAGGCGCCGAGCACGGTCAGATCCACATGGCCGCCCCGTATCATGGCGAAAGACTCCGCCGAGTCAAAAATGGACGCCCCGGTGCGTGCGGTGACCGTCTGCTTGCCGGCATTGATCATGTCGGCATCCAGCTCTTCTTCGGTGGGAAAGGCCCCCATGCCAAGCAGGCCATTCTCGGACTGCAACATGACCTCCATGCCGTCGGGAACATAGTTGGCAACCAGGGTGGGAATGCCGATACCCAGGTTGACATAAAAACCGTCCTGCAGCTCACGGGCAACGCGCCGGGCCATTTGTTCGCGGGAAAGTGCCATAAGATTGCCTCTTTTACTGATCCAGGGTGTCGACTGCCATGACCGGCCAGCCGCTTCAGCCACGCAGGGTGCGCTGTTCAATGCGTTTCTCAAACCGGCCGCAGATAACCCGGTCCACGTAAATGCCGGGGGTGTGTATCTCACCGGGCTCCAGTGCGCCGGGCTCGACGATTTCCTCGACCTCGACCACGGTGATTTTGCCGGCGGTAGCCACCAGCGGATTGAAGTTACGGGCGGTATGGCGATAGATCACATTGCCATAGTGATCGGCCTTCCAGCCCTTGACGATGGCAACGTCGCCGGTAATGGCCTGTTCGAGAATGTGCGGCCGGCCGTTGAATTCGCGTATTTCCTTGCCCTCGGCAATGAGGGTGCCGAAACCGGTGGCGGTATAGAAGGCGGGAATCCCGGCTCCGCCGGCGCGCAGCTTTTCGGCCAGGGTACCCTGTGGCGTCAGCTCCACTTCCAGTTCACCACTGATCAACAACTGCTCGAACAGGGCATTTTCCCCCACGTAAGACGCGATCACCTTGCACACCTGCCGGTCTTCCAGCAGCAGCCCGAGTCCAAAGCCGTCCACACCGCAGTTGTTGGATACCACGGTCAGATCCCGAGTGCCCCGGCGCCTTACCTCGGCGATCAGGTTTTCGGGAATGCCACACAAGCCGAAACCGCCCGCCAGCAGGGTCATGCCATCCTCAAGGCCTGCAAGGGCCTCCTCGTAGGAATTTACTCGCTTATCGAAACCCGCCATCACATTTCCTCTTTCTGTCACTACGGCAACTGAATGTTGCAAAGAGTATCCATTCGAGTTATTTATTTGTTAAGTTAAATTTATCAATCAATTGATTTACTTTTTAAAATAATTGACCACCGCGAGAACGTTGATTTCATGACCGCCAAGCAGCTCCGTGCCTTTATCGCCGTTGCCCAAACCCTGAATTTTGCCCAGGCCTGTGAACGGCTGCACCTGTCCCAGTCGGCCCTGAGCCTGACCATCAAAGCCCTGGAAGATCACCTGGGCGGCCGCCTGTTCAGCCGTACCACACGCCAGGTTCGCCTGACACCGGAAGGCGAGGCCCTGCTGCCGCTGGCACGGCGCCTGATGGCGGAGTGGGATAATGCCGAAGAGCAGCTGCGTCAGCGCTTTGACCTTCAGCAGGGTCGCGTCACCCTGGCCGCCATGCCGTCTTTTGCCGGCAACCTGTTGCCGCCTCTGCTGAAAACCTTTCGCAACCGTTATGAAAAAATCAATGTGACAGTCAATGACGTGATCAACGAGCAGGTGATCGACATGGTGCAGGATGGCCAGGTGGAGCTGGGAATCGCCTTTGAGCCGCCGCCGTCCACCCGCCTGCAGTTCATCCCGCTGTACCGGGATCGCTTCGTTGCCGTGGTGCCGGCGGACGCTGAACTGGCCAGTAACCAAGAAGTGACCTGGCGGCAGCTGCTGACACAGCCGTTTATTACCCTGCAGCGCCCCTCGGCGGTGCGGCTGTTGCTGGAGCAGCACCTGCGGGAATGGCAGCTGGCCTTGCCGGTGGCATTTGAAAGCCACCAGCTCGCCACCGTGGGCAGAATGGTGGGCTGCGGCCTGGGCGTCAGCGTGGTGCCGGCGCTGTGCAGGGAGCAGATGCACGAACTGGGTGCCTGCTGCATGCCGTTGATCGACCCGGTGATTGAGCGCCCGGTGGGCATTCTCAGCAGGACGGATCACGAATTGTCCGTCGCCGCCCAGGCACTTTACGACATACTGCTCTCCTCCCCCGTGCCGGTCTGTTAGCCTCTAAGGCATGCCGGTGTGCCCTCGGCTCACGCTTTTGAACAAAAAACGAGCGGTAAATTTGCCTATTTCCACACTATGGATAAGGCTCATTTATGTCCTTGCTTGAAGGACATAATAAGCACACGGGAGACATAGCAACATGCATAAATTACTGACTTCAGCCCTGCTGGGAGTATTACTGACCGCAGGCGTGCCGGCGCTGGCCAACGAAACCCAGGCCGACAGCCAGGTGGTAACCAGCATCAACATCAACACCGCCAGCCGTGATCAGCTGGCGCAGCTATCCGGTGTGGGGCAGGCCAAGGCCGATGCCATTGTGGCCTACCGGGAAGCCAACGGCCCCTTTGAGTCGGTGGATGATCTGATGCAGGTCAGGGGCATCGGCGAAGCCACGGTAGAGAAAAACCGCCACCTGCTGAGCAACTGATTGGCTGAATAAACACACTGCCCCGTTCGGTGAATGGCCGAACGGGGCAGCTTTGGTTATGATAGCCGCCTTGTTCCCCATTCCGGTTTTCCCATGTCAAAGCAACAATCCATTCGCAAGGCCGTGATCCCCGTGGCCGGCCTCGGTACCCGCATGCTGCCTGCCACCAAGGCCATTCCCAAGGAAATGCTGCCGGTGGTCGACAAGCCGCTGATCCAGTATGTGGTGAGTGAGGCGGTGGCCGCCGGCATCAAGGAGATTGTGCTGGTCACCCATGCCAGCAAAAATTCCATTGAAAACCACTTCGACACCAGCTTCGAGTTGGAAGCCACCCTGGAAAAACGGGTCAAGCGCCAGCTGCTGAGCGAAGTGCAGAACATCTGTCCCCCCGACGTGACCATAATGCACGTGCGCCAGGGCGAAGCCCGTGGCCTGGGCCACGCCATTCTCTGTGCCCATCCCCTGGTGGGCGATGCCCCCTTTGCCATTTTGCTGCCCGACGTGCTGATTGACGACGCCGCCTGCGATCTGGACAAAGACAACCTGGCCGCCATGATTGCCGCCTTTGGCGACAGCGGGCACAGCCAGATCCTGGTGGAGCCGGTAGCCGATGAGCTGGTGGATCAGTTTGGTATCGTCGACCTGGGGGATGCCACCCTGAACCAGGGCGAGTCGGCGGCCATTGCCGCCATGGTGGAGAAGCCGGCCCGGGACGAAGCGCCGTCCAATCTCTCGGTGGTGGGTCGCTATGTGCTGCCGGCCTCCATCTGGCCGCTGCTGAAGAAAACCCCGCTGGGCAAGGGCGATGAAGTGCAGCTCACCGACACCATTGCCATGCTGATGGCCGAAGAGCGGGTAGATGCCCACCACATCACCGGCAAGAGCCACGACTGTGGCAGCAAGCTGGGTTATATGATGGCCAACGTGGAATACGGCCTGCGCCACAAGGAGCTGGGCGAGGCGTTTCGCCAAAGCCTGCAGCAACTGCAGGCTCAGTAAGGCACCCGGCTGGCGGTCAGCTCAATGCGGCCGCCATGGCTGCCGCTGAGGCTGAGCTCGAGGGGAAAACGGCAATACTGTTGCCAGGGGCTGGCGCTAAAGCTGCCCCGCCCCACCGGGCCGACATTGCACTGCTCCAGCCAGTCACAGCCGACCATGCCGCCATTGGCCGCCTCCAGGGTATTGCTGTGGGCCTTGAGCCGCAGCAGCATGAGGTTGATGCCCGCGGTCAATCCCGCCTCAAACAGCCGCTGATTGATGTATTCCAGGGTCTGTGCCGGACTGTGCAGCGGGCTGCTGGCGCCACTGCGGTACTGCCGCAACGGCTCATTGAGCAAAAATGCCACCAGCAGCATCAGCATGGGGGTGTCCTGATGCAGTGGGTCGAACTCCGCCACCAGCAATAACAAATCGTCTTCCAGCCGCACCGACTGGGTAACCATCCAAGGCGTGCTGTGCCGGCACTGCAGCCGCCAGTCACCCAGGTGCTGCTCCCCCGACGGCCCCAACTCCCTGAGCAAACGCGTGGCGGCCATGTCCCGGTGGCGATAGAACTCCAGGTGTGACGCCAGCTCCCGCAACTCCTTGTGTTCGCGCATGCCCGCCGGCAGCAGACTGGCGGCCAGCCGGCTTTTTACCGCCGTCCAGTCACCCACCGGCTTTATCAGGTAATCACTGGCACCGGCCCTGAGTGCCTGGGCCACCTCGGCCATGTTGCCGGCCCCCGACACCGCCACAAAGGGCAGCGACGGTTGCTGCTGGTGCAACAGGGTTACCAGAGGCAGGCCTCCGGGCGTGGCCAGCCACAGGTTGCCCAGCACCAGATCGGGCCGAAGCCGGGCCGCCAGCATCACCCCCTCGGCGGCACTGTCGGCCTCCAGCACGCGGGCGCCCCACAACTCCAGCCAGGCAAACGCCTGCCGGCGAAATACGTCGTCATCGTCTATCAGCAGCACCAGGGTAGCCGGTGTGAACATGGTTTATTCCGTGGTTAAAGGTCATAAATTCAGCCTAGCCGATTTCCTTCGGACCGGCAGACAACCTCAGCCACGACTGTATTCCGGCGACGCTTTATTGGATAATGGTCACACCATTCCGGCACCCAGGCGCTATGACTCCCGCAGAATATCAGGCACTCACCTCTCCCAGACTGTCACACCCCGCCCGCAGCCTGTACCTGCTCTACCTCAGGCACCAGGCCCGGGGCGACGAGACTCAGCCCCTTGATTATCCGAGCCTGGGCCGGGCACTGGCGGTGCAGGGCGAAGGGGAATACCGTTACCGGGTGACCCCGGCCGGGTTGACCGAGCTAATTGACGAGCTGCAACAGGCCGGCCTGCTGGTGCTGCAGCAGCGGGCCCATCCGCAGCATTATCACGGGGCCCGTTTTCGCCTGGAGCTGAAGCGGCTGCAGGGGCTCACGCCCCTGCCCGTCCGCCAGTTTGCCATGCACCCGGACTGGCGTCCCGATGAGCAGCTCGACGGCCTGGCACGGCTGTGTGGCCTGCTCGACAGCCGCTATGACGACACCGAGTTGGGGGAATTTATCGCCTACTGGCTGGGCCGCCCGGAAGTGTTTGAAAACCAGCACCAGTGGATGCTGCGTTTTGTGCGCCAGCTGAAAAAACAGCGGGCCCTGCGTCGGGATACCAACCCGGCGCCCGCCACCGGTTATCAGCAACAGGCCGCTCCCACCAGCACCGACACCGGCCCCAGCAAGCGGGCCCGGGAAATGATGGAAGAAGCCCAACGCCTGCGCGACGAGCAACAGGAGAGCCATGATGAAAAAGACACCTGAAGAGATGGCCGCCGATCTGGCCGACATTGCCCGCCGGCGGCGCCAGCAGCGCCACAAGGATCTCAGCCCGACGGCCGCCTCCGGCGATATCAAGCAGGTGCTGAGCCGGTTGCAACAGCTGCGCGCCGGCGGCAACCTGCCCCAGTACGATTACAACGGCCTGCGCCGGCAGTATGAACAGCAGGCCAACGCCGACGTGAAACGGTTGCAGCAGCAGGCCAAAGTGCACCGCACCGAGCGGCTGCTGGCCCAGGCCGACTTGAACAGCGACTGGACCTTTGCCAACATGGACGCCAGCGATCCCGCACTGGCGTCGCATATTGAAACCGCCCATCACTTTATCAACGCCTTTGATCACTGGGAAAAAAAGGGCGGTACCGGCATTTTGATCTATGGTGACTTCGGCACCGGCAAGTCGACCCTGGCCGGCTCCATTGCTCACGAGCTGATTCGACAGCACCAGAAGTCGGTGATCTTTCAGCAGTGGGCTTCGGTGGTGGATCGGCTGTTCTTCGGGGTGATTGAAGATCAGGAAAGCCGCAACCAGTATCGCCGTGCCCTGGAAGAGGTGGATTTGCTGGTGCTGGATGAAGTGGCCGCCAACCGCAGCCGGCTGGCGGAGAGCCAGTCCAGCTTTCTGGGCCATTTGCTGCGCCGCCGGCGCAACCTGTCAAAGAGCATTATCATCATCAGCAACCATGATCCGCAGTCACTGCACCGCGCGGTGGGGGATTTCTGCTTTGAAGCGATCAAGGCCTTTCACCCGGTAGACATCGCCCTGCGCGGCCCCAGCCGTCGGCCGGATATCGGGGATTACCGCAGCTGAGGCGACCCGGTTACTACAGCCGCCACCATATCAGTGCCAGCAGCCCTGCCCCCAGCAGCAGTTTATTGCGCAGACGCCTGGGGCTGGTCGCCAGCCGCCAGGCCAGGCTCACTTTGGGCACCTGCTCGGCCAGTGCCAGCCAGTCTACCCCAGGTTGCTGGCGGCGCCGGGCCTGTTGGGTCAGCAGCTTCAGGCGCAGCGCCTCGGCCTTGAGTTGCAGCATTTGTTGCTCTTCCCGCAGGTCTCTGTGCATTGCGCCTCCTCAGTCCTTCATCGACCAGTCGCTCATGTCGCGCTGGCCACGAAGGTAACTGACGTCTTCCTGCAGATCCTTCAGGGTCTGCTCCAGAAAACGCCGCTGCCCGGCCAGGTTGTTCACCATGGCCTGGCAGGCCCAGAGCATGCCCAGCAGCAGGGCTCCCGCTAGGCCGAAGAACACCCACACCCGGACCACCGGCGACAACACCTCCTGCAGCCCGAACAGCAGGCTGACAAAGGCCATGAAAAACAGCGCCGCCGCCAGCAGCGCCAGCACACCCAGACGCACCATGCGCTCCTTCTGGGCGATAAACTCGATGCGAGCCAGGCGAAAGCGCACGAACAGCAGCTCGATCAGGGTGTCGAGCAGATCCCGCAGCGGCGTTTTTCCGGTCATGACCTCAACGACCCCGGCACAGCAGCGCACCCAACAGCAGACCCACCACGGCGGCCACGCCCATGGCATGATAGGGCTTACTGTGCACCAGATCATCGGCGTCGGCGGCGGCCTGACGGGTGCGCTCCACCACCGAGTCCTCCATATCCGCAAACTGCTGCTGGGCCCGGTCAAGCTGGGCCTTGAGCTTCTCCTTCAGGGCTTTGCCTTCCTTGCTGCCGTCATCGGCGGCAGCCTGATAGAGTGCCTCCGCGTCTTTGAGCAATTGCCTGATGTCGTCCATCAGGGCGGCGCGTTCTGCTGCGTACTTACCGGCCATGGTGCCTCCTCGTTTCAGTTGATCTTAACCACTTGAACAAAACTGCACGCTCTGTGTACACCATATTCCCTCCCGTGATACTTGGCCAGCCACGCATCGCATTTTGGTGAAGGATGCGATCGAGACCGTCGCAGCCGCACGACCGTGACGGCTTCGGCCCTTTCCCTTCGACCGCCCTGCCCTATACTCGAACCAGCCCAATCCCGTAAAAGGAGCAACCATGAAACTGAAAAGCCTGCTGCTGGCGTCCGCATGCCTGGCCAGCACCTCCGCCCTGGCCGACTGGCAACTGAACAACGAACTGAGCCGAGTGAGCTTTGTTACCGTGAAAAAGGAAAACGTGGGCGAGCCCAATCACTTTGAGCGGGTCTCGGGCACGCTCAGCGACGCCGGCCGGTTTGAGCTGACCATTGATCTGGCCAGCGTGGAAAGCGGCATTCCCATTCGTAACGAGCGGCTGGAGGAATATTTGTTTGAAACCGGCCGCTTTCCCAAACTCACCCTGAGCGCGGATCTTTCCGGCCAGCTCGAGGCCCTGACCCAGGGCGAGGATCGAGTGATTGAAACCGACGCCACCCTCAACCTGCACGGCACCGAAAAGACCCTGCCCATCGCCGTGCTGGTCAGCCACAAGGGCAACGGCGATCTGGTGGTCTCGAGCTGGAAACCGGTTATTGTGCAACAGGACGACTTTGGCTTTACCGCCGGCATCGACAAGTTGCAGGAACTGGCCGGCCTGCCCTCCATCACCCGCACCGTGCCGGTGAATTTTGTACTGAGCCTGGAAAAGCAATAAGCCGGCACCCTTGTTTAAGGCGAAAAAGTTAAATCGGTAGTGGTAAAAAAGGCCTGTGTGATCAGGCCTTTTTACCGCCGTTGGTCAGGGCGGCCAGTACTTCGCCGTAAGGTTCGCCACTCAGGTTTTTATCCAGATCCCTTTGCAGTGCCTTGCGCAACCGATCGTCCATGGCTTCGCGCAGCAGGCCAAGAAACTGGGGCGGTGCCGCCAGATAAAAACCCCCGATTTGGTTGTGATCCAGCGCATGACGTACCTCGTCGATAATATCGCGGGCAAAGCGCTGATTCTCGGTATGACAGGGATCGCTCTTCTCCGGTATGGCCTGCACGTCGGTAACAAGGTCACTCGCCTTGAGGCGAGCTTGCGGATGAACCAGATTCATCACCACTTCCCCGGTGTTCTCCACCCAGTCCTGTTGGTAGAAAACGGCTTTGGCAGAATCGGCAACAACGATCCAGTCTGGCAATGGCATATCACACCTCTTTTGCTGGTTGAACACCCCAACCTTATGGTTGAGCGTTCTAAGTATTGTTGATTCCTGCCGAATTGCATGGCGCTGAATGACCCCCAACGACCCGATTCGGCGCACCGGCTCAGCCGAGTAAAGCGATAGCGACAAGATGACTCCAAAGGGCGAAATCATCATGAATGAGATAGATATGAAAAAAGATCGCTCACAAACAAAAAGCCCCGCTTTTCAGCGGGGCTTTTGCTATCTCACCAGACCACAGCAAGTAACCGAATTACTCGCCGTAGGCTTCGGTGGGCAGGCAGCTGCAGAACAGGTTGCGGTCACCGTACACATCATCGATGCGGTTGACGGTGGGCCAGAACTTGCTGCGGCGCACGTCTTCAGACGGGAACACGGCCAGCTCGCGGCTGTAGGCACGGTTCCATTCGGAGTCCATGACGTCGTCCTGGGTGTGCGGGGCATGCACCAGGGGGTTGTCTTCCAGGGTCCACTCGCCGCTTTCCACCTTGCGCATTTCGGCGCGGATCTGTTTCATGGCGTGAATGAAGCGGTCGATTTCCACCTTGGACTCGGACTCGGTCGGCTCGATCATCAGGGTGCCCGCCACCGGGAAGCTCATGGTCGGGGCATGGAAACCAAAGTCGTTCAGACGCTTGGCCACATCCATTTCACTGATGCCGCTGGTTTCCTTGAGCGGGCGAATGTCCACGATACACTCGTGGGCCACGCGGTCGTTGCGGCCGGTGTAGAGGATGGGGTAATCCTCGGCCAGGCTGCGCATCAGGTAGTTGGCGTTGAGAATGGCCAGCTGAGTGGAGCGCTTCAGGCCTTCGTCGCCCAGCATGGCGATATACATCCAGCTGATCGGCAGAATGCTGGCGGAGCCAAAGGGTGCGGCCGACACGGCGCCGTTGTTGCGGCTTTCCTTATCGGTTTTCACCACGGCGTGGCCGGCCACGAAGGGCGCCAGATGCGCCTTGACGCCGATGGGGCCCATGCCCGGGCCGCCGCCACCGTGAGGAATGGCGAAGGTCTTGTGCAGGTTGAGGTGCGACACGTCGGAGCCGATAAAGCCCGGTGAGGTAATGCCCACCTGCGCGTTCATGTTGGCGCCGTCCATGTATACCTGACCGCCAAAGCCGTGCACGATTTCGCACACTTCGCGAATGTTTTCTTCATACACGCCGTGGGTAGACGGATAAGTCGCCATGATGCACGACAGGTTCTCGCCCGCTTCCTCGGCCTTGGCCTTGAGGTCGACCATGTCGATGTTGCCCCGCTTGTCGCAGGCCACCACCACCACCTTCATGTTGGCCATCTGGGCCGACGCCGGGTTGGTACCGTGGGCGGAGCTCGGGATCAGGCAGATATCGCGATGCCCTTCTCCCCGGGACTCGTGGTATTTCTTGATGGCCAGCAGGCCGGCGTATTCACCCTGGGCACCGGAGTTGGGCTGAATGCAGATGGCATCGTAACCGGTGATCTTCACCAGCCAGCTTTCAAGCTCGCCGATCATCTTCTGGTAGCCCTGAGTCTGGCTCAGCGGCGCAAAGGGGTGAATGCGGGCGAACTCGGGCCAGCTCACCGGCACCATTTCGGCGGTGGCGTTCAACTTCATGGTGCAGGAGCCCAACGAGATCATGCCGTAGTTCAGCGCCAGGTCCTTCATTTCCAGCTTGTGGATGTAGCGCAGCATCTCGGTTTCGGAGTGGTAGCTGTTAAACACCTCGTGCTCGAGAATGGCGGTGTCGCGCACCAGCCCGGCGGGAATGGAGGCGGTGCCGGCGGCGGCCTTGGCGTCCAGGCTGTCCACGCTCAGGCCGTGGCCTTCACCCAGGAAGATGTCGAACAGCTCGGCCACGTCACCCCGGGTGGTGGTCTCGGACAGGGACACCCCGAGAGCACCAGCCAAATCGGAACGCAGGTTGGCGCCCTTGGCTTCGGCACGGGCCAGAATGACGTCCTTGTCGGCAGTTTCCACGGTAATGGTGTCGAACCAGGTGTCGTGCTTGAGCGCCACGCCCTTGCTCTGCAGGCCCAGGGCCAGAATGTCGGTCAGGCGGTGCACCCTATCGGCAATACGTTTCAGGCCTTCCGGACCGTGATACACGGCGTAGAAGCTGGACATGTTGGCCAGCAGCACCTGAGCGGTACAGATGTTGGAGTTGGCTTTTTCGCGGCGAATGTGCTGCTCGCGGGTCTGCATCGCCATACGCAGGGCCGGACGGCCGCGGGTGTCCTTGGACACACCGATAATACGGCCCGGCAGCGAACGCTTGTGCTCGTCTCGGGTGGCGAAGAAGGCGGCGTGAGGGCCACCGTAACCCATGGGCACTCCAAAGCGCTGGGCGTTGCCCAGTACCACGTCGGCACCCAGTTCGCCCGGAGCCTTCAACAGCACCAGGGAGAGAATGTCGGCGGCCACACAGGCAATGCCCTTGCCGCTTTGCACCTGGGCGATCAGCGCCTTGAGGTCGCGGATCTGGCCGGTGGTGGACGGATACTGGAACAGGGCGCCAAAGACGTCGTGTTCCACCACCGCCTCGGCGGGGGCGACCTTGATGTCAAAGCCGTAGTGCTCGGCGCGCTCGCTGACCACGTCAATGGTCTGGGGGTGCACGTCGTCGGCAATAAAGAAGATGTTGGCCTTCTTGTTTTTACTGACCCGGCGGGCCAGGGCCATGGCCTCGGCGGCGGCGGTGGCTTCGTCCAGCAGTGAGGCGCTGGCCAGGGGCAGACCGGTCAGATCCTGGGTCATTTGCTGGAAGTTGAGCAGGGCTTCAAGGCGGCCCTGGGCGATCTCGGGCTGATACGGGGTATAGGCGGTATACCAGCCCGGATTTTCCAACACGTTGCGCTGAATCACCAGGGGCACATGGGTATCGTGATAGCCCATGCCGATATAGCTCTTGAACACCTTGTTCTGATCGGCCAGGGTTTTCAGGTAGCCCAGGGCTTCCTGCTCGGTGCGCGGGGCGCCAATGCCAAGGGGCTGGTCGTTGAGAATGCTCGCCGGCACGGTCTGCTTGATGAGATCGTCTAGGCTGTCGGCGCCCACCACCGCCAGCATGTCGGCCACTTCCTGCTCGGAAGGACCAATATGACGGCCGATAAAGGCGTTATTCTGCTCAAGTTCAAACAAAGACTGGGTCATATTTCCTTACTTCCTTCTTCGGGCACAAGGCCCGAGGGTAGACAGACGACCGGCCCCGTGGGGGGTACTTGCCGGCAAAGAGTCTGATATTGAGATTGCACATCAACAGCCGGGGCTGCGTGACCAGGGCAACATCAACAAAGCCCCCATACGGGGGCTTTAAACGTGCTTATTCTTCGTCGATGCTGTTTTCGTAGCCTTCGGCATCCAGCAGCTCGTCCAGATCGGACTCGTCTGCCAGCTTGATGCGGAACAGCCAGCCGTCACCGTAAGGGTCGGAGTTCACCAGCTCGGGGCTGTCCTCCAGATCCTCGTTCACGGCAATGATTTCGCCGCTCACCGGCGCATAAATGTCGGATGCGGCCTTGACCGACTCGGCTACGCAGCACTCTTCGCTGGCGTCCACGTTGCGGCCCACTTCCGGCAGCTCAACAAATACCATATCACCCAACAGATCCTGCGCATGTTCGGTAATGCCGATCACCGCTTCACCGTTCTCTTCAATACGTACCCATTCGTGCGAGCGGGCATACTTCAGTTCACTGGGGATATTGCTCATCAGTTGTTCCTCTTGGTTCTTAAAACTCGGCAACCGCCTTGCCAAATCGTACAAAAGTCGGCTTGACCACGGCCACCGGCATCCATTTCTTGCGCAGTTCCACTTCCGCATTGTCGCCAATGGCGCGCGGCACCCGCGCCAGCGCAATGCTGAAACCCAGTGTAGGCGAGAAGGTGCCGGAGGTGATCACGCCGTGCTGTTCATTCCCCTCGGCATCGGTAAACCGCACCGGGGTTCCGGCGCGCAACACGCCTTTTTCTTTCATGACCAGGCCAACCAGCTTGGGTTGATCGCCGGCGGCGCGCTGGCTCTCAAGCACGGCGCGGCCAATAAAGTCACGCTCGGCCGGCTCCCAGGCAATGGTCCAGGCCATGTTGGCGGCCAGAGGGGAGACGGTTTCGTCCATGTCCTGGCCGTAAAGATTCATGCCCGCTTCCAGGCGCAGGGTGTCACGGGCACCCAGGCCACAGGGGCGTACGCCGGCGTCTTTCAGGGCATTCCACAGGGCGCCGGCCTGGTCGGCGGGCACCACAATTTCGTAGCCGTCTTCACCGGTGTAGCCGGTGGTGGCAATGAAGAGGTCGCCGGCCTGCACCCCGAAGAAGGGCTTCATGCCTTCCACGGCGGCGTTTTGTTCGGCACTGAATACGGTGGCGGCCTTGGCCTTGGCATTGGGGCCCTGCACCGCAATCATGGCGAGTTCGGGGCGTTCGGTCAGGGTAACGTCAAAACCTTCGGCCTGTTTGGCCATCCAGGCCAGATCCTTGTCGCGGGTGGCGGAGTTGACGATCATGCGGTAATCGTCGTCGGCAAAGAAATAGGTGATGAGATCGTCAATGACCCCGCCCTGTTCGTTGAGCATGCCGCTGTAAATAGCCTTGCCCGGCTGGTTGGCGCGGCCGATGTCGTTGGCCAGCAGGCGCTGCAGGTAGGCTTTGGCCTGGGTGCCCTTCACATCCACAATGGTCATGTGAGAGACATCGAACATGCCGGCGTCCTGGCGGACGGCGTGGTGCTCCTCAAGCTGAGAGCCATAGTTGATGGGCATTTCCCAACCGTGAAAGTCCACCATTTTGGCACCGGCTTCCAGGTGCTGCGGATGCAAAACTGTTTGCTGAGTCATGACGCTTCCTTATATTCCGAGCCCGGCCAGCGAGCGATAATCCGGTCTAGCGTGTTTGATTATACTCAAGCAGATTTGGGATAACACAGCAAGGAAGTCAAAAAAAACTAATCGTTTATTAACACAGTGCGAAATGTGAGCTATCCATCGACAGCCTTTTTAACGTGAAGAAAGCTACATTCGTGGCTTTTAAAACCAAAAATTAACAAAAAATTAAAATTTGATGTATTTAATTGCCTTATGACAAGCACAAGCGCAAAAGTTACGCCTGTGTTCGAAGGAAAAATCGGCTTAAAAAAACTAATTACCAACAAGGCTCGGATTAGTTTTTCTCAAGTATTTTTACCCATACGGGAAAGCCGGGGCTGCAGTCCGCCAATGCCCAGGGCATGGGCCGCCAGCCGACGCTTAAGGGGCATGAGGCCGTCGGTCAGGGTCAGGCCGAGGGTACGCACTTCCCGCACCAGCGGCAACCGGCTGCCAAATAGCCGCTTCAGCCCTTCCATGCCCGCCAGCATGGTGGCGGCCTCGGCCTTGCGCCAGCGCTCAAAGGCGCGCAGGCCGGCCAGTTCGCCAATATCCTTGCCCTCGGCGTGACGTGCCAGCAGGGTGTCGGCCAGGGCCGCGGCGTCCTGCAGGCCCAGGTTGACCCCCTGCCCCGCCAATGGATGTATGGTGTGAGCGGCGTCACCAATCAGCGCCCAGCGCGGGCCGCAAAATTGCTGGCTGTAGCGGGCCTTGAGCGGAATGGCAGCACGGGGACCCAGCACGCGGCACAACCCCAGACGCAGATCAAAAGCAGTGGCCAGTCGCTTGTTGAACTCGGCGTCACTCTGCGCCAGCAGCGCCTCGGCCCGCGCCGGCGGGCAGGACCAGACAATGGAGCAGCGGTGCGGGTGGGCCAGGGGCAGAAAGGCGAGAATGTCATCGCCACGAAAGATTTGCCGGGCGCAGCGGCCGTGGGGCTCGTCGGTTTCAATGGTGGCCACCAGGGCGTGATGATCATAATCCCATTCGGTCATGCCCGGCTGCATCTGCCCGCGCAGCCAGGAGCGGGCGCCGTCCGCTCCCACCAGCAGCCGGCCGGTAATGGGGGTACCATTGTCCAGCAGCACAAAGGCACCGCCATCGCTGGCCGACACGGTCGCGGCCCGGGCTGGCAGGTGCAGGCTTATGTGCGGGCTGAGCCGCGCCTGCTCCAGCAGGTGGTGCTGCAGCAGCCGGTTTTCCACAATATGACCCAAGTGGGGCTGATGCATCAGCTCGGCAGAAAAGCCGATGCGGGCCCGGCTTTCGGCTTCCCACACTTCCATTTCGGTATAGGGGCCGAGCCGGTCGCTGTTACCCGGCCAGGCATTCAGTCGCTCAAGCAGGGTCTGGGACGCCAGGTTAATGGCACTGACCCGGTTGTCGGCGATATCGCCAAAGTCGGAGTCGGGCGTCTGCCCTTCCACTACCGCCACCTTCATACCGCTTGGGGCCAGCGCCAGCGCCAGGGTGAGCCCCACCATGCCGCCGCCAATAATAATGATGTCTGCCGCTTGCATCGATTACCTCTTGCCCATGGCCCGCCAGGCCAGTTGACTCTTTAACGGGGCACAGGCGGCCATGGCCGACAACCCCAGATTGCGTCCGGCGGCGAGCACCGGGTTGTTGTTGGAAAACAGCAGTGCCAGCGCCGTGGTAAAATTCACCATGCCGGCCTGATCCGGCAGCCGCGCCCGGCCATAGCCACTCAGCACGCCATGACTGCCGATGTCCCGCCCTTCTGCCAGGGCCTGACTCACCCGGTCGGTCAGGGTGGCCACATCCCGCAGTCCAAGGTTAAAGCCCTGGCCGGCAATGGGGTGCAGCAGGTGGGCGGCGTTGCCCAACAGCACCACGCGGTGATGCCAGGGCTTGGGCGCTTCGTCCAGCACCAGCGGGTAACAGTGGCGCTTGCCGGTGCGGGTGAGTCTGCCCAGGCGGTAGCCAAACTGCCGCTGCAGGGCGGACAGAAAGGCATTGTCCTCCATCGCCATCAGTCGTTCGGCCCGTTCGGGGCTGATGCACCATACCAGGGAGCTGCGCCCCTCACTCATGGGCAGCAGCGCCAGCGGGCCTTCCGGGGTAAAGCGCTCAAAGGCACGGCCCAAATGCGGCTCGGCGGTGGCGATATTGGCGATGATGGCGCTCTGGTGGTAATCCAGCTGGCGGCGTGGCACGCCGAGCTGCTGGCCAACCAGGGAACGGTTGCCGTCGGCGGCCGCCAGCAGGCTGGTGGAAAACGCCGCGCCGCCCTCGAGCGCTATGGTCACGCGCTCGGGATGCTGTTCAAAACGAATGATGCGATCGGGGCAGAACAGGGTGATGTTCTCACAGGCCGTCAGCCGCCGGTGCAGCTCACTGCCCACCGGCTGCAGCTCCACCACCTGGCCAAGGGCGGGCACGCCGTATTCCGCTGCGTGCATGGCCACCCGGCCAAAGTGACCCTGATCGGACACCTGAATATGGGTGATGGGGGTCGCCAGGGGCGCCAGCGCCGGCCAGATCCCCAGCCGTTGCAGCAGGGTCTGGCTGTGCCAGGCCAGGGCAATGCTGCGGGCATCAAAGCCAGGATGGCGGTCGTGCTCGGGGCGCACGGCCTCGATCACTGCCACGGAAAGCCGGCCGCCATCGGGCCGGCGCAGCCCGGCCAGGCCCAGCGCCAGCACGGCCCCGGCCATGCCGGCGCCGTTGATTACCACGTCGTAATGGGTCATTGCGGTTGTGTGTTGTCGTGCTAAATCAGTGCAGGGTTGGACGCTCGGGCACCGGGCGGCCTTTGCCGAATTCTTCAAAGGCCATGGTGGCACCGAGCTTGAGGTGTTCGTAGAGCACCACAAAGGCGGCTTCACTTTCTTCGTCTTCCTGCTCGAACTCGCCGGAAACCTGAGTGATGCTGCTGATGTCCTGGATCATCTCCTGCAGCTCGGGAGAGGCCTTGTTCAGCTCCTGCTGAACCACGCCAAAACCGGCCAGAAAGGCGCCGGCCCATTCCATCATGGCGTCGAGCCGGTCGTCGAGGGGCTCTTCGTCGGCGGGCAGCAACAGCTCAAACCGGCTTTGCTCCAGCAGATCGTCAAACACTCGGTTAAACAGCAGATTCACCGCCTTTTTCAGTTCGGCGGGCAGGCCAAAGCCATCGTTGAGCAGATCGTTGAAATGTTGCTGCCAGCGGGCGTCGTCCCGGGCCATGCCACCGCAGACAAGGCCACAAATCACGCCGTGAACTTCGGCGGCGGTCACCACCATGTTGTGCTGTTCCAGCAATGTGGTGAAGGCATCAAAGTTAAGGCGGGCGTTATCGTTCATCATTTACTCGAAAGTGGTGCTGAATTACCGCAGATCCTAGCACCGTCGCTCATTGCAGACCAGCAACCCCTTGAAAGTTCTGATACGCCACTATATATTCGCGGGACTTTCATTGCTCATTGCAAGCCACCTGAGGACCACATGACCACAGCGGCAATCGACATCGTAATTCTCGGGCGCCCATACAAGGTGGCCTGTCCTGCCGGGCAGGAAGAGGCATTGCATCGGGCGGCCGACATGCTCAACGAGCGCATTCGCAAGTTTCGCGAAAGCGGCAAGTCCGCATCCAATGAGCAAATCGCCATTATGCTGGCGCTGAATGTCTGCCACGAGCTTGAGCTTGAAAAGGACAAGAATCATCAATATGCTGACGCCATGGACAGACGCATCAAGATGCTTCAACACACCATTGAAGAGGCCCTCGCCAGCAAGGTAAACTGAGCCTGTTCCGACAATTTGTTTTTCCCTGGGGTGTTCGTCAGTGAGTGGCGTCCCTGAGCCGATATCAACAGCACAGGAATCCCGCGTTGCTCGCTATTGAGCATGCTCGGCCTCGACCGAGACGCCTGCGGCGGGTACCGGGCTTCCGCCTTGAACCGACGGGTTCAAGGACTAACACTCGCAACGGCACTCTGGGGACCCCTCATTACTTTCGGCCTTGTCATGACCCAGCAACAACCCAACAATCCCCTGCACGGCATTACCCTTGAAGCCCTGCTGACCGAGCTGGTAGAAAAATACGGCTGGGACGAGCTGGCCCGCCGGGTCAATATCAACTGCTTCAAGAACGATCCCAGCATCAAATCGAGCCTGAAGTTTCTGCGCCGCACGCCCTGGGCCCGCACTCAGGTGGAAGAGCTTTACCTGCGTCTCAAAAACAGTCCCTGGCATCGCTGACCCTTTGCCTCGCACCCGGTATTGGGAATAAGCTCGGCACATTCTCGTTTTCAATGGAATGAGCCATGTCAGAACGCCATATCATCCGTCAGCAGATCAGAAACGCCCGTCGCCGGCTGAGCCATGCCGAACAGCAGGCCGCCGCCCATGCCATTGTGGACCGGGTGGCCGACACGCCACACCTGGCCCAGGCCGGCAAGGTGGCACTGTATCTTGCCAATGACGGCGAGCTCGACCCCCACCCGCTGATCGATTGGTACTGGTCCCAGGGCACCCAGGTATATCTACCGGTGCTGCACCCCTTCAGCCCCGGGCACCTGATGTTTTTGCGCTATGATCCCGACGCGCGCCTGGTGGCCAACCGCTTCGGCATTCCCGAGCCCCGCCTCGATATTCGCCTGCTGTTGCCCAAAAATGAACTCGACGTGATTTACACCCCCCTGGTGGCCTTTGATGCCACCGGTAACCGCATTGGCATGGGAGGCGGTTTTTACGACCGCACCCTGGCGGGCTGGCATCAAGGACAGGGCCCGCGCCCGGTGGGCCTGGCCCACGACTGCCAGCAGCTGCCCGCCATTCCCACCGATCACTGGGACGTCCCCCTGCCCGAGCTGCTCACCCCGGCCCGGCACTGGCGCTGGTAAAAGCCCTGCCGGTATTTTATTACTGCTGCAGACCGTAGGTTGAAATGAGTGTAGCGAATTCCAACATTCCGCCGCCGGTTGTTTGTTGCGATTCGCTTCGCTCATCGGCAACCTACGCTGTCCTACCTGTCACTCAGCAAACACAAGCCATGCAACCGGGGCCGGCTTTGCTATAATGCGCGGCACTTTTGCAGGAGAACAGCACAGCCATGACACAAGACGAAATGAAAAAGGCCGCCGGCTGGGCGGCGCTGGAGTTCGTGACCCCGGGCAGCATTGTTGGTGTGGGCACCGGCTCCACCGTCAATCACTTTATCGATGCCCTCGGCTCCATCAAGGATCAAATCAAGGGCGCGGTATCCAGCTCCGAGGCCTCCACCGCCCGGCTGAAGGATCTGGGCATTCCGGTGTTTGATCTCAACGACATCAGCGAGCTCAACGTCTATGTGGATGGCGCCGATGAAATCGACGGCTCCATGGCCATGATCAAGGGCGGCGGCGCGGCCCTGACCCGGGAAAAAATCGTGGCCGCCGTGGCCGACAAGTTCGTGTGCATTGTTGATGGTACCAAGACCGTCGAGGTGCTGGGCACCTTTCCGCTGCCGGTGGAAGTGATCCCCATGTCCCGGGAATACGTGGCCCGGGAGCTGCGCAAGCTGGGCGGCCGGCCAGTATACCGGGACGGTGTGGTCACCGACAATGGCAACCACATACTGGACGTACACGGCCTGGCCATTACCGAGCCCAAGGTGCTGGAAACCCGCATTAACGCCATTGTGGGCGTCGTGACCAACGGCCTGTTTGCCGAACGCGGTGCCGACGTGCTGCTGATTGGCACCCCCGACGGCGTGGTGCGCCAGGGCGGCTGATATCACTGCTCAACCCAAACCGTAGGTTGCCGATGAACGAAGTGAATCGCAACACAGGCAGACGCCTGCCAAATGTTGGAATTCGTTCCTCATTCCAACCTACGGACTGGATCTTCGCGTCGCGGAGATGACAGCCAATATTCAGTTCACCAGGGCCACCGCCTTGATCAGGGCATAACACGCCATGCCCTGATGCAGCCCCAGCTGCCCCGCCGACCAGGCGGATACCTCGGCCAGCAATCGCTGGCCGCCATCAAGCTTCCCGTCCACCAGTACCCTGCCCTCACCCAGCTGATGCAGCGCCACCAGCCTAAGCGGCAACTGGTTCAGTATCGATACCCCTGCCACCGGCGCCAGCGCCAGGCTCACATCCGAGGCCTGAATGCGCACTCGGGCCCGTTCACCTCCCTGCCGGCGGGCATGCACCAGCCACAGGGTCTGACCGTTAAAGGCAAAGGGTGTTCGGCCATCCTCCAGCTCGGCTTCCAGCGTGCCTTCCAGTATGCTGGCCGCCCCCTGCTCCACAAACAGCGGCGAATCGGGCCGGGCCATGGCCTGCTGCAATGGCTCAACCTGGGTGGTGCGGCCGCGCGCCATAAAGATCACCCGGTCCGCCAGCCGTTCCACTTCGTCCGGAGCATGAGTGACATAAAACACCGGTACTCCGGCCCGGGCCGACAGTCCCTCAATCCAGGGCAAAATCTCCCGTTTGGCCTGAGTGTCCAGGGCCGACAGGGGTTCGTCCAGCAATAATAACCGGGGCGCCGTCAGCAGGGCCCGGCCAATGGCCACCCGTTGACGCTGGCCGCCGGAGAGTGAGGACGCCCCCTGCGCCAGCAGGTGCGACAGTCCCAGCCAGCCCACCACTTCGTTTACATCGGGTCTGGTGATGCCTTTGGGCAGCCGGCGCCAGCCATAGAGCAGGTTGTCGCGCACCGACAGGTGGTTAAACAGGCTGGCCTCCTGAAATACGTAGCCAAAGCGGCGCCGGTGCACCGGCAGACCATGCAGGCTCTCGCCGTTCAGCCACAACTCGCCATCGGCCCGCTCCAGCCCGGCCAGGCAGCGCAGCAGCGTGGTCTTGCCACAACCGGACGGGCCAAATAATGCGGTAACCCCAGTTGATGGCTGCTCAAAGGCGGCGTCGAGGCAAAATCCGGGGCGCACCAGCTTAAACCGAGCGCTGATCATGGGTGCACCACCGAAAAGCGGCGGTTAAGGGCATACACCGCCATCAGAATGCTGAACGACAGCACCAGCAGCAGCGCCGACAGGGTATGGGCCTGACCGTATTGCAGCATCTCCACATGATCGTAAATGGCGATGGAAATCACCTGGGTGGCGCCGGGAATATTACCGCCCAGCATCAGCACCACGCCGAACTCCCCCAGGGTATGGGCAAAGCCGAGCACGATGGCGGTAAGAAAACCGCGCCGGGCCAGGGGCACCGCCACGGTAAGGAACCGGTCCAGGGGTGAAGCCCCGAGGGTGGCGGCCACCTCCAGCGGACGCCGGCCCATGGCCTCAAAGGCCCCTTGCAGTGGTTGCACCACAAAGGGCAGCGAATAAAACGCCGAGCCAATCACCAGGCCGGTAAAGGTAAAGGCCAGGCTGCCACCTCCCAGCGCCATGGACAAACCGCCAATCACCCCATGGGGCCCCAGCGCCAGTAGCAGGTAAAAGCCCAGCACGGTGGGCGGCAACACCAGCGGCAGCGCCACCACCGCCTCGATGACGGTTTTGAGGCGGCTTTGGGTCTGGCTCAGCCACCAGGCCAGGGGCGTGCCCAGCACCAGCAACACCAGCACGGTGACCCCGGCCAGCCGCAGGGTCAGCCCGAGGGCGGCCATATCCTGAGGCGCCAGCATTTACTGCGCCGCGTCGGTGCCGTAACCGTAGGCCTGGATCACCGCCAGGCCTGCGGGGGAGCGTAGATAGTCCAGCAGGGCCGTTGCCGCCGGAGTATCGCGCAGCTGTACCGCCTGCTGCACAATGGGTGCATAACGGTCGGCGGGCACTTCCCACCAGGAGCCGTCGGCAAATTGCCCCTGGCTGAACACCTGGGACTTGGCCACAAAACCCAGATCGGCATTGCGGCTGTACACATACTGGTAGGTCTGGCCGATGTTTTCGCCCCGCACCATCTTTTTGCTGAAGCGCTCCCACAGCCCCATGCCGGTGAGCACCTCCTGGGCGGCGCGGCCATAGGGGGCGGTAGCCGGGTTCGCGATGGCCAGAAAACGAAAATCGCCATTGTTGAGTACCGACTGTTCGGCGTCTATCAGCCCCCGGTCCGGGCTCCACAGCACCAGGGTACCCAGGGCATAGGTAAAACGGCTGCCGGGCACGATGGCTGCTTCATGCTCCAGCAGTGCGGGCCGCGCCTCGTCGGCGGCCAGAAACACATCAAAGGGCGCGCCGTTCTTGATCTGAGCATAGAGCTTACCGGTAGAGCCGGACGAGATCAGCACGGTATGACCGCTTTGCCGCTCAAACTGCCCGCTCAGGGTGGTGATGGCATCGAGAAAATTGGCGGCCACCGCCACCCTGACCTCATCGGCCAGGGCCGGCATGGATACGCACAACAGCAACGTGGCGGAGAAAAGTTTGGGCATCACGAATCGTCCTTGGGTTATATAGCCATGTATATAGCGAAGCAATGTATCGCTATAAAATAAAAAACACAACGCTAATGACGTATCATGGCCCCCTGGCCCTGCCAACACATGCGAGGAACAAGGTGGAACTGGACATATTGCTGAGCCTGCAGCAACAGGGGCGACTGTTTATTTCCCCCAAGCGGGTGCGTCTGCTGGAGTGCATTCGTGAGCAGGGATCCATCAGCCGCGGCGCGCAAGCGGCGGGCATCAGCTACAAGTCGGCCTGGGATGCGGTCAAGGACATGAACACCCTGGCCGGCCAGCCCCTGGTGGCCAGCGAAGCCGGCGGAAAGGGCGGCGGCGGCGCCCGGCTGACCCCTTATGGCGAACGGCTGCTGAAAATCTATGCCCTGCTGGGGCGTATTGAGCGCATGGCGGTAAACGCCCTGCAGGACGAAAGCGCTTCCCTCGACAGCCTGCTGGCGGTGGTGTCGCGCTTTGGCCTGCAGACCAGTGCCCGCAACCAGTTTTTTGCACAGGTGACATCGGTGGGCCGCCGGGATCTCAGCCATCAGGTCGGCCTGAGGCTGAATGGTGGCGCCACCCTGCTGGCGGACATTACCGAGCGCAGTTGCCGGCGGCTCGGGCTGATCCCGGGCAAGGAGGTGCTGGTGCTGATCAAGGCCCCCTGGGTGACCATTGAAACCGGGTCAGGGAAAACCCCCAACCGTCTGGCCGGCACGGTGTCGGCGGTCATGGCCGGTGATCGCTTTAACGAAGTGATGCTGACGCTGGATCAGGGCGGCGAAATCTGCGCCCTGCGTCCGATCCATGAAACCCTGCCCGCCCTCGGCGCACGGGCATTTGCCTGCTTTGCCCCGGAGCAGGTGATCCTGGCCACGCTGGAGCCCTGATACAGGCCCGGCTTCAGCCGGGCCAGCTTGTAGCATGTGGCAAGAGGCGTAGGTTGGCGATGAGCGCAGCGAATCCCAACATTATACCGCCGGCTTCGTGTTGGAATTCGCAAGGCTCATTCCAACCTACGGTTCACTGACTGACAGCTTCGAACGTCACAGCATATTCCTGATCACATAGTGCAGTATGCCGCCGTGGCGATAGTAGGTAAGCTCGTCCTGCGTGTCGATGCGGCACAGAGCCTCGATTTCCCGCGTCTTGCCATCACCGTCGGTAATGGCCACGGTCAGGCGGCAGCCGGGGTTGAGGCCGTCCAGGCCACGAATCGACAACTGCTCCTCGCCGGACAGCCCCAGGCTTTCCATGCTGTCGTCGCCGGAAAACTCCAGCGGCAGCACGCCCATGCCAATCAGGTTGGAGCGGTGAATGCGCTCGTAGGAGCGGGCCAGCACCGCCCTCACCCCCAGCAGCCGGGTGCCCTTGGCAGCCCAGTCCCGGCTGGAGCCGGTACCGTATTCCTTGCCGGCCACCACCACCAGGGGCACGCCTTCGTCCTGATAACGCATGGCGGCGTCATAAATGGACAGTTGCTCGCCACTGGGATAATGACGGGTTTCACCCCCTTCCACATCGTCCAGCATCAGGTTGCGAATGCGAATATTGGCAAAGGTGCCGCGCATCATCACCTCGTGGTTGCCGCGCCGGGAGCCGTAGGAGTTGAAGTCCTTGCGCTTGATGCCGCATTCCTGCAGGTATTTGCCCGCCGGGCTGTCGGCCTTGATGCTGCCCGCCGGCGAAATGTGATCCGTGGTCACCGAGTCGCCCAGCAGCGCCAGCACTCGGGCCGACTCAATGTCGGTCACCGGCGCGGGCTTTGCCGCCATGTCGCTGAAAAACGGCGGGTGACGAATATAGGTAGAGTCGTCCTGCCAGTCAAAGGTGGCGCTGCCGGTCACATCAATGGCGCGCCAGCGTTCGTCGCCGTCAAATACCTCGCCATACTCCTTGCTGAACATGTCGGTTTTCACCTTGGCCACCGCCTCGGCCACGGCTTTTTGTGATGGCCAGATGTCCTTCAGATAGACCGGCTTGCCGTTCTTGTCGGTACCCAGCGCATCCTTGGTGAGATCCACATGCATGTTACCGGCAAGTGCATAGGCCACCACCAGGGGCGGTGACGCCAGCCAGTTGGTCTTCACCAACGGATGAATACGGCCCTCGAAGTTGCGATTGCCCGACAGCACCGAGGCCACGGTGAGATCATCCTTGCGAATGGCCGCTTCAATGGACTCGGGCAAGGGCCCGGAATTACCGATGCAGGTGGTGCAGCCGTAACCCACCAGGTGAAAGCCGAGCGCTTCCAGGGCCGGCATCATGCCGGCGGCTTCCAGGTAGCGGGTCACCACTCGAGAGCCGGGGGCCAGCGAGCTTTTCACCCAGGGCGCCCGAGTCAGTCCTTTTTCCACCGCGGCCCTGGCCATCAGGCCGGCGGCCATCAGCACGCTGGGGTTGGAGGTGTTGGTACAGGAAGTAATGGCGGCAATCACCACGGCGCCGTCGCGCAAATGATGGGTGGCGCCATCCAGATGAAAGGGGGTGCCCTTCTGGGCCTGCTCGCAACCCACTGCGGTCTGACCGCCCTCGCCTTCCAACCGGCTTTCGGCGCTGTCGCTGACCGACTGCCCCCGGGCCAGCTCAAAGGCCTGAGGCACCCGGCTGAGCACCACCCTGTCCTGAGGACGCTTGGGGCCGGCCAGGCAGGCTTCCACCTCGCCCATGTCGAGCGCCAGGGTGTCAGTAAACACCGGTTCGTCTCCGGGGTTGCGCCACAGTCCCTGGGCCTTGCTGTAAGCTTCCACCAGTGCCAGCTGCTGCTCGGCTCGGCCGGTCAGGCGCAGGTAACGCAGGGTTTCTTCATCCACGGGGAAAAAACCGCAGGTGGCGCCGTATTCCGGGGCCATGTTGGCAATGGTGGCCCTGTCCGCCAGGGGCAGGCTGGCCAGGCCATCGCCGTAGAACTCCACAAACTTGCCCACCACGCCGTGGTTGCGCAGCATTTCGGTGACGGTCAATACCAGATCGGTGGCGGTCATGCCTTCACGCAGGCTGCCGGTCAGCTTGAAGCCCACCACCTCGGGAATACGCATCGACACCGGCTGGCCTAGCATGGCGGCCTCGGCCTCAATGCCACCCACGCCCCAGCCCAGAATGCCCAGGGCGTTGATCATGGTGGTATGGGAGTCGGTGCCCACCAGGGTATCGGGGCAGATCAGGGTGCCGTCGCCGGTGTCCTGCTGCCACACCGTCTGGCCCAGGTATTCCAGGTTGACCTGATGGCAGATGCCGGTGCCGGGCGGTACCACGCGAAAATTGTCAAAGGTCTGCTGGCCCCAGCGCAGAAAGGCGTAACGTTCGCCGTTGCGAGCCATTTCCAGATCCACGTTGGTGGCAAAGGCCTGCTCATTGGCAAATTCGTCCACCATCACCGAGTGGTCGATAACCAGGTCCACCGCCGACTGCGGGTTGACCTTTTCCACCTCACCGCCCAGGCGTTTCACCGCCTCGCGCATGGCGGCCAGGTCCACCACCGCCGGCACCCCGGTAAAGTCCTGCATCAGCACCCGTACCGGGCGAAAGGCTATTTCCCGCTCACTGTGGCCGTGCTTCAGCCAGTCCACCATGGCCTGCAGCTCCTCCTTCAGGCCATGGTCGCCGTGGCGCAGCAGGTTTTCGGTGAGCACCTTGAGGGATTTGGGCAGTCGCGTCAGCTGCGTGCCGCCGGGCGCCTGGTTGAGGGCATAATAATGATAATCACGGCCGTTCAGGCCAAGCCGGGCCTGAACGGTGCGGGTCAGTTCGGAAGACATGTTTCCTCCTTGGTTCCTGAGCGTCCGGCACCCCGTTACGGCAGTGCCGCCGAATAAGCATTATTTTTATATATCAGACAGTTAGGAATTGATTATGGCCCAAGGACGAACAAGGATCAAAAAATGGCCGGCGACCGGCTTAGGGGCCATACTGCAAGGGGAATGACAACCATGATTTTTTGGCCTCAGCCCCGTTTTTTCTCGTTGGCACAATGCGCCGTGATGGCGTAGAAGGAAGCCCGAAATCACCTTGCACACTCAGTTACAGGACACCGCCGCGCACTCATGAAGATCGCCATTCTTTCCCGCAATCCCTCGTTGTATTCCACCCGGCGCCTGCAGGCAGCCGCCGAGGCCCGGGGCCACGAGGTCAGCATCATCGATGCCCTGCGCTGCTACATGAACATTAACGACAACAAGCCCTCCATCCATTACAAGGGGGAAGATCTGGCGCACTTCGACGCCATCATTCCCCGCATTGGCGCCTCGGTCACCTTTTACGGTACCGCCGTATTGCGCCAGTTTGAAATGATGGGTTGCTACACCCTCAACCACTCGGCGGCCATCAGCCGCTCCCGGGACAAGCTGCGCTCGCTGCAGGTGCTGTCGGGCCACGGCGTGGGCATGCCGATCACCGGCTTTGCCAACAAGCCCGACGACGTTCCCGATCTGATCGACATGGTGGGCGGCGCCCCACTGGTGATCAAGCTGCTGGAAGGCACCCAGGGGATTGGCGTGGTGCTGGCGGAAACCCGCAAGGCGGCGGAAAGCGTGCTGGAAGCCTTTATGGGCCTCAAGGCCAACATCATGGTGCAGGAATTTATCGAAGAAGCCGGCGGCGCCGACATTCGCTGCTTTGTGCTGGGTGACAAGGTAATCGCCGCCATGAAACGCCAGGCTCAGGAGGGCGAATTTCGCTCCAACCTGCACCGGGGGGGCGAAGCGCGCCTGGTGCGCATTACCCCCGAAGAGCGCAAGACCGCCATCGCCTCGGCCAAGGCCATGGGCCTGCAGGTGGCCGGGGTGGATCTGCTGCGCTCCAAGCGTGGCCCCCTGGTGATGGAGGTCAACTCATCCCCCGGCCTGGAAGGCATTGAAAGTGCCACCGGCAAGGACGTGGCGGACCTGATCATTCAGCACATCGAAAGCCATGCCCATCGCAAACCCCGTCACCGGGAGCGTGGCTGATGAGAGCGACTTTTGAACTCGCCGGCCAGCATGTGGCTCCCGGCCGCCGCCAGACCATGCAGCTGGCCCTGGCCCAGCTCTATACTCAATCGCCACTGACGGTGCCGGTAGAAGTGGTGCACGGCAAACTGCCGGGCCCGGTGCTGCTGCTGTGCGCCGCCATTCACGGCGATGAGCTCAACGGCATTGAGGTGGTCAACCAGGTGCTGGCCAGGATCAACCCGGCCCGCCTCAGAGGTACCCTGGTAGCGGTGCCCGTGGTCAATGTGTTCGGCTTTATTCACAAGTCCCGCTACCTGCCGGACCGGCGCGATCTCAACCGCTGCTTTCCCGGCTCGGAAAAAGGCTCACTCGGCGCCCGGGTTGCGCACTTTTTCGTGAATGAGATCGTCAGCAAGTGCAGCCATATTATCGACCTGCACACCGGTGCGATTCACCGCAGCAACCTGCCCCAGATTCGTGCCCAGCTTGACTGTCCGGTCACTCGACAAATGGCGGAGAGCTTTGGCGCGCCCATTATTCTGGATGCCAGCATTCGCGACGGCTCCTTGCGCTCGGTGGCGGAGACCCAGGGGGTGCCGGTGATCCTCTATGAGGCCGGCGAGGCGCTGCGCTTCGACCCGCTGCCGATCAAGGCCGGGGTGCGGGGCGTGCTCAGGGTGATGCGCACGCTGGGCATGCTCAGGGCCACCACCGCCAAATCCGTGACCGAACCCATTATCGCCCGCGCCAGCACCTGGATTCGAGCCGAGCACGACGGCCTGCTGCACCTGAAGGTGCGCCTGGGAGAGCGCATTCGCAAAGGTGACTGCCTGGGCACCATCACCGCCCCCCTGGGCACGGAAAACCGGGATATCATTGCACCGCGCAGCGGCATTGTGATCGGCAGCCTGACCATGCCGCTGGTCAATGAAGGCGACGCCATCTGCCATATTGCCCTGTTTGACGAGATCAAACAGGCGGAGAAAACGGTGGAACGCTTTGTGGACGAGCTGGATGTACAGACGCCGGCCATGTAGTGCATGGCCCGCACTCACCAATAGAAAAGGGGCAGCCGGTGGCTGCCCCTTTTTGATGTCGTCGGCTCGTTCCTGAACCTGATTGCTCCCTGCAATCCCTGACCTGACTCCTCCGAGTCTTCCTCTTTCCCGTTCCGTCGGGCTCGTCCCTGCATCTTCCATGAATGGCCGCCGTCCTGCTGCCAACCGCTTCTTCCTGAAGGTATCCCTGATCTTCCTGACCTGTTCCACTTGGCCTTCATGGCCGTGTCCCTTGCCGTTCCTGGCTGCCGGCATCCTGCCTGCACCGTCTTCCCCGATTCCTTTCTTCACACCTTCCGTGTTGGTGTGTCCTGTGAGCCTTCCTGCTCGCTGCCTTCCCGGCAACTCAGCCTGCCTTGCTGTTGGTATTCATCATATCCTTTCCCCCGGCCGACACAATGCGGTGGGCAGGTTCACGCCTCTGCTTGAAATTCAACCTGACAACAAAAACTTTTTATATTCAAAAACTTACAACTAATTTCCGCCAAAATCCATATATCAAAAGCGCCTTTTCCATGCGTGCCTTGAGAGATCGCTTACAGGGAGCGGGGGTAAATCAGGAAGGGGAATCATCAGTCGCCCCAGAGATAATGGTCGTTTGGCGCCGAATACCACGGACTCACGACCCAAAGGCAGGCTGGCGTATGGATAAACAGCGGTATTACAAATAAAAAATGCCGGGGCAAGCCCGGCATGGTGATATGGCAAGCGGTTCGCCTCAGCCCATCATTTTCGCCTTGAGGGCGGCAAAGTCGGCGGGAATGGTCTCGGACAGGGATTCCATGGCGCCGTGCTTGGCCAGCGGGCCCGGCAGTTCAATGTCCTGCTCCAGAATGCGGTCCACACTTTCCTTGAACTTGGCCGGATGAGCGGTACACAGGAAGATGCCCACTTCGTCCTTGCCGCGCTCCTTGTTGAGCAGATCCCAGGCGATGGCACCGTGGGGCTCGCACAGGTAGCCCTTGGCAAACAGCCGCTTGAGGGCGTCCTGGGTTTGCTCATCGTTAAGGGCACCGGAAGCGATATCGGAAAGACTCCAGCCCTTGACCCGGCACAGCTCTTCCACCCGCGGCCAGTTGTTGGGTCGGCTCACGTCCATGGCGTTGGACAGGGTGGCCACGGTGGCCTGCGGGTCCCAGTTGCCGCTTTCCAGGTAACGCGGCACGGTGTCGTTGGCGTTGGTGGCGGCCACAAAGCGCTTCACCGGCAGGCCGATGGCCTTGGCAATCAGACCGGCGGTCAGGTTGCCGAAGTTACCGGACGGCACGCAGATCACCGCCTTGTTGCGCTGCTCGGCAGGCAGCTCGGCCACGGCTTCAAAGTAGTAGCACACCTGGGCCAGCAGACGGCTGATGTTGATGGAGTTGGCGGAATTCAGGCCCACGGCGGCCTTCAGCTCTTCGTCGTCAAAGGCATTCTTGACCAGCGCCTGGCAGGCGTCAAAGTCACCCTGCACCGCAAAGGTGCGAATGTTGCCACCCAGGGTGGTGAACAGCTTTTCCTGCAGCGGGCTGATTTTGCCCTCGGGGTAGAGGATCACCACTTCGATATTGGGCAGGCCGTAGAAGGCGTGGGCCACGGCGGCACCGGTGTCGCCGGAGGTGGCGGTCAGAATGGTGATCTTGCCTTCACTGCTCAGGGTGGCCAGACACTGGGCCATAAAGCGGCCGCCAAAGTCCTTGAACGCTAGGGTCGGGCCGTGGAACAGCTCCAGGGCGTAGGTGTGCTCGTCCACCTTCACCAGCGGCGCCGGAAAGGTAAAGGCGTGCTCCACCATGGCGGTGAGGGTGTCCTTGGGAATTTCGTCACCGATCAGATGCTGCAGTATGGCTACCGAGCGGGGCACCAGCGGCTGCTCCAGCAGGGCGTCGATGTTGGCAAGCGGGCTCAGGTTTTCCGGAAAGAACAGGCCCTGGCCCCGGCCCAGGCCCTGCTTGACGGCGCCGGCAAAATTGATGGTCTCTGCGTTATCCTTGATGTTGTACAACTTCATAGCTTGGTTCCTGTGACTCGCGCGCCTTCGGCGTCGAGTTTGCAAATATGGCAAAAGCCATCCTGATTCTGAATAAAGTGGTCGGCCAGCCAGGCCTTGAGTTTTTCCGCCTGATGCAGATCCTTCATCACCGTAAACACGGTGGGGCCACTGCCGGAAATGCCGGTGGCCAGGGCCCCCATGGCGGCGGCGTGCTCACGCACTTCCTTGAAGCCGGGGATCAGCTGAGCACGATAGGGCTCGGCAATCACGTCCTTGAGCATGGCCGCGGCCACCTGCTCCTGACCGGTGTGGCTGGCGTGCACAAAGCCCGCCAGGCGACGACCGTATTCCAGGCAGTCCTGACGACGGTACTGGGCCGGCAGAATTTCCCGGGCGGCAGAGGTAGACACTGCGATGCCGGGGTAACACACCACCCAGTACCATTCTTCAAAGGACGGCAGGGTCTGGCTGACTACACCGGCTTCGTCCAGCACCAGTTGCATGCCGCCCAGGTGACAGGGTGCCACGTTGTCGTAATGCACCGAGCCGGAGATTCGCCCTTCCAGCTCACCCATCAGCAGCATCAGCTCATGCTCGCTCATGGCGTTATCGTAAAAGGCGTTCAGGGCCACAAAGGCGGCCACTATGCTGGTGGCGCTGGAGCCCAGCCCCGAACCCACCGGCAGGTTCTTTTCCAGGGTCATGGTCAGCGGCTTGCGCGCCAGGCCCTTTTTGTCGAGCGCCTTTTCATAGGACAGCCAGCAATCGTAAACGATATTCTGGGTGTAATCGTCCGGCAGCTTGTGGGCATAGGGACCGGCATTGGTAAGGTAAAAATCGCCGCTGGCGTTTTCCACCAGCACGCGGTCCCCCAGCAGGGAGCCATCGAGGGGGGCCAGCGCGGCCCCCAGTACATCAAACCCAACACTGACGTTGGCGGTAGAGGCCGGCGCGTAGGCTACAACACTCATTTAAATCTCCTGCTTCCAGTTATGGGTGCGCAACAGGTCGGCAAAGACACCGGCGGCGGTAACATCGGCACCGGCACCGTAGCCACGCAGCACCAGCGGAATGGGCTGGTAATACTGGGTGTAAAACGCCAGGGCGTTTTCGCCGTCCTTCACTTTAAACAGGGGATCATCCCCGTCCACGGCCTTGATCGCAACCTTGCATCGGCCATTTTCGATAACGCCCACATAACGCAGCACTCGTCCTTCGCCCGCCTCGGCGGCCTTCTCGGCAAACCAGGCGTCCGCTTCCGGCAATCGGGCCATAAAGGACTCGATATCACCGCTGGCGTCAAAGCCCGGCGGCAGCGCCTGCTCCACCTCAATCTCGTCGAGGCCGAGCTCCATGCCCGCTTCCCGGGCCAGGATCAGCAGCTTGCGGGCCACGTCCATGCCGTTCAGATCGTCGCGGGGGTCCGGCTCGGTAAAGCCGTTCTCCCGGGCGATGCGGGTGGCTTCGGCAAAGCTCATGCCCTCATCCAGCTTGCCAAAGATATAGGACAGAGAGCCGGACAGTATGCCGCCAAAGGCCTTGAGCTTGTCGCCGGCACGAATGAGGTTCTGCAGGTTCTCGATCACCGGCAGGCCGGCGCCCACGTTGGTCTCATACAGGAACTTGCGACGAGTGGAACGGGCCGAACGGCGCAGCTCGCGGTAGTAATCCAGGCTGGCGGTGTTGGCCTTTTTGTTCGGGGTAACCACGTGAAAGCCGGCGGCAAGAAAGTCGGCGTACTGATCGGCAATCTGCTCGCTGGTGGTACAGTCCACCAGCACGGGGTTGATCAGGTGGCTGTCTTCCACCAGCCGGGTGACCCGCTCCAGGCTGAAGCTTTCCTGGGCCTGCTCCAGGCGATCGCGCCAGTCATTGAGGCTGATGCCGTTTTTATCCAGCAGCATTTTGCGGGAGTTGGCGATGCCCACCACCCGAATGCCGATGTCCTGGGCTTCCAGCACCGATTGTTGACGACGGATCTGCTCGAGCAGGGCGCCGCCCACGCCGCCACAGCCCACCAGGAACACATCGATGAACTGACGGCTGGAGAAGAAGTTCTGGTGGCAGGCCTTGATCGCCTCGGTCACCTTTTCCTTGCGGATCACCGCCGAGATGGAGCGCTCGCTGGACCCTTGAGCGATGGCCACGATATTGATCGAGGCTTCCGCCAGGGAATTGAAGAAGCGGGCAGACACGCCCCGGGCGGTGCGCATGCGGTCCCCCACCAGGGAGATGATCGCCAGATCGTCAATCACATCCAGCGGCTCCAGCAGGTTGTTCTTGAACTCCAGGGCAAATTCGTTGGCGATGGCCTTTTGCACCTTTTGCTTGTCGTAGGTATGAATACAGAAGCTGACGCTGTATTCCGACGAGCTTTGGGTGATTAGCACTATGCTGGCACCGGCACGGGAGATGCAGGAAAACAGCCGGCCGGCCATGCCCACCATGCCCTTCATGCCCGGGCCGGAGATGTTGATCATGGTCATGCCGGCCAGATCGGAAATGCCCTTGACCTGCAGATCGTCGTCACTGCACTCCGGGCCAATCAGCGAGCCTTCGCCCTGAGGGTTACCGGTATTCTTGATCAGGCAGGGAATGTGGAACTGGGCGATGGGAGCGATGGTTTTAGGGTGCAGTACCTTGGCGCCGAAATAGGACAGCTCCATGGCTTCCTTGTAGGACAGCTGGCGCAGCAGCTTGGCGTCGGGCACCAGCCGCGGGTCACAGTTGTACACGCCGTCCACGTCGGTCCAGATCTCGCAGCACTCGGCACCCACGCAGGCGGCCAGCACGGCGGCGGAGTAGTCGGAGCCGTTGCGGCCCAAAATGACGGTTTCACCCTTTTCATTGCCGGCGGTAAAGCCCGGCATCAGGTAAACGCAGTCGTCACGCAGGCCCTTGTCGGCGAAGCGCTGGCGGGACACCTCGATATTGACCTGAGCCTCCAGCACACTGCCCTCGCCCAGCAGCATTTCCTGGGGCGAGATCACTTCCACCTGCTCGCCCCGGGCGCGCAGCAGTTCGGCCATGGTGGCGATGGACAGCGCCTCGCCCCGGCTGAGAATGCGGGCCTGAATATTGTCGGGGCACTGTTGCAGCAGGCTGACCCCCTGCAACAGTCGGGTCAGCTGGTTGAGCTCGCGCTCCACCACGGCCTTGAGCCCGGTGTCGTCCAGTTCGGCATACTTGCCCTTGAGTCCGTCGATGATGCCGTGAAAAATCTGCTCGATTTCCTTCAGCACCGGCGCCGCTTCCAGGCCGCGAATGGTCTGCTCCACCACGGCCACCAGGTGGTTGGTTACTCGGGCCGGTGCCGACAGCACCAGCGCCACCTGGGACTGCCGCTGGTTGTTGACCACGATATCGGCCACGGTGTCGAACCGTTCGTTATTGGCCAGCGATGTACCGCCAAATTTCAGGACTCGCATTCATTACTCCCTGTGTAAAACTAAAAAAGCCCGTATCTGGTAGGGACACGGGCTTTTCGATTCAAATTCTGTTTGTCGTCAGCGCATCAGCCCGCCCCGGTGCCACCCATGGTGGTGCCGGTAATAATAATGGTGGTGGTGCGGGTGAACTGCAGCATGACATACAACCTGTAACAACGAATGGCATAGCAATAACCCGGGGCCGGCGGCTTGTCAACTTCACTCCCGGTGTTTGAGGGCCCGTTCAAGGTCCTTGCAGAGCAGGTGCAACAGGTTCAGGTCCCGCTGCTCCAGCACAGGCAATCGGTCTTTAACCCACTCGGCCAGTTTTTCCTGCTGAGAAACCCCGATAAAATCCAGTAATTGTTCTGTTTTTTGTTGCAGCACGCGAAGCTGAGCGTTTTCCTGCCGAACGTCGCTTTTTTGTTCAGCTTTCGGTGCCAGCCCCTGACTGAACTCCCAGGCATACAGCATGATGGCCTGCCCCAGATTCAGCGACGGATAACTCACCTTGAGCGGCAGATAGCTGATGATATCGGCCTGGGCCAGGTGCTCGTTGCTCAGGCCCGACTCTTCACAGCCAAACAACACCGCCACCCGTTGTACCGCCTTGTTGTTGATCTGGGACACGGCTTCCCGGGGGGTCAGATAATGCTGATAGCGGCCCCGGCGGCGGGCCGTGGTGGCGATCACCAGATCCATGTCGGCCAGGCCCTCGGCCAGGGTAGGATAATATTCGGCCTGCTCCAGTATCTCCTGGGCGCCGTGGGCCACCCACTGGGCCTGAGCCTGCTCATGCACCCGGCTGTTGACAAGGCGCATGCGCGAAAAGCCCATGGTTTTCATGGCGCGGGCCGCGGCGCCGACGTTTTCCGGACGGGCCGGCGACTCCAGTACGAAATACAACTCCACCGACATTACTCGTCTTCCTCAAAATACCAATAGCCCTGGTTCACCAGCGGCAGCAGGCAGTCGAGCAGGTTGCGGGGCGCCTTCAGGCAGGCCACTTCCGGGCCACAGATGCGGGCCTGATCACACAGCAGTGCAATGGCGTCGGCATCGGGCTCGGCCAGCTGATAACGGTCGCCATCCAGATAAAACACATCCGCGCTGCCTTCATGGTAGAAACAACGCACACCGCCCAGGCGGTAGAGGTGGTCGCCGTGATCCAGACGCAGCACCAGTTCTTCCAGGCTGTAGACGGGCTCGGCGGTTTCAAGATCGAGGTCGTGTTTGGCTTCCGAAATCATTTCGCCAAACCAGTCATTCAATCGAGTGTCGTCGTCGAGCAGCTCGCGCATCAGTGTCTTGACCTGATCCATCACGCTGGCATCGAGGCGGCCATGGGCGGCGGCGGCACTCATGCCGGCATCGTCAAAACGCCGGGTGCCGTCGACGTGGGCCAGCAGATGGTCGGCAAAGCTCGAAAACAGATCCCGGGCGTCCGGGGCACGAAAACCGATGGAATAGTTCATTGCCGGGGTCTCGGCGTAGCCCTCATGAGGGCAGCCGGGGGGAATGTAAATCATGTCGCCGGGCTGCAATACCTCGTCGATCACCGCCTCGAACTCGTCGCAGTGACGCAGGGCGCCGTGGGCGGCGAACTCCCGCAGGTGTTGGCGCTCCCCTACCCGCCAGCGGCGGCTACCGGCGCCCTGAAGAATAAAGACACCGTACTGGTCGATGTGCGGACCCACGCCACCGCCCGGGGTGGAAAAGCTCACCATGACGTCGTCAAAACGCCAGCCGGGAATAAAACGAAACAGCTCGGCCAGATCCTGCACGCCGGGGTGCCACTGGTTGACCGCCTGCACCAGCAGGGTCCAGTCGTTTTCACCCAGGTGGTCGTATGACTCGAAAGGCCCGGTTTCCGCCTGCCAGCGGTCCTGCTCACGCCAGACCCGGCGGGATTCGATATGGGGCTCGAGGGCCAGGCCGGCCAGCTCGTCGGGGCTCAGGGGATCATCAAATTCGGGCAGGGCAGCCTTGAACAGGCGCGGCCGGCGCTGCCAATCGTGGGCCAGAAAGTGGTCGATATCCAGTTTAAGTGGGCTGTGCATGAAAAACTCGCAACGAGGGCATAATGGCGTTAACTATGGCCGCCATTATGCCCGCGGCGCGGGCATAATCATAGGTACAAGCCGCCCGGCGTGGGTATAACGACGGGAGTAAGCCGGCACCAAGACAGAAACGGGTCGGTTCAGAGTGCGTCAAAGGCCGGGTGGTAGGTCACCAGGCCGGCGGGCGCCGGCTGTTTCAGGGCCAGCGCCATAAAGGCATCGCCGGCATCGGGATAGGGGCAGGTCAGCCCCAGCTCCCGCGCCGGACGAAAGCCAAAGCGCTGGTAATAGGCCGGGTTGCCCAGCACCACGATGCCGGCCCAGTCAAAGTCGTTGGCGGCCTGAATGGCCTCACGAATCATCTCCGAGCCCACGCCCTGATTCTGGCAGTCGGGCCACACGCTCACCGGGGCCAGTCCCAGCCAACCGATGTCCTCACCGTTGATCAGCACCGGGCTCATGGCCAGATGGCCAATCACGGCGCCCTCATACTCCGCTACCTGGCTGACACTGATGGCGCCCTGCTCGCGCAGGGCCAGCACCAGGTCGGCCTCGTCGGGGCGGTCAAAGGCGGCGTACACCACCTCATCGATATCGTCGCCGTCACCGGGACGTTCGGTTCTGCAAATCAGCATACTGCCTTCCGTACGCTCAGGGTGCCAGGCGGGAAATGGTCCAGCCGTCCTGCTCGCGCTGGTACACAAAGCGGTCATGCAGCCGGTTGGCGCCTCCCTGCCAGAATTCCACCGCATCGAATTTCACGCGAAAGCCGCCCCAGAAGCTGGGCAGCGGCACCTCGCCGCTGGCGAACTTCTGCTTCATTTCCAAAAACTTGGCTTCCAGCAGGCCTCGGGCCGAGATCCGTGAGGACTGTTTTGATACCCAGGCGCCAATCTGGCTGTCCTTGGGGCGGCTGGCGAAATATTTCATCACCTCGGTGGCGGCGAGTTTTTCAACCTGGCCGGTAATGTGCACCTGGCGCTCCAGTGGATGCCAGGGAAACAGCAGGCTGATGCGGGGATTGTGGTTAAGGTGCGCGGCCTTGCGGCTGCCCATGTTGGTGTAAAACACAAAGCCCTGCTCATCCACCTGCTTGAGCAGCACGATGCGCTGATAAGGCTGGCCTCGCTCGTCGACCGTGGCCACCACCATGGCGGTGGGATCGGGCAGCCCGGCGGCAATGGCCTGCTGCATCCAGGTTTCAAACAAGGCAAGGGGGGTGTCGGGCAGGTCATTACGCCGCAGGCCGCCCTGCAGGTATTCCCGTCGGTAATCCGCCAGCTCCATGTGTGTTGTTTCCGTCGGCTGAAAGTGGCTTCATTGTGCAAAGCCGGCTCGGGCTTGGCAAGTGTTGTTGCCAGGACGTGGGACGCAGAGACGTGAAATGTAAGGGGTGAGGAGAGAAATGAAAATAAAAAAGCCGGAGAAGGACTCTCCGGCTTTGGCGTTAACCGAGTGGCTTATTCGGCGCTGTCGGTCTTGGCTTCTTCGCTGGCCTCGGCGGCAGGCGCTTCGGCTTCTTCCGGCTTGTTCGCTTCCTTGATGGACAGGCGAATGCGGCCCTGGCGGTCCACTTCCAGCACCTTGACCTTGACGGTGTCACCCACTTTCAGGTGATCGGACACATTCTTCACCCGCTCTTCGGTGATCTGGGAGATGTGCACCAGACCGTCCTTGCCGGGCAGAATGTTAACAAAGGCGCCAAAGTCGGCCAGACGAACCACCTGACCTTCGTAGATGGTGCCGCTTTCCACTTCCGCGGTCAGCTGTTCAATGCGGCGAATGGCGGCCTTGGCGGCTTCACCGTCAACGGCGGCAATCTTCACGGTGCCGTCGTCATCCAGCTCGATGGTGGTACCGGTTTCTTCGGTCAGGGCGCGAATGGTGGCGCCACCCTTGCCGATCACATCACGGATCTTCTCAGGGTTGATCTTGATGGTGTGAATACGCGGCGCGAAGTCGGAAATGTCGGCACGGGGCGCCTGCAGGGCCTCGTCCATCACCTTCAGAATATGCAGGCGGGCGTTGCGGGCCTGGTTCAGGGCCACTTCCATGATTTCCTTGGTGATGCCTTCGATCTTGATGTCCATCTGCAGGGCGGTTACGCCCTCGTTGGTTCCGGCCACCTTGAAGTCCATGTCACCCAGGTGGTCTTCGTCACCCAGAATGTCGGACAGTACCACAAAGCCTTCTTCTTCCTTCACCAGACCCATGGCGATACCGGCCACCGAGGCCTTGATCGGCACACCGGCGTCCATCAGGGCCAGTGAAGTACCACACACGGAAGCCATGGAGGAAGAGCCGTTGGATTCGGTGATCTCGGACACCACCCGCACGGTGTAGGGGAATTCTTCCGCGCTCGGCATCACCGCGGCCACGCCGCGCTTGGCCAGGCGGCCATGACCGATTTCCCGACGCTTGGGGCTGCCGACCATGCCGGTTTCACCCACGCAGTAGGGAGGGAAGTTGTAGTGCAGCATAAAGCGGTTGGCGCGCTCGCCGGTCAGCTCATCGATCAGCTGGGCGTCACGCTCGGTGCCCAGGGTCGCGGCCACCAGGGCCTGGGTCTCGCCCCGGGTAAACAGGGAAGAGCCGTGGGCACGGGGCAGCAGGCCGGTGGCCACGTTCAGGGCACGGATCATGTCGGGCTCACGGCCATCGATACGCGGCTCGCCGCGAACCACACGGCCACGCACGATGGTTTTTTCCAGCTTGCCCAGCAGTTCCTGGATTTCCTTGATTTCCGCTTCCGGTGACTGCTCCAGTACGGCGGCCTGTACCCGAGCCTTGATATCGGCAATGGCGTCGCGACGGGCGGTCTTGTCGGTGATGCGGTAGGCTTCACCCAGCTCGGCGGAGGCCAGCTCGGCGACCTTGGCCTTGAGGGCCTCGTTTTCGGCCTTGGGCTGCCAGTCCCAGGGCTGGGTGCCCACTTCGGCGGCCAGCTCGTTGATGGCGTTAATGGCGGCCTGCATCTGCTCGTGACCGTACATCACGGCACCCAGCATGACGTCTTCGGGCAGCACAGAGGCTTCGGATTCCACCATCAACACGGCACCGGCGGTACCGGCCACGACCAGATCCAGCTGGCTTTCCTTGAGCTCGGTGATGCTGGGGTTCAGCACGTATTCACCGTTCAGGTAACCCACACGGGCGGCACCAATGGGGCCGGCAAAGGGAATGCCGGAGATGGCCAGGGCGGCGGAGGTGCCCAGCATGGAAATGATGTCCGGGGCGATTTCCGGGTTGGCGGACATCACGGTGGCAATCACCTGAACTTCGTTTTTGAATCCATCGGGAAACAGCGGACGAATGGGACGATCGATCAGACGCGCGGTCAGTGTTTCACCTTCGGTGGGACGGCCTTCACGCTTGAAAAAGCTGCCGGGAATACGGCCGGCGGCGTAGGCCCGCTCCTGGTAGTTGACGGTCAGCGGAAAGAAGTCGCGGCTTTCGTCGGCTTCGCGCTTGCCGACCACACTTACCAGCACGGAAGTGTCGTCGATACTGGCCATCACGGCGGCGGTAGCCTGACGGGCGATCACGCCGGTTTCAAGGGTGACGGTATGCTGACCGTACTGGAAGGTCTTTACGATAGGATTCACGTGGTAGATTCCTTTAACTGTTTGATTCTTTAATACGCCGGCACAGTATACTTGATTCCTGTTTAAAGGACAGAATGGCTGGAATAAAAGCGTAAGGGGTAAGGCGTGAAGAGTGAGGTGGATGCTTTACCCCTCACAACTAAAAAACAGGCAATAAAAAAGGGAGCCGAGGCTCCCTTTTTAACAAGGCTTTGGAGTCGATTAACGACGCAGGCCCAGCTTTTCGATCAGGGCACGGTAGCGCTCTACGTCTTTGCGCTTCAGGTAGTCCAGCAGGTTACGACGCTGGGATACCATGCGCAGCAGGCCGCGGCGGCTGTGGTGATCGTGGATGTGCTGCTTGAAGTGGCCCTGCAGGTGGTTGATCTGGGCGCTCAGCAGAGCTACCTGCACTTCGGGAGAGCCGGTGTCGCCTTCGCCACGGGCGAATTCGGCAACGATCTGGGCTTTGGTTTCAGCATTTAGTGACATGGTGTCTACTCCAAATAACATGAATGAATTCCAGCCGATCACTAATTCAGCCGGAAGGAAGCACGGCATTCTACCAGCAACGCCGCGCTTGGCAACCTGAAATGCGCGCTAAATTCAGCGCACCAGCCGGCGCGGCGCCACCTTGCCGTCGTCATCGATTTCACCGACGCCGACAAAACGGTGGTCTTCGCCCACCGTCATGCGCACAAACCCCTCAAGGGGCGCGCCCGACACCTGCACCGCCTGGCCGTGCAGCAGGTAACCGGCCACCAGCTCCGACAGGTTCACCTCGGGCAGGCTCTGCACCGCGGTGTCCATCGGCAGCAGCAGCGGATCCAGCTCCACCCGGGGCGAAATCTCATTGGCCTTGCAGTTGTCGAGAATGCACTGCAGCTGCTCCAGGGTCAGCATGCGTTCGCCCGGATATCCGGCCACCGCCAGCCGGCGCAGCACGGTCACGTGGGCACCACAACCCAGGCGCTCGCCCAGATCGTCGACGATGGTGCGAATATAGGTACCCTTGCTGCAGTGTACTTCCAGCTCCACCTCGTCTCCTTCAAAGCGAATGAGCTTGAGCTCAAACACCGTGATCGGGCGCGCTTCCCGGGGTACCTCAATGCCTTCCCGGGCGTACTGATACAGGGGTTTGCCCTGGTACTTGAGCGCCGAATACATGGAGGGGATCTGTTCAATGTCGCCGCGAAAGTGATCCAGCGCCTCAATCAGCTCGCCGGTGGACACATTCACCGGGCGGGTCTCCACCACTTCACCATCGGCGTCACTGGTGTCGGTGCGCTCACCGAGCTTGGCCACCACCCGGTAGCGTTTGTCGGCATCAAGCAGAAACTGGGAAAACTTGGTGGCTTCACCCAGGCAGATCGGCAGCATGCCGGTGGCCAGCGGGTCCAGGGCACCGGTGTGGCCGGCCTTGGCGGCGGCGTAGATACGCTTGACCTGCTGCAGGGCATCGTTGGAGGTAATACCCGCCGGCTTGTCGAGCAGCAGAATGCCGTCTACCTCACGGCCGCGAAAACGTCGCTGACGCCCCATCTCAGTCCTGCTCCTTGTCGTCTTCGTCGTCGCGACCGGCGCTGCGGCGCTTGTCTTCGGCGACGGTGCTCGACACCAGGGTGGAGATGCGCATGCCTTCCACCAGGCTCTGATCATAGGAGAAGCGCAGCTCCGGGGTGACCCGCAGGCGCATGGCCTTGGCCACCAGGCTGCGAATATAACCGCTGGCGTCCTTCAGCGCCTCCATGCCCTGCTCCACGCGCTCGGCGTCGTTGTCGAGAAAGGTCACGAATACCTTGGCGTAATTAAGATCCCGGGACACTTCGACTCCGGAAACGGTGACCATGCCCAGACGGTCGTCTTTGATTTCCCGCTGCAGGATAACGGCAATCTCTTTTTGCAGTTCCTGTGCTACCCGGCGGGTACGGCTGAATTCTCTGGCCATTGCTTTTTTCCAAGACAAAGGGGGCCTCGAGGCCCCCGTTGATAACAGTGTTCAGACGTGGTTGGCCGCGACCTTACAGGGTGCGCTGCACTTCCACAATCTGATATACCTCGATCTGGTCGCCTACGCGCACGTCGTTGTAGTTCTTCACGCCGATGCCGCATTCCATGCCGTTACGCACTTCCTGAACGTCATCCTTGAAGCGACGCAGGGATTCCAGCTCGCCTTCGTAAATCACCACGTTGTCGCGCAGTACGCGAATCGGATTGCTGCGCTTGACCACGCCTTCGGTGACCATACAGCCGGCGATGGCGCCGAACTTGGGTGAACGGAACACGTCACGCACCTGGGCCAGGCCGATGATCTCCTGCTTGAACTCGGGTGCCAGCATGCCGGTCATGGCCTGCTTCACTTCGTCCAGCAGCTCATAGATCACACTGTAGTAGCGCAGATCGATCTCTTCCGCCTCGATCATCTTGCGGGCGGAAGCGTCGGCACGCACGTTGAAGCCCAGAATGATGGCGTTGGACGCGGCCGCCAGGCTGGCGTCGGTCTCGGTAATGCCACCTACGCCGGAGCCCACGATCTTCACCTTCACTTCGTCGGTGGACAGCTTCATCAGCGAGTCGGAGATCGCCTCGATGGAGCCCTGTACGTCCGCCTTCAGCACCAGGTTGACCTCGGCCACTTCGCCTTCGCTCATGTTGGCGAACATGTTCTCCAGCTTGGCCTTCTGCTGGCGGGCCAGCTTGACTTCGCGGAACTTGCCCTGACGGTACAGCGCCACTTCCCGGGCCTTTTTCTCGTCCCGTACTACCGTGGCTTCGTCACCGGCAGTTGGCACGCCGGACAGGCCCAGAATCTCTACCGGAATGGACGGACCGGCGGCTTTCACTTCGCGACCCAGCTCGTCCTTCATGGCGCGTACCCGGCCGTACTCCAGGCCGCACAGCACGATGTCACCCTGGTTCAGGGTGCCGTCCTGCACCAGCACGGTGGCCACGGGGCCGCGGCCCTTGTCGAGACGGGATTCGATCACCACGCCGGAGGCCATGGCGTCGTATACCGCGGTCAGCTCCAGTACTTCGGCCTGCAGCAGGATAGCTTCCAGCAGTTCGTCGATACCGGTACCAGCCTTGGCGGAGATGTGTACGAAAATGTTTTCGCCACCCCAGTCTTCCGACATCACGCCGTGCTGAGCCAGTTCGCTCTTGACCCGATCCGGATCCGCTTCCGGCTTGTCCATCTTGTTCACGGCCACGATCAGCGGCACTTCGGCGGCCTTGGCGTGCTGAATGGCTTCAATGGTCTGGGGCATCACACCGTCGTCGGCGGCCACCACCAGAATCACGATGTCGGTGGCCTTGGCACCACGGGCACGCATGGAGGTAAAGGCCGCGTGTCCCGGCGTATCCAGGAAGGTGATCATGCCGTTCTCGGTTTCTACGTGGTAGGCACCGATGTGCTGGGTAATGCCGCCGGCCTCGCCAGACGCCACCTTGGTACGACGAATGTAGTCCAGGGTGGAGGTCTTGCCGTGGTCAACGTGACCCATGATGGTCACCACAGGCGCGCGGGACTTGCGCTCGGCGTCGGTGTCACGGTCGGACAGCACGCGCTCTTCCAGCTCGTTTTCGCGGCGCAGCACCACCTTGTGGCCCATTTCCTCGGCCACCAGCTGAGCGGTTTCCTGATCGATCACCTGGTTGATGGTGACCATAGCGCCCATCTTCATCATCGCCTTGATGACTTCGGTGCCCTTGACCGCCATGCGGTTGGCCAGCTCGGCCACACTGATGGTTTCGCCGATTTCCACTTCACGGCTCACCGGCTGGGCCGGCTTCTGGAAGCCATGCTTCATGGACTTGGGCGTCATCACCTTGGCGCGCTTGCCCTTGCGCTGGCGCTCGTTGCGGCTTTCGCGATCTTCACGATCTTCCTTCGACTTACCACCCTTGCGCTTCTTGCCACCGGTGCGACGGGCTTTCTGCTCTTCGCTCTGATCGGCTTCGTCTTCGGCGGCACGGGCGTGCTGGCTGGTGGTCACGTGGTAGTCCGCGTCTTCCGGCTTCTTGGCCGCTTCTTCGGCCCAGCGCTTCTCGTTTGCTTCCGCCAGCTTGCGCACTTCTTCCGCCTTCTGCTGGGCTTCCAGCTCGGCTTTGCGCAGGGCTTCTTCTTCGCGCTGTTTCTTCAGGTTTTCTGCTTCGCGCTTGGCCATCTCATCCGCCTTTTTCTGCTCTTTGCTCTGGGACTGGTCGGTCCCCTGCTCGGTGTTCTTCTGAGCCTGCAGCTGAGCCTGACGGGCTTTTTCTTCCGCTTCACGCTTGGCTTTTTCTTCCGCTTCGCGCTTGGCTTTTTCTTCCGCCTCGCGCTTGGCTTGTTCTGCTGCTTCTCGTTGGGCCGCTTCCTCGGCCTCACGACGCGCCTGAGCCTCGGCTTCCTGGCGCGCCTTTTCTTCCTCTTCACGACGCTGGTCTTCGAGCGCATCGCGTCTTACGTAGGTGCGCTTCTTGCGCACCTCTACCTGCACTGCCTTGCTCTTGCCGCCGGCACCCTGAACACTCAGGGTACTCATGGTCTTGCGCTGCAGGGTCATCCGTTTGGGTTCATTATCGTCATTGGCACCGTGCTGCTTTTTCAAATGCGCAAGCAAGGCGGCCTTTTCAGTTTCGGAAACGGTGTCGTTGCCGGATTTCTCCATGCCCGCCTCACGAAACTGCTGGATCAGACGATCAACCGGCGTGTCGATGTCACTGGCAAGTTGCGTCAATGATACTTCTGCCATTCATTTACCTCCGATGATCTTAATCTTCGTTCTGCTCTCCGAACCAGCAGATGTTACGGGCAGCCATGATGAGTTCGCCCGCGCGGGTCTCATCGAGGCCTTCAATGCCTTCCAGGTCGTCAATGCCCTGCTCTGCCAGATCTTCCAGATTCCCGACACCACGGGCGGCCAGTTGATAGGCCAGCTCGCGGGTCATGCCGGTCAGACCCAGCAGGTCTTCTGCCGGCTCTACCCCTTCAAAGGATTCTTCCTGGGCCAGGGCACGGGTAGTCAGTGCGTCCTTGGCCCGGTTGCGCAGCTCTTCGACGGTATCTTCGTCCAGACCTTCCACACTCAGCAGCTCGCTGACCGGAACATAGGCGATTTCTTCCAGGGTGGAGAAGCCTTCGCCCACCAGCAGGGAAGCAAAGTCGTCGTCGATGTCCAGGCTGTCTACAAACAGGGTAATGATCTTGTCGTTTTCGGCCTGGTGCTTTTGCTGCAGGTCTTCCACCGTCATCACATTCAGTTCCCAACCGGTCAGCTGGGAAGCCAGGCGCACGTTTTGACCATTACGGCCAATGGCCTGGGCCAGGTTGCCGGCTTCCACGGCAATGTCCATGGAATGGGCGTCTTCATCCACGATGATAGAGGCCACATCGGCCGGCGCCATGGCGTTGATCACGAACTGGGCGGGATTGTCGTCCCACAGCACGATGTCCACGCGCTCGCCACCAAGCTCACCGGATACCGCCTGCACACGGGCACCACGCATGCCCACACAGGCACCGATGGGATCGATGCGGCGGTCGTTGGTCTTGACCGCAATCTTGGCGCGGCTGCCCGGATCCCGGGCGGCGGCCATGATTTCGATGATTTCTTCACCGATTTCCGGCACTTCAATGCGGAACAGCTCTTTCAGAAATTCCGGGTTGGAGCGGCTGACAAACAGCTGGGCACCACGGGCTTCGGGGCGAACTGCGTAGAGCAGACCACGCACCCGGTCACCGGAGCGGAACGACTCGCGGGGCAGCAGATCTTCGCGGAAGATCACGGCCTCGGCATTGTTGCCCAGATCCAGGATCACGTTGTCGCGGGTGGCCTTTTTCACCACACCGGTGATGATTTCGCCTTCCTGGTCCTGGAACTGCTCCACCACCTGCATGCGCTCGGCTTCACGCACCTTCTGCACGATAACCTGCTTGGCAGTCTGGGTGGTGATGCGGTCAAAGGTGATGGACTCGATTTGATCCTCTACGTAGTCACCGACCTGAATTTCGGGCTCGTCGATCTGGGCCGCTTCCAGGGTGATTTCCCGGTAGGCGTTGGTCAGGGACTCCTGATCTTCCACCACCTGCCAGCGACGGAAGGTATCGAAGTCGCCGCTCTTGCGGTCGATGGCAACCCGGACTTCGATGTCGCCTTCGTATTTTTTCTTGGTGGCCGTGGCCAGCGCGGTTTCCAGCGCCTCAAAAATTTTCTCGCGAGGCACCGCCTTTTCGTTGGAAACGGCGTCTACAACCAGCAATATTTCTTTATTCATGTCCGAGGGCCTCGTCAGTCAAAGTTCGGAACCAGATTTGCTTTTTGAATGTTGGCGTAGGCCACGGGAAATTCCTGGCCATTCACCTCCAGCCGGACCATGGTGTCGTCGGCCGACACCACAATGCCTTTGAGTTTGCGGCGATTGTTCACGGCCATGCGCAGTGCCAGTTCGGCCTCCTGGCCGATAATGGCCTGGTAATGGGCCGGTTTGAACAGAGGTCGTGCGAGCCCCGGGGATGAGACTTCCAGATCATACTCGGTGGAAATGGGATCTTCCACATCCAGCACGGCGCTGACCTGCCGGCTGACTTCGGCGCAATCGTTCACATCGATGCCGTTTTCATGATCGATGTACAGCCGCAGGGTCGAGTGACGGCCGGCGCGAACAAATTCCAGCCCCAGCAGTTCAAAGCCCAGCGCCGCTACCGGTTCGCTGAGCATCTCGGTCAATCGTTGTTCCAATGTAGCCAAAGCTACCCCCTTCAAAAACAAAAAAAGGGCTCGCAGCCCAGTTTAAATATGCATCGCCAAACCGATGCCAAAGTCCAGATAACAAAAAGCCCCGATATTCAAATCGGGGCTATTCACCTGGACCCTGATTGTCGCCTCGCAGCGACCATTCATCGTGAGCAGACGATGAACGTGAAATTGGTTGCGGGGGCCGGATTTGAACCGACGACCTTCGGGTTATGAGCCCGACGAGCTACCAGGCTGCTCCACCCCGCGTCCGAAATCGTGCGAGATTATAGTCAAATCGAGCATTCATCTCAACCGGACTATAAATTGGTGCCGAGAGCGGGACTTGAACCCGCACGCCCATACGGGCACTACCCCCTCAAGATAGCGTGTCTACCAATTCCACCATCTCGGCAAAAACTTAGTTGGGTACGTCGCTGCCGCTTTCGACCGGAACGTCACCCTGAACAGGAGTTTCAACTACTTCGGGAGCCGTCAGGTCTTCCCACTCACTGCTCTGCTTGGTTGCATTGGTAGAGAGATTACCAAGCACCAGGCTTACTACAAAGAAACCAGCCGCCAGCAATGTGGTCGTCTTGGTCAGGAAATTACCTGAACCGCTGGATCCGAAAACCGTATTGGATGCACCCGCTCCGAAGGAGGCGCCCATATCGGCGCCTTTTCCTTGCTGTATCAGCACCAGGCCAATCAGGGCAAGGGCTATCAGCAGGTACACCACCAAAAGAATCTCGTACATTTTGCTACCTTTGGTTGGCGCTCGCTTCCCTTGGCAGGCTGCCCTTGGGAGCGGGGCTAATACTAGCGACACCCCCGATGGGATACAAGCGCAATTTTAAAAAATTCGTTCAAGTGCATAAAAAGAAGGCAAAGCGATGATTACACAACCGTTTTTGCCTGAAGTGTGAGAAGACGGAGGTAATTAAGCGCATTTTACTTCCCTCCTCACACTCCACCCGGTTCAGACCACCGCTTCGGCGATGTATTCGGCCAGGCGGCGCACCTGGGGCTCATCGGCGCCTTCCACCATCACTCGAATCAACGGTTCCGTGCCCGACTTTCGCAATAGCACTCGGCCCTTGCCGGCCAGCTCCGCCTCGGCCACGGCCACCCGTTGTTGTACTTCTTCCTGGGCCAGGGGATCGGTGCCGGGAGCATAGCGCACATTAACCAGTACTTGGGGAAACAAAATCAGCCCCGTACGCAGCTCGGCCAGCGTCTCCCCTTGGTTGATCAGGGCCCGCAGCACCTGCAGCGCGGCGACGATGCCATCACCGGTGCTGTTGTGATCCAGGCTGATGATATGGCCGGAGTTCTCACCACCCAGTTTCCAGCCGTGCTCCTTGAGCTGCTCCATGACGTAACGATCCCCTACCTTGGCGCGCTCAAAGGGAATGTCCAGCTCTGCCAGGGCCAGCTCCAGGGCCATGTTACTCATCAGGGTGCCAACCACGCCACCACCGAGCTTGCCCCTGCGCTGGGCGTCCCGGGCAATGATGTACAACACCTCGTCACCGTCCACCAGGGCCCCGGTGTGATCCACCATGGCCAGGCGGTCGCCGTCACCGTCAAAGGCAATACCCAGGTCGGCACCATGCTCCCGCACCGCCGCCTGCAAGGCCGCCGGGGCGGTGGAACCGACGCCGTCGTTGATGTTAAGCCCGTTGGGCTGCACGCCGGTACGGATCACCTTGGCCCCCAGCTCTTCAAACACCGCCGGCGCAATGTGATAGGTGGCACCATGGGCACAGTCAAGCACTATGGTCAGGCCATCCAGGTGCAGACCGCTAGGAAAGGTGCTCTTGCAGAACTCAATGTAACGGCCGGCGGCATCGTTGATACGGCTGGCCTTGCCGAGCTGATCCGACGGCACGCAGTCCATGGGCTGATCGAGCATGGCTTCAATGGCCAGCTCCACCTCGTCGGGCAGCTTGGTGCCGTCGTGAGAAAAGAATTTGATGCCGTTGTCGTAATAGGGATTGTGTGACGCACTGATGACGATGCCCGCCTCGGCCCTGAAGGTGCGGGTCAGGTAGGCAATGGCCGGGGTCGGCATGGGGCCCAGCAGTGCCGCCTGCAGGCCGGCGGCAGACAGGCCCGCTTCCAGTGCCGACTCCAGCATGTAACCGGAAATACGGGTGTCCTTGCCAATCAGTACCTTTCTGGTACCGGTTTGCGACAACACCTTGCCGGCGGCCCAGCCCAGCTTCATCACAAATTCGGGGGTAATGGGGTACTCACCGACCCGGCCGCGTACGCCGTCGGTACCAAAATATTTTCTGCTCATGAAGATTGTTCCTGATAGTGGGCGGCCCTGCGCCATACGCGCAGGGCGTCGACCATTTCCTTTACATCGTGCACCCGTACAATTTGCGCGCCTTGCGCCACTGCAAACAGATGGGCCGCCAGGGTACCGGCCAGGCGCTCACCGACCTCACGATCCAGCAACTGGCCAATCATCGACTTGCGCGACATACCTGCCAGCAGTGGCAGTCCGAGCCGGTGCAGCTCGCCGATGCGGCCCAGCAGTTCGTAATTGTGCTCCAGGGACTTGCCGAAGCCATAGCCAGGATCCAGACAAATGCGCTCGCGGGGAATGCCCGCCGCCGCACAGGCGGCCAACCGTTCCTCGAGAAAAACGGCTACCTCGGCGGCCACATCGTCGTAATCCGGCGCCTGCTGCATGGTACGAGGCTGACCCTGCATGTGCATCAGGCAGACGGCGGCACCGCTGGCAGCAGCCACCTGCAAGGCACCGGGCTCGCGCAGGGCGCGAATGTCATTGATCAGATCGGCCCCGGCCCCGACCGCCTCGCCCATGACCACCGCCTTGCTGGTATCCACCGATATCCAGCAGTCCAGCTCGGCCCGCAGCCGTTCAATAACGGGCACCACCCGTTCCAGCTCCTGCTGCTCGGCCACCTCATCGGCACCGGGCCGGGTCGACTCACCGCCCACATCAATAATGCTGGCACCGTCGGCCACCATTTGCAGGGCATGGCGCAGGGCGGCGTCCTGGCCGTGAAAACGGCCGCCGTCGGAAAAAGAGTCTGGGGTGATATTGAGCACACCCATTACCTGTGGCGTGGAAAGATCCAGCGTACGGGATAAAGAAGATAACAACATAAACGGGTGATTCCTAAAAACAAAAAGCCCCGGTAAGGATGACCGGGGCTTAATTTATCATAAAACTCAGTTGCTGGTGGCGTCACCGGGCTTGTTCAGGTCGGGAGACGTCGCTTTTTTGTCTTCGCCCTCTTCCTGCTTGTCACCGGTGCCGGCGGTCGGCCCCTGGGGCTTGTCACCGTGCTCATCCTTCCAGTCGGCGGGCGGACGGACATCCCGGCGCGCCATCAGATCGTCGATCTGGCGAGCGTCAATGGTCTCGTACTTCATCAGCGCGTCCTTCATGGCATGCAGAATGTCGATGTTATCGTTCAGGATCTGCTTGGCCCGGTTGAAGTTGCGCTCAATGACCTGCTTGACCTCGGCATCGATCAGCTTGGCGGTTTCATCGGACATGTGCTTGCTCTTGGCCGCGCTGCGACCCAGGAACACTTCGCCCTCTTCTTCCGCATACAACAGGGGGCCCATTTTTTCGGACAGACCCCACTGGGTCACCATCTTGTGGGCGATTTCGGTGGCCCGCTCGATGTCGTTGGACGCGCCCGTGGTCACCTTGTCAAAGCCATAGATGATTTCTTCCGCCAGGCGGCCGCCGTACAGGCTGGAAATCATCGACTCCAGGTGCTGCTTGCTGTAACTGAACCTGTCCTGCTCGGGCAGATACATGGTCACACCCAAGGCTCGGCCACGAGGTATGATGGACACCTTGTACACGGGATCGTGCTCAGGCACGATACGGCCCACAATGGCGTGACCGGCTTCGTGATAGGCGGTCATTTCCTTTTCGGACTCGGACATCACCATGGAGCGGCGCTCGGCACCCATCATGATCTTGTCCTTGGCCTTTTCGAACTCTTCCATCGACACCAGACGGCGACCGCCACGGGCGGCAAACAGGGCGGCCTCGTTCACCAGGTTGGCCAGATCGGCACCACTGAAGCCAGGGGTACCCCGGGCAATCAGGGAAGCCTCTACGTCGTCGCCCAGCGGTACACGACGCATGTGTACCTTGAGGATCTGCTCACGGCCACGTACATCGGGCAGCCCTACCACTACCTGGCGGTCGAAACGGCCCGGACGCAGCAGTGCGGGGTCGAGCACGTCGGGACGGTTGGTGGCGGCGATGACAATAACGCCCTCGTTGCCTTCAAAGCCGTCCATTTCCACCAGCATCTGGTTCAGGGTCTGCTCGCGCTCATCGTGCCCGCCACCCAGACCGGCACCACGCTGGCGACCGACGGCATCGATTTCATCGATAAACACGATACAGGGCGCGGACTTCTTGGCCTGTTCGAACATGTCGCGCACTCGGGAGGCGCCCACACCCACGAACATTTCCACAAAATCGGAGCCGGAGATGGTAAAGAAGGGCACCTTGGCCTCGCCGGCAATGGCCTTGGCCAGCAGGGTCTTACCTGTGCCGGGTGGACCTACCAGCAGAATACCGGTAGGAATTCGGCCACCCAGCTTCTGGAAGCGGCTGGGATCACGCAGGTAATCCACCAGCTCCTTCACGTCTTCCTTGGCCTCGTCACAGCCGGCCACGTCGGCAAAGGTGGTTTTCACCTGATCTTCGCTCATCAGCCGCGCCCGGCTCTTGCCGAAGGTCATGGCGCCCTTGCCGCCACCGCCCTGCATCTGGCGCATAAAGAACACCCAGACGCCGATCAGCAGCAGCATGGGGAACCAGGAAATAAAGATGGACGTCAGCAGGCTTGGCTCTTCCGGCTTTTCGCCCACTACCCGCACATTATTGTTGAGCAGATCGTTAAGCAGCTGAGGATCTTCGGAAGGCATGATGGTAGTAAACCGATCACCGCTGCGCTTGACGCCGTTGATAGTCTGGCCGTCCATACGCACTTCACGGATCTGGCCCTGGGCCACTTCCTGCACAAAGGTGGAATAATCCGTCTGGCGGCCGGACGGTTCGCCGGGGCTGAAGCTCTGGAATACCGACATCAACACCACGGCAATGACCAACCACAGGATCAAGTTTTTCGCCATGTCACTCAAATTACTAACCTCACCGGCTGACAGTTTATGACTGAAACAGGGTACTACAGTTTAAAACCTGTAGCCACAATGTAGACTTCGCGGGAACGAGCCCGGGAAGAGTCTGGTTTTCTTACCTTGACCGTAGCAAAAGACCGGCGTACTTCGCCGAGAAATTCATCAAATCCGGCCCCTTGGAACACTTTCACCACGAAACTGCCTCTGGAAGCAAGTACCTGCCGGCACATATCCAGGGCCAGCTCCACCAGGTACATGGCCCTGGGCTGGTCCACTTCGGGCGTGCCACTCATGTTCGGCGCCATGTCCGACAGCAGCACATCCACCTTGTCGTCCCCTACCCGTTCCAGCAACGCATTGAGCACGTCTTCGTCACGGAAGTCACCCTGCAGAAAATCGACGCCGGCAATGGGGTCCATGGGCAGAATGTCACAGGCGATAACCTTGCCGGCCTGGCCCACCTGCTCGGTGGCGTACTGACTCCAGCCACCCGGGGCGGCCCCCAGATCCACCACCGTCATGCCGGCACGCAGCAGTTTGTCGCGGCCCTGCAGTTCTTCCAGCTTGAATACGGCTCGCGAGCGCAGGCCCTTCTTTTGCGCCTGTTGTACATATTTGTCGTCAAAATGTTCCTTCAGCCAGCGGGTTGAGCTGGCCGAGCGTTTCTTTTTGCCCATTAATTTGTCGCTCTGCTATTACCATTAATGCCTAGATGGGGGTACAATGCTCCCCTTTCAACCTGATTAACCGAAGCATTTTGCAATGACCCTGAACAATAAGCAAAGACAATACCTCAAGGGACTGGCCCACAGCCTGAAGCCGGTGGTATTGCTTGGCCAGCATGGCCTGACCGAAGGCGTACTGGCCGAGATTGACCTGGCCCTGAACCACCACGAACTGATCAAGGTCAAGGTCGCCGCCGAAGACAGGGACGTCAAAAAGCTGATCATGGACGCCATTGTGCGCGAAACCGGCGCCGTCAAGGTACAGACCATTGGTCACATTCTGACTATCTACCGTCAGAGCGAGCAGAGAAAAATCATTCTGCCCAGGGGCTGACCCGGCCCGTCACAGCGAGGTCCGGTCGGGCCTCGCTGATATTCCCTTCCAGGGTACCCCCTCACCCCGTTGTAACCTTGCCTTCTGCCCTTGTGCAACAACAAAATGATGGCCGCCGGCCAAACTGCTCCTAATCTTAAAGGGAACTTGCCAGGCGCAACTGTCCATGCCTCACCGATACCTTGACGATGAAGAGCTGGCCATGCTGAACGAGGTGTTTCGTCAGCAACATGCCGAGCCCCCGCTCAGCCTGTCCATTCACATGGACGCGGCACTGCGCCCCTTGCTGTCCGATGCCTCGACCCTGGAGCTGACCCTGACACTGGACGGTATTTATCTGATCTTTCCCCTCAGCCTGGATCAGCGCCAGGAGCATGCCGAAGAGGCCCGTCTGTGTGTGCCCGAGATTATCTCCGGCGGGGTGCAGGAACGGGCCTGGCGCCTGCCCTCACCCGCCGGGGTGCGGCTGTTGCGCGACAACGGCCTGCCGCTGGCAGCGGACATTGCCGATCTCTCGGTCAGCGGCATGCAGCTGGTCTCGGCACATCCCTTGTTCCGGCAGCAGGTCAGCCGACGGGTATTACTGGAGCTGAACGACGGCCAGCGCTTACCGATGCAGCTGGAGTTGTTGCGCAAACGGCGTCAACGGGGCGTGTGCATCAGTTCGGTGCAGTTTGAGCTGGCCATTGCCGACAGGCTGGCGTTGTCGGAATTCGTGTTTCGGGAGTTTCTGAAAAGCAGGGAGCAGGAGCGGCGCTGAACGGCCACTCCCGGCGCAGGTTACAGGTACTCGACCTTGATGATTTCGTATTCCACGTCACCGGAGGGCGTCTTGACCACGGCAACATCGTCTTCTTCCTTGCCGATCAGGCCCCGGGCGATGGGCGAATTGACCGAAATCAGGTTGGCCTTGATGTCGGACTCATCGTCGCCCACGATGCGGTAGGTGATTTCGCGCTCGTCATCCACGCGGAACAGGGTCACGGTGGAGCCGAAGATCACCTTGCCATTGTTGGGCATGCGAGTGATGTCGATGACCTGGGCATTGGACAGCTTGGACTCGATTTCCTGAATGCGGCCTTCGCAAAAGCCCTGCTGCTCACGGGCGGCATGATACTCGGCGTTTTCCTTCAGATCGCCGTGCTCGCGGGCCTCGGCGATGGCTTCAATAATCTGGGGGCGACGCACCGACTTGAGGTGGTCCAGCTCTTCACGCAGCTTTTGCGCGCCGCGAATGGTCATGGGTGTTTGTTTCATGGTGGAAACCCGGTTCCTTTCAAACAACAAAATAACAAGAGCCCTGCCGGAACAGGGCTCAAATCGTTAGCATTTTTACATGGCCAAAGGCCGCTTTGGCTGTAGGACCAGCCTAATACAGCGGGCTTAGCGGGTCAAATCGTCAAAGAAACGCTTAACCCCGTCAAAGAAGCCTTCCGACTTGGGCCTGTGCTTCTTGGCCGCAGAGCCGCCGCAGGAGTCCTCGAGCTGACGCAGCAGCTCCTTCTGCTCTTCGGTCAGGTTCACCGGAGTCTCGATGTAGACCTTGCACACCAGATCCCCGAGCTGGCCGTTGCGGGCCGAACGCACGCCCTTGCCCTTGAGCCGGAACATGCGACCGGTCTGGGTTTCGGCGGGGATCTTGAGCTTGACCCGGCCGTCCAGGGTGGGCACTTCCACCTCGCCTCCCAGGGCCGCGGCGGTGTAGCTGATGGGCACTTCGCAGAACAGGTTGTTGCCGTCGCGCACGAAAATTTCGTGCTCACGCACGTGCATCTGCACGTAGAGGTCACCCGCCGGGGCGCCGGCTTCACCCGCCTCCCCTTCGCCGGACAGGCGAATGCGATCGCCGGTGTCCACACCCGCCGGAATTTTCACCGACAGGGTTTTGGTCTTCTGGTAACGACCTTCGCCATGACACGTGGTGCAGGGATCACTGATGATCTTGCCCTTGCCGCGGCAATGAGGGCAGGGTTGCTGCACGGTGAAAAAGCCCTGACGCATCTGCACCTGGCCATGGCCATGGCAGGTGGGGCAGGTCTTGGCCTGGGTACCCGGCTTGGCGCCGCTGCCGTCACAGACATCACAGCCGACCAGGGTGGGCACCTTGATCTCTTTGGTCACGCCCCTGACCGCTTCTTCCAGGGTCAGCTCCATGTTGTAGCGCAGATCCGATCCGCGGGCAGAACGCTGCTGCCGGCCCCGTCCGCCGCCGAAGATGTCGCCGAATACGTCACCGAAAATATCACTGAAATCGGCACCGCCGCCAAAACCGCCGTGGCCACCGTGCTGACCATTGACCGCATCGTGGCCAAACTGGTCGTAGGCCGCCCGCTTCTGGGCATCGGTGAGCACCTCGTAGGCCTCGGTGGCTTCCTTGAACTTGTCGGCCGCGTCGGCATCGTCCTTGTTGCGATCGGGATGATATTTCATCGCCATTCGCTTGTAGGCTTTCTTTATTTCGCGCTCGTCGGCTCCCTTGGAGACGCCAAGCACCTCATAGTAATCTCGTTTCGACATAGCTTGCGTGCTTACCTGCTGATTAACACAAAGGCGGGCGTTGGTGTCCCAACGCCCGCACGGTCAGCGTCTGTGCGCCGGGGTTGCCTTACTTCTTGTCTTCTTTGACTTCTTCGAATTCGGCATCCACCACGTCATCGTCGGCCTTGTTGCTGCCGGCATCCTGAGTCTGGGCACCCGCATCCTGGGCCTGAGACTGAGCCTTGGCCTGAGCGGCCTCCATCAGCTTCTGGGACGCCTCCAGCAGCGCCTGCTGCTTGGCTTCGATCTCGGCCTTGTCTTCACCACGAACGGCGGTTTCCAGTGCGCTCAGGGCAGACTCGATGGCACTCTTGTCGTCGGCGGCCAGGGCGTCACCGGCTTCTTCCAGCTGCTTGCGGGTGGCGTGAGCCAGACCGTCGGCCTGGTTGCGGGCCGCTACCAGCTCTTCGAACTTCTTGTCTTCCGCGGCATTGGCCTCGGCGGCGCGTACCATGGCATCGATCTCTTCCTCGCTCAGACCGGAAGAGGCCTGAATGGTGATCTTCTGCTCCTTGCCGGTGTCCTTGTCCTTGGCGGACACGTGCAGAATACCGTCGGCGTCGATGTCAAAGGTCACTTCGATTTGCGGCAGGCCACGCGGCGCCGGACGAATGCCTTCCAGGTTGAACTGGCCCAGTGACTTGTTGTCGGCGGCACGCTTGCGTTCACCCTGAATAACATGAATGGTCACGGCAGACTGGTTGTCTTCGGCAGTAGAGAACACCTGGGACTTCTTGGTCGGAATGGTGGTGTTCTTCTCAATCAGCGCGGTCATCACGCCACCCATGGTCTCGATACCCAGAGACAGCGGGGTCACGTCGAGCAGCAGCACGTCCTTCTTGTCACCGGACAGTACGGCACCCTGAATGGCGGCACCCACGGCCACGGCTTCATCGGGGTTCACGTCCTTGCGCGGCTCCTTGCCAAAGAAGTCACTTACGGCCTTCTGCACCAGCGGCATACGGGTCTGACCGCCCACCAGAATAACGTCGTCGATATCGGACACGGACAGGCCGGCATCCTTGAGCGCGGTGCGCACCGGATCCAGGGACTTTTTGACCATGTCTTCTACCAGGGACTCCAGCTTGGCCCGAGTTACCTTGATGTTCAGGTGCTTGGGACCGCTGGCGTCGGCAGTGATGTAGGGCAGGTTCACCTCGGTCTGCTGGGCGGAAGACAGCTCACACTTGGCTTTTTCGGCGGCTTCCTTCAGACGCTGCAGGGCCAGCATGTCGTTGCGCAGATCGAAGTTCTGCTCGCGCTTGAACTCTTCCACCAGGTAGGTGATCAGGCGGTTGTCAAAGTCTTCACCACCCAGGTGAGTATCACCGTTGGTAGCCAGTACTTCAAAGGTCTTTTCGCCGTCCATGTCATCGATTTCGATGATGGAAATATCAAAGGTACCACCACCCAGATCGTATACGGCCACCTTGCGGTCACCCTGAGCCTTGTTCACGCCATAGGCAAAAGCGGCGGCGGTGGGCTCGTTGATGATACGTTTTACATCCAGACCGGCGATGCGGCCGGCATCCTTGGTGGCCTGACGCTGGGCGTCGTTGAAGTAGGCCGGCACGGTGATAACGGCTTCGGTGACGGCCTCACCCAGATAGTCTTCGGCGGTCTTCTTCATCTTCTTCAGCACTTCGGCAGAGATCTGCGGCGGTGCCATTTTCTTGTCTTTGGCTTCCACCCAGGCGTCGCCGTTGTCGGCATTAACGATGCTGAAGGGCATGATCTTGATGTCGCGCTGCACTTCTTCGTCTTCAAAGCGACGGCCGATCAGGCGCTTGATGGCAAACAGGGTGTTTTTGGGGTTGGTCACGGCCTGGCGCTTGGCGGGCTGACCTACCAGGGTTTCGCCATCGTCGGTATAGGCGATGATGGAGGGAGTTGTGCGGGCACCCTCGGCGTTTTCAATGACCCGTGGAGTATCCCCGTCCAGGATCGCAACGCAGGAGTTGGTGGTACCCAGATCGATGCCGATGATTTTACCCATAGAATCCTCTCTTGATATTGCTAATTCGGTAACAAGCGTTTGGTGTATTTTGCTTTAACGTCTATATGTGGCTGCCGGTGAAGGCTTTCAAGACGACGGTCACATTTTTTTGCTGAAACTGGTTCAGGCCTGAGTGTCGATGGCCGGGCCCTTGGCCACCATGACCATGGCGGGGCGCAGCACCCGGCCGTTAAGCTCATAGCCCTTCATCATCACCGCCAGCACGGCATTGGGCGCCACTTCGTCGCTTTCCACCATGCTCATGGCCTGGTGCTTGTTGGGGTCAAAGGGCTGGCCCTTGGGGTCGATGGGCTCAACGCCGAATTTTTCCACCACGTTCAGCAACGACTTCAGGGTCAGCTCCACGCCTTCGTGCACTGCCTTAAAGGCATCGCTTTCCTCACTGGTGTGCTCGATGGCCCGTTCCAGGCTGTCGATCACCGGCAGCAGCTCACCCGCAAACTTTTCCAGGGCAAATTTTTGTGCCTTTTCCACGTCCTGCGCGGCGCGGCGGCGAATATTTTCCATCTCGGCCACGGCACGCAGGGCGTTGTCCCGCTCTTCCTTGGCACTGCTTTCGGCGGCGGCCAGTTTCTGTTCCAGTTCGGCGACATAAGCCGCATCGGGCTGGACGGCATCCTGCGCTTGCTCGACCTGCTCAGCCTCGGCGGCCGGCTGTTGCTCCTGCTCGAGTTCTGCGGCCTGCTCCGTATCCACCTGATTCTGCTTGCTGCTCATGTTGTCTCCCGTCAGTATCAATGAACTTTGCTGGCTATATGGGGACGCGGATTGTCATTTCAAGGGCGAAAGCACAGAGACTTGCATTCCCCCTGGTAGCACTTGGGCAACACTCTGATTAGAATGGCGATTATTCAACAACGTCGAGCAATGTGGACCGCTTCGCCGGACAGTGATTTATGGAAACCGACTTCAATACCATCGCCCTTATCGGCAAACCGGATCATCAGGGCGCCAACCAGACCCTGGTGGCGCTGTACCGCTACCTGGCGGGGCTGGGTCTGAATGTGGTGATCGAGCGCCGGGTGGGTGAACAACTGGGCCTGGCCGACGCCGAGTTGCTGGAAATGGTGGAGCTGGGCGAGCGCGCCGATTTGGCCATCGTGGTGGGCGGTGACGGCAACATGCTGGGCTCGGCCCGCGTGCTGTCCCGCTTTGATGTGGCGGTAGTGGGTGTTAACCGGGGCAACCTCGGCTTTCTGACCGATATCTCCCCCGACAGCTTTGAGCAGCCACTGGAACGGCTGCTGGCCGGTGATTACCAGACCGAACACCGCTTTCTGCTGGAAGCCCAGGTGCACCGCCACGGGCAGCTCAAGGCCAGCAATACCGCCATGAACGAAGCGGTACTGCACCCGGGCAAAATCGCCCACATGATTGAGTTTGAGGTATATATCAACGGCCATTTCATGTATAGCCAGCGCGCCGACGGCATGATAGTGGCCACCCCTACCGGCTCCACCGCCTATTCCCTCTCCGCAGGCGGCCCCATTCTCACCCCCAACCTCAACGCCATTACCCTGGTGCCCATGTTCCCCCATACCCTGAGCTGCCGGCCCATCGTGATCGACGCCGACGCCCAGATAAAAATGGTGCTCTCCCCCGCCAACAAGAGCGAGCACATGCTGGTGAGCTGTGACGGCCATGTGTCGTTGGCGGTGCAACCCGGTGATGAAATTCACATCAACAAGAGCCCACACCGGTTGAAGCTGCTGCACCCGCGGGGCCACAGTTATTTTGAAGTACTGCGCAGCAAACTGGGCTGGGGCAGCAAGCTGTTCTGATCCCGTGAGGGGTGAGGAGTGAGGGGTGAGAAGTAAATTACGGATTCGCCTCACACCTTACCCCTCACCACCCCCTCCCCTTGCACTGTATAAAACAACAGTATACTGTATTCCCATACAGCATCTATTTTGTTGCGGGGAATCACCATGTTGCTTCAGCTCACCATCAGCAATTTCGCCATCGTTTCCTTTCTCGAGCTGGATCTGCGTAAAGGCATGACCAGCATTACCGGCGAAACCGGCGCCGGCAAATCCATCGCCATCGACGCCCTGGCCCTTGCCCTGGGCGAGCGCGCCGATGCCGACTCGGTGCGCCCTGGTGCCGACAAGGCCGACATCAGTGCCCGCTTTCGCATCGACAAACTGCCCCGAGTCAAGGCCTGGCTGTGCGAGCAGGAGCTGGACGAGCAGGATGAGTGCATACTGCGCCGCACCCTGAGCCGGGAAGGCCGCTCCCGCGGTTATATCAACGGCACCCCGGTGCCGCTGTCGCAACTCAAGGCCCTGGGCGGCCTGTTGGTCAATATTCACGGCCAGCATGCCCATCAGGAGCTGCAAAAACCCGATCATCAGCGCGCCCTGCTCGACGCCTATGCCGGTCACCACCAGCTGCTGGCCGGTGTCAGCGCCGGTTATCAGCATTGGCGGCAGCTCAACAACGAGCGCAAACAGCTGCAAGCCGAACAGGAAAAATGGCAGGCGGAGCGCCAGTTGCTGGAATATCAGGTGGCGGAGCTCGACGAGCTCGCCCTGGCCGAAGACGAATTCCCCGAGCTGGAAGCCGAGCACAAACGGTTGTCAAACGGTGCCGAGCTGCTCACTGACTGCCAGCTGGCCCTTAATGTGCTGGGCGACAACGACGAAAGCAATGCCCTGCAGTTGGTGCGCCAGGGACTGAAAACCCTGAGCGAGCTGGTTGCCATGGACTCGCGCCTGGGCCCGGTATTGGAAATGGTGGAAGGCAGCCTCATTCAGCTGGAAGAAGGCCACAGCGAGCTCGGCCGTTACCTGGATCGGCTGGAACTGGATCCGGAGCGCTTGCATGAGGTGGAAAGTCGTATGAGCAAGGTGATGGAGCTGTCGCGCAAGCACCATGTGCCCGCCGCCGAGCTGTTCCTGTTCCACCAGCAGCTCAAGGCCCGACTGGCCGACATGGATCACGGCAGCAGCCGGCTGGAAGGACTCGATGAAGAAGTGGAGCAGGCCCGGGAAAACTTTGTACAGGCTGCCGAGCGACTGAGCCAGAGCCGCCAGCGATACGCCGACGCCCTTAACAAGCAGATCACCCATAGCCTGCACCAGCTCAGCATGGAAAAGGGTCGTTTTGAAATACAGGTGCACGCCGATGCCAGCGCCGGGTTCTCTCCCCTGGGCATCGACCGGGTCGAGTTTTTGGTAAGCACCAATCCGGGCCAGCCCATGAGCCCGCTGGCCCGAGTGGCGTCGGGCGGCGAGCTGTCACGTATCAGCCTGGCGATTCAGGTGATTACCGCCCAGAAGGTGGAAACCCCGACGCTGATTTTTGACGAGGTGGACGTGGGCGTGAGTGGCCCCACCGCCGCTGTGGTTGGCAAGCTGCTGCGGAAACTGGGCGAGTCAACCCAGGTGCTGGTGATCACTCACCTGCCCCAGGTGGCGGGCAATGGCCATCAGCATTTCTTTGTGAGCAAGAGCAGCAATACCGATAATACCGAAACCCGCATGCAGGAGCTGGACGAACCACTCCGCCTGCAGGAACTGGCCCGACTGCTGGGTGGCAACCGCATTACCGACAATACCCTGGCTAATGCCCGGGAACTGCTGGTGTGTGAGTGAAACGGGGAAACGGAAGATGTGGAAACGGGAAGACATAACACGTCCCACATCTTATTTCCAACGTCTACACCAGCCGGCGGGCGGCACCCACCACGATGTCGATCACTTTTTGCTCGGTGTTTTGCATTGTGCTTTCGTCAGGAATTTCCTGCTGGGTTCGGTTGACGATCACCCCCGCCACACAACCGGCCTTCAGGCCCTGACTGGCACACATGGTGAACAGGGTCGCCGACTCCATTTCGTAGTTCAGCACGCCCATCGACTGCCATTCCTTCATGCTGCCCTGAAATCGGCGCAACATGCGGGCCGAATGGGTGTCGTAGCGCTCCTGGCCAGGATAAAAGGTGTCGGACGACGCGGTAATGCCCACATGGGGCGCCACGCCCAGCTCCCGTGCCGCATCCACCAGGGCACAGGTACAATCAAAATTGGCCACGGCCGGAAACTCCAGGGGGGCAAAATGACCGCTGGCGCCGTCGAGGCGCACCGCTGCCGTGGTCACAATAATGTCACCCACCGCCACCTCGGGCTGTATGGCCCCCGTGGTGCCCACCCGCAAGAAGGTACGTACTCCCAGCTGAGCCAGCTCTTCCACCGCAATGGAAGTGGAGGGTCCGCCAATGCCGGTGGAACACACCACCACCGGCTTGCCATCCAGCTCTCCCAGCCAGGAGGTAAACTCCCGCTGGCTGGCGAGGTGCACCGGATTTTCCAGCTGACGGGCAATGCGCTCTACCCGTTCCGGTGCACCGGGCAGAATGGCCAGTGCGGCGCCACGCAAATCCTCATCGGTCACACCCAGATGAAAAACATGTTTGGTCATCACGAAGTTCCTCAAGCGAGTACAATAGCCTCGAATAGTAAGCCAGCCCGGGGAAAATCACCATGTTAACCCGCGGAACCAATTCAAGCGGCACCGGTCAGTCTTTTACATCCCATTGCAGTGCCGCTATGATGCCGGCAGGATTCACAGGACAACACCGCCTATGCAACTCAAAAGCTTGATATTACCCCTTTTTCTCGCCCTGCCCCTGACCGGTTGTAACCTGGTCTACAAGGTCGACATTCCCCAGGGCAACTACCTGGAAGAAAAACAGGTGGCACAGCTTCGCCAGGGCATGACCAAGGAGCAGGTGCGCTTCCTGCTGGGAAATCCCATGAGCCTGGATGGCTTTAATCACGACCGCTGGGTCTATCTCTATTATTTCAAGCCGGGTCGGGGTGAGCTGGAACAAAAACGTCTGGTGCTGGATTTCGTCAATGATGGTCTGGTGACCATGGGCGGCGACTTCACCTCACCCGAAGCCTTTGAACAGGGTCTGTAATGCCATTATCCCAATAAAAACGGAGCCCGCGGGCTCCGTTTTTATTTGCGAGTACGCTTGGGATCCGGCCGGCCGCCGGTGACCTTGTCGGCCCGGCCTTCTTCCTTGGCCTGCTCGGCCCGGCGCCGGCGTATGTCTTTCGGATCCGCCAGCAGCGGCCGATAGATTTCAATGCGGTCACCGTCGTGTACCGACTGGCCCAGCTTGACCTGCCGGCTGAATATGCCCACCGCGTTCTGCTCGAGATCGATATCGGGAAACTGCTGCAGAATACCGGACTGCTCGATGATCTCCCGCACCGTGGCCTCGGGAGACACACGCAGGCTCAGCACCGTCTGCCGGTCCGGCAGGGCGTATACCACTTCAACCTGAATAAGATGCATTGCCGTATACCTCCCGCGCCCGCTCACTGAAGGCATGCACCATGGCATTGGTCAGCTCCTTGAAGATACCGCCAAAAGCCAGCTCCACCAGCCGGGACTTGAACTCGAAATGCAGCTTCAGCTCCACCTTGCAGGCGTCTTCATCAAGGGGAATAAAAGTCCAGCCACCGTTCAGCGCCTTGAAGGGACCATCGACCAGTTCCATGTTGATTTTGTGGTCCTGTTCAAGGCGGTTGCGGGTAGTAAAGGTCTTGCGGATTCCAGCCTTGGCCACATCGAGCGCCGCCGTAATGCTGTGTTCGTTTTTATCCAGTACGCGACTGGCCACGCACCCGGGCAGAAACTGCGGGTAATCGTCCACATTATTGACCAGCTCATACATCTGCTTGGCACTGAACATCACCAGCGCACTTCGAGTAATACTCGGCATAACCTCTCCTGGCATTCTGACGGGGCGATTTTAACACTTATGCGAGCCGGGCTCACCCTCAGGTGAAGCTCAAAAAGTGACCGGTCGCCAGTTAGCCAATTCCCAAGCACCAAAGGGCACCGTATAATGCGCGCACTATGGCAAAAAACAAACCCAAAAAGAAACCCGTCTCCAGCAGCATCGCCGTCAATCGCAAGGCGCGGCACGAATATTCCATCGAGGAAAAATTCGAGGCCGGACTCGAGCTGCAGGGATGGGAAGTTAAAGCGCTGCGCGCCGGCAAGGCCAACATCGGCGAGGCTTACGTGTTCATGAGAAATGGCGAGGCGTTCCTGTTTGCCGCCACCATTAACCCTCTCAACATGGCCTCTACCCATGTGGTCTGCGATCCGTTACGCACCCGTAAGCTGCTGCTGCACAAACGCCAGCTGGACCGCCTGACCGGCCTGATTGAACGGGAAGGCTACACCCTGGTGCCGCTGTCTTTGTATTGGTCCAAGTCCTGGGTCAAGGCCGAGATTGGCCTGGTTAAGGGTAAAAAAGCCCACGACAAGCGCCAGGACATGAAGGAACGCGACTGGCAACGGGAAAAGGCCCGTATGATGAAACACAAGGGCCGCTAAGCAGGGCTTGTGTTTCGGCAGTAATTGCAATAAGATCAAAGTTCAACTTGGGGCTGATTCAGGATTCGACGAGATTCTCGAACTCCAAGGTGCATGCCGAGGTGCGATAGGCCTCGTTAAACAATCGCAAAAAAATAGTCGCAAACGACGAAAACTACGCACTGGCAGCTTAATAACCTGCGCAGAGCCCTTCTGCCCTAACTTGCCTGTGACTTAGGGAATCGGAAGGTCATCCTTCACAGGATCGCGTGGATGCCGTGCCTGACGGTTGAAGCGTTAAAACCAATTCAGGATAGTCTGTCTGTGGCGTGTCAGTCCGCAGCAGCTGGCGAATTTAATGACTGACTAAGCATGTAGTACCGACGACGTAGGTTTTTCGGACGCGGGTTCAACTCCCGCCAGCTCCACCAATCGATTGGAAGGCCCCTTAATGGGGCCTTTTTGTTGGCCAGTGTCCTGCCAGTGCCATCTAACCTCCTGTGTCCGGCATGGTTTTTTGAGTCCGGTTCCAGTAACATTCCAGAAAATTGACTTACGGGTTTATTTGCCCTTCCCTCAGGTTCTGCTGTCATGTCATCCAGTTCACTGCCCCGGCTCAATCTTCGCAACCTGATGCTGGCCATGGCGGTTTTCAGCGTCATCATCACCCTGTGCAACAGCTTGTACGCCACCTATGACGTGCAGCGCTCTCTGCTTATCAACAATACCCTGGAAGCCAACCGGGTGTATGCCGCCAAGCTGGCAGAAGTCACCGAAAGCGTTATCGCCGCCACCCGCCAACAGCTGGCCTATAGTGCCGGACAACTGGTCACCAGAATGGACGATGAGGCGGCGCTGCTCGCAGAGACGGCAAGGCTTCACCAGCAGAGTGATACCTTCAATTCGGTGGTGGTGGTCAATGCCAAGGGTGTCATTATCGCGACCTCGCCCCAGACCCTCAAGGTCAAGGGGGTTAGACTCACATCTGCGAGTGCTCGGCAGTCGCTTAAAGCCAAAACACCGCTGATCACCGATCCCTTTGTGTCCCCGGCCGGCAACTACATCATCAGCATGTCACACCCGGTGTTTGCCACCAATGGCGACTACCTGGGTTATGTGGCTGGCACCATCTATCTGGAACAGAGCAATATTCTGGGTCGAATACTGGGCCAGCATTATTATCAGGACGGTTCCTACCTGTATGTGGTGGACCGCCACAAGACCCTGATTTATCACCCCAACCCCGACCGCATTGGCGAACGCATTCGCGATAACAGCGCAATAGACGATGTGCTGCAGGGACATGAATATGCCCATCCCGTGATCAATTCCCGAGGGGTGAACATGCTGGCCGGGTTCGCCCCGGTCCCCAGCACCGGCTGGGGCATAGTGGCACAGCGCCCCAAGGCCGCGACGCTGGCTGGTATCAACGAGCACCTGTTGCGGGTAGTGTTGAAAAGCATTCCGCTGTCATTACTGACTCTGATCGGCATCTGGCTGTCGGCACTGTTTATTTCCCGCCCGCTCTGGCAACTGGCCACCTCCACCGGCCTGATGAGCAGACAGGACGCACAGGCCGACATTTCCGGTGTACGCTCCTGGTATTACGAGGCGGCCCAGCTCAAGCGTGCCATTCTGCGTGGCATAGGACGGCTGAACGATCGTATTGACCAGCTGCATACCGACAGTCACACCGATGCCCTCACCGGCCTGCTCAATCGCCGAGGCATGGAGCAACTGCTGGATAGCTACACCCAGCAACAGACGCCCTTTTCGGTCATTACCCTGGATATCGATTATTTCAAACAGGTCAACGATACCCACGGTCATGATGCCGGAGATCGGGTACTGAGCAGCCTGGCCTCGGTCATGAAAGAGCAGGCCCGCCGGGAGGACGCCCTGTGCCGAAGCGGCGGCGAAGAGTTTATGATTTTCCTGCCCCAGGCTTCGGCAGACAATGCCCGTGAGGTTGCAGAGCGATTACGCCAGGGCGTGGCATCCAACCCCATGCCGGTCGTGGGCCACATAACCCTGTCGCTGGGTGTGGCACACTGGGCCGGTAACGACGAGAGCACTAAAACGGTGCTCAACAGGGCCGACCAGGCCCTGTACCGGGCCAAACGAGAAGGACGTAACCGGGTGGCCATGGCCACCGCGAATTAGCCGTAACGGGGGCTTTGCATCAGGGCCTGTAACCGCTCGGCAGGCTCGGGCCGCGACAGCAGGTAACCCTGATAACGATGACAGCCCAGCTGGTACAGCTGAGTACGCTGAGCATCCGTTTCCACCCCTTCCGCAATCACTTCCAATCCCAGACTTTGCGCCATGCCGATAATGGCCTTGATGATGCCAAGGCTGTTGTCGTCATGAGGCAGGGCTTGCACAAAGGACTGATCGATCTTGAGCTGGTCCAAGGGAAGCCGCTGCAGATAAAGCAACGAGGAATAACCGGTGCCGAAATCGTCAATGGCAAAGCGCACGCCGTGGGCCTTGAGCGCCTGCATGCGGTCAATGGCCCCGGGCATGTCGTCAAGCAGCATCGACTCGGTAATTTCCAGCTTGATACAGCCCGGATCCACGCCGGTCTGCGTAAACACCTGAAGCACCTCTTCGACGAAGCCGGCCTGATACAGGCGCGAGGCCCCGATATTTACCGACAGGGTGAAACTGCCGAATTCACTCAGCTGTGCCCAGCGCGCCATTTGCCGGCAGGCACTCTGCAGCACCATGTGATCGATACGGTTCATCAGGCCGCTGCCTTCGGCCACGTCAATAAAGGCACCGGGTGCCAGCGTACCTTGCTCCGGGTGCAGCCAGCGTGCCAGGGCCTCGGCGCCGATAATGCGCCCACGATGATCAAACTGGGGCTGATACCAGGCCACGAACTCTCCCGCATCCAGGCCACGCTGAATGTCTTCTTCCAGTCGCAGCCGCCGAGCCACCCGCTCCTGCATGCCCCGGTCAAAGAAGCACAGCTTGCCCTTGCCCTCCGACTTGGCCTGGTACATGGCCAGCTCCGCCTGTTGCACCTGTTCGTCCGGTGAGGCGTGCTGCCCTTCAAGCAGCACCATGCCCAGGCTGGCGCCACAACGCAACGCATGTTCTTCATGAGCATAAGGCTGCTCCAGCGCCGACAGCAGGGTGTATCCCAGTTGCTCCAGGTGAGCCGCGGCCTGGCGCTTGTCCGCCGGCAGGCCGGTGCTCAGCACCACAAACTCGTCACCGCCCAGCCGCGCCACCAGGTCGCCGGGGTGCATCAGGTTGCTGAGGCGCAGGGCCGCCTGCTGCAATACCTGATCCCCCACCGACAGCCCCCAGAGATCATTGATGTGCTTGAACTTGTCGAGATCGATAAAGATCAGGCCGCTCAAGTCCCGCTGCACGTCGATAAGCTCCGCCAGACGCTGATACAGAAAGCGTCGGTTGGGCAGGCCGGTCACCCCGTCATAAAAGGCCAGGTGATTGATGCGCTCCGCATCCTTTTTACGCTGGGAAATATCGTTGATGGACGCCACATAATGGCTAACCTCTCCCTGTACGTCGCGCACTGCACTGATCGACAGCCACTGGGGATAAACATGCCCCGACTTGCGCCGGTTGAGTATTTCCCCCTGCCAGTGGCCATGGTCGTGAATATGGCGCCACATCTGCCGGTAGAATGCACCGTCGTGCTGGCCGGAGCCCAGCATCGCCGGCGTATTGCCAATGACCTCCTCCACCCCGTAACCGGTGATCTCGGTAAAGGCCCGGTTTACCCGCAAAATACGGGTCTGGGCATCGGTGATCATCATGCCCTCAAAACTATCAAAAGCCACCGCCGCGATACGCAGTTCGGTTTCATTGAGCTCCCGTTGAGTGATGTCGCGGGTCAGCACCACCGCAGCAGGCCCTTCGTTCAGGGGCGCCTCCATGGCCTGAGCCCGGCTTTCAAATACTCGCCGGTCGTCTCCCTCGCCCAGCTCATACACCAGCCGCTGACAGCCCTGTTGCGTCAAGGTACGCCGAATAAAGTCCTGGAAACGCCTGGCCAGTGCCGGCTCAAACAGCTGGGGTAAAAGCTTGCCAATCACGTTGTTGGCCACGGGGTAAGGCTGTGCCGAGGATGAAGCCATCACCTCCAGACATCGGCCCTGCTCGTTCATCACGAACATCAGATCCGGCAAGGCGCCGGTAATGGCGCGCAGGCGGGCTTCGCTGTGCTCAAGCAACGCCTGCTCCCGCTGGCGTTGCTCGGCATCGTGCAAAATCAGGGTAAGGATAAGGGTCAGCGGTACGACCACCGCCAGATAGGGCCAGATATACTCAGGCATCAGTTCCCGCTGCACCGGCGTCATCAGGGCCGCGATCAGCAGCAGGCTGGCGGCATGCAATACCAGCACCGCCGGCAGCAAGTGCCACAGGTTGATGCGCAGCCAGCCCCGGCCAACTCCGTGACGAAAGGCCAGTCCCAGGACCAGGGCAAATCCGATATTGAGTACCCCGCTAAAGGCACCGGCTCCGCCGATCCAGAGTCGGCACAGGGCCGCCATCAGCGCCGCCAGGGCGCCAGACAAGGGACCGCCGAACACCCCGGCCACAAAGATCACGCCGCTGCGGGCGTCGAGCAACACGCCGGGCGCCACGGTAAAGGGCAGCAGCATGCAAACGATGGCCGCCAGACCAAACCAGAATCCTGTGGTCACTATGGCCAGGCGCGGATGGTGACGGCCCTTGCGCGCATTCAGGGTCAGCAACCAGCCCATGGCCAGCAACACCACGGCCTGTTGAATCACGATATTAAGCATTTACATTCATATTCAAATACAGCATCGGTCGGCCATATGTAGCAGGCAGAGCAAAAGGCAAAACCGGCATTGCCATTTTCAAGCCGGAAGGCGAACTCGCAGTTTATCAGATTACGGCGTTAATACAGCAACTTAGCCGCCATCCTTCTCACATAATAAGAACCTGGGCAAGATTAGCAGCATCATCGCCGGCAATCAAAACGTCCCTTTTGAAATACCAGCAGCTATTGCCACCGTCGACATCAGAAAAATCGATCCTGTGGTTTATACGTAGAAAAACTTGACGCTGGCCCTGGGCTGGCCAATAACTAATCAGAGGCGGGACGGCGCCGGCCGTTTCAACTCAACACTCGCTGTCAGCCATGTGGCTACGGAACTTTTGGGGGAATGAGCCATGATTTTGAACCACATCTGGGGTCTGTATGCCCACCCCAAGGATGAGTGGCATACCATAGATGATCACCATGAAAGCCTCAGTTACAGCCTGACCCACCTGATTTTCATCGCCCTGATCCCGTCGGTATGTACCTTTATTTCGGCCACCCTCATCGGCTGGCATTTTGGAACCCAGAACACCATCATGATGACCACCCAAAGTGCGCTGATCATGTCAGTGGGCATGTACTTCACCCTGATTGGCGGGGTCTTTGCCCTGGCCTACCTGACCTTCTGGATGGCCAAGACCTTTGGTGCCAACCCGACCTTCACCCAAAGCATGGAGCTGGCCGCCTACACCGCCACCCCGCTGTTTATGACCGGCCTGGCGGTCCTTTATCCGGAGCCGGTGTTCTTGATGATGGTGGGCCTGGCGGGCCTGGCCTATTCGGTCTACCTGCTGTATTCCGGCGTGCCGATTATCATGCACATTCCCGAAGAGCGCGGCTTTATTTACGCAAGCTCGGTGGTAACCTGCGGCCTTATTCTGCTGGTGTGCATCATGGTTGGCTCTGTGATTGTATGGAGCTGGGGGCTGGGACCCATCTATACCAATTAAGGCAACATGACGAGCATAAAAAAGCCGGGGCATCCCCGGCTTTTTTTGAGGCCTTAAGACTGGCCTTCGTTGTACATCTCCAGGTGACTGTTATCGATGCTGTCCTTTTGTTTGGCCGCATCGTTGCGCTGGGAATTAAGGGCGTCCAGATATTCCTGGTTAACGTCCTTGGTTACGTACTCACCGGTAAATACCGAGGTTTCAAACCGGCGCAGCTCCGGGTTGAAATGACGCACCGCGTCTTCCAGATCTTCCAGCTCCTGGAAAATAAGGCCGTCGGCACCGATGAGCTTGCAAATTTCTTCCGACTCACGACCATAGGCGATCAGCTCATTGGCCGAAGGCATGTCGATGCCATAAACGTTCGGGAAACGAATTTCCGGAGCGGCAGAAGCGAAATACACCTTTTTGGCACCGGCGTCCCGAGCCATCTCGATGATCTGCTCGGACGTGGTGCCGCGCACGATGGAGTCATCCACCAGCAGTACGTTCTTGCCGGCAAATTCCGACGGAATGGCATTGAGCTTGCGGCGCACCGACTGCCGGCGCTGCTGCTGGCCGGGCATGATGAAGGTACGGCCGATATAGCGGTTCTTCACAAAACCCTGGCGGTAAGGCAGCTGCAGGTTATGCGCGATTTCCAACGCGATGTCGCAGGAGGTTTCGGGAATGGGAATAACCACGTCGATATTGAGATCTTCCCATTCACGGGCAATCTTGGCGCCCAGCTTCTGGCCCATACGCACACGGGCGGCATAAACAGAAACCTTGTCGATAAAGGAATCCGGACGGGCGAAATAGACGTATTCAAAAATGCAGGAATGATGCTGGGGCTCGGCGGCGCACTGCTGGGTAAAGAGTTCACCCTGCTCGGTGACGTATACCGCCTCACCCGGGGCCACGTCGCGGATCAGGGTAAAGCCAACCGCATCCAGGGCCACGCTCTCGGACGCCACCATGTATTCGGTGTTGCCGTCTTCGGCATCGCGCTTGCCCAGCACCAACGGGCGAATGCCGTTGGGATCCCGAAACGCCAGCATGCCGTGGCCGATGATCACCGCCACCGCCGCGTAGGCGCCACGCACCTTCTCATGCACTTTGGCCACGGCGGCAAACACGTGCTCCGGCTCCAGGTGCAGCTTCTGAGTCTGCTGATCCAGCTCGTGAGCCAGCACATTGATCAGCACTTCCGAGTCGGAGGTGGTGTTGATGTGGCGGCGAGCCACGCGAAACTGCTCTTCCTTCACCTCATCGGCGTTGGTCAGGTTGCCGTTGTGGGCCAGGGCAATACCAAAGGGCGAGTTCACATAAAATGGCTGGGCCTGGGCAACACTGCTGCTGCCGGCGGTGGGATAGCGGACGTGGCCGATGCCGACGTTACCGATGAGACGCTCCATGTGGCGTTCTTCAAACACGTCCCGCACCAGGCCGTTGGCCTTGCGCTGACGAAAGGTGTCACCGGAGATGGTGACGATGCCGGCGGCATCCTGTCCTCTGTGCTGAAGTACCGTAAGCGCATCGTACAGCGCCTGGTTGACCGGGGTCGTACCTTGAATACCGACAATCCCACACATGTCCAAATTTCCTCGAATTACTATAGCTTGGGGGGTAAAAAGCTGGATGAATTCTGCAGCATATTAAAGAACCACTGGATCACGATACCAAACTCGGGGATGAGCACCGACTGTTTCCACCACAGGCTTTGGGGAAAGGCGGTCAGGGTATCGATAAACAGCAGCAGCGCGGCGACGATAAACACGCCACGCACGGCGCCAAAACAGACGCCCAGCACCCGGTCGGTGCCCGACAGGCCGGTACGGGTGACCAGCTCGCCGACGATGTAGTTGACCAGGGCGCCCAGGATCAGGGTAAGCACAAACAGAATGGCAATGGCGGCGCCATTGCGGAACAGCGGATCGGTAATGTCGAGAAACACCGCCAGATCGGCGTAAAAACGGCTGGCGATAAAGAAGGCGGCCACCCAGGTGGCAAGGGACATGGCTTCCTTGACGAAGCCCCGGACCAGGCTGATGAGGGCCGACAGGCCGATAACGCCGAGTATTACGTAGTCTATCCAAATCATCATGTTAGTGCCGAAGCCCTCCTGATTGCCGCGCATTCTATCAAACCCACCCGGTAAAAGGCGACGAAAATGCGGATAAACTTCATTCAAGATGAAACTATCGCGGGCAAGGAGCGACGTCTGCAGACGCAGGTCGGCACCTATCGCGTCCAGCCCGGGAGGTAAGACGGCGACGTGGGAATGCGCGGCCGGTTGCGTATCCCTGCGGGCTAACGTGACGAGCGGCAGCCAATAAAAAAGCCGGGGCAATACCCCGGCCTTGCTGCCTTCACGGTGCCTCTCAGCCGATAAACTCCAGGCCACCCATGTAGGGCTTGAGCACCTCGGGCACACGAATGCGGCCGTCTGCCTGCTGGTAATTTTCCAGCACCGCCACCAGGGTGCGGCCCACCGCCAGGCCGGAGCCGTTCAGGGTATGCAGCAGCTGGGGCTTGCCATCGGCGCCGCGTACCCGGGCCTGCATGCGGCGGGCCTGGAAGTCGCCGCAGTTGGACACGGAGGAGATCTCCCGGTAGGTGTCCTGGGCCGGCAGCCACACTTCCAGATCGTAGGTCTTGGTGGCGCCAAAGCCCATGTCGCCGGTGCACAGGGCCATCACCCGATAGGGCAGCTCCAGGCGCTGCAGCACCTTCTCGGCATGGCCAACCATCTCTTCCAGCGCGTCCCAGGAAGTGTCGGGGTGCACCAGCTGCACCATTTCCACCTTGTCGAACTGGTGCATGCGAATAAGCCCGCGGGTATCGCGGCCGTAGGAGCCGGCCTCGGAGCGGAAGCAGGGGGTGTGGGCGGTGAGCCGCAGCGGCAACTGGGCTGGGTCAAAGATTTCGTCCCGGCCGATGTTGGTCAGCGGTACTTCGGAAGTGGGGATCAGTGAGAAACGACGTACCTTGCCTTCTTCGTCACCCTCACCCTCGATGGCGGTGTGGAACAGATCGGCGGAGAACTTGGGCAGCTGGCCGGTGCCGTAGAGGCTGTCGCTGTTCACCAGATAGGGTACGTAGCATTCGGTATAGCCGTGCTCGCTGGTGTGCAGATCCAGCATGAACTGGGCCAGGGCCCGGTGCATGCGGGCGATCTGCCCCTGCATGATCACAAAACGGGAGCCGGACAGCTTGACCGCACCTTCAAAGTCGAGGCCGGCCAGGGCCTCGCCCAGGGCCACGTGATCCTTGGGCTCAAAGCCCAGTTCGGTAGGCTCGCCCCAGCTGCGCACGGTGACGTTGTCGTTCTCGTCCTTGCCCACCGGTACCGACTCGTGAGGCAGGTTGGGAATGGCGGCACAAAAGGCCTGAATGTCGTTCAGCAGCTGATCCAGCTCCACCTTGCAGCCATCGAGCTCGTCATTGATGGCGGTTACCGCCGCCTTCAGCGGAGCAATGTCTTCGCCGTTGCGGGCGGCCTGGCCAATGGCCTTGGAGCGGGCATTACGCTCCGCCTGCAGCTCCTGAGTGCGGGCCTGCAGGGTTTTGCGGCGCTCTTCCAGGCCGTTGAACAGGGCGGTGTCGAGGGTGAAACCACGGCTAGCCAGCCGCGCGGCCGTGTCGTCAATGTCGCTGCGCAGGTATTTGGGATCCAGCATGAGTTACCTTAATTCGTGTGATGCGTTTTCACGCGGGCTCTTGAAATCGGTTCGGGCCACAGTTTATCAGCATCCTCGCCGGCGGGCCAAGGCAAGCGGGGCCGGTTCGGCTACCGCTTGTTGCCGGCCTGCTCGTCAAGCTTGCTGAGGTAGTCGAGCTTTGCCTGTATTTTCTGCTCAAAGCCCCGCTCATTGGGCTCATAGTAGCGCCGCCCAATCATGGCCTCGGGCAGATAGGTCTCGCCGGCGGCATAGGCACCGGGCTCGTTGTGGGCGTAGCGATATTCGGCGCCGTGGCCCAGCTCCTTCATCAGTTTGGTGGGGGCGTTGCGCAGGTGCACCGGCACCTCAAAATCGGGCAGCTCGCGGGCATCCTTCAGCGCCGCCTTCCAGGCGGTGTAGAGGGCGTTGCTCTTGGGGGCACAGGCGAGATAGACAATGGCCTGGGCAATGGCCCGCTCCCCTTCCGCCGGGCCCACCCGGGTAAAGCAGTCCCAGGCCGCCAGGGCCACGTCCATGGCCTTGGGGTCGGCCAGGCCGATGTCTTCCGAGGCAATGGCCAGCAGCCGGCGGGCAATATAGAGGGGATCGCAGCCGGCAGTCACCATGCGCGCATACCAATACAGGCCGGCATCGGGGTTGGAGCCGCGAATGGACTTGTGAATGGCAGAGATCAGGTCGTAATAGAGATCGCCCTGATTATCAAATCGGGCCAGGCGCTCGCCGGTCACTTCCGCCAGCAGCGCCTTGTCGATGTGGCGTTCGCCATTGTGCTCTTCGGCCATGTCTGCCAGCAGTTCAAGATAATTGAGCGCCTTGCGGCCGTCGCCATCCACCAGCGTTGCCAGGGCGTGCCGTACGCCTTCGGCAAGCTGAATACCCTGCCCCGCCAGGCCACGCTTGTCGTGCAGGGCCTGCTCAAGCATGGCCTCCACATCACTGGTTTCAAGGCGCTTGAGCAGGTAAACCCGGGCCCGGGACAACAGTGCGTTGTTCAGTTCAAAGGACGGGTTCTCGGTGGTGGCGCCGATAAAGGTGACGGTGCCGTCCTCGATATGGGGCAGAAAGGCATCCTGCTGGGACTTGTTGAAGCGGTGCACCTCGTCCACAAACAAAATGGTACGCCGGCCGGCGAGCTTGTGCTCCCGGGCCCGGTCAATGGCTGCGCGAATGTCCTTCACTCCGGAGGTGACTGCCGATACCCGCTCCACCTGGGCATCGCAGTAGTGCGCCACCAATTCGGCAAGAGTGGTCTTGCCGGTACCCGGCGGCCCCCACAGGATCATGGAGTGGCAATGGCCCGCCTCAAGCGCCCGGCGCAGCGGCTTGCCCGGCCCCAAAATATGCTGCTGCCCCAGGTACTGATCGATACGCTCCGGACGCATGCGCGCCGCCAGCGGGCGAAAGTCGTCCTGATCAAAGTCCAGGCTCAGGGTACTCATGGCCGCACCTTACCGCTGATCGTCCACCATCACACCGGCGGGCGGGGTAAAACGAAAGGCGTTGGCGGCAAGCTCGGGGCTAGCGTTGAACCGGCTCAGGGTAAACTCGCTACGCTGACCGCCGGACTCCACCACGGTAAAGCGTGCCAGCCGGCCCAGACTGTCAAAACCCAGGGTAAAGCGCTGAATCAGCTCAGCCGGATCCTTGCTGGCCACCACAAAACGGCCACCCTGCTTGCTGACCTTGTAACCCTGCCAACGCGAGCTATCGGCCCCGGAAATCAGCAGAAAGGGAGTATTTTTAACCGCCTGGGCCAGGGGTACTATGCTCACCTGCTCCACAAAGGGATCGTACATCCATACATCGGTGCCGTCGGAAACGATAAGGCTTTCGTCGGGCGAGGTGGTATGCCAGCGAAAGCGGTCGGGCCGGGCCAGTTGCATGCTGCCTTCGGCCTGTTGCATGGGAGCACCGCTTTCGTCATACACCTGCTGGCTGAAGTCGGCGGAAAACCGCCCCAACGCCGACAGCTTTTGCTGCAGTTCACCGGCGGCATCGGCCAGCGCCAGGGTGCTGACCGACCACAGCATCACACCCAGAGTTATCAGTTTTTTCATGTGTTATCCCCTCGCCGGCGGTGGTGCCAGCACTTCCCGTTGACCGTTGCTGCCCGCCGGGCTGACGATGCCCTGGGCTTCCATCTGATCGATGATACGGGCAGCCCTGTTGTAGCCTATCTTGAACTTGCGCTGCACACTGGAGGTAGAGCCTCGGCGCGACTCTACGACAAAAGCCACCGCATGGTCGAACAGCTCGTCCAGTTCGCCGTCGCCTCCTTCCGGCGCCTCGCCGGGCAGCAGGCCGTCGGCACCGACGTCGCCGCTGAGAATGTCTTCGATGTAATCGGGCTCGCCCCGCTCCTTCCAGGCCGCCACCACCCGGTGCACCTCATGATCGTCCACAAAGGCGCCATGAACCCGGGTGGGATTGCTGTCGCCGGCAGGCAAATAAAGCATGTCGCCCATACCCAGCAGCGACTCGGCACCCTGTTGATCGAGAATGGTGCGGGAGTCGATTTTGCTCGACACCTGGAACGACATCCGGGTGGGAATGTTGGCCTTGATGAGGCCGGTGATCACATCCACCGAGGGCCGCTGGGTCGCCAGAATCAGATGAATACCGGCGGCCCGGGCCTTCTGGGCGATACGGGCAATCAGCTCTTCCACTTTTTTGCCGACGATCATCATCATGTCGGCAAATTCATCGATCACCACCACGATATGGGGCAGCTTTTCCAGTGCCGGCGGATAGGTATCCATCGACTGGGTGGGCTGCCATAACGGATCCCGCAGCGGCTCGCCGGCATCAATGGCGTCCTGCACCTTGGTATTAAAGCCCTTGAGGTTGCGCACCCCCATGGCCGACATCAGCTTGTAACGACGCTCCATCTCGCCCACGCACCAGCGCAGGGCATTGGCCGCTTCCTTCATGTCGGTCACCACCTCGGTGAGCAGGTGCGGAATGCCCTCATACACCGACAACTCCAGCATTTTGGGGTCGATCATGATAAAGCGCACTTCTTCCGGCGTGGCCTTGAACAGCATCGACAGGATCATCACGTTGACCCCTACCGATTTGCCCGAGCCGGTGGTACCGGCCACCAGCACATGGGGCATCTTGGCCAGGTTCACCACCACAGGATCACCGGCGATGTCCTGACCCAGCACCATGGTCAGCGGGTGCTGGCTGTGGTGGAACAGCTCGGTGTCTATCACCTCGCGCAGATACACGGTCTCGCGCCGGGTATTAGGCAGCTCCAGCCCTACATAGGGCTTGCCGGGAATGACTTCCACCACCCGCACGCTGATGGCGGACAAGGAGCGGGCCAGATCCCGCGCCAGGTTGGTAATTTTGCTGACCTTGACCCCGGGAGCCAGGTCCAGCTCAAAACGGGTGATCACCGGGCCCGGATAGACCCCCACCACATTGGCCTGCACGTTGTAGTCGGCCAGCTTGGCTTCCACCAGCCGGGCGATACGCTCCAGTTCGTCCTCGCTTACCGCGTGCTGTCGCGGCTTGGGGGGGTCCAGCAGGGTCACTTCCGGCACCGGGCTGAGCTGGCTGGCGGGGGTCCTGCGGGCCGGGGCCGGCGGTGCCGCCGGACGCGCAGGCTCGGGCGCCGGCGTGGCGTCGTCGTCATCCTCGTTAAGCCAGGGCAGCTCCAGGACTTCGTCGTCGTCATCGTCGTCCAGGCTCCAGCCGTTGGCTTCGGCCAGGGTGGCCAGCGGCGGCTCGTCATTGACCTCGGACGCGCCCAGTACCGGCTCCCGGCGTTGCGGTGGCGCCTTTTTCTGAGGCGCAGGTCTGGGGTCGGCCTGTTCCGGCACCGGAGCCAGCAGCGGATCGTCGTCGCCGTGCTGTTCCGGCTCTTCGTCGTCGGCTCGGCCCAGGCGATCGCGAAAACGGCGCCAGCCGGCAAAGCCCACTTCCCGGGCCGGGGCCGCTACCTCGGCCACCGGTTCGGCCACGGCGGCAACCGTAGTCATCATCCCCTCACCACTGCGGCGGCGAGCCTGCCAGTCGGCAATGCGCTCCGGTAACGCCGACAGCCAGGAAGGCGCCTCCATCACCAGGGCGCCGAGGCGCTCTACAATCAGCAGCCAGGACCAGCCGGTGAAGAAGGTGACACCGGTGGCGAAACAGCACAGCAGCAACAGCGTGGTGCCCAGGCCGCCAAACACCGGGTGCAGGGAACCGGCCAGCATGTCACCGATAAGACCGCCGGCAGAGAAATAGTAGATGTCGCCGATGTTCATGCTGGCCAGCGTCAGCAGGCTCAGCATCACCATCAGAAACCCGATGATACGCAGACTGAGGGTCAGGTAGCAGATATCGATCAGCCCCTTGGGCCGCCACAGCGTCACCCAGCCTACAAACACCATGAAGGGCGGCAGCAGGTAGGCAGAAAAGCCAAAGGCGAACAGCAGTATGTCGGCCAGCCAGGCCCCGGCCGGGCCGGCAGCATTGCGGATGTCACCGCCCCAGGCGGTTTGTGACCAGCCCGGATCGGATGGGTGATAAGACACCAGCGACAGCATCATGAACACGGCCAGTACAATGATGGCTATCAGACCGGCCTCAAAGAGACGCTGCAAACCAGACATGGGAGTAAACAGCTTTTTCTCCGCCAAACGTCCGCTCCTCGTTATTATGATTGTGCTCAGGTTATCAGGATAGGGCGACGAAAAAAGTCGCCACCATACAACGACAAACGAGCGGCCTGGGCCGCTCGCTGGGTGTGGTGTTCGAGTCCCGCCGGCATAAAAATACCAGAGCCGGGCACAATAGCACAGCTTAACGGGTGTTGATCACCAGTCGGTTGCTCTGCTTGACCTCTTCCATCACCACATAGGTTCGCGTGTCGTTCACACCGGGCAGGCGCAGCAGGGTCTCCCCCAGCAGCTTGCGGTAGGCAGACATGTCAGCCACCCGGGTTTTCAGCAGGTAGTCAAAATCCCCCGACACCAGGTGACACTCCTGGATTTCTTCCAGCTTCTGCACCGCGTCATTGAACTCGTCAAACACGTCCGGGGTGCCCCGGTTCAGGGTGATTTCCACGAACACCAGCAGTGAGGCGTCAAGAAACTGCGGGTTGAGAATGGCGGTATAGCCTTCGATGTATCCCTGCCGCTCCAGCCGACGTACCCGCTCCAGGCAGGGTGTGGGGCTCAGGCCCACTCGCTTGGACAACTCCACATTGGAGATACGGCCATCCTGTTGCAGTTCGTTAAGTATGTTGCGGTCGATGCGATCAAGCTCCTTGAGGGGGCGATTGTTCGCATCCAATACTTCATCCATCCTTTGGCTCATTTCGCTAGATTCCACTTTTGGTTCCGGACTAGTCACCCCCGCCTCTGTTCGAATCGGGAGTGGTTCAGGCAATATTGTCTTGACCGGGACGAACCCCGATTCGGTGACGGCTGCGATAAGGAAAATAAAAATATGAAATTATTGATTACATATACAAAAAGCAGCAAACAGAAGCTTAACATGATAAACCGCAAACAGGTAGCACATATGTTTGTCATTAAGGTAAAAAAAGCGTCAAACTCCAGTTTGCAGAAATACTGTCAGCTAATTGCCCTGAAACGTCCCATTTTTAGTTTCATCTAAAGCAGCGCCACAGATCCCTCTAAAAAACTCGTGCACCTGCGGCTTGGCCAGGTGTATACCCCGGACATGGCCGCCACTGGACAGCATTTTCTCTGGCAAGACGGCGGAGGCAACCGCACTTAGATTGATTGCAGTTATATTGCATAAGAATTCGTTATAACACTTTTCTCCGTGTATCGCCCTGCACGACGGAGAATCAATGCCGTCACGCTTTATTCCCCAAGGCCTATCCCCTACAATCGAAAGCCATATTTTCGTCGCCTACTTTCCCAAGCTTGGAGAAACACATGAGTCAAGCCAAACACGCCAAACTGCTAATTCTGGGCTCAGGCCCCGCCGGTTATACCGCCGCCGTTTATGCCGCCCGGGCCAACCTCAGCCCGGTGCTGGTCACCGGCATTCAGCAGGGCGGCCAGCTGACCACTACCACCGAAGTGGAAAACTGGCCCGGCGATGCAGAAGGCCTGACCGGTCCGGCGCTGATGGAGCGAATGAAGGAGCATGCCGAGCGCTTTGAAACCGAGATTGTGTTCGACCATATCAACAGTGTGGAGCTGAGCCAGCGCCCCTTCCGCCTGCGGGGCGACAGCGGCGAGTACACCTGTGACGCCCTGATCATTGCGACCGGAGCCTCGGCCAAGTACCTGGGGCTGCCGTCGGAAGAAGCCTTTCAGGGTCGCGGCGTGTCGGCCTGCGCCACCTGCGACGGCTTTTTCTACCGTAACCAGAAGGTCGCCGTGGTAGGCGGCGGCAACACCGCCGTGGAAGAGGCCCTGTACCTGTCCAACATCGCTTCCGAAGTGCACCTGATTCACCGTCGCGACCAGTTCCGCTCCGAGAAGATCCTGATCGACCGGCTGATGGACAAGGTCAACAACGGCAATATCGTGCTGCACACCGACCGTACCCTGGACGAAGTGCTGGGTGACGACATGGGCGTAACCGGCGTACGGCTGAAGGACACCAGATCCGACGCCATCGAGCAGCTGGACGTGGCCGGGGTCTTTATCGCCATCGGCCACCAGCCCAACACCGGCATTTTTGCCGAGCAGCTGGAAATGGAGAACGGCTACCTCAAGGTGCAGTCTGGCCTGCACGGCAATGCCACCCAGACCAGCATCGAAGGCGTGTTCGCCGCCGGCGACGTCATGGATCATGTGTACCGTCAGGCCATTACTTCCGCCGGCACCGGCTGCATGGCCGCCCTCGACGCCGAGCGCTACCTGGACGCCCAGGCCCAGCTGTAACACCGAACGCGGTCATCGCGGCTGCCTCTGGCTGAAAGATAAAAACGGCGCTGTCTGCACAGCGCCGTTTTTTTTGCTCAGGCGGTGTGAGCCGGTGCCGGGCGGTGTTGCCGCACATGGTCCAGCGCCTGCGGCAGGGTAGGATAAAAGGACAGCTCGCCATTCGCCGAAGCCAGGCCGGCGCGGACCAGGACTTGCCACGGCTGAAACGGCAGATCCGCCACTACCACCTTCATGCCTCTGCGGCCACACTCGCTCACAAAACGGCTCAACGCCGACAGGCCACCGGCGTCCAGTACCGGCACCGCATCCATGCTCAGCACCACGCCATGATGATCACGGGTCAACAACGCCAGCTCACCAAACACCCTGTCGGCGGCGGCAAAAAACAGCGGCCCATTGATGCGGTATACCGCCCAGCCCACCGGCAAGGCCTCGGGCACCAGTCCCGTATGGTGGGAAATGTCGCTCACTCGAGTCATTTCGGCGATGTTTTTCACAAACAGTACCATGGCCATCAGCATGCCGGCGGTAATGGCGATCACCATGTCCAGGGCAATGGTCAGGGAAAAACAGGTCAAAAATACCAACACATCGCCCCTGGGAGCGGTTTTAAACAAATGCACCGCCTTGTGCGCTTCGCTCATGTTCCAGGCCACCACCAGCAACAAGGCAGCCATGGCCGGCATGGGCAGATAGGCCAGCCAACGGGCCAGCAGCACCAACCCCGCCAGCACCACCAGGGCATGCACCATGGCCGCCACCGGTGACACTGCGCCGGCCCTGACATTGGCGGCCGAACGGGCAATGGCAGCGGTAGCGGGGATGCCACCAAAGAAGGGCACCACCAGGTTGCCAATGCCCTGCCCCAACAGCTCACTGTTGGCACTGTGGCGCTGATCGGTCATGCCGTCCAGCACCACGGCACACAGCAAGGATTCGATTGCCCCCAACATGGCAATGGCAAAGGCTCCCGGCAACAGTTCTTGTATCAATGTCCAGCTCAACCCGATGGCGTCACCATGGGGACCCGGCTGTTGCCAGGGCCAAACCAGGGCGGGCAGTACCGGCGGAATGCCCGCCCCCTGAGTGCCATCGGGCAGCAAATAGCTGAACCGGCTGCTGATGGTGTCTATGGCCAGCCCCTGTTGATTCAGCCACGCCGCCGCCAGTCCGGCCAGCAACACTGCCGGCAGATGCGGGGGCACACCGGTGTTCAGGCGAGGCCAGAGCAGCATGATGGCCAGGGTAATCCCGGCCACCAGCAGGCTGGGCCAGTGCAGCTCCGGCAGATGCAAGGCCAGCGCTCCCAGCCGGGGCAGAAATGCCTCGGGCAGTCCGTCCACGGTCAGCCCGAAGAAGTCCTTCAGCTGCAAGCCGGCAATCACCACGGCAATGCCGGCGGTAAAGCCCAGAATCACCGGCTCGGGAATGTATTCCACCAGACGCCCCACGCGTAACAGCGCCATCACGACCAGCAGAACTCCGGCCATCAGGGTGGCCAGCAGCAGTCCGCCCAGGCCATGCTGTTGCGCAATGGGATAGAGGATCACCACAAAGGCGGCGGTCGGGCCGGAAATGCTCAGCCGGGAGCCGCCGGCAAGGGCGATGACAAAACCGCCAACAATGGCGGTATAGAGACCATACTGGGGCGCCACTCCACTGGCAATGGCCAGCGCCATGGCCAGGGGAATGGCGATAATGCCGACGCTGATCCCGGCCAGCACATCCCTGAGCAAATGCGTCCGGCCATATCCCCGGCAACTCTCTCTCAGCGCATGGCCGGGACGAAGGGAAAACAGGTGGGCACGGTGGGGCATGGCGGGCTCCGGTAACAGGTTGAAACATGAGCGGATATTCAGTGTAGGCGCGTCTGCAACACATTCAATGTTAATATGATTAACATGTGATGTACGCTGGAGGTTATATGGAACACCGTACCGCCCGACTGACCCTGCTTATCGACCCGCGCAAGAAGGCGCTGTTTGAACAACTTTGCGCCGAAGAAGACGTCACCCCGTCCCAGAAGGTGCGGCAGTTCATTCGTGAGTACATCGAGCAGAAGGCCGGTGAAGACTGGCACGCGTCTTCATCCTGAACCGGAGCCATGACCATGTATCTGACGCAACTGGATCACCGGCTGTGGTTTCCCGAGCCGGACCTAGCCCTGGCCGATCCCGAGGGCCTGCTGGCGGTGGGCGGCGATCTGAGTCCCGAGCGGCTGCTGCTGGCCTACCGCATGGGCATTTTTCCCTGGTTTGACGAGTCTCAGCCGCCGCTGTGGTGGTCGCCCAATCCTCGTGCCGTATTGGTGCCCGCCGAGCTGCACGTCAGCCGCAGCCTGGCCAAACTGGCACGCCAGCAACGCTACCGGCTGACGGTGAACCACGCCTTTGAGGCGGTCATTCGCCACTGCCGCGAGCTGCGTGAAAGCGGCCCCGGCACCTGGATCACGCCGGATATCGAGCGCAACTACTGCCGGCTGCACCACCTGGGCCATGCCCATTCGCTGGAAGTATGGGACCAGCACCGGCTGGTGGCCGGGCTCTACGGCATTGGTCTGGGCCGGCTGTTTTGCGGTGAGTCCATGTTTCACCTGGTCAGCAACGGCTCCAAGCTGGCCATGCTGGCCCTGTGCCGCCATTTTGCCGCTCACGGCGGTGAGCTGATCGACTGCCAGCTGCCCAATCCGCACCTGCAAAGCCTGGGCGTGGTGAGCTGGCCCAGATCCCGCTTTCTGCATAAACTCAAAGGGCTGCAACATGCGTCCGTGTCCGCCACCTGCTGGCAACCAACCGAGCTGAGCCTATGAGGGAAGTCAATCTGAAGGTGGGGCTGACCCCCAAACACCCCTGCAGTTACCTGCCGGGCCGGCTGGAGCAGTTGCTGGTGCTGCTCGACCGCGAGCTGCTCTGCCCGGAAGGCTATGAACAACTGCTGTCGGCGGGCTTTCGCCGCAGCGGCTCCGATATCTACCGGCCCCGCTGTCAGGCCTGCCAGGCCTGCGAGTCGTTGCGAATTCCGGTATCCGACTTTATGCCGGGTCGCAGCCAGAAACGCATTTTGCGCAAAAACCGGGATCTCGACATACGCCTCAGCCAGCAGGACAAACCGGAATACTTCGAGCTGTACCAGCGCTATATCAGTTGCCGGCACCAGGACGGCAGCATGTATCCGGCCAGCCACCAGCAGTACGACGGCTTTTTGCTGTGTCAGTGGCTACCGCCGGCCTTTCTGGAAATCCACGCCGGTGAGCGGCTGATCGCAGTGGCGGTCATCGACATACTGAGCCACTCCCTCAGTGCCATGTATACCTTCTACGACCCGAAGGAAGAGCGGCGCTCTTTGGGCAGCTTTGCCATTCTCTGTCAGATTCAGCTGGCTCAAAAGCTGAACAAGCAATGGCTGTATCTGGGCTACCAGGTCGACGGCTGCCGCAAGATGAACTATAAGCAACGTTTTCGCCCCCACGAACGGCTGGTTGGCGGCCATTGGCGGGCGATGAAAGACTGAGCATAAACTTTACACTGAATGCGAAATCCGGCATGATCCCTGCCGTTTTATTGCCTGCGTTAACAAGAGGACTCAATGGCTAAAGAAGACAGTATTGAAATGCAGGGGACCATTCTGGAAACCCTGCCCAACACCATGTTTCGCGTTGAGCTGGAAAACGGCCATGTGGTCACCGCTCACATCTCCGGCAAGATGCGCAAGAACTACATTCGCATTCTCACCGGTGACAAGGTCACTGTCCAGCTGACTCCCTACGACCTGTCCAAGGGTCGCATCGTCTTCCGCTCTCGCTAAGTCGTCACTCCCCGTTTCGGTTGAGGCAACAGGCTTAACAGCCAGGGGCGAAGCTTCGCCCTTCATCGCCAGGCACTGCTCCGTTTTCGTTGGAAGAAAAAATGCCCGGCGCCGTAAACGGCGCCGGGCATGTTGCCTTTCATTACCGGCTCAGTGCGCCAGGGACGCCTCCGACTGAAACTCGAAGTGCAACTGCTCGTTGCGCAACATCACCCGTACCGCACCGCCGCCGACCAGCTCGCCAAATAGCAGCTCGTTGGCCAGGGGCTTTTTCAGCTGTTCCTGAATGACCCGGCCCATGGGACGGGCACCCATTGACTTGTCATAGCCCTTTTCCGCCAGCCAATGGCGAGCCTGCTCGCTGACCTCCAGTGACACACCCTTGGCATCCAGCTGGGCCTGCAACTCCACAATGAACTTGTCCACCACTCGGTGAATAATGTCCATATTGAGGTGGTTGAACCAGATGATATGGTCCAGCCGGTTACGGAACTCAGGGGCAAAGGTGCGGTTGATTTCGGTCATGGCATCATGGCTGTGATCCTGTTGCTGGAAACCGATGGACTTGCGCACGGTTTCCTGCACCCCGGCGTTGGTAGTCATCACCAGGATCACATTGCGGAAGTCCGCCTTGCGGCCGTTGTTGTCGGTCAGGGTGCCGTTGTCCATCACCTGCAGCAGAATGTTGAACACATCCGGGTGCGCCTTTTCGATCTCGTCCAGCAGCAGTACCGCATGAGGATGCTTGATCACCGCATCGGTCAGCAGGCCGCCCTGGTCAAACCCCACGTAACCCGGAGGCGCCCCAATCAGTCGGGACACCGTGTGGGCTTCCATGTACTCGGACATGTCAAAACGAATCAGCTCAATGCCGAGAATGCGCGCCAGCTGCTGGGTCACCTCGGTCTTGCCCACCCCGGTGGGGCCGGCAAACAGGAAGGAGCCGATGGGGCTCTTCTCGTTGCCCAGGCCGGCACGGCTGAGGCGAATGGAGTCGGTCAGCACTGAGATGGCCTTATCCTGACCAAACACCACCATTTTCAGGTTGGGCTCCAGGTTCTTCAGCGCCTCCTTGTCGGAGCTGGATACGGACTTCTCCGGAATGCGGGCAATCTTGGCAACAATGGCTTCAATGTCACCCACCCCTATGGTCTTCTTGCGCTTGGACGGCGGCATCATGCGGATCTGGGCGCCGGCCTCGTCGATGACATCGATGGCCTTGTCCGGCAGGTGCCGGTCATTGATGTACTTGGCCGACAGCTCGGCCGCGGCCCGCAATGCCTTGGTGGTATAACGCACATCATGGTGCGACTCGTAGCGGCTTTTCAGCCCCTGCAGAATGCGGGCGGTGTCGTCCACCGACGGCTCGAGAATATCAATCTTCTGAAAACGCCGGGCCAGGGCCCTGTCCTTTTCAAAGATCTGACTGTATTCCTGATAGGTGGTGGAGCCTACGCAACGGATCTGGCCACTGGACAGCAGCGGTTTCAGCAGATTGGCGGCATCCAGCTGGCCGCCGGAAGCGGCGCCGGCACCGATGATGGTGTGAATTTCATCGATAAACAGAATGGCACCTTTCTGTTTCTCAAACTGCTTGAGCACCGCCTTGAAGCGTTTTTCAAAGTCGCCCCTGTACTTGGTACCCGCCAGCAGGGAGCCCATGTCGAGGGAGTAGATGGTGCTGTCGGCAATAATTTCCGGCACGTCGTTGTGTACAATGCGGTAGGCCAGCCCCTCGGCGATGGCGGTCTTGCCCACCCCGGCCTCACCCACCAGCAGCGGGTTGTTCTTGCGCCGGCGGCACAACACCTGAATGGTGCGGTTCAGTTCCTGATCCCGGCCGATCAGCGGATCGATACGTCCGTCCTTGACCCATTGGTTAAGGTTGATGACAAAGCCTTCGGTCTGGTTGCTGGCCGCCTCATCGTTGTGCTCTTCCTGACGGGATGACGAGGCGTCTTCCTGTTCACCGTCCTTGCGGACGCCATGGGAAAGGAAATTGACCACATCGAGCCGGCCCACGCCGACCTTTTTCAGCAAATAGGCGGCCTGGGACTCCTGCTCGCTGAAGATGGCCACCAGCACGTTGGCGCCGGTAACCTCGGCGTTGCCCGAGGACTGCACATGAAACACGGCTCGCTGCAACACCCGCTGAAAGCCCAGGGTAGGCTGGGTTTCGAGATCATCATCGCCCACCGGAATCAGCGGCGTGGTCTGTTCAATAAAGCTGCGGGTTTCCCGCTGCAACAGATCCAGATCGGCGCCACAGGCCTGCAACGCTTCCTTCGCCGCGGGGTTTTCCAGCAACGCCAGCAACAGGTGCTCCACCGTCATGAACTCATGGCGGGATCGACGGGCATCGTTGAAGGCATCATTCAACGTGCTCTCAAGATCTTTGTTCAACATAGGCACCTCCCCTAAGAAACTCCGGTCACCCTTTTGCTTGGGTCATGTCTTACGCCTGCTCCATGGTGCACAACAACGGGTGTTCGTGCGTACGGGCAAACTTGTTTACTTGCGCAACCTTGGTTTCCGCAATCTCTGCGGTAAACAGTCCGCAAACCCCCTTCCCCTGGTAATGTACCGCCAGCATGACCTCGGTGGCCTTGTCGACGTCCATGGCGAAAAATCGCTGCAGTACTTCCACTACAAAATCCATGGGGGTGTAATCGTCATTATTCAAGATAACCTTGTACATAGGAGGGGGCTGCAACGCAGTTTCTTCCGCCTCCCTTACCTGCTCCTCGACGGTCTGCTGTGTTCTTCTGCCCATATAATTACTCTAAATCACGGTGTTGGATCCTGCTACAGCGGAACGGCATTTGGCCTTGTTTCAGACTGTGGCTGTGATCTGCGCCGAATGTTTTGGTGTCGCCCGAAGCCATCATGCCGACCACCACGGCAACCACTCCCGTCTTTCACCCTACCGCCTGGACCGGGGCTGTCAACACATCCTCGGGGTCATGCGGAAAGACTGGCAAAACGGGACACTTTCGCAAAAAGCCTCTCGCTACCCCCTTGACTCCCCCACCGGTTGCACTAGAGTGAGTAGTGGCAATCGGTGGTAGTTTCGTTCGAAGCTTACTGCGAGCGGTTTCATTCGGCGATAAATCAACGCCAGTTATAATGGGCCGCAGCCAGTTTCTCAATGTTGTTTAGGATGTTTGAGTAAAAGGACGCACGAGTATGACAACCGGAACGGTTAAATGGTTTAACAACGCCAAAGGGTTTGGTTTTATCTGTCCGACGGAAGGGGGCGAAGATGTCTTCGCGCACTTTTCCACCATCAAGATGGAGGGCTATCGTACCCTGAAAGCAGGCCAGGTCGTTCGATACGAAACAGAAAAAGGCCCCAAAGGCAACCATGCGGTAAGCATTGAGCCTGCAGGAGAGCCGGCATAATAAAGCACGGGATGGTACCCCATCCTTCTGAAAAGAGGCGCCAACAGGCGCCTCTTTTTCGTTTTGTGGCTCAGTCGTTCAACCAGAAGCCCAGCCCAAATCCCAGCAAGGCCAGCCCCAGCAGTGCCAACCCCAGCGGACGGGCATGATGGCGCCACAACCGCAGCGCCTGTTTGCCGGTCAGCCGCACCAGCAAGGCCAGGCCGTAATAGCGAATGCCCCGGCCTATGGCCGATGCCAGCATAAACAGGCCCAGCGGATAATCGCCGGCGCCGGCGGCCAGCATGGCCACCTGAAAGGGCACCGGCGTAACCGCCACCGTCAGAATGGCCATAAAACCCCGCTCGGCGAGCTGCCGGGAGAAGTCATCAAACTGTTCGGCACTGCCCAGATGGGCCAGCAGAGAATGATCCAGGCTGTCAAACAACCAGGCACCGGCACCGTACCCCAGCAACGCGCCGCACAGGCAACCGGCCAGGGTCACCCCGGCCAGCAGCCACAACCGCTGTCGTTCAATCAGCAACAACGGGATCAGCACCAGCTCCAGGGGCACCGGCAGCATCAGCGCCTCCAGCAACGACAGCACAAACAACAGTGGCAACAGCCAGAATGAACCGGTGAAACGCCGAATCCAGGCCGGCAGCGCATTGTCGGGTTGAGTCATGATGGCTCCGCAAACGGTTGACACAAGCTTCCGGGCCGGCGTGCTTTTCCCGGCTCACGGGCTCTGTTAACTTAAACAACACCAGCCCAAAAAGGAAATCGCCCCCATGGAAGCCAGCCCGCTTGCCCCCGCCCTGTTGTCTCCCGATGAACTGACCCTGGTCCGCTGCCGCGACATGCTGGGCCAGTTACAGGACTGGCTGGAGCAACGCTTTCAGTCCGGTGACGATGTCACCGAACTGGTATGCACCCGTTCCCAGCACATGGATCAACTGCTGACCGGACTCTGGGCCCGGCACGGTCTGCATCAGCAACCGGATCTGGCGCTGGTGGCAGTGGGGGGATATGGTCGCGGCGAGCTGCACCCCTGCTCCGACATCGATCTGCTGATACTGAGCCGTCATGCCCTGGACGAGGCCCTGAACGAGCGCGTTTCCGATTTTGTCACCCAGCTCTGGGATCTGCGCCTGGAAGTGGGCCACAGCGTGCGGTCGGTGGCCGAATGCGTCGCCCAGGGTGAGCAAGACATCACCGTGGCCACCAACCTGATTGAGGCGAGGCTGATCACCGGCTGCTATCACACCTTTGCCGCCCTTACCCAGGCCACGGCGCCGGACAAATTCTGGCCCAGCCAGGCCTTTTTCGAGGCCAAACGCCAGGAGCAGGAACTGCGTCACCGTCAGTTTCGGGATACCAGCTACAAGCTGGAGCCCGACATCAAGAACAGTCCGGGTGGCCTGCGTGACATTCAGACCATCAGCTGGGTTGCCCGTCGTCATTTCGGCGCCACCACCCTGGGGGAAATGGTCAGCCACGGCTTTCTCAGCGAGGCTGAGTTTGCCGAGCTGCAGGACTGCCAGACCTTTTTGTGGAAACTGCGCTTTGCCCTGCACACCGTCACCCGCCGCCCCGACAACCGTCTGTTGTTCGACCGCCAGCGCGCCGTGGCCGCGGCCCTGGGCTTTGCCGGCGAGGGCAACGAGTCCATCGAACACATGATGAAGCGCTACTATCAGACGGTGCGCCGGGTGGCCGAGCTGAACGAGTTGCTGTTGCAGCTGTTTGACGAGGCCATTCTCGGCCATATCGCCATGGACGTAAAAAGCCTGACCCCGGAATTCCGCCTGCGCGGGCGATTGATTGACGTGGTGGATCCCGAGCTGTTTATGCGGGAGCCGGCGGCCATGCTGCGGCTGTTCTACCAGATCGCGGTGCACGGTCAAATCGCCGGCATCTACTCCACCACCCTGCGCGAACTGAGGGATGCACGCCGCCGGCTGCCGGGATTTCTGTGCGAACGGGCCGACTGCCGCCGCCTGTTCATGATGTTGCTTCGCCATCCCGGCAGCGGCCGCCTGGCACTGACCCTGATGCACCGCTATGGCATTCTCGCCGCCTATTTTCCCCAGTGGAACAAGATTGTCGGCCAGATGCAGTTCGACATGTTTCACGCCTACCCGGTGGATGAGCACACGCACCGCGTGCTGAAAAACATCGCCCGTTTTCGCGATGCCGACCGCCGGCGCAGCCACCCACTGTGCCATGAGATCAGCAACCGGCTGCGCAAGCCTGAGCTGCTGCTGCTGGCGGGACTGTTCCACGACATTGCCAAGGGCCGGGGGGGCGATCATTCCACCCTAGGTGCCGATGACGCCCTGGCCTTTTGCCTGGACCATGATCTCGACCGCTCCGACGCCCGCCTGGTGGCCTGGCTGGTGCGCTGGCACCTGTTGATGTCGGTCACCGCCCAGCGCCGGGATATTCACGATCCGGACGTGATCCGCGAGTTCGCCACTCAGGTGCGGGACGAGCTGCGCCTGGACTTTCTTTACTGCCTGACCGTGGCCGATATCTGCGCCACCAACGACGGCCTGTGGAACGACTGGAAGGGTAGCCTGTTGCGCGAGCTGTATTTCGCCACACAAAAGGCCCTGCGCCGTGGGCTGGAGAACCCACCGGACCTGCGCCTGCGCATTCGCGAGAACCAGCAGCAGGCCCGCCGCCTGCTGGAGCACATGAACAGCCCCACCGAACACCTCAAGACGCTGTGGTCACGGCTGCCCGCGGATTACTTTCTGCGCCACAGCCCGGAGCAAATCGCCTGGCACAGCAGCCATATTCTGGCTCACGACGATCCACACCGGCCCCTGGTGCAGATCAGCCAGCAACCGGGCCGGGGCGGTAGCGAGCTGTTTATCTACAGCCCCGACTCCCCCAACCTGTTCGGCCGCGTGGCGGCGGCCCTGGATCAGAAAAACCTCAACATTCACGACGCCCAGATCATGACCTCCAAGGACGGTTATGCCCTCGACACCTTTATCGTGCTGGAGCCGGATGGTCAGCCGGTAAGCGGCGACCGCCTGAACGAGCTCAGCTCCGGCCTGAGCCTGGCGCTCAACAGCCGCACGCCACCGGTGGCGCGGCTGCGCCCGCCCTCGCGCCGGCACCGGGAGTTTCATGTGCCCACTCAAGTGCACTTTCTGGACCCGGCGCGCAGCAGCAAACGCACCCTGATGGAGGTGATCGCCCTCGACACGCCCGGCCTGCTGGCACGCATCGGTGCCGTGTTCAGCCGCCAGGGCCTGAACCTGCACGCCGCCAAAATCACCACCATCGGCGAGCGAGTGGAAGACTTTTTCAGCCTCACCAACAGCGACGATCGGCCATTAACTGAGCAGGAGTGCACTCGGCTGCGGGAAAAATTGGCAGATGAACTCAACCATGGCGGCAAAATATGATAAAACGGGCACCAATTCAGGAATCCGACACATTTATGGAGTGAACACCATGGCAAACTTTGCTTTCGGTCTGGGCGTGGGTACCAAATCCGCCAAAGGAGAATGGCTCGAGGTTTATTACAACCAGCCGCTGCTGAACGCCGATGAGGCCCTGATCAAGGCCGTGGCCGACCAGACCGGCTATCAGGGTGGCAACGCCGCCATCGAGCTGGATGCCGCCCGGCTGAGCGAGCTGAAGGCCGCACTGCTGTCGGTGGACGCCACCGCCCAGGCCGAGATCGCCGAAGTGCTGGAAGGCAGCACCCAGCCGCTGGTGCTTACCATTCTGGAAACCGACGCCGCCCCTGCCAGCACCGCCGAGGTGTACCTCAAGCTGGCCCTGCTGTCACACCGCCTGGTCAAGCCGCACGGCCTGGATCTGTCCGGCATGTTCGGCCTGCTGCCCAACGTGGCCTGGACCAGCGAAGGCGCCATTGCCGTGGATGAGCTGGCCAAACGTCAACTGCAGGCCCGCGCCCAGGGTCGCACCATCAGCGTCAACTCCGTGGACAAGTTCCCGAAAATGACCGACTACGTCGTGCCCGCCGGCGTGCGTATCGGCGACGCGTCCCGCATTCGCCTGGGTGCCCACGTGGGTGAAGGCACCACCGTGATGCATGAAGGCTTCATCAATTTCAACGCCGGCACCCTGGGTGTGAGCATGGTCGAAGGCCGCATCTCCGCCGGTGTGGTGGTGGGCAACGGCTCCGATCTGGGCGGTGGCTGCTCCACCATGGGCACCCTGTCCGGCGGCGGCAACATCGTCATTTCCGTGGGTGAAGGCAGCCTGCTGGGCGCCAATTCCGGCCTCGGCATTCCCCTGGGGGATCGTTGCACCATCGAATCCGGCCTGTACATCACCGCCGGCGCCAAGGTGACCGTGCTGGACGATCAGAACAATGAAGTACAGACCGTGAAGGCCGCCGATCTGGCCGGCAAAACGGATCTGCTGTTCCGCCGCAACTCCCAGACCGGCCGCATCGAGGTGAAGACCAACAAGTCTGCCATCGAGCTGAACGCCGAACTGCACAAGCACAACTAAGCGGCCAGAAGGCCCAATGATGCAAACGGCGCCTCGGCGCCGTTTTTGTTTTACCGACCAGAAAAACACCACTCACCCCGCATTTCTGCTATGATGCGCGCCCGGCCGCTTCGGCCCTTTCATTTCATCACACAGCGAAGCCTTCCGTGACCAACACCGACTTTTCCACCCTGCCCCTGGGCTCTGCCTTGCTCGACAACCTCGCCACCCTGGGATATACCCGCATGACCCCCATTCAGGCCCAGGGCCTGCCGGCGGTGCTGGCCGGCGAAGACGTGATCGCCCAGGCCAGTACCGGCAGCGGCAAGACCCTGACCTTTGGCCTCGGCCTGCTGTCCCGGCTCGACGTCAGCCTGAACCGGGTACAGGCCATGGTGCTCTGCCCCACTCGGGAGCTGGCGGATCAGGTGGCACGGGAGCTGCGCAAACTGGCCCGGGCCATGGCCAACGTCAAACTGGTGTCACTGTGCGGCGGCTCACCCACCGCGGCCCAGACCGCCACCCTGGCGTTTGGCGCCCATATCGTGGTGGGCACCCCGGGGCGAGTGCTCAAGCACCTGCAACAGGGCAGCCTGAACCTGGACGCCCTCAACACCCTGGTGCTGGACGAGGCGGACCGCATGCTCGACATGGGCTTTGCCGATGACATACGCAAGGCGGTGGCCTTTACCCCGGCCGCACGCCAAACCCTGCTGTTTTCCGCCACCTATCCCGACGGCATTGCCGAGCTCAGCCAAGGCCTGCAGCGCCAGCCCCACACCATCTCGGTGGCCGAGGAGCCGAGCAGCGACAACATCGTCGAGCTGCTGTTTGAAACCCGCCCCGAGCAGCGCAAGACTGCCCTGGCCACCCTGCTGGCACACTACGCCCCCGCCTCGGCGGTGGTGTTCTGCAATACCAAACGGGCCTGCCAGGAAGTGGCCGACCACCTCGGCACCCTGGGTTTTGCCGCCCTGGCGCTGAACGGTGACCTGGAGCAGCGGGAACGGGATCAGGTGCTGATCCGCTTCGCCAACGGCAGCGCCAATATTCTGGTGGCCACCGACGTGGCCGCCCGCGGCCTCGACATCAAGGAGCTGGCGGCGGTGATCAACTACGACATCACCCAGGATCCCGAAGTGCATGTGCACCGCATCGGCCGCACCGGTCGCGCCGGCCAGCAAGGCCTGGCGTTGAGCCTGTACAGTCCGCAGGAAGCCTTTCGGGTCAACATGATTGAGGAATACCAGCAGGCACCCATGGCACAGGGTTCACTGGCGGCACTGAACGGCCAGGCCGCTCCGCGCCAGCCGGAGATGGTCACTCTCAATATCGCCGGCGGCCGCAAGAGCAAGATTCGCGCCGGCGACATTCTCGGCGCCCTCACCAGGGACGCCGGCCTTGCCGGCAACCTGGTGGGCAAGATCGACATCGCCGAAATGCAGTCCTATGTGGCGGTACACAAGGACGTGGCCCGGCAGGCGCTCAGGCACCTGCAACAGGGCAAGATCAAGGGACGCAGCGTGCGGGTCAGCCGGCTGGGCTGATGGCCAAACGCCGCCCTGGGTCCAGGGCGGCGTTTGCCGGATCAGGACTCGTTGAAGTGGCGATGAATGTAGTCAACCTTTGACATGAACTGCTCCTTGAGGGTCGCACTGTCATACTCGAAGTGATAGCTCTGATGGAAGTTGAGCTGTAAGGTCACTCCACTGCCCGACAGCACCACGCTGTAACCGTCAAAATCGCTGGTGGCCACTATGCCTTCCAGCATGTGCCCGTCTTCATAGGGCTCGCCAAAACGGCGAATCTTGTCGAACACTTCCAGGATCACGCGATTATCCAGTTCGTTCTGCATCTGTTTCTCCTCATTTAAAGCGGCCAAATCCACAACAGCATGGGCACGCTGATCGCCACCACCAGCAGCTCCAGTGGCAGCCCCAGCCGCCAGTAATCCCCGAATCTAAAGCCGCCCGGACCCAGGATCAGCGTATTGTTCTGGTGGCCGATGGGGGTCAGAAAGGCACAGGAGCCGCCGATGGCCACCGCCATCAGAAAGGGATCCGCACTCACCGCCAGCTGGTTGGCGGCCCCGAGCGCAATGGGACACATCACCGCCGCCGTGGCCGCGTTGTTCATCAAATCCGACAGCGTCATGGTCACCACCAGGATCAGCACCAGGGCCACCAGGGCACTGCCCTGGGCAATGCCGTCGAGCAGCAGTCCCGCCAGCAGGCGCGCCGTTCCCGTCGATTCCATGACGTCCGCCACCGGGATCAGCGCCCCCAGCAACACCACCACCGGCCAGTCCACGGCGTTGTATACCGAGCGCGGCGGCACGGTGCGAAACACCATGGACGCCAGTACCCCGGCGGCAAAAGCCACCGCCGCCGGCAACCAGCCCAGGGCCGCCACCGTGACCGAGGCCGCCATAATGCCGGCGGCGGTCAGCGCCTTCTTCTTGTCGGGAATACGCAGCTCCCGCTCCGCCAGGGGCACACAGCCGGTGCTGGAGGCAAACTCGGCAATCAGCTCGGGCGTGCCCTGCATCAGCAGCAGATCGCCGGCGCGAAAGGCCAGCGCCCGCAACCGCTTGAAGGAACGCTGCCCCTGGCGGGATACCGCCAGCAGGTTCACACCAAACCGGGTGCGCAGCTGAATGCCCCGAGCGGTGCGGCCCAGCAGCTCCGAGCTGGGCAGGATCACCAGCTCCATCAGCACCACCTCGTCATAGCCGTCAACCTCGGGCTTGTCCTTTTTCTCTTTCTTGTCCTTTTTGGCCCTGGCTTCATCGTCCTGCTCGGCGGCGCCTTCGGGATCGGCATTGCCCTTGTCTTTTTCCTTCTCTTTTTCTTCCTTTTCTTTTTCCTTTTGCCGCTCTTCCTTGGTGGCCTGGGCTTCTTCCAGCTTGAGCCCCAAACTCGACAGGGCATGGGACAGGGTATCGGCTTCCGCCTCCAGCATCAGAATGTCGCCGGCCCGAGTGCGCCGGCGCGGGCTGGGCGTCATCACCCGTACCTCGTTTCGCACCAGCCCCAGCACCTGAGCATCGGCTTCCACCAGCGCCAGCTCCAGCTCCCGCAGGGTAAGCCCTTCGGCCTTGCAGCCCGCCGGCACCCTGGCCTCGGTAATGTAGGCGCCGGACTCAAAGCCTTCCATGCCCGCCTGCTTGCGCTCGGGCACCAGTCGCCAGCCCACCAGGGCCACAAAGGCCACACCCAAGGCCGCCACCGCCAGTCCCACCGGGGTGTAGTCAAACATGCCAAAACCATCGGCACCGCTGGCCTGGCGAAAGCCCGATACGATCAGGTTGGGCGGGGTACCGATAAGGGTGGTCATGCCCCCCAGAATGGTGCCAAAGGCCAGCGGCATCAGAATGCGCCCCGGTGGCAACTGCTGCCGTCGGGCCATCTGCAGCGCCACCGGCATCAGCAGCGCCAGCGCCCCCACGTTGTTCATAAAAGCCGACAGCACCGCGCCCAGTCCGGTCAGGGCCACCATGGCCAGCACGGTGCCGGACTGGCTGGGCAGCAACGTGCGCGCCAGCACGTCGACCGCCCCAGAACTCTGCAGCCCCTTGCTCAGCACCAGCACGCAGGCCACGGTGATCACCGCCGGGTGCGCCAGTCCTTCAAAGGCCTGTTCGGCGGGCACCAGGCCGGCGAGAATACAGGCCAGCAGGGCGCCGGCGGCCACCATGTCGTGTCGCCAGCGCCCCCACAAAAACATGCCCACGGTGGCGACCAGTATGACGAGAATGGTGATCTGCGCCTGCTCCATGATTTCCGCTCCTGAAATGGGCACATCCTGTGCCGCCATGGCGACCGGAACCACCCCGCCAGCAGGGGCCGGAACACCGACAGATTTTGCCCGAGTGTAGCAGTCATTCCCCGGCTGCTGACAACAGAAAAATGATAATACCTTGAATATAAAGGCGTAAAACGAATTTACCGGCAACCGGCCGCCATCGTCGTGGTGTTTGTGGTGCGGGCAGGCTAAGATCGCCCTTTTTGACGACGACGGTGACCTCCATGATCAAGCTTGGCGACAACAACTCCCTGCCCCTGCTGCGGCTCGACGACAAGGGCGGCTGGCTGGACGGCGGCGACTTCGGCGAGCTGTTTCTGCCCAAGAGCCAGCTGCCCGTCGGCTGCCGGCCCGGCGCCGGCGTGGAGGTATTTGTCTATCTGGATGCGGATCTGGAGCCGGTTGTCACCACCAGCCGCCCCAAGGCCAGGGTGAACCAGTTCGCCTCGCTCAAGGTGGTTACGGTCAACCGCCTGGGGGCCTTTCTCGACTGGGGCATGAAGAAGGATATTTTCGTGCCCGCCCGCAATCAGGCCCAGCCCATGCAGGTGGGCCGGCATTATGTGGTGCGGCTGTCGCTGGATCACGAGGGTCGTATGGTGGCCACCAGCAAACTGGAGCCCTTCCTGAGCAAGGAGCTGCCCCGCTATCGTGCCGGCGACGAGGTCGACCTGCTGATCGTGGCCGGCACTCCTCTGGGGCTCAAGGCGGTGGTGGATGGCCAATACTGGGGGCAGCTGTTCAAATCGGAGCTGCCCGAACGACTGCCGATGGGCAAGAGCCTGCGCGGCTACATCAAGCAGGTACGGGACGACGGCAAGCTGGATCTGACCCTGTTCAAACCCGGCCCAGGCAAGACCGACGAGGCGGCGGACAAGGTGTTGGCCCGGCTTGAAGCCGCCGGTGGCCGACTGGCGGTGAGCGACAAGACCGATCCCGATACCATTTACCGCCAGTTCGGTATCAGCAAGGGCACCTTCAAAAAAGCCATTGGCGGCCTCTACAAGCAGGGCAAAATTGTCATTGAAGCGGACGGGATCCGGCTGTCGGCTGAGAAGTGATGAGGAAAGGAGTGTGGGTGGCCATGCCCACCTCCTGCCGCAAGGCGGTACCCTGGTTTTAAATCCTGTCCATCCAGCCCTTGAGCCAGTCCAACGCCGGCACTTCCGGCTCCAGGGTTTCGGTGGCATCCACCAACAGGCGGTCGGTCACCGCCTGCGCCTGCAGTTCCTGCAGCTGTTCATCAAGCTTTTTGCCGGCACCACAGAAGTCCTCGTAGCTGCTGTCGCCCAGGGCCACCAGGGCATAACGCACCGCGGGGATAGGCGGGCAGGCTTCGCGCAGTGTCTCAAACAGCGGCACCAGGTTGGGCGGAATGTCCCCCTGACCGGTGGTGGAGGTGACAAACAGCCAGAAATGAGACGGATCCAGATCCGCCAGCTCCGCATCTTCATGCAGGGTCACGCCGTGCCCCGCCTTGACCAGTTCTTCTTCCAGGGTTTCCGCCACCAGCACGGCCGAGCCGTAAACGGTGCCAATAATAATATCCACTGTTGCCATACTTCCTCCTGTCAGAAAAGTCGTAAGTCCAGGGCTCGGGACAGCTCCTCCAGCGCCCAGATCCCCGCCACCGAATTACCATAACCATTCAGCTCCGGCGACCAGACGCACACCGTAAAGCGCCCCGGCACCACCGCCACTATGCCGCCCCCCACACCGGACTTGGCCGGCATGCCCACCCGGTAGGCAAAGTCTCCGGCCGCATCATACAGCCCCGAGGTAAACAGCAGGGCATTGAGTTGCTGTGTCTGCAGCCGGGGCAGCCACTGCTCACCCGTCATCACACAGCGTCCGCCGTTGGCGAGAAAGCTGAAGGCGCGGGCCAGATCCACGCAGTTCATGGACAGGGCGCAGTAGCTGAAGTAGGCCCTCAGCACCTCGTCCACCTCATTGTGGAAATTACCAAAGCTCTTCATCAGGTTGGCCATGGCCGCATTGCGAAAGCGGTGCTCGTATTCGGAGTTGGTGACCTTGTGATCGATGCGTATGCCCGTATTGCCGGCCCTTAGCCGCATCGCTTCCAGAAATGCATGCACCGGTGCCGACAGCCGGGAGCTGAGTGCGTCCACCACCACCAGGGCGCCGGCATTGATAAAGGGATTGCGTGGAATGCCCTGCTCGAATTCCAGCTGTACCAGAGAATTGAAAGCATTGCCAGATGGCTCCTTTCCTACCCGTTGCCACAGTTCGTCGCCATAACGCTGCTGCGCCATGGCCAGGGCAAAGGCCTTGGAGATGCTCTGAATGGAAAATGGCTCCTCGGCATCACCACTGCAATACAGCTCGCCATCCAAGGTACAGATGGCCATGCCAAAGCGCCGGGCGGGCACCTGTGCCAACGCGGGAATGTAATCGGCTACCTTGCCCTGGCCAAAAAATGCACGGGCCTGAGCGTCAATCCGGTCGAGTAAAGGTTGAAGTGTCACGATACGCCTAACCCGCTGAAAGCGCGGATTCTACCTCGCTCTCCCTGCTCGCGGCGAGCGCCCTTTCCCAACCAAATTCACAAATAAGCGAACGCCAGGTTGTGTCCAGCGGCGCGTCAAGCCGCAGTGGCATGCCGGTCACCGGATGCGTCAATTGCAGCCGGGCGGCGTGCAGCATCAGCCGGTCGCACTGGTACTGCTCGCGAAAAAAGCGGTTGTGACGGCCATCGCCGTGGCTGGTATCGCCCACGATGGGGTGGCGCAGGTGGGCCATATGCCGGCGCAGCTGGTGCTTGCGACCGGTTTCCGGACTGAGTCGCACCAGGCTGTAGCGACTGGTAGCATGCTTTTTCGACACTGCGAAGGGCAACTCTACCCGGGCCAGCTCCTGCCAGCGGGTAATGGCGTCCTGGGGCGGCTTGTCGGCATCGGCGAACTTGTCGGCAATGTCGTCGAGCTCCCGGGTCAGGGCATAGTCGAGCCGGCCCTCGCCTTCGAGGTAACCCCGTACCAGCGCCAGGTAGGTTTTGTTCACCCGGCGCTCGCCAAAGGCGTCGGTCAGGCTGCGGGCCACCTCGGCGCTTTTGCCGAACAACAGCAGGCCGGAGGTGGGCCGGTCCAGCCGGTGCACCGGAAACACGTGGCAGCCCACGGCATCCCGGGTCAGTTGCATGGCAAAGCGGGTTTCATGGCGGTCGAGCCAGCTGCGGTGCACCAGCAGGCCGGGCTCCTTGTTGACCGCCACCAGCCAGTCGTCTTCGTACACCAGTTCAATGCTCATGACTCACGCACCACCGGCCGGCCGCTCAGGGCTTCATCCAGGCGGGCGATGGCCTCGTTCAGTGCACTCGCATCTGCATTCACCCCCTTGAAGCTCTCCACCGCCACGGGATAGACGGCAATGCGGCCGGGCAGCGGACTGCCCGCCGCCAGCATGGCTCGCAACCGCGGCAGCAGCACAAACTGCAGCCACTGAGGCAGGCTAAGGGTGTCGATGCAAAATGGCTGGGTACTGGCCAGTGCCGCCGCAGAGGGGGGCTCGCTGTCCCACCAGCCAAGGGTTTTCAGCTCCTGTTCAATGTCGAGCAGCAGGCGGGAAATGTCGGCGGTCATTGAGCAAACTCCGAGTAAAACGGCCCGCTACTATACCATCCCGGCCGCCGACTCCCTATAATTCGCCCTCAAGACAGGAGGAGCCCATGCACATAGACACACTCAGCGACTTTTTGACCCAGGCCGGCACCGACTTTCGCCTGTTCGATCTGGGCCGGCGCCTGCAGCCCCTGGCGCAGGACGATTTTGCCGCCATCGAGGCCGGCCGCCGCCCCTACCCCTGGCCGCTGCAGCGCCACGCCTGGCTGGCGGTGTGTTACTGGCAGCAACAGGGTGGCCAGCCCTATGTGTGGTTCCTTAAAATTCCCCTGGACGAGCGCGGCCTGTTCAACAACGCCGCGGTCAAGCATTTCCTGTCGGCGCTGGTGGAACAGCTCGGTGGTGACATTCATGCGCCGCTGACCGAGGAGCAGCAACAACGGCTGGCCGATACGCCCTTTACCTTTCAGCCGCCCCAGGACAAGCTGGCCGCCTTTCATGCCCGCCTCAGCCTGAGCCTGGGCCATGCGCCCTCGGCCTTTTACCAGGGCGTGCTCGACTACCTGGACAGCCCCGATACCCACGACTGGCAACGGCTGGGCCTGCAAGGGCTGGCGGACGTGGCCGCCCGGCTCGGCACCGATGCCACGCTGGCCAAACGAGTGCAGCAGCGACTGTGGCAACTGCCGGCACCGGTGCAGCAGGCGCTGCTGGCCCAGTGCGAACACCACCCCCTGCCCCAGGCCCTGGCCAAAACCATGATTGAAGCCATTAACGGTGAGCAGGAGCGCGCCGGCCCCGATGAAGAGCGCATTGGCCTGCTGCTGCGCGCCACCGCCGGCTGCCCCCCCTTTCGCGAGCGCAGCGTCAAGCTGGCCAGCCTGATGAGCCTGAATCCGGGCCCCACCCTGATGCTGACCCTGGCGGCCCGACTGTGGCAGGAGCTGACCGATGAAACCCTGCTGCTGCAATACCTGACCCTGCTGGCAGAGCAGCACGGCGAGCTGTTCAACGGCCTGTTTGCCGAGCTGGTGTCGGTGCCGGCGTTGCGTCCGCTGATCCTGGCCAACCTGCACAACCCCGAGCTGCCCGGCCCGCTCAAACAGGCCCTGGGCAGCCTGTTTAGCGCCGCCCGTGGCTGAGCTGCTCGGGCTGCTGGCGCTGTTTCTGCTGGGCGCCGGGGTCTGGCAACTGCGCCGCCAGAGCGAGTTTGCCGGCCGCTGGCTGCAACACTATTGCAAGCGCCAGCAGTTTCAGTTGCTGAGCATTTACCGCTACCGTTTTTGCTGGCGTAAGGGCCGGTTACTGGCCCATTTTCGTTTTGAATTCAGCCACGACGGCGTGCAGCATAACGAGGGCGAGCTCTGGCTTGCCGGCCTGCGGGTGGTGGAGGTCTCGGTGCCGGTGCTGCGAGAGCCGCCGGGCCCCTTCGAGGAGCTATAAGCGTTAAGTGGTCGGCTTAACGTGGTGTTGATTGAAGATTCCGCTTGGTGCCTGCTAATGTGGCGTTCCTGGTGAGATGGCCGCCGGCCTGCGCCGGAGTGACAAGGTTCGGGGCCAACGACTATCTTTCAAACAACGCCACTTACGGCTGATGGCTTACCGCAAAAACAGGAGGTCAACATGGAGCATATTGTTCACCCGTTCAGCGAACTGTTTGAACAACTGGGACTGGATGCCAGCCACAAAGGCATAGAGCACTTTTTGCATAATCACCGACTGCCACCCGAAGTGGAGCTGGTCGAGGCGCCATTCTGGAGCCATGCCCAGGCCAGTTTTCTGAAGGAAGGACTGCAGGAAGATTCGGACTGGGCCGAGGTGATCGATCAGCTCAACGCCAGTCTGAGATAACCAACGGAGTTTTCATGTCTCAGGACATTATTGATGCCATTCATCGCCTTGCCGCCGACGGCAAGGCCATTACCACCGCCACGGTGCGGGCGCGGCTGTCGGGCCCGGTCAACATGGCCGAGCTGATCAGCCTGGTGAACCGCTATCGCCAGTCGCCGGAATCGCTGCCGGCCGAGGTAGCCGCACCGACCCCGGCCCCAGCCACCTCGCCGACGGAGGATCGCCTGGCGGCGCTGGAAGAAAAGGTGCGCCTACTGGAAGCCCGGCTGGCGCGGTTAGAGGAGCTCGGTGCCTGATGTGGGTTTGTGAACTTCAGTTTGACTGCTACCAAGACACCGGGCTGGCCGAGGCCGAACAGGCGGTGCGCCAGCTGCTGGATGCCCTGCGTTACAACGGCCAGATCATCGGCCGGGAGTTTCCCACCGTTATTCATCAGGGTTGGCTCACCAGCCGAGTGGTGTGCCCGGAAGCCGACAGCCTGCACCCGCGCCATCACAGTCGCCAGGTGGAGCTGGCGGTGGAGCGGCTGCATCAGGCCGGGCTCACCAGCCCCAAGGTGAACCCGCGCGGGCCGGATCTCAACTCCGACACCACAGACGAACCCCACCAGCCCGAGTGGCAGGTGCTCTATACCAGCTACCTGCATACCTGCTCACCGCTGCGCTGCGGCGAGCACTTTGCCCCCATTCCCCTCTATCGCATTCCGCCGGTGGCCAACGGCGACTTCAAGCAGGTAGTGAAATGGCAGGAGGACTGGGAGGCCTGCGATCAGCTGCAGATGAACGGCTCCATTCTCGAGCATGGTGCGGTGCAGGAGCTTTCCACCACCTCCAGCCTGCTCAGCCGTCGTGGCCGGGATCTGGCCAAGCGCATCGAATACCTGACCAAGGTGCCAACCTTTTACTACCTGTACCGGGTGGGCGGCGACAGCCTGGCGGCGGAGCAGGCCCGCCCCTGCCCTGGCTGTGGCGGTGACTGGCGCCTCGACGCCCCGCTGCACGATATTTTCGACTTTTTCTGCGGGCCCTGCCGGCTGGTGTCCAACCTGTCCTGGGATTTCAAAGACTGACCGGCTCGGCCCGGTGCAGAAAGGTGGCCAGATCCGGCGCCAGCTCACCAATCGCCCCCTTGCCAAGGCGCTCCAGCAACACGGCGCCGCTGGCGTTGTCTAGGGTCACCAGCCGGTGCTCGTCCCGGCAGGTGGCGATAAACCAGGTGGCCGGCAGCCCCAGCTTGCGCTGCATCAGCTGATGGCCAATCTGGTTTTGCTGCAGCCGCTCAAAGTCGGCCGAATTCCAGGGTTGCAGCAGGGTCACAAACAGTCCCTTGTAACACAGGGGTAAATGCCCGGCGTAATAATGGCCGAACAACGCCGTCAGCGAGGCGTGCACCGGCATCTCCAGGGCATGGCCCAGGTTGTCAAAGCTGCCCGGCTCGGGGCGTAAAAAAGGGCGCCAGGCCACCCGGCCGCCGTGGGCCGGCAGCAGCTCGGCCGGGGACGGCTCGGCGGCATCATGCTCGGCCAGGGGCTGGCCATAACACCGGCGATACTGCTCAAACAGGGCGGCCAGTGCTGGCACCTCTTGATTCTCCATGGCAAAGCCTCACAATACGGAAATGTAAACAACGAATAATACCGAGATGGTTCCAATCGCCTATGGCGAAGGCCATGTCGCCGGCCTGTTTCATTTTACCAACCGGAACTTCAAATGACACCAGAGCAGAAATACCAACAGAGCCCCGCCCTCGCCGAGCTGCCCCTGGGCAAGCACAGCGACTATGTCAGCGAATATGATCCGTCTCAGCTGCAGGCGGTACCCCGCAGCCTGAACCGGGACGATCTGGGCCTGGATGCCGCTGCCCTGCCCTTTTCCGGCGAAGATCTGTGGAACCTGTATGAGCTGTCCTGGTTGAATTCCCGGGGCAAGCCGATGGTGGCCATGGGCGAGGTACGGGTGCCCGCCAACAGCACCAACCTGATTGAGTCCAAGTCATTCAAGCTCTATCTCAACAGCTTCAATCAAAGCCGCTTTGAAAGCCTGGCGGCGGTCGAGGAAACCATGACCCGGGATCTCTCGGCCTGCGCCCAGGGCCGGGTCAGCGTCAGCCTCTATGAACTGCAATACGCCCCCGCCCAGTTTGGCCGCCTGCCCGGCCACTGCATCGATCAGCTCGACATCGATATCGACCGTTACCAGCCCGACGCCGACCTGCTGGCCAATGCCACCGACGCCGACATCGTCAGCGAAACCCTGCACTCCCACCTGCTCAAGTCCAACTGCCTGGTGACCGGCCAGCCCGACTGGGGCAGCGTGATGATCCGCTATCAGGGTCCGCGCATTCACCAGGACGCCCTGCTGCGCTACCTGGTGGGTTTTCGCCAGCACAACGAGTTTCACGAGCAGTGCGTAGAGCGCATTTTCATGGATTTGATGCAGCATTGCCGGCCCGAGGAGCTGACCGTCTACGCCCGTTATACCCGCCGGGGCGGCCTCGACATCAACCCCTACCGCAGCAATGTGGCCGGCAAGGCCGCCAATGTGCGCCTGCTGCGTCAGTAACCCGGGCCACCTTGAGGCTGGACGCGGACCGGCGAGGTTCGTAAACTGCCCTACCGGCTAGCATTTTTGGTATGGCTTATTTGTGATTCTGTCTGTCGCCGTTCTGGTGTCGCACCTGGCGGGTGCGCCCCCTCTGTCCACCTATCAACCCGAGCCCGCCGAACTGCAGCGGGCCCGGCAGCTGATGCTGAGCCGGCCCAATGAGTGTGTGGCCTTTACCCGCCATTTTCTGCAACGCCGGGAAGCCAGCCCCGGCGCCATGTTCAATTCTCGCCAGGAGCCGGACCGGCTCGAGCAGGCCAAACAGTACCGTACGCGGGGGCAGACCTTTACCGCCTGGCAGCTGCAGGCCCTGTGTCAGGCCAACGAAGGCCTGTTGCTGCCCGCCGATGCCAGCATCAATCACGCCATCTCCCTGGCTCGCCAGCACCGTCAACATGAGGCCCTGGTCGCCAGCCTGCTGATCAAGGCCAAGCTGGCGCTGGCACGCCAGCAACCGGAGCAGGCCGAACGACTGCTGCAAGAGGCCGGCCAGGTCCCCCTGCCGGCTGCTCACGGACTGCGGGGCGATCAGCAACTGTTGCAGGCGGCGGTGCTGCTGCGTCAGCAACAGTTTGATGAGGCCCGCCAGACCTTTGAGCAGGTGCGACTGCAGGCCATGCAACAGAGCGACAACCCGCGCCAGGCCTGGGCCAATTTTCTGCTGGGCGAATATTACCTGCAGCTGCAGCAGGACGAGCTGGCCCTGTCCCATTTCGTGGAATCACTGGAGTTGCTCAAGGGCCGACGCCAGTTCTACCTCAAGGCCCTGGCCGCCAAAAAGGCCGCCGCCATCTACGCCGCCCTGGGGCAACACGACAAGGCGCTGCAATACGCCAATCAGTCCACCACCGAATTCGAGCAGCTGGGCAACAGTCCGTTGCTGATAAGCTCACTGGTTAACCTGGGCCGAGTAACCCGCTCCGGTGAAGATGCCAACCTGGCGCTGGTGTATTTCTTCAATGCCCTGGAGCTGGTCAAGATTCAGGACGACGTAGAGCAGCAAACCCGGCTCTATCTGGAAATCGGCCAGTCCTACCTGCAGCTGGGCAGCCTGAACGATGCCCAGTATTACCTCGACAAGGCCCGCCGCGGCTTTGAGCGCAGCCGGGATCTGCCCAGCCAAGTCGACGTGCTGCTGCAGCTGGGCCGGCTGCACCTGACCCAACAGGAGTTCGGCCTGGCGCTGGTGCGGCTGGAGCGGGCCCGCCAGCTGGCCGAGCAGCAGGAAGATGTGTTGCGGCTGATGGAAAGCCACCGGCTGCTGGCCCAGCTGTTTGAAACCAGCGGCAACATGACCGAGGCGCTGCGCCACCAGAAGGCCCTGCATGCCTTCTTCAAACAGGCCACCACCGTCAACCGGCTGCTAACCCAGAGCCTGGTGCAAAACAACGATCAGCAACTGCAACAGGAGCGGGAGTTGACCGAGCTGGGCCGGCGCAGCGAACGGCTGCTGCAGGACAGGGAACGCTTTGCCCTGCTCGCCGCCGGACTCAGCCTGCTGCTGCCACTGCTACTCTACGGCATGCTGCGCAACCTGGTACGCAACCGCCGCCTGCTGCAACAGAATCAGGAGCTGCAACAGGCGCTGATGGTGGAGCCCGGCACCGGCCTGCCGAACTGGCGCCAACTGATGCAGCGCTTGCCCCAGGAGATGGCCCGTCAGCAACTGCGTTCGGAACAGTGGTATCTCAACGAAGAGTACCGCCCCTTTGACGACAAGATTTACTACCTTCTGCTGCAGGTGCCGTTTATGGTGGATTTGCGGGAAAAAACCGGCCTGAGCCACGCCACCGAAATTCAGCGCCAGCTTGGCGATTACCTGCGCGGCCGCATTCACCCCCGCGCCCGGCTGTATGACCTGCGCGACGGTGAGTTTATCTATGTGATCCCCCAGAAAGAGGTGGCGGATCTGCAACAGACCCTGAGCGCCCTGGCCCGCATGTTTGCGGAATTTCCCTGCTCGTTCGAACTGGATCGCCGCCTGGCTACCGGCATTATCGGACATCCCTTCCTGCCCAAGTCCCCCCATGCCCTGGACGACATGAAGCTGGGCGACATTCTCTACCTGGCGATGGCCGCCGCCCACCAGCTGACTCAGGTCAGCAATGAGCCGGCGTGGGTGGAGCTGGTGGCGGTTGACTGCCAGCAGGCGGCCTTTTTCAATGGAGACGTTCGACTCTGTTGCATTCAGGGTATAATGAAGGGATTGGTCAAGGTAAACAGCTCGCACAAGAAGCAACAAATAGACTGGCAGGCGCTGATGCCGCCCCTGCCCACTCAAGGCTAAGGGTGTTGCGGCACCGGCAGACCTCAATGGTGATAAATGAACAAGCTGAACGAACGAATGATGCTGCAGGAGCTGACCGCCGTAATAGCCGGACTGGGAAACATGGTCGAGGCACTGGAGGCACTCCCGGAGCAGACGGACAGCGACCAGGACGGGCGCGGCCTGCTGGTACAGTGGCATAAACTCTTTCAGGGTCAGGGCAGTCAGGAACAGGGGGGACCACGCCCGCCCGAGCTGACGCAACTTCTGGCTGGCCTGCAACAACACCTGGCCAGGCTGAGGCGCTATCACCAGCAATCGGGCCGCCTGCAACAGGTGCTCAACGAGCAGATGCTGCAGGCGGCCCAATGCCTGAGCCGTCTGCCGCAGGTGCCGGCACGGCTGCAAAGCCTGCTGCCTGAGCTGGAAACCCCGGACGCCGGCGGCCTGCACCACCTCGGGCCGCTGTTTGAGTGCTACCAGCAGAGCCTGGAGCTGGCGATGCGCGAAGCCCGGCAGCAACGCCAGTTTCGTGCCGATTTATGCCAGCGGCTGTTGCAGCTTATCGACGAGCTGGACTACAACGGCACCTCGGGCGAGGAAATCAGCAGCATTCAGCAGCGCCTGCTGAGGCAACCCGAAAATACCGTGCTGGCGGATCTTTGCCTGCGCCTGATTGAACTGGTCATAGAAGGTTGCCGCAGCGAGCGGCAACACTCCACCCGTTTTCTGGCCCGGCTCAACGACAGCCTGGAAGACATGCAGAGCCACTTTTCCGCCTCGGTGATTGAAGGCCGCAATCTGGCCAGCGACCGGGCCCGGGACGATCGCAGCCTGGCCGGCGAGCTGAAGGCCATGGGTGAGAGCCTGGGCCGGGCAGACAACTCGCGGCTGCGCGAGGAAATTGCCGAACGGGTGCACAGCATCACCCAGTTGCTCAGCCACCACGAACAGTTGCAGGAGCGGGAGCAGGCCCTGCTGCAACGGCTGAACGAGGTGGAGACCCGGCTGCACAGCATGCAACACGAAGCCGCAGAGTATCGCCACCGGCTCACCAGCCAGAACCAGAAGCTGCTGATTGACCACCTGACCCAAATCTACAACCGCACCGCCCTCAATGAGCGGCTGGAGTCGGAATATCGTCGCTGGCTGCGCCACGGCGACCCCCTGGCCATCGTTTTGCTCGATATCGACCATTTCAAGGACATCAACGACAACTTCGGTCACCTCGCCGGTGACAAGGCCCTGCGGGTGATTGCCCGTACCATTCGCGAAAACTTGCGGGAAACCGACTTTGTGGCCCGCTTTGGTGGTGAGGAGTTTGTGGTGCTGATGCTCAATGTGGACCCCGGGCTGGTGTCCCGGCCACTGGAGCAATTGCGCAAAAAGATAGAGAGCATCCCTTTTCGTTTCAAGGATGAGCGGGTTACCATCACCATATCTATCGGCGCCACCCTGCTGCAGGCAGGCGACAGCACCACCTCCGCCATGGAGCGCGCCGATCAGGCCCTCTATCAGGCCAAACACGCGGGGCGCAACCGGCTTATCATCGACTGAATTGTCGTCATCATATTAGGGATACCCGATGATTACCCATATCAATCCGGTCGGCAGCATGAACCTGCTGTCGCAAATCGAAGTCGATCGCCTCAAGCAGTCCGCTTCGGGCAACCTGTACCAGCTGTTCCGCAACTGTGCGCTGGCGGTGCTCAACTCGGGCAGCCAGACCGACAGCTCCAAGGAAATTCTGGAGCGCTACAAGAATTTCGACATCAACGTAATCCGCCGCGAGCGCGGCATCAAGCTGGAGCTGTTCAATCCGCCCGAGCACGCCTTCGTGGACGGCGAAATCATTCGCAGCATTCAGGATCACCTGTTTTCGGTGCTGCGCGACATCATTTACGTCAACAGCCACCTGCAGGCCAATCCTCAACTGAACCTGACCGCGTCCACCCATATCACCGATCTGGTGTTTTCCATTCTGCGCCATGCCCGGGCCATTAACCCGGGCGAAGATCCCAGCCTGGTGGTGTGCTGGGGCGGTCATTCCATCAGCCCGTCGGAGTACCAATACACGCGGGAAGTGGGCAACGAACTGGGGCTGCGCGAGCTCAACATCTGCACCGGCTGCGGTCCTGGCGCCATGGAAGGTCCGATGAAAGGTGCCGCCGTGGGCCATGCCAAACAGCGCATTACCGGCAGTCGTTACGTGGGCCTGACCGAGCCTTCAATCATCGCCGCCGAGCCGCCCAACCCCATCGTTAATGAGCTGGTGATACTGCCGGATATCGAAAAGCGCCTGGAAGCCTTTGTGCGCCTGGGTCACGGCATTATCGTGTTCCCCGGCGGCGTGGGCACCGCGGAAGAGATCCTCTACATTCTGGGCATCATGATGCACCCGGAAAACCGTAATCAGCCGGTGCCCATCGTATTGACCGGCCCCAAGGAAAGCGCCAGTTACTTTCGCAGCGTCGACGACTTCATCGGCAATACCCTGGGGCCGGAAGCCCAGTCGCTGTACCAAATCATCATTGATGATCCGGCCGAGGTGGCCCGTCGCATGAAAACCGCCATGCCGCTGGTGCGGGACTACCGCAAGTCGGTGGGCGACGCCTATTCCTTTAACTGGTCGCTCAAGATTGAGCCCGAGTTTCAGCTGCCCTTTGAACCCGATCACGACGGCATGGCCAACCTCAACCTGCACTGGGATCAGGCGCCTCAGCAGCTGGCCGCCAACCTGCGCCGGGCCTTTTCCGGCATCGTAGCGGGCAACGTCAAGGAAAGCGGCCTGCGCGCCATCGAGAAAAAGGGGCCTTTCCTGATCAACGGCGATCCCCGGCTGATGAAAATGATGGACAAGCTGCTGCGCCAGTTTGTGGAGCAGCAGCGCATGAAGCTGCCCGGCTCCGCCTACGTGCCCTGCTATCGCATCAATCGCTGAGATGGCCGTGCAGCTGCTGATCCTCGATGCCCTGAACCTGATCCGCCGGCTGCACGCCGTCCAGCAGGGCCAGCATGAACAACCGGCCGCTCAGCTGGCGGCCACCGAGGCCGCCCTGCTGCAGGCCACCGGCAAGCTGCTGGCCCGCTTTCGGCCCAGCCATGTGGTGGCGGTGTTCGACGGTGCCCCGACGGGTTTTCGCCACCGCCTTCACCCCGACTACAAGGCCAACCGTTCGCCCATGCCCGAAGCCCTTGCGGGCCACCTGGGCGAACTGCAACGAGCCCTGCTGCGCCAGGGAGTGGACGCCCTGTTATCGGACAACGAAGAGGCGGACGACCTGGTCGCCACCCTGGCCCGCCGGCTGTCGCGACACGGCGGCCACAGCACCATAGTGTCTACCGACAAGGGCTTCTGCCAGTTGCTAAGTCCTGGCATTCGGCTGTGGGATCACTTTGGCCAGCGCTGGCTCGATGAGGCTCATGTGCGGCAAAAATTCGGGCTCGAACCTGGCCAGCTGGTGGATTACTGGGCGCTGACCGGAGTGTCCGGCAGCGGTATTCGGGGCGTCCCCGGAATTGGCCCCAAGCGGGCACAAGCGCTGCTGCATCAGTTCGGTGATCTGGATACCCTGCTCGCCAGCCCCGGCCAGTCCAAAGAACAAAATAGCGTGCAGACGCACAAAAATGAGGCACTGATGGCACGTCAACTGGTCAAATTGGTGGATGATATTGAGCTGGGGGTAAATTTACAGCAACTTAGATATCACTATTAGACCAAAGAGCCATAGGCAAAATAGGTATAAAATGTTATAAAGTGGCTGCAAAATACAATATAACTCGACCACTGACAACGGAAGCTGCCCCATGAATAAACGCAGTATTACCGTGATCCCGGGGGACGGCATCGGTCCCAGCATTATCGATGCCGCCCTGCGTATTCTGGATCACGCAGGTTGTGACTTTCACTACGACTACGCCGACGCCGGCCTGACCGCCCTGGAAAAACACGGCGAGCTTCTTCCCCAAGCCACCCTCGACCTTATCGCCGAAAATAAAATCACCCTCAAGGGTCCTCTCACCACGCCGGTGGGCGGTGGTTTCACCTCGATCAACGTGTCCCTGCGCAAGCTGTTCAACCTCTACGCCAACGTGCGCCCCGTGGTGTCGTTTGAGGGCACCAAGAGCCGCTTTGAAAACATCGACATCATTACCATTCGGGAAAACACCGAAGGCATGTATTCGGGCGCCGGCCAGAAGCGCACCGAAGACAACAGCAGCGCCGAGGCCATGAGCATCATCACTCGCGAAGGGGCCGAGCGCATCGTTACCTTCGCCTATGAGCTGGCGCGCAACGAAGGCCGGAAAAAGGTCACCGTGGTGCACAAGGCCAACATCCTCAAGTCGACCTCCGGACTGTTTCTGGAAGTGGCCCGGGAAGTGTCAAAGCGCTACCCGGACATCGAAACCGCCGAGATGATCGTGGATGCCGCCTGCATGAATCTGGTGATGTACCCCGAACGCTTTGACGTCATCGTAACCACCAACCTGTTCGGCGACATTCTGTCGGATCTGTGTGCCGGTCTGGTGGGTGGTCTGGGCATGGCCCCGGGCGCCAACATCGGCAAGGATGTGGCCATTTTCGAGGCGGTGCACGGCTCTGCGCCCGATATCGCCGGCCAGAACATCGCCAACCCCTGCTCGGTGATCCTGGCCTCCATTCAGATGCTGGAGCATCTGGGCATGGCCGACAAGGCGGCGCAAATTCGCAATGCGGTACGCAAGACCATTGCCGATGGCAAGACGGTCACTCGGGATCTGGGCGGCAACGCCAGCACCACGGAATTTACCGACGCCATTATCGCCAACCTCTGAATACCAGCTGGAAGCGAGAAGCTGAAAGCCGGAAGTAAAACGGCGCTGTGAAAACAGCGCCGTTTTTTATACGTGGTTTAGTAAGGCTGGTAGCGGCCGCGTAGGTTGGAATGAGCGAAGCGCATTCCAACATTCCGCGGTCGCCTTGATGTTGCGATTCGCGATGTTCATCGGCAACCTACGCTGACTTCTCGCTCTTCGAAGCAGGGCAGTACCACCGCCGCCTTCGTGTTGCTGCGAAAGCAGGCCTGGGTTACCGGCCACACCACTTACAGCTGAAAGCTTACGGCTGACAGCTCCCAGAAGGGTCAGGCTTTGGCCTCGAGCTTGGCCACCTTGCGCGGCTGGCACACATGCACGGTGATCTCTTCCCGATCGTGATAAAGCTGCTTGGCCTGGATCTGAAAGCCGCCCAGCTGATCGAGTTTTTCCTGCAACTGCTGCAGGTTGTACACCGCCTCGGCGTAACGCTTTTTCATCGGCAGCTTGAGGTTGAAAATGGCTTCCTGGCAGTCTTCCTCCAACAGCCAGTCGGCCATCAGCGCCACCACTCGGGCCGGCTTGTCCACCATGTCGCACACCAGCCAGTACACGTTCTTGCGGCTGGGCCGCCACCTGAAGCCATCTTCCCGGTAGTGCTTGACCTGACCGGTGTCCATCAGGCTCTGGGCCATGGGGCCGTTGTCGATGGCCGCCACCATCATGCCTCGGGCCACCAGTTGATAGGTCCAGCCACCGGGGGCGGCGCCCAGATCCACGCCACGCAGGCCGGAGGTCAGCCGAGTGTCCCACTCTTCCCGAGGAATAAACACGTGAAAGGCCTCTTCCAGCTTGAGGCTGGAGCGGCTGGGCGCGTCGGCGGGAAAGCGCAACCGGGGAATACCCATGTGAAAGGGCGACTGGTTGTAGGAATAGGAATAGCCCAGCATCACTCGGTTGTTGGCGGTAAAAAACAGGTGCAGGGTGGGCCGGTTGCGGGCCTCGGCCCGGGTCAGCACCCCTTTGCCACGCAGGGCCTGACGTGCCGGCACGGTAAACTTGCGGCAGAAGCGGGACAACTCCTTGCCATCGTTGGTATCGGCGGTTTCCACTCGAATATCACCGCACAGGGGCATGCCTTCGGCGGCGTCCAGCAGCGGACTGATGCGATCGTCCAGGGGCAAGTCGGCCAGCTCGGCCCACACCACCAGCATCTGGCGGGCAAAGATCAGCTCGCGGAACGGCAGCTTGCGCGCCAGTAAATCGCCGTCTTCCGGCTGAAAGCACTCATACACCACATAGCCGCTGTCGTCCTTGGCACGGGCAAAGCCGGGGCAGCCCATCTGCCCGGCCCGGTCCTGAATTTCGGCCGCCGCCTCTTTTTCAAATCCGGGACGGCAATATATCAACAACTGTTTCATTCAGACCTCAACCAGGTGCGACCGGCCAGCAACAGGCACAGCCAGCCCACCATAAAACTCACTCCCCCCAGGGGAGTCACAAAACCAATTCCCCTGGCGCCAAACAGCACCAGGGCATAAATACTGCCACTGAACATCAGTATGCCCAGCACAAAAAAGACGACGGCGGCGTTCAGCGCCGCCGTGACACGCCGCTTCAACATCACCGCCAGCAACAGCAGTGCCAGGGCATGCAGAAACTGGTACTGCACCCCGGTATTGAAGGCCGCCACCAGCGCCGGTGCCGTGCCTCCGGCCGCCAGGCCATGGGCGCCGTAGGCACCGAGGGCGGTGCCGGTCAGGCCAAACAGCGCCGCGCCATAAAAGGCGAGATTAATGCTCATGAATAAAGTGCCTCATGCGCTCAATCACTCCCGCCAGGTTGCTCTCAAGAGTAGCGCCAGACGCCTTGCGCGGCTTGAAGCCGTGATCGCCGTCGGTCACCCAGTGGGTAATGACGGTATCGGCCAGATCATACTCCGCCACCGCCTCGCGGTTGCCAAAGGTATCCCGCTCGCCCTGCAGCAACAGGGTGGGCGTGCCTATGGTGGCCAGGTGCTGGCCGCGAAAGCGGTCCGGCTTGCCCGGCGGATGAAAGGGAAAGCCCAGCAGCAGCAGGCCGGCCGGAGCCAGCTCATCGGCTACCAGCGAGGCCATGCGTCCGCCCATGGACTTGCCCGCCAGAAACAACCTGGGATGAGCGAACTCACCGGCCAGTTGCCGCCAGCAGTCCAGCAGCACGGGTTCGCGATCCGGCGGCCGGCGGCGACCGTCGGCCCGGGTCTTCTGCATATAGGGGAATTCAAAGCGCAGTACCTGAATGTCCTCGCAGGCCAGGCCCTCGGCCAGGGTCTGCATCACGGCGTGCTCCATGCCGGCGCCGGCACCGTGGGCCAGCAGCACTCGACTGGCAGCGCCGTCGGGGCCGTTTTTCAGTATCTTCATGGGTTCATGGTCTTCTGTTTTTGTTCCTGCTCTAACAAGGCCAGCATCCACTCGCGAAAGGCGGCAATCTTGCCAAGGCCGGCCTGGGACTCGTGACTCACCAGGTAATAGGCGTTTTTCGACATCAGCACCTGTTCAAAGGGGCATACCAGCCGGCCGGCGTCGATTTCCGGCTGGGTCAACACACTGTGGCCAAGCGCCACGCCCTGGCCGTGAATGGCGGCCTGAATCACCATGGAGGAATGGCTGAAAATCGGCCCCTGGTTAACGTTGGCCGCCTGAATGTCGAGCTGTTTGAACCAGGCCTTCCAGTCGCGCCGAGAGGTGTCGTGCAGCAGGGTATGACGGGTCAAATCCTCTGGGACCTTCAGCGGCCGGGTGCCCATCAGCAGCATGGGCGAACATACCGGAATCAGGTATTCCGCGTGCAGCTTGTCGGCACGCAGCCCGGGCCAGCTGCCCTTGCCGTAATAGATGGCCACATCCACGTCATCGGTGAGCGAGCCTTCGTCCAGATCCACCGCCTTGATGCGCACGTCAATGTCCGGGTGCGCCTCACTGAAACGCACCAGCCGGGGCACCAGCCACTGAATGGCAAAGCTCGGCTGCAGGCTGACGGTCAGTGCGCCCTTGGCGCTGCGCGCCAGCAGTCGCTCGGTGGCATCGGAGATGGCGGTGAAGATATCCTTTATCTCCAGAAAGTAGCTCTGCCCTTCCTCGGTCAGCAGCAACGAGCGATTGCGCCGGCGAAACAGCTTGATCCCCAGAAACTCTTCCAGTCCCTTGATCTGGTGACTGATGGCCGCCTGTGTGACAAACAGTTCTTCCGCCGCCCGAGTAAAACTCAGGTTGCGGGCGGCGGCCTCAAAGGCCTTGAGCGCATTAAGCGGGGGTAATCGCCGGGACATGCAAACCTCTGGCTGCGGTTAATGGCTGTGGATTATAGGGGCCCGAGCCGGCGCATGCCAGCGGCGACCGACGGCGAACAGTTCATTTTCCTGCACAGGCTGAGTAAACTGCATGACAACCCGTTATTCCCTTCGCTCCGGATTGCTTCCCGATGATCGATATGTTGCCCGTTTCCCTGCTCGACTGGCTGGTGTTTGGCCTGGTCACCCTGTTGGTATTGCTTGTTCTGTTCAGCCTGCTGCGCCGCATCTGGCGCGGCAGGCCGGGCAAAAGGTATGTGCAAAAACTGATGTTTACTCCCGAAGCCGCCACCGCCCTGAAACTGCTGGAGCAGGCATCCGCCGACCGACTGCGGGTGTTTCCCTCGGTGCCCATGACAGAAGTGCTGGAGCTGGCACCCGAGCTTGGCAAGGCCCATCGGGAAAGGGCCTGGCAGGACATCTACGGGGAAAAGCTGGATTTCGTGCTGTGCTCCCCCGACGATCTGCGCGTGCGCCTGGTGGTGGCCCTGATGGACGACAGCCTGAGCCAGGCCGACGGCCGCCATCGTCATGCCCTGCTGGCCCGCATTGAAGACGCCGGCCTGCCGGTGGTGCACCTGTCCCCCAAGGGCTGGCCCACGCCCGCCGAGTTGCGTGACGAGCTGCAATCCCTGCTCAGGCCCGCCGAGGTGACGCCGCCCCTTGGCGGCGGCCGCCAGGAGCCGGTGCTGAGCCTGCCCGACGAAGACCACGACGACGAACCCCGCTTTCGGTTATAGCGACTCTCGTAGGTTGTGATGAGCGAAGCGAACCACAACATGAAGCCGCCGGCCAATGCAGGCGGGCAGCCTGCACTCCACAAGATCTACAGCCATAATTCGCTGAGCGGGGTATCCGGGCTGTAATGGTGGGCCACCTGGGCCTGCAACAGCTCGGCGGTGGCCAGGGCATCGCTCAGGGCATGGTGGGGCGCATAGTAAGGCAGGTGATAACGCTCACGGCTGGCGGCCAGCCGAATGGACACCGGCTTGTGCCCGCGCAACCGGGCCCACAGGCCCAGCCGACGCGGATGAAAGCGGGTTTCCAGCTCCATGGTGTCGATCACCGGAAAACGAATGTCTTCATACAGCCTGGCCTTGAGGGCGGTGGCAAAAAACACCTGTTCGATGCGCCGGTAGTGCACCACCACCACCCTGCCCGCCAAAGCGGCCAGCAGATCGTCGAGCACCTGCAGCAGATCCGGCGCTTCCTTTACCTCGGAATGGGTAATGCGATGCAGGGCCACAGTCTCGTTCGCCATGGGCTTGTGCGGATTGAGGATCCAGTGGGCGGCGTCGCGGCAGCGAATGCGCTGCAGACTGAAGGGCACCAGCCCCACGCTGACGATGGCGTCCTTTCTGGCGTCCAGCCCGGTGGTTTCAAAGTCCAGTGCCACAAAGGGCACTTCGGCCAGGGGCGTATCGGGGGCCGGCAGCCCGGCCCGGTAAAAACGCTGCAGCCGGTAGTCCCGGGCGGTGCGCGCCCGCTCTTCAAACAGCGCCGGCCAGTCGGGAGCATGGGCCGACTCCGTCAGGGAAGAAGGTCTCAGATATACCATAACGTCCTCAGGACGCCCGTCCGGGCTGATAGCGGAATTTCAGAAACTTCTGGGCCTGGCTCAGGATCTGAAAGGCATCCTTGAGGTTGCGCCGCTCGAAGTCGGACAGGTTTTCCGGCTCGATATTGTTGTCGGGCTCCCTGCCCGCCTCCACGTCCATGGCCTGGTGGCGAATGCGTACCATGGCAATAAACTCCATGGCATCACGCAGATCCGGCCCACGGCCCCGAGGCAGAATATCGGCCTCAATCACGTCATTGAGCCGCTCAAAGGAATTGCGCGCCTTGGAGCCCACCGCTAGGGCATGCACGCGTATCAGATCCGCCAGCGGCGCCGTGCCCCGGCGCTTGAGGTTGATGGAGTTGTTGTGTTTGCCGTCCTGCTCCATCACGAACTCCTTGAAAAAGCCGAGTGGCGGCGTGCGCAGCAGGGCGTTGCGGGCCATGCTGGCCAGAAAGCGCGGGCTGCGCTTTGCCCGGCGCAGGATCAGCCGGTTGAGCTGCTCGGCCCATTCCAGGTGGCCATAGACGCCGTCGAGGTCAAAAAAGATGTTGCTGTTGAGCAGGGAGCGGGCACTGGGGTTGTCGATCCAGTCCATAAAGCACAGTTCCCACTCCCGCCGGGTTTTACGCCACTCCGGGTTGCTGGCCATGATGTCACCACTGCAATAGCTGTAGCCACAGGCGGCCAGGCCGTCGCACACAAACTTGGCCAGGGCGGCGAAATACGCATTGTGGGCCTCGGCATCGTAGCCATTGTCGAGAATGATGGCGTTGTCCTGATCGGTCACCACCAGCTGCTCGTCCCGGGCCATGGAGCCCAGCGCCAGAAAACAGTAGGGCACCGGCGGCGGCCCCAGCTTTTCTTCCGCCAGCTCCAGCAGCCGCTGTTTGAAACTGCGCCCGATCACCGCCATGGCCGAGCCAATCATGTGGGAGTTGGCGTCTTCATTGACCATGCGCACAAAGCAGGCACGGGCATCATCGGCGATGGTGGCCAGCTCGTCGGCATCCTGGGCCCGAAAGATATGGCGCACCACAAACAGGCTGTTGCGGGACTCATGACGCATGACATCCGACAGCGCCACCACTCCCACCGGCTTGCCCCGGTGCAGCACCGGCAGGTGGTGCAGGTTGTAGCGCAGCATGGTGAGCATGGCCTCAAACACGTACTGATCGCTTTCGGCGGCCACCAGTTCGGCGGACATCACCTCGCCCACCGGCGTGCTCGACGGCAGCTCTTCCGCCAGCACGCGAGTGCGCAGATCCCGGTCGGTGATAATGCCGGCCACCTCGGCGTCGTCCTCGCCGCCTTCGTGGAGCACCAGAATGGACGATACCCCTTCCTCGGTCATCTTGCGGGCGGCGTCAAACACGCTGGCCGAGCGGCCGATGGACACGGTGTCCCGGGAAATCAGCTCGCGCACACTGGAGGTCATCAGCTCGTTGGCCCCCTGGTGGCGGGATACCGCATGGCGCAGCCGAGTGCTTTCCCCGACCTCAACAAAGTCGGAAAACGCCTCGTGGTGTTCATAGAGCTCGTTGAATACCGACTCCGGCAGGCAATAAATCAGGGTGTCCTCCAGCGCCGAGGCAGGCAACCGGTTCTTGTTGTGCATCAACAATCCCATCTGGCCAAACAAATTGCCTTCGCTCAGCCGGTTGTGCAGCTCGCCGTTGCGCCGGTATAGCTCCACCGCGCCGCAGCGCACCAGATAAAGGTCATGCACCGGGTCACCGTATTCAAGAATGCGCGTGCCGGCGCGGTAATAGGCCACTTCCACCTCGGTGGCAATGCGCTCCAGCACTTCCTCCGGCAATTCCTTGAACGGATACCACTGGCGAATAAAGGCCAGTACTTCCAGCTGCTCCGCTTCCATTGTTCTCTCCTGCAAAGCGAAAAAAAGGCAGCACTCAGGCTGCCTTGATAATGAGTGAACCGCCTTAGTCGCCCCTCGGCTCCGACATCAGCCCCTTGATCAGGGCCACGCAGGAGATCAGCAGCACTATGGTAAAGGGAAAACCGGTAGACACCGACATGGCCTGCAGGCCGGCCAGGCCACCGCCCAACATCAGGGCGATGGCCACCAGGCCCTCAAAGGTGCACCAGAATACCCGCTGAGGCTTGGGCGCATTGACCTTGCCACCGGCGGCGATGGTGTCGATCACCAGGGAGCCGGAATCGGATGAGGTTACAAAGAACACCACCACCAGCACGATGCCGATAAAGGAGGTAATGGCGGTCAGCGGCAGATCCTCCAGCATCACAAACAGCTGCAACGGCAGATCGGCGTCGGCCACCGCCTGATAGCCTTCGCTTACCAGCTGGTGAATGGCGGTACCGCCAAAGGCGCTGAACCACAGCATGCAGGCGGTGGTGGGCACCAGCAGCACCGCCACCAAAAACTCGCGCACGCTGCGGCCGCGAGAAACCCGGGCGATAAACATGCCGACAAAGGGTGACCAGGAGATCCACCAGGCCCAGTAGAAGGAGGTCCAGCCCTGGGAATAATTGGCGTCTTCACGACCAAAGGGCATGGACAGCGCCGGGAAATACTCAAAATAGGAGACGATGTTGGAGAAGAAACCACTGAAGATCATCAGGGTCGGTCCCACGATGATCACGAACACCAGCAGCAGCGCCGCCAGTGTCATATTGATCTCCGACAGTCGTTTCACCCCGGCATCCAGACCGGCCAGCACCGATACCAGGGCCACCGCGGTGATCAGAATCACCAGGACCACCTGGGTGGTGGTGGTATCGGGAATACCGAACAAAAAGTTCAGCCCGGCAGAGGCCTGAGCAGCGCCATACCCCAACGACGTGGCCAGACCAAACAGGGTGGCCACCACCGCCAGAATGTCAATCACATGGCCCGGCCAGCCCCATACCCGCTCGCCCAGCAGCGGATAGAGCACAGAGCGCATGGTCAGCGGCAGGCCCTTGTTAAAGGAGAAAATGGCCAGCCCCAGCGCCAGCACCGCATAGATGGCCCAGGGGTGCAGCGCCCAGTGATACAGGGTGGCGGCCATACCCAGCCGAGTGGCCTCGGCGGCGTCACCGGCGGCGGCCCCCAGCGGCGCCCAGTCGGTGCGCACGCCGTTTTCCACCGTGGTGCCGGCCATGGAGGTACTGAAATGGGAGAGCGGCTCGGAAACGCCAAAGAACATCAGGCCAATGCCCATGCCGGCGGCAAACAACATGGAAAACCAGCCCAGGTAGGTGAAGTCGGGCGTGGCCTGGGTGCCACCAATACGCACTCGGCCCAGAGGAGAGAGGATCAGTCCCAGGCACACCAGCACAAAGATATTGCCGGCACTCAGAAAAAACCAGTCCAGGGTGGAGGTCAGCCAGCCGCGCAGGCTGCTGAACATGGGACCCACCTGATTTTGAAACGCCAGGGTGAGAAAGACAAAGGCCACAATGGCCAGTCCGGAAATGAGAAAGACCCGGTTGTGAATGTCGAGTCCGAATGGCCCTATCTGCAGGGCAATGTTGTCCTGCCCTATTTGATAATCCGTATCAATGGGATTGGCCTTGCCCTCGGGGGCGATAACATCGTGGTTATCCTGTTCTGCCATGAAAGTACTTCCTTTATAAAGGGAATATGTTGTTTTCAACCTGCAAATGGTAGCACAGGCAGGGAGGCAAATGGGATTCATCAAGCACACTCGGGCAGGAATTGAACAGGGTAAAAATCAACCCCGGCGGGCTGCTTCGACCTCGTGACTTCGCCAGAATGAATGACCATCACGCCGGCAGAAAGCCATAAAAAAAACCCCTGGCTGCAGGCAAGCCAGGGGAAATACAACAGATAGGGCAGTCAGGGTAAAAACCGATACAACTTACTGCTTGATGGCGATACCAATGTTCTTGGTTTGCACATAGTTGAGCAGGGCCTCACGTCCTTTTTCACGACCATACCCGGACTTGCCATAGCCACCAAACGGGGTTTCCACACCGCCGGCATACCATTCATTGACAAAAATCTGCCCAGCCCTCAGGTCACGAGCCACCCTCATGGCCCGATTCACATCGGCGGAGTAGACGCCGCCGACCAGGCCATAATCGGTCCCGTTGGCAAGGGCAATGGCTTCTTCTTCGGTGCTGAACTTCAATACCGCCACCACGGGGCCAAATACCTCATCCCGGGCAATTTCCATGTCGGGGGTGACCTCGGCCACCACGGTCGGGGCCAGGAAATATCCGGCCTGCTCGAGCCGTTGGCCACCCGCGGCAATGCGGGCTCCCTGGTCCTCGGCACGCGTGCACATGGCCTCGGCCTTGTCGCGCTGCTGCCGGGAGATCATGGCGCCCATGTTGGGGCCAAACTCCGAAAAGCGGCGGCCTTCGCCCACAGTCAGCCGGCTTGCCATGTCGGCTACCCGAGTGACCACCTGGTCATAGACCGACTCATGCACGATAAGGCGGGACATGGCGGAGCAGACCTGACCGGCATTGAAGAAGATGCCCCAGCGCACGTCTTCTACCAGGGCGTCAATATTCGCGTCATCAAACACCAGGGCCGCCGATTTGCCGCCCAGCTCCAGCACGCAGGGCACTACGTTTCTGGCGGCCGCCTCGGCAATGGCGATGCCGGTCGGCACCGAGCCGGTGAACACCAGCTGATTGATATCGGGGTGTGCCGACAGGGCCGCCCCCGCTTCTTTGCCATAGCCGCACAAAATATTCAGGGCGCCGGCCGGCAGACCCACATGCTCTGCGGCCCGGGCAATGTAGCCCACCGACAGCGGATCCAGCTCCGGGGTCTTGACCACACAGGTATTGCCCGTGGCCAGTGCCGCCGATACCGAGCGGGCCGTCATCTCCAGGGGATAATTCCACGGAATAATATGCGCGGTCACGCCATAGGGCTCATATACGGTAAAGTCGTAATACTGCCCGCCGAGGGGAATGGATCGCCCCTCCATGGTCTCGGCCTGATTACCGTAATATTCGAAATAGCGGGCGGCACTTTCGACTTCCAGTTTCGCTTCCCAGTAGGGTTTGCCTGCATCCAGGCACAGCACTTGCGCGATTTCGTCGAGGTTATCCAGCAGGTACTGACCCATGCGCTGCACCAGCCTACCCCGCTCCACCGGCACCATGTGCCGGAATTCCCCCTGCTGATGGCAACGCTTTGCCGCCTGCACGGCCAGATCCACGTCTTCGGCAGATGCGCAGGCCTGAGTGGCAATCACTTGGTCGGTGCCGGGATCGGATACCGGTACCGGGCTTGCCTGACCGTCAACCCAGGCTCCATCGACAAAGTTAAGCCAGTGCTCGCGGGGCAGTGTCCATTGTTCAGTCATTGATAGCTTCCCTTACCCAGTTATGAATGGCGACCAGTGAGTGCTCTGACATCACGCCTTCTTCCGGATCGACCACCAGCGGGCCGCCCCGATAACCCCGGCTGTTGAGGCCGCGTTGTACCGACTCAACCAGTACCAGGTCCTCCGCGACCGTAGTGTCGTGATCCTGCTTGGCCAGCTGACGAATCACATCCGACTCTTCCCCATCTATGGTGTACCAGCCGCGATAGACCAGTACCTTGTCAACGGCAACCGGCCGCCAGTGATAGGTGTTCAGCACGTTGCCGGGATAAACCTGGAACGAAAAGCCGGGCCACAGGAACCAGGACTTGTAGCGGGTGGCATAGGCATTCGAGGTCGGATCAACCGGATAGGTCATTCTCTCAAGGTTCTGACACTCGGTAGTATGCTGCAGGGTATGGCCCACATGCTTGACGTTGTAAGTCTCGGGCTTTATGACGCCATCGACAAAGGTCTTGTGATTGGCCCCGCAGTGGTAACACTCGGAGTAGTTCTCTACAGAGACTTTCCAGTTACAGTTTTCAAAGATTTCAACAAACTCAAGGGGTTTGAGTTCGTCGATATGGGGCACGTACTCACGCAGCTCGTCACGAACGCCCGGAAACACCTCATCCATCGGCTTGGCGTTCGGGTCCAGGTTCACGAAGATAAAACCGCAAAAGATTTCAGTGCTCACCTGGGGCAGGCAAATCTTGCCCTTGTCCAGCCCCCTGACCGAGTCCAGGTTGGGACCATTGCGCAGTTGTCCGGTGAGATCATAGCCCCAGGTGTGGTAAGGGCATACCAGCATGCGCGTGTTGCCCGACTCGTTCTGTACTATCTCGTGGCCTCGATGCTGGCACACATTGTAGAAGGTGCGAATGTCGCCCTTGCGGTCACGCACACAGAACAGGCTTTCTCCGGCAATCTCCAGGCGAAAGTAATCACCCTTGTTAGGAATTTGTGATATGTGCCCCGCAAACTGCCAGGTAGTCGCCAGCAGTGTCTGCTTTTCTTTTTCATAAATGGCAGGATCGTTGTAGTACTTGGGCTCGAGAGCAAAGATCAAGCTGTCGTGATTACTCATCGCTAATATCTCACCTAAAAATAAGCACTTAAGTCATTACTGACTAGGTTTCACCGCATACATGCCCTTCTGCATCCATGCACGATCACGAAGATACGTCAGCGCCATCAATAAAAAAATTTATTTTTAGCTAACAGTTCATTTACTTTTATTAACCAATATCATCACACGAACAGCGAGGGCCTCGAAGACATGCTCTGGCCGCAACGAAGCCTGTGCCTTCCCCCTTCAAGCAAGGCCTTGACCCAATAAAAACTGCCAGCCGGGTTAGCCCCGGCTGGCAGTTTCATAAACAACGGTTTTTACGGTGAGTCTCTAACGCTGGCGGCTCAGCTGGGCAGGTATTCCCTTCCCCAGAACTCGCCGGCAATGCGGGCCGCCAGCATGTCATCTATCTGCTCCGCGCTGTACCCCAGCCCCGCCAGTATGGCGCGAGTGGAGTGGCCAAACTGCTCGGTTGGGGTGAGCGCAACCAACGGCGCCTCGGCAGGCCGAATCGAGTAATGATCGATCTGGGTGACCTTGTGGCCGCTGGGGTGGTTATCGTAAACCGAAAAGGCGTAGCTGCCCCTGTCGGTACCTACCCGGCCGTCGGCCTGACGGCTGTATGCTTCACGCAGCTCTTCAATGCTGAGCGGCCTGGCGGCGGCGATATCGGCCTCGTGCAGCACCTTGACCCAGTAATCGGCACTGGCCGCGCGAAACGCCTCGGTGAGGAACAGGCCAAGGTCCGTTGCCTTCTCGATGCCTGCCAGTCCTTCGACCGCGGCCAGCTTATCAAGCTCGCTCCAGCCGGCATCCAGGTATACCCAGCCGTCACTGGCCTGGTAGAAGTGGGACAAGGGGTGATTCCCCAGCGCTTGCCGGCCGGACGCTTCATCAAAGGGCGCCCGCCCCTGATAGTCAAAGGCAAACGAGACCTGGGCTAAGTTGGTGATGGCCGACAGCGAGGTTCTGGCGCGAGAAACGGCCCCGGTTTTCAGCTTGTGATAAAGCGCAACCGCCATGCCCAGGCCGCCGGCAAAACCACAGTTCACATCCAGGGTGCCCAGGTGGGCATGCTCTTCCGGCGTTTCCGGGCCACCGAAACGGCTCATGATGCCGCTGTTGGCCTGAATGATGTCGTCATAGCCGATATAGTCGGTCTTGGGGCCGCGCCTTGGGCCCCCCAGGCAGTCGAGGCGGCAGAACAGCACACCCGGATTGATCGCCTGCAGGCTGTCATGATCCAGCCCCAGGGGGCGCATTTGCCGCTCCGGGGCATTGATGACCACCATGTCCACGGAACGCACCAGCCGGTTAAACACTTCCCGGCCTTCAGGGGTGGTGATATCCACCAGGGCACTCTTTTTGCCCATGCCGGTCTGAAAGCTGAACAGGGTGCCGATCAGCGGATCATAAAACGGGGTCACCGGGTCCAGCTTGATCACCTCGGCGCCAAAGCGTCCGAGAAAGGCGGTGGAGTGAGGACCGGCAATCACGTTGGTCAGATCCAGCACCTTCAGGCCATCCAGCCAGCCTGATTGCCGAGCCGGCGCTATCTCCGCACCCTGAGGACGGGTAATCACCTCCCGCTGCGCCACCGAAGTCAGCTCGGCGAGCGCCTGCTCAAAGTTGACATTGGCCCTCGGACGGGGAGACAGCATCTGCTCGGCACACTCTTCCAGCCAGGCGATGGGGCCGGGTTGTTTCATCAACCCGAACTCCGGATCCTGCACCTCCACAATCAACCCGGCGGCGTTGGTATGCTCGTCATTGACCCACTCCTGCGTGGTTCTGTGGGGAGCGCCGGGAATCTGGCCTTCTCCAAAGATACGCCCCCACTCGGTCGAGGTTTTGGTCAGAAAGACATTCTTCATGCGGGCGGAAATAATATCGGCCCACTTTTTAGGCAGGGGATAGACACCGATGGAGGTTTCACCGCTCCACTCGGCAATGGGCAGGAACAGGTCCTCTACATCCGGCAAGCCATCGGCGACCAGCTGCTCATAGAGTCCCAGCGCCTTCAGGCAGCGCTTGGCGTGATGACGGTGGGACGGGCATACCACATAAAACATGCGGCCATCGGCACACTCGTAAGTGCGGTAAAAGGGATCCAGGTATTCCTGCAGATCCTCATAGCTCACGTCCATGGGCCGGTTGGCTGCCCGGCGACGCTCAATCTCCTCTTCCCGCATGGTCTTGTAGCGCTCGGGCATGCCTTCAATCACGATGGAGTTGTAGGACAGGCCCTCCATCAGTGCGGCAGCAATGGGCACCTCAATGGCATCGCCACGGCCGGAGTTTTCCCGGGCCAGCAGGGCCATGACCACCGAGCTGGCGGCCAGGGTGGTGGCATAGGCCGATCCCAGAGGCAAGGGGGAGAAACTGGGATTCAGCCCCATAAGTACCCGGTTGAACCCCATGTCGGTAAAGGCACCCGAGGTGGCGGCCACCACGGCCTCGGTGGCTTTCCATTCGCGGCGCAGTTGATCATTGCTGGCAAATCCCGGCAGCGACAGGGTAACCAACTCCGGACGCGCGGCCCGCAATTGCCCAAAGTCGATACCCAGCCTTTTCATGACGCCGGGCCGAAAGCTTTCAATAACCACGTCGGCCTGCTCAATCAATGCCAGTGCCCGCGTTACTTCGGAGGCTTGTTTCAGATCCAGGCGAAGGCAGCTTTTGTTGCGATTGAGAATGGCATTGGCCGGATGATCCCATTGCGGGCCGGCGGGCGGGTCGATATGCACCACGGTCGCACCGAGATCCGCCAGTATCATGGCCACTGCCGGACCGGCAATCTGCTGACCAAAATCCACAACACGGACACCCGACAACGGCAATGAATGAGTTTGTTTCATGTTTATCTATCCTTGTGATTCAACTTGCCTTGAACCCTACCGCTCATTGGCCTCGCCAATGCAACTGAGTCGGCACCGGTGAACTGAAATAAGTTATGCCTGCTTGGCAAGGGGATACTAGATTTGGGGCAACACCGAAAACCAGCAATAAAAAAAAGGCCTGAGCCCTCATTTTATTTATTGCTCGTGTTTAATAGCCCGTGTCGTTGCAGGTATCGCCACAAAACCCGGCGACAGAGGCAATCCCATCAACCCCAGGCCGGCAAAGGCTTTCAGCAGTAACTGAGGCGCCCAACACTCGGCACCACGGTGAGGCAGCCACGGGGGCCGGCAAGGCCAAGCCATAAATTATCTATGGTCTGAGACGTTTTTTTTATTGCTTTCCATGGCTCGGCGACTGAACAACAATCGCTGAGTCACCAGGATTGCAAGTGTCGGTGAATATATGCCGGCCTTGATGAATGGACGTCGCCCCCTGTTATTCACAGCGAACCATGAATTTCAGCGAACACAAATGAGAGGACTTCATTTTGGAAAAGGGTAAAGGATTATTGGAACATGAACATTCCGTGATGGTGCTGGGCTCGGCCTTGTTGGTGCTCTCGGTAGTATTATTTACCTCCATCAACCCCGAACTGGCCAATGCCATTTATAGCACCGCCAAGGACTTTATTGCCGAAGAGCTGGCCTGGTATTACATCGGGTTAATCAGCTTCACCTTGTTTTTCTCCATCTGGATCATCTTCAGCCGTTACGGAAAAATAAGGCTCGGTAAAGATAGCGACAGGCCGGAGTTCAGCAACTTTTCCTGGTTTGCCATGCTGTTTGGTGCCGGCATTGGTATCGGCATTTTGTTCTGGAGCATTGCCGAACCGATTAATCACTTTCAAGGCAATCCGTTTATTGCGAAAAGCGATAACATGACGACCGCCGCGGCCCAGGTTGCCATGCGTATCTCTATTTTTCACTGGGGCCTGCATGGCTGGGGATTGTTTGCGGTGATGGGGCTGATCCTGGCCTATTTCTCCTATCGCAAAGGGCTGCCGCTGTCTATCCGCTCCAGCCTTTATCCGGTATTTGGTGAACGCATCTATGGTCCCATTGGGCACCTGGCCGATCTACTGGCCGTTTTCGGTACCGTATTTGGCATTGCCACCTCGCTGGGGCTGGGGGCACAGCAAATCAACGCGGGCTTGCAGTACCTGACCGGCATTGACGTATCAAGTGCCAACCAGGCGGTGCTGATCGCCATTATTTCAATCATTGCCACCGTGTCGGCCCTTACCGGGGTTCAAAAAGGCATTCGTATTCTCAGCGAGCTGAATATGCACCTGACGGTACTGATCCTGGTGCTGTTTATTGTGTTCGGCCCAACCGCCTATCTGCTGGGCGCCTTTTTTACCAACATGGGCGACTACCTGGTGCACGCGGTGGAATTGGGGTTCTGGGTTAATCCGAACCCCGAGGATCCCTGGCAGGGCTGGTGGACCCTGTTTTACTGGGGCTGGTGGATTGCCTGGTCTCCCTTCGTTGGCATTTTCATTGCCCGCATCTCCAGGGGACGGACCATTCGGGAATTTGTGCTGGGCGTGTTGATTGCGCCCACCGTGCTCGGCGCCTTCTGGATCACCATGTTTGGCAACACCGCCATTTTTATGGAGCTGTTCGGTAATGGTGGTGTGGTGAACGCCGTCAACGAAGACATCACCATGGCCCTGTTCAAGACCATAGAGTTTCTGGAGCTGGGTCAGGCGCTGACGCTGCTGCTGGCGGTGGTCTGCACCATCATGCTGGTCACCTATTTCGTGACGTCTGCAGACTCGGCCACGCTGGTGATCTGCACCCTGGTAGCAATGGGGCAGGAACACCCGCCGGCCCGTTACCGCGTGTTCTGGGGGGCGGCCATTGGTGGCGTGTCTGCCGTGCTGCTGTTTGCCGGCGGGCTGACGGCACTGCAAACCGCCTCAGTGGTGGCCGCCCTGCCCTTTTCGGGCGTGATCATCATGGCCATCTATGGCTTGTGCAAGGCACTCAAGGCCGAAACCGACACGCAGGCCCGTCCATCGGATCAGGCATTGCAGGCCGACACCATAAAAGTGCCCAAGGGGGTTTGAGCACTACGGGAATGAGCGCGGGCCGAGTGGCCCGTGCCCAAAAACCATCCACACTCATCATGCAAACCATGGTTTAACAGGAACGGAGTTTTCCATGTCAACACAGGTCATTCTTCCGCGCATCATGCAGGTTGGCGAAGGCGCCAGCCATGAGCTTCCCGATGTACTGAACAGCCTCGGCTGTTGCCGGCCCCTGATCATCACCGACAAAATGATGGTAGAGCTCGGCTATGCCGGCCGCATTCAGGCGTCGTTGTCCCAACAGGGCATCGCTTCTCATGTGTTTTCCGACACCGTGCCCGAGCCCACCGTCGGTTCGATTCAGGCCGGGGTCAGTGAGGTGCAGGCGGGCAATTATGATTGCATCATCGCCCTGGGCGGGGGCAGCCCCATCGACAGCGCCAAGGCCATTTCCATTCTGGGCAAGCACGGTGGCCACATGCGGGACTATAAATTCCCCCGGGTGGTCATTGAAGCCGGACTGCCGATCATCGCCGTGCCCACCACCGCCGGCACCGGCTCGGAAGTGACCCGCTTTACCATTATCACCGATGAAGATACCGACGAAAAAATGCTGTGCGTGGGCATTGGCTTTATGCCGGTCGCGGCCCTGGTGGATTACACCCTGACCCTGAGCCTGCCGCCGCGGATCACCGCCGATACCGGCATTGATGCCTTGACCCACGCCATTGAGGCTTACGTCAGCAAAAAGGCCAGCCCCTACAGCGACAGCCAGGCGCTGTCGGCCATGCGCCTGCTGGGCCCCAACCTGCGCCGGGCCTATCACAATGGCAATGACAAGGCGGCCCGCGAGGCGATGATGCTGGGCTCCACCCTGGCCGGCGTGGCCTTTTCCAATGCCTCGGTGGCCCTGGTTCATGGCATGAGCCGCCCCATTGGCGCCGCCTTTCATGTGCCCCACGGCCTGTCCAATGCCATGCTGCTGCCCAGCGTCACCCGGTTCTCGATTCCCGCCGCCCCGGCCCGTTATGCCGAGTGCGCCCGGGCCATGGGCGTGGCCAACGTCAACGACAGTGACGAGCAGGCCAACAACATGTTGTTGCAGGAACTCTACGCCCTGAATGAAGAACTGCAGGTGCCGACGCTGGCCGAGTATGGCATTGCACAGCACGCCTTTTTTGACCTCATGCCCACCATGGCCGAGCAGGCGCTGGCATCCGGCTCACCCAACAACAACCCAAGGGTGCCGGGCGTTGGCGAGATCGTCGAGATCTACCGCCAGCTCTGGTAGTTGACACATCGCCCGGGCAATAACTCCACCCCTTATTCATAACAACGAGGAAAATGACATGACCACCATAGGACATCTCATCAACGGCCAGCTGGTCACCGAAAACACACGCAGCCAGAACGTATTCAATCCCGCCACCGGGGAGATCGGCAAGCAGCTTGATCTCGCCTCCACCAAAACGGTAGAGCAGGCCATCTCTGCGGCGCAACACGCCTTTCCCGCCTGGCGCAATACACCACCGCTGAAGCGGGCGCGGGTCATGTTCCGCTTCAAGGAGTTGCTGGAGCAGCACGCCGATGAGATCTGCCGGTTGATCGGCGAGGAGCATGGCAAGATTGCCCATGACGCCATGGGTGAGCTGCAGCGGGGCATAGAAAACGTGGAGTATGCCTGTGGCGCCCCCGAGCTGCTCAAGGGTGAACACAGCAGGAATGTGGGCCCCGGCATCGACTCCTGGAGCGAGTTTCAGCCTCTGGGGGTGGTGGCGGGCATTACGCCGTTCAACTTTCCGGTCATGGTGCCGTTGTGGATGTTTCCCATGGCCATCGTGTGCGGCAACTGTTTCGTGCTCAAGCCGTCCGAACGGGATCCGTCATCCACCCTGTATATTGCCCAGCTGCTGCAGGAAGCCGGCCTGCCCGCCGGCGTGATGAACGTGGTCAACGGCGACAAGGAGGCCGTCGACGCCCTGCTGCACGACGACCGGGTCAAGGCGGTCAGCTTTGTCGGATCCACCCCCATCGCCGAGTACATCTACCGTACCGCCAGCGCCAACGGCAAGCGCTGCCAGGCCCTGGGTGGCGCCAAGAATCACGCCATTGTGATGCCGGATGCCGACATGGACAACGCGGTCAATCAGCTGCTGGGGGCGGCCTTTGGCTCTTCCGGCGAACGCTGCATGGCCTTGTCGGTGGCGGTGGCCGTGGGCGATGCCGCCGGAGACGCACTGGTGAGCAAAATGACGCAAGCCATGCAAAAGCTCAAGGTGGGCCCCAGCACCGACAGCGGTAATGACTTCGGGCCGGTGATCACCCGCCAGCACCAGGAAAAGGTGATCGGCTACATCAACAGCGCCGAACAACAGGGGGCCACCATCGTCGTGGACGGACGCCAGCCGAAGGTGCCCAACCATGAAAATGGCTTTTTCGTGGGCGGCACCCTGATCGATCACGTCACCCCCGAGATGACCAGCTACCAGGAAGAGATCTTCGGGCCTGTGCTGCAGGTGGTACGGGTCGCCACCATGCAGGATGCCATGGATTTGATCGATGCCCATGAATACGGCAATGGCACCTGCATATTTACCCGCGACGGCGAGGCGGCCCGCTACTTCTCCGATAACATTCAGGTGGGCATGGTGGGCATCAATATTCCCCTGCCGGTACCGGTGGCCTATCACAGCTTTGGCGGCTGGAAGCGCTCCCTGTTCGGTGATTTGCATGCCTATGGTCCCGATGCCGTTCGCTTTTATACCAAACGCAAAACGGTCACTCAGCGCTGGCCGTCCGCAGGCGTACGTGAAGGGGCCGAGTTCTCCATGCCGACCATGAAGTAACGCCTTGCAACGGGATTAACCAAACAATTTGAGCCGCATCTCCTTTGGGACATGCGGCTCTTTATTTTTACGGTTATCGCCCCGAGGATAGGAAGGACGACGCCGATGGCACATGAACGGCGCCGCCAAAAGCAAGGTCGCTTGGCACACCATAATGGCTTTAAATGAAGCCTGGTCAGGGAAAGACACCATGAAGAAACGGCTTCCGCCACTCAACTGGCTTCGCTCCTTTGAAGCCGCCGCCCGCCACCTGAGTTTCACCCATGCCGCCAGTGAACTGAACCTGACCCAGGCCGCGGTCAGTCAGCAGGTCAAGGGCCTGGAGTCCCAACTGGGTACCTCCCTGTTTAAACGCCTGCCCCGAGGCCTGGAGCTGACGGATGCCGGACTGGCCTATTTACCGGCCATTCATGAGGCCATTCAACGGCTTTCCGTGGCCACCGATGAAATTTTTGGCCAGGGCCGCACCCATCAGCTAACGCTCAGGGTGAATCTGGTGTTTCTGACCTCCTGGCTGGCGCCTCGCCTTGCCCGCTTCAGGGCGCGACACCCCGAGATAGGACTGCGCTTCACCAGTAACATCTGGGTAGGGGAAACGGACAAGGAAGCGGACATGGAAATCCGCTATGGAAAAGGCACCTGGCCCGGCCTGACGTCTGACCGGCTGACGCAAGACGAATTGTTTCCGGTCTGCAGCCCGAGCCTGGTGGAGGGGGCCTCGTCCCTGGCGTCCCTTGAGGCGCTGGCGCGCTACCCGCTGCTGCATGTTATCGGTTATGAAGAAGGCTGGGGCTACTGGCTGAATCAGACCGGCCATGGCCACGTGGACACTCCCAACGGGCTGCAGTTCGACACCCTGATTTCGGCCATGGAAATGGCCGCCCAGGGGCTGGGATTTGCCCTGGGCAGAAGCTCACTGGTGGAAGGCATGATAGCCAGTGGCCGGCTGATTGCTCCCTTCAGCCAAAAGGTAAAAACCTCGGAGGCCTTTCACCTGGTTTACCCCATGGATCAGTATATTCACCCCCATGCCGAGATCTTCCGCTCATGGATACTGGAAGAAGCCGCAGACCACGAACGGGAGCACCCGTCACCCGCCGCCACCCCGGCTTGACGGGTTCACGCTAACCTTCGTTGCCCTTGCTCAGACATTCCCCCGCCTTCGGCTCCTGGTGCGGTTCTTGCGGCTCATGATCCCTGAAGATGTTTTCGATGGGCGTTTCACAAAAGTCATCGTTTCGAGGGTCAATATCCGAGATAACATGAACGTCCGGACTGGTAGACACGAAGTGCTCCTGTCCTTCCAGGGGAATGGGTGGCTGACGGTACTGGCGATACAGGGTATACACCGCCATGAACACCAGGGTCAGGGACAGGGTATGAAACAAGGCTTCGGGACCGTACGACTCCATTAGCAAGGAGACAAAGAAAGGCCCCAGCACGCTGCCAAATGCATAGCTCAGCATCAGCCCCGAGCTGGCGGTAATCACCTGGGATCGATCCACTATGTCATGGGTAATCGCCACCGCGATGGGATAAATGGTTGAGCCCAGTCCCATGCACACGCAGATGGCCGCCAACCTCAGCAGGAAGCTTTCATTCGCCAGGAAGGCGTTGGCAAGGCAAGCCACCACCGTCAGCAGGGTGACGATCAGCAACACATAACTTCGCTGCAGCCGATCGCAAATCCAGCCAACCGGCCAGGCCGTCAGCATGGCGGCCAGGATGGCGCCAAACATGTATAGGGCAATCTCGTCATTGCCGAGCCCGGACAAGCTGGCGAACAGGGGCACCAGGCCAAAGAAGGTGCCCAGAAAAATCCCCACGATAAAAGAGGCCACCATGCCCAGTGGTGCGGTATGGAATAGCGCCCACAAAGACATTCTGCTTTGCACCTCAACCAGTTCCGGTGAGTGCATTCTCGACAGGGACAACGGAATAATTGCGGCCATGATCAAAATGGCAGACACCGACAGCAGCAGGTTGTCTGCAGGCTCGCCAAGACCCAGCAGCAGCTGCCCGGCGGCCGAGGAACAGTACACCGCGACCTGATAGAGGGAAAAAATCTTGGCGCGATTGGCATTGGATGCCACCGCACTAAACCAGCTTTCAATCACAATATAGAGGGAGGCTATCGACAGCCCACCCACCACCCTGAGTCCACCCCAGAGCAACAGGCTGTCTGATACCGAATAGAGCAATGCCGACATGGCCGCCAAAGATGCAAAGACGGAAAAGGCCCTGATATGCCCTACCCGCTTGATAACCTTCTCGGCATAGCAAGAGCCAATCACGAACCCCGCCGAATAGCACACCATGACCAGGCCGATACTGGAGGAGCTCGCCCCCAGGGCACTGAAGCGAAGGCCAAGCAGGGTAACGAGAAAGGCATTACCCACGAGCAGGAGGACAAGGCTGGCAAACAGTGCCAGCAGGGAAATAAAGATCAGCCTCATTTGCATCAAACGTCCATGTCGTCGTCATTCACACATAACCGCATTAACCCTTGCTAATGCGACATATAGAATCTGCGGGACAATAATCAGCACACTCCCGGCGCCCTGCTTACTCCCAAAAGCATGGGCCTTGCCTGATGGCAAGGCCCATGGGATTATTTACCACAGTTAACGTTACATGTTAACTACAGGTTTACCTTGTTCCAGAATCCGGGTTTTGATGTCGTCGGAAACCGCCGCAACCGTGGCCTGACGACCGGCATGACTGGTGTGAGCCCGGTGCCCAGCTTCACTGATGTTATGCAGGAAATGCATGTGCTTCTGAAACTGACTCAGCACGTCGGCAATCACGCTGTCCTGGCTCCAGCCCATGATGCTGTAGCCCTTGCCACCTTCGGCCAGGTGCACCTCTGCCCGGTAATAGGTGCTGGCTGACGTGCCTTCCATCGCCACCGGCGTGGCGTGCTCGACCAGGTGAACTTCATAGCGGAAGTCATAATCGCTGCCGTTGCGAATAACGATCCTGGCAAAGCCGTCCCGGCCCTCAACCGATGCCTGCAGCTCACGATCGGCCGAGTAGGCATTGATCTCCTCGACGACCATGTTCAGTGCGCTGGTCACAGTACCGTTCAGGTAACCCTCGGCCTCTTTGGCATTGGGAAAGGTGGTCATGTTCTGCAGCTGGGTACGCCAGTTGGGCGCGTGCCCCTGGGGCAGGTAGGCGGTAAAGGAGAACGCTTCCTGCTTGTGATAATCCACAATCAGCACCTTGAACAGGCCGTAGATGGCAAACATCAGAATAATGCTGACCGGCAGTGCGGACACAATCGTCATGGTTTGCAGGGCACTGAGGCCGCCGGCATAAAGCAGCACAAAGGCAACAACACCTATGGTTGACGTCCAGAACACCCGCATCCAGTTAGGCGGATTGTCGGCACCATTACAGCTGAGGATGTTAATCACCAGCGAACCCGAATCCGCCGAGGTGACAAAAAAGATCACGATAAGGCAGACGGCGATCGACTGGGTCAGGGTGCTGAACGGCAGCTGCTCCAGGAAGACAAACAGGGCGACGGACACATCATTGGTCACCTGTTGCCCCAGCTGGGTCAGGCCACTGTCCAGGATCAGGCTGATGGCGTTGTTGCCAAAAATGGACATCCACAGCGCAACAAAACAGGTGGGAACCAGCAGCACCCCCAGCACAAACTCTCGAATGGTGCGTCCGCGGGAAATTCTGGCGATAAACATGCCCACAAAGGGACACCAGGCAAACCACCAGGCCCAGTAGAATACGGTCCAGCCGCCAATCCAGCTGGTTTCTTCGTAGGCATAGAGGTTAAAGGTCTTGCCCATCAGGCTGTTGAAATACTCGCCCAGATTCTGCACAAACATATTCATCACCGGCACCGTGTTGCCGGCAAACAGCACAAAAAGCATCAATATCACGGCAATCGTCATATTGATGTTGGAAAGAATTTTTATGCCTTTGTTCAGGCCGGACACGACCGATAGGGTAGCCAGCAGGGTCACCAGCATGATCAATACCGACTGCACGGTCAGCGAGGCCGGTATTGCCGGCACCAGATGATTGATGCCGGCATTGATTTGAATGGCACCAAATCCCATGGAGGTCGCCACCCCAAACAGGGTGCCGCAGATGGCAAAGATATCGACAACATCGCCAATGCGGCCATAAATTCGTTCCCCGATCAACGGATACAGCACGGAGCGAACCATAAGGGGCAGCCCGTGCCGATAGCAATAAACCGACAGGATCAGCGCGATGATCACATAGATGGCCCAGGCGTGAAATCCCCAATGAAAAATGGTGATATTCAGTGCCTCTTTGGCGGCTTCCCGCGTGCCCCCCTCCATGACCGGCGGATTCAGAAAGTGCATTACCGGCTCCGCCACCCCATAGAAGACCAGGGCAATTCCCAGGCCCGCCGAAAACAACATGGCAAACCAGGTGGGGCGGCTGTATTCGGGCTTGGCATGATCCGGCCCCAGCTTGATATCCCCATAGCGTGACAAGGCAAGGTAGATACAGATGAGGAAAATGAAGCCCCCCATCAGTATGTAATACCAACTGCCAAAGTCCGTTATTCCCTTTTGGACCGCATTAAAGGTTTGACTGGCCACATTCGGCCAGAACAATGAGAAAAACACGATCAGGCTGGCAATCACGGCGGAGCCGTAAAATACCACGGCGTTTAATCCGGGCTGAAACTCTTTACTGTTACTTTGCATATAAAGCTCGACTGTAGTGAGTCCGAACATACGGGCAATGATGAGCGCTTCACCAGGCTTCAGGCCTGATAAAGCCCGAAGCCTGCCATCGCAGGCTTCGGCATCATCACCGGCAATGCGGTTTATTTATGCTTCAACAAAACAGGTTTATTTCCCTGAGCTATTTTTCCCTTCACAGGCTCATCCCTGAGTCCCTTGATAACAGAATAAGAGGCAACCAGCAGTACAATGGCAAAGGGAAGCCCGGTGGACACCGTCATGGCCTGCAGCGCACTCATTCCGCCGCCCAGAATCAGTGCCACCACCACCACACCCGAGCTCATGCACCAGAATACCTTCTGGGGGGTCGGCGTTTCCATCTTACCGCCGGCCGCCATGGAATCCAGTACCAGGGCGCCAGAGTCTGCCGAGGTAATAAAGAAGATCACAATCAACATCATGGTGATGAAAGAGGTGATTTCGGCCAGTGGCAAGCGGTCAAGCATTACAAACAGCTTGAGGGGCAGGTCGGCTTCCTTCAATGCGGTGTAGCCGCCATTGAAATACATATCCAGTCCCAATCCACCAAACACACTGAACCACAAAATGCAGACCGATGAGGGTATCAGCAGCACGGCAATCATAAATTCGCGCACCGTCCGTCCTCGGGAAATACGGGCGATAAACATGCCAACAAAGGGACTCCAGGCAACCCACCAGGCCCAGTAAAAGGCACTCCAGCCCGCCGCGAAATTCTGATCGCTCCGGCCAAAAGGATTGGACAGCTCGGGCAGAAAACCCAGATAGGCGATGAAAGAGTCACCAACGCCACCTATTATCTGCAAGGTGGGTCCCACCATCACTACCAGCAGCAGCAAAATGGCGGCCAGTATCATATTGATTTCAGATAGCTTCTTGATGCCAGCCTTGATTCCCAGCAATACCGAGACCAGGGCGCCTCCGGTGATCAGTATGGCAATGATGATCTGGGCCAGATCTCCATCGGGCAGGCCGAACAGGTAGTTCAGGCCGGAAGCGGTCTGTGCCGAGCCAAAGGACAGGGTGGGCGCAATACCAAAGATCGTCGCCACGATGGCCAGCACATCAATCACATGCCCGGGCCAGCCCCAGATACGCTCACCCAAAATCGGGTAAAACATGGAGCGCATGGTCAGCGGCAGGCCTTTGTTAAAGGCGAACAGCGCCAGGGCCAGGGCCATAAAGGCATAAATACCCCAGGCGTGCAGGGCCCAGTGATATGCCGACGCCGCCATGCCCACACTGCCCGATGCGACGACATCTCCCGGAGTGCCTCCCAGCGGACTCCAGTCTGATCTGATGCCCTGTTCATTGACCACTGCCCCACCGTAGGAATCAAGGGCATGGGTCAGGGGCTCGGACACACCGAAGAAAATAAGACTGGTTCCCATTCCCGCCGCAAACAGCATCGAAAACCAACCCAGGTAACTATAATCCGGTTTTGCATCCGTCCCGCCCAGCCTGACACTGCCCAGCCGAGTCACGGTCACCAGAATACAGACGAGCAAAAAGATATTGGCGGCCATAATAAAGAAGCCACTCAATTCAACCGTCAACCAGTCTCTCATGGTGACAAAAATAACTTCGGCAAGATCCTGAAATACGATAGAAAAGAACGCTATCGACAATACGATAATACCGGCGACAATAAATACTCGGTTGTGTACATCAAAGGAAATGGGGCCAATGCTTGATTTTATATTATCCTGGCCAAGTTCATAGTCTGTTTCAATACTGTTTACATGGCCATCGGGCGAGATCACTTTCTCTTTGTCAGTCATTTCAAAGACTCCTTCATACTTAAAGCAAGTATTCCGAATAATCTTGATAAGGCGATTCATGCCTGAGCTGGCATGAATCGCCATGAGATCAGGAGATTACAAACAGGGGCTCTCCGAGCACACTTAGATCAGGAGACACTCCCAAACCCGGCGCATCGGTCACTGATGCAAAGCCTTCGCTGACAAAGTAACTTTCGTGGGACAGTTTGGGGCTGACATAATCGGCCAGATTGCACACGTTCATAATGGCGCCCTGATCTGTCGAGGTAGCAAGGTGCATTAGGGCACTGGTGGTGATGTCACTGCCCCAGGTGTCTTCAATGACCATTTTGGTGCCGATTTCCAGGCACAGATCGCGGGCCCGGCGGGTGGCGCTGATACCACCAAACTTGGACAGTTTCAGTGCCGCCGCATCCATGCAGCCCAGCTGATGCCCATGCAACAGGCTGTGAATATCATGCACGCTCTCATCCAGCTTCATGGGCAGGCCCGTGGTCTGCCGCACCACATTGCAACTCTCGATGGTGGCGCAGGGCTGCTCCAGCATCACATCCAGTGATGACAAGGCGCGACCGGCACGAATGGCATCCAGCTGACTAGCGCAGCAGTTCCAGTCGCCAAATACCAGCGGGCCAGTTCCCACGGCGGCCCGCACCGCTTCCATTCGCTCCACATCCCGGCGCCAGTCATTGTCACTACCGAGCTTGACCTGGAATTGACGGATCCCTTTCTGATAACCTTCTTTGGCGATATCGGCCATTTTTTCCGGATCGCTGCAGGTAATGGACTTGTATAACGGCAGCTTTTCGGTTTGCAGGCCGCCAAGCAGGCGGTACAGCGGCAACCCCGCTTCCTTGGCGGTCAGATCCCACAGCGCAATGTCGATGGCTGACTTGGCGTAAACGTGCCCGATCAGGTGTTTGTCCAGCTTGCGCATCAGTGCTTCCGGACCAATGGGATCCGCGCCGATCAGCACCTCGGCCATTTCCGAAATGGCAGGAATGACACCATCGGCATAGGCGGGCAAATAGTGCGGAATGGGACAAACCTCACCCCAGCCACAAATACCGGCATCCGTGTCGATTCTGACGATAATGGACGGTACCGAAAGGCAGACCTTGCCACCGGCCATGTAATAGGGCACATGGCTTTCCAGAGCGATTTTCCACACACTAACTTTGGTAATAGTTGTCATGATGTTCATCCATGAAGGTTGATGTTAGATATCAAGCACCAAAACGTCAGACTTTGCCCGTGACACACAAATACACATGCAATCGCCTTCGGCTTTTTCTTCGTCGTCGAGTACGTTGTCCCTGTGATCTATTTCTCCATCCAGCACATCGGTAATGCAGGAACCGCACAAGCCGGATGAGCAGCCGTAATGAATGTCAAACCCCTTGTCCTTGAGCACGGCAAGAATGGTTTGATCGGAAGGAATTTCTATGTTTTCACCACTTGAATTAATCACCACGGTAAAGGGAGTATTTTCAACATCCCCTTCCGTGGCCGGCGCGGCGAATCGCTCAAAATAAACGGTGCCGCGCTTGTGTTCGGCGCTGACGGTTTGCAGGCGATTCAGCAAGGGCTCGGGGCCGCAGATGTAGTAATGACAATCTTCGGCTTGAGCCAGTACAAAGGCGTCAAAATCAAGAAAACCGTCTACCTCATCGCAATGCAGATGGTAGTTGTCACCCAGCTCCAGTTGGTTGAATAAAGCATCAAAGGCGGCATGCTCATGGCTTCTGACCAGGTAATAAACACTGAAGTCACGACCGGCTTTCTTTAATTCACACGCCATGGAGTAAATGGGCGTTACCCCAATGCCGCCGCCGATCAGCACGATGGGCTCATCACTGCTCTGCAACGCAAAGTTATTGCGTGGGCCGCCAATCTCAATTTCAACCCCCTGCTCAAGCTGATGCATCGCCAGCGAGCCGCCCCGGCCATTGTCCTCACGCTTTACCGCGACAGAAAACGATGTTCCGTCATCCTGCCATTCCCAGACCGAGTAGTTTCTGACCAGATCGGGGCCCAGAAAAACGTCCACATGACATCCGGCTTCAAATGACTCGAACGCGCCATCTATCGCCTCAAAGGTAAAGTTGCAGATTTCATCACTGAGATAATTCTTTTTTGCCAAACGGGCACGAATAGTATCAGCCATGATGTCACTCCTCTTACATCACCAACAATTCAACTCACAATTATCATTTCGGGAGAACATGATGATTGCGCCTCGTTTACTGTTTGTTTTCTCGGGCGGCCACCAGCGCCAGTCGTGCCAGCAGCTTTTCCGCCCGCCGTGCCACCGGCAGATCGATCATTTTGCCGTCCACGGCAATGGCCCCCACGGCATCCCGCCTGGCCTGGGCGAACGCCTCAACAATGCGCCGGGCCAAAACCACTTCTTCCTCGCCGGGAGAAAACACACGGTTAAGCACCTCAACCTGGGCCGGGTGAATGGCAAAACCGCCGGAAAAACCAAGGGGCAACGAGCGGCTGACACTGGCCTCAAAGGCGGCAATGTCGCGAAATTCAGCAATGCTGCCCACGTAACCCAATACCGCAATACCGGCGGCCTTGCAGGCAATGTTCACCTGCATGCTGGGCACCAGCAGGCTGTCCCAGCAGGGGGTCATTTCCATATCAAAAGACAGATCTTCCGTGCCCACGCTCAGCGCCAGCAGGCGGGGGTGTGCTGCCGCGATCTCCGCCGCGTTCAGCAAACCCGCCGGGCTTTCAATCAGGCCGATAATGCCAATGTCCGTTTCGTCCAGGGCGCTGGCCAGGGTTTGCACCTGCAGCGCACTTTCCACCTTGGGCAGCACCACCAGATTGGCGCCGGCGCCGATAACGGCCGGCAGATCCAGGGCCAGTAGATCGTTGGGGGCATTCACCCGCACCGCCGCGTCCTTGCCGGCCTGACGAATTTGTTGGCAGTGCATGGCCAGCGCCTGGCGCGCCTGGGGCTTGGTGGCCGCCGGTACCGCGTCTTCCAGATCCAGTACGATCACATCGGCACTACCCGCTACCGCCTTGCCCACCAGTTTTTCGTTTTGTCCGGGTACATACAAAAGCGAGCGCATGATTCCTGGCGTTTTCATTTGCTTTCTCCCGCCGCCTGCTGAGCGGCCACAAACAGGGAGGTTCGCACCAGCGGCGCCGTTTCATCATTCCGCAGCAGTGCCTTGGCCAGTTCGAAAGGCAGGCCGCAGTCATGTACCTTTTGCAGCAGCTGTGCTTCGGTCATCGGCATATCGGCTCCCCCCGGCACCGCCAGGCCTTCATCCACCAGTTGCTTGCCACTTTCCAGCGTCACCACCAGGGTTTCGGGGCTGGTGGGGCCGATATCACCGGAGTGCCCTGCCGGCAGCTCGTAAAGGTCCAGTTCAACCAGGCCGGTCAACTGGCGCCGCGCCTGATCACGAAACGCCCGTTCGTTAAAGTCGTCCGGCGTCACATGACCACAGAGCAGGCCGGCGGCCACGCAATAAGGAATGGAGAAACGGGCCTCGGCATCGTTTTCAGGCAGACCAAAATGAGCCACCTGATGGAAAGGCCGCGGCATGCGATACTGCACCTGAACGATGGCGTCGCCCGGCGTCAGTTGCGCAGAAATCCGCTCGGCGCTCATGATGGCGCGCTGGGTATAGGCGCAGCTGGGCCACAGCTTGCGAATCACCGGATACAGCCGCACTCCCTGCCCCAGCTCGGCGCGGGCCATGACCTGAGCAAACCCGGGTGAGTCCGAGGTGCCATAAAGGCTGATAAAGCCGGACGGAATATCCCAGAGTTCGGTATTGGCGGTGGCCCCGGCCTTGGCCATCAGGGCCGCCCGAAGGCCGGCCTGGGCGGCCAGGCCTTCGTGAATGGCCTTGGCGTGAGAGCCGGTCTGGCGCAGGGTACCGGCCGAGGAACTGGCCGCCAGCGCCATGGCATGGGCCATGCGTTCGCGGTCAAGCCCCAGGGCACGGCTAACGGCCGCCGCCACGCCCACAGGGCCCAGGGTCAGGGTGGAGTGCCAGCCCTTGTCATAGTGGCCATAACCCAACGCCTGCCCCATTTGCACGATGGCTTCATGGCCGACCAGCCAGGCATCACAGACTTCCCTGATGGACAGCCCGCGGGCAGACGCCAGGCTGAACAGGGCACTGAACAGCGGGCCGCTGGCATGGCTGGAGCCGGACAATTCATAATCGTCAAAGTCCAGGGCATGCACACGGGCCCCGTTCAGCAGGGCGGCACCGCTCAGGGTATGACCCTGTCCGCCACCGACAGCCACCACGCTGCCACTGTCTCCATCCTCCTGCAGGGCTGCCGCCACCGCCAGGGGCTGGTGCATGTCCTTACCCAGGAACATACAGGCCAGGGTATCTACCAGACTGAAACGGGCGACGGCCCGGGCCTCCTGGCACAGCGCCAGATCGGGAGCCGTTGCCCAGGTGCAAAACTGTTCGGAAAAAGCGGATAGGGTCATGGGAATACCTTGTTACTGTTCCAGAAAGACGGCTTCAGCCTGCATCGCCAGCGCGTTGTCATGGCGTCGGGCCCAGAGCTTCATCACGTTACCTTCGCGCCGGCCTTCAATCTTGAAGGAATGGTTGGCGGTGATCGGCGCCAATCCCTTAAAGCTGAAGCGGGCGGGCTGACGTCCCATGGTGCGCGTGGCCAGATCAACCAGCAGGGTGGCGGTCAGCGGACCATGGAATACCAGGCCTTCGTAACCTTCTACATCCCGGGAGTAGTCCACATCGTAATGAATACGGTGGCCATTAAAGGTCAGGGCCGAATAGCGGTACAGCATCACCTCGGTGGGAGACACCGTCTCGACCACATCGGCGTCGTCGGGCGCCAGTTTGGGAGCGGGCTGCGGCGCATCGGCGGCGGGATCTTCGCGGTAAACAATGTCCTGCTCCTCGGTGAAAGCCAGGTGACTACCGGAATAAATCTCGTGCAGCACGGTCACAAAGCACAGGGCACCGGTGCGGCCTTCCTTGTGGGTAATGTTGCTGATGGTTGACACCTTGCGAACCGGCTCCCCCATGCGCAGCGGCGCCAGAAACTCAAAACGTCCACCCGCCCACATGCGCCGGGGCAGGTCTACCGGGGGCAGAAAACCGCCCTTTTTCGGGTGACCATCCCGGCCCAGCAGGGATGCCGGTTTGGCTTCCAGAAAATACAGCCAGTGCCACAGGGGTGGCAGTTCATCGCCTTTTTTCAGCTGCGCGTCCCGATCCAGGGTGGCTTCCATAAAACGGGCCGGTTGCAGGCGCAGTTCGTCCTCAAAGGTTTCACTGCGGCCCAGCCAGTTCATTACGTTACTTTCAGACATTAAAGGCTTCCTTTTGCTGCTGCTTGGTAAATTCCTGACGCACCCGTTCGGTATCGGCGCCGGTCGCCGGAGCATGGCCTGATTCGTGGTGAGGGATGGCGTCCAGCCAACGAATGGGGGCCGCAGGAATGCTGACGGTAGCGCCGTTGTCGGTACCGACTTCCCGACGGCGCAGGGCCGGATGCTGCCCCAGCTCGGCCACGCTGTTCACCGCGCCAAAGGCGATGCCGGCTTCGCTCAGTCGAGCCTTGAATTCGTTCTGGTCAATGGTGCGGGTCACCCCGGTGATCAGCTGCTCCAGCTCCTCACGGTGGCGAACCCGCTCGTTGTTGGACTGAAAGCGTTCGTCCTGAGCAATGGCGGCATCACCCAGCACGATCTCGCAGAAACGCGGCCATTCCCGATCGTTTTGAATGGAAATCAGGGTCAGCGCGCCTTCACGGGTTTCAAATGCGCCATACGGAGCCATGCTGGGGTGTTTGAGGCCCACCCGTTTCGGCGCGCCCTTGCCATATTCCTCGTGCATAAGCGGCACACTCATCCAGTCGGCGGCAACGTCAAACAGCGAAACCGCCAGGGCCGAGCCTTCACCGGTACGCTCCCGTTTCATCAGGGCCTCAAGCACGGCGGCATGGGCGGTCATGCCCGCGCCGATATCACAGATGGACACCCCGATGCGGCCCATCTCATTCACCCCGCCGCTGATGCCGGTCAGGCCGGACTCCGCCTGGATCAGAAAGTCGTAGGCCTTGAGGTGGCGTACCGCTTCACTCTCTCCGTAACCGGTAATGTCCAGGGTGATCAGCCGAGGGTAATCGCGGCGCAGCCGCTCGGCGCCAAACCCGGCCCTGGCCATGGCGCCCGGCGCCAGGTTCTGAATAAAGACATCGGCCTCGGCCAGCAACTGCTCAAGCAGCTCGGCATCGTCCTGTTCACGAAAATTAAGGACCACCGACTCTTTGTCCTGGTTGGTCCAGGTGAAATAAGAGCTGGCGCCCTTGGCCGCCCGATCATAGCCGCGGGCAAAGTCGCCCTCGGCCCGTTCCACCTTGATGACCCTGGCACCGGCCTCGGCCAGCCTGGCCGTGCACAGTGGGGCCGCCAGGGCCTGTTCAATGGATACAACCAGCAAACCTTCCAGTGGTCGCATAAACCCTCCCGAGGATGTAAATAAACAACCCATAAAGCGCACATTTAGTTAACCAATCGGCTACAGGAGGGACTATAAAGACCACGAAAGGGAAAATAAATTGACTTTTTGTTTGCTTGTTGTAAACGTTTTTTTTACAGTTGGAATCTCACCGACATGCCTGGAATGCTGGATATATTGGCTTAAGCATCAAGGTGTTAGGCTTTATTTTTACAACCAGCCAGACCAACCTGGGTCAAACTCGACCGGGTGGTAACACTCCCATAACCCGCGCCCTTGATGACAAGGCGTCCAACATTCGCCGCTCAGGAGTGATGACAGAATGTACAAATTTCCACCTCTTTATGCGTTACGGGTATTTGAAGCGGTGGCCCGCCTTGGAGGGGTTCGGCAGGCGGCCCAGGAACTGTGTGTGACTCCTCCGGCGGTGAGCCACCAGCTGGCCAAGCTGGAGGAATACCTGGAGTCCCCCCTTTTTATACGCAAAGGCCGCAATCTGCTGTTGACCGAGGTGGCCCGCGATTACCTGACCGAGATTCGCCCCAGCCTGCAGGCCATCGGCCGCGCCACGGCCATTGCCTCGCAGAAGAAAAACCGTGAAACCCTGACCATAGCCGCGCCCCCTTCATTAACCACCAAGTGGCTGATTCCACGACTGGCCAGCTTCTTTGCCACCTGCCCTCAATACGATGTTCGCCTGCTGGATCGCATGATTCTGGAGCCGGAAGAAAAGGGCATCGATATCGCCATTGAATACCGCTTTGAGGCCGATCCCCATTTCAAGACACACCAGTTGCTTGACGATGAGATCGTCGCCCTGGCGAGCCCCGAGTATGTGGAGAAACACCAGCTGAACAGCATTGAGGGCCTGCGCGGGCTGACACTGATTGAAACCGAACGCCGCCTGAACTCGTGGAAGTCCATTCTGGCGGACTTTCCCTGGGTCAGGGATCAGCCGTTTTTATCGATGGGTTACTCCCTGCATGCCTTTGAAGCGGCGGCCCAGGGGCTTGGCGTGGCCCTGGGCAACCGGGTCAATGCCCAGGGCATGCTGGCCGCCGGCGAGCTTTGTATTCCGTTCGACATTGATGACTCCCAGCTGCCTCCCCTGCCCCGTTACTATCTCAGCATTCCGCCCCATAAGGAGCGGTGGGCACGTGTGGCCACCTTTGTGGAGTGGCTGGAAAAAACGCTGAAGTCCGAAGGGGTCGACGGTAAGGAAAGTTAACGGACAAACAACGCCTTCAGTCGCTCAAGCATCCATGTATGCAGGGGACTGTGTCGCGTGCGGCTGTGCCAAGCCACAATCACCTCGAACTTGGGAGTCAGGGTGTCCAGCTGCAACGACGCCACCTTGGGATTGGGCAGCAGCCTGGAGGGATAAAATGAAATCATGTCGGTAGCCCCAATAATATCGGGGGCAGCCGAAAAGCTCGGTACCGACATCACGATATTGCGTTTCAGGCCTTGCAGGGCAAACCATTCATCATGAGAGCCACGCAGATTGGCCCGAGAGGGTGACACGATAAGCTGCGGCAGCCGCGCCACTTCCTCCAGGGTCCAGGTTTTTTCCAGACGTTTGGAGTGGCGGGCCGTAATACAGATATGCTGCTCTTCAAACAACACCAGATAATGAATGGAGGCGGGAATAAAGGGGGGAAAGCTCAATGCCAGATCGATCTCCCCGGTGGCCATCAGCTGTTCAAGGTTATCTGACACAAAATCACGTACGATGATTTTCATATTGGGCGCATCGGCCCGTACGCTTTCCAGAAACCGCGGCAAAATGGCCTGTATGGCGTAATCATTGGCGCTGATACAGAAGGTGCCCTGGTAGTGTTCGGGTTCAAACTGCCCTGCGGTCAACAGATCATCAACCTCGCTCAGAATACGCGAAGCCTTGAGCCCCAACTGTTCGGCCAGCGGAGTCGGCACCATGCTGTTGCCCTGGCGTATAAACAGCCGATCGCCAAACAGGGCACGCATCTTGCGCAACTGCTCGCTGATAGCCTGCTGGGTCAGTCCCATTTTCCCGGCGACCCTGGACACGCTGCGCTCCTGCAGCAATGACTGCAACACCCTGAGTTGCTTCAGATCAAACTCACCACTCACAGTTGTACCTTTAACAAGCCACCCTTGTTTCAAATTGTATCATGGCGTTTGTACCATATCGGCCCACCACCATTCATTTGGGTGAATGTCATGACTTCCTTGTTACAGTCGTTCAATCCTGCCACTGGCGATGTGCTGGGTCAGGTTGCAATAACGCCGGCGTCGGTGATGCCCGAGATCATCGCCAATGCCAAACGGGCGGCGCAGTCCTGGCGCCGTCTGACTACCTCAGAGCGCGTGCGCCTCGTTCAGGCGGCGTTTGCCCCCGTCATCGACAGGGCGGAAGAACTGGCTACACTGCTCGCCCAGGAGATGGGCAAGGATCTGCGCCGGGCCATGTCGGAAGTGACCGGTACCGCCTATGCCGCCGATTACACGGCACAAGAAGCGGGCGCCGCCCTTGCCACACGCACGCTGAACGCAACCACCCGGCTGCAATATCAGCCCCTGGGTGTCGCCGCGGTGATCTCCCCCTGGAATTACCCGCTGGCCATGGCCGGCAACCTTATCGTGCCCGCCCTGGTGGCGGGCAATACCGTGGTGTTCAAGCCTTCGGAAGAGACCCCGCTTATCGCCCAGGCCCTGGTTGATATTCTCAACCAGACCCTGCCCGCACATGTACTGCAGATCGTGCACGGCAACGAAGAGGCCGGCAAGGCACTGGTCAACAGTGACATTAACCTGATCGCCTTTACCGGCTCGGTGGCCGCCGGAAAAGACATTATGGCCAGCGCCTCATCGGGCCTGAAACGCCTGGTGATGGAGCTGGGTGGAAATGACCCCATGATCGTCATGAACAACGCCAACATCGAAACGGCCGCCCACTTCGCGGTCGCCAGCAGCCTTGAGAATACCGGCCAGATGTGCACCTCCACCGAACGCATTTATGTGGCGTCCGAGGTGGCGGATGCCTTTATCGAGCGTGTTGTGCAACTCGCCGCCCGCTATAAGGCGGGCCCCTGGAACGAGCCGGGCGTCAAGCTGGGCCCCCTGGTCAACCAAAGGCAGCACCGGCATGTTATGCACCATCTGCAGGATGCCATCGGCAGGGGGGCCCGGCTGCGGCTGGGCTCCGTCGAGCAGGCGCCGCCCTATATTTCGCCCGCGGTGATCACGAATATCACGCCAGACATGCTGATTGAACAGGAAGAAACCTTTGGGCCGGTGATTGCCATCGGTACCGTGAAAGGGCTGGATGAGGCAATAGCCCGGGCCAACCAGTCCCCCTACGGCTTGGGTGCCGTGGTGTTTGGTGGTGAAGGCGCCGAACAGGTGGCGGAGCAGCTGGAAGCCGGCATGGTCGCCATCAACAGCGGCGTAGGCGGCACCGGCGACAGCCCCTGGGTCGGGGCAAAACACAGTGGTTATGGTTTTCATGGCTCGCCGGACGGCCACAGGCAGTTTGCCCAGGTCAGGGTGCTGAGCCGACGCCGTTAGGAGAATAACATGAACATCAATGATTTCTACGTGGTGGCCAGGGAGCCTGGCGCCGAGCATTCGGCCCTGCCCACCTGGGCAAGTGACCGCACCAACCCGGCCCTGCTACTCGACAAGGTTGACTGGGACATTCAGCGTCGAGAGATACCGGAAGTGCCCGGCGCCTTTCAGATTCTTAACGTGCTTTCCCGGGAAGAGTGCGAGCGCCTGATTCAAATTTCGGAAACCCTTGGTTACCTGGAGGATGCGGCCGTCTCCCTGCCCCGCTCGGTTCGCCATAACCACAGCCTGACCTGGGTGGTGGATGAGGCAACCGACAACATCATCTGGGAACGCAGCCGGCCTTTCATGAGTGACCCAGCCGGTATTTTTGACGGCAAGCGGCCGCTGGGCATCAATGCCCGGTTCAGGTTCTACCGCTATGGCGAAGGTGACTTCTTCAAGCCCCATATCGACGGAGACTGGCCGGGCAGCCGTGTCATCGATCGCACCCTGGTCGGCGATGCCTACCCCGATCGCTGGAGCAAAATGACGTTCCTTGTGCTGCTTTCGGACGAGTTTGAAGGAGGCGCCACCGAATTCTGGGTTAACGAGCCGCATTCCCGGCAGACCAGCAAGGTGGGGGTTCGCACGCCGGCGGGCAGCGTGTTATGTTTCCCTCACGGCAGACACCCCATGCACTGCCTGCACAGCTCGGAGACCATTACCAAAGGGGTCAAGTACATCATTCGCTCCGATGTCCTCTTTGAGGTGTGACCCGGTTTAGCACATTTACCTTTGGGAGCATCCATGAATAAGCAACGTCTGCTGGCCGCGGAAAGCGAGTTTTTAACCCTCTACCCCGGCGGATTCTCCCACCCCCTGATGGTTCGTGAAGGAAAAAAGCATCAGATAGCTCAACGCACGGCGCAGGCACAGCAGTGTTTTGCGCCCGAATGCTTTTCCCGGCCACAACAGGTGGCCGAAGACATGATCAAACTGATCAGCCGCTCCTCCATGATCTCCATGTTTGAAAAACCCAGACTCAGGGACTGGGTCAGGGCCATGACCCATCATGAAAGAGAAAGCTACGCCTTTGCCCTGAATGACATGCTGCACGGGGATCAGGAATACGGCTTTAACATCATGCTGGACCTGCTGCGCCCCGCCCGGCTGGCCAAGTGGTCATTGATGACCATTCTGCCTTATTACTATGCGCCCCGGGTGGAGGTCTTTGTTAAACCCACCACCACCAAAGGGGTTATTCGCTTCTTTGAACTGCAGGGGCTGGTTTATAACCCAACCCCAAGCTATCCGTTTTACACCACCTATCGTGAGCAAATCATTGAAATGAGAAACATGGTGGATGCCTCGTTGCAGCAGGATAATGCCGCCTTTACCGGATTCCTGATGATGTCCACCAAAACACTCGGCTAGCCATGTCCCCAGGCGGGGCTTATATGGTGACTCGCCCTGACGAGCCCATGGCACGCGCGGCCGGCTCCATGGCATGTTTTTTGTACATGTACCAGCTCATCAGGCCGGCCAGCACGTTTCCGAATGTGGCCCCGAAAAACAGCCCGCGCAAACCGTACAGCTCGGATCCAAGCCAGATCAGGGGCAGGTAGCAGCCCAACAGGCGCAATGCGGAAATAACCAGCGCCAGCCTGGGCTTGCCCATGGCATTGCACACCGACACCATGATCATGCAAAGCCCCAGGGCACCATAACTTATCGGCACCAGCCAGAGGTATTCAGCCAGAATGGCCGCCGTGGCCCCGTCACTGATCAGCACTCGACTCAGGGGAGCCGACAGGGCGGCCAGCAGCGCGGCCAGGATCAGCTGCCACAGCACCACGAACTTCACCGCCTTGCCCACCAGCAGCCGAATCTGCTCAAGGTCATTGCTGCCACGCAGTCTGCCTATCATGGGTGGCATCGCCATGGTCAGCGCCAGTACCACAATGATGGACATCAGCTCAATACGACTGCCCAGCCCCCAGGCCGCCACCGCGTCCTCGCCATTCACGGCCACAATGGCCGTGGCCAGCATGGCCGACAACGGCGGCACCAGCTGACTCAGGGTGGAAGGCACTACAAAGGAGATGAGGCGTTTCAGCCCGGCGCGAATGCGGGCCACGCTGCCGGGCAGTTGGACCAACCGCAGGCGCGCCATGCTGACCACGAGAATGAGGCAACCGGCACCATAAGCGCAAATGGTGGCCCAGGCCGCACCGGCCAGGCCCATGTCCAGGACAAAGATAAACAATGGGTCCAGCACAATATTCAGCAGGCTGGTCAATACCATCACCATGCCTGGCAGCATGGTTTTGCCATTAGCCCGAAAAATGCTATAGCCAAAATACAACATCGCCCCCAACCAGCAGCTGCCGAGCCACGGCAGCCAGTATGCCCGCACCAAAGGGTAAAGGGCCTCACTGGCCCCCAGCGCGGAGAGGATCAGTTGCTGGCCAGCCCAGATCAGCAGACAAAGCACAAACACCACTGCGCCGCCGGTTGCCAGCACCAGGCTGCCCAGTTGCCGGGCATTGCCCTGCTTGCCGGCTCCCAGGGCGGTGGAAATAATCGTTGTGGTGGCGATACCCAAGCCAACCTGTATGCCGATGATGAGCTGAAACACAGGAATGGTGAACCCCACCGCCGCCAGGGGCTGGGTGCCCAGCTGGCCAATATAGGCACTGTCTACCAGCTGGCTGCTCATGGTGGCCAGCACGCCAATCAGCATCGGCCAGGTCATGCGATATAACTGTCTGCCCAGTGACTCGCCGGGTTTACTCATGCTCTACCTGTTCAGCTCGCCCAAAAGGGCATACAGTATCAAATTCATCAATGGCTTGCTCCAGTACCTAACACCAAACAAAAAATGCACCGCTCAGGGTGCATTTTCGTTATTCGGCACTGGTATTCACGCTTAGCCTCGGGCCTTGCGCAGTTCTTCCATGCGCTTTTCGTGTCGATCGATGCCATCGGTACCATTTTGCAGGTGCTGGCTGGAAAGCTCCTGACCTGACTGTACTGCAGTGAACTGTGCCTTTTCGGCCTGGGATGCACGCAGTTCGGCCATACGTTTCTCATGGCGGTCAATGCCATCGGCATGGGCGGCGCCCATGGCAAACAGGGACAACAGGGCTACGGCGGGCAAGGTTTGCTTACGCATCATTATTCTCTCTCAATATTGTTAGCAGGACTGGTTGCTACCCAAAGAGGCGTCCGGCCAGGACCGGGCAGCAGGCCTCGGCGCCAATCAGTTGGCCGTTATACCGGTTCAGGCCTGTTTTAATACCTGAACCGACAGGCGCAACTCTTCGGCCTTAAAGGCAGAAACAAACGCCTGGAAATGGTCGGACTCGTTATGCGACTGCAAGGCAGCCTCATCGCGCCAGTGTTCAATCACCACGAAATCGCCACCGGTACTGGTGACGCCGGGCAGACCTTCGGCGGCAATGTCATAACAGTCGTATTGCAGACAGCCGGCTTCGGCCTGGGTGGCCGACACCATCTTGTGCAGTGCCGTCCTGATATTGTCTTTTGAGTCAGGCAATACCGTCAGGGTCGCAATCATGCGAATGGAAGAGCCCATGTGTCTTTCCTCATGTGTTGAGGCGGCCTTGCCAATGACATCGTCGCGCTCACTGCAACGAGTAAATTGCGGGGTTGTTAGCCCGAATGCCAATATTCGGGAAATCAGGGGGCGTTCAGGCCCGGGTCACCAAAGAGTAACCGTGGTATTCACCATGGCGCCTGTTCGGTTGACCATGGTGCGAGCCCCCTTTGATGGGACACACAATAACAGGCCGGACTTACCTGAACTATGGGTCAAAAACCAAAAACATTATTCCGTTTTTTAAAACAATCTCGTTCAGGGTGCCCCTGGGGCGCCCGGTGCTTCCGTCTTGATGCAGATTTCTCCCTGTTCATCGATCAGGCCACGACAGCGCTCGGCACTGGTGTCGACAATATGGGTCTGCATAAAATCCAGAAAGGCCTTGACCCTGGCGGGCATCAGTCGTCCGGGAGGACGCACCGCCCAAATTTTGGTTTCGGGCCAGACGCGATAATTCGTCAGCAAGGGCACCAGCCGACCCGCCTTGATGTCCGGAGCGGCATGCCACAGTGCCGTCAGGCCGATGCCCATGCCCGCCACCAGCCACTCCCCCACCGCATTGCCCAGGTTGACCGAAACCGGCCCGGAGACCCTGACATCGTGCACGGTGCCATTCTTGTCACTCAGCTTCCAGAGCCGGTTTTCCCCCAGAAAAAGGCAGGCATGGTGCGCCAGATCCTGGGGGGTTTGTGGGTATCCGGCCCGCGCCAGATACGCCGGTGACGCCACCAGCAGTTGCGGGTTGTCATCAATCTTGCGCGCCAGCAGTGTGGACGGAGCCAGGGCTCCGATGCGAAACGCCAGGTCGTAACCCATTTCGACAATATCCACGACCCGATCCGTCAGGTGCAGATCCAGGGTTACCTCGGGATAGCGGCGCAAAAAGGCCGGAACAAAGGGCACGATATGAGAGCGCCCGAAAGAGGCCGAGACCGTCACTCGCACCAGGCCAGACACCGTGTTGGTGGTATGCGACAACACGTTTCGAGTGGCTTCCACATCATCAAGAATGCGCCGGGCATGCTCCAACAGTATCTCCCCGTCGGGCGTGAGGGAAATGGCCCGCGTGGTACGGTTGAGCAGGGTTACCCCCAGGTCGGCTTCCAGCGCCTTGATGCGCTGCGTGGCATTGGTGGGCGACAGGTTGAACTCGGCTCCCGCCCGTCCAATGGCCCCCAGGCTGGCCACTCGTACAAACAGTTCCAGGCTTTTCAGATCGAGAGACAAGGGCTCCCCCACTCCGTTGGTATCACCATGGTCATGATGATACCCCTTTCTTGCACTCGCGTTGCAAGCCACTTGTCGGCATATATCGCCAGACCGAAACGGTCAATGGTGTCATCATGAGCAGTGGCATTGCCCTTGCAATAACGCGATAATTTCGCCACCGGGGTAGCGGACAAGCGATATGGCCATCAATCTGAATAAACATTTAATGGCATTTATTGATGTGGTGCATTTTGGCAGCTTCAACGAGGCCGCAAAGCACCGTGATATGCCGGCGTCCTTGCTGTCACGCAACATCAAGCAGCTTGAGAAAAACCTGGGCCTGACGTTATTTAACCGCACCACCCGCTCCGTTTCCCTGACCGATGCCGGCAAGGATATTTATCACCTGGCATTACAGGCACGGGATCTGGAGCAGCAAATCAATCAGTCGGCGCAAAACCGTAATCACGTTCAGGGCGGGCACGTTAAACTGACGTGCGCCGCTCATTTAAGCGAGCGTATTGTCCTTCCCGCCATCGCCCAGGTTCGACAACGCTATTCGAATATTACCTTTGAAGTGGATTATGACGACCGCCGCGTCGACATGATAAAAGAGGGTTTTGATCTGGCACTGCGCGTCTGGAAGCCGGAAGACACCACGTTGATCGGGCAGAAGCTCAGTGACTCACGCCTGATGGTTGTTGCCAGCCCGGCCTTTCTAAAGCAGCACGGTCAGCCCGATACGCTGCAGCAACTGGCGTCATTACCGGCGGCCTGTTATGCCCGTCACGGCCTGGTTCGAGACACCCTACGTTATTACCAAAATGACCAGCTGCTGTCGCTCAAGCTGAATATTGGTTATCGCTCCAGCTCCGCCGACTCACTGGTGCAAAGCGCCAAGGCCGGCCTGTTTTACACCATGGTCACCAATCATAACCTTGGCGACGCCATTTCGCGCGGTGAACTGGTAGCGCTGTTCTCACATATTGATTTCGCGGCGGAAGACCCGGTATATGCCATCTACCCCAACCGCGACCTGAGCTTTGCCGCGCGTCAGTTGCTGGAGGCCATCAAACAAGCGTTTACCGCCAGTAACGCCTGATCTCGCCATCGCCATATTACGCACCTTTTAGTTCATAGACACTTATCATTATGAACATTTAAGCCATCTTTCTTATTTCATATAGTGAAGCCCGTGTTAAGGCTTGTTTCGAGGTTTCACTATGTTGTTTTCTTCAGTCCAGCTGGGTGATATGACCCTTGCTAACCGAGTGGTAATGGCCCCCATGACCCGCTCCCGTGCCGGCTCAGATCACGTACCCAATGACTTAATGGCACGATACTACGCCCAGCGTGCCGGTGCCGGTTTGATTATTACCGAAGGCAGTCCGATCTCCGAGCTGGGCCGGGGTTATGCCTTTACCCCGGGCATTTACACCCAGGCGCAAATCGATGGCTGGAAAAAGGTAACCGATGCGGTACACCAGCGTGGTGGCAACATCTTTATTCAGCTTTGGCATGTCGGACGAGTCACCCATCCGGATATTACCGGTGGCCTGCAGGCAATGGCCCCGTCTGCCGTCAAAGGTGCCAATAAGCCCTACGGCCCGCTGGGTGACGGCCGTTATGGTTTTCTTGAACAGCAAACGCCCCGGGCCATGTCGCTGGTCGACATAAAACAAGTTCAGCAGGAATTTGTTCAGGCCGCACGCAATGCCATTGAAGCAGGGTTTGATGGCGTTGAACTGCACAGTGCCAATACCTATCTGTTTGAACAGTTTATGCTGCGCAGCGCGAACCAGCGTACGGATGAATACGGTGGCGCTCAGGAAAATCGTCTTCGTTTCTTAATTGAAACCGTGACCCAGGTGGCGGAAGCGATTGGTGCGCAAAAAGTCGGCTTTCGGTTATCGCCTTATCTGGTGCTTGATGATCCGGATGTCGATAGCGAAATGCCACAACTGGCCATCAAGGCGCTAAAGGCCCTCGCTCATCTGCCACTGGCCTATGTCCATTTCTCCGAGCACGTGGCCACCTGGCGCCCGGTGCCGACCCGTTTCCGTCGACAGGTGCGGGCGGCATGGCCACATAGCGTCCTGGTAGCGGGTCGTCATACCAGGGAATCTGCAGAAGACATGATTGAATCCGGTCATGCCGATATGGTTGCCTTTGGCGAGTATTTCATTGCCAACCCGGACCTGGTGTATCGCTTTCACAACCACATTCCGCTGAATCATTCCGACCGCTCAACCTACTACGGCGGTGATCGAAAAGGCCTGACCGATTACCCCATTGTTGACCCTGATTTTGCCGATCTGGCCGAGTAAATGCACAGCAGGAGTGTGATGATGAAATCCATACTGGTTATTGGCGCCACCGGCGCAATGGGGCGTTACGTGATTAAACACCTGAGTGGCTGGAAAGTGCGCGCGTTCACGCGCAACACCCACAGCCAGATCGCTCAGTCATTAGTGTCCGATACTGTCGAACTGTTTCAGGGAAATACCGACAACCCCGGCGACATTCGTGCCGCACTGCACGGCATGGATGCGCTGTTTATCAACACCGACTTCTGGACCAACACCAAGCATCCGGACAATGAACGCCAGCAAATGTTGCAGTTACTGGCCATTGCCAACTCACTGAACATTGCTCAGGTAGTGTTCAGCTCATTGGAAAATTGCGTCAGTTTGTCGAATGGGAAAATTCCGGTCACCCACTTTGACTCCAAGGCCATGGTCGAGCAGGAGATTAACTGGCAACGGTCCCTTGAACACTTTCATAAAACACCGGGGTTTTACCGCAATAACGTGACCGTATTGCGTACCCTGCCCTACTTCGAAAACCTGATGTCTTTCTTTCCACCGCAACAGAAAGTAGTTGATGGCGAAACGACCATGGTGTTTCGCTTGCCCATTGGCGATGCGCCTTTTTCCATGGTGGCGCTGGATGATATCGGCTGGTTCACTCGGCACATTCTGGAGCATCCAGAAACCTTTGCAGGCCAGACCCTGAACATTGGTAGTGATGCGGTGACGGGCGTTGAGATGGCCGCGCAGTTTGAACAGGTAACCGGCATCAAGGCAAGCTACAACCCCATGAGTGACGAAGAGTTTCTTGCCAGTGGCGACTTTGCACACGATGCCCTGAATCACTTTCGCTTTCATCGCGAAGTGGGCATGCAACGTGATCATGTGTCGTTGCGGCACATTCACCCACACCTCAAAACCTTCAGAGCCTGGCTGACAGAAACCGGCTGGCGTGGCGAAAACCGTCTGGTTCAGAAAAAACTGGCGGAGTAACAGCATATTCAGGACACAGTCTCTGATACCCCCTGAGCCAGCACAAGGCACGGCAGAAACCCGCCGTGCCCTGTTGCATCAGTCTATGGTCAGTACCAGCTTGCCGGTGGTCTGGCCCGATTCCAGTTGGGCATGGGCTTGTACGGCCTGCTCCAGTGGCAGGGTGGTGATATTTGGCCGCAAAATGCCCCTGGCCAGCAGTTCATATACCGTCACCATGTCGGCGTGGAAGTTGCTCGGCTGATTGACGAAGTAGGTGTAGATATCGCTGACTCGAACCGCAATGGACTTCTGAAAGTGCTTGGCCAAATCGTCCGCAAAGGTACCGCTCGGTGCACCAGCCAGAAAACCAAACAACACAGCGGTGCCCAATGGCGCCAGCATGTCCAGATCCTTGCTCAGGCTATCGCCGGAGACAGGATTCAGGCTGATATCAACACCGCGCCCCTGGGTAATTTGGTGCACCCGTGCCGTCAGGTCTTCGTTGCGATAGTCGATGACATAATCGGCCCCCTGGGACTCGGCGTAATACTGTTTATCGGTGCTGACCGACGCAATGGTGGTCAGCCCCAGATGTTTGGCAATATGCAGTGCCATGGTGCCCACCCCACCGGCCGCGGCGTGGATCAGGACCCAGTCACCGGCCTTGGCGCGGCCCAGGTTTACCAGCATATGCCAAGCGGTCAGGCTGTTCACCGGCAGTGAGGCTGCCAGGGCGAAGCTCACCTCATCGGCGATACGTGTCACATAAGGCGCGGCAATCACCGAGTGGGTGGAGTATCCCTGGGCACCAATCGGTCCCATCCAGGCGACGCGATCGCCGACATTCAGGCCTTTCACCCCTTCACCCAGGGCTTCGACCACACCGGCCCCTTCCACACCCGGAATATGGGGCAGCGCCGGCGCCATGCCTGCCGGCATTTCGCCACGGCGAATAATGGTATCGATAAAATTAACCGCACCGGCATGATTGCGGATCAGGACCTCTCCGGCCGCGGGTGCCGGGGTATCAAACGCGACGGGTTGCAACACCTCGGGGGTACCGTTGGCGGTAATGCTGATGCCGTAAGACGGGTTGGCTGACATGGGAATAACCTCTCTGAATATGCTGGGCTGACAGTGATATTCAAGATAAAGGTTTTTTGATTTCGTGATAATTTCCTTAAAAAAGACACATATTCCTGATAATGAGATAATCAGCCGTGCTGTCGTGCCACCTGCATGAGCATATCCGTAACAAAGCGTCCCGCGTTCGCGCCGTAAAACCCTTGAGTGCACACCAGTTCCAGCGGCCAGCTGTCCAGTGGTAACGGCAGCGGATAACTGCAACAGCCCGCACGCTCGGCAGTGGCCAGCAGCGATTGCGGCACCGTAGCAATCAGATCCGTCTGGCCCACCACATCGGCCAGTGGGGCAAAATGCGCACAGGTCATGGCAATAAAACGCTGCAGACCACGTTTCTTCAGGTGACTGTCGATAATGCCGGTCTGGTCCTGGTTGAGCGTCATCAACGCATGGGGCAGTCGACAATATTGCTCCAGTGTCAGCCTTTGCTGCAGTGCCGGGTGTTGCCGGCGAGCGATCACTATGAACTGCTCATGCGACAGAGTTTTACGCCGCAAGTGAGCCGGCACTCGGCTGAAATTGCCGATGGCGAGATCAATCAGCCGATCATCCAGTTGCCGAAAAACCGAGGCTTTCTCCAGTGGCAAAAAGCTGAGCTGCATGCCCGGGGCCTGCTTGCTGAGCCGCCCCATCAAGGGGGCGGCCAGCGACATCACCGTTAAATCGGCGGCGGCAATGCGAATGCGCCCGCTGGCAGTGGCCGGATCAAACACCTGTGGTGCCAGCAGGCTGTGCAGCTGTTGCAGCACCTGCTGTATGCCCGGCGCCAGTTGCTCGGCACGCTCGGTTGGCTCCATGCCCCCGGGCGTACGTTGAAACAAGGGATCGTCCAGTTGCTCACGCAGCCGATTGAGCGCGTTGCTCATCGATGACTGCGCCAGGCCGATACGCTCGCCCGCGCGGCTGACATTGCGTTCCCGGTACAGCGCATCAAAAACACGCAACAAATTCAGATCGAGGGTATTTATATTCATAAAATAAATATAATGAATTCAGGTTATCCATTTCAACAATAGCATGAACGCCCCTACAGTGAACTCAAGACGTTTGCCAACGCAGGCGCCATTTCAATGAGGTCACACCATGAAAAAAGTACTGTTAATCGGAGCCACCGGCCTGCTCGGACAAGCCATTACCGCCAAACTGGGCAACTCGGTTGAAGTGATCGCAGCATCCCGCAGCCATGGCGAATATTCGGTCGAGCTGTCTGACCCGCAATCACTCAAGGCATTGTTTGAAAAAGTCGGTCCCGTGGATGCAATCATCTGTACGGCCGGGGTGGCATACTTCAAGCCCTTGTCAGAGACCACCGATGCAGACTGGCAGTTTGCACTGGCCAACAAACTGATGGGACAGATCAACGTCATTCGTCTGGGTCATGCGTATGTCAAGGCGGGTGGCACCATAGTGCTGACTACCGGCACCCTGGCACAAACGCCGCTGCCGGGCAGCGCCATGGTATCGGCGGTAAATGCCGCGGTCGAAGCCGCCATTCGCGCCTTTAGTCTTGAGCTTGAGCAGGTGCGCATCAATGCCGTGTCGCCGGGCTGGATCAGCGAGACCCTGGCCGCCATGGGCATGGATATCGCTCCCGGACTGCCCGCGGCCGAGGTTGCCGAACATTATCTGGCACTGCTGAACGGCGCTCAGTCTGCCGAAATCAGGGTAGCCAGCAAAGGCTGACCAACCACCGCCGCCTGCGCGACAGGCGGCTGATAACGAGGTTTCGTATGTCGCTAACTTACATATATATTCAGTTTTCTGTTCGGAACCCGCAGGCGTTTCAGGAATATGCCAGTCGAGTGGGTGATACCGTCACGGCCTATGGCGGTCGGACCATCGCCATTAACCGCGAGCCCACCGCACTGCACGGTGAGACCCAGGCGGATGTGTGTGTGATTCAGCAGTGGCCATCCCTTGAAGCGGTGCGACAGTGGCTGAACTCACCCGAGTATGCTCCGCTGAAGGCCCTGCGTGACGAAAAAGCCATGTCGCAGCTGCGTATCATTCCTGTTCCCGCCGTTTAAATACGCGCTCGAACCAATATTCTGTTATCGTGACAATTAGACTCTTTCCCTGGATATTGTCACGGTAGCGGAATAATGATTTACAACGATCTGGCCTTGTTTACCGCGGTGGCGACCCACCTAAGCTTTTCCGAGGCCGCCAGGCAAACCGGCATTCCATTGAGTCGGGTCAGCCGACGCATACAGGAGCTGGAGCAGCACCTGGGGGTCAAATTACTGGAACGCTCAACCCGCCGAGTCCGCCTGACCGAAGAAGGCAGGCGGTTGCTGGACCGCTGCCAGGATCCGGTGGAGATATTGCAGGAGATCGCCGGTTTTGCCGAAGATACTCGCCATCAGACCATTCACATTACGGCACCGGCACTGGCGGCCCGCACCACCATAGGGCCGCTGTTGCTGCAGTATTTGCGGCAAAACCCCTCAGTTTCGGTAAAGCTTTCTACCAGCTACAGCAACCTGGACTTCTTTCGCGACAATATCGACTTCGCCTTTCGCGTGGGCCCCCTCGCCGATTCAAGCCTGATAGCACGCCAACTCTGGCATGTGCCTTACTGCTTTTGCGCCAGTCGGGAATTCCTGCGTGAACGGAACATCAACACCAGCCTCGGCCGAGACGACTTTCTGGCGCTTCCGGCCATTGTTTCCCACCAGCCCTGGCTGTTGGACACCGGCGAAACACTTCAGTTAAAGAACATTATCCATGAGATAGATGAGCCGGATTTGATTCGCGACGCCGTCGCACAGGGAATGGGGATGGCCATGCTGCCAAAGGACATGATGGCCGAGGGGGCAGGCAAACCCGCCCTGGCGGAGGTGACCCTCAAGGAGGCGCAGGTGTTATCTCGTGACATGTATGCCGTTTACCCGAGCAAGCGATTGCTGCCTGCCCGAGTAAGAAATTTAATTGAGCACATGGTCAATCAAGTGACCCGGTGAGCGCGCAGCGCTACGTTTACTCCTTGAAAGACGCCTCGATATTCTCATACCGATAACGCGTTGCCAGTGCTTCCGGGGTGTCCTGTTCATAGCTTTTCAGTGAGGTATCCGCCCCCGCCTCCAGCAGTACCCTGGCCGATTCCGCATTGCCATGCCAAATGGCATCGTGCAGCGGCGTATAACCATTATTCGGCCCCTGATCATTCAACACCCTGTCGGCGAGGCGGCCATTGACCAGCAGCTTCAAAATTTCGGGGTGCCCCATATAGGCGGCTTTATGCATGGCAATGGCATTCATCGGATAACCGGTAATGGTTTGATCCGCGCCATACTCCAGCAACACCTTGACCACCTCGGTATCGCCTTCACGGGAAGCCACCAGCAATGGTGTATGCCAGTCGTTCCTGTTTGAAAAGACCGGCCGGCGCTGATTAACGTCGGCCCCCTGCTCCAGCAGCACCTTGATACGTGACGCCTTCTCGGCACTCGACAGCGTGGTGTCATCCAGTGTGTTCAGAATGTGCTGTCCTTCCAGCAGTGCCTGTTGCTCATCACGCTTGGCCACAAAACGCTGCTTCAGTTGTTCATAGAGCCTGGCTTCATGGGGCTCAATATTTCTGTCCCAGCCGCCAACCATGTCTTCGGCTTTGGCACCGACACGCGTGGTCAGCTCAATGTTCAGCTCGGGGTAGCCAAACAACACATCAATGTTCTCGGCTTTGGAATACCAGCTGGCCTTCATCAGGGGAGTAAACCCCGATCTGGGGGTTTGCAGATTGATGAAGGCTCCCTGATCCAGCAAGTATTTAAGGATTTCAGGATGATCGGACTGGGCCGCGATATGGACGGGCGCGTTGCCCATTTTTCGGTCCAGCTGATTCACATCAGCCCCACTTTCCACCAGGGTGCGGACCTGCGCTAAGTCTCCCGCGATCACCGCCTGATGCAGTGAAGGCAGCTTGCTCTCAGGGTTCACATCTGCCACCGAGGCGGTCGAAAAGGTGGCAAAGGCCGTTAATATCAGAGGTTTCAGTCGTCTGTTCATGATCATGTCTCGGTATCCAAAAATTGCGGCTTCGGCAAGGGCGTGTTCCGGCCGGTCCGGCTATCTTACAGGCTCAGCCAACCGGCACGACCCGATAGTTGTGAATGGTGACTCGGCCCTGTTCGTCGAGCCTGACCTGCCAGATTTCATTTACCAGCAAATCAATCGGCTCCCCCTTGAGATCAGAGTCTGCAAAGGTGTCGGCGAGTAACCGAATTCTCAGCTCAACCCGATAATCGTCGCTATCGGGCTGGATGGTTACCTGCTCAACCCGATGATCACAGCCGGGTTTAAAGACCTTTCGCACGATCGCATACCAGTCACGAAAGCCATCGTGCCCCAGAAACCGGCCTTCGGGCATATTCCAGTCTACGTCTGCCGCCAGCCGGGCGGTGAAGTACTCACTGGCCTCGGGCAGCTGATCAAACTGCTCGAACCACTCACTCACAAACCGGCGAATGCGCTCTTCATCGGATTCAAGCACTTCCTGCAGGGCCGCCAGCAACCGCCGAGCATGACTCTCGGCCCGCTCCTGCACCTCTTCCAGCTTGTTGTAAACGCCGGGAATGTAGACCATGCGGTGAGTAGCAATGGGCGGCTGATATGCCATGCCGGCCAGATAGGCGGTCTGTTGCAGCGGGCGCAGCATTTGTTCGATGGTAAAGTGGTTGTACCCCAAAGGCTGATAAGACGCCTCGGGGCCGCCCACGGTCAGCGACAGGAACAGCGCCTTGCCTTTCAGCTTGTCTCCTTTGGAGCCAAATGCAAAGTCGTAGGCCAGCACATCGTCAATCCACTTTTTCAGCAGCGCCGGCACCGAGTACCAGTAAAAGGGAAACTGCAGCACAATGGCATCCGCCGCCAACAGCGCCTGTTGCTCGGCGGCCACGTCAATCTGATAGTCGGGATAAAGGGTGTCCAGGCAACGAACATCCACGCTGTCCAGGGAGCCGGCCAACCGCTCGATGATCAGCTTGTTGGTATTGGATTGCTGAAGGTTCGGGTGACCGGAAATAACAACGACATGACTCATATCAACTCCACCATTGACCAGGTATGAACAAGAAACAGCTGGAGTTTATATATGTCGATTGATAATGTTTAGACGACCAACACCCACATAACTGTTAGCCAAAAACTAACAGTCAAATTCACCCTTTGGCTGGAACCGATGAAAGGCAGCACCTTCAATCAGTTGAGCATCTTTCAAACCATCGTCAGGGAAGGCAGCATTCGCGGCGCGGCCCGCAAGCTGGAGATGGCCCCCCCGTCCGTCAGCCAGGCCCTCAAGCAGCTCGAAACCGAGCTCAAGTTGCCACTGTTTACCCGCAGCACTCGCCGCATTGAGCTGACCGAAGCCGGCCAGATGCTCTACGACAACACCGCCGATGCCGTCTCAACCCTCGATTTCGCCCTGGAAAGTGTGCAGGATCTGTCGGTTGAACCTTCCGGCAATGTCAGCATCACGCTGCCACGGTTTGTTTTTCAGTTCTTTTTACGCCCGGTTTATGCGGAGTTCTGCCGGCGTTACCCGGATATTCAGCTGGAGATTTCCGTTTCCGATGAATCCGTCAATATTCTGGGCACCGGCCATGATATCGGTATTCGCTTTGGCGATCGGGTCGAGCCCGGCATGGTGGCACGTCAAGTAACGGCCCCCATGCAGGAGGCTCTGTTTGCCTCAGATGCCTACCTGGAGCGCCATGGCGAGCCGGCTTCCCTGGAGGATCTGCGCCAGCATAAACTGATTCAATATCGCTTTATTGCGTCCAATCAGCTGGCCCCGCTCAAGCTGCTCAACGACGGTCAAACCACCACCGTCAATATGCCGGTGGCACTGGTGGTGAATGACACCGATGCCATGGTCGATGCCGCCGAGAAGGGGCTGGGCATTGGCCGAGTCGTCACTCCCATGGTGGCCGAGCACTTCGCATCGGGCCGTTTACGCCCGGTACTTCAGCCCCATTGGTACCCTTATTCCGGCCTGTTTCTCTACTTTGTGCGCAACAGCCAAAAAGCCCGCAGGGTGCGGGCTTTGATTGACTTTCTGGTCGAAAAAGGTCGTTTGCTGCACGGCGTCTGAAAAGGCAGGCCCTCAAAAAAGCCTGCCCGGCGCGACGCATGACTTACAGGGCGGCGTGCAGAATTTCCCGGCTGACGACGGGGGTCAGATCGCCGGTTTCAGACAGCGCCACCATGCCGTGATCGGTCAGGGCCTTGATGACATCGTCAATCTGCTCGGCGCTCACACCATAGTCGGACAGTCGGGTCTTGACACCCAGAGACTCAAAAAATGCCTGAGTCCGCTCAATGGCCTGTTCAATGCGCTGCTCGTCGCTGCCTTCACGAATGTCCCATACCCGCTCGGCATATTGCAGCAGTTTGGCACCTTTCTGATCCTTGCGTACACGCCACAATGACGGCAGCACGATGGCCAGGGTCTGGGCGTGATCGATACCAAACAGCGCGGTCAGCTCGTGGCCGATCATGTGAGTGCTCCAGTCGTGGGGCACACCGGCACCAATAAAGCCGTTCAGGGCGCAGGTGGCACTCCACATCAGGTTGGCCCGGGCGTCGTAGTCGGTGGGGTTTGCCAGGGTTTGAGGACCCACCTCAATCAGGGCGCGCAGAATGCCTTCGGCGGTGCGATCCTGAACTTGGGCCCCCACCGGAAAGGTCACATACTGCTCCACCACATGGACGAAGGCATCCACAATGCCATTGGCCACCTGGTGCGCGGGCAGGGTGAAGGTCAGGGTCGGATCGAGGAATGAAAACCGCGGAAACAGCAGCGGGCTCATTACCGGAAACTTGCCGCCTTCGTGGCTGACCACGGCACCCATGTTCATTTCCGAGCCGGTGGCCGGCAGGGTGGCCACGGTGGCCAGCGGCAGGGCTTCGCTGATCGGAATCGGGGTGAAGCCGCTCTTCAGCAGATCTGTTTCCTCACCGGCATAGGGCGCTGCGGCGGCCACAAACTTGGTGCCGTCCATCACGGAGCCACCGCCGACCGCCAGCAGAAAATCCACGCCGTCACGGCGGACTATCTCTACCGCCTTCATCAGGGTGTCGAAACGCGGGTTCGGCTCAATGCCGGCAAACTCGGTGACGCGGCGCTGGCCCAGGCCCTGACGCACCTTTTCCAGGGTGCCGTTGCGCTGCACGCTGCCACCGCCATAAAGCACCATGACATGGGCGTCGGCAGGCACCAGTTTATCCAGCTCGGCCAGCCGGTCCTGTCCAAAAACAATGTGGGTCGGGTTGTGATAATCAAACTGTTGCATCAGTAGGCCTCCGTTAAGTGAACGACGGCCATTTTAAGGATGCGAGCAGGGTTTTGAATGGGCATTACTGCCTTTATCATGCCCAAAACTATCACCTCTGGCTTTTTTTGATATAGTAGAGAACTCAGCTTTCCAGCCCCTGCGAGCATACCGCCGATGAATGAACTGGTTCACTTACTGGATGCCCTCTCCCCTCAAGAAGGCTTAAATGGCACAGCGCTGGCCGGCGTTAGCGTATATCGCGCCAGCAAGTCGGTGCCAAGAGAGCCCATGTGCTATACCCAGGGCATTATTCTGGTGGCACAAGGGGCCAAACAGGTTCATCTTAACGGTCGTGTCTATGACTACAATGCCAACAACTACCTGGTAATGACCCTGCCCATTCCTGTCGAGTGTGAAACCCTGGTCACGCCCGGTGAGCCCTTGCTGGCCCTGCTGCTCGACATTCGCATGGACATGCTGCAACCGCTGATCCGGCTGATGGATGAGCACAACCGGCTGCCGCCCGAGACCAATGGCACCGCGCAGCCCGGGCTCTATGTCAGCCGGGTCACCGAGGGGCTTTCCGCCGCGGCCGTGAGACTATGCCAGTGCCTTGAGTCTCCCCTGACCGCCTCCGCCCTGGGAGAAGGGGCGCTGCGTGAAATTCTGTATTTGATCCTGACCGGTGAGCACGCCTCCCCGCTGTTCGATCTGGCCCGGCACAACACTCAGCTGGCGAGAATGGAACGGGTGCTGAAACATATGCACGAACATTATCAGGAAAGTCAGGAGGTTGATCAGCTGGCGGTGCTGGCCGGCATGAGCACGTCATCGTTTCACCGCCATTTTCGCCAGGCGACCGGCTCCCCGCCCCTGCAATATCTGAAAAAACTGCGGCTGACCCGGGCTCGGGAGCTGCTGCAAGACAAAGACGTCAAGGTCAAGCAGGCCGCCGCCGAAGTGGGCTATGAAAGCCCCACCCAGTTCAGTCGCGAGTTCAAGCGCTACTTTGGCGTGCCCCCGCAAAGCAGTGCCGGCGTATCACCACCGGTGTGAGGCATTCGAAACCGTGCACGGCGCTTTCGGCGCCGCACACCGGCCATTGTGATTGCAGGCATTCTTGAGCAAGAAATCGTGCGAATTAACCAGCTGTTTCATGGCTAAAATCATAATGTGAACATACATTGGCGTTAAAAAAGCCAGCATTCAATGAATGCTGGCTTTTTCCGTTGAGTTGGTTACCGCAGGCGCCCGGTATGGTTCATTTTTATGGGAGCCTGGTTTGGCGCCTACCCCCTCAGTTGTTTAATACCACATTCGGGCCTGCCGGCACGCTCTCCCGCTGGCGAGACAATAATTTGGCACTGGCAGCCCAGATAACAAATCCGCCAGCAAACAGAATGGCAGACACATAGCCCGACTCATGTATTTCTCCGCCGGCGGCAATGTAAAGACCGCCTACCCAGGGGCCGATGGCATTGGCGGTATTAAATGAACACTGCACGATTGCCCCTATCATGGCCTGCCCGTTTGGCGCGGCTTCCATCAGCAGAGATTGAACAATGGCCGCCAGTCCAATGGTGCAACCAATAAAGAACACCACCACACACAATAGCACCATGCTGCTGCTGACAAACACATACAGCAGGGAAAAGAACGCCGCCAAGGCCAGAACCACCCCTGTGGTCATCACCGGCTGGCGGTTGCCTATTTTACCCAGCACGACATTGCCCACCGTGCTGCCAATACCAAACACCACCATAGCGATGGACACGGCATAGGCGGGTGCCTGGGTGTGTTTTAAAATGGTATCGGCGACATAGGTGTACATACAAAAGATGCCACCGAAGCCGACGATGATCATCGCGATGATCGACCACACCGATTTACTTTTAAAAACCCCCAACTCATTCGCCAGCGTCACTCGGGTTTTATTGGGTTCATTGGGCAGCCTGAACATCAACAACAAGGCGATCAGCGAAATAAATGAAACCAGCGCCAGGCAGTAACGCCAGCTTAAGTTCTGGCCGATAAGAGTGACCAGGGGAACCCCGATAATGGTGGCAATGGTCAGCCCCATAAATACTTTGGATATATAGGAAACCCTTTCATTCCTGGGGGCAATTTCTGCCGCCATAATGGCCGCCGTGCCAAAGTAACAACCATGGGGCAGCCCGCTCAGAAACCGGGAAAGTACCAGTTGTTCAAGTGTTTGTGCCAATGCGCCCAGACCATTGAACACCAGCATCATGGCAACAAATAACATCAATGCCTGGCGCTTTCTGATATTGGCCGTCAACAACATAAACACCGGCGCGCCTACCACCACCCCAAGGGCATAAGCACTGATCGCATAGCTGCTTTGTGCCGGTGTTGAACCGAATGCGTCGGTAAACAGGGGAAGCATTGGCATCATGGCAAATTCGGTCAGGCCCAATATGAAGCCGCCCAGCGCCAGCACAAACAGAATTGATTTCTTTGAATGTAACGAACTCTGATTCATCAAACGTATCTCTGCAACGACATTAGGTTATTACACCTCAAAAATTTAAACATACCCGCAACAACACCAAAACACCCTTTCGGGAGTCCCATAATCTAGCCCCTGTCAGCGTCATTGCCGCGCAAGATACCAGCCTGTAAAGCACAGAGACAACAGGTGCCGAGTGATGATAGCGCATTAGCGCACGAGAAGGTTTCGATTAAATGAAAGGCTGCCATTTTAGGCAGCCGTGCAGCATTTTAAATGGGCATTACTGCCTTTCTCATGCCTATATCTATCAGTCGATATGAACCGCCGTTTTATTGGTGATCAGCCACCGTCCATTCACCTCCAGCATGTTGTGAAAATCAACAAATGAGGCCGCCGGATCGGTCAGATTGTTAAAATTCATGATAACATTCGCCGCACTGCCTACCTGATTAATCGACACGATTTGAGCATCAATGTCCCACCCGGTGCGGGACCAGCTCTCAAAACAGTCTGTCAGCAAATATTTATGCCGCTTGCCACTGGCATCGATGAAGAAGATCCAGGCGTCTTCATCAAACGCCGCTTTGAACTTGTCGACATCCCCTTTCCAGCCTTCCACATACAAGTTGATAACATCGATGATTTTTTGATAATCCGGCACGGCAGAAAGACCTTTTTCTGTCATAAATCCCCCCTATATTGAGTACTGACCATAACGAAAAAAAGCCCGCCATAAGGCGGGCAAAGCACTGTCCATAACCATACTTACAATAAATTTATCCAGTGACCGGGAAAGGCCCGCTGCAACTCGCTGAAGGCTTCCAGCAGCCGGCTGTTGGCGTCGATAACGCCGGCCTCGGAGGTCAGCAGATCCCGCTGGGCATCCAGGAAGTCCAGATAGGGAATCATACCCTCTTCATATCTGGACTCGGCCTGTTCATAGGCGCTGCGGGCATATTCCTGCCGGCGCGTCAGCGCCAGCATTTGCTGCTGCTGGGCCTGCCAGTCCTGAACCGAGCGGTCGGCCCGGTTCAGCACACGCAGCCAGGTCTGCTCGAACTCGGCCAGCACGGCCCGCTCTTCCAGCTTTTGGGCATCCAGGCCGTCTTTCAGGGCCGACAGGTTCAGCAGGGACCAGTTCAGTTGCGGGCGAATACCCAGGTTTTCATCGGCGCCCCCCAACCCCAGGCTGGTACTGCTCATCCAGCCCAGCACACCACTCACACTGATGCTCGGAAAAAGCGCCGCCTTGGCCTCGTCAGACAGGGCCACCGCCTCGGCCACTCGAGCTTCGGCCAGCCGTATCTCCGGTGACTGGCGCAATGCCCGCTCGGGCTCGTGGATTTGCAACTGCAGTGATGCCAGTGCCGGCAGACCGGCGGCCGACACCTGCTCCCGCACTTCGGGCAGGGTTATCCCCGTCAGAATGGCCATGGCGTCCTGATACTGGGTTCGAAGCACTTCCAGTTCCGGGCGACGAGCACGATATTCATACCGCAGGGCCTGAGCCCGGCTCAGCTCCAGGGGCGTCGACAGCCCCTCTTCCACCCGCAGTGTCAGCACATCCACGCCTTCATCAAGCAACGTCAGCTGCTTGTCGAGCAAGGCCAGTTGCTCTTCCGCGCCCATCAGCCGGGTATAGGTAGCCACAACGCCGCTGACCACATCGGCCATGGTCTGAGCCTCAAAGGCCTGACGATGTTCAAGGTTTGCCTGGGCCTGTCTCACACGGGCGCGAATGCGGCCAAACAGATCCAGCTGCCAGTCGGCGGCCAGCCCCAGTGTGGCACTTTCCTGACGGACCACATCCAGGCTCTGAGGGTCCTGCTGGCGGGTCAGGGATACGTTGCCGGCAACGCCTCCCTGGGGCCGCAGTTGGTCACGGCTCACCCGCAGGCGTTCCATGCCGGCCTCGAGGCGCAAGGCCGCCGCCTCGAGGTCGTGATTGTTGGCCAGGGCCTGTTCCACCAGGCGGTTCAGCTGTGCATCGCCATAGGCATGCCACCACTTGGCAGCCGCCTCGGCCTGCTCACCGTTTCGGCTCACCTGCTCGGTAATCTGTTGCATCACCTGCTGATTGGGAGCCGAGGGTGCTTCATGCTCTGTGGTCACGGCACACCCCGCCAGCAGTACTGCGATGGCGGTCAGGGTCGGGATTCGACCCAGGGCCACAGTTTTAGTGCGCTTACGCATGCTCGGCCTCCTGACGGCTGGTCTTCTCGGTGTTCTCATTGGTCGCGGGCTTGCGCTCCAGGGCGGTCATGGCCATGTAAAATACCGGCGTAAACAGCAGGCCAAAGACGGTCACGCCAATCATGCCCGAGAATACCGCCACACCCATGGCCTGGCGCATTTCGGCACCGGCACCACTGGCCAGTACCAGGGGGACCACACCGGCGGTAAAGGCGATGGAGGTCATCAGTATCGGCCGCAGACGCAGGCGACAGGCTTCCAGAATGGCTTCCAGCCTGGAGTTGCCCTCGTTACGGCTGTCCCGGGCGAATTCCACCATCAGAATGGCGTTCTTACAGGCCAGGGCCACCAGAACAATCAGCGCAATGCGGGTGAAGATATCGTTAGCCCCGTCCATCAGCCAGATACCAGCCAATGCCGACAAGATGGTCATGGGCACGATCAGAATGATCGACAGCGGCAGGGTCAAACTTTCGTACTGCGCCGCCAGCACCATGAACACCAGCAATACCACCAGCGGGAAGATATACACCATGGTGTTGCCCGCCAGGATCTGCTGATAGGTCACCTCGGTCCACTCAAATTCCATGCCCTTGTCGAGCTGTTCGTTCAGAATGCGCTCAATCGCCTGCTGCGCCTGGTCAGAACTGTAACCGGGAGCCGGGTTGCCGTTCAGTTCGGCGGTCGGATAACCGTTATAGTGCATTACCCGATCCGGTCCTATGGTGGACTCCACGGTCAGAACCGAGCCCAGGGGCACCATGTTACCGGCCGCATTGCGCACCTTGAGCCGCAGGATCTGCTCGGGGTCCACACGATACTCGGCATCGGCCTGGGCATTCACCTGGTAGGTTTTGCCAAACAGGTTGAAATCGTTCACATACAGCGAGCCCAGGTAAATTTGCAGGGTGTCGAACACCTGCTCCAGGGGAATGCCCTGCAGCATGGCCTGCTCACGGTCGATCTCGATGTCCATCTGCGGCACCTGAATACGGAAGCTGGAATACAGTCCGGTCAGTGCGGGATCCTGGCGCGCCGCGTCCAGTACCTTTTGCAGGTTGTCGAATAGCGCCTCAAAGCCCAGGCTGGCCCGGTCTTCAATCTGCAGCTTGAATCCACCCGTGGTGCCCAGACCCAGAATGGGCGGCGGCGGGAACACGGCCACAAAGGCCTCGTCAATGCTGGCAAACTGACCATTGAGCTGGCCGGCAATGGCATTGGCAGACTGGCTTGGATCCTTGCGCTCGTCAAAGTCCTTCAGGGTAACGAACACGATGCCGCTGTTGGGGCTGTTGGTAAAGCCGTTCACCGACAGTCCGGGGAAGGACACGGTTTGCATCACACCCGGGGTTTTCAGGGCAATTTGCTCCATTTCCCGCACCACCGACTCGGTTCTGTCCAGGCTGGAGGCGTCGGGAAGCTGCGCTACCGCCACCAGATACTGTTTGTCCTGCAGGGGAATAAAGCCGCCCGGTACCGCATTGAACAGGGTAACGGTTCCGCCCAGCAGGCCGACGTAGACCACGCCCACCACCACACTCAGGCGAATCAGCTTTTTCACCCCTTTCTCGTACATACGACCACCGCGCTCGAACAGGCGGTTAAAGGGAGCAAACAACCAGCGTCCAAAGAGGGCATTCATGCCGCGCGTCAGCCAGTCGGGCTTGGCATCGTGGCTACGCAGCAGCAGTGCAGACAGTGCCGGAGACAGCGTCAGCGAGTTAAAGGCCGAAATCAGGGTAGAGATGGTAATGGTCAGCGCAAACTGCTTGTAAAACTGACCACTCAGGCCCTGAATAAACGCCGTGGGAATAAATACCGCACACAGCACCAGTGCAATCGCGATGATGGGACCGGTTACCTCGGTCATGGCCTGACGAGTGGCTTCCACCGGCGACAGCCCGTTGCCGATATTACGCTCCACGTTTTCCACCACCACGATGGCATCATCCACCACAATGCCGATGGCCAGTACCAGGCCAAACAGCGACAGGGTATTGATGGATACCCCCAGCCACTGCATGACCGCAAAGGTACCAATCAGGGACACCGGCACGGCAATCAGCGGAATGATGGAGGCACGCCAGGTCTGCAGGAACAGGATAACGACCACTACCACCAGTACAATGGCTTCCAGCAGGGTGTCGATAACGGCATCGATAGAGCCACGCACAAACACGGTCGGGTCGTAGGCGATGCGGTATTCCACGCCAGCGGGGAACTGCTCAGACAGTTCATCCATGGTGGCCCGTACCTGATCCGAGAGCTCAATGGCATTGGCGCCGGGGCGCTGGAAGATCGGCATGGCGACGGCGGTCTGCCCATTCAGCAGGGAGCGCAGTGCGTAGGTTTCCAGGCCAAGCTCAATGCGCGCCACATCCTTCAGGCGAGTGATGGCGCCGCTGGGGTCCACCTGCACCACGATATTTTCAAATTCTTCGGTGCTTTCCAGACGACCTTTTACGTTCAGCAAAACCTGGAATTCACTGTCGGTACTGACCGGCTGGGCACCCAGGCTACCGGCGGCAACCTGCTGGTTCTGCGCACGAACGGCCTGCACCACATCACCCGGCACCAGGCTGCGAGAGGCCAGCGCTTCAGGATCCAGCCACAGGCGCATGGAGTATTTGCCACCACCAAACATCTGCACATCACCCACCCCGGGCAAACGCGCCAGCTGATCCTTGATGTAGATATCGGCGTAGTTGGACAGATAGCTGGTTTCCCGATCCCCTTCAGGTGAGATCAGATGCACCACCATGGTCAGGTTGGGCGAGGATTTTTCCGCCACTACCCCCAGGCGCTGTACTTCCTGCGGCAAACGCGGCAGGGCACTGGTCACCCGGTTTTGTACCTGAACCTGAGCCCGGTCCAGATCCGTGCCCAACGAAAAGGTCAGGGTCAGGGTCATGCGACCGTCTGTGGTGGCCTGGGAGGACATGTACAGCATGTTTTCAATGCCGTTCATTTCCTGCTCCAGCGGTGCCGCCACGGTTTCGGCGATCACCTTGGGGTTGGCGCCCGGGTAGTTTGCCGTTACCACTACGGTGGGCGGTACGACCTCGGGATATTCACTGACCGGCAGCTGGAACAGCGAGATGCTGCCCCCTACCAGGATCAACAGTGACAGCATGGCCGCAAATATCGGCCGGCTGATAAAGAAATGACTGAATTTCATGACGTCTCTAATCCGATTATGCAGACGGTTCGGCGGCGGACTGGGGCTTGGCCAAGGTCAGGTTCTGGGTCTCAATTTCAACATTCTGCGGCGCGACCGGCATGCCCGGGCCTACGCGGGCCGGTCCGTTGGCGGCAATGCGCTCTCCCGGCTCCAGGCCGGCTTCCACCACCCGCAGCGTGCCTTCACGACGACCGAGTTCCACCTGGCGATACTCGAGCACATTCTCGGCATTCACCACCAGTACAAAGCGGTTTTTCAGATCGGTGCCCACGGCGCGATCCGGCACCATGACGGTGGGGCGGCTGTCGGCGGCCTTGAGGCTGATGCGGGCAAAGGCGCCCGGACGCAGCTGGGCGTCTTTGGCGGTAAAGACCGCACGTACACGCAGGGTGCCGGTCTGTTCATTGATCTGGTTATCAATGAAGTCCAGTGCACCGGTATGCTGTTCGCCATTGCTGCCGGCCAGGGCCAGGGTTGCCTGGGTTTCGCCATTGTCGGTGACATTGGAAAATGACGCATTCCAGGTACGCTCATCCACGTCGAAATAGGCGTAGAGACGGTCCGTGGCCACCAATGAGGTCAGCACGCTCTGGCCCGCCTGCACATTGTTGCCTTCGGTGATAAAGGCATTGGAAACCTGACCATCGATCGGCGCCCGCACCTCGGTAAATTCCAGGTTCAGACGAGCGGCCTGCAGGGCAGCCTGCACCGAGGCCAGCTCGGCCCGACGCTGACTGGCCAGCGACAGGCGGGATTCGGCCTGCTCTGCCGAGATGGCATTACGGCCTTGCAGGCGCTTGGCGCGCTGAGCCTCGGAGTTGGCCTGATGCAGCGCCGCCTGGGCCCGGTTCAGCTCGGCTTCAAGGCGGGCCACCTCGGCCGCAAAGGGGCGCGGGTCGATGCGAAACAGCAGGTCACCCTGTTTTACATGGCTCCCTTCGCGAAATTCCACCGACTCGATAACGCCGGAGACACGAGGCCGCAGTTCAACCTGCTGGGGCGACTCCAGTCGAGTGGTGAAGGTGTATTCGGGGCTGTATTGGGCGTACAACACGGCGGCAACGTCCACCGGCTGGGCGGCAGGCGTTGCTTTTGCGGTCGACTCCGCTTCGGCGAAGCATCCCGCCAGTACAGCGGTAAACAACAGACAGGACAGTAAACGAAATTGCATGAGCCTCGCTCCGGTTGAGGGTTGGCGATCCAGTAAATTACGGAGCGCAAGTATCCGGAAGTTGGCTTCAACTCTGTAGCGGGTTGTTGGTTAAATTGGCTTAAACAAAAAGTTGAAGCGTACCCATTCGGGGCATGGTCATGGCTTCAAATGGAAAGATAACAATGAGGGTGGCCTGCTCAGGTGAGTTTCAAAGGGAGACCATTTCGCCGATTGATGAATAATCATACCGTTTTCCCCTCTCAGGGATTATCAAAAAATTTTATAAAGTTATTCAACAGCGCCCGGCTTTTTATTCTTCGTAATTCAAATAGAATGGCCCCACTCCGCAGCAAACACTGCCATGTCGCCACCGGGCATCGCCCAGGCCGACCTTCACATACCGTATTTTCTGAACATCATTACTCGGGGAGAACCATGTCTCATCAAATCATCAAGGACCTTAACCGTCGCTACACCGTCAAGAAATACGACAGCAGCAAGCGCATTCCGGCCGAGGATCTGAACATTGTGCTGGAGGCGCTGCGCCTGTCTGCCTCCTCCATCAATTCCCAGCCCTGGAAATTCATCGTGATCGAAAGCGATGAAGCCAAGCAGCGCTTTCACGAGACCTTTGCCAACAAGCACCAGTTCAACCAGCCCCATGCCAAAGAGGCGTCACACACCATACTGTTTGCCTATGATCCGCACTTCACCAAAGACAAATACCGCAAGCGGGTGGATGTCGAGGTCTCTTCCGGCCACCTGCCCGAAGAAATGTACGACAAAATGCTGGGGGCCTACGCCTTTGCCGAGGCCAACACCGATGAGAACGGCTTCAACGGCCACTGGACCAAGTCGCAGATGTACCTGGCCCTGGGCAACACCCTGCACACCCTGGCACGCCTGGGTATTGACTCCACCACCATGGAAGGCGTTGACTCCGAGCTGATTGGCGAACAGTTCAAGCACGAACTGGACGGCTACGTCTGCGAAGTGGCGCTGGCCATGGGCTATTACAAGCAAGGCGAAGACTTCAATCACGGCCGGCCCAAGGCGCGTCTGGCCGCCGAAGACGTGATTGTGATGCTCTAACCCGGGTTATCAATACTTCCCCCGATCATCGGGGGAAGTTCGCGTTTATCTCATCGTTTCGGCAACCCGTCATTGATATCTATGATCCTGCGGTCATAGAAAAAATGGGCCGTTGACTCAAAGCCATCGGGCAAAGGGCCCGGGTTGCAGCGCCGGAACAACAACTGAGACACCAGCTTCCATCCCATGGCATTGGTGTTATACATCACATCGCCACAATGCTTGCAAAAGATGCGCGTCATGCGCTTGCGAGGATGCTGAAACTCAATAACATCCTCCTTGCCTCGCGTAATGGCGACCTGGTCCGCTTGCCAGGCCAGCACCGAGTGGTACGGTACCTGCAGCAGCTCACGGCAATCCTCACAATGACAGTAGCCATGTACCTTCGGCTGCCCCGTCATGGTGACTTCTACCGCCTCACAGTCACAATGGACGGTATGCATGTGGCTCATCATTTTCCCTCCGCTCACGGGTTATCGCTGGTTGCTCACACCAAGGCCTTCAGCGCTCGGCCGGATGAGTCCATGCGTAGGGTTGCATTGCCCCATCCACCTCGGTGTGCGTCAGCGCATTGGTAAAGTTGGAAATCAGCTTTGAGGCCAGTCCGGTCAGGACTTCAAGCGCCTGCCGACGGGTGAAGCCGGCGTCCAGAAATGCCTGCAGTTGCTCGTCCCCGATATGCCCGCGTTGATCCAGCAACGCCTTGGTAAAGTCATGCAGCGCCTGCAAACGCGCATCGGGAATACGGGTGCCTTCGCGCAACGCCTCAATCACCTCTTCCGGCATGCCTGCCGATTTCATCATCCAGGTATGGCCGGGCACGCAATAGTGGCAGTTGTTTTCAAAGTTGGAGGTCATAAAGACCACCTGCTGCTCCAGGGGAGTCAGGGTGGTCTTTTTCATAAACAATGAAAAAGTCGTGTTGTAGGCCTCATAGGTCGCCGGCGCTTCCGCCAGAATTTTGTGCAGGTTGGGGATCATGCCGAATCCTTTTTTTGACTCTTCCATCAGTGGCTTGGACTCTGCCGGCGCGGTATCAATTTCATAGTACTCAAACATAACAACACCTCTACTGATAACAGACGTTTATACCGGTTGCACAACCACGATATTGTTCAGTGCTTTTCTTCCACTATGATGGCCACAACGGGGGTATCGCCCACGTTCGTTACCTGATGAACCCAGGCTTGATGCCACATCACGTGACCGTCCGGGATCTCCGCCTCAAACACCTCCCCTTGCTCATCGATTCGAATTTTTCCACCGGACTGAAAGTAGACGGTTTCATTATTGTGTCGATGAATGGTGTCGGCTTCCCCGGGCTCCAGCTCCATCCTGAGCACCATGACACTGTCATTTTCAAATATCCGTTCATACTGCTCCGGCGAGGCGATATGGGCCGCCTCCTGGGCGCCGGCCACCGAAGCGAGGCCGGCCAGCGCGATGACCCCAACGATAACTCTGCTCAATACCTTGTTCATGGCTTTTGCCTCTCGTTTATCAGAAGTGCGCGTCAATGTGCTGCTGGAAACGCTCAAAGTCTTGTTCGACACTGGCATTCTTCATCACGTCGAAACAGGCAAAGGTCGGCAGCGGCTCCATGGCAAAGAAGCGGAAGTTCATGTGCATCGGGAAAAACAGATCATCCACACTCTTGCCCTGGAACAGGTACTCGCTTTCGTCGTTAAAGGATTCTGCGGGCGCATTGAAGGTCAGTGACAACATGTATTTCTTGCCCTGCAGCGTGCCGCCGGCACCGTAGTTTTCCTTGGGCGCATCCTGGTGGCGGCCATCCCCGTTGCACAGGGCGCCGCCCATGCCGGCGGTGTAGACCTCATCCATGTATTTCTTGAAGGACCAGGGCACCATCATCCAGTTAACCGGGGACTGCAGCAAAATGATGTCGGCCCACTGATGATTTTCCAGCTCCTGCTCTACCTGCCACTCATCGTCCACGGTCACAATGCGGGTACTATGGCCCTTGGCACGGATCAGTTCATCGGCCAGTTGGGTCAGGGAGCGGTTCAATCGGCCCTGGGCAAAGGGATAGTGGCGGTGGGCATTGATGATCAGCACATTACTCATGGTGTCGTCTCCTGGGTAAGTTAATGGTAACTTTTGATTACCAGGTGTATTATGGTTACCTTGAAGCTCGGTTCAATTAGTTAACTTTTGGTAACCTGGCGGGCTCAAAGGGGGTTAAATTGGAAAGCATTGTAGAAACAGATGGTTATGGCAGAAAAAAAGTCATCAATCCCTGCATGGAGCCCTGCGCCATCGAGAAGGGCATGCGCCTGATCGGAGGAAAGTGGACGGGATCCATCATCTACCACCTCAAGGATGGCCCGGTGCGCTTCAACGATCTGAACCGCATGCTGGGCGGCGCCAGCAAGAAGATGATTGATCAGCGCCTGAAGGAGCTGGAAAGCAGAGGCATGGTGGTCAGGCAGGTCTTGAGCGAACGTCCGCTGGCGGTGACCTACACGCTGACGGAATTCGGACAAAGTGCCCTGGACCTTCTTGAGCAATTACGCGTATGGTCGGAAGTGCACGAGCTGTAATGCCGCAGATAAAAAAGGCCGGTGATGAATAATGATTCATCACCGGCCTTTGCACAGCCATCACTTGCAAGCGTTAAGCGCTTGCCCCCAGGACCTTGATGCTGACCTCTTCCACCAGGGAGCTGACCGCCTCCTGATAGCTTTTCATGTGTGGGGTTGCCAGGTGCGCATCCAGGTGCGCCACCGACGCCCATTGCTCCATCACGACAAGGGTGTCTTTACCAAGTGTTTCCTGAATCGGAATGTCGGTGGCAACATGCTCGACCGGCGCATATTCAAGGCAGCCCTCTTCATCCAGCACCGCGGGCCGAATGCGCAGCAGCTCACTCAGCACCTTTTCCCGTTGCCCCGCCTTTGCATTGATGGTGGCAATGACATAAATCATGTTATTCGTCTCCTTGGCACAAGCAGCTTGTGCATCACGACCAACGGGAGCCGAAGCTCCCGCCTTGATATCAGGCTTCCGCCAGCGCTTCCAGGGTGGGGTAATCGTTATAACCCTCGGCCCCCTGGCTGTAAAAGGTGGTCGGGTCGGGCTCATTGAGCTCGGCACCGGCCTGCAGACGCTCCACCAGATCCGGGTTGGCAATAAAGGGCACGCCAAAGGCAATACCCTGTGCCTGACCGGATTGAACGGCGGCATTGGCTTCCTCGCCGTCATAACCCATGTTCAGGATCAGGTTGCCCCGATAGTGCTCACGGGCGGGGGTGACCACATCGCCTTGCTGCTCGCCAAGCACGTCGCCGCGCATCAGGTGCAGATAGGCCAGGTTGTAGTCATTCAGGCGCTGCGCCATCCAGGTGATCAAGCCGACCGGATCGCTGTCTTTCATGCTGTTGAAGCTGTTCAGCGGCGACAGACGCACCCCCACCCGCTCACTGCCCCAGACGCCCACGACGGCATCCAGCACTTCCAGCAGCAGTCGGGCTCGATTTTCTATCGGACCACCATAAGGGCCGGTGCGCTGATTGCCGCCGTCACGCAGGAACTGATCCAGCAGATAACCATTGGCACCGTGCACTTCCACGCCATCAAAACCGGCGCGTTTGGCATTTTCGGCGGCGATTTTAAACCCTTCAACAATGGCCGGAATCTCGTCATCGCGCAGTTCACGGGGCACGGTGTAGGCCTTTTTCCCTTCCGGGGTATGCACTTCATCATTGGTGATGGCTACCGCACTGGGGGCCACCGGCACCCGGCCTTCATTGAGCAGCGGGTGACAGGCACGACCACCGTGCCAGATTTGCAGGAAAATCTTGCCGCCGCGGGCATGCACGGCGTCGGTAACCTTTTTCCAGCCGGCCACCTGGGCGTCAGAATAGATGCCCGGCTCACGCCAGAACGCCGAGTTGCCTTCCATCACCATGGTCGCTTCGGCAATCAGCAGGCCGGCGGACGCACGCTGGGCATAATGCTCCACGATCAGGTCGGTAGGAACATGGTCGGCATCGGCGCGAATACGTGTCAGCGGGGCCATCAGCACCCGGTTGTTCAGTTCAACGGCACCAAGCCGAATCGGCGTAAAGAGATCTGTCATTGGAATCCTCGCTATCGTTACAGGCAGGTTCTGCCTGCCAAAGGCACGGCCATATTGCGCCAGAACCTGCCTCGACTGTGTAGTCATGTCGGCTTTGGAACCATCATGAATGAAAGTTGAAGCCAAAGCCGATGTTACTTAGCCCAGCTCAATACCGTATTTCAGGGCCTTGCGATGGCTCTTGAACTCCAACAGGGCAGCATCAAGGCGCTCAAAAGGTTCAACCAGCATGTCGGGGCCTTTCAGGCCGCCCTGATACTGCTGGTGCAGCAGTCGCTCGCCTTCACGGGCAAAGCGTTGCCACTGGGCCTCGGAGCCGGTGCCATGAAGGGCATTGAGCGCCACTTCGTGCTGTGAAATCGCCGTGGAGAACAACGGCACCACGGCCTTTTCCAATCGACCCATAATGCAGATGAGGTGGCCATTGGCTTCAACGTAAGAGGCCAGTGTTTCGGCATGGGCCGCTCCCACGGTGTCGAATACCGCGAAATAGCGCGCTTCAAGCTGGCTGGCCGACTCCACACAACGATGGGCGCCCAGCGCCATCAGGCTGTCATGTCTGGCACCGGAGGCGATGACGGTGATATGAAAGCCACGGGCCCTGGCCAGCTGGACCAATATACGACCAACGGCGCCAGAGGCGCCGGTAATCAGGATCTCTGCATCCAGTGGTGTTGGAATTTTCTCAATGGCCTGCCAGGCCGTCATCACCGGGCAGGGAAAGGCAGCGGCCTCACTCCAGGACATCCGTTCGGGCATGCGCATGATGGTGCGGGCATCAATGGCGGTATATTCGGCAAAGCTGCCATTTCGAAGCAGGGACTGGTGGTAACACACCGGTACTCCCAGCCAGTGGCGCAACGACTCATCGCCAACCGCCACGACCACACCGGCGCCATCAACGCCGGGAATGTGCCCGTCGGACCACTGCTCTCCCAGTGCGGCATCAATGAATTTCCAGTCGACCGGGTTCAGGCCGATCGCCTTGTTGGCGATCAGAACGTCACCCTGACCAGGCTCGGGCATGGCCTGAGTGGCAAGGGAGATGGCACGTTCGGATTTGGCCCAGATCCAGGCCTGCATGCTGTCGGGCAAGGATTCCATCGTGATCATGTGATTCAGTCCCATTGCGGTGCAAAGTCAGGGTTGGCAATGCGCTCGCCTTGCTCAAGGGAAGCGATGTCGGCCATGTCGTCGTCGTTCAGCTCCAGGCGCAGGGCGTTCAGGTTGGTTTCCAGATTCACCCGCTTGGTGGAGGAAGGAATGGTAACCAGCCCCTGCTGCAGTTGCCAGGCCAGCACCACCTCGGCCACCGACACCTCATGGCGCTCGGCAATGCGTTGCAGCACGTCGTCTTTCATTACCTTGCCAACGGCCAGGGGCATATAGCCGGTCACCTGAATGTTGCGGGACTGGCAGTGCTCGATAACACGGCGGTTTTGCAGGTAGGGGTGCACCTCGACCTGGTTGGTCAGAATGCTGCCCTCGCCCAGGATCTCAATGGCCTGATCCAGCTGTGCATTGGTAAAGTTGGACACACCGATAAACCGGGTCAGCCCGCGGCGCTGGGCCTCGGCCAGCTGCGGCAGATAAGTGTCCATGGCCACCTTGCCGCTGACTTCCGGCCAGTGGATCAGCAACAGATCAACGGCCTCTACCTGAAGCTTGCGCAGGCTTTCTTCCACGCTGGGAATAAAGGCATCTTCGCCCAGGTTTTCCAGCCACACCTTGGTGGTCAGGAAGAGCTCATTCCGGGCAATGCCGCTGTCGGCAATCGCCTGGCCCACTTCGGCTTCATTACCGTAAATCTGTGCGGTATCGATATGACTAAACCCGGTCTCCAGCGCCATGCTGACCGCGTTGTAGGCATCATCCCCTTCCAGACGAAAGGTTCCCATTCCCAGAGAAGGCATCATATTCATTACGGGCAACTCCTGTTATTGCGAGTGAAAGTTATTGCGAGTGAAACAGCGGCAAAACACGCTCGCCGATGTCGTGAAAAGTGTCATCCAGTGGTCGTTGATTGCGGCGCACATGCAGGCCGATGTGATCCACCCCGGCGGATTTCATGTCTTCCAGTTCCTTGATCAGGCCGTTAATGCCGGTGCTGATGCCGAAGTGGTGTCGCCGTATGGGGGCGTCCACATCCCCGACCAGATCCAGGTGAATAAAGCTGATGTAGGGCTTGTCTCCTGCAACGCGGCGCCAGAGCTCAACCCGTTTGACGTGATCCTGCGGCGTGCCCGGATAGGCCAGCCAGCCCTGCATATGCTCACCCACCCAGGCGGGGCTTTGTTGTGCCAGTCCGGCCACCAGCAAGGGCGGCTGGGGCGCCTTGGGCAGCACCTCCATGCCGCTTGCCAGCGCGCCGTCCTGGTCGCCACGAAGCACGCTCACGGCGTCGCGAAAACGCTCACCCCGGCCGGGAAAGTCCACCCCGAAAATCGGGTATTCACTGGGGCGGTCTCCGCTGGCAACCCCCAGCAACAGGCGATCGCCGCTCAGTGCCTGGACCGTGGCGGCGGCCTTGCGTACCAGCCAGGGCTGGCGCAGCGGCAGCACCACGGCGGCGGTGCCCAGCAGAATCTGCTGCGTGTGTGAGGCCAGGTAACCCAGGTAGGTAAAGGTTTCGAACACCTGGGCGGCATCACCGAATTTCGGGTCGTACAGGGGCACATCGCGCACCCAGGCCGCTCTAAATCCCAGTTGATCGGCCAGCCGAATCAGTTCGGCGTGTCGTTGCATGTCCGGCACACCAAAAGGGCGGCCATCCTGCCGACGGCGCGTGTCGCCCTCGGCAGACCAGTCATTGTCGAGGGGCAGTTCCAGTCCGATGGAAAAACCGCCTTGGGTCAGTTTTTCAATGCTCATTATAAAAACTCCCGGGCGAAGCCTGGCTTCGCCCTTGTTTACATTTCAGTCTCAGGCGGCTCGTGCCTCGGCACGCTTGTCGAGGGAGCCGGAGAAGCGGGTCAGCACCAGTGCCAGCAGCACGATCAGGGCGCCAATCCAGGCGGTGTCCATCAGCGACATGCCTTCGATAATCACGCCACCCAGTACCGAACCAAAGGCAATGCCCACGTTAAAGGCGGCGATGTTCAGGCCGGATGCCACATCCACTGCCTCGGGGGTGTATTTTTCGGCCAGTTGCACCACATACACCTGAAGCCCGGGCACATTACCGAAGGCGAACGCGCCCCAGACCAGAATGGTCAGCACCGCGGCCACCGGGTGTACGGCGGTAAAGGTGAAGACCAGCAGGATCAGCGCCAGCGCCGCAAAAATAATGTTCAGTGCCTTGATGGGGCCCAGGCGATCCGCCAGACGACCACCCCAGATATTGCCGATGGCCACCGATACGCCGTATACCAGCATGATGAGGCCGATGGCACCGGACTCGAAACCGGACACCTGCTCCAAAATCGGCGCCAAAAAGGTGAAGGCAGTAAAGGTGCCGCCATAGCCCACGGCGGTCATGGCATACACCAGCAGCAGGCGCGGCTGAGTCAGCACCTTAAGTTGCTGGGAAATACGCGCCGGCGGTGCCTGCTTGAGGTTTTTCGGTACCAGCAGGGCGCTGCCGATAAGGGCAATCAGACCCAGTGCCGCCACCACCATGAAGGTGGCGCGCCAGCCGAAGCTTTGGCCGATCCAGGTGCCCAGGGGCACGCCGGTCACCAGGGCCACGGTCAGGCCGGTAAACATGATGGCAATGGCGCTGGCTTCCTTGTCTTTGCTCACCAGGCTGGTGGCAATGGTGGAGCCAATCGAGAAAAACACCCCGTGAGCCAGGCCGGTAAGAATGCGCGCCATGATCAGGGAGTTATAGCCCGGTGCCATCCATGCCAGCAGGTTGCCGATCACAAACAGCGACATAATGACCATCAATACGTTTTTACGTTGCCAGCGTCCGGTCAGTGCGGTCAGCACAGGTGCGCCCACGGCCACACCAAGGGCATAAAGGCTGACCAGCAGGCCGGCCGATGGCAGGGATACACCCAGATCCTGGGCAATGGTGGGTACCAGTCCGACAATCACAAATTCGGTGGTACCGATTGCAAATGCGCTTAGGGTCAGCGCAAGAAGAGCAATAGGCATAACAGTCTCCGCTATGAGTTAGGTTGCTGCGAAGTATGCCCACTGGTATCTTTTACAAAAACAGCACTATCAACAAAATACCTTTGCAAAAATGGCAATAGTCTCTCGTACCGAAGATCTGGAAATTTTACTGACCGTGATCGACAGCGGCAGCCTGTCGGCGGCGGCCCGCATTCTCGACATTCAGGTGGCCCGCGTATCCCGTGCCCTGAGCCGGCTGGAAAAGGAACTGGACTGCACCCTGCTGAACCGCACCACGCGCAAACTGGAGCTGACCGAAGAAGGCCGCCTGTTCAGTGATGAGGTCAGGCAAGGACTGGATCGACTGGCCAAGGCCGAAGAAAACCTGAAGGCATTGCGGGGCATTCCGGCGGGGCGACTGCGGGTGGATGCGGTCACGCCCTTTATTCTGCATCAGCTGGTGCCACTGGTGCCGGGCTTTCGCGAGTGCTTTCCGCAGATTGAACTGGAGCTGGTCGCCAGCGAAAACATCATCGACCTGATTGAACGCCGCACCGATCTCGCCATTCGCATCGGCGCCCTGCAGGACTCCAACCTGCATGCCCGTTTTCTGGGGCGCAGCCCGCTGCATATGGTGGCCTCGCCGGCCTACCTGGAACAACACGGCACACCCCAGACCCTGGATGCACTGTTTCACCACCAGATCATCGGCTTTGCCGATGCACCCCACCTCAACCGCTGGCCACTGTCGCCCCCGGTTACCGTGGTGCCCAACCTGTCCAGCAGCAGCGGCGAGACCATTCGCCAGCTTTGCCTGGCCGGACAGGGCCTGGCATTGCTGTCCGACTTCATGATCTGTGACGCGCTGGCCAGTGGCCGACTGGTCAAGGTACTGGACGGCTACATCGTTACCCCCAATGACCGTGAGCTGATTCATGCCGTTTATTACCGCAATACCACCCTGTCCAGCCGCATCACCGCGTTTCTCGACTATATTGCCCCTCGCCTGAAGCTGAAATAAGCGGTGTAGCAAGGGGCAGTGGACTCAGCCCGAAATGGTCGCGACAACCTTGCCCACGGTACGTTGCTGACGCATTTCCATCAGGGCATCCCCTATGTCCGATAGCTCGATCACTTGCAGTCGAGGGCAAATAATCTGCCCGGCTTCCAGCAGGGACGAAAAGGCCTTGCCGGCCTGAACAATGGTATTGCGGCCGTGTTCACCATTTACATGGCCGGAGCCTAGGCTAAGCTGGTGAAAGCTCAATCCTTTTCCGAACGCATCGGAAAAGGCTTGGCCGTTGATGGTATCCACCAGCTCCACCATGTGCCCTTCATAGCCGAGCACATCGGCAGCCAACGCGGCATTGGCTCCGCCCACCGCATCCAGTGATGCTTCCATCCCTTCCGGGCCGGCAACCTGTAGTACGCGCTCCAGCAAATTACTCTGCCGGTAATCCAGCGGATGGGTCGCTCCGAGCGAACGCAGGTAGTCATGATTGGCCGCCGATGCGGTGGCGACAATGGTGTCGATGCCAAAGTACCTGGCCAGCTGAATGGCAAAACCCCCTACCCCGCCGGCGCCACCGGCCACAAAGAGATTTTTGCGCTCGGCAATGTTCAGTTTGTCGACCAGGGCACGATACGCCGTCCAGCCCGCACAGGGAGTGGCTGCCGCCTGCACCGGATCCACCGCGGGGTGAGTCACCAGGGTACGGGCGTCCTGCAGGGCATATTCGGCAAAACCACCATGATGGCGTCGCATGTTGCCGTGATAGAGCACTCTGTCTCCCACCTTCCAGCCCGTTACCTTGCTGCCGACGGCACAAATCTCTCCCGACACATCCAGGCCACCCACAAACTGGTCATCCATCTGCTCCACCATGGCATGCCAGAGGTTCACCTTGGCATCGACTGGATTCAGGCCCACGGCATAAACCTTGATCAATACGTCATAGTCCGTTTGCAGCCTGGGCACGGCCAGCTCGTCAAGACGAAATTGATCCTGTTGTTTTTGGTAGGTAATCGCTTTCATGCCTGTTCCTGTTTTCACGTAAATCATGCGCCACCCGTCCGATCGCCTGACGACGCACGATGATGGCAAGGGTTATGCCTAAAAACGGTACCGCCGAGCGGGCCACATCAAAAGCGGCGCTTGCCGAACTTTGCGTAAAAACCGTTTCAACCGTTTTTTTCATCCTGCAACACATCACGTATTTGCTGCCTCAGCCAACCACGAAGGGGATCCTCATGAGTTCGCCGATGCCAGGTCTGCAATATATCGACCGTCGGCATGGGCACAGGACAAGGGTGGCTCACCAGATCGGGCGCCCTGCGGCAGGCCTGCTGTGCCACCGAATTCAGGCAGGTGATCAGCAGGTTGCTGCCCTCTATCATGGATGCCGGTGACAAAAAGCTCGACAGCCCTGCCACCACCCGGCGCCGGTGCCCCATTCCCTGCAATACCCGGTCTACCACACCGTCAAGATCACCGGTCAGGGTGGTGACCAGATGATCGCAGGCCAGAAAGGCCGGCAGGTCCAGTGCGCCTTTGATGGCGCTGTTGCTGCGACTGGCCAGCACCGAGAAGCCTTCCTGGTGGATTTTCTGCTGATAAAAGGTGTCGGGTAATTGCTCAAAAAAGCCCGCGATGGCGATATCACAGGCGCCGGTTTCCAGCTCGTTTCGAGGCAGCTTGCCCCGCGTGTGATGAAATACCAGCTGAAGGTTGGGAGCCTGCTTCCTGACTCGTGGCAGCAACACGGGCATCAGCAGTTGTTCTATGTAGTCGGTGCTGAAAATATGCACCCTGTCTTCACGCAGCAGGAAGCTGTCTTCGTCGCAATAGTCATAGAACGACTCCAGTGACTGAACCAGTTGCTGAACCAGTGGCGCCAATTGATGAGCCCGGGGCGTGGGCGTCAGCCCCCTGGGAGCACGGGCAAAGAGGGGATCGTCAAACTCGCTGCGCAACTTGACCAGCTTGTGGCTCAGTGCCGGCTGACTCAGGTTCATGCGCTCCGCGGCCAGGGAGACACTGCGCTCCTCATACAGAACCTGAAACAGCTTGAGTAAATTAAGATCCTTGCCAGTGATATTCATTTTTTGAATCACCGATATTAAAACAACAAATTTAATTTATATCATTCATTCTCCTAGCATGACCAGCCATTGATAGCGGCCAATACCGGCAGGTCTGTCTGCTCTTCGCAGCTAAAGGAGACTCTTATGACTCAAGTACAATTTGGCATTATCGGCAGCGGCATGATTGCGGGAGTGATCGCCAGGGCAATCCATCAGGCCGATGGTGCCACGCTCAAGGCAGTGGCCAGCCGACGCCAGGAGAAGGCCGCCGCTTTTGCCCAGGAGCACCATATTCCCCTGGTATTTACCGACTGGCAACAGCTGGTACAAAGCGATGACATCGATGCCGTCTACGTGGCCACGCCAACGGCGGGTCGTGAGGAAATCTGCATGGCGGTGCTGGAGGCCGGCAAGCACCTGATCAGTGAAAAACCCTTTCTTAATCAGGGCTCGGTAACTCGCATTGCCGCCCTGGCCAAAGCCAAAGGGCTGGCGTTTATGGATGCCACTCACTTCAGCCATCATCCCAGAACGGCCGAGGTCATTCGCCGGCAACAATCCGAACTGGGTGCGGTTAACCGTATTCGAACCTCTTTCTTCTTTCCTTTTATGGATCGGGAGAATATTCGCTTCGATCCCACCAAAGAGCCCACCGGGGCCGTGGGCGACATGGCCTGGTACAACCTGCGCGCCATCGTGGAATACATGCAACCGAATGCCGAGGTACACGCCATCAATGGTCTGCTTAGGCATGATCCGCAAACCGGTGCCGTTGTTGGCGGGGCCGGGCTTATCGCCTTCACCAGCGGTCAGAGCTCCAGCTTCGACTTTGGCTACGACGCCGGCGTCTGCCAGATGGATCTCGATATTATCGGCGAGAACGGCCTCATTCAGCTTGATGACTATGTGCTCGACTGGAAAGACGGTTTTGCCTTTGACCACCCCGATCAGGTGGCTAGCTTCCGTCTTCGTCAGGGCATGGCGTCACCGACCGAATTTATTCAGCAGCGGGTGACCACCGATCGTCCGCAAGCCGTGCACATGATTCAGAACTTCTGCGACCTGATAAGCCAGGGACAGGGCGAACATCGCGCGTTGGCGGCCCGCCGGGCCATCCACACTCAAACCCTGCTGGATCAATTCTGCCAAGCAACCGGGCTGAGCGTTTAAACAACACAGAGGGGCTCGCTCCCTCTTTCCGCCCTGAATTGAGCATTACGTGAGGAATCACCCCATGTCTGAACATAAGGCCGATATAAACGCGATGTTTGAGCCCCTTAAACTGGGCTCACTCACCTTGAAAAATCGTATTGTCATGCCCCCGATGACCCGATCTCGTTCGTCTCAGCCCGAAGACGTGGCCAATGAACTCATGGCCACCTACTACGCGCAACGGGCCTCGGCCGGACTCATCGTCAGCGAAGGAACCCAAGTTTCTCCCATGGGGAAAGGTTATGCCTGGACTCCCGGCATTTATTCACCGGCACACATCAAGGGTTGGCGCCTGGTCACCGACAAGGTGCATGAAGCCGGCGGCGTTATGTTTGCCCAGCTGTGGCACGTTGGCCGGGTTTCCCACCCCCAGAATCTGGGAGGTGAGGCACCCATCGCCCCTTCCGCCATCAAGGCTGAAAATGTTCAGGTATTCGTTGAACACCATGGTCACCCCGAGTTTGTTGCGGCGGCCACGCCCCGGGCCATGACCCAGCAGGACATTGATGCCACCATCGAAGAGTTCCGTCAGGCCGCGCACAACGCCATTCTGGCCGGGTTTGATGGCATTGAGCTGCATGCCGCCAATGGGTATCTGATCAACCAGTTCATCGACTCCGAGTCCAACCAGCGCACCGACGCCTACGGCGGCAGCTTGGAAAACCGGTTGCGTTTTCTGCGCGAAGTGGTCAGTACCGTAAGCGATGCCATCGGTCCGGAACGAGTGGGGGTTCGTCTTGCGCCGCTAACCACCCTTCAGGGCAGCGTAGACAAGGATCCGGAAACGACCTATGTCGCCGCTGCCAAGGCCCTGAATGAAGCCGGAGTAGGTTACCTTCATATTGCCGAGGCCGATTGGGAGGATGCTCCCCATATGCCAGTGAGCTTCAAACAGGCCATTCGAAATGCCTTCAACGGTGTCATCATTTATGCCGGGAAATATACTCCAGAGCGGGCCCAACAGGCGCTTAAGTCCGGTTGGGCCGACATGGTTGGCTTTGGTCGCCCCTTTATTGCCAACCCCGATCTGCCCTTTCGCATTCAGCACGGGCTGCCCTGGAACCCACCACACCGGGACACCTTTTTTGGCGGTGGTGCTGAAGGCCTGACTGACTACCCGGCTTACACAAGGCAAGCGCCAAATCATGCTGCCATGTCGAGCACGTAACAATCCTTGCATGTACCCAACACGCTTCGATTCCCCCTTTACTAACCAAAAGGAAAACACCATGCGTAAATTCTTCACGCTATTGGCGACACTGTTTTTTGTGTCTTATACCACCCTGGCCTCTGCCGCGCCTCGCGTACTGATAGTGGTGACCAGTCATGATCAGATGGGTAATACCGATGAAAAAACCGGCCTGTGGCTGGCGGAAATGACCCACCCCTATCACGAGCTCAAGCAGGCCGGCATTGACGTTGACATTGCCAGCATCAAGGGCGGCGCGGCCCCCATCGATCCCCGCAGCCTAGCCGATGACGACGCCATCAACCATGAATTCATGGCCAGCCCCGCAACCCGTACCCTGCTGGACAACACCCTGGCGCTGGGCGATGTTAACCCCGAGCAATATCAGGCCATTCTGTTTGCCGGCGGGCATGGCAGCGTGTGGGATTTTCCCAAGAGTGACGCCGTCAATCGCATTGGCGCCGCCATCTATGAGCAGGGTGGTTATGTCGCCGCCGTGTGTCACGGCCCCGCCGCCCTGCTCAACATTGTTGACCAGGATGGAAACCCGATAATCGCGGGCAAAAAAGTGGCCGGCTTCAGCAACGTAGAAGAAGCAGCCATTGAACTGACAGAGGTTGTGCCTTATCTGCTGCAGGATGAACTGTCACGCCTGGGTGGCATTTATCAGGAAGGCGGCAAGTTTGAGCCCTTCGTGGTGCAGGATGGCCGCCTGATCACCGGCCAAAACCCCCAGTCTGCGGCCAAGCTGGGCCAAGTAATGGCGCAGGCGTTGTCCGCTAATATGTAAATGCCCGGTGCATGTCGGGGTCAGGATCTCTGGCCCCGGCATGCCGTTACAGGCCATGCATTGCCCCAAATGGTATCAACTTTTCGTTACAGCCGATTAAACCGGCACTGGGGTACACACTTAAAAAGTGCTCCCTATGATGAGTCGGATTACCCTTATATTTATAATGACACGGGATCCGATCACCAAGGCAGCTCGAGTCGCTTAAACTTCAGGTTGAAGCCATTTTAAACACCAACCCGCTACACGAGCCCTGCCCTCTTATCCTACGCTGTCTTCGAAATATGGAGACCAATGTATGAAAGTTTTAATCGTCTACTGGCATCCGGAGCCGGCCAGCTTCAACGCCGCCATGCTGCGCACCGCCAGTCGAGTACTGACCGCCGAAGGGCACGAGGTACAGATTTCCGACCTGAACGAGATGGCGTTCAACCCGGTCTCGGGCCGTCATAATTTTATCACCACGGCCAATCCGGATTACTTCAAGCAGCAGGACGAAGAGGCCCATGCCGCCAGACATGATGGCTTTGCGGAAGATTGTCAGAGCGAGCGTCAAAAACTGGCATGGTGCGATCTGCTGATTTTTCAGTTCCCCCTGTGGTGGTGTGGCATGCCCGCCATGATGAAGGGTTGGGTAGACCGCGTGTTTACCTGTCAGCACGACGACGAAACCAAATATCGTTGTGATGCCGCCCCCTTCAGGGAAAAACGCGCCATGCTGTCGTTGACCACGGGAGGCCCGGCCTCACAGTACTCCGCCGACGGCCCCCTGGGCGCCATGCCGGAAGTCTTAAGCCCCATACACAAGGGCATGCTGGCCCTGGCCGGCTTTCAGGTACTGGAACCCTTTGTCGCCTATCAGCCGGCCTGCCTGTGTGAGCATGGCCGCATAGCGTTACTTGAACAATACACGCACCGGCTGCAAGGGCTCGAACAGGAAGCGGCCATTCCCTTTCCCTCTTTATGTGATTGAACCATCAGGAGACTGCCATAATGACGACCCCTTACACTCCGCCCACGGTCTGGACCTGGGACAGCAGTAACGGCGGCGAGTTTGCCCATATCAACCGCCCCGTGGCCGGGGCCACCCATGAGAAAACCCTGCCGGTGGGCAAGCACCCGCTGCAGTTGTATTCCCTGGCCACGCCCAACGGCGTCAAGGTGACCATAATGCTGGAAGAGCTGCTGGCCCTGGGCCACAGCGGCGCCGAATATGACGCCTGGCTGATTCGCATCGGTGAGGGAGACCAGTTTTCCTCCGGCTTTGTGGACGTGAACCCCAACTCCAAGATTCCGGCACTGGCGGATAACAGCACCGACCAGCCGATACGCGTGTTTGAGTCCGGCTCCATTCTGCTTTACCTCGCCGAGAAGTTCGGCGCCCTGCTGCCCACAGATCCGGCGCAGAAAACAGAGGTCATGAACTGGCTGTTCTGGCAAATGGGCTCGGCCCCCTATCTGGGTGGCGGTTTTGGCCATTTTTATGCCTATGCACCGGAGAAACTGGAATATCCGATAAATCGCTTTAGCATGGAAACCAAGCGCCAGCTGGATGTGCTCGATCGCCAACTGGCCGACCGGCCCTATATTGCCGGTGACGACTACAGCATTGCCGATATTGCCATCTGGCCCTGGTATGGTGCCCTGGTGCGGGGTGATCTGTATAATGCGGCTGAGTTTCTTTCCGTCTCTGACTATAAAAACGTGCAGCGCTGGGCCAACCGCATTGCCGAACGGCCGGCGGTGCAACGCGGTCGCCGGGTTAACCGGGTCTGGGGCGATGAGTCAGAGCAACTGGCCGAACGGCACGGTGCGGATGATTTCAACCCCGCCTGACATTCACCCTGGCGCCCTGCTTTTGGCGGGGCGCTGAATAACCGGAGAACACCCAGCCCGTCATGATCCCCAACCAGCTCAACATTTTTCTTGCCGTGGTCAAGAACGGTAACTTCTCTTCCGCGGCCCGGCACCTGGGGGTAACCTCGGCGGCCGTCAGCAAGGCCGTGGCCCAACTGGAAAAATCGCTGGAGTTGCGGTTGTTTCACCGCACCACGCACTCGCTCACCCTGACCGAAGATGGCCATGAACTGTACAAGAGAACCGAGCCCCTGGTTGAGCAGCTGGAAGATCAGATTCGGCGCAGCAAAGACAAGAAAAAGCAGCCTCACGGCCGCCTGAAGATCAACCTGCCCGACAGCTTCGGGCGCATGGTGGTGCTGCCCCTGCTGCCCGCCTTTATCGAAAAATACCCGGACATTGAACTGGATTTGCAATTCGATGACCGTATCGGCGATCTGGTCAAGGAAGGTGCCGACGTGGGCATTGGCGTCATGCTCAATCAGGACAGCCGCCTGATCGCCCGCGACTTCTACAAACTGCAGCCGGTACTGGTGGCCAACAGTGACTACATTGAGAAGTTTGGCGAGCCCAAAACACCGGATGATCTGTCTCAGCACAACTGCATTGCCTATCGCTCTTCCACTACCGGCCGTAAGAAGACCTGGGATTTTCGTGTGAATGGCGAGGTAATTCACCGGGAGCCTCAGGGCAACCTGACCGTCAACAGCCTGTCGGCCGCCATCAAGGCCGTGGAAATGGGGGTGGGTATTGCGGCCGTGGGCATTGGTCATGCCCAGACCTGTATCGAGCAGGGCTGCTTTCGCCGCGTGTTGCGTGAATACGAGGCCGATCCCATTCAGGTGAAAATTTACTATTCCTCTCGCAACTACCTGCCGGCGAAAACCCGGTTGTTTATCGATCACATGATGGAGCATGTGCACGATGAGCGAACGGCCGACCTGGACGCCATCGTGCACGAACTGTAAGGTTTCTCAGCCGGGCTGAAGCGCCCGGCGCCCGGGCAGGCGAAAAGGCCCCCGGCCCGTCTGCACCAGCATGGAGACAATAATCAGCCCCATGCCGAACCAGCCCAGCAGCAAAAATCGCTCCCCCACCACCACGACCGCCAGTAACATGGCCACCACCGGCTCCAGCAGGGTCAGCAGGGTTGCCTGGCTCACATCCACATGCCTGAGCCCGTAGCTGAAACAGAGATAACCGAGGAACATCGGCACCACCGCCATGTACAAGGCCACGCCGGTATTGGTGGCAGTGGCAAACAGATTACTGCCGGTAAAGGCCAGTGACGGCAGCAACAGCAGGGCCGCTACCCCAAACATGCCCGCCATGGCCGAGCTGGAGTGCACGCCCCTGGCGATCATGCCCCTGGCCACCCAGGAATAAGTGGCGTAGGTCAGCCCAGCCAGCAGCCCCAGGGCCATGCCCGCATACCGCGCCAGCTCGCCGCCGGACGGCATCACTTCCTGCTGCTTGCCCAGGGCCAGCAGCAGCACCCCCACCATGCCAAAGACAAAGCTGAGGCACCATTGGGCGGATGGCTTTTTCCTGCCAATCAGGCACTCCATGATCACCGCAAACAGGGGGGCACTGGCAATGGAGATCACGGTGCCAATGGCAACCCCGGCCAGTTGCATGGCGCTGTAAAACGCCAGCGGATACGCTGCCACCGACAGTCCCCCCAGGGCCAGTGCGCCCGGGCTGGCCCACAGTTTCGCCCGGTCTTTTCGCAGCGCCTTGCCGGCATTCAGCGCCAGCAATATGCCTCCCACTCCCATGGCAAAGGCCCCGGTGGCCAGTGCACTGACATTTTCGGCAAAACTGGCCACGGTGCCCGTGGTTCCCCACAGCACACTGGCCACCACTATGGTCAGTATGCCCATCATTACTTCCCGAGACTGTGCCATGACAATCCGCTCCCTCATCAAACAATGGCTGTCATGGTATGTCAGCAAACAAGGTTTGTTTGTGCCGAAAGGACGCTTTGCCATGCCGCAAAGACGGAAAGTTACTGCGAGAAACGAGTGGGCGTCATGCCAAAATGCTGGGAAAACCGCCTGCTGAAGGCCGACAGGTCGGTATATCCCACCAGCTCGGCAACCAGCTGAATGGAATAGTCGGTGTGCTGAATCAGCGCCCTGGCCTTGTCCATGCGCTTTTGCGTGACATATTGCATCACGGTGAGCCCCACTTGCTGGCGAAACAATTTTTTTAGCTGGGTCTCACTGAGGCAGGCCACCCCGGCCAGCCGCTGCAGGGTCATTTTCTCCGTCAGGTGGCGTTCAATATGCGAGAGCACCTGCCGAATACGCGCATCCAGGCGCGGGCTCAGCCGTTGCTCGGCCACCAATACCGCAAAGGTAGCCACCATGGCACGCTCGATGTCGGCATTCACCTGATGTTCCAGCTGCGCCTCGATAAATTCCAGGTAACGACTCAGGGGCGGGCTGACGGCAAATACCAGCCGTTCGCCGCCGAGCAGGTTGGGTGGCAGCGCATCCAGATCCGCCACCACAAACCGGGCCTCGGTGTCGGCGGTAAAATGATGCTGCTCACCCCGCCGTATTACCGCGCATTCTCCCGGGGCCACCTTGCCGCCAAAGCCCGCCATTTCAAGCTGGATCACTCCGCGCAGGGGCAGCACCAGCTGATGGAAGTCGTGGGCATGACTGCGGCGCTGACGAGTATAGGAGCGAAGCGACAACTGGTTTGGCATGGGTCCTCCTTACAGCAGGCCGCGCTCATTGAGCCGGCTTAGCAGGGCGCCGCATTTTTCCTGCATAAAGTCTCGCAACAGCCGCATGGCCGGCGTAATGGAGTGACGGCTGGGGCACACCAGCCACAGCTCCGACACCCGCGCTCGATAGCCCGGCATCAGCGGCTGCACGCGCCCGGCCAGCAGATCCTCGGCCATGTCGAGGCAGGACTTGACCGCCACCCCCCGGCCCGCCACGCACCAGCGCCGCACCAGATCGCCGTCGTTGGAAGCCCGGTTGCCGCTCATTTTGACCCGGTGGCTCTGGCCGTCCCGAGTGAAGGTCCAGACATCGTGCAATATGTCGTGCAACTGATAAAACAGGCCGTTATGGGTGGCCAGCTCCTGCGGGTGCGCCGGGCTGCCGTGTTGTTGCAGATAAGGCTCGGCCGCGCACAGAATGCCCTGCACATCGCAGATTTTAAAGCCGTACAGGTTGGTCTCTTTGGGTGAGCCATAGCGCAGCGCCATGTCGACCTCGTCCCGGTAAAAGTCGATATTGCTGTCGCTGACATTGATCCGTAGCCGAATATCGGGGTGCTTGGCCATGAATTCATCCAGCCAGGGCAGCACCAGGTTGCGCCCCAGATCCGACGACACCGCCAACCGCAGCTCTCCGGTCAGTTGCTCGCTGTCGTGACGAATATTGGTTCGCGCCAGCTCCAGCAGCTGCAGTGCCTGCTCGCACTGGGGCAGAAAGCGCTCCCCGGCGCTCGACAGCCGCAATTTGCGGGTGGTGCGCACAAACAACTCGGCGCCCAGGGTGCTTTCCACCCGTTTTACCGCGGCACTGGCGGTGGCGGTGCGCATGTCCAGGCTGGCCGCCGCCGCCGTGATGCTGCGAAACTGGGCCACCTTGAGGATCACCTGCAAGTCTTCGATCTGCATATTTTCAAATAGTTTTTGAATATGTTTATCTGATTATGCTGTTTTTCCTGAAAGCTGCAATGCACACAATGATGATCAAGCCGATACCAAATCACGCTTTGACGCTTAAAGGAGTCTGTTATGAAAGCCATTGGATACCAACACCCCGCCCCCATCAGCGAAGCCAGTGCCCTGGTGGATATTGAACTGCCGCAACCGGTGGCCACCGGCCGTGATCTGCTGGTGAAGGTGCACGCCATTGCCGTGAACCCGGTGGATTACAAGGTGCGCCAGCGCGCGGCGGCCGAGCCCGGTCAGTACAAGGTGCTGGGCTGGGATGCCGTGGGCGAAGTGGTGGCCACCGGTGCAGAGGTTAGCCTGTTCCAGCCGGGAGACCGCGTGTATTACGCCGGCGATCTGACCCGTCCGGGCAGCGATGCCGAATATCAGCTGGTGGATGAACGCCTGGTGGGCCACAAGCCCAGCAGCCTGTCCGATGCCGAGGCGGCCGCGCTGCCGCTGACCAGCATTACCGCCTGGGAGCTGCTGTTTGAACACCTGCAGCTGGCCCGTACCGAGCCCAACGGCGGCCAAACGTCAAATGAAGTACTGCTGGTGGTGGGCGCCGCCGGTGGTGTGGGCTCCATTTTGCTGCAACTGGCCAGGGTGCTGACCGGCGCCACCATTATCGCCACGGCTTCTCGCGAGGCATCGCGCCATTGGGTAAACGAGCTGGGAGCCGATTATGTCGTGGATCACCGGCAACCGCTGAAGCCCCAGATTGATGCCCTGATAGCGCAGCACAACCTGGGTCCGGTCACCCATATTGCCAGCCTGAACGCCACCGAAGACTATTTCGAGACCTATGTCGACCTGCTGGCGCCCTTTGGCCGCATTGGCATGATTGACGATCCCGACACCCTGGATGTGATGAAGCTCAAGCCCAAAAGCCTGTCGCTGCACATTGAGTTCATGTTTGCCCGCTCCATGCACCAGGCTCGCGACATGGGCGCCCAGCATGAATTGCTGCAGCAGGTGGCGCAACTGATCGATCAGGGGCATATTCGCACCACCCTGGGCAAGCAGCTGGGCGTCATTAACGCCGCCAATCTCAGGGCCGCCCATGCCGAGCTGGAATCGGGCCGCGCCGTGGGCAAGCTGGTGCTTGAAGGGTTTGAGCCGTAATTCATTACCACACCCTGGCTTTACCAACGCCAGAAGTGAGTTTTGACAACACGGCAGCATAATGAAGGCCGGTGCCTTTCGGCACCGGCCTTGCCGTTATGACTCCGCTACCGTCAGCACCAGCTTGCCGGCCAGCTGCTTGGTCATAAAATCCTGCTGGGCCTGGTGTACTTCCGCCAACGCATAGGTTTTTGCCACCTGGGGCCGAATTTCTCCTCGCTCTATGTAGCGGATCAGGTTTTCGAACACATGTCTGGGCTGCCAGGTTGAGCCCAGCAGGCTCAGATCTTTCAAGTAGAGCGTGCGCACGTCCAGCTCCACCAAGGGCCCGGCAATGGCACCGGAAGCCACATAGCGTCCGCCCCGGCACAACAGCTCCGGCAGCTCGGGCCACTGCGGTCCAGCCACCAGATCCACCACCACCTGCACGCTGTCTGCCCCCACGTCCTCAAGCAGCGAGGTGCCCCGGGCCACCAGCCGATCGGCCCCCAGGGCGCGCACGGCATCAAACTTATGCTCTCCGCATACCGCAATCACCTCCGCGCCCCGGCGCTTGGCAAGCTGCACCGCCGCCGAGCCGACACCACCGGAGGCGCCGGTGATCAGCACCCGCTCACCGGCCTTGAGTTCCGCCCGCTCCAGCATGCCTTCCGCCGTGGAATAGGCGCAGGGAAACGACGCCAGCTCGGCATCGGTGAGCGAACTCTCTACGGCAAAGGTTTCGTGCGCCGGGGCCACGGCGTATTGCGCATAGCCGCCGTCACATTCGGAGCCAAAGGTCACCAGCTCGTAGGGCCTGGAGGTGGTCGAGGGTGCATGCATGGGCCGCACCAGCACCCGCTCTCCAATGCGCCCCTCGTCCACGCCCTGCCCCACTGCCACTATGGTGCCGCAACAATCCGCCCCCTGAATGCGGGGAAACGCAATGGGGCTGCCCGACCAGCTGGCGTCTTCATGCCGGGCCGATGCCAGTCCGCTGCTGGTGGCGGCATCGGTGCCCGTGGTCACTCCCTTGGAGTACCAGCCGATACGGGTGTTGATGTCGGTGTTGTTGATCGCCGTGGCGCCCACTTGCATCAACACCTCGCCGGCGCCGGGCCGGGGCACGGGAAGATCGTTTCGATACACCAGTTTGTCAGGCCCGCCATGCCCCGTGAGCACCACGCCTGCCATGGTCTTTGGAATCTTGTCTACCGTCATGCCTGCCACCTTTGCGTAGGGTTTAAAAGGATCACCACTCGGTGGTGATGTGGCTGTCAGCATAAAAAGCCGACTATAATTCAGTCAAACGAATAGATACAATGAAGTAATTAAGAAAAAGTGAACCACCTTTAACAAACAGGAGCCGCCCAATGAAACCCCTGCTGGACCTTGAGTTACTCAACACCTTCACGGTGGTCGTGGCCGAGGGGGGATTCAAGGACGCCGCCGCCAGGCTGTTTCGTTCTCAGGCGGCGGTGAGCATGCAGATAAAACGCCTTGAAGAGCAGGCCGGCGCCTGTCTGCTGCAACGAAGCAACCAGGGCATCTCCCTCACGACGGCGGGCAGCACCCTGCTGCGCTATGCCGAACAATTCCAGCGACTGAACAACGAGGCCCTGAGCGCGCTGAGTGACAGCCCACTGCGGGGGCGGGTGCACTTTGGTGTGCCCACCGATTACGCCCAGGCGTTTTTGCAGCATTTTATTCCCCGGCTGCGCGTGTCGTTTCCCGAGCTTCAGCCCAGGGTGACCTGTGCCCGCAGCCGTGCCTTGCGGGACATGGTGAAGCGCTCCGAGCTGGATATTGCCATCGTGACCGGCGAGCCCCGCTTTCCGCAGGAAGAAGTGCTGTGGACGGAGCGGCTGCAGTGGTCGGCCGCCGCCGGCCTGGCCCCCGAGCCGGGCTCGCCGCTGCCGGTGGCGCTGTTTACCGGTGACTGCATTTTGCGGGAACTTAGCCTTAACGATCTGAAACAGGCCGGAATAAGTCATGATCCCGTGATGACCAGCACCGATCTGGAAAACATCTGCGCGGCGGTGAACAGCGGCCTGGCGGCCGCCCTGTTGCCCGAGTCCAGCCTGGTGGCCTGCACCACGCCCCTGCAGGGCGTTGACGGCCTGCCCCGGCATCATGTGTTCAGCATGAATCTGGTGTATGCCCCCACCCTGGAGAGCAGCTTTCACACGCCCCTGGCCAACTGCATACGCGAAACCGCGCAATCGGTGATGAAGCTGGAAAACTGACCAAATCACTTTGCTCGGTTACCCTATTCGTTGCAAAGCCGGTAAAGATAAACACACCAGATCAGAAAAAACGATTTGCCGCGCATGCTTAGATATAATCCTGCTTCAAGACGGCTTTAATCCAAGAGTAACCTTTATGCGTTCATTACCGGCACTGACCTCTCTACGCGTGTTCGAAACCACAGGCAAGTGCCTGAGCTTTACGCAGGCGGCAACCCAGTTGCATGTCACTCAGAGCGCGGTCAGCCGGCAGATCAAGCAACTGGAAGACTACCTTGGGGTAGCGCTGTTCATTCGCCGCCATCACCACCTGGAGCTGACCGAGTCCGGAAAACAACTGCTTGCCAAGCTGGAACAGTCCTTCAACCTGATGGAAAGTGCGGTACAGGAGCTGCGGGATCCCAAACAACGGCAAAAATTGGCCCTGCTGGTGCCCCCTACCTTTGCCACCCGCTGGCTGGCGCCCCGGCTGGCGAGCCTGCACCGGCACTCGCCGGAGCTGGAGTTATCCATTCACAACAGCGATGTGGACAGCAAATTATTCGACTGCTGTATTCGCTTCGGGCGCACGGCCAAACCAAGCCATTACAGTGAGCTGATCATGCTGGAGCAGCACGTCGCCGTCTGCTCGCCGGAACTGCTTGAACAGGCACACGATCTGGAACACGCCGATGGCAGCCTGCTGCATATTCTGCACAAGGGTGAACGGCTGCCGGTGTGGCAAAACTGGCTGCAGGCCGCCGGCCTCACCGATCAGGTGGATGCCAGCCGCGGCATGGAGTTCAGCACCCTGGATCAGGTGACCAATGCCGCCATTAATGGCGCTGGCTTTGCCATCATTGACAAGCACATGATCAGCCGCGAACTGCAGTCTGGCGCCCTGGTTCCCTTCAGCGAGATTGAAGTCAGTGGCCCCTATGGTTACTGGCTGGACATCAACGCCGAACGCCAGGGGCTGGCCAAGGTCATTCGCTTTACTCAGTGGTTGCGTGAGATCAGCCCGGACTAAATCCCTGCAATTTGCACAGGCACCGCCTTCACCAGCGAGATGCAATAAAAAAGCCCCGCCAAGCGGGGCAAAAGAGACCTGAAGCATAACAACGTACTACGAGTGCTGTCGGCCGGTTATCAGTCAATAAAGGGTGCCTGAGCGGGGCGCGGGCTGCGCGCAATACGCTTGCCGGCGGTATAGTCGTTAATCAGATCGCAGGGCGTGTAATTACGCTCAATCTCGTAAAGCTCTTCCGCGGTCAGCTGCATTTCAAGGGCGGCCAGCGCACTGTCAAACTGGGCCGGGCTGTCGGCACCCACCAGCATGGAAGACACTTCCGGCTTCTGCAGTACCCAGGCCTGGGCCACCTGTGCCGGCAGGCAACCGCGGGCGTCGGCCACCTTGGCCACGGAGTGGGCGATATCCCTGGAGGCCTGATCGTTATACATCTCGGCGGTAAAGAAGTCGGTCTGGTTGCGGGTGGACTGCAGATCGCTGGTCAGAATGCCCCGGGCCAGCGGACTGAAGACCGACACGCCAATGCCCTGATCCATGCAGAAGGGAATCATCTCCCGCTCTTCTTCACGGTAGGCACAGTTCAGCTGCAGCTGCATGTTGATCGGGCGAGCCCAGCCATTCTTGTCACACACCTGCAGGATCTTCGCCAGCTGCCAGGTGTACATGGTAGACACCCCGATATAGCGGGCCTTGCCGGCCAGCACGATGTCGTTGAGGGCACCCATGGTCTCTTCCACCGGGGTTTCGGTATCGAAATAATGCAGCATGTAGATATCGACATAATCCATGCCCATGCGCTTGAGCGAGGCGTCGATGGCATCAAAGATATGCTTGCGTGAGTGCCCCTGGGCATTGATGTCATCGCTCATGGCATAGCCCACCTTGGTGGTGATCACCAGCTCGTCGCGACGGGCAATGCGGCGCAGCACGTTGCACACTACCTCTTCACCGGCACCGGTGGAGTAAAAGTCTGCCAAATCGATGAAGTTGACCCCCATATCCAGGGCATGCGCGATAATGGGCTCACTTTCCTTTTCATTAAAGATCCAGGGTTTCCATTCCTTCGAGCCCATGTTCATGGTGCCGAGGCAGAGACGGGATACTTTCAGGCCGGACTGGCCAAGTCTTACGTATTGCATGTTAAATCCTCAAAGGTAATGGTGGAGCCGAGTCAGCCCGACTCCATGTGTTACAAGGTTGAATCGTTTATTTCTGTCCCAGTCCTGCCAGCGGACTAACACGCTCGGTTTCAGAGCCGGCTTCCATCTCGGCCAGTACGCTCGGCTTCAGCTCCACGATCTGGCCGTTAACCTGGACCCGTTGCGCCAATTTCAGAAAGGCAAAGCCCGCTCCCAGCACAATCAACATGCCCGGTACGCCCGACAGGTTGAACAGCATCTTGATCGCATCGACCCCGATATAACTTGCGCTGATCCAGGCGACAAAGGCGATGGCACAACCCCAGGTGGCCTTGACCCACAAGGGTGATTTCAGGTTTTCGGCATCCACGCCCTTGATGCAAAGGCCACCGATGGCATCGGTATTGGAGTCGGCCGCGGTAATGAAGGTGATGAAACAGGCAAAGATGAACAATGCGCTGAGCAGGGTGCTGCCGGGCAGCTGCTCGAACAGCACATAAATGACCGAGGCAAAGCCATGCTCCTGATAGGCCTGGTACATGATGCCGCCGAGGGTGGTATCGAAATACAGCGAAGAGCCGCTGAAGATGCTGAACCACAGGAAACCGAACAGCGACGGCAGCAACAGGTTAACAATGATGAACTGACGCACCGTGTAGCCACGGGCAATCTTGCCGAGGAACAAACAACTGAGCGGAGCCCAGGCAAACCAGCTGGCAAAGAAGGCCACGGTCCACCAACCCGGCCACTGGTCGTTACCGGAGGCGCCGGTTACCAGGTTACGGGCGAAAAAGTCGGACAGATAAACACCGAGTGACTCCACGCCCAAAGACAGGATGAACACGGTGGGCCCCACGATAAAGATGAACAAAGCACCGATGAAGTAGAGCCAGGTGTTGATGCGCGCCAGGGTCTGAATGCCGCGGTACAGGCCTGACGCGGCCGACATGATGGCGGAGCCGATAATGGCAATGGCGATAATCGCGTAGCCGGCCACGCTTTTCTCGATGCCCAGTACCGACTCCATGCCATCGCCGATCACCAGCAGGCCGGAGGTCAGGGTGGCGGACATGCCCAGCACCACCGAAAACAGCGCCAGACCGTCAATCACCTGGCCGCCGATGCCATCCACCCGGCGGCCCAGCAGCGGACGCAGCATGGAGCCGATGGAAAAGGGCAGCTTGAGGTTGTGGAATGCCAGCGCAAAGGCCAGGCCAGCAACGGTATAGATGCTGTATGGGGTAATGGTCCAATGCACGAAGATGGTGGACATGGCAAAGCGCATTGACTCGGCGCTCTCGGGCATCACTCCCAGGTACTTGGGGGGTTCATGGTAGTGCAGCACCGGCTCGGCCACCGACCAGAACAGGATGCCCATGGCAATGACGGTGGTTAAGGAAACCGCAAACCAGCGGAACGGCGTTAGCATGGGAGCGGCCTTTTCGCCGCCAATGCGCACTCGACCGATGGGCGAGCAAAACGCATAGGCGGCGATAAACACCATCAACAAGGCACTGAGATTAAACAGCCAGGAAAGGTTGGCCATGATCACGCTATTCAGCGTTGAGGTACCGGCAATGAAGTTCTGCTTGTCGATGATGGTGTAGATAACCGTCAGGGCAAGGCAGGCAAATGCTGGCCAGAAGGTAATGGGTCTGATGTTTTTCATATAAATCCCTACGTAATGATTCACCTGTGTAGTGAATCTTCCTTCAACTATTCCAATCGCCGCTCAGCATGCTTCAGCGGAAAAGAAACTCAAAATGACATAAATGCGATCAACCATGAAAAAATGTCATAACAAAAAACAAACAAAAATCTGTTTTTCTACCAAGCACTTAGATTACAAAGGGGTGGATGCAGGTCAGCTAGACGAGCATAAGCCAGACGAGCCACATGTCGTGTTCCTTTATATCCGAACATAAAAAAGCCCCGACAAGCGGGGCAAAAGAGACCTAAAACAACGTGCTATGAAAATGCCAACAGGTGATCAGTCAATAAAGGGCGCCTGAGCGGGGCGCGGGCTGCGCGCAATACGCTTGCCGGCGGTATAGTCGTTGATCAGATCGCAGGGCGTGTAATTACGCTCAATCTCGTAAAGCTCTTCCGCGGTCAGCTGCATTTCAAGGGCGGCCAGCGCACTGTCAAACTGGGCCGGGCTGTCGGCACCCACCAGCATGGAAGACACTTCCGGCTTCTGCAGTACCCAGGCCTGGGCCACCTGTGCCGGCAGGCAACCGCGAGCGTCGGCCACCTTGGCCACGGAGTGGGCGATATCCCTGGAGGCCTGATCGTTATACATCTCGGCGGTAAAGAAGTCGGTCTGGTTGCGGGTGGACTGCAGATCGCTGGTCAGAATGCCCCGGGCCAGCGGACTGAAGACCGACACGCCAATGCCCTGATCCATGCAGAAGGGAATCATCTCCCGCTCTTCTTCACGGTAGGCACAGTTCAGCTGCAGCTGCATGTTGATCGGGCGGGCCCAGCCATTCTTGTCACACACCTGCAGGATCTTCGCCAGCTGCCAGGTGTACATGGTAGATACCCCGATATAGCGGGCCTTGCCGGCCAGCACGATGTCGTTGAGGGCACCCATGGTCTCTTCCACCGGGGTTTCGGTATCGAAATAATGCAGCATGTAGATATCGACATAATCCATGCCCATGCGCTTGAGCGAGGCGTCGATGGCATCAAAGATATGCTTGCGTGAGTGCCCCTGCGCATTGATGTCATCGCTCATGGCGTAGCCCACCTTGGTGGTGATCACCAGCTCGTCGCGACGGGCAATGCGGCGCAGCACGTTGCACACCACTTCCTCACCGGCACCGGTGGAGTAAAAGTCTGCCAGATCGATGAAGTTGACCCCCTTATCCAGGGCATGCGCGATAATGGGCTCACTTTCCTTTTCATTAAAGATCCAGGGTTTCCATTCCTTCGAGCCCATGTTCATGGTGCCGAGGCAGAGACGGGATACTTTCAGGCCGGACTGGCCAAGGCGTACATATTCCATGTTTCACTCCAAAATATTAAGCCAGTGTTTAAAACACAATAATGATCACCCCATAGTTAAAAGACGAAACGCCTATTAACATAAATGAAATAAAATTTAACAGTTCAGCTAGACAACAAAACATCATTCATCCAGGCTGAGTGTCTTATGAAGGTATAAATAAAAGACACTCAGCTTGGCAAACAAATCAAGTCTTAAGGTTATGACTTACTAACTTACCCAAGTTGGCTGAATTTAGGCACCTCTTGCTGGGGTTTGGTATCGAGACTGGGAGTATGGCTATTCGGCTCATTCACTTGACTTCCCAAGCTCCCCTTCTTTTCAGCATTAAGTTCTAAAGCTATGGACTTGACAAAACCAAAGCACATAATGGTCACCAAAAGTGCAAATGGAAAGCCAAGAACGACAAGAACTGATTGAATGGCACTCATCCCCCCAACAGCCAGCAATACGCCTGTAATACCCGACACGAGCGCAACCCAGAATATGCGCTCTAATTTAGGCGCCTTGTCTTCATGACGAGAAGTTAGAATGTTTATTACCATGGTTCCCGAGTCAGCCGTGGTTATAAAAAACACAAATATACACAGCAACACTGCATAACCAATGATAGACCAGCCGGAAAACATGTCGAAGAACTTGAAAAGCGCGGTGGAGGAGTCGGCCATAACAGCGGCACCCAGCTCACTCATACCTTGGTTATGAATCATATCCAACGCCGTATTACCAAAGATGGAAAACCAGGCAAAAGAGAAACCGACAGGGATGATCAACACACCAAGAATAAACTCACGAATGGTTCTTCCTTTTGAAATTCTGGCAATAAACAGTCCTGTCGGGGCTGCAAACGCGATCCACCAGGCCCAGTAAAGCAGGGTCCACCCCTGAAACCACTGAGGGTTGGAAAGTGAATAGGTTTCAAATGTGAGGGGTATCAAATTTGCCAGGTAGTCGCCAACATTCTCAACAGTCGCGTTTAAAATATAAGATGTTTCACCCACAACAAAAACAAACAACATCAGTGATATGGCGACAAAGATATTAAAAACAGACAGCCTTTTAATACCCTTTTCCAACCCCAGAATCAGAGATGCACAAGTTACAAGGCTGATGAAAAGGATCAACATCAGCTGAACCGACAGGCTCTGCGGCACATCCATAACATAGTTAAGGCCCGAGTTTATCTGCATCACACCAAAGCCAAGCGGTGTAACAATGCCTACCACGGTTGCCAACACGGCAAAGGTATCAACAAAATCCCCAATCCAGCCATCTACTCTGTTGCCAATTAAAGGATACAGAGCGGAACGCATTTCAATGGGCCTGCCTTTTCTATATGCCGCATAGGAGATCAGCAGAGCAACAATACAATAGATTGCCCAGGCATTGATTCCCCAGTGAAAGTACGAAATATTTATCGCCTTCCGCACGGCCTCATCTGTACCTCCTTCTAGCACAGGGGGAGAAAGGTAGTGCATAACGGGTTCAGCGACACCAAAAAACACCAGGCCAATCCCCATGCCGGTGCAAAACAGCATGGCGCCCCAGGCAAAAAAGTTATGCTCTGGTCGCTCGTTATCTTTCCCCAGCCTGAGGTTTCCGGCGCGTCCGAATCCGCAATAAGCAAGTATCAGCATGAAAAATGCCACACTTGACATATAAAACCATCCGAACTTCTCACCAATCCAACTTTGAAAGAATTTGAACAACTCTCCCGTCTTTTCAGGTAAGGCAAACAAAAAAGCAATGAAAATAGCCAATATCAATATTGACTTTATTGCAACTCTTTTCTTGTGGGCATTAAATGACTGTTCCATGTAAATCCACCTTCCTCGATATATTCAACAACAACTGGCAAACTCGCATCAACATTATTTACATTCAAACAAGCCTACTTATAAAATCACAAACAACCTTAGCATCGCTGTGAAATAGGCAAAGTCATACAAATTCAACCTTGCCTATCCAAACCCATTAAAAGTCAGACAACAACACTAAACTCAATCGCTCAACAAGCTGTCTTCAAATGGGTAATTAGTCAGGTTTTCAAAGCCTGTCTCTGTAATAATAACTTGATCTTCGAGCTTGACACCGTCTTTGCCACCGACTCGACCTACATAAGCCTCCACACACAGCGCCATGCCGGGCTCTAGCACCCCATCATAACCATGGCATTCAAGATCTTCGGGGTAACGAATTGATGGGTATTCATCACAAAGGCCCACACCATGCATCATTACACCATATCTCTGTGGACGGTATTCTTCAGGTAGCAGCAGGCCTGCCTCCGTTACCTCTCTGAATGTCATTCCCGGCTTTAAGATATTCATATTATGCTGGATATGATCATAGGCAACCCGATAAAGATGCTTCTGCTCAGCGGTTGGCCCCCGATCACCGATCATCCAGGTTCGAGATAAATCAGCGCAGATTCCATAGGGACCAATAAGATCAGTATCAAAAGCCAGTAGCTCGCCTTCTTGCACAACCCGAGGACCACACTCCTGGAACCAGGGGTTAGTTCTTGGGCCCGATGAAAGAATACGACACTCTATCCACTCGCCTCCGCGGCGAATATTTTCTGCATGGAGAACAGACCAGATATCGTTCTCGGTTACACCGGGCACAGTGGCCTCCTGCATTGCTTTCATTGCAATTTCGGTTGATGCAATGGAGCAACGCATGGCATTGATTTCGTCTTCATTCTTGACGGCCCGAGCAAGCTCCATGACTTCTTGACCATCAAAAATCTCTATTCCTAACTGCGTCAGTTTACTGAAACCTGCAATTTCTATTTTATCAATCGCCAGCCTTTTATTTTCTCCAGCATGCTCATGCAGAATGGACTTTATTTCCGAAGCAAATCGAGCCGCGTGCTCGTCAGTTCTATTTCCCGTTTCGAAATAAAAGAAGGAAGCACCACCCCTCACCTCTTTTACCAAGGGAAGGTGGGCAGACAAATGATCACAGTTGTGAAAATCCCACAGAATAATATGTCCGGAAGCAGATACGAAACAGGCTCTGGCATGATTGTGAGTGACCCAAACTTGCATGTTGGTTGAGTCGGTCGCATATCGAATGTTGAGCGGGTCAAACAACAGCACACCAGCGAGATCTCTTTTCTGCAACTCTTTTACAATTCTCTGAAGGCGATACTCTCGCATGCGAGCAAGGTTAGGAGGTGTTAACCCCAACTCTTCCCATTCTTGAAATGCAAGCTCTGTTGGTCCGATTTCAACACGATCATTGTCGTTGACAGAGCCATCTGCCTTGAACTGACCACCCCGCCGGCGAGAAGGATCTATCTTTCGATTCGAAGATGAAACTGAGAATGGATTCATGCTTTTCATTATTAAACCTTCCTGAAAGTAGTAATTGCGCCCAGTAACAATAAATACGGATAACGGGAGCCCTGCTCGAGTTGTTCCGGATATGTTACAGATTGTCACAAAAGCACAACAGGAGGAAGTGAGTTAAACTAGAGGGGCCATGAGATAAAGTCATGCTCTTTATATAACAGAGCACGACTAAATGGAGACTCATACATCCCCAATTACTCATGGTTATAAGTAGAGTTCACAGTGGTGTTGTTTCTCAAAACAGAGCCGGGACGGCCCGACCCGACTGGGTTTGCGACTCCGACTGCTCGGCCGACGAACAGAAATACCGGATAATGTTAATCACCGTCACGGCGCTACGCGCCAGGCATGGCGCATAACGTAAAAAGGGGGCCTGATGGCCCCCCTTGCATTTCTATTTCAGGTATCAGGCGTCGCCGTAATATACCCAGACGCCCTTGGTCTTGGTGTAGGAAGACAGGGAGTGAATTGCCATCTCCTTGCCCCAGCCACTCTGGCGGAAACCACCGAAGGGGGCGGCCAGGCCATAGCAACCGTAGCGGTTGATAAACAGCATGCCGGCGTCGATTTGTTCCGCTACCCGATGGGCACGGGATACGTCTGCGGTATAAATGCCGGCCGCCAGGCCGTAGGCAGTGGCATTGGCCATTTGCACGGCTTCTTCCGTGGTGTGGAAACGGGTACAGCACAGCACGGGGCCAAAAATCTCTTCCTGGGCGATGCGGGCATTCTGGTCCACCTCGGAGAAAATGGTGGGGCGAATGAAATAGCCGTTGGCATTGTCACCCTCAGTATCGGCACAGCCGCCGGCCACCAGTTTGGCCTCGCCCTTGCCGATTTCAATGTACTCCAGGATCTTGTTGAACTGGGCCTCGTTGCACTGGGGTCCCTGGTCGACGTTTTCATCAAAGGGATTGCCGCACTTCACCGCGTTGGCCTTGGCAATCAGCTTTTCAAGCACCTGATCGTAAATGCTGTCGTGGATCAGGAAGCGGGTCGGCTCCGAGCACTTCTCCCCCTTGTGGGAAAACATCACGGTAAAGGCCCGATCGATGGCACCGTCCAGATCCGGTGTGTCTTCAAAGAAGATGCAGGGTGACTTGCCGCCCAGCTCCAGGGTGGCCGCCTTGAGGTTGGACAGACCGGAGTTTTGCACTATTTTGCGCCCTACCCCGGTGCTGCCGGTAAAGGACACCTTGTGCACATTGTTGCTCAGGGTCAACTGGTTGGCCATCTCGCCGTTGGTCAACAGCATGTTGATCACGCCCTTCGGAAACTCGAGCTCGCTGTCGATCAGCTCCATCAGGTAGATGGTGGTCAGCGGCGTGTATTCCGACGGTTTGATGATCACGGTATTGCCCATGGCCAGCGCCGCCGCCACCTTGAGGCTGGTCTGGTACAGGGGGAAGTTCCAGGGGGCGATCAGCGCGCAGACCCCAATGGGCTCTTTCAGGGTGTAGTTCAGAAAGCCGTCTTCAACCGGCGAGGTTTCACCATAGAACTTGTCGGTCCAGCCGGCGTAGTATTCAAAAATATCGGCGCAGGTGGGAATGTCGTCGGCCATGGACTCGGCGAACAGCTTGCCATTGGGCAGAGATTCAAGCACCGCCAGCTCTTCGGTATGCTCACGGATCAGCCGGGCTACCTGACGCAGCATCTCTGCCCGCTGGGTGCGGCTGACCTTGGACCAGGCACCGGCTTCGTGCCGCTGGTTGGCAATTTGAGCGGCGTATTCCACCTGCTCCGCATCGGCCATCACGAATTCGCACAGCGCTTCACGATTGGCCGGGTTGGTCACTACCCACTTGTCCTGACCGGTGCCGTCTACCCACTGGCCATCGATATATTGCCGCTTGGGTTGCTGCAGCCAGTCATGGGCCCAGGACAGGGGAATGTTTTTTACAGAATCCATTTGATACTCCATTTCTCTTGCGACGACGGTGACATCCTGTGAGGACGTTTGCTGTAACGGTTGCTAACGAGAGTAGAAGGATGGCTTTTCGAGCACAATTGACATTAGGGTATGGCGCCGTGCAAAAAACTCATCCTTATTCCCTGATGCTTATTCCTTCAGATAACGCCGAATTTGCTCCAGATCTCCGCCGCTTTCCTTGTAAACGCGGGCAGCGAACGAATAGCCACGTTGCTGCTTAAGCCGAATTAATGTGGGAATCAGCGTATTAACATTATGGGCATTTCGCGCCAGATCGGGCTCCATACCGGCCAGGCAGTGCTGCCTAAATGCCTCCATGCCGCTGGTCAAAACCGAGATGGCGTCGAGCAGATTGCTGATCACCACAGACTGCCAGGGGGTGTAGTCGAGCTCACCATGATCCTGGGTCATCTGCACCGAGTAACAGCGCCCGCAGGCCTGCATGCAGCACTGGATCAGGTATTCGGGAATGGTCGGGTTGACCTTGCCCGGCATGGCCGAGGAGCCGGGTTGCACCGCGGGCAGGCGAATTTCGCCAAGCCCGGTTTCAGGCCCCGACGCCATCAGGCGAAAGTCCTTGGCAATGCGCAGCAGGGCCCTCGCCAGCTGGTCCAGTCCGGCAGCCACCCGGGCAAGATCGTCATGACTCTGGGACGCATCAAACAGGTTGTCGCCGTGCGCGAACCGCTTCTCTCCCGTCATTTGATTCAGCCCATCGATAACCTGATTGAAGAAGGCCTCGGAGCAATCCCCCTTGCGCCCGATGATATTGCCCCCCAGGTTGACCCGGTACAGCTCATCGGTGTCTCTCTCCAAGCGTTCCCGGTGACGTTCAAGCTGTGAAGCATAACCACCAAACAGATCGGCAAAACTGATCTCGACTGCGTCCTGCAGGCAGGTGCGGGAAATTTTCAGCACATGCTGCCATCGCTGCCCCTGCTCATCGAAGGTACCGAGCAAGGCCGCCAGCTCGCCGTCCAGTTGCTTCATCTTGTCGATCACCGCCAGGTGGCAGGCGGTGTTCAACGCATCACTGGTCGAGTTGTTCAGGTTGACGTGATCATTGGGGTGCACCGGCTGGTAGCTACCCAGCGGACGCTCAAAGGCATGGTGGTTGGCCAGGTTGGCCACCACCTCATTAACGTTCATGTTGCTGGAGATCCCTCCGCCGCCATGAAAGGCATGCACCGGAAATGCATCGGCAGGCATTTCTGCAAGCAGCAGGTCCACCGCCGACACAATGGCCTGCCCAACCTCGGGCTCAAGTTCTCCAGTATTGAGATTGGTCTGGGCCGCCAGCTTTTTAACCAGCAGCAAGCCGCGCAGCAACTCCGGATAGGCCGACAGGGGTTTCTCGCCATTGAGCGGATACAAGTCGATTGCCCTTTGCGTTTGCACTCCAAAAAGCGCCTGTGCCGGCACCTCCAGTTCGCCTATCAAGTCCTCTTCAATACGGTATTGCCGCTGTGTTGTGGCCATGGATTTCTCTCTCCCTGTACTAAACGCTGGGAGTTATCAGAACCAAATACCTGAGCAAGCGCCAGTGATACTTTCACACAGAGGAATACGAAAAAATCATGATTCCACGAATATAAGAGGCACGTTTCACTCAAATTCAAAAAGCGGGCTCAATATTTCTATCTGAAGCTTTATCAGCTCATATGGATAGCGCAGATAGTGTGCTTTAAGCACCGGTCAAAACAGCGCCTGAGTCACGAAATGGTCACGGTTTGGTCACGAGGAGGGATTTGACAGATTGAGGAAGGATGGTTTTACTGACGACAGAAAAGCAAGAAGCCCTTAGCTATCAACTAGCTAAGGGCTTCTTAAATGTGGCGGAGCGGACGGGACTCGAACCCGCGACCCCCGGCGTGACAGGCCGGTATTCTAACCAACTGAACTACCGCTCCGGTGCTTGGCTTTCGCTGCAAGCGGGGCGAATATTAGGGGCACCGGGCGCAGGCGTCAAGCAGAAAAATGGCAACTTTAATGCGTTCGGTCGTTTTTTAAACTCAACGCTTCAAAAGTTTATTTTTCATTCACGTCGGCGGCGTTGATACGCTTTCTTCGCCACCACCAGAATCCGCCCCCCGCCGGCAGCAGGGTCAGGCCGGCCACGCCGGCCCACAATGGCCAGCCCTGCCACCAGGGCGGTGGTGGCGCGGCCTTGGGAGCTTCCCTGACCAGCGGCGGCGCCACCCGCACCAGTTGCTCTTTCATGTTCAGCTGAATTTCCCGGCCATCCACCGTGGTGGCAAACACTCGCCCCTGCCAGTGGTAATTGCCGGGCTGGCGCGCCGGAGGTAATTCAATCTGCCGCCCCTGACCGGATATTGGCAGGCGCTGCTCCAGCGGTGTCAGCAACTGCCCGGTCACCACCAGGCTGTCGTCGAGAATGTCACTGTCGGTTTCCAGCTCTATGCGCCACTGCCGCTGAGAGTCGGGCGTGGTAACACGGGCATGGACCGGCATGGGATAAAGGGTGATTTCCTGCTCGGCGTAACGGGCCAGTACGCCATTGGAGACTTCGGCCTGAAACAGGTAATTGCCGGGCGCGGCATCAAACACCACCTCTGCCGTCAATTGGCCGTCTTCGGCCACAGCATCCAGTCCGGTGCCGTCGTCCACAAACTCGGCCAGCCGCAGGGGTGGTTGCGGATAAGCCTGGTCGTTTTCTTCGTCGCCGCGGGAATACAACTGCGCCAGCAGCCTCAACCCCTCAAGGTAATAATTGGCGTCGAGCCGGGTGTCACCATGCATCAGCTGGCCATTGAGCCGAATCACCTCGTTCTGATAGACACGGGCAGGCAACTCGTCGATGCTCAGCCGAAACACGCTGAGCAGGGTAATGCCATGCTCACCGGCCAGCTTGCCGGTGGCTTGCCAGGGCCCCGGCTCCGGCCGCCACAGGGTAATTACATCGCGGGTGTCGGTAGAGGCCCAATTAATATGATCCGGGTGACGCTGATAGTAATACTTGCTGCCATCGGGCTTTATCAGCACCACCGGCGTCGAGGGTGAGGTCCGCTCGATGATCAGGGTCAGTTCTTCGATTGAAGGGTCAATGCGAAAGGTATTGCCCAGCCAGCGCGAACGCTGCTCTTCGCCCTGAGCACTCAGCGCCGCCAGCCCCAGCAGCAGCAGCCCCAGCGCACGCACCATCAGGGGCGCCACAGGCAACTGCCGCCCTTCTGTTCAATAATATTGAGCCGGTTTTCATGGGCCTGCAGCTCGTCGCTGCCGGCCCGAATCACCCGCAACGGCGCTCGCCCGGCCGGCAGCCGGCGAATTTCTCCGCCATTGCTGTCGCCTTGCTGGCCGGCATCGCTATACAGGTTCAGCTTGGTTTGCCCGCCGGTCATCAGCAGGTAGACGTCGGCGAGTATCTCGGCATCCAGCAAGGCCCCGTGCAGGGTACGGTGACTGTTGTCGATGCCGTAACGATCGCAGAGCACGTCCAGGTTGTTGCGCTTGCCCGGGTAGAGCTGCCGGGCCAGGGCCAGGGTATCGGTTACCTTGCACAGCTCGGCCATGCGTTCGGGCCGCCCCAGTAACTCCATTTCATAGTCGAGAAAGCCCACGTCAAAGGGCGCATTGTGGGCGACCATCTCGGCGCCGCGAATAAAGTCGAGAAATTCGTCAACCTTGCTGGAAAACTCGGGCTTGTCGGCGAGAAAGTCATCGGTAATGCCGTGAACGCGAATCGCTTCTTCGTCCACCTGACGATCCGGCTTCAGATACAGGTGCAGGTGACGGCCGGTCAGCCGACGGTTCACCACCTCAACACAGCCGATCTCAATCACCCGGTGCCCGATGTAGTGAGGGCCGGTGTCCATGTTCATACCGGTGGTTTCGGTATCGAGCACCACTTGCCGTTGGTAGCCAGATTCGATGATCACTGTGTTCTCCTTCGCAAATTCAGCACCAAGTATATAGCGACAGCGTCGTCATGATAAAGGCCGCCATGCTGGCCCGGCCTTGGCCCCTGTGGCAGACTGCGTGCTTTTATCCTAGTTATTCACGGGCAATACCATGAAACAGGTTCAGCTTTTTACCGATGGCTCCTGCCTCGGCAATCCGGGCCCCGGCGGTTACGGCGCCGTGCTGATCTACAAGCAGCACCGCAAGGAGCTCAGCGGCGGCTATCGCCTGACGACCAATAACCGCATGGAGCTGCTGGCCGCCATCAAGGGGCTGGAAACCCTCAGCAGCCCCTGCGCCGTGGATCTGACCACCGACAGCCAGTATGTGCGTCAGGGCATCACCCAGTGGATTCATGGCTGGAAGCGCAATAACTGGCGCACCGCCGCCAAAACCCCGGTTAAAAACGCCGACCTGTGGCAGCGGCTCGACGAACTCTGCCAGCACCACCAGGTGGAGTGGCACTGGGTACGTGGCCACACCGGTCATCCGGAAAACGAACGCTGCGACGATCTGGCGCGGGAGGCCGCGCTGAACGACGCCGAACGCGACGACGAAGGCTACTCCCGCTGACGGGCCATCTCCGGCCGCCCCACCGGCGCCGGCGCCGGCCGGCGCTCGCGCACCGGCGTGAGCGGAAAACGCCGCTTGCGCGCCAGCAAAATGTATACCGCCGCCGGTGACGGCAGCACCGCCGGGCAATAACGCTGCTGCCAGCGGTCGAGCCAGGGCATAAACCCGGTAAAACCGATATAGTCCCGCTCAATCACGTCAAATCCCAACAACTTCAGCCAGTCTTCCACTCGGGCCGGCGCCAGCATACGCCGCCAGGGCGGCAGGCGCTGGCGCCAGCCCGGCAGCAGCCGGGCCAGGCCGGCGCTGCCATAGGGGTTAAAGCCGGTCAGCACCAGCCAGCCGTCGTCCCGTAATACCACCTCGGTTTCCCGCAGAATGGCATGGGGATGTTCACTGTAGTCGAGCACATGGGCCAGCAGGCAGGCATCCAGGCTGCCCGGAGCAAAGGGCATGGCGGTGGCATCCCCCAGCAAATCCATGCCATCCAGCTCCTGCTGGGCCATGACCACATCCTGGCGCAAGCGGCTGCGAGACAATGACAGCGCCGTGCTCAGGGCGTCCACCTTGAGCAGGCTAAAGCCATACAGGCCCGGTGCCCAGGCATCGAGTCGTTGCTGCAATTGGTCGGCGAGGTAGGCTCCCCGGGGCAGATCGCGCCAGTGTTGCGGCGCCGGCTGGCTGGCTGTGGTCATGATCCCTCTGGTAAGCTTTGGAATTATATCGGGTCGGCCTGCCGCCCCTCTCTGTTTTCAGCTCAAGGATGTCAAATGAACGTAACACCGCTTCATGCCTTTAACGATAACTATATCTGGCTGATTGGCAATGGTCGCCAAGCCGTCGTGGTCGATCCGGGCGATGCGGCTCCGGTGCAGGCCGCACTGGCCGAGCGCCACCTTGAGCTGGTCGCCATTCTCATTACCCATCACCACCATGATCACACCGGCGGCGTATCCGCCCTGCAGGCCGACTGGCCCGACGCCCCGGTCTATGCGCCTGCCGGCGAGCGCCTGCCCTGCCCCGGCGCCATTGCCGTGGCGGACGGCGACAACTTGGCGCTGCCCATGGTGGGTCTGGAGCTTGAAGTCATCGCCGTGCCCGGCCATACCCTGGGCCACATTGCCTATTACGGCCAGGAATTGCTGTTTTGCGGTGACACCCTGTTTTCCGGCGGCTGTGGCCGACTATTTGAAGGCACACCGGAGCAGATGCATCACTCACTGCAGCGACTGGCCGCCCTGCCCGAACACACCTGGGTGTACTGCGCCCACGAATACACCCAGTCCAACCTGGCCTTCTGCCATGCGGTAGAGCCCGGCAATGCCGCCCTGCTGGGCTACATGAAAGAAGTCGCCAAGTTGCGCCAGCAGGGCGTGCCCACCCTGCCGTCCCGCATCGGCCGTGAAAAGGCCATCAATGTGTTTCTGCGCACCGCCGAGCCTGCGGTCCGGGCCGCCGCCCAAGTGCACGCCATGGCGGAGTTAAATGAAGACTGTCAAGTGTTCGCCGCACTTCGCCGCTGGAAAGACCATTTTTAACGAACTTGATTAAGTTGCTCACAAAGCATACACTGGCCGCCGTTTTTTTGAGACGCAGACACCATGATAAGACTTTGCATTTTATCCAGTGCCTTGCTCCTGGCCGGCTGCCAGATGGCGGCGACCGATTCGGCGCGCCAGCCTCATGGCCACCAGGATACCGCTGGAGAGCGAGCAAACGCGCCGCTCTACCCCAAAGCATCGGAACATACCGTGCTGAAAAGTACACGGAACGACGGCAAAAACAGCCGGCATTCCTCGGATGAACGCCCGACCCGGCAGCAGCAGGATGTGCAGCAAACGGATCTGTGGCAGGCCATCGCCGACGACATGACGCTGGACATTCCGGCTCATCATCCGCGCGTGGTGGCCCAGCGTAACTGGTACCTGAAACAACCGGCATACATGCGCTCCGTTTCCGAGCGCGCCAGACCGTTTCTCTATCTCATCAAGGAAGAGATAGAGAAACGGAACATGCCGATGGAGCTGGCGCTGCTGCCGGTGGTGGAGAGCACCTTTAATCCCAAGGCCTATTCCCACGGTCATGCCGCCGGCCTGTGGCAAATGCTGCAGGGCACCGGCAAAAACTTTGGCCTGCATTACGACAGCTGGTACGACGGCCGCTATGACATCATGGCCTCGACCCGGGCGGCGCTCGATTATCTGGAGTATCTGCACAACTTCTTTGACGGCAACTGGACTCACGCCCTGGCCGCCTACAACTCGGGTGAAGGCCGGGTTCAGCGCGCCATTCGCGCCAACCGCCGCCAGGGCAAGCCCACCGACTACTGGTCGCTGTCGCTGCCCAAGGAAACCCAGAACTATGTGCCCAAGCTGATGGCCCTGGCCGATATTCTCAAGCAGCCGGGTCACTACGGCATGGAGATCCCGGACATTCCCAACCGACCCCAGGTTACCGCCGTGGCGGTGGAAGGCCAGGTGGATCTGAACATGGCGGCGGATCTGGCCGGCGTTAGCCGTAGCCAGCTCAAGGCCCTGAACCCGGCCTACAAGCACACCGCCACCTCGCCGCTGATCGACGCCGAAATCCTGGTGCCGGTGCGCCATGCCGAAACCTTTGAACTGGCCATGGCCGATCTGCCCGCCGAAGAGCGCATGCATTACCAGCGCTACCGGGTCAAGGGCGGCGACAGCCTGGGCGTAATCGCCCGCCGCTACGGTACTCAGGTGGTGGCGCTGAAACAGGCCAACAACCTGCGCGGCAATACCATTCGCATTGGTCAGACCCTGCTGGTGCCGTCTGCCACCACGGCCCCGGCCCGGGACGAGACCGCAGGCGGCACCTATCGCGTGCAGGCCGGCGACTCGCTGTCGGCCATCGCCAGCCGTTTCAGCGTAACCATCTCGGATCTGTTGCGCTGGAACCAGCTGACCGACAAGCACATGCTGCGCACCGGCCAGCAGCTGATCGTGGCCGCCAACGCCGGCTGATGCTTTGCCCGTTCAATGCAAAAGGGAGCCGGAAAGGCTCCCTTTTTTGTGTTATCGCGCCATTTACTGCCCCGGCACGCTAAACACCGCCTTCAGCGGGCTGTGATCCGAGGCGTCAGATGCCATGCTTTCCACCCGCTCCAGGTTCAGGCCACGGTAATAGATGCCATCGAGGGGATAGCCCCAGAACCGGGTACGCAGATCCGGCTCGGGCTGCGCCTCCTGCAGGCCATGACGGCTGGCCCAGGCGCTCAGCAGGCGCTGACGGCGGGCATTCCAGCGGTTGAAGTCTCCCGCCACTATCACCGGGCCGCCATGGCCGGCCATGGCCTCGCTTATCATGTCGAGCTGAGCCTGGTAGGTGCGGCCGCGCAGGGAGAAGTTGACCGCGTGCAGGTTGATCACCAACAACTGCTCGGCCGCCCCCTGCAGCGAATAGCGACTGGCCAGCAACGACTTGGGAATGCGGGTGGCGGGCTCGGTTATACGCTGGCCACAGGCCTGGGCCGCCTGCCCGGTACTGGCGGTAAGCACACCGGTGGGCAGCCGTTGCCAGTTAAAGGCGGCCACCTGAAACCAGTGCAGTTGCTGCTCATTGAGCCAGCGGTACAGCCCTTCCCGACCACTGGCCTCCTGCAACAGCAGCAGATCGGCCTGCGCACTCCAGCGGGTCAGCTCCGGACGCCAGTCACCCTGCTGCTTGTAAATGTTCCAGCTCAGCAGCGAAAAGGTGGCGGGCAGCGGCGAACTGCCGGCCAGTGAGGGATGAAGGCAATCGCTGCCGGGGGCAAACTGGTCGCTGAGCAGCAACCGCTCGGGCACCTCCAGGCAGCCCGCCAGGGCCAGGGTGGTGCCCAGCAATAGTGCCCTAGTCGCGCCCTTTAACTTCACGGGGACGTCCGTTCTCGTCAATGGCCACATACACGAACTCGGCCCCGGCCACCGGATAACGGGGACCACTCTCCGGCGTCAGCACCGGCTTGACCCAGACTTCCACCTTGATGGTGATGGAGGTGCGGCCCACTTTCACCAGCTCGCCATAGCAGCAGATAACGTCACCCACCTGAACCGGACGGGCAAACACCATTTTGTCCACGGCCACGGTACACACTCGGCCAAAGGCGATCTCATTGGCCAGCAGGCTGCCGCCCAGATCCATCTGCGACATGATCCAGCCGCCGAAAATATCGCCGTTGGCATTGGTGTCGGCCGGCATGGCCATGGTGCGCAGCAGCAGATCGCCCCGTGGGTCTTGTGGTTCGCTCATGATAGAAGTACTCATCGTTCAGACTGAAACCGGCATCATAATCCCCCGAACAGCCCCCCGCAATTTTCATGGCGTGGACGCGGCTCAGTCTACCCGCGGCGCGCCGCCAGCCACTGAAACCAGTCGGTCACCGAATAGTCCATGTTCAGCCAGCGGCACAGGCCGCTGCCGTCTATGGTCTTGCCTTCGCCGCCACCGCCAAACTCCGGGGGCGGCAAGCCCTGCAGCCGGGCCGCTTCTCCGTAGAAATCACGGCGCGCAGGGTGATGGGGAGCGCTGACGTTGACCACCGCAGGCCAGTCGCTGCGCGCCAGCAGGGCGGGAATAAAGCGCAGCAGATCCTCCAGTGCCACCAGGTTGACCGGCTCGTCTCCGCCGTCAAAGCGCTTGCCCGACAAAAACCGCCCCGGCTCCCGGCTACCGCCCACCAGCCCGGACAGCCGCAACACCAGCACCTGGGCGGCGGAACAGGCCTGCACCGCCCGCTCGGCGGCCAGCATACGCTCGCCCCGAGGACCATCGGGGGCGGCGTCGGCCTCGGTTTTAATGCCGGTGCCACCATACACCGAGGTGGCGCTGGTGAAGATCACTCGCTGCACGCCGCCGGCCACCGCCAGCCGGGCCAGGGCGCCCAGGGTATGCGGGTAGTCATCTACCTTGCCCGGTGGCACGCACAGCACCAGGGTGTGGGCCCTTAGCCGCTCGGGCCAGCGAGCCGGCATGGCGGCGCTGAAGTCCCAGCACAAGGTGACAATGCCGGCATCGTTCAGCCGCACCGCCTTTTCCTCGTCGCGGGTGGTGCCAGCCACCTGCCAGCCCTGTGTCAGCAGGGTGCGGGCCAGGGGCTCGCCCAGCCAGCCCAGCCCAAGAATGGCCACACTCTGTTCAGTAGACATAATTCAGCTCCAGCGGGGTCAGAAAGCGTTTTTGCTGACCCAGTTTATCCTGATAAATCACCGAATAAGCCAGCACGTTCTGCACATAGCCCCGAGTTTCCCGGTAGGGTATGTTTTCCACCCATACATCCAGCGGACGGCTGCCGCTGTTGGCCAGCCAGCGGTTGATGCGGCCAGGGCCGGCGTTGTAGGCGGCAATGGCGGCCACCCGGTTGCCCTGATAACGCTGCAGCAACTCCTTGAAGTAATGGGCACCCAATTGCACGTTGACCTCGGGCCGATACACATCGGCGGCCCCTTGATAATCACGGATGCCATACTTGCGCGCGGTTTCCCGGGCGGTTGCCGGCATCAGTTGCATCAGGCCGCCGGCGCCCACCGGGGAGCGGGCCTGCTCATAGAAGGCGCTTTCCTGGCGGGCAATGGCAAAGAGGGTCGACTCTTCCACGGCCAGGCGACGGGCCTGACTGCGAAAGATGTCGCGATAGACCACCGGAAAGCGCAGATCCAGCTGATCCCAGGCCTTGGCACTGATGCTGGCCAGCACCGACTTGTCATGCCAGCCTCGCCGCAATGCCAGGGCGCCCAGAGCCAGCTGGTCGTCCTTGCCGAGCTTGCCCATCAGGTGATACCACTCGCTGCGGGCCGAGGCCTTGTTGCCCAGAGCCAGCCACTCTTCCACCCGGGCCAGCGCCGGCCAACGACCAACGGCCAGGCGCCATTCCGGGGCCGGTGGCGGCGCCTGAAAGTTCAGGGCATAGGGGCGCTGGCTACGCTGGGCGGCGAGAAAGCCATAATAGTCCCGCTCGCCGGCCGCCTTTGCCCAGGCGGCATCGGCCGCACCGGCCTTGCCTGCTTCGGCCAGGGCCCTGCCCCGCCAGTATTGCCAGCGGCTGTTGCCCTGCTCATCGGCGGGCAGACGGTCCAGCCAGTCGTTCAGGTGGTCCCAGTCCTGCTCCCAGATGGCAAGCCGGGCTCGCAGCTCAAACAGGGCATCGGAGCCCACTTCCGGCAGGCGCCGGTCCAGCCAGCTGCGGTATTCATGAGTGCGGTTATACATCAGCCGGCGGGCCAGGCTGCGCTCCACCTCGGCCACCTGTAACGAGCTCAGCCCGGGTTGACGCTGGTAGCGGGGGTAGAGTTCCATGACCAGTTGCGGGTTGCTGTCCGCCAGCCGCGCCAGCGCCACCGCCATGGCCGCGCGATGGCGCTTATCGGCGTGTTCAAAACGGGCGGTGTCGGCAAGCAGACCCGGATCCTTGTCCAGCGCCAACAGCAGCTCGCCGGCGGCACGAGATGACGGCGCCAGCATGTCCGACAGGTATTTGATCAGGCCGCTCTGGCCGGTTTCATAGGCCAGCAGCATGCGCTGCCACACGTGCTCGTTGCTGCGTCCGCCCACGGTCTGCCAGGCGTCAAACAGGGGGTCGCAGGCATTGGGCCGGGAATGACCCGACAGCCACAGCTGCTCGGCGCCCTTGATCGCCACCGCCCGGTCACCCAGGGCCCACTTGGCCCGGTAATGGGCGCACTTCAGTTCGGTGCTGTTGGGCAGCTCGGGATAGAGGGACAGAAATTCGCGCCAGCGCTGCTCCCGGGCCAGCCGGAACAGGTACAGCCGTTCCAGCCGATCGGCCAGCTGGGAGTCGGGATAGCGGCTCATAAAGCCACGCACGTCCTGAGTACCGATGTGGTTGAGGCGGTCGGCCAGGTAGCGATAATCCAGGTAGGGCACCAGCGGGTAGGCATCCAGCCCCGAGCGCAGCTGCCGGTATTCATTCACCTTGCCCTGCTCCAGGGCCTGCTCCGCCTGCCGGTATTGATCCCGCAGCGGTGACGCCTGGGCACACCATCCCAGGCCCAGCAATAACACTCCCAATCCAAGCCGTCTGAACACCTTTGCTTCTCCCACGCCAAGTTAATGCAGCTATCCTAAGAAATGGCGGCTGGGCTGCCAATGGGGCGCCGCAAATTCTTTGTGCCGGCAAGACAAACAAAGTCGCCAGACGTCATTTTTACGCCTCGCTCACATTTCCTATTGGCACCCATGGTCATGCCGTCATTAATTGACCTGGCTCACAAAACGAATTTGCAAAGGGCGTAATCTGAAACCGTACAGTCACACAGAGCAACCAGGGGGTTCCTTATGTCCATTGCGATTACCAGCCATGTTATCGACATCACTCCCGCCATTCGTGAACGGATTGAAAGTCGTTTCGAGAAGCTCAACCGGCGCCAGATCGCGCTGATTACCCCCCATGTCGTCATTCAGAAGGAAGGCCTCAATTACCTGGTGGAAGCCAGTGCCGGGGTACCCGGTGAAACCCTGTTCGCCCAGGCGGAAGACGAAAACCTCTATGCCGCCATCAAGGATCTGGGCCTGAAGCTTGAGCGTCAGCTGAGCCGCTATGCCGACAAGCCCCTGGCCCAGCGCGCCCACGGCACACAACCCGAAGTCCAGGAAGGCTAAACCCGATTCCGTTCATTCCCATTTTCAAGCGGCGGTTTCGCCGCTTTTTTTGCGCCAAAGAATAAAAAGCCGGGAAAAGGCTTGCCAGCGCCGCCGCTTTTCAGTATTCCTATGGGTTCTAATGTTCAAGAGTTTGTAATGTGATGTCCGTTCAGCCGTTTTTCTTTCGCTTCTTTTTTGCATCCTGACTTCGGGAGGCAGCGGTCTGGCGAGAAACAAGCGAAAGACGAACAGCCAAGCCTCCCACCGGGAGGCTTTTTTTATTCTTTAACTCAAGCGCAGTCTGGCGAGGAAGGAAGCCCTATTCATGAACCTGGACGAGATAAGAAGCAATATCAGTCGCCTGGACAGCGAGCTGCTCAGCCTGCTGGCCCAACGCAAGGCCCTGAGTCTGGACGTGGCTCGCTCCAAACTGGAAAACCCCCGCCCCATTCGGGATCAGGAGCGGGAACAGGCGCTGCTGGTGGAGCTGGTCAGCCAGGGACGCAAACTGGGTCTGGACGCCCATTATGTTACCCGTATTTTTCAGACCATTATTGAGGACTCGGTGCTGTCCCAGCAGGTGTTGCTGCAGGATCTGCTTAATCCTCAGGACAGCGAGCCCGCCATCAGCGTGGCCTTTCTCGGGCTCAAGGGCTCCTACTCCAACATGGCGGCGCGCAAGTATCTCGCGCGTTTTCAGGCGCCGCTGCTGGAGCACAACTGCGAAAGCTTTCAGCAGATCCTTGAGACCGTGGAGTCCGGGCAGGCTCAGTACGGCATTCTGCCCATCGAGAACACCAGCTCCGGCTCCATCAACGAGGTGTTTGACCTGATGCAGCACACCAGCCTGTCCATTGTCGGTGAGCTGACCCAGCCCATTGAGCACTGCCTGCTGGTGGCCACCGATACCCAGGTTGAGCAGATCAAGACCCTCTACACCCACTCCCAGCCCTACCAGCAGTGCTCCCAGTATCTGAGCCGGCTGGGCGAGCTGGACGTGAAGTTCTGCGCCGCTTCCTCCAATGCCATGGAGCAGGTGGCCAGGCTGAAGCGTCCCGACGTGGCGGCACTGGGCAGTGCTGATGGTGGCGAACTGCATGGCCTGACACCCCTGGTGGAAGGCCTGGCCAACCAGAAGCAGAACATGACCCGCTTTATCGTGGTGGCCCGCAAGCCCATCGAAGTGGCGGAGCAGATCCCGGCCAAGACCAGCTTTATCATGTCTACCGGCCAACAGAGCGGTGCCCTGGTGGAAGCCCTGCTGGTGCTGCGCAGCCACGGCATCACCATGACCCGACTGGAATCCCGCCCCATTATCGGCAACCCCTGGGAGGAGATGTTTTATGTGGACGTGGCCGGCAACCTCAACAGTGAAGCCATGCAGGTGGCACTGAAGGAGCTGGGCCGAATTACCCGCTTTATCAAGGTAATGGGCTGCTACCCCAGCGCCGAGGTGGCTCCCACCCGCATTCCGCCCCGGCTGCTGAGCAAGCCGAACACCGGTGAGCGGGCAGAGCCGGTGCGCCCCAGCCGCCATTATCAGGCCGACAATACTCAGGTACAGGTGGGCCCCTATGTGCTTGGCGGTGACGATCCCTTGCTGATTGCCGAGCTGAACGGCTTTCCCGACGAGGCCCGGCTGCAGGAAACCGCCCGCCGGGTCAAGGAGCAGGGCGCCCAGGTGCTGGCGGCGGACTGCTTTGACGGCGTCGATACCGAGCGGGGCATGGCCCGGCTTCGGCAACTGCGCGCCACCGCCGCCCGCTTTGATCTCGCTGCCATGACGCGAGTGACCAGTGCCGAGCAGGTACAACGGGCCGCCGAGTCGGTGGAGCTGCTGTTGCTGGAGGCGTCCGCGGTACGCAACGACGAGCTGATCGGCGCCGCCGGCCGCTGCACCCGTCCGCTGCTGCTGGAGCTGGCCGACGAGCCCGAGCAAAGCCTGAGCCTGGCCCAGCACATTTTGCAGCAGGGCAACCAGCAGCTGGCATTGCTGGACACCCAGGAACTGCCCCTGGCCCGATTGCTCGATCTAAACAGCCAGACCCATCTGCCCCTGGTGAGCCGGCTGAGCGGCGATGCCGCCGCCCTGCCCCGCCTGGGTGAGGCCCTTAACGCCGCCGGCGTCAGCGGCTTCTGCCTCGCCGTTAACGGCGACGACGGTGCCCTTGAGCAGCTGGCCCACAGCCTGTATCGCGATTAAGTCACGCCTGACCAAGACATAAAAAGCCCGGCCTATTGGCCGGGCTTTTTTGTATTCACGTTAATGCGCCGCTCAAGCGGGGCTAGTGCGCCCCATTAATCCGCGTGATGGCGGCTGTCGTTGGCCTGGGCCAGCAGTAAGCGGCTTTCCTTGAGGAAGGTATCGGCATAATCGCCGAAAAACTCGCTGACGCTCTCAAACTGGCGAACAAAAGCCGCACGCTCACCGCTTTCCAGCTGATCCAGCAGTTCGCCAAAACGGCGATGATAGCGACGGATCATTGCCAGGTTGCGCGGGGACGACAGTATGATGTCGGCATAGAGCGCCGGATCCTGGGCAAACAGCCGCCCTACCATGGCCAGCTCCAGCCGGTAGATGGGCGAACTCAGCCGCAGCAACTTGGCCAGGTCGGCGCCCTCGGCACAGAGGTGGGCACCGTAGGCGAAGCTGGTAAAGTGGCGCAGGGCCTGCACCAGGCTCATGGCCTCGTCGTGCTCTTCCGCCGGCACCGGCTGCAGCCGGGCACCCCAGATGCGGATTTGTGCCAGCAGCCATTCATACTGCTCGGCGCCACGGCCGTCGCAATGAATGATCACCTGCTTGGCCAGGCTCGACACATCGGGGCCGAACATGGGGTGCAGCCCCAGCACCGGGCCGGTGTGCGCCTTGAGCATGGCCGCCACCGGCTCACTCTTGACGCTGGTCAGATCCACCAGCAGGCAGTCTGCGGGCAGGGTCGGCAACCGCTCGATCACCGCCACCGTCTGATCGATGGGCACGGCGATCATCACCAGGCCGGCATCGGCCAGCAGGGTGTCGGCACGGTTCCAGTCATCCTTTTCCAGCACAACTACCTGATAGCCGGACAGGGTCAGCAGGTGGGCAAACAGGCCGCCGAGCTGACCGCCGCCGCCGATCACCACCGCCTTGCCGAGCGTTGGGTTCACGCACTTGAAGCCGGTGTCCTTTTCACTGGCGTACGACTCCCGCATAAAGCGGCGCAGCACGTCTTCAATCAGATCCGGCGGCACCCCCTGCGCTTGTGCCTCGGCCCGCCGCCGCGCCAGCATGGCGGCTTCCCGGTCGGGGGCGTAAATGGGCAGCCCATGGCGGCTTTTGACTTCGCCGACGCCGGCCACCAGCTTCAGCCGCTTGGCAAACAGCTCCACCAGCTGCTGATCGACTTCATCGATTTGATCCCGTAGGACCTTGAGTTCATCTACCATTGATTCCATCCCAGAATTAAGGCGCCGGACCACTGAAGGTCCGGCGCCTTTGCATTATGCCTGTTCAAGGCCCGGCGTGACAATTGCGGGTCAGGCCACCCGTTCCTTTAGGGCCGTCGCCAGCTGCTGATGACAGCGCTTGAGCAGCTCGACCGTGGTGTCCCAGCCAATGCAGGCGTCGGTGATGGACACACCGTACTGCATGTCACACACCGGCTGTTCGCTGGATTGGTTGCCCGCAAACAGGTGGGACTCAAGCATAATGCCCAGAATGGAGCGGTTGCCTTCCTGAATCTGGTGCACCACGTTCTCGGTAACCAGGGGCTGCAGGCTGTAGTCCTTGTTGGAGTTGCCATGGCTGCAGTCCACCACCAGTCTCGGATCCAGGCCGGCGGCGTTCATGGCCTTTTCCGCCAGGGCAATGTTGACCGAGTCGTAGTTGGGCTGCTTGCCGCCCCGCAGGATCACATGGCCATCGGGGTTACCCTGAGTGACCAGCAGCGCCACCTGGCCTTCCTGGTTGATACCCATAAAGGCATGGGGCTCGGCCGCCGCCTTCATGGCATTGATGGCGGTGCCCAGGTTACCGTCGGTGCCATTCTTGAAGCCGACCGGCATCGACAGGCCAGACGCCATTTCCCGGTGAGTCTGGGACTCGGTGGTGCGGGCACCGATGGCCGACCAGGAGAACAGCTCGGCCAGGTATTGCGGGCTGATGGGATCCAGCGCTTCGGTGGCCAGGGGCAGCTCCAGCTCGGCCAGCCAGCACAGCAGCTCGCGGGCCTTGTGCAGGCCGAGTTCAATGTCAAAGCTGCCATCCAGGTGAGGATCGTTGATAAAGCCTTTCCATCCCACCGTGGTGCGCGGCTTCTCAAAATAGACGCGCATCACGATATAAAGGCTGTCACTATATTCATCATGCAGTTTCTTGAGGCGGGTTGCGTATTCCTTGGCTGCATCGATGTCGTGAATGGAACAGGGTCCGCAGATCACCAGCAGACGGTGATCCTTGCGGTGAACAATATCGGAGATGGTCTGACGGGCCTGGCCGATGTAATCCAGCGCCTGTTGGGAAATCGGCAGCTTGGCCTTGAGTTCCGCCGGGGTGATCATCACCTTTTCGGATTGAATATGAATATTGTTCAGTGTGTCTTTCTGCATGATGACATCCTCACCTGTAAACTTATAATGACAACCAAGTAAAAAGAAAAGACAGCCTTTGGTTTGACTTATCATTATTTCTCTTTTACGCAACCACCTTCACCTTACCAAGGCTGACCGGCCTTGCAAAGCTCAAGATGAAGCAAAACCCTGGTTATTTTGAGTTGAGCCGGTCAACTGTGCAGAAAAGAGCCGCAGGCGGGTCAATCTATACTGAACAGAACCAAGGAGCCTGGATGCAAATGAACGAGCATGAATACCGGGAGCTGGTTATCGCCCTGGGGCGCATACTGGATCATTATGGCGTGGATTACCGGCAAAGCACGCCGTCCTATGACTACAACACCCTGTACGATCACCAGTGCCGCATTATTCTGCAGGAGGTGGCGCTGACCTGGCAGCAGCACTACGGCTACCGGCCCAGCGCCCTGACCCTGCACAAGGCCCTGTTCGCCGCCGAGCATCAGCGCAGGTTCAGCCCGCCCTGGTATCGGCGCTGGTGGCACTGGCTGTGTCGAAGAAGACACGACCGGAGCTGACCACGACACACCAAATGCCGCTGTGCTTTACGGCAGAATCTGCCATGATGTGGCTCCTTGTTTCGGAGCCGCAATGATGCAACGACTGATCCGCTTTTTCTTTCAAGGCCTGCTGATCCTGCTGCCGGTGGTGCTCACCGTGTATCTGGTCTACCTTATTTTCACCCTGCTCAACCAGACCCTGTTTTCCGCCCTGGGCGGCCTGCTGGGCATGGTGTTTCCGGCCCTGGAAGCGGGCTGGCTGGCGGATCTGGCCGGCGGCCTGATCACCCTGGTGCTGATCATTCTGACCGGCATGTTTGCCTCCTTCTACCTGGGCCAGGCCCTGCTGTCGCTGTTTCACCGGCTGCTGACCCGCATTCCCCTGGTCAAGTTGCTGTATAACTCACTGCAGGATCTGTTCAACGCCCTGCTGGGCGACAACCGTCGGTTCGATCAGCCGGTGGCGGTCAGCCTGATGGGAGGCGAGGTCATGGTGATGGGATTTGTCACGCGCCAGGACATGGCGGCCTTTGGCCTGCCGGGCAAGGTGGCGGTATACCTGCCCCAGTCCTACAACTTCGCCGGCAACCTGTTGCTGGTGGAACGGGAACAGGTTAGGGCACTGGATGCGCCCGCCGGTACCGTCACCACCTTTATCGTCAGCGGCGGCGTCAGCGGTAAACCGCCCAAAAAGGAGCAGGGGCAAGCGTAATGAGGGAGTGGACTTGCTCTCCCCTCCCCGCCTTATCGCGCCTGACTGGATCAGCCGTCGATCTCTTCCATAAAGGCTTCCAGCTCCTCTTCCGAAGCGGGCTCGAATTCCTTGCCGATCTTGGTGTCCTGATACTGCAGGTAGAGATCCTTGGTCAGACCATAAGGATCGAGGGAATTGTCGATAATGGCTTCCCGCTCAATCAGCTCGCTGCGCTGGTAGAGGCCATCCATTACCCACTTGCCGGTGCGCATGGCAAAGGTCATGACATCATAGGGAAAATACAGGCTGTCGACCATATCGCCGGACAGCTGACGCAGCGTGGTAGGACCATAGAACGGCACCATCAGGAAAGGGCCGTCACCCACGCCAATCTGACCCAACACCTGACTGAAATCCTTGGGTTGAGGCTCAAATGACAGCTTTTGCGCCACATCGAAATAGCCAAGCACGCCCACGGTGCTGTTAACACCGAAGCGGACCAGGTTATTGCCGGCACCGGGCAGATCGCCGGTTACCAGATGGTTGACGAAGCTGGCCGGCTCTTCCAGGTTGAGCACCACGTTCTGAATGCCAACCCGCACCGGACGCGACACATAGTCGGCGTAGGCGTGGGCCGCCGGACGCACTACAAAGGGATCAACCACGTCGTAGTTGATCACCCAGCTGGCCCGGTTTACCGGTTCAAAGGGGTCGCGGGGATCGGCCGCGGTGGATTTGGCGTAGTCCGCCGGAACGGCCGGCGAGAAGGGGTCATTGACCCGCTCCTGCTCCACGCCCTGGTGTGCCGCGCAGCCGGTCAACACAATACCGGCGGCGGGCATCAGCACTCGATGCCACATGATGAGTCGCTCATTTCTTGTTGTTATGAAAGATTAAAGTCTACCGGCGGCCGGCCGTCACGGCCAGCCGCAATTTACAGCGGCGTGTCGATCAGTACGCTGAGCTGGCTGTCCTCGTCGGTGTCCAGCACGCCACTGCGGCCTTCCCAGGCGTCGGTGGCATCGGTGACATTGCCACTGGGGGCGATGCGGGCCTTGATAACCACCGCCTCACGGCTGCTCAGGTTGTTGTCGGGCACCATGGCATCGGCATTGCTCAGGGTAATGGTCATGGGAAAGGACGGCCGTTCAATGCGCCGGGCCACCAACGGCATTTCTCCTCCAGCCGCGTCCACCGCAAACACGAACAGCACCGCTCCCGGATGATAGGGCACCGAGCTTGCGGTATTGACCTCCACCTGGTAGCGCGGCCCGGTGACCGGCGATTGCTCACTGCCCGCTTGCTGCTCGGCAAAGGCAATGGAGCGCTGCACCATGGCATAGCGTGGATGATCGGCGGGCATGATCTCAAGCATTTGCTGCCAGCGGGCAATGGCCTGGCCGAAGTCATTCTGCTGCAACGCCATAAAGGCAAATACCGACCATGCCTCCAGGTTGCCGGGCTGACGCGTGAGCACGCCGCGCACCAGCTGCTCGGCCCGCAGGGTTTCGCCTGTCATGGCCAGGGCTTCGGCATAGGGCACACGCACCGCGTCGGGCTCATCGGTCAGCTTGAGGGCTTTATCCAGCGCATCCCGTGCGGTTTCTCCGTCCCGCAGCTCCAGCGCCAGCCGGCCCAGCAGCAGCCAGCCCCGGTAGTCATCGCCATCCTGATGCAGCCGAGTGCGCAACGCCAGCATGAGTTCGCGCACGTCCTGGTCGGTCACCGTTTCATCGGGCTGGATCAGCACATGACGGGACAGCGCGGGCAGTTCGGCGGACACCCGCTGCCATTCCGCCACCTGACGATGGGCGCCAAGTTGCCAGTACACCCCGTAGCTCACCAGCACCACCAGTACCAGGGCAGAGATCAGCACCAGCGGGCTGCGGCCACGACGCGCGGCGGGCTCATCACCGACCACATCGTCCAGCAGGCTCTTCTGCAGCTCCTGCTGCAGGGCGGCGTCATCTTCCAGCAGGCCCTGCTCGCTCTCCTGTTTCAGCTCCTGCAGGCGCTGGCGATAAAGGCGGGTATTGAGCTCGTTGCGGCTTTCGCTCGACTCGGCGCGGCCCCGCATCAGGGGCAGAATAATCACCAGTGCCAGCAGCACCGTCAGCGCGGCACTGAGGATCCAGAATACGGTCATGTCAGCTCTCTTTGTTCTTGTTCAGCAGGCGGTCGAGGCGTTGTTTTTCCTCGGCGCTGAGGGCCTCGTCGTTGGCGGTGGCCGATTTTTTGCGGGTCCGTACCAGCACCACCAGGGCACCGATCACCAGCACCAGTACCGGGCCGGCCCAGAGGATAAGGGTGGATGCCATAAAGGGCGGCTTGTAGAGAATGAAGTTGCCGTAGCGGGCCACCATGTAATCGATGACTTCCTGCTTGCTGCTCCCCTGCTGCAGCATCTGATAGGTCTTGTCCCGCAGATCCTTGGCCAGTTCGGCATTGGAGTCGGCAATGTCCTGATTCTGACACTTGGGACAGCGCAACTCCCGCAGCAACTCGCGAAATACCTCTTCGCGGGCAGAATCCTCAAATTCGTACACGTCGATGGCCCCTTGGGCCAGGGGCAGCCACAACAGGGCGGCCAGGGTCAGCACGCGCATCCACATTTTCATCCACATGGGGGTTTACTCCATTCGTTCAAAAATGGGCTTGAGGGTCTGTTGCCATACCCTGTCGTTCACGTCACCCACATGGCGGTAGCGAATGACCCCATTGCTGTCGATAAGAAAGGTCTCGGGAGCGCCGTAGACGCCCAGATCCAGTCCCAGCATGCCGCGCGGATCATACAGGTCGATGGCATAAGGATTGCCCAGGTTGTCCAGCCAGCGCAGGGCTTTTTCCCGTTCGTCCTTGTAATTCATGCCGATGATGTAAATGCCCTCTTTCGCCTTCAACTCATTGAGGTATTCATGCTCGGCATAACAGGTCGGGCACCAGGTGGCCCACACATTGAGCAACATGGGCTGACCGGTAAAGATGCCCTTGTCGTGCTGCTTGTCGAGATCATGCAGGTCCTGCAGGGTGAACTCGGGAATCGGCTGATCGATCAGCACCGACTCCAGCTCGGTGGGATCGGAAAACAACCCCTTGTACAGGAACACACTGGCCCCGAGAAACAGCAGCAGCGGAATGGACAGGATCAGAATGCGCCGGTTCATGAAGCCTCCAGGGTCTGTTTGCGGCCAAAACGATAACGCTTGTCGAGCATGGCGATCACGCCACCAATGCCCATCAACACGGCGCCAAACCAGATCCAGCGCACAAAGGGCTTGTAGTAAAGCCGCACCGCCCAGGCGCCGTCGTCCAGCTCCTCACCCAGGGCGGCATAGAGATCCCGAGTAAAGCCGGCATCAATGGCGGCCTCGGTCATCGACATGCGCTGCACCAGGTACATGCGCTTTTCCGCCTTGAGCTCGGTCAGCGGCCGGCCGTTCTTGGCCACGCTGATCACGCCCTTGTAGCCGTCGTAGTTGGGGCCATCGGCCTCACGAATGCCCTCAAAGGTAAAGGTGTAATCGGCAAAGGTGACGGTATCGCCCTCGGTCATGCGCACGTCCCGCTCAATGCTGTAAAGCTGGGTGCAGCTGATGCCGACTATGGTCACCGCCAGACCGATGTGGCCCAGGATCATGGCCCAGTGGCTGTTACCCAGCTTGCGCACCCCGGTCATAAAGGTATGGCGATGGGTAGCCCGGGTCCAGGTTTCCTGCAGGCTGGTAATGGTGATAAACACCCCAAGGCCAATGCCCAGGGCAGCCCAGGGCTCAAAATGGTCGGAGAACCACCAGGGCAGGCTGACGCCCAGCACCACGCTCAGTACCAGCGCCAGCAGCAGCTTGCCGTTCACTTCCTGCATCGGCTGACGGCGCCAGCGGAACAGGGGGCCGGCCCCCAGCAGCAGGGCAAAGGGAATGATCAGCCAGGCATACAGGCTGTTGAAGAAGGGCGCCCCTATGCTGATGCTGCCCATGCCCAGTTCTTTGTGTACCAGGGGCAACAGGGTACCAATCAGCACCACCACCAGGCCGGCCATCAGAATGATGTTGTTACCCAGCAGCAGGCTTTCTCGGCTGGCCAGCTCATGTTTGCCGTGGCTGCGCACCTCGGCGCCGCGAATGGCATACAGCAGCAGGGACGAGCCCACCACCAGCAGCAGGAACACCAGAATAAACAGGCCCCGAGTGGGATCGGACGCAAAGGCGTGCACCGACACCAGTACCCCGGAGCGCACCAGGAAGGTACCCAGCAGGCTTAAGGAAAACGCCATTATTGCCAGCAGCACGGTCCAGGCCTTGAAGGTAGCGCGCTTCTCGGTCACCGCCAGGGAGTGGATCAACGCCGTGCCCGCCAGCCAGGGCATAAAGGAGGCATTTTCAACTGGGTCCCAGAACCACCAGCCACCCCAGCCCAGCTCGTAATACGCCCACCAGGAGCCCAGCGCAATACCAAGGGTCAGGAAGATCCAGGCGGCCATGGTCCAGGGCCGGGACCAGCGGGCCCAGGCTGCATCCAGCTTGCCGCTCATCAGTGAGGCAATGGCAAAGGCAAAGGCCACCGAAAAGCCCACATAGCCCATATAGAGCATGGGCGGGTGGAAAATCAGCCCCGGATCCTGCAACAGCGGGTTCAGGTCCCGACCATCCACCGGAAAATACGGCAGCGTACGTTCAAAGGGGTTGGAGGTGAACAGCACAAACAGCAAAAAGCCGATGGCGATCATGCCCATCACACTCAGTACCCGGGCCACCGCATCCAGCGGCAGCGCCCGGCTGAAGCGGGCCACGGCGGCGGTCCAGCCCGCCAGGATCAGCACCCACAGCAGCAGCGAGCCTTCGTGGGCGCCCCATACTGCCGAAATACGGTAGGCCAGCGGCAGCAGGCTGTTGGAATTGGACGCCACGTAAAGCACGGTAAAATCGTGCTCCACAAAGGCCCAGGTCAGGCACAGAAAGGAAATCAGCAGAAAGCCAAACTGGGCATAAGCCAGGGGCCGGGCCAACAGCATCATGCCGGTGTTGCCACGGGTTGCTCCCAGCAGCGGATAAATACTCAGCACCAGGGCACTGGCCAGGGCCAGCACCAGGGTGAATTGACCTAACTCGGGAATCATAGGGAGCTACCCTTCAGCTGCGCCTCCGTGTACTCGGGTTTCAAGTGCTCCATTCCCTTGAGCGCTTCCGCCACCTCGGGTGGCATGTATTCTTCATCGTGCTTGGCCAGCACCTCAAAGGCGTCCACGGTGCGGGCGTCGGCCAGGGTCCCCTGTGCCACTATGCCCTGTCCTTCACGAAACAGATCGGGCAATATGCCGTCAAACCGCACGGTCACCTGCTCTCCACCGGCGTCCACCAGTCCAAAGCTGACCTTAAGGCTCTGTTGATCCCGTACTACTGTGCCCGGTACCACCAGACCACCAATACGCAGGCGTTGACCCACTTCCGGTTTGATCTGCTCCTTGCCCTTACCCTGCACCAGCTCGGTGGGGGTATAAAACAGGTCGATGTTCTGCTGCAGGGCATAGAGCACCAGGCCGGTCATTACCGACAGCCCGGCCACCACGGCCAACAGTAGGGTCATTCGCTTTTTACGTCTGGGGTTCATAGGGTGTTCTCCAACTTGCGGGCGGCCTCGCGTCGGGCGGCCCGGGCCTGTTTTTGGCTGACCTGGCGCAGCAAGCGTTTTCTCGTTGTTATAGTGGCCACCACCAGCCCCAGCAGGGCCAGTAGGGTGACGGCAAAAGACAACCACACGAAGAAGCCGTAGCCGCCCATGGCAAGAAAGGCTGACCAGCTATCAAATTTCATGGTGTTCCTCCGCCAGTTTCAGCACCCAGGGACGGTGGGATTCGCGACGAATCAGCTCATTGCGTAACCGCATCAGGGTCAGTGCCCCCAGAAAACAGATAAAGGCAAATATCATGATAAGCAGCGGCCAGAGCATGTCATTGGAAATGGATGGCCGGTCAAACTTGGTGATGGTGGCGCCCTGGTGCAGGGTGTTCCACCATTCCACCGAGTAGTGAATGATGGGCAGGTTGATCACCCCCACCAGCGCCAGGATGCCGGCGGCGCGACCGGCCAGCACCTTGTCGGAAATGGCGTTGTACAGGGCGATAACGCCAAGATAGAGGAACAGCAGAATCAGCTCGGAGGTGAGGCGAGCGTCCCACACCCACCAGGTGCCCCACATGGGCTTGCCCCAGGCGGCACCGGTAAACAAGGCGATAAAGGTGAACACGGCGCCCACCGGGGCGATGGCCGACACCGCCATGTCGGCAGTTTTTATCTGCCACACCAGGCCGATAAAGGCGGCCACCGCCATGGAAGAATAGGCCCCCATCGACATGATGGCCGCAGGCACGTGAATGTAGATGATGCGAAAGGCGTCACCCTGCTGATAATCGGCGGGCGCAAACGCCAGTCCCCAGACCAGCCCCACAATAAAGGAGACCAGGCTGAACACGGCGAACCAGGGCAGCCACAGGCCGGCAATTCGGTAGGCCTCTTCCGGCTTGGCGTAAGGGTGTAACCATTTCCACATCTTGCTCACAGACCTTTTTTGTACTAATCATTTTTTGGGCGGGCTTAAGATACCCCAAATTTGCTCGCTTTAGAAATCTTTGCCCGCCAAACTGCTTGAAATAAAACTAATTTACACTTACCCGCAGCGCCGCCGCGATGGCAAAGGGCGCCAGGGTCACACTGCCCGCCAGCATGGCTCCCAGTATCGCCAGCTGGCCACTGTAGGGCAGCCCCAGGCCGGCGGTCTCAATGGCCGAGGTGGCAAAGATCAGCACCGGAATATACAGCGGCAGGGTCAGCAGGCTGAGCAGCACCCCGCCCTTGCCGATGCCCACGGTCAGCGCCACGCCAATGGCCCCCAGCAGGCTGAGGATGGGCGTGCCCAGCAACAACGTCCAGAACATGCCCTGAAAGCCGGCCATGTCCATGCTCAGCAACACCGCCACCAGCGGTGACAGCAGCAGCAACGGCAGCCCGGTGAGCAACCAGTGCGACAATACCTTGGCCAGCACCACCACCCCTAAAGGACAGGGCATCAGCATCATTTGTTCCAGGGTGCCGTCAATATAGTCGTCCCGAAACAGCCGCTCCAGCGCCAGCAGCGACGACAACAGTGCCGCCACCCAGACGATGCCCGGGGCAATGCGCGCCAGCAATGCCGGCTCCGGCCCCACCCCCAGCGGAAACAGGGTAATGACGATCACAAAAAACCACAGCGGATTAAGAATGTCGGCGCGCCGGCGCAGGGCGCCGACCAGCTCCCGGCGCACCACGCCGGTAAAGGTGTGCATCATGCGTCGTCCTCCCGGGACGGAGCCAGGTGAAGAATACGCGCCCGATCGGCGCAGAGGTGAAGATCCTGGTGGGTGGTGATCAGCACCATGCCGCCGGCGTCGGTATGATCGATAAGCAGCCGCTCCAGTACCTTGACGCCGTGCTTGTCGATGGCGGTAAAGGGCTCATCGAGGATCCACAGGCGAGGGCCGCCCAGCCACAGCCGGGCCAGTGCCACGCGACGTTTCTGGCCGGCGGACAACTGGCCGGCGTACTGCTCTTCCAGACCGGCCAGGCCCACCCGCGCCAGCACCTCCCACAGATTGGCCCGGCTGCCCTGGTGATGCATGCGGCGAAAGAAGGCCAGGTTTTCATAGGCGGTGAGCTCGTGTTTGATGCCGGCTTGATGGCCCAGGTAAAACAGCTCCTGGTGATAACCGTCGCGGCAGTGCTCGATGTTTTCTCCCTGCCAGCACACTTCCCCCTCATAAGGGCGGGACAGGCCGGCCAGCAACCGCAGCAGGCTGGTCTTGCCGGCACCGTTGGGGCCGGCGATCTGCACCAGCTCACCGGGAGACACCGACAGCGACAATTCGCTGAACAGGGTGCGTTCCTCACGAACACAGGTCAGGGCGTGGGCTTCAAGCATAGGTAAGCATTCAGAACGTTCAAAAAGGAGCGCCAGTTTAACACAAGGTGGCAGCACAGACCTGCCCATCGGCTCATTGGGCCGTATGACCGGGCGTTTATTACGGAACAAACTTCGGTGGCAGGAGAAGCAGTAGGTTGGCGATGAGCGCAGCGAATCCCAACATTTTGCAGCCGCCTGCGTGTTGGAATTCGCTGCGCTCATTCGCAACCTACGCCTAATGCAGGCTGGCAGCCTGCGCTCCAGTCACTTAGCGCTGGCGGTGCAGTGACAGCAGCAGTTCGGCCTCGGCGCGGGGCATTTCACATTCGGCCATGATCTCTTCCACGTCTGCCCCCAACTGCACCATGCGGGCGGCCCGGCTGTAGAGCTTGCTCTGGGGATCCTTGAGCGCCAGCTCCTGTTGCTGCTCCTGCAAACCGCCGAGCTGGCGGCCCAGATCGGCCAGTTTCTTGCCCATGCCGATATTGGCCGTCTGCAGCTCTTCGAGCTGTTTGCGATAGCTGTCGCGACTGCGTGACAATTCCCGCATCAACGTGCTCATGGCGTCCAGCTTGCGCTGGCTGCGGCGCCACATCTGCCAGGCAATCATGATGGCAGCCAGCGCCAACAACAGCGCCAGGGCCGCCAGGATAAGTGCGGTTTCGCCTATCATCAAAGCTGACTCAACTCATCCCATTCGTCGTCGGAAAGCAGCTTGTCGAGATCCACCAGGATCAGCAGCTCATTCTCCCGGTTGCACACCCCCTGAATAAAGCGCGCGCTTTCGCTGGTGCCAACATTGGGCGCGCTTTCAATCTCCGAGGACTTGAGATAAACCACCTCGGCCACGCTGTCCACCAATATGCCGATAACCTGCTTTTCCGCCTCGATAATGACGATGCGGGTACTGTCGCTGATTTCCGCCGGTGGCAGGCCAAAGCGCAACCGGGTGTCGAGCACAGTCACCACATTGCCGCGCAGGTTGATGATGCCCAGCACGTAGTCAGGGGCGCCCGGTACCGGTGCGATGTCACTGTAACGCAACACCTCCTGTACCTGCATCACGTTGATGCCATAGGTTTCGTTGTCCAGGCGAAAGGTCACCCACTGCAACACTTCGTCTTCGGCCAGATTTTCCGCTAAATTGCGATGATTGCTCATACCTTTAACTCCCGAGTCACTCAAACCCGCTTTCCGTCAATATTCTTGCCCTGCTCCAGCAATGCAATCAATGCATCCACGTGCAGCAGGGCACACATTTTTTCCTTTACCATGCCCGCCAGCCAGGGCCGGGAGCCGGGCACGGCGCGCCACTTGACCTGCTCCCGCGCGAGCAGGGCGGTGCCTTTCAGCTGGTGACAGGCCAGCCCCCAGTTGCTTTCACCCAGGGTCACCAGATACTGGTATTCCTCCTCCTGACGGTGGCCGGGCATGGCCCAGCGGGCCGTGTCCACCACGCTGAGCTGACGTTCCCGCTCGGTCATGATGCCGGCAAACCAGGCCGGCTTGCCAAACAGGCTGGTCAGTTTGGACACCTGATAGATGCCCCCTAGATGCGTCAGGGGCACAGCAAAGGTCATGCCCGCCACCTCAAAAAACAGTGCCTGAAAGCGAGGCTCGGTGTCCATGTTGCGCCAGGCCGGCGCGTCCGGCTCGGGTGGCATCGCCGGTTCCGGCGCCGGGGCGGGTGTCGGCGGCTCGGGCACCACCACCGGCTCGGCTTTCGGGGGAACCCCGGGCTCGACCTCGATGGCCGGCGCCTCAACAGACGCTTCTGGCAGGACGATGCCCGCCTCTTCTTCCTTCAGCTCGGCGACCCGGGCAAGCAACGACTCCAGCGAACGGCGTCGCGCTTCTTCCTGCGGATCCGCGGCGGCAACTGGCCTTGATTCAGGCTCGGCCTCGACCGCCACTTTGGGTTGCGGCTCGGGGCCCTCTTCCAGCAGGGCATCGAAATAGTCGTCGAGGGCAGAAAACTGACGTTGATTCATAATGGCTCATCCCCTCCGTCGAGACGCCACAAATGGCGCAGCAGGGTCTGGTAGGCATATACGCCCCGGCTGCCCTTGGCGAAATAGGATGGCGGCTCATGACGCAGGCTGGCGTCACGAAACTTGGTGTCGACCGGAATCACCGCCGGCCACACCCGGTCGCCGTATTGCTCTTTCAGGCTTTCCAGGCTCTGCACCGAGGCACGAGTGCGCTGATCATACATGGTCGGCACCACGGTGTAATTAAATCCGTCCCGGCGCGCCTTGTGCATCAACCGAAAAGTGCTGACCATGCGCTCCAGCCCCTTGAGTGCCAGAAATTCGGTCTGCACCGGCACCAGAATACGATCACAGGCAGCCAGGGCGTTCACCATCATTACGCCGAGCACAGGGGGGCAGTCGATCAGCACCACATCATAGTCCTGCTGCACCTCGGCCAGCAGCCGCTTGAGCACCAGTCCCATGCCTTCCCGACTGCTGGAGTTGCGTTCCAGGGTCGCCAGGGAAATGGACGCCGGTAGCAGGCTGATGCCGTCAAAACGGGTTTGCAACGCTACCCGCTGCAAATCCTCCCGCCCCGCTCCCGGCGTCAGAAACAGATCAAACAAGGTGTGGCTCAGGCCGTCCTGGTTGTAATCCAGGTAGGCCGTGAGCGAGCCATGGGGATCGGTGTCGATCAGCAACACCCGCTTGTTGCGCTGGGCCAGCAGGCCCGCCAGCGCCACCACTGAGGTGGTTTTGCCCACGCCGCCCTTCTGATTTGCTACTGTCCAGACTATCACGGGCTCACCCTGTCGTTGGTAATGCGAATGCCGCCTCCCGGCAGCTCATAAACCTGAATGCCGCCCTGCTCCTCGGGGCTCAGCGGACGCGCCGGTGGCGGTGGCTCAGGGGGCGCCCAGCGCCGGCTGGAGACCGCGATTTCCACCCGTCGGTTGGGTGCCCGGCCGGCCTCGCCCCGCCCCTCGGCCCGAGGCCGGTTGCGGCCATAGGCTTCCAGCACCAGCCTCGCCGGCGCCACTCCGTCCTGCTCCAAGCGCTCCAGCACTGCCCGCGCCCGCTCCGCCGACAACTGCCAGTTGGAGGCATAGAGCTCATTGCTGACCGCCACATTGTCGGTAAAACCACGCACGCGCAGGTAGTTCAAATGCTGATTGAGCAGTGGGCTCAGGGCCGAAAACAACGCCTCGCTGTTGGGCCCGAGCAGGGCGCTGCCCTGGGAAAACAACAGGCTGCCGTCCAGGGTAAGCACCAGCTCCTGCTCACCCAACTCAACGCTGGCCAGCTCCTTGTCGAGCAAAGGGGCCAGCCGCTCGCCCAAGCCCACACTAAGCCGATGCAGGCTGTTGGCGGAAGACGTGGCCGCCGGCAGCTCGCTCACCGGCAGGGCCGGCTGTCCCTGCAGCGTCATGGCCCCTTCCCGAGTGGGATGAGCGCCCAGTTGTCCCAGTGCCTGCTGCACCCCTTCCACCACCGGCTGGCGCAGCTCGCTGCGGCTGGCATGCACCGCATACAGCATCACAAACAGGGCAAAGGCCAGGGTCATGTAGTCGGCGTAGGACACCAGCCAGCGTTCGGTATGCTGATCCTGGTGCGCCGGCAACAACGAACGGCGTTTCATTGACGGCCGCCCTGATACTGACTGAGCTGACGACTCACCGACAGGCTGCCTTCGCCCCGGGCAATGGCCAGCAGGCCGATGGCGGTCAGCTCCCGATAACGCAGCTCCAGCCGGTAGATGGCCCGGAGCCGGTTGGCCAGCGGCAACAGCAGCAGGTTGGCCAGCCCCACCCCGTAGAGGGTGGCGACAAAGGCCACGGCAATGCCGCTGCCCAGCCGGGCCGGATCGTCCAGGTGCGACATGGCCTGGATCAGCCCCAGCACGGCGCCGATAATGCCGATGGTCGGGCTGTAGCCACCCATGGCCTCAAACACGCGGGCTTCCAGCTCCTTTTGCTCCTCGATACGGGTCAGCTCGTTGTCGAGCAGTTGCTCCATCATGGCCGGCTCGGTGCCGTCCACCAGCCACTGCAGGCCCTGGCGGGTAAAGTCGTCTAAGCGGTCGGAATGCAGCCGGTTTTCCAGCACCAGAAAGCCCGACTGGCGCGCCTCGTGAGACCAACGCAGCAGCCGGGCGCTCTGATCGCCAAAGGGCCAGACCGGCCTAACAAAGACCGCGCCCAACGCTACCAGGGCGGAACGCAGCTGAAACCAGGGGGTCTGCAGCCAGACCGCCCCCAGGCTGCCGCCCAGCACGATCAGCAGGGCCGGGCCGTCGAGTAGCACCGACAGATCCCCCCCATGAGACCACTGGGCCAGAGCGATGCAGGCAAGGGCGAGTAACAGGCCGGCGAGCGCCATGGGTCAGCCCGCCATCTCGTTGACAATGGCCTCACCAATGATCGGCAGCGGCAGCGACTCGGTGGCGATGCCGGCCCGGGCCACCGCCTGGGGCATGCCATATACCACGCAGGTATCCTCGTCCTGAGCCCAGATACTGGCGCCCTGGTCCTTGAGCAGGCGGGCACCGTCGCGGCCGTCGGCGCCCATGCCGGTCAGCACCACCGCCAGCACCCGGCCGCCATAGGTCTTGGCGGCAGAGGCAAAGGTAATGTCGACACTGGGTTTGTAATTGACCTTGTCGTTGCCGTCCATGATGCGCAGTCGCGCAGAGCCCGGCCGGCCTTCAAACAGCATCTGCCGGCCGCCGGGGGCCAGGTAGGCATGGCCAGGGCGCAGGGCATCGCCATCTTCCGCTTCCTTGACCCGAATCTGGCACAGGCCGTCGAGCCGGGCGGCAAAGGCACTGGTAAAGGTGCCAGGCATGTGCTGCACCAGCACGATGGGATGGGGAAAGTTCGCCGGCAGTCGGGTCAGCACCGTCTGCAGCGCCACCGGGCCACCGGTGGAGGTGCCGATGGCCAACAGTTGGTAACTCTTGCCGCTGCGCCGGGGCAGGCTGCGCCGCTCGGGGGCCGCCGCCGGGGCCTCGGTGCGACCGGGGCGGAGCGGAGCCGGTGAGACCGGACGGGGTGGCGGGGCCGAAGCCGGTCGCGAAGCAAGCCGCGGACGGCGACGGGCAATGGCCCGCACCCGTTGCTGCAACTGTAAAATGGCTTCTTCCTTGCTGCGGGCGATGTCTTCAAAGCGCTTGGGCAGAAAGTCCATGGCACCGGCCTCCAGCGCTTCCAGGGTGGCCCGGGCGCCTTCGTGGGTGAGGGAAGAAAACATCAGCACCGGCGTGGGCGTATCCTTCATGATTTCACGCACCGCACTGATGCCGTCCATCACCGGCATTTCTATGTCCATGGTGATCACATCCGGCCGCAGCATTTTGGCCTTGTTGATGGCTTCTCTGCCATCGGCGGCGGTGTCGATCACCTCAATCAGCGGATCCTGTGCCAGGATCTCGCTTACCCGTCGGCGAAAGAAACCGGAGTCATCCACCACCAGAACCCGAATAGTCATTATCGTTGTCGTGCTCCCTGTTATGGCGTCAGGCGTAGCGACGCGCGTAGGCCTTGATCAGGCCGGCAATGTCCAGGATCAGGGCGATGCCACCGTCACTGGTAATGGTGGCGCCGGCCATGCCGGGGGTACCGTGCAGCAGCTGATCCAGTGGTTTGATCACCACCTCTTCCTGGCCGATGAGGCCGTCCACCACAAAACCCACCTGCTGGTTGCCGATCATCACGATCACCACGTGTCCCTTTTGCTTGCGCTCGCGCCGAGCGCCCCGCAGCAGCCAGTCCTGCAGATAAAACAGTGGAATGGCCTTGTTGCGCACCACCACGGTGAGCTGGCCGTCCACCATGCTGGTTTTGGTCAGATCCAGGTGGAAGATTTCATTGACGTTGGTCAGCGGCAGGGCAAAGGTCTGACTGCCCACCACCACCATCAGGGTCGGCAGAATCGCCAGGGTCAGCGGCACCTTGATCTGCAGCCGGGTACCCTTGCCTTTTTCCGAGTCGATAAAGATGGAGCCGTTGACCGAGGTTATGCCGGTCTTGACCACGTCCATGCCCACGCCCCGGCCGGACACATCGGTGATTTCACTCTTGGTGGAAAAACCCGGGGCAAAAATCAGGTTGTAGGCCTCGTTGTCGCTCATGCGGGCGGCACCGTCGGCGTCGAGAATGCCCCGCTGCATGGCGATGCCCTTGAGTTTTTCCGGATCCATGCCGGCACCGTCGTCTTCAATGCCGAGCAGAATATGATCGCCTTCCTGGGATGCGGTCAGGCGAATGATGCCCTTGCGCGGCTTGCCGGCGGCTTCTCGTTGTTCGGGCGCTTCAATGCCGTGATCGCAGGAATTGCGCACCAAATGCACCAGGGGATCGGCCAGGGCCTCGACCAGGTTCTTGTCGAGATCGGTCTCTTCGCCGGACATTTCCAGCTCGATCTCCTTGTTCAGGCTGCGGGCCAGATCCCGTACCACTCGCGGAAAACGGCCAAACACCTTCTTGATGGGCTGCATGCGGGTCTTCATCACCGCCCCCTGCAGATCTCCGGTGACCGCATCCAAATTGGTGACCGCCTTGGTGATATCCTCGTTTTCGTGACCCGACTGCAGGCTGAGCAGACGGTTACGCACCAGCACCAGCTCACCCACCATGTTCATGATGCTGTCCAGGGTTCTGGTATCGACTCGCACCGTGGTGTCGGCGGGAGGCGGTTGATGGGCCGCGGCCTTGGGAGCCGGCTCCGGCCGCGCCGCCGGGGCGGCTGGGGCGACGGCAGGTTCGACCCCGGCCGCCCCGGTCGGGCCCTTGCCGGCCCCGTGCAGTTGATCGAGCAGGGCCTCGAATTCGCCGTCGTCGATCAGATCGTCGTCCTGTCCAAGGGGTCCGGCCGCCTCGGTATGAGCCGGTTCGTCCTCGGCCGCAGGCGGCGTTTGAGGCAGGCCACCGTGTTTGCCGGCCCCATGCAGTTGATCGAGCAGGGCTTCAAACTCGTCATCGGTAATGTCGTCATGGTCGGCCTCGCTCTGGGGCTGGCTCAGCTCGTCCAGCATGCGCTGATATTCCTGCTCACCGAGGCCGTCGATGCCTTTCGCCACCGGTGCCGGCTCGGCTGTGTTGGACTGAGGCGGGGTTTCGCCCGGCTGTTCGGGCCCGCAATAAAACTCCAGCTCCTCAAGCAGGACCGGATTCGCCGGGGTCGGCTCCTGGCGGCTCTGAATTTCGCTGAACATGCCGTTGACCGTATCCAACGCCCGCAGAATCACATCCATCAGCTCCGAGGTAACACGGCGCTGGCCGGTTCGCAGAATGTCGAACACGTTTTCGGCCTTGTGGCAGGTATCCACCAGGGCGGTCAGCGACAGAAAACCGGCGCCTCCCTTGACGGTGTGAAAACCGCGAAAAATGGCGTTGAGCAGATCCTTGTCGTCGGGCCGGCGCTCCAGGGTCACCAGCTGCTCCGACAGCTGCTCAAGGATCTCCGATGCTTCCACCAGAAAGTCCTGCAGAATATCCTCGTCTACCTCAAAGCCCATGCTTGCTCCTTAAAATCCCAGGCTGGACAGCAGATCATCCACTTCGTCCTGATCCGAGACCACGTCATTGCGCTGCTCTTTATTGATGATGGGGCCTTCCGCCTCAATGGCCGAGGCGCTGCCGGTGACGGTGGCGGGCTCGACACCGGGCAGGCGACCAAACACCGACAAAATTTCCACCAGCTTGGCTTCCACTTCCTGCACCAGCTTGATCACTCGGCGAATCACCTGACCGGTTAGATCCTGGTAATCCTGGGCCATCAGGATCTCGGTAAGCAACTGGCGCAGTCTGTCGGCATCCTGCTCGGAATCCCGGAGAAAGTCGTCCAGTTGATGACAAAGTTCCTTGAACTTGTTGAGTTCCAGCTGCCGTTGCATCAGCCCGCGCCAGCCCGGCATCACCTGCTGAATACGATCGTTTAGCCGGTCTGCAATGGGCAGGCTGGCCTCAACCGCATCCATGGTACGATTGGCCGCCTTGTCGGTCATGTCGATGACATAATTGAGCCGTTCCCGAGCATCAGGAATATCGGTCTGCGCCAGCTCCGGCAGCCGAGGATCGGTACGAAACTCCTGCAGGGCGTCGTGCAGCTGACGGGTCAGCTGGCCCACCTGGTCCAGCAGCGCATCTGCGTGCGGCATGCAGACATCGGTCATCAGCCGGTCGGCGCCGGCCTGATCGCCCCGCTCCAGCAGCGCCACCAGCTCTCTGGCCTGCTCCAGACTGATGAGTCCTTGTTGTTGTGTCATGGCAATGCCCTTATCCGATGCGCTCAAAAACCTTCTCGAGTTTTTCCTTGAGAGTGGCGGCGGTAAAGGGCTTGACCACGTAACCGTTCACGCCGGCCTGCGCGGCGGTGATGATTTGCTCGCGCTTGGCTTCGGCGGTCACCATCAGCACCGGCAGGTGTCTGAGCTTGTCGTCGGCGCGAATGGCCCTGAGCAGATCAATGCCCTGCATGCCGGGCATGTTCCAGTCGGTCACCACAAAGTCAAAATCCCCACTCTTGAGCATGGGCAAAGCCGTGGTGCCGTCGTCCGCCTCGTGGGTATTGTTAAAGCCCAGATCCCTGAGCAAATTTTTTATAATCCTGCGCATGGTGGAAAAATCATCCACGATGAGGATTTTCATGTTTTTGTCCAACCGATTCCTCCTGTCCGCTGAGCCAATCAGCGCTGACCATGAAAACGTGCCACCGGGTTAAATCGGCAGCCGCGCCGGCTTCTTGAGCCGAATATCAGGTTTTTACGCCGAAAGCCGCGAAAAATGTCATTGTTGCCAATCTTTTAAGCGGGAACGAAGCCGCAGCATGGCCTGACTGTGGATCTGGCTCACCCTCGACTCGGAAACCGACAGGATCTCCCCGATTTCCCGCAAGTTCAGTTCTTCATCGTAATAAAGCGACAGCACCAGGGCTTCCCGCTCCGGCAGTGTTTTAATGCCGTCGGCGAGGGCGCGCTGAAACCGGTCTCTGGCCATACCGGCAAAGGGGCTGCCGGTATGTACGGCCGGATCGGCCTGGTATTCCACTCCCTGCTCAAATTCATCCATTTCCAGCAGCTTGCCGTGATTTACGTCGGCCAGCATGGTGTGATACTGGGTCAGCGACACCCCCAGCTCGTCGGCGATTTCCCGATCCTGGGCCGGGCGGCCCTCACGGCGCTGAATGGCATGCATGGCCTCGGCAATCTGGCGACCGTTGCGGTGCACCGAACGCGGCACCCAGTCGCCCCGGCGAATTTCATCCAGCATGGCGCCACGAATGCGAATGCCAGCAAAGGTCTCAAAACTGGCGCCCTTGGACGCATCAAAGCTTTTCGCCGCCTCCAGCAGCCCCACCATGCCCGACTGCACCAGATCGTCGAGCTGAACGCTGTCGGGCAGGCGCGCCAGCAAATGCTGGGCAATGCGCCGCACCAGGGCGGCGTGCCGCTCCACCAGGCCCTGGCTGTTGTGCCGGGCGTAGGCCTGCGCCTTAATCACCATGGGCATCCTGCTCAGCCACCGGATTGGCGAGCAGCCTCTCTACAAAAAATTGCAGGTGTCCCTGGGCCCGGTGCGGTGTGGGCCAGGTCAGGGCCTTGGTGGCCAGGGCACGAATGGCGATGGCCGACGGCGCCTTGGGGTACTGGTTCACCACCAGGGTCTGGCGCCGCACCGCCATGCGCAGGTTACCGTCAAAGGGAATGCAGGACACCAGTTCCAGGGAGGCGTCGAGAAACTTGTCGGTAACCCGGGTCAGCTTGGCGAACAGCTCCATGCCTTCTCGCTGGCTGCGCACCATGTTGGCCACAATCTTGAAACGGAAGACACCGTGCTCCCGGGACAACAGCTTGATCAGCGCATAGGCGTCGGTGATCGAGGTGGGCTCGTCGCACACCACCACCAGCACCTCCTGGGACGCCCGGGAAAAACTGAGCACCATGTCGGAAATGCCGGCGGCGGTGTCCACCAGCAGCACATCCACCGGGGTGCGCATCTCGCTGAAGGCCCGAATCAGGCTGACATGCTCCAGGGGTGACAGCTCGGTCATCGACTGGTTGCCGGAAGTGGCGGGAATAATGCGAATGCCCTGTGGACCCTCCACCATGATGTCGTCGAGGCTGCACTCTCCCCGCAACACATGGGACAGGTTGCGCCGCACGCGAATGCCCAGCAGCACATCCACGTTGGCCAGCCCCAGATCCGCATCCAGCACCATTACCCGCTTGCCCTGTGCCGCCATGGCCGAGGCCAGATTGAGGGTGATATTGGTCTTGCCCACCCCGCCCTTGCCCCCGGTGACGGCGATCACCTGCACTCTGTTCATTTTGCTCATAAGCCGCAGTCCGCTTGCCTGGTCCTGAAACCAATTAGTCATAGAAACGCGCATCCTCATCGTCTGCGTCGGAAGCGGCCCAGTAGTAGGGCTCTTCCTGCTGCTGTTCCACTCGGCCCAGGGCCTGGCGAACCAGCTCCTCGGCCTTGGCCAGACGCAGGTCTTCCGGCACCCGCTGACCGTCGGTGACATAACTGATGGGCAGGCTGTTCTGAATGCTGATGTCGAGCACGTCGCCCAGCGACAGGCTTTCGTCCAGCTTGGTCATAATGCAGCCGGCCAGGGGAATGCGGCGAAAATGCTCCACCGCCTCCTGCAGCACCCGGCGCTGGGCGGTGGCCGGCAGCACCAGGTAATTACGAATACGAATCTGGCGATCCCCCACCAGGGTGTCGAGTTGCTCGTTGAGGCGCATGTCCCGCTGGCCCATGCCGGCGGTGTCAATCAGCACCAGACGGCGATGACGCAGCTGATACAGGGCCTGCGCCAACTCTTCGTAGGTGCGCGCCTGCTTGACCGCCACGCCCATGATTCGGCCATAGGTCTGCAGTTGCTCGTGGGCGCCGATGCGATAGTGATCCGTGGTGATCAACGCCAGCTGATCGGCACCATGACGGGCGGCAAACCGCGCCGCCAGTTTGGCGATGGTGGTGGTTTTGCCCACCCCGGTGGGACCGAGCAGGGCCACGGCACCGCCCTGGCGCATGATTTCGTCTTCGCCGGTCACCAGCAGCTCGTTGAGCGCCGCTTCAATCTGGGTCCAGGCCTCGTGGGGGGCGGCGCTTTCGTGTACCCGCATGGCCAGCATGTCGGCAAAGCCGTCGCTGAAGCCCAGCTGCCTGAGCTGCTTGATCACCATGGCCCGCACCGGCTCGCGCCGCTCCACTTCCTGCCACATCAGCCCCGACACCTGGTGCTCCAGCAGCCGGCGAATGCTGGCAATTTCCTGGCGCATGGCGTTCAGCTCCTTGTCTTTGGAACTTTCCTTTTGACGGCTGTCACGGCTGCCCTTGCCACCGCCGGCAAACAGTGACGACGGCCGGTTGAGCACCGGCTCCCGGCGCTTCTCGGGCTGGCCCCAGTCCACCTGTTCGGCCAGGGTTTTGGGGGAAGGGTCGCGTTTGCCCCGGCTGAGCAGGGCCTGCAGGGAGTCGGCCTGCTGCTGACTACTGAGCGGCGGTACAAACTGACGGGCCTGCGACGAAATTCTGACATTGTCGTCGGACAAGGCGCGGGGGGGGCTGTCCACCGGCGCTCCGTCGTCGTCATCCACGGCGGCGACGATTTCAATGCCGCCCGAGACCTTCTTGTTGGACATGATCACCGCATCGGGCCCGAGCACTTCCTTGACTTCGGCCAGGGCGGCCCGCATGTCCTTGGCAAAAAACCGTTTAATCTTCATTCAGTCTCCCCCCGCTACTGCTGTCCGACCGAGGCTACGATGCGGATCTGACGATCGTCCGGCACTTCCTGATAAGACAGCACCCGCAGACTGGGAATGGTATGTTTCACAAAGCGCGCCAGGGTGGTACGCAACATGCCCGAGGTCAGCAATATCGCCGGCTGACCTTCCAGCTCCTGGTTGGCGGCGGCCTGGGACAGGGACTGCTGCATGCGCTCCGCCAGTCCCGGCTCTATGCCGCTCCCTTGTGCGCCACCGGCCTGCAAAGAGTTTTGCAAAATCTGTTCCAACTCTGGCGCCAGGGTGATGACCGGCAGTTCCCGCTCGGTGCCGGCAATCTCCTGCACCAGGAACCGCCGCAGGGCGATTCGGCAGGCGGCGGTCAGCACTTCAGGATCCTGACTCTTGGGGGCGTACTCGGTCAGGGTCTGCAGTATGGTGCGCATGTCACGAATGGACACGCCTTCGTTCAGCAGGCTCTGCAGCACCTTGGTGACCAGGGCCAGACTCAGGGTATTGGGCACCAGGCCTTCCACCAGCTTGGGCTGACTGCGACCTATCTGATCGATCAGGTTCTGCACTTCTTCATGACCCAGCAGTACGGCGGCGCTGTTGGTCAGCAGCTGGCTGAGATGGGTCGCCACCACGGTCGCGGCATCCACCACGGTGTAACCCAGGCTCTGGGCGTGCTCTATCTGATCCCGGGCAATCCAGGTGGCTTCCAGGCCAAAGGCCGGATCCCGAGTATCGATGCCCTGCAGAGGGCCGAACACCTGGCCCGGGTTGATGGCCAGCTCCCGCTCGGGATAGATGTCGGCGAGCCCCGAGCTGACCCCCATCAGGGTGATCTGATACTGGTTGGGGCCCAGCTCCAGGTTGTCGCGAATGTGCACGGCGGGAATGAGAAAGCCCAACTCCTGGGACAACTTCTTGCGTACCCCCTTGATACGACTGAGCAGCTCGCCGCCCTGGGACACATCCACCAGGCTGATCAGCCGGTAGCCCACTTCCAGGCCGATGGTATCCACCTGCACCACGTCGTCCCAGCTCAACTCGCGGCTTTCGCTGCCGCCGGCCACCGCCGGCGGCTGGGCCGCGGCTTCCTGCTGTTGCTGTGCACGCTCGCCCTGGCGCTTGTGCATCCACCAGGCACCAAAGGCAGACAACCCACCCAGCAGTAAGAAGGCAAAATGGGGCATGCCCGGCACCAGCCCCATGGCGATCAGAATGCCGGCGGCGATGGCAAGGGAGCGCGGGTTGTCAAAAAGCTGACCCAGCATGGCCTGGCCCATGTCTTCCCGCGTGTTTTGCCGCGTCACGATAATGGCGGCGGCAATGGACAACAGCAACGAGGGGATCTGCGCCACCAGGCCATCACCTATGGTGAGCAGGGTATAAACCCGGGCGGCATCGCCAAAGGACAGCTGGTGCTGGGCCATGCCGATAATGAAACCGCCGATGATATTGATAAAGAGGATCATGATGCCGGCAATGGCATCCCCCTTAACGAATTTTGACGCACCGTCCATGGAGCCGTAGAAGTCCGCCTCCCGCGTGACCTCTTCCCGGCGGGTACGGGCTTCATCCTGATTGATCAGGCCGGCGTTGAGATCGGCATCGATGGCCATCTGTTTGCCGGGCATGGCATCCAGGGTAAAACGGGCACTCACTTCGGAAATACGTCCGGCGCCCTTGGTCACCACCGCGAAGTTGATGATCATCAGGATCAGAAAAACGATAAGGCCGACCGCATAGTTGCCGCCGATCACCACGGAGCCAAAGGCCTCGATCACGTTACCGGCGGCATTGCCGCCCTGGTGACCTTCCAGCAGCACCACGCGAGTGGACGCCACGTTCAGTGCCAGCCTGAGCAGGGTGGCCACCAGCAGCACGGTGGGAAAGGCGGCAAAGTCGAGGGGGCGCTGGGTGTAAACCGCCACCAGCAGTACCACCAGGGCCAGGGAGATATTGAAGGAAAACAGCACATCCAGCATCAGGGCCGGAATGGGCAACACCACCATGGCGAGCGCCGCCAGCACCAGCAGCGGCGTACCCATGCCCTTGTTGACCCACCTGGACCACTGTTTTGCCTGTGAAAGCCTCGCCCTTAACTCCATGACACTCGCTGACGTTCAAAAATCATGGTGGTTGACATGCAAAAAACAAACCAACTTAAATCAACAGCCAGAGGGGGAGATGTCATGGACTGAAGCCACAGGAGTCTCGCTTCCTTGTGGCTTCAGCCTTGCGGTGCTTTATACCCGGTACTCATCAGGGATGGGCAAATCGTCCTTGAGCGGTACCGGCTTGTTGCCCTGCCCCTTGCGCCAGGCGTTAAGCTGGAACACATAGGCCAGGATCTGGGCCACGGCCACAAACAGGCCATCGGGAATTTCCCGATCGAGCTTGGTGGAGAAGTACACCGCCCGGGCCAGGGCCGGCGACGAAATCACCGGCACCTGATACTCCCGGGCCACTTCCCGAATCTTGAGGGCGACTTCATCCAGCCCCTTGGCCACCACCACGGGGGCCGCACCGGGCTTGTCCTTGTCATAACGCAGGGCCACCGAGAAATGGGTCGGGTTGACCACCACCACGTCGGCGGTGGGCACTTCGGCCATCATGCGGCGATTGGCCATTTCCTGCTGCAGCCGGCGAATACGGCTTTTCACCTCGGGTTTGCCCTCGGTGTTCTTGTATTCGTCCTTGACCTCCTGCAGCGTCATTTTCAGCTGACGAGTGTGGTTCCACACCTGAAAGGGCACATCGATGGCGACGATGGGCAACAGCGCCAGGCACAGTGCCAGTCCCATCCACAGCAACAGCTCCAGGGCGTCCTTCATGGCCAGGTTCAGGGTTTCGCCGCTGAGGCGCAGAATATGGTCGAACTGGCTCCACAGCAGCCAGATCGCGATGGTGGCAATAAACACCACCTTGGCAATGGACTTCAGCAGCTCGACCAGCGCCTGTACGCCAAACATGCGCTTGAGGCCGTTCACCGGGCTGAGACGACTGAATTTTGGCATCATTGCCTGGGTGCTGAAGTTAAAGCCCCCTAGCAGGCTGTTGCCCACCAGGGCCGCCACCAGCACCACGGCAAACATGCCCAGTAACGGCCACATCAGCCCGCCAATGGCCTCGGCCAGCGCCGGCATCATGGTAGCCGGATCGAAAATGGCCGCCCGCTCCAGCCGAAAACTCTGCTCAAACACCATGGACAACGCCGCCCCGAGCGCATCCCCCAGCATCAGCAGGGCGGCGGCGGCACTGAGCAGCACCGCCGCCGTGCCCAGCTCCTTGGAACGGGGAATCTGGCCTTTTTCCCGCGCCTGCCGAAGGCGCTGCTCCGTGGGCTGTTCCGTTCTTTCCTGGCCGTCCGACTCTGCCATGTCAGCCTCCCTCGCAGGTCAGTCTCAGGGTGTCACACATCACCTGCTGCATGCGCAGCCATTGATTTTCGAAATGATCCATAAAGCCGCCCAGGGTCAGCCACATGATAAACAGGCCGCATACCATGCTGATGGCAAAGCCCACGCTGAAGATATTGAGCTGGGGGGCGGCCCGGGTCATGACCCCGAAACTGAAGTTGATCAGCAGCATGGCCACGATGGCCGACAGCGACATGGCCACCGCCGCCTGAAACAACAGTGTCAGCAAACCGGCGAGGTTCTGCCAGTCGCCGACCGTCAGCCCACTGACGGCCACCGGCACCGAGGTAAAGCTGAGCACAATGGCCTCGATCATCACCAGGTGGCCATCAAGACCGAGAAACAGCAGGGTGCCCAGCATCAGGTAAAGCTGACCCACCACCGGCGCCGACTGACCATTCAGGGGATCGACCATGGAGGCAAACCCCAGGCTAGTCTGCATGGCAATAATCTGGCCGGCGGTGACGAAGGTCTGCAGCAGGAACTGGGACAGCAGGCCAATAACGGCGCCGATCAGCACCTGCTGAACGGTGATCAGAAAGCCTGCCATCGAAAACAGTTCCACCGCCGGCATCGGCGGCAGCACCGGCGCCACCGCCAGGGTCATGGCCACCGCCAGCAGCAGCCGGGTATAAACCGGCGTAAGGTTGGCACCAAACATCACCATGGTCATCATCAACCCGGCAATGCGGCACAAGGGCCAGAGGTAGGAGGCCAGCCATTGCATCAGCTCGGCGGTGGTATAACTCAAGCAAACTCCTTAAAACATAGCTGGAAGCTTTAAGCCGAAAGCTGGAAGCAGCCCGAGTGGGTGGCAAGACTTCAGTTACAACCTTATTTGTGAGGCAAACTCGGTTCCCGCAAACAATTGGGGTTGTCTTCCAGCTTTCGGCTTAAAGCTTCCAGTGATGTCTTACCCGATAACCTGAGAGATCTGGCCGACCAGCTCGTGAAAATAATCAATCAGCATGCCAAACCCCCAATGGGCGCCCACGGCCAGGGCGCCCAGGGTCACCAGCAGGCGGGGCAGAAAACTCAGGGTCTGCTCGTTGATGGAGGTGGCGGCCTGAAAGATGGACACCAGCAGCCCCACCGCCAGGCTCGGAAAAATGACCGCCGACACCAGTACCGTGACCAGCCAGAGGGCGCTGCGGAACAGATCGACGAAGGTTTCCGGGCTCATTACGGGGCTCCCAGTCCAAAGCTGGTGGCGAGGGTACCCATGATCAGGTTCCAGCCGTCCACCAGCACAAACAGCATCAGCTTGAACGGCAGCGAGATCAGCATGGGCGACAGCATCATCATGCCCATCGCCATCAGTATGCTGGCCACCACCAAATCAATCACCAGAAACGGCAAAAACAGCATGAAGCCTATCTGAAAGGCGGTTTTCAGCTCGCTGGTAACAAAGGCCGGAATCAGCACGCGCAGCGGCACCTCGGCCTCGCTGTCCACTTGCACATCAGCAATATTGAGAAAGGTGTCCAGATCCTTGACCCGAGTCTGGGCCAGCATAAAATCGCGCATGGGCTGCTCGGCCCGGGCCAGGGCTTCTTTCGAGCCGATCTCTTCCGCCAGATAGGGCTGCAGGGCCTCGTTGTTGACCCGATCCAGCACCGGTGACATGATGAAAAACGACAAAAACAGGCTGATGCCGATCAGCACCTGATTGGACGGACTCTGCTGCAGTCCTAGGGCCTGACGCAAAATCGACAGCACCACAATAATGCGGGTAAAGGACGTCATCATGATGACCACCGCCGGCAGAAACGACAGCGCCGTCATCAGCGCCAGTACCTGCAGGGTCAGGCTGTATTCCTGGCTACCGTCCGGGTTGGTGGTCACCGTTACCGCCGACATGCCCTGCTGGGCTAGGGCGGGGGTGGCACACAGCAACAACAGCGGCAGCCAGCGGTTAATGCGGCTCATGCTGCCCACCCGTCAATTTCCTGCCGGCCTGAGGCTCCGCCAGTGGGTGATCCAGCTTGCCCAGCCGGTTGATGTTCTGGGGGGTGATGCCCAGCAGCCACTGCTCCTCGCCCACCTGCACCACCACCAGTTTCTCCTTGTGGCCCAGGGCCAGGCTGGTTACCACCCTGAGCTGGCGATTGCCGCCCAGCGCCGGTAATTTAAGCCGCCGCACCGCCCAGCCCAAAACCAGCAGCAGGCCAATGACCAGCGCCGACGACAGCGCCCATGAAGTCCACTGAATGTCGGGACCGCCCTGAGCGTAAAGAGGGGCACTGGTGGCCAGTAGCAGGTAAACCGGTAACTGCCTCATTTGAGCTTTTTGATCCTTTCGGTCTGGCTGATCACGTCGGTCAGGCGAATGCCGAACTTGTCATTCACCACCACCACCTCACCGTGGGCGATCAGAGTGCCGTTGACCATGACGTCAAGGGGTTCCCCCGCCAGCCGGTCCAGCTCCACCACTGAGCCTTGATTGAGCTGCAGCAGGTTGCGAATGCTGATCTGGCTGCGACCCACTTCCATGGAAATGGTCACCGGAATATCCAGTATGGTGTCTAGCTTGCGCCGCTCCTCCTGAGTGATGGGGGCCTGGCCATCATTGCTGAAGTCGTCCAGCTCGGCCTTTTTCACCTCCCCTTCCTGCTCCGCCATGGCGTCGCCCCAGATATCATCCAGCTCATTTTGATCGTTCTGCTCGTCGCTCATTATGCGTCCTCAATGGTTCTTTCCAGTTCTTCCAGCTCGGCCTCGCCGTCAATGCGCACCCCACGGCGGGTGACTTCATGCAGTTCGGTCTTGACGGTTTCGGGGCGTTTTATCTTTTCGGTAATGCGAATCGCCATTTTTTCCTGAGAACGGCCCAGCTGGGCGCGAAAGGTGGGCAGGTCTTCCACCGACACCAGCAGGTGCTCGGGCATGTTGATGGGAATAATATCGCCGGCCTTCCAGTCCATGATGTCGCGCAGGCTCACCTGCTTTTCCAGCAGGCGGGTCGCCATGTCCACTTCCACATCGAGAATTTCATCCCGCAGGGCCTTGCCCCAGCGCAGATCGTTTTCTCCCTTGTCGCTCTGCACCCCGGCGTCGAGCAACTCGCGAATGGGCTCCAGCATGCCGTAAGGCAGGGTCACATGAAAGTCACCGCCGCCGCCGTCAAGGTCGATATGAAAGGAACTCACCACCACCACCTCGGTGGGGCTGACGATATTGGCCATGGTGGGGTTCACCTCGGAGTCCAGGTACTCGAACCCCACGTCCATCACCGGCGCCCAGGCTTCTTTATAGTCTTCAAACACCAGCTTCAACAGCAACTGAATCACTCGACGCTCGGTGGGGGTGAACTCCCGCCCTTCGATCTTGGCGTGGCGGCCATCGCCGCCGAAGAAGTTGTCCACCAGAATAAACACCAGCCGGGCTTCCATGGTGACCAGGCCAATGCCCTTGAGCGGTCGAAAGCGCACCATGTTCAGGCTGGTGGGCAAAAACAGCGAATGCACATATTCGCCATACTTGATCACCTGCACACCATTGATGGATACCTCGGCGGTGCGCCGCATCATGTTGAACAAACTGATGCGCATATGGCGGGCAAAGCGCTCGTTCACCATTTCCAGGGTCGGCATGCGCCCGCGCACAATGCGATCCTGGGACGAGAAGTCAAAGGACGCCACGCCCCCTTCGGAGCCGACTTCCTCTTCTTCGACGTCGTCTACCCCGTGCAGCAGGGCATCGATTTCATCCTGAGATAACAGATCGCTCACAAGTCACCTATTGCATCACTATGCTGGTAAACAACACTCGCTCGAACAGCCGCTTTTCCAGCACCTCGGCGGTGGCGTGGTTCAGCTCGTCGAGCGCCTCTTTTCGCAATGCCTGCTTGCTGGCCGCGGTAAGGTAATTGTCGGCGCTCTGACGGCTGAACACGTCAAGCAGGGTGCTTTCCAGCAGGGGCAAATGTTGTTTGGCCAGCTCGGCGTTGGCCATGCCCCTGACCATCAGCTGGGCTTCAACCTGTACCAGCCGATCCCGAGTGCCACCGGGTACACTGAATACAAAGGGCTGGGTCAGACTCACATACATGGCCTGATTGGCGGCAGGATCCGGCTCGGTACTGGCGACCGGCTCGGCCGGCGTCATCAGCAGCCAGGCCGCGGCCCCGCCACCGCCGGCCAGTACCACCAGCAGCACTATCCAGATCAGCTTGCGTTTATACCATGCCACCTTGGGAATGGTGAGGTTTTCTGCCATGCTCTGCCCTTATATATAAACCATTGATATCATGCAAAAAAATCAATTCTGCCATCGTTGAAAAAGGTGTTCGCCCCGCGGGAGCCATAGGCCGCCTGGTCTTCACTCGGCCCCTGCTCAAACGGGGATGGATTATGCCCCCTTTCCCGACCGGTTGCATCCTGCCCCGAGGCCCCGTTCTGGGCGCCGCCCTGCTGGCCGGCAAAACCGCCCACCTGCCCCTGGCCGAGCTGAATACCCTGCTGGCCCAGCATGTCTCTGAGTCTCGGCATGGCCTGCTCCAGCAGTTCCCGGGCCTGAGGATGCTGCGCCTGGATATGCATGCTGAGCTCGCCCTGCTCAAACCTGAGCTGAATGCGCATGCCGCCCAGCTCGGACGGATTCAGACGAATGTCTGCCTGTTGCAAATCCTGATTCACCATCACCTGCACCTGTTGGCTCAGCTGGCGGGCATTCTGCTCCGGTGAGGCCTGGTGCAGGTTGAGCATGCGTTCCCCCTGGGGCTGAGGCACGCGCTCTGGTGCCGGGGCGGCGTCCCGTGTGGCTGCCGTCGTCGTCACCAACTGTGGATCGCTGACGCCGGCGGCCGGCCGGGTCACGGCATCACCGGCTGTTCCCTGAGCAACCAGAGAAGTACTGGCCGGTCGCTCGCTGAGCGGCAGTTCCTCGTCGCCCTCGGAACCCTCTATTGTCCCGGCGCTGAGATCAATGGCCGCCTGCTCGTCGCCGTCATTCGATTTGAGGGCAATCTCGGCATCCCCCTTGACGCCGGGCTCCGTCGCCTGGCCTTGTTGGGTCTGCTGCCAGCGACGACCGTGCTCGATCTGGGCCAGCCAGTCGGGCGTGGCCGTCCTTTCCTGCCGAACCGAAGCAACATCCTGCCTGGGCGCAATCGGCGGCTCTGCCTCCGTCTCCCCCGTCATGTCCGGCCCCTCGCCGGCCACAGTATTCACCGGGACGGGCGAAGAAGCTCGCGCAGTTTCAGCCTGCTCTGGTGCTAACGGGGAGGCGCGGCCGGCCTGTTCAGCCGCCGATGGCTGAGCACCTGAATCACGGATGTCTGAAGGCTGTTTCGGTAATGCCTCCGCCCCGGCGTCGTCGGCCCCAACCGGGGGCGCCACCTGAGCAGGCTGGTCACCGGCCTTGCCGCTGGAAGAAATCGTGGTAGTAGCGCGTTCGCTTTCACCGGTCATACCGGCATGAAGGGCGGCAGCGGGAATTCCTTTGTCGCCCGGCCCCGCCGTTTCCGCCTTGGCGGCCACAGGGGGCGGATTACCACTCGGCGGCTCTTTGGGCTGCGCCTGGGTGGAATGCTGCCCTGGAGAGGAGGCCTTTACTGCAGCCTGTTGAGCCGTTACAAAGGATTCGTTTGCCGCCGAACTGCCGGTTTTTGCCGGTTTCACATCCGGTTCGGCGCTATCTGCCGAGGCGTGATCGTCCTGCCGGACGGCCTGAGCAACCGGCTGAGCGGGCTCCCTGCGGCCCTGACGCAGTGATTCGGCATGCGCTTCCAGCAGGTCGGCGGCTGCCGTTGCCGCCTCCGGCAGCGGCTTGCCGCCCACTGCCGCCGCGGTGGAAGGGATCTCCTCGGCCGGCACTGCGGAAACGGCATCGCCAGCCGCGAAGCCTTCCTTGGTATCGCCCGGACTTGAGTCGGTCCCGTCACTCTCGGCCGCTTCGTTGGTTGTTGCATCGACCGTTGACAATTTATTGGCGCCGGACTCAGTGGATTCAGCCATAACCCGGTCTTCGCCACTGTCCGCCCCCGGAACGGCCGGCATGCCCTTGTCGCCGGTTTCGGCGCCGGCCTTGCTCAGCAGTTCGGAAAAACCGGATGGCTTTCCCGCCTCGCCCGGCTGCAAAGCGGCCCTTGACGAATTCATGCCGCCGAACAGGGCGGGAATGACTGTGGTCATGCTGATCCCCTGATTGTCGCTGTGGCCGGTGCGGCCTCGATACTGTTACTTCAAAAAAGCAATTTATGTACCAACTTTAATAACGCGTAAGCGAGGGCGTGAGTATGAGCACTAGAGCGGCTTGCGGTGAAAGCGGTAGATGGCGAGGTTGTCGAGCATTTTCTGCTCCTGGCGGGCGGCTTCCTGCTGCTTGCGTTCGGCCTCACGAGCCAGCAACTTTTCAATGGCCTGCTTGCGGGTACGTACCGCCAGCCAGGCATTACGGCTTTGTTCCAGCTCGTCCCGGGCTTGTTGCAGGCCCTGCTGCTGCTGCTGCTGGGCGATTTCCAGCTTGTCGATAAAACCGCGAAAGTGGCCAAACTGATGGGCTTCCAGGCCGCTTCGGCCCCGTTGCTGAAAGGTCTGTACATACTGACGCTGATACTGGCTCAGGGTCTGCAGCTGCTGCTCCATGCGTTGCAGTTGCAGCTGGGCGACGTTCATCTCGGCCGCCGCCTTGCGCTCTTCGCCGTCGAGCTGTTCAAGCAGCAGGTTCAGGGCCCGGCTCATCAGCCGGCCCTCAGCAGCGGCATGGTCACCACTTCCAGCTCTTTCAGGCTGTCATCAAGGCCAATGACGTCTGTCATGCCCTGGGTCAGAAAGCGGTCGAGCCGGGGCCGAATGGTGATGGCCATGTCGAGCCGGGGATCGGCGCCACTCTTGTAGGCACCGAGGTTGATCAGGTCGTGATTCTGCTGATAGAGGGCGTAGGCCTGTTTCAGTGCTCGGGCCTGTTGCTGGTGCTCAGGAGTGGTGACCGCCGTCATTACCCGACTGATGGACTTTTCAATGTCGATGGCGGGGTAATGGCCGCTGTCGGCCAGCTGCCGCGACAGCACAATATGGCCGTCGAGAATGGCCCGGGCCGCATCGGCAATGGGATCCTGCAGATCATCCCCTTCCGTCAGCACGGTAAAAAAGGCGGTGATGCTGCCCTGCCCCTCGGCACCGTTGCCGGCCCGCTCCACCAGCGCCGGCAATTTGGCAAACACCGACGGCGGATAGCCCTTGCTGGCCGGCGGCTCGCCCACCGCCAGGGCAATCTCCCGCTGAGCCTGGGCATAGCGGGTCAGGGAGTCCATCAGCAGCAACACATTCAGCCCCTGATCCCGATAATATTCCGCCAGGGTCAGGGCGGTCTCGCAGCCCTTGAGCCGCATCAGCGGCGAGGCGTCGGCGGGGGCCGCCACCACCACGGCCCGGGCCCGGCCCTCATTCCCCAGAATGACGTCGATAAATTCCTTCACCTCCCGGCCCCGCTCGCCGATAAGCCCCACCACCACCACGTCGGCCCGGGCTCCCCGGGTCATCATGCCGAGCAGCACGCTCTTGCCCACGCCGGAGCCGGCAAACAGCCCCATGCGCTGGCCCTGCCCCACGGTCAGCACCGAGTTGATGGCACGAACCCCCACATCCATGGGCGCATCGATGGGTTTGCGCGCCATGGGATTGAGGGGGCGGGAGACAAAGTCGGCGGTGGTGGAAGTATGTATCGGCCCCTGTCCGTCCAGGGGCTGGCCCACGCCGTCGATCACCCGGCCCAGCAGTGCCATGCCCACCGGCACACCCGCGCCGTCACCTGCCGGCGTGACCCGGGCTCCGGGGATCACTCCCTTTAGGGACTCACTCGGCATCAGGTAGAGCTTGTCATCGGCGAACCCGACCACTTCCGCATCCATCTCGCCAAACTGGGTCTGCACTCGGCACTGGCTGCCCACGGCGGCGGTGCACCCCACCGCTTCCAGGGTCAGCCCCACCACTCGGGTCAACTTGCCGCTGGCGGCCAGGGGCGGCGCCAGGCCGGCGCACTGATAAGCGGTCAGACGCTCAGCCAGCGTCATGGAAACGGCTCCAGTTAGCCTTGATGAAATTGGCCATGAGCGCATCAATGCGTTGTGCCAGGTTCACATCCAACTGCGACAGGGGGGTGATAATTTTCAGCTCGCCCCGAGTCAGACCCGGCTCGGCAATAAATTCCCATCCCCGTTTTGCCCGGGCGTCCTGATCGTAATGGGCCTCCAGCATCACCAGATCTTCGGCATGCAGGTAAAAGGTCAGCGGGCCATTCTGGGCCGGCAACGCCTTCAAGGCCTCCTGTACCGTGGCCAGCAGCAACTGCGGGGACGCACTGGCCTCGGACTTTAGCAGGTTGCGGGCGAGCTCCATGGCCAGGGTCACCAGGCTTTGCTCCACGGTGTGATCAATTTCCGACAGGGGGGCCTGCAGCTGCTCCACCAGGCTGCTCCAGTGTTCCAGCTGCTGCGCCACCTGTTTTCGGCCTTCGGCCAGTCCCTGCTCCAGCCCCTGTTGCAGGCCGGTCTGAAGGCCTTCCTCCATGCCCTGCAGGCGCCCCTCTTCCCGGCCTTCGGCAACCCCCTGAGCCTTGCCTTCGGCATGGCCTTCCTCAAAGGCGGCCTGACGAATGCTTTCCAGGGCCTCGGCGGTAAGGGGTTCGGGCGCCGGCTGCTCGGGGGCAGCCGGCACGGCCTCCCTGGGCTCGGGCTCGGCCCGCAGCCGCAGGGCGGCGCTGCGCATCTGCTGACGCTTGCGCTCAATCTCAAGCTCCGGCCACTGCCAGGCACTGTTGTCCTGAGCGTCGGCCTGAGTGCGATCTTCGGTGTGCTCCGGGTTACTCATACGTAATCATCCCCGCCGCCCTTGGACAACATCAGCTCGCCGCTGTCGGACAGCCGGCGGGCGATGGCGAGGATCTCGCGCTGGGCGGTTTCCACATCGCTGACCCGTACCGGTCCCATGGCTTCCAGATCTTCCTGCAGCATGTCGGCCGCCCGTTTGGACATGTTGCCCAGAAACTTTTCCTTGAGCTGATCGTCGGCGCCCTTGAGCGCCCGTTGCAGCAGATCGGCATCCACTTCCCGCAACAATACCTGAATGCCCCTGTCGTCCACGTCGATCAGGTTTTCGAACACGAACATCAGATCCTGAATCTTCATGCTCATTTCCTCGTCCTGCTCGCGAATGGAGTCCATCAGCGCACCTTCCACCGAGGTGTCGAGGTAGTTCATGATGTCGGCCGCGGTCTTCAGGCCACCCATCTTGGCCGCCTTGGCGTTGCTCTTGCCGACAAATTGTTTTTCCATGATGTCGTTAAGCTCCTGCAGCGCCGCCGGCTGCACTTCTTCCAGCTCGGCAATACGCATGACCAGATCCAGCCGCATGGGCTCGGGAAACTGCTGCAGAATGGCCGCCGCCTGATCCGCGTCCAGATACGACAGCACTATGGTCTGAATTTGCGGGTGTTCATTATGAATAATGCCGGCCACCTGTCGGGCATCCATCCACTTGAGTGAGTCGAGGCCACGGGAGCCGGCGCCGGCGGCGATCTGGTTAACCAACCTGCCCGCCTTGTCTTCACCCAGGGCCGCCACCAGGGCGTTGCGCACAAAGTCCTGGCTGCCCACGCCTATCTTGGTAAAGCGCTGAATGTCTTCAATAAACAAGCGGTGCACGGCGTTGACCCGATCGGGGCTGAAATCTCCCAGGGCGGCCATTTTCATGCCGAGGCGCTGCACCTGCTTGGGATCCAGGTGGCGAAAGATTTGTGCCGCGTCTTCTTCACGCAGGCTCAGCATCAGCAGGGCCGCCCTTTCGGTGCCCGTCATGCGGGACAGCAGCTGGCGCTGCTCGTCGGTAATTACCAGCCCATCATCACTCATCGCTCTGCACCCAGTCTTTGATTACCTGCGCCGCCAGATCCGGCTCGTTACCCACCAGGGCGCGCACCGCAGCCAGCAGATCTTCGTCCTTATTGAGGTTGGGCAGCTTGAGCTGGCCGTCCTTGATGCCAAACATGCCATCTTCCAGCTCAGCCTGTTGCGACAGCAGGCTGAGCTCATCGCTGCCGGCCAGGGCACTCTGGCTGTCGAGATCCACCTCTTCGCCTTTATCATCCATATTGAGCAGCCGTTTCACCATGGGCCGCACCAGCGCCAGCAGCAACACCACCAGCACCAGCACGGCACCGACAATGCGAGCCAGTCGCCAGAACCAGGACTGCTCATAGAAGGGCACTCCGGCCACCGCCTCCAGATCGGGGCGATTGAAGGACATGCTTACCACCTCAATGGCATCACCCCGGCTAACGTCAAAACCCAGGCCGCCTTTAAGCAGTCGCTCGATACGGGCCAGCTCGGGAGCCTCAAGGGGTACCCGCTCCAGGCTGCCGTCGGCCTGGGTCACCGTTTTGTAGTCCACCGCCACGGACACCGTCAGCCGGCGAATATCGCCCACGGCGTTCTCGGTGTGGCGAATGGTGGTGTCCAGCTCAAAATTACGGGTGGCCTCACGACGGTTGCGCTCGGTGGCGCTCTGCTCTGCGGCCTGGCCGGCTTCCTCGGGTATATCCGCATCCATCGGCGGCTGGTTGGTCAGGGCACCGGGAATGCCGATGGCGCCACGGCCACTGGTGTTATCTTCCATCACCATTTCCGAGCGAACCGCGGGCATGTCGGGGTTGTAGGTCTTGACCGTTTGCTGCTGCCGACGAAAGTCCAGTCGCAGATCTACCTCCGCCGTGTAGTTGCCAAGCCCCAGCACCGGACTGAGAATGGCGTCAATCTTCTGGCGGTATTCCGCTTCCTGCTTTTGCTGCAGCTCAAACTCACGCCGTGTGCGGGCAGACATGGGATCCTGGGAGCCGGAATTGAGCAGGCGGCCGTTCTGATCGGTGACCGTGACCCGGCCCGGGGTAAGATCCGGCACCGCCGATGCCACGGTATCCACAATGGCGTCCACTTCTTCCTGGCGCAGGGCACCGCCCCGGCGCAGGTTGAGTACCACGGTGGCGCTGGGTTTGCGCTTGTCGCGCACGAAAACGTTTTCTCTGGGAATGGCCAGCAACACCTGAGCCGAGGACACACTGTTATATTGCTCGATCACCCGGGCCAGCTGACGCTCTCGGCTGAGATTGAGACGCTCCCGCTCCAGCCGTTGACTGATGCCAAAGCCGGGATCGGAAAGCAGTATGCTGTCGCCTTCGGGAGGCGCCTGGGTCAGGCCGGAACGACGCAGTCCCAGTTGAATGTCGGCGTATTGATCCGCGCGCACCAAGACGCTGTTGCCGTCAATCGCGTATTCCACCTTCTGGGCGTCCAGGTAATCGAGGGTTTCGATCAGTTCCTGGTTGCCGTATACCCCCAGCGGCCGCATTTCGGGCTCCTTGCCCCACAGCAGCACAAACACCGCCATGGCCAAGCAGATGGCCAGGGCCAGCACAATCACGATCTGGCGCAGCACGTCGGTGTTGCCCAGCAAGGCAAAGGGCGTACTCTTACGCTCTTCCGCCTCCATGGAGGCCCCCTCGGTATTGGCCGGAAGCGTGTTTTTGTCGGTTTCCGCCAGCGGATTGTCAGCCACCCGTCAGCTCCTTACACCGGCATGTTCATAATGGTTTTGTAAGCATCCACCAGCTTGTTGCGCACCTGCACGGTGGCCTCAAAGGCAATGCTCGACTTTTGGGCCGAGATCATCACCTGCTCCAGCCCCACGGCGGAGTCACCCAGCTCAAAGCGGGTGCGCAAATCACTGGTGGTCTGCTGCAGGCCATTGACCTTGTTCACGGCCTGCCCGAGCAATTCGGCAAAATCCTGTTGAGGGACGGCACCCTGAACCGGGGCCAGGTTTCTGGCCTCCCCCTGCATTGATTGCATTTCGGCCAACAGCGCAGCGGCTTTGATATCCATGACGTTTGGCTCCTCAATCAGTAAATGTCTGGCATTCACGCATACTAATGCAAAGCTCGGGCCAGTTCATCTTTTCGGCGTCAGGCGGGTACGTGAATACCCGCTTCCCGCATGCGTGCCAACTTGTAACGCAGGGTGCGCGGGCTGATGCCCAACTGCTCGGCGACCTCGCGCCGACTGCCACCGCTGCTGTGCAGCGCCTGAAGAATAATGCGGTGCTCCTGACACTCCAGCTCTTCGCCCAGCTCCTGGGGACCGACCGGGGGCGCCGGTGAAATTCGCGTTGCCATTTCGTCCAACAAAATGTCGCCATCGCCTATATCCTGGCCGGCACACAGGATCAGCGCCCGCTGAATAACGTTGTCGAGCTCGCGTACGTTGCCAGGCCAGTGCCAGCCCCGCAGCCGAGTTTCCGCTTCGCGTGACAACCTGACGCCATGCCGCCCCTGCCGTTCGGCATGACGGCCCAACAGAAAACGGGCCAGCGGCAGAATGTCGGCGGGGCGCTCGGCCAGGGCCGGCAGCGTGAGCGGAAAGACATTGAGCCGATAGTAGAGATCTTCACGAAAGCGCCCCTCGCTTACGGCGGCCCGCAAGTCCCGGTTGCTGGTGGCCAGTACCCTGACATTAAGACACAGTGACTTGCGTCCGCCCAGGCGCTCCACTTCCTGCTCCTGCAGCACCCGCAACAGCTTGGCCTGCAGCGCCACGTCCATTTCGGTGATCTCGTCCAGCAGCAGGGTGCCCTCATTGGCCAGCTCAAATTTGCCCGGGCAGGCCTGCACCGCCCCGGTGAAGGCCCCCTTTTCATAGCCGAACAGGGTGGCTTCCAGCATGTTGTCGGGAATGGCGGCACAATTGATGGCCACAAAGGGGCCCTCGGCACGTCGGGAATGGCGATGGATAAAGCGCGCCAGCACTTCCTTGCCGGTCCCGCTGGGGCCGGTGATCATCACGCTGGCATCGGTGCTCGCCACGCGGGCAGCCAATTGCAGCAACTGACGGCTGACGGCGTCTTCCGCGACCGGATCCTGCTCACCGCTCTCGACCGGGCGCACAAAGCGCTGAACACGCTTCAGCAAGGCCGCCGGCGTAAAGGGCTTGGCCAGGTAATCCACCGCACCGGCACGCATGGCCGCCACTGCCCCCGACACCTGAGCATGGGCGGTGATCACCAGCACCGGCAACCCGGGCAGGCGCTCGTTTATCCAGTTGAGCAGGGACAGGCCATCCATGCCCGTCATCTGCACATCGGTGATCACCATTCGTACCGGTGCCTGCTGCAGACACAGGATGGCGTCTTCGGCACTGTCCACACAGCGACAATCAAGACCGGCCAGTTCCAGGGTGTCCTGCAGCGCCTGCTGCAGGCCGGTATCGTCTTCCACAATCAGAATATCGGTGTTCATCATGCCTCCTTTTGCTGCGCCAAAGGCAGCCACAGGCTGAAACAGCTGCCCTGCCCCGGTGCGGAGCTGACCTCCACACTGCCCTGGTGGGCGCGCACAACCGACGCCACCGCCGCCAGTCCCAGGCCGGTGCCCTGACTGCGGGTGGTGAAAAAGGGTGTGAAAATTTGCTGTTGCAGGGCGTCATCCATGCCCTTGCCATTGTCGGCAAGCCGAATAAAGGCCAGATCGCCTTGTTGCCCGACCGTCAGCGTCAGCACATCGGCGCCCGCTTCCAGCGCATTTTCAAGCAGGTTGAGCACAATACCCTGCAGGCTGTTGGCGTTACCCAGAATCACCGGCTGTTCCTCAGCCTTGCACTCAAGCCCGGCCTTGCCCTGCAACAGTGGTCCTGCCGCCTCGGCGATCGTATTCAACAGCTGAGCAAGGCTAAGTGGTGTTGCCAGGGCCGCCTGATCGGGCCGGGCGTACAGCAAAATGTCGTTTATTTGACGCTCAATGTCGGTCAACCGATCCATCAGCCGCTGCTGAAACCGCGCCCGCTGGGCCGAATTGAGCTCCGGACTCGCCAGGTTGGCGCCATAGAGCATGGCCGCCGACAATGGGGTACGAACCTGATGGGCCAGGGTGGCGGCCATGCGCCCGAGTGCCGCCAAGCGCTCGGCGTGGCCCTGCTGTGCGGCCCAGGCCCGGGTTGGCGTGAGATCGGTCAGCTGCACCAGCTGCCCCGGCAGCCCCTGTAAATGGGAAATGGCCAGCTGCACCCGGCGGCCGTTTTTCAGTGACACCTGCAGGCCGTCGTCGGGCCGGGGCGCAAAAGCCCGAGCGATCACCTCAAGCCAGGGAGTATTGAGCAGGGGATCTCCCAGCAGCTCACGGGCGGCGGTGTTGGCCCGGCTAACCACGCCCTGGCCGTTGACCCACAGCAAACCGCCTGGCATGGTGTGCAGAATTTCGTCAAGCCGCTCTGGCCCCAGCAGGCTGAGCCAGCGGGCATCGGCAGTAGTTGAAATGGAAGTTGGAAGCGTCATGGCCTGCATTATTCAAGATGTGTGCCAGATACAACGCCCTGCCGCAGCCCCAATGGGCCTCATTCTCGCCCGATACCGTATTTTTTTATTTTTTCCACCAGGGTGGTGCGGCGCATGCCCAGATGCTCCGCGGCCCTGGCCACCACGCCGTCGCTGGCGTCCAGGGCGCGACCGATCATCTCGACCTCGATACCCGCCAGCATTTCCTTGAGGTTAATGCCTTCATCGCCCAGCTCAGGCATGTGAGCGTCTCCGTTGACGCCCGCGGGCACCTGCGCCTGCATTTCCATATCAAAGAAGCTGGCGACTTCATGGTCGACATCAACGCCGTCACCACTGAAGATGGATGCCAGCGCGGCCTGCTCATCCATGTCATCAAAGGACTCAGGCACATGATCACCCCGGTATTTTTCCGGCAGATCCATGGGATCAACCTGCTTGTCCGGACACAGGATCATCATGCGTTCCACCAGATTTGACAGCTCGCGCACGTTGCCTGGCCAGTGATACCCCTGCAGGGCATGAACCGCCGCCGGCGTGAACCCCAGGTCCACATGATGCACAGCCCGGTGGCGCTCAATCAGCTCGGTCAGCAACAACGACAGATCGTCCCGTCGCTCCCGCAGGGGGGGCGCGGTAATGGGAAACACATTCAACCGGTAATAGAGATCTTCCCGAAAGCGCTGTTCCCGAATCATGGATTCCAGATCACGGTGAGTAGCGGCAATGATGCGCACATTGGCCTTGATGGGCCGGGTGCCTCCCACCCGCTCAAAGGTACGCTCCTGTAGTACCCGCAGCAGTTTCACCTGCATGGGCAATGGCATATCGCCAATCTCGTCAAGAAACAGGGTGCCGCCATTGGCCAGCTCGAAACGCCCCTTGCGGGCCGACACGGCACCGGTAAAGGCCCCCTTCTCATGGCCGAACAGTTCGCTTTCCAGCAATTCCGCCGGAATGGCGCCACAGTTGATGGGCACAAAAGGCCCCTCGGCCTGTTGCGACAACGAATGAATCGCCTGGGCTATTACCTCCTTGCCGGTGCCGGACTCTCCCAGCAGCAACACATTGGCCTGCTTGCCTGCTACCTGACGGATCAGCCCCTTAACGGCCTGCATGGAGGGACTTTCACCCACCAGCAGCTCCTTCAGGCACTGCTCCTGCTTATGGCTTTGTGCCACCGGACGCCAGTGCTCGGCCTGGCCCAGCAAACGAGTCAGTTCGTCATAAGTGAGATCATTCAAGGTACCCAGCAGGTTGGCCGCCGTTACACGAAGGGGCTCAAGGGTAATAAACACATGCTGGGCATGCTCTTGCAGCAGTTCTTCGGGTAGAGAATCCGTTTCCCCCAGCAATACCGTCATGGTGTGTGGTTGCTCCCGCAAACACGCCAGATCGTTGGCGCGACTGCCACTGCGCCACTCGACCTGCATAAAGGAAAGGATAGCTTCCAGTCTTGACCGCCGTTCCTGGTTATGATCCATGATCAAGACACAGCCGTTAAAGCCCATAAAGTAAATATCCTTTACATTCAGTTAGTTATTAGGTTTTTATTGCGAACGCCATCCCTGACCCAGGTACCAGCTTAACACCTTGACGGCATCAAAATGAACCATATGAGTCGTAATTCTGACACAGGCGTCAAAACAACTCGACAAAGATAGGCGCAAAAAGTGGATCTGAATTGATCTGGATCAAATATTACAGGGCAAAGATGTTTTTTTGACTACAACAATGGGGCTGAATGGCAGGAACCACATAAAAATGACGACAAACCAGCCCCATACAACATTCCGGGGCTGGCTAAGGGATCAGGCAGGAACTTGCTGCTGCTCCATGGGAATGGCGTCCCAACTTTCCTTGATATCACGCAGCAGGCCACTGATGGCTTCCAGCCGCTCTACGCTGTTCTCGCTGTTGGCCAACACAAGTTCACCCATGATGAACTCATACAGGTTGTCGAGATTGGCGGCTATCTCGGCGCCTTCCTCATGGTTCAGTGCGGCACGCAATTCGGCCACGATGGCCATGGTCGCTCCCAACAACTCCCCCTGTTCGGCAGGTTTGCCTTGCTCCATGGCAGAACGAGCACGGGCCAGGCGCTCCAGTGCGCCCGAAAGCAGCATCTGCACCACCTTGTAGGGAGAAGCTAGGGTTTTCTGGCTGTCCAGGGCCACGGACTTATAGGCTTTCATTGAGCCGCGCATAGGCACTTACTCCTAAATAATGTCTAACTGCGTTTAACGGTTTGATAGGCCTGCACCGAACGCCGGCCTTTGTGCATGGCTTTGAGCTTTTCGCCCAGCTTACGCTGGGTCTGTTCGGCTGCTTCCTTGAGCTGGCGAGAGCGTTTAATCAGCTCGGCGGACTCGCTTTTTGAGACATCACCCAATTCGATGACGTCTTGCAACAACCGTGCCCGGGTTGCAAGTTGCTCGGCAACGCCGTTTTCATCCAGCTCTTCCGGATTGGCCAGCATCCTCAGCAACTGCTCATCCAGCTTCTGCAACTGCTCGAGGGGCGTCATGACTGTCCGCCACTGATGTCAGGCATATTATCAAAGGCGGCGATGACCGAATTCAGCTGCTGGTTAAGCTGAGCCACCATTATGTCCATGCCGGAGAACTGCTTATAGATACGCTCTTCATACTTTTCCATGTAAAGCTCAAAGTCCGCCCGTTCATTATCCAGCTTCTTCATTTGCTCATTGAGTGAGGTGTCTCGCTTGGTCAGAATGCCCTCGGTGCCGACAAAGCTTTCCAGCATTTCATCCAGCTTGTTGGATACCCCCTTTTCGGACGCAAACAACTGGCCGATTTTGGCGAAGTTCTCATCCACCTGCTTTTTCAGCAGGTCTTCGTCCAGCTCTATTTTTCCGTCTTTCTTGGTGGTGATGCCCAGATCGGTGAGGGATTGTATCGGTGGACTGGCTCCTTCCACCGGTTCACTGAGCATGCGGCGAATTTGCGAAGTCAGGTTTCGGGCCGTGCCGTCACCATTAAGCGGACCGGCTTTTTCGGTTTCCGGATCATAGGAAGTCAGCTGATTGATGGTGGCCATCACGGTGTTAAAGGACTTAACGAACTCCTGCAGATTTTTTTCCACCGTGCCCTTGTCGTAGCCAATGGTCAGTTTGGTGTCTGGCTTTTCACCATCGGGGGCGTCATTGACCTTTTTCAGGTCCAGGGTCACGCCCTGGATGGCATTTTCAATTTCATTGCTCTGGCTGGTGATCAGGGCGCCATCTATGGTGAGCTGCGCATCCTTTGCGGCCTGAATTTCGGTGGTTACACCCAGGACATCCAGGCTGGCGCCGCCGTCACCGTCGGCATTGCCGGACGCGGAGACACTGATTTGACTCTCGGTACCGGTCTTATCGGCAAAAAATACCAGGCGTGAACCGGTGTCGTCGGTGACCACGGTCGCGCGCACGCCCTTGTTGTCTTCGGCATTGTTGACCGCATCGGCCACTTCGGCCAGTGAGCTTTTGTCTTTCGCGATGGACACACTAAAGGACTCAGATCCGACATTCAGCGTTAGAGTACCTGAACCCAGCTTTTTCTCGGCGTCGGCCTTTGGCACTGCGGAGGTGCCAATTTTATGGGCCTCGGCCAACTGCTTTACCGACAGGGTATAGCTGCCGGCCACGGCGGTTTTATCGGCCGTAGCGCTGGCAAAACCACTGTTGGTAAAGCTGGTGGAACGCTTTTCAAAGGCTTCTTCTTCACCCAGCTTGCCCAGGGCCGTTTTGAATTCGTCCAGCACCCCCTTGAGCGTGCCGTAGGATGAAAGTTGAACACCAATGTCGTTGGCACGGCGGGAGAACATTTTATCCTTGGGTGCCCGCTCACCGGCCACGGTGGCATCCACAAAACTCTGAATGGGAAAGCCCGAGCCCACGCCCGGCAGTTTGAGATCGGCCACGCTGTTTCTCCTATGCTCTTTGCTCCAAGGCTTATGCTTTGGTGTCTATCAGGCCGCCGCTGGCCTCGGCCAGACGGTTGATCACCTGAAGCAGCTCCTCGGTGGGTATCTGGCGAATGATATCACCGCTGTCGGTATCCACCACAGTCACCACATTACGACCGGAGTTTTCATCTACCCTGAATTGCAGCCCCCGGTTAAAAGTGCCGATAAAGGTTTCCATCTGCTCCGCCATTTTCTCCAGCTGTTCACCGGAAGGCGTGGCTCCTTGCGCCTTGTCGGCCGCCTGAACTGCTCGGGCGGTTTGCGTCAGCTCACTGCCAGCGGGAGCAGGAACGGAAGCCGGTGACTTGTGGCTGGTATCGGCCGCCGAAGCGGTGGGGCGTTGATTAAGGGAAAGCGAGTCCATGTTTTAAATCCTCATCACCAGGGTGAAAACGCCATTCAGCTTAGTGAACAACAGGCTGTACCACTAAGCTCAAGGGCGAAAAACCGGGGGTTGCCCCCCGGTTGAGGTTGGCTTAACCCAGCAGGGACAGGGCCGCCTGCGGGATTTGCTTGGCTTGCGCCAGGATGGAGGTACCGGCCTGCTGCAGGATCTGCTGCTTGGTCAGGTTCACGGTTTCCTGAGCAAAGTCCACGTCCTTGATACGGGACATACCGGCAGCCGCGTTTTCACGGGTGTTGGCCAGGTTGTTGATGGTGCTGTTCAGACGGTTCTGCATGGCGCCCAAGTCTGAACGCTGAGCGTCAATCATGCCGATGGCGCCGTCGAGAACGGAGATGGCCGACTGGGCACCACCTTGAGTGGAAAGATCCAGCTCAGAAACTGCGCTCAGGACAGAGAATTCAGCGGTATTAGTCAAGTCAACAGTGGCATTAGTCGTGCCTACGGACAGAGCAAACGAGTCGTTGGAGTTAGTGCGGATGGAACCAGCCACTATGGTGCTGTCGGAACCACCGGTAGCCAGAGCAACAGCGTCACCGGCATCGTTGCCATCGATATCCTTACCCTGCAAGGTGGCATTGGCACCAGTGAAGTTTTCGATGTTGATGTCCTCACCGTTGTCATTAACGATAGTCAACTCACCGCCGTCTACCGTTGCTTTGACACCAGTCTCGGAAGACTTGGCGTTAATAGCATCGGCCAGGGTGGACAGATCGTTGGTGTCAGCCACGTTGGCGGATACCGCTGTGCCATTCAACTCAAAGCTGATTTGACCCTGAGCACTCAGGCCGGAAATAACCGCTTCGGTGCGGGCTTCGGCGGTTACACCGGTTTTGGCACTCTCGGAATTAATTTTGGAAGCAATGGACTTTGCAGAATCACCGGCAGCAATGGCCACAGTGGCGGTCTCGGCACCATTGATGGTCATGGTCGCTGCGGTAATGCCATTGGTAGTGGAAGTGGTAATAGCGGCTACAGCGGCAATCCCCCCCCCCAGACCTGCTGTTGCTGTAGTTGCTGCCGCAAGGGTTACACGATTAGAGCCGATGGCATTCGCCGCCACACTCTTCAGGCTCAGGTCGATGGTTTCGTTGGAGTTCGCGCCTACCTGCAGGGTACGACTGCCGAAGGTGCCGTCGATCAGGTTCTGGCCACCGAAAGAGGTAGTTTCGGCGATACGGGTCAGCTCGCTTTGCAATGCAGACACTTCTTTCTGAATCGCCTTACGATCTTCGGCGGAGTTGGTGCCGTTAGCGGATTGCAGGGCCAAGTCACGCATACGCTGCAGAATATTGGTAGATTCATTCATGGCGCCTTCGGCGGTTTGCGCAATGGAGATACCATCACTGGCATTCTTCATGGCCACACCCAGACCACGTACCTGGGAGTTCAATCGGTTGGAGATTTGCAAACCAGCCGCATCGTCCTTGGCGGAATTGATACGGCTACCGGTAGCCAGACGCTCCATGGAAGTGGCCAAAGCATTGCTGGACTGGTTCAGGTTACGTTGTGCGGTCATGCCGGTGACGTTGGTGTTGACTGTAATCGCCATAATAAGCTCTCCGTTGAGGGTGCCGGCACACTGCCGGTCAGGTCGTGTTACTCAGGATATCGGCTGTGAAAAAAGCGACTTTAGAAAATTTTTCGCTATCCTCTCGATGCCCTTGGTTACTTCGAGTATCGGCCTCATTCCAGCCAACTTTAGGACTCATTTACAACCAACCCATCTGACTCGACCAAGCTAGACCATTAACGGCTTCTGGTTGTATCCTCTTTTGTTCTTTGACACGAGTCATATCATCACGACTTTGGGGCTGCCTCATGACGCAGAGTAAAAACGACAAAGAACAAACGACCCAGTTTGCAGAGCAAACCCGCCCAACTTTGGAAAAGGCCCTACAACTCCTGCGCTCATCACAGTCCAAACAAGCCCTGGATCTATTACAACAGGCACTGACGAACACCCCAGACCAAATATCCACTCTGTTGCTCAAAGGAAAGATCCACCGGGAGAGAGGCGAAACAGAGCATGCGGTTCGTGATTTTCAGCACATTTTATCTCTGGCCCCGGCTCACCATGAAGCCAACCTAGAACTGGCCAAGCTGTACCACAATGCCAACGAAAACCGAGTGGCACTTCATCACATTGAACTCGCCGAAAAAAACCAGCCCAAACACCAACAAACCCTTGAATACAAAAGCATGATTCTCGGCGGGCTGCACCGATACAATGAAGCCGCCGCCATCCTTGAGCATATCATCGAGCACGGCAAGCCCCACCATTTCAACTGGAACAACCTGGCCAACATATACAAAGGCTTAGGTATGTTTGAGAAAGCCGAACGCTACTATCTGACCGCTATCGAGCTGTCCGGCGACAATGACATCGCTTACAATAACTACCTGAGTTTTTGTCATTATATTCCGCACTACCCGAAAGAAAAAATCCTAACACTCTACAAGGAGTGGGAAGAACGTTACGCGAAAAACATCAGCAAAATGCCGCTTCCGGCAACGGCGTTAAACCCGGATAAAACACTGCGTATCGGCATGATTTCCGATGGATTTCGTACTCACCCCGTGGGACAAATGATCACCTCCGCCCTGGAGGAAATTCCCGCCCATGAAATAGAAATCTATGCGTACAGCACCAATCTTTCCGAAGATACCGTGACGCAACGTATAAAGAACCTATCGGCGAAATGGATGACGGTAGTGCACTTGGGCGAGCAGGATCTGGCTCACCAGCTGATTGAAGATAACATCGATATTCTGTTCGATCTGTGCGGTCACAACAGCGGTAGCCACATGCGCACCATGGCGATGAAACCCGCACCCATTCTGGTCAAATGGGTGGGGGGCCTGATTAACACCACAGGGCTCAGCACCATGGATTATCTGCTGAGCGATCAGATTGAAACGCCCGAGGGAGAAGACGAATTTTATACCGAGAAGCTTATTCGCCTGCCGGATGATTATATCTGTTACAACTCCCCCATCTATACGCCCGATATTCACGCTCCCCCGGCCAAATATAATGGCTACATCACCCTGGGCTGCTTCAATAACCCGACCAAGCTCAATCCGTATTTGCTGGAGAAATGGGCCGGCATCATGCATGCACTGCCCCACTCTCGCCTGCTGTTGAAAGGATTTCAGTTCAGCAGCGACACCCTAAGAAACAACGTCAGGGCACAATTCGGCCGGCTGAATATCGAGGCCGACCGGATTTTGTTTGAGGGGCCATCCCCCCATGCCGAACTATTGCAAACCTACAACAAGGTAGATATTGCCCTGGATCCCTGGCCCTATTCCGGCGGTCTCACCACCTGCGAAGCCATGTACATGGGCGTCCCCGTGGTTACCCTGCCCGGCCCCACCTTTGCCGGGCGCCATTCCGCCACCCACTTGACCAATGTCGGGCTGGGGCAACTGGTGGCCGAGAACTGGCAGCAATACCACGACATAGTGGTGAGTCTGGCCGGTGATCTGGACAACCTGTCAAATATCCGCGCCCATCTGAGGGCCGCACTACTGGAATCCCCCCTATGTGACGCCCCCCGTTTCGCCCGCCACTTCAGCAACGCCATGCGCGCCATCTGGCAACGCCATTGCGAACATAAGGCCCCCGCCGCCCTGACACTGGATACCAACGGACATGCCCGGTTTGAAGGCGAAGCCGAACCGGTTCAACTGCAATTGCCGGCAGACCCCCTGGTGATTGAAGAGGATGAATTCCGCTTTCGCTTCAACGGCAAGATAGTAGTGCTGGATAATGGCGGCATTCTTGCCAGCTCGCATCGCTTCAGCATGTTCCATAAGCTGAATGTGTTCAGTACCCTGTGTCTGGATCCGGGCAGCCGTATCGCCAATGCCCAGCAATTGCAGCAGACCGGCGATTTTCAACATGTGCCCATGACCACCCTGGGTGATGGCGAACAAGTCATATTGAGCATTACTCAGGATCCCGCCTATAGCGGAACCCTGCCGCCCCTGGAGTTCGACCAGCAGCCCGAACAGACGGCACAGATATACCAGCAGATTGCACAGGTGCCTATCAACACCGTTCGGCTCGACGATATCGCCGGCATAGAAACCCTGGAATGGCTGGTTCTGGACAACCTGAACGACTTCGACCCCATTCTGGCCAATGGGGTGGCCACCCTGGCTCACCCACTGCTGGTGCAGATTCGCGTCAATTTTTTGCCGACCCACCGGAAGCAGATAGCCCTCGCCGACTGCCAGCAACGTATGGCCGAACTGGGCTTTGACTTTCACAGCCTGTTCAACCGGCGCAAAATTGACGCCTGTACCAACTACGATGAACAGCTGCTGTTCGCCGACGCCGTTTTCATTCCCAATGCCGATCGCTGTGCCGATCTCGGCGCCAACCAGCGCCTGAAACTGGCCTTTCTGCTTCATGCTGTGTACCAATCGCATGCATGTGCCCATCAATTACTGGCAGAACTTGATCCTGATATGGCTGAGGACTACCGAAACAGCCTGTCCGAGTTTGAGCGAAAACAACTTGAAACACCTCTACTGGCCACTGGTGACAAGAGTGCCACGGAAGATCTTGATGCCACGCAACGATCAACATCACCCCAACGAGAAACAATGCAATCAGCAGAAGGCTCCTTCAGCTTCAACTTTACAGGCCATATTATTGCGCTTGAACATGGAGCCATACTCACTTGCAAGCCATATTTCGAAGATTTTTTAAAACAAGGAGGGGTAAACTACATTTGTCTGGATCCGGGTGGTTTAATACGCGATGCACAACCGTTGCAGCACACCGGCCTGTTTCAGCATTTCCCACTTACCGTTCTAGGTGATGGCAGTGAGATGGAACTTGCACTCGCAGTACAGGCTGAACGCTCTACCACCTTACCTATCTATCAAGCTGACCCAGTTTCAATCATTCCAGGACAGGCCTCACCCGAACTGGTTAGCACTATGCTGGTCACCAGCAACCGAATCGATGATATTGAAGGTATCGAGCATATTGACTGGCTGATACTTGATGAACAACACCATAACTTGAGCATTCTTGAACACGGCAAACAAAAACTTGCCAACGCTTTACTGATTGAAGTAGGCATTAGTTTTTCACCTGAGCATTCCACACAAGTCAATTTTGAAAACATAAGCAAAAAGTTAAATCAGCTTGGATTCAGATTGTTAAAAATAAATGACATAAAGCACAATAACTTTCACCCGAATCCCGAACTCAATCAGGAAGAAAGTGAGCTGGCATCAGGTACACTCATTTTCATACCTGATAACAAAAAACTAGACACCTACTCCAACGATCAGGTAAATAAACTGGCATTTCTATTAGACTCAATACATAACATGCAAGGAGTCACGTTTAAGCTATTACATAGCTTAAACCCTGAGCAAGCCAAGCTTTACTTACAAAGCAAAAGCTTAAAAAAAAACACCTTCCCTATCCCTACTTGCCCAGCCATGACGGATAGTGAAAAAAAATTGTTTATCAAGCACTTAAAAGAAGCAAACCACTACTTCGAGTTTGGATCGGGTGGTTCCACCGTATGGGCGGTTGAACAAGGGTTGGCTGTCGAAGGTGTGGAGAGCGATCCAAATTGGGTCAGTGCACTACAGAACACGCTTGGTCAACAATGTCAGGTAAAGGTTGTAGATATAGGACCTACAGGCGATTGGGGATACCCACTAACAGAACAGAAGGATAAGTTCCCCCTCTATAGCCAAGCTATATTAAGTCATAACAAGGCCTTCGATTTCATTCTAATTGATGGACGATTCAGAGTGGCCTGCGTCATGACTACTATCGAGCACATAATCAAACACGAAAATCAAAACAGCTCTTTAATATTCATACATGACTTTTGGAACAGACCGCAGTACCATTGTGTACTAGAACATCTAGAAGTGGTAGATAAAATAGATACTGCCGGGGTGTTCAGGGTTAAAGACGATATAGAACTACGTCTCATACATAATATCTGGTCGGAGTATTCTATAAATCCAGCCTAATAAAAAGCGCTACCTTTATTGACGTTAAGGTAGCGCAATTTTATATGTCCAACATCCTGTCAACTTTACCACTGCGTCCTCGTCACATTACCAGTACCGCTTCACGGAAAATTACTGGCAATAACGCCACTCTGCTCCATCCCTCGAAAAAATTTAAACTGGATTGTATTCTGCCAGCAGTGCCTGCAGGCCTTCTTCATCCATAATGGTCACGCCCAGATCCTGGGCCTTGGTCAGTTTGGATCCGGCGGCTTCGCCGGCGACCAGCACGCTGGTTTTGGCGGAGACGGAGCCGGCCACCTTGGCCCCAAGCGCCTGCAGGGCGGCCTTGGCCTCGGTGCGCGACATACGGTTCAGGGTGCCGGTAAGCACAAAGGTCTGGCCCGCCAGTGGCTGGGCATCAGCCTTGGGCGCTTCCATCGCCGGCCAGGTCAGGCCGCAGCCACCTTCTTCCCGAGGCTTGACCAGAGCATCCACCACTTCCCGGTTATGGGGCTGGCGAAAGAAGTAGTAGATGTGCTTGGCCACAATCTCGCCCACATCGGGCACTTCAATGAGCCTTTCCACCTCGGCGTTCATCACCGTATTCAGTTCAAGAAAATGGCGCGCCAGGTTATTGGCAGTGGCTTCACCCACTTCACGCACGCCAAGGGCATAGAGAAAACGGGGCAGCGTGGTGTGGCGAGCCTTGTCAAAGGCGGCCAGCAGTTTGGCCGCCGACTTTTCGCCCATGCGTTCCAACCCCATCAGGGTATCTTGCTCAAGGTGGAACAGATCCGCCGGGGTTTTGACCTGCTCATGGTCCACCAGCTGCTCCACCAGCTTGGTGCCCAGGCCTTCTATATCCAGCGCCTTGCGGGAGGCAAAGTGGCGCAGGGCCTCCTTACGCTGAGCGGCGCAGATCAGGCCGCCGGTGCAGCGTGCCACGGCTTCGCCTTCGATGCGCTCAATCTCGGAATCACACACGGGGCAACGCGCCGGAAACACCACTTCCGCCGCGTTTGCGGGACGACGTTCTTCCACCACGCCCACCACCTGAGGGATCACATCGCCGGCACGGCGAATAATGACGGTGTCGCCAATCATGACCCCCAGGCGAGCGATTTCGTCGGCGTTGTGCAGGGTGGCGTTGGACACGGTCACCCCGGCCACCGCTACGGGTTTCAACTTGGCCACCGGGGTAATGGCACCGGTGCGGCCCACCTGAAACTCCACGTTCTGCAGCTCGGTCAGCTCCTCCTGGGCAGGAAACTTGTGGGCGGTGGCCCAGCGCGGCGCCCGGGCCACAAAGCCCAGTCGTGCCTGCAGCGCCAGCTCGTCCACCTTGTAGACCACACCGTCAATTTCATAGGGCAGTCGATCACGACGCGCCAGAATATCGTCATGATAGGCTTGGCAACCTTCCCGGCCGCTCACCCGTTTTATCTCCGGGCTCACCGGCAGGCCCCAGCCCTTGAGAGTTTGCAGAATATCGAAGTGGCGCTCACCCAGAGGCGCCCCTTCTACCAGGCCGGTGCCGTAGCAGTAAAACGCCAGGGGGCGGGTGGCGGTAATACGTGAGTCAAGCTGGCGCAGGCTGCCGGCGGCAGCGTTGCGGGGGTTGGCAAACACCTTGCCACCCTCGGCCCGGGCGCGCTCATTCATTTGTTCAAAGCCAGCCCGGGGCATATAGACCTCCCCCCGCACTTCCAGTCGCTCGGGCCACCCCTCGCCACGCAAGGTCAAAGGTACCGCCCGTATGGTGCGGACGTTCTCGGTAATGCCCTCGCCGGTACTGCCATCGCCCCGGGTGGCGGCCTGCACCAGCTGGCCACGCTCATACACCAGGCTCACCGCCAGGCCGTCGAGCTTGGGCTCACAGCAAAATTCAAGGGGCTCGGTGCGTCCCAGGCGGTCGAGAATACGTTTCTCAAAGGCGGTCAGCTCGTCTTCGCTGAACACATTATCGAGGGAAAGCATGGGCAGGGCATGCTGTACTTCGGGAAAGGCCGACACCGGCACACCACCCACCCGCTGACTGGGCGAAGCTGCATCCCGCCACTCGGGGTGCTCGGCTTCCAAGGTCATCAACTCGCGCATGCAGCGGTCATATTCCGCATCGGGCACCGAGGGGGCATCCTCCACGTAGTATTGATAATTCCAGGTATTAAGCTGCTCGCGCAGGGCGAGAAGGCGGGCGTGGGCGTCGTTCATTAATGGAGTTCCGTTTAAACAAAAAGTGCGGCTAACGCCGCACTTAACTTTCAAAACAAGTCGGTCACTGGGCCTGGCTGTCGTAGTCCCGTAATTGCTCGCGGCAATGCGCCAGATAATCGGGGCTGAGCGGGGCTCGCTCCACGTCAAACAGCAGGGCATCAAGCTCTTCTGCCAGGTTTTCGGCGGTCTGCACCATCAGGTTGAACTGATTTTTGGCCATACCCGGACGGGGCAATTGCATAAAGATGGACACACCCGGTGTGCTGAAATCACTCATGGCCTTGGGGTTGAAGGTGCCGGGCTTGACCATGTTGATCAGACTGAACAGCACACTGCCCTGCCCCGCCGGGGTCTGGTGATGATGGAAAATATCCATCTCACCAAAGTGAAACCCGTTGGTAGTGAGCGCACGCATCAGGGCGGCACCGTCAATCTGCTGGTTGGGACGGGCCATCAGGTTCACCACATACACATCCTGCCAGGTACGCGGCACCTCTCGCAGCACCGGCTGAGGCTCGGGTCTGAGCTGAGGCGCCGGCTCGGCGTGCACTTGCGGCTCGTTAATAGTCTCGGCCACCACCGGCTCGGGCCGGGGAGCAGCCTTTGGTGGTTGCGGCTGGGCCTTGGCTGTGGGCTGTACCGGTTCAGCCGGACCTGCTGGCTCGGCCTGCGGGGCCGGTGAGTGGGCGGTCTCACCCCTTTCAGCAGCCGGACGGACCGGTTCGTCAAACAGGGGATCGAATTCTTCTTCCTCAACCACTGACGCGGCGGCAGGCTGGTGCTGGGTGGGCTGAGGCTTGGCCTCGGCCCGCCGCAGGGACGGCTCATCGGCGTCCTCATCATCATCCAGGGCCGAAAACCCGGGCTGCGGCTGCCAGTCGTCATCCCGGGCGGCCTTGCGGCCACTCACTACCCGCACTCGACCGATGCCGTCCTGGTCAAAGTCATCGCTGGCAGCCGGCTCGGTGGCCACCTTGCCCAGAGGCTTGTTGCGCATGGGGGCCTGGCGTTCCTTCTGACTGGTCCACAGTCCATGGATCAGCAGGGCGGCAATGGCAATGGCGCCCAGAATAATCAAGATAATTCGCAAATCCTGCATTATCGTTTCTCTGTCTTGTTATTGCCGGCCGAGCCGCAGGCCCCGGCACAATCCCGAATACTGCCGACAAGGGTATGTTTACCATGCGGGTTTGACAAGAGTCTGACAGGCACCAGTCACATAAAATCATGACCTTTATCGCCTCAAAGCGGGGTTTAAGCAAGAAAAATGGCTGCGACAGCGCATTTCGCGCCGTATCAGCGACGGTGGCGGTTGCTGGTAAGCTTCTTTAAAATGAGCGCTCGGTTACTTTTGGAACATGTTTATGTCTGCCAGTTATCACAGCGCCAGCGGGCCCCAATATCTGATGAAGGGCCTGTCATTGATCAATGAGCGGGATTTACGTCCCTTTGTGATTATCCCCTTGCTGGTCAACCTACTGCTGTTTGGCGGCGCCTTCTACTATCTGTTTGTGCAGCTGGAAGCGGTGTTCACCTGGCTGGCGGAGCAGACTCCCGACTACCTGCACTGGCTGGGCTACCTGCTGTGGCCGCTGGCCCTGGTGACCATAGCGATGGGCTTTTCCTTCGTGTTTACCGGTTTTGCCAATATGCTGGCGGCTCCCTTTAATGGCCTGCTGGCCGAACGGGTGGAGCTCAAGCTAACCGGTAATCCGGTGCCCGACAGTGGCTGGCTCGATCTGATCAAGGACACCCCGCGCATGCTGGGTAGAGAGTGGCGCAAAATGGCTTATTACCTGCCCCGGGCGCTGGGCTGCCTGTTATTGTTTCTGGTGCCCGTGGTGGGCCAGACCCTGGCGCCGCTTATCTGGTTTGCCTTTAGCGCCTGGATGATGGCCATTCAGTATTGCGACTACCCCTTTGACAACCACAAAATCGACTTCAGCCTGATGCAACGCGAGCTCGGCACTCGTCGCCGGCTGACCTGGGGCTTTGGTGCCAGCGTGACCCTTTGCTCAAGCCTGCCCTTTATCAATTTGCTGGTGATGCCGGTGGCGGTGTGCGGTGCCACCGCCCTGTGGGTGGATCACTTTTACCAGCTGCGTACCGGACCGGTGTCGAGGTGAACAAAGTTGGAGCCGGGGTAATAGCCCACGCCGCCCACCGCCAGCTTGCGGGCGGCCTGGCGTAGGTTGGCCAACTCCACGCCGGGCAGGCGCAAATCAATGGCCTGGCCCTTCATGTGATAGCTCTTCTTGGCCACCCCGGAGCTGGTTTTGCGCAGCATGGCATTGGTGGCCGGTGAACGGTAGCCGGAAATAATCTGGATTTCGCCCTGTTTGCCCAGGCGGTGCTGCAACAAAAACAGCTGGTCAAACAGCTTGGGATCGATGGCATGCACCTCGTTGGTACGAAAGTCACGCATCACCTTGTTGAACGAAGCCAGGCCGTCATCAATGTAGTGGCCTTCTTCCCAAAAGCTGGCGCTGACCTGCTCGCCGGTGTGCAGGTTGTGCAGGCTGAGCTTGCGTACCGGCGCCGAACGACTGGCCCGAGCCTGGCCGGGCACCATGAGTGCGGCGGCACTCAGCCCTCCCAGGCCCATTAAAAAACGGCGGCGATCCACATGGCGTTTCAGCATACAACCTCCTGAGCAATGCGTGAGTCGGCCGCCCTACACAGGGTGTGGGACAGCCCGATTAATACGACAAAAGTGAGCGCAAGCTAACCTGAATAAACACGCCAGATCAACAACCAATGGTTATAAGGAGTCGCAAAAGCGAGACTCAAGACTCATTCAGGTTTGGCTGTCGCGACGGGCAAAGGGGTCATTGAGAGACAGGTCGAAGTCGTAGATATCGTCACGAAAGCGGGGCAGGCCGTCTTCACCCAGCCAGCCGCGCCAGTACACCATAAAGATCGGCAACGGCTCGCTCACCGGAAGCCAGCGAGTATGGCGTGTGGCTTTCAGCGCCGCCAGCCGCTCCGGGCTCCAGCGATCACTCAGCAGCCACAGCGCCAGTTGCTCGGCGTTGGCCACCCGCACGCAACCCGAGCTCAGTGCCCGGCTGTCCCGGGCAAACAACCCTCGGGCGGGCGTGTCGTGCAGATAGATGGCCTCGTTGTTGGGCAGATGAAACTTCCACGCTCCCAGGGCATTAAGGTTGCCGGGCCGTTGCCGCAAGCGAAAGGGAAAGCGGTTTTCCGTGTACAACACAAACCGCCATTCTTCGTCGGGTACCACGCGACCGCTGCCGTCGAGCACCTCAAACCCCTGACGGGCAATGTAGCCGGGATCCTTATACAAACGGGGCACTATGTCCTTGTTGATGATGGAGCGAGGCACATTCCAGGGCGGATTGACCACCACATTGGTAATGTTGCTGTGCATGATGGGGGTTTTTCGGCTGTCCTGCCCCACGATAACATCGCTTTCCAGCACCATCACCTGCCGCTGATACAGCCGCAGTCGGTATTCGGGAATGTTCACCAACAAGTAGGAGGCCGGCAGACTGTCGCCGATCAGGGTGCGCAGCATGCTGCGCATCAGCAGCTGGGCCCGGCTGCGGGGCAACACATCGAGCCAGGCATAGGTGTGCGGCCCGACCACGCCGTCCACCTGCAGACCGTGGCGATGCTGAAAACGCGCCACCGCCGCCGCCAGCGCCTGATCAAAAACGTTGTCGTCGCCGGTTTCTTCCGGCTCAAGGGCCGGCTCCATGTCCCCTAACCGCTGCAGCCGCTGGCGCAGCAGCGCTACCGCCGGCCCTTGCTCTCCCGGACGCAGGGTGGGGCCGGCCAGAGCGGGCCAGGGCTCGTCGGCCATGGCCAGCAAACGGGCCAGCTGCTGCTTGAGGATGTCATAGTCGCCGTAACCGGGGATCTGCGATCGCACCAGCGCCAGCAGGTTGTTGTTCAGTCTCGCCTCATGCAGCCCCGCAATCTCTGCCTCGCTGGCCACCAGTGCCAGGTCCCGAGTTTGCAGATACTGGCGTTGCTCAAAGTTCAGGGTGGCCCACTGCCGCCAGAAGGCAGCCAGCCCCAGCCACAGGCTGTCGTCCGCCGCATCGGAGGCGGTTTCCGGCGACACCGCCTGCTGCCAGCGGAGGGTGAGTTCGGGGTGGACATCGGCCAGGGCCAGCTCCAGCCCCAGCTGATGCAACTGCAGCCGCGCCTCGGGGGAGCCCTGCCAGGAAGACGCCAGGGCCGTGCCGCTGAGCAGCAGCATGCTCCACAGCCAGATTGTCATGCCGATTTTTTTCATCACTGAATATCCGTCACTCCGCCCGGGATCAGGACCGGACCCAGGGCCGATTATGTTCCTTACTGTAACCATCGCCGTTGACCTCATGGTCATGCCGCACAGACGACCGCGAATGACTCCCGAATGGCGGGTTTCAATCGATGATAAAACACGAAAAACAAGGAATATGATTTTATCATTTAATAACATATTGTTATAACAAATCGTCACTTCTCATTCCCGCAGGAAAGATTAAGCTGACATGGTAAACCCTCTTTCATGATCATTTACATCAGGGATAGCCACAATGAGCAAGATTTTTGAAGATAACTCTCTCACCATTGGCCGTACACCTCTGGTCAGGCTGAACCGGGTCGCCAAGGGCCGTGTCTTTGCCAAGGTGGAAAGCCGCAACCCGAGCTTCAGCGTCAAGTGCCGCATTGGCGCCAACATGATCTGGGACGCGGAAAAGCGCGGTGAACTGGTTGCCGGCAAGGAACTGATTGAGCCCACCAGCGGCAACACCGGCATCGCCCTGGCCTTTGTCGCCGCTTCCCGTGGCTATCCCATTACCCTGACCATGCCCAACACTATGAGCCTGGAGCGCCGTCAGCTGCTCAAGGCCCTGGGTGCCAACCTGGTGCTGACCGATGGCGCCAAGGGTATGAAGGGCGCCATTGAAAAGGCAATGGAGCTGAAAGAATCCCAGCCCGAAAAATATGTACTGCTGCAGCAGTTCAACAACCCCGCCAACCCGGAGATTCATGAAAAGACCACGGGTCCGGAAATCTGGGAAGACACCGACGGCGAAGTGGATGTGTTCGTGGCTGGCGTGGGCACCGGCGGCACCCTGACCGGCGTGTCCCGCTATATCAAAAACACCCAGGGCAAGGCCATTACCACGGTGGCGGTTGAGCCGGTGGAATCCCCGGTGATCACCCAAGCCCTGGCCGGCCAGGAAATCAAGCCCGGCCCGCACAAGATTCAGGGCATTGGTGCCGGCTTCATTCCCGGCAACCTGGATCTGTCTCTGATCGACCGGGTTGAGCAGATCAGCAGCGAAGACGCCATCGACATGGCCCGCCGCCTGATGAAGGACGAAGGCATTCTCGCCGGCATCAGCTCTGGCGCTGCCGTGGTGGCCGCCAACCGTATTGCCGAACTGCCCGAGTTCGCCGACAAGAACATCGTGGTGATCCTGCCCAGCTCCGGTGAGCGTTATCTGAGCACCGCCCTGTTCCAGGGCATCTTTACCGAGCAGGAACTGCAACAGTAATCAGCCGTGATTCAAAAGGCGCCGCAAGGCGCCTTTTTTATGATGTGAATGACGCCACGAGGAAACCGGCACACAGCCGATATGGCACTCGTTAAACACGTCGTTCAGGATGAATGTAACGCCGCCAGTGAGGACAAACTACTCTCCCTCCAGAGCATGCCGTGCTCGCAAACTTTTCCCATGCGCAACGGCTGTTTACCTGCTTTGGGGCCGTGCTATCATCATCGGTTGAATCCTTCAGGAGCTTAGGCAATGGGTCTGTTCGATAAACTGAAAAAAATGGTGTCAGACGACACAAATGATGCCAACACCATAGAGGTGTTCGCTCCCCTCTCCGGTGAAATCGTGCCTCTTGAGGAAGTGCCCGATGTGGTGTTCGCCGAGAAAATCGTGGGTGACGGCATCGCCATCAAGCCCAGCGGCAACAAAATGGTGGCCCCCTGCGACGGCACCATCGGCAAAATCTTTGAAACCAACCACGCCTTTTCTATTGAGTCCGACTCCGGCCTTGAGATGTTCGTGCATTTCGGCATTGATACCGTCGAGCTAAAAGGCGAAGGCTTTACCCGCATCGCCCAGGAAGGCCAGCAGGTGAAAAAAGGCGAGACCATTCTGGAGTTCGATTTGGCCCTGCTGGAGCAAAAGGCCAAGTCTACCCTCGCTCCCGTGGTGATTTCCAACATGGACGAGGTCAAGGATCTGAGCAAGCTCAGCGGCATTGTGACCCAGGGTGAGAGTGTGATCCTGCGGGTGAGGAAGTAACCCCCATGTTCGGCTGGCTCACCAGACTGTTTTCTTCTTCCGCTCCTGCCGGCCCCCGTTTTGAAGCGGTGGAATACAAGGGTTTTGTCATTCATCCCGAGCCCGGCGCCGAGGGCGGACAATACCGGCTGCAGGGACGCATTGTGCAACTAAAAGACGGCGAGCGGCGGGAATACCGGCTGATAAGGGCCGATCTGCTGCCCAGTGCCGAGCAGGCCGCCGAGCTGATGATCGGAAAGGCCCAACGCCTCATCGACGAAAACGGTGAGCGCCTGTTTGACTGACTGGCCCGGCTTCTGCCGGCAACTGCTGCAACGGGGTGAACGTCGGCTGCTGATAGTGAGTGGCGAGCAGGACTGGGCACAAGCCCGGGCGCAGTCCCTGCTCACGAGTCTTGCTCCTGCACATATTCTCTGGCTGGGCGAGGCCCCGTTCGCTCAGCCGCACTGCCCCCTTGGCAAGTTTCACACCGCCCTAGGCCGGGAATATCACCACCTGGTCTTCAATGCCTTCAGCGGCCTGCATCCGGATGCCCTTGGCGCCGCGGTGGGGGCCCTGGCCGCCGGAGGCCTGCTGGTGCTGCTGTGCCCTCCCCTGCAGCGCTGGCACGCCTATGCGGATCCGGACTTGCGCCGCTACGTGGCCTTGCCCGAGCAGGCCGAGGGGCTAAACAGCCGATTTATCACTCGAGCCATCGCCCTGCTGCGCTCCGCCCCTGGTGTATTGCTGTGGCAACAACATCGGCCGGCACCGACACTGCCGCTGCTGTCCGGCGCCCCATGGCGATTGCAACGGGACCGGCATGGTTGCCTGAACCGGCAACAACGCCATGCCCTGACGCTGTTGCTGCGCGGCGCACGCCGCGGAGAACCCGTCGTGCTCACTGCAGACCGGGGCCGGGGCAAATCCAGCCTGCTGGGGCTGGCGGCGGGCCGGCTGTTGCGCACCGGCAAGCGGGTGCTGCTTACCGCCCCCAGCCCGGACGCCGCTGCCCGGGCCTTAGCCCACTGCGAACCTGATCTGCCCTTTATGGCTCCCGACGCCCTGCTGGCGGAGCGGCCCGCGGCCGATGTGGTGCTGGTCGACGAAGCCGCCGCCCTGCCGGTGCCCATGCTGCTTGCGCTTGCCCGCCGCTACTGCTGCCTGTTTGCCAGCACCGAGCATGGCTACGAGGGCACCGGGCTGGGCTTTACCCTCAAATTTCAGCCGGCACTGGCCGCCCTGAGCCCGACGGTGGGCAATGCGCATATCGGTACGCCGGCCCGCTGGAGCCAGGGTGATCCGCTGGAACCCTTGCTGTTTCGCTTGCTGGCATTGGACTCGAATCCGCCCGCGCCCCCTTCGACCGGTGCACCGAACATGGAATGGGTCACCCGCCAGCGCCTGCTGGCCGACGATACCCTGCTGCAGCAGGTATTTGGTCTGCTGACCCTGGCCCATTATCAGACCCGGCCGAGCGATCTGCGCCAACTGCTGGATGCCCCCGGGGTATCGCTGGCGGTGGTCTTTCGTCAGGGCGTGCCGGTAGCGGCGGCGCTGCTACAGCGGGAAGGCGAGCTGGATGGCGCCCTGGCTACCGCTATCTGGCGCGGCCAGCGCCGACCACGGGGCCATCTGCTGCCCCAATCGCTGTGCTTTCATGGCGGCCTGATGGATGCCTGTGATTTTGGCTATGCCCGCATTATGCGCATTGTGGTGCACCCGGCCTGCCAGCAGGCCGGCATCGGCTCGCAGCTGCTGGGCTGGCTCAAACAGCAGGTGAACACCGATTTTCTCGGCACCAGCTTTGGTGCCAGCCCCGAGCTGCTGACGTTCTGGAGCCGCAACGGCTTTCTTCCGGTACGCCTGGGGCTGGCCGCCGATGGTGTCAGCGGTCTGCACGCGGCCATGATGCTGTGGCCGGCATCCAGCCGCGCCCAATCAGTGCTGCATGAGTGGCAGGGGCAGTTCGGTGCCGATATGCGTGACGAAGGCCGTACCATGCCCGCCGGCCTGCCTCTGCCCCCACCACGAGTCAATGAACAGCGGGACGCGCAACGCGCCCATGACTTTGCCTGTTATCACCGAGATCTGCACGCCGATCGCCCCGCCCTGCGCCGCTTTATCGCCCATAACACACCGGTACATCCGCCAGCGCCACACCAGCAAGCCCTGCTGCAGACGGCCTTGCATCCCGGCGCAGAGCCGGCCCAAGTGGCAAAACGGCTGGGCTACGCCGGGCAAAAAAGCGTGATCACGGCATTACGCCTTGCCATGAAATGCTACTTTTAGTTTCGCTCGAAACATGAACTGGGTACTCTAATGGTCTGAATGGGTCTAGTCTCTTACTGAACGGCCCAATTTTGGCATTTTTCTTCCTCCAGGAGTGACACCGATGGAATGGCTCACCTCTTTGCTGACCTCTGTAAATAGCGTGGTATGGGGCGTCCCCATGCTGGTTGGTATTCTCGGCCTCGGCCTTTACCTGCAACTGGGCCTTGGCCTGATGCCCATTCGCAAGCTGGGCACCGGTTTTAAGCTGCTGTTCAGCAAGGCCGAGGCCGGTGCCGGCGAAATATCTCCCTTCAACGCCCTGATGACGGCCCTGTCGGCCACCATTGGTACCGGTAACATTGCCGGTGTGGCCACCGCCATCTTCTTTGGCGGCCCCGGCGCCCTGTTCTGGATGTGGATGACCGCCCTGGTGGGTATGGCCACCAAATACGCCGAGGCGGTGTGCGCGGTGAAATACCGGGAAACCGACAAACTGGGCAACCATGTGGGTGGCCCCATGTATTACATTCGCAATGGCCTCGGTGCCAAATGGGCATGGCTGGGCGTGGCCTTTGCCATCTTCGGCGGCTTTGCCGGCTTTGGCATTGGCAATACCGTGCAGGCCAACTCGGTGGCCGACGCCCTGGATGCCTCCTTTGGCATATCCCACACCATGACCGGCATTGTGCTGATGGTGCTGGTGGGCCTGGTGCTGATCGGTGGTATTCGCTGGATTTCGGAAGTCGCGGGCAAACTGGTGCCGCTGATGACGGTATCCTACTTCGCCGCTGGTATCGTGGTGCTGGCAATGAACCTGGGTGAAATTCCCGCCGCCTTTGCCCTGATCATTGAACATGCCTTTACCCCTATCGCCGCTCAGGGTGGCTTTGCCGGCGCCGCGGTATGGGCCGCCATTCGCTTTGGTGTGGCCCGGGGCGTATTTTCCAACGAAGCGGGCCTGGGCAGTGCGCCCATCGCTCACGCCGCCGCCAAAACCGACAACCCGGTACGTCAGGGCCTGATCGCCATGCTGGGTACCTTTATCGATACCATTATCGTGTGCTCGGTCACCGGCCTGGCCATTATCGTGACCGGCAGCTGGACCAGCGGTGAAGCCGGGGCGTCCCTCACCACCCTGGCCTTCTCCCTGGCCATTCCCGGCGGTGAATACATCGTCTCGGTAGCGCTGGCCATCTTCGCCTTCACCACCATTCTTGGCTGGAGCTTCTACGGCGAGAAATGTGTGCAGTTCCTGTTTGGCGTCAAGGCCATCGTGCCCTTCCGCATTGCCTGGGTGCTGGCCCTGCCCATTGGTGCCACTCAGTCGCTGGAATTTATCTGGTTGCTGGCCGACACCCTGAACGCCATGATGGCCATTCCCAACCTGATCGCCCTGGCGCTGCTGAGCCCGGTGGTGTTCCGCCTGACCAAAGAGTACTTTGCCCGGCAAAAAGCGGGCTGACCGAACCAAGAAGCGGCCTCAGGGCCGCCTCTTATCATTCAAGTTAATACTGACGATGAACTCACAAGCCGGACTGCAAGGGTCCGGCTTTGCTTGTTATACTGGCGCCAGCTTGTATTCAGGACACCCTTTCCATGCATTCACATCCTCATTATTCCCGGCAGGCTATCGACGAGCTCTGCCACCGTTATCCGCTGCTCAACCCGCTGATGGCGCTGACGCCGGTCACCTGGTTCAACCCCGAACGCCAGCCGCTGGAGCGGGCGTTAAAGGGCGTGGCGCTGACCGCCGACGATGTCGCCGACGCCGCCGCCCGGCTGGGCCGATTCGCCGCCTATTTTCGCACCGTGTTTGCCGACACTCGTGCGCTTAATGGCATTCTGGAATCCCCGGTGCAGGCTATTCCCGCCATGCAGCACGCCCTGGACCAGCAGCTGAACGGCTCTCTTGCCGGCACCCTGCTGTTGAAGCGGGACGACCTGCTACCGATCTCCGGCTCCATCAAGGCCAGAGGCGGCATCTATGAGGTGCTGCACCATGCCGAGAAGCTGGCGCTCAAGGCCGGCCTGCTGCACCTGAATGACGATTACGCCCGGCTCGACAGCGACGAATTCCGCACATTTTTTGGCCGTTATTCCGTGGCCGTGGGATCCACCGGTAATCTGGGGCTGTCCATCGGCATCATCAGTGCCAAACTGGGTTTTCAGGTCAGTGTGCACATGTCGGCGGATGCGCGGGAATGGAAGAAGGCGCTGCTGCGCAGCCACGGCGTCAAGGTGGTGGAATATCAGAGCGATTACTCGGTGGCGGTGGCCGAAGGACGGGCCCAGGCACAGAGCGATCCCTACTGCCACTTTGTGGACGATGAAAACTCGGTGCAGCTGTTCCTGGGCTATGCCGTGGCCGGACTGCGGCTCAAAGCCCAACTGGAGCAGCAGGGCATTCGCGTAGACAAGGAGCACCCGCTGTTCGTTTACCTGCCGTGCGGCGTGGGCGGTGGCCCAGGGGGCGTGGCCTTTGGCCTGAAACTGGCCTTTGGCGATGCCGTGCACTGCGTGTTTGCCGAGCCCACTCATTCGCCCTGCATGCTGCTCGGGGTCTATACCGGCCTGCACGACGCCATTTCGGTACAGGATTTGGGTATCGACAACCTCACCGCCGCCGACGGGCTGGCGGTGGGCCGGCCATCCGGTTTTGTGGGCCGAGTGATGGCGCCGATGCTCGACGGCTTTTACACCCTGCCCGATGAACAAATGCTGAACCTGCTCGGCCTGCTGGCCCGGCAGGAAAACATGTTTCTCGAGCCCTCGGCCCTGGCCGGCATGCCCGGTCCCTGGCGCGTGGAAAATGAGGATCAGGGTTACCGGGAACGCATGGGGCTGACACCGGCACGGCTGGCACGCGCCCATCACCTGGTGTGGGCCACCGGCGGCGGCATGGTGCCCGAAGACGAAATGACCAAATACCTGAACACAAGCTGTAAGTAAAGTAGGTTGTGATGAGCGGAGCGAACCACAACGCGAAGCCGCCGGCGGACCGGCGGATTGTTGGAATTCGCTGCGCTCATTCGCAACCTACACTCTGACAGCTCCCCGAAGGGGTCAGAACCAGCCGCTGTTAAGCTTGTCCTTACAGCCCCAGTATTGCTCGGCATAGCGTTTGGCTCGGCTTTCCACCTTGCGTGAAACACCCAGCAGCCAGCGCTTGCGCAGGTGGTTGCCACGGCGGTAGCCGGTCCAGCCTTCGTGATAATTCAAATACTGGCCGTAGGCATCCCACTTGGAGATGCCGTTCAAGCGACTGGTTTTGCTCATATACCAGCCCATAAAGTCCATGGCGTCGTCAAAATCGTCCCGGTCGGCCCAGCCGTTGCCGGTTTCCCGTCGATAATCGGCCCAGGTTTCGTCCTTGGCCTGGGCATAGCCATAGGCACTGGAAGCCCGGCCATAGGGAATAAACAAAAACCAGCGCATGGGTGGCCGGGCATCGTGACGAAAACTGCTTTCCTGAAACATCATCGCCATGGTCACGTGCGCCGGCGCGCCCCATTTTTGCCGTGTGTCTTCCGCCGCCTCGTGCCAGTCGGGATATTGCTCAAAGATGGCACAGAGATTGGTGGGGTTCTTTGGCGGCGCCGTGGCACAACCAGTCACCAGTGCGGTTGCCAGGGCCAGGCCGGCGAGTCGAAAAAGTCCGGGCATGAAGGTGTCCTGTCTTAAGCCAGTCTCAAATAGTGCCTGCGATGCCGCTCCTTTTCCACACGAAAGGCGGTGGAGGTAAAGCATTTGACGTCTCACCGCTCCTCGCCGGACGCCATCAAATATTATTTAATCACCCAAAATGCATAACTATCTTTTGTCAGCCTTTTGGTCAGGCAGTAGAATGCGGATCGGCTATGATTTTGGCACTCGCTCCAGGCAACAAGGGACCATTGATGCGCTTTTACTTTCCCATCGTTATCATCGACGAAGACTTTCGCTCCGAAAACACCAGCGGCTCCGGCATTCGCGAGCTGGCGTCGGCCATTGAAAAGGCCGGCATGGACGTGGTGGGTTACACCAGCTACGGTGACCTGACCTCATTCGCCCAGCAGCAGAGCCGGGCCGCCGGCTTTGTGCTGTCCATCGACGACGAAGAGCTGGCCGGCAGCCGGGAAGAAGCGCACTCGGTACTGGAGCAGCTGCGCGGGTTTGTGGAGCAAATTCGCCACCGTAACCCGGACATTCCCATTTACCTTTACGGTGAAACCCGCACCGCCCGTCATATTCCCAACGCCATTCTGCGGGAGCTACACGGCTTTATTCACATGCACGAAGACACGCCCGACTTCGTGGCCCGGCACATTATTCGCGAGGCCAAAAGCTACCTCGACTCCCTGGCACCGCCATTTTTCCGCGCCCTGACCCACTACGCCCAGGACGGCTCTTATTCCTGGCACTGCCCGGGGCACTCCGGTGGCGTGGCCTTTCTGAAATCGCCGGTGGGGCGCATGTTTCACCAGTTTTTCGGCGAAAACATGCTGCGCGCCGACGTGTGCAACTCGGTGGACGAGCTGGGTCAGCTGCTCGATCACACCGGCCCGGTGGCCGCCTCGGAGCGCAACGCCGCCCGTATTTTCAATGCCGATCACCTGTTTTTCGTGACCAATGGCACTTCCACCTCCAACAAAATCGTGTGGAACTCCACCGTGGCCCCCGGCGATATCGTGGTGGTGGATCGCAACTGCCACAAGTCGATTCTGCACGCCATCATGATGACCGGTGCCGTGCCGGTATTCCTGATGCCAACCCGCAACCACTACGGCATTATCGGCCCCATTCCCCGCAGCGAATTCGAGCCCGCGCGCATTCGCCAAAAGATGGAAGCCAACCCCTTCTGCCGGGAAATTCTGGCTAAAAATCCCGATACCAAACCCCGAGTGCTGACCATTACCCAGTCCACCTACGACGGCATTCTTTATAACGTGGAAGAGATCAAGGGCCTGCTCGACGGTGAGATTGAAACCCTGCATTTCGACGAAGCCTGGTTGCCTCACGCCGCCTTTCACGACTTTTACGGTGACTATCACGCCATTGGCGAAGGCCGGCCGCGCTGTGAAGACTCCATGGTGTTCGCCACCCAGTCCACCCACAAGCTGCTGGCGGGCCTGTCCCAGGCATCTCAAATCCTGATCCAGGACGGCGAAAAGACCCGGCTCGATCGGCATGTGTTCAACGAAGCCTACCTGATGCACACCTCCACCAGCCCGCAATACGCCATTATTGCGTCCTGCGACGTGGCGGCGGCCATGATGGAAGAGCCGGGCGGCACCGCCCTGGTGGAAGAGTCCCTGGCCGAGGCACTGGAGTTTCGCCGGGCCATGCGCAAGGTGGACGACGAGTACGGCATCGACTGGTGGTTCAAGGTATGGGGTCCGGACGATCTCACCGATCACGGCCTGGACGAGCGCGACGCCTGGATGCTGCGCTCGGAGGACGGCTGGCACGGCTTTGGCGACATTGAACCCGGCTTTAACCTGCTCGACCCGATCAAGGCCACCATTCTCACCCCCGGGCTCAACATGAAGGGCCAGTTTGCCGAGTCCGGCATTCCGGCGGTGGTGGTGACCAAATACCTGGCCGAGCACGGCATCGTGATCGAGAAAACCGGGCTCTATTCCTTCTTTATCATGTTTACCATCGGCATCACCAAGGGCCGCTGGAACACCATGGTGACCGAACTGCAGCAGTTCAAGGACGATTACGACAACAACGTGCCGTTATGGAAGATTTTGCCGGAGTTTGTGCAGAGCCAGCCCAGCTACGAGCGAGTGGGGCTGCGGGATCTGTGCGAGCAAATTCATGCCGTGTACAAGGAAAACGACGTGGCCCGGCTGACCACGGAAATGTACCTGTCGGATCTGGTGCCGGCCATGAAGCCCGCCGACGCCTTTGCCAGAATGGCCCACAAGCAAATCGAGCGGGTCCCTCTCGACGAGCTGACCGGGCGCACCACGGCGGTGATGGTGGCCCCCTACCCGCCCGGCATTCCGCTGCTGATCCCGGGAGAGGTGTTTAACGACACCATCATCAGTTACCTGCGCTTTGCCCGCGAGTTCAACCAGCGTTTTCCTGGCTTTGAAACCTACATTCACGGTCTGGTGGCGGAAGAGCAGCAGGGCGAAACCCGCTACTTTGTGGATTGTGTGGCGGAATAAACATCGGGGCCGGCAAATGCCGGCCCCGTCTGTTTTCAGTACAACCTGGTGCCGGTACGCCGGCACGTAGTTATATCGTTAAATGTAGTTAAACAGGCTCATGCTCTGCACCTTGCCGAACATGGTCTGAGTAGCCTGCAGCGCCACCATGGTCTGGCTGAACTCGCCGGTGGCCTTGGCGTAGTCAAGATCTTCCATGCCGCTGCGCAGCTTGTTCAGGGTCAGGCTCATGTCTTCGTGGGTGAGCTGCTGGTTTTCCAGCCGCTGCATGCGGTTGCCGGTATCGGCGCGTACGCGGGTAAAATGCCCGGCCATGGCATCCAGTTCATCCAGCACTTCGATCATTTCACTCTGGCCAGAGGGGTTATGGCCGTCGCTTTCCAGCCAGTCTTTGGCCCTTTTGAGCACATCAAACACATTGCGGCTATCCTGGCCGGTGCCGTCTTTGACGTCAGAAGAAAGGGTGACTTTATCGCCCACTTTGGCTTCACCCTTGATGGTGATGTCAACACCATCGACGGTGACGGTGTCACCCGGAACATAAGGCGTCGGATCTGCGGGCGGCGCCGGCACCACATTGCCACCTGCGTCTGTGATGGTAAAGGCCACGCCGTCGGGGCTGTTGGGATCGGTGACAAAGTCGATGGTATAGGGGTGCGCGTCGGTAAAGCTGCTTTTGTCATTGATATGGGCCCGTTCAACACGCAGGTTGTCTTCCCGCGACTGGCTGCCCAGTTCATAGCTAACGGTAAAATCACCCCGCGGATTAGGCACACCACCAAACACCAGCTCGCCACTGTGGTTGATCCCCACCCTGACGTTGTCACCCACCATCATGTCTCGCTGACCGCCGTCACCACCATATACCACGGTACCGTCGGGCTGGCGGCTGAAGGGGGAATCATCGGTCTGAAACCCGCCGAAAATATACTGACCAAACTCATCCTGGGTGTTGGCCAGATCCAGCATTTCGTCGATGCGGCTTTGCAGCTCTTCCTTGTAGGCATTCCGTTCCTGCTGGGTCATGGCGGGATTGTTGGCCCCCAGCATGATTTCCTTTACCTGCTGGGTAATGGTTTCGGCGGAGCTTAACGCCCACTCTTCCCGACGCAGCCGGTTTTCCGCCAGGTTGATATTGTTCTGATACTGCTCGAGCTTGCGCAGCTCCTGCTTGTAGTTAAGGATGCCGTTGGCCGATACCGGATCGTCGCTGGCATGCTCCACCCGCTTTCCGGATGACATCTGCCCCAGTTGCTCATTGGCCTGGGAGGTGCGGGCGCTGATGTTGTTCAGGTTGCGCTGAATAAACTGAAAACTGGCAACACGCATTATGACTCCTTAGCGGATCTGCAACAGGGTATTCATGGTTTCACTGGCGGTGGACACCACCCGTGCCGCCGCCATATAGGACTGCTGAAAACGCAGCAGATTGGCAGCCTCTTCGTCCAGGTTAACGCCCGAGGTGGCCAGCATGCGATCATAGGATTGCTGGTAGGCCGCATCCGCCGCATCCGCCTTGACCCTTTGGTTTCGGGTCATGCTGCCAATGCCCACGGCCGTCTGATTCAGGCTGTCGGTGACGGTGGATTTACCATTGTTGAGCCACTTTTTGTTTTGCAGCTCGGCAAAGGCCAGGGCGTTTTCGTTGTTGCCCGAGCCACTGGCCTGACGAATTTCGAACTGATCATAAAGCTGAGCATCGCCGTTCATGCTTAGCTCAACATCGTTAAAGGCTATCTTGCCATCGGCATCAGGCACGCCGCTGAACAGGCTATTGCCGTTGCGATCGGTGACGTTATAGACAAAGCCTCCCGAACCATCATCTTCCACCTTGAGGTTAAGCGGGTAGTCGGCCTTGGCAATGGCGGTGGCCGGCGGAGTCGGTTCGGTCAGACTGACCGAAGGTTTGGCAGTGCCGGTATTATCGCCATCGGGGCTGACCATCAGCGAGCCGGATGCGGCAATCTGATCCCCGGTTTTCAGGTTCAGGGTCAAATCAATGGCGCCTTGGCGAGTGGGCTGAACCAGCATTTCATCCCCGGTGTTGGGAGTGTCACTGAGGGTCAGGGTAAAGCCAAGGTTGGGCGGCGTAATGGCCATCTGGGTGCCGGGGCCGGTCACTACATCACCCGCAGCCACCGTTATTTCGGTTCCGCTGGCGACGTCGGTAAACAGAAAGTCACCATTGGGCTGATATTTGAGGCTGTACTCACCGCCGGTCAGCTTGCCGGTATCGGTGATTTCCACCGCGCCCGACACACCGGGATTGTCCCCCACAAAGCGCTTGGCCATGGCGTCGGGATCGTTGATATCGTTAAACATGTTCTGGCCGGCATTGCCGTTCAGATCCACCCCCTGAGCCTGAATCTTGTTAAAGGCATCGGCAATGGCAATGGCGGTTTTACCCATGTCACTCAGGTTGGGGCCCAGCACCTGATCGCGATAATGAAACAGGGCGCCCATTTCACCGCCCAGAGCCTGGCTGCCCCTGAGCCGGGTAGCCTGGCCATTGCTGTTGGGTGGAAGCAGGTAAAGCTCAGTCTGTTGCTGATCCGGCGAGCCCGGCCGCACCTCCAGTTGATAGGCCTGATTGCCCGATACCAGGGGCTCGCGTCCGCCCAGCATGACCGACACCATGCCGTTACTTTCCTTGAGGGTGGTGATATGTACCTGCTGGCCCAGCTCCTGAATCAGCCGGTCACGCTGATCCAGCAGGTCGTTGGGCGGCGCGTTCTGGCCGGCGTTCAATATCTGCTGGTTGAGATCGGCAATACCGGCGGTGAGCGAACTGATGTGTTCGGCCCGGGATTCAATGTCCCGGTTCTTGATCATGCGCTCCTGCTCCACCGAGCTGTAGAAGTCGTTGAAATGGTCGACGATATCCTGCGCATTGGCCAGCATCAGTTCCCGGTTGCCCAGGTTGCCCGGGTTATCGGCCACGGCGTTAATGGCACCGTAGAGATCATCCAGGCTGCTGGCCAGGCCGGCATTCACACTGGTCATGGTCTTGTCGAGGTAATCGAGGTGATTGTAAAGCGCCTCGGCACCGGCCTTTTCGGTGTTGTTGATCAGCACATCGCGAAAGGCGTATTCCTGATACATGCGGGTCACGTCATTAACCCGAGTGCCGGTGCCGTAAAAATTGCCACCTGAAAACATGTGCATGGTAGTGGCTTGCTCGGCCCGCTGACGACTGTAGCCTTCGGTGTTCACGTTGGCAATGTTGTGGCCGGTGGTGGCCAGCTGGGCCTGGGCCGCCAGCAGCCCGCTTACCCCGGTTTGATACATATCAACAGCCATGGTGTGTCCTTATGCTTGTGAAGCCAGCCGATCGACGGTGTCGAGCACCGCCGAGAGCTTGCTGGCATAATTCGGATCGGTAGCGTAACCCGCCTGCTGCAGGGCCTGAAAATACTGCCGGGGCGAGCCGGTTTGCTGCAGCGCCTGGCCATAGCGAGGATTGTCGTTCAGAAACCGGACATAGTCGTTAAAACTGTCGTCAAAGGACGCATAGGATCTGAACGGTGCCCTTACTTGCACGGCGATACCCTGTTCGTATTCCAGGGTATTGACCCAGGTTTTTTGCGCTTTCCAGCTGTTATCGGCCTTGATGCCAAAAAGATTATGGCTGGACTCACCATTTTTTTTACCGATGATTTTTTTGCCCCAGCCGGTCTCCAGGGCCGCCTGGGCCACCATGGCTTTTGGGTCCAGCCCCAGCCGTTCAGCCGCCGCGGTGGCCGCCGGCAGCAGCCGGCGTACAAAATCCTTCGGCGATTCAAACTTCTGACCCGCTGCCAGGGTCACGGCATGTTCGAGTGTGTTCTGCGCCGCCTTCAGGGGCGGTCTGACTGCATCAGCAGCCTCCCCGTCACTGCCGGCGTCGGGCGGACGTACCACCTTACCCTGAATGCGCCGCACATTCTCCAGGCTGAAATGGCGGACCTCGGTGGCGGCCTCGTCCTCCTGGCCACCCAGCTGGCGCACAATAAGATCCGCCAACCCCAGGCTGCCCTGGCGACTGAGTTCGCTGCTCATCTGCTGATCGTGCATGTCCTGGTAAAATTGGGTGTAGCGGCTGTTCATGGGGCTGTCGGCCTCAAACACTTGGTTGGCCTCACGCATCGACTTGAACAACTGCTGGGTGAACAGACTTTCAAACTGGCGCGCGGCTTCGTCCAGCGCCTTGCCCCTGTCCTGCTCGAAGCCCTGCTGCCGCAGCCTATCCAGGCCCTGAATGTCATTGGCCAGCAGGCTGTTCTGAACCGAGTCGAGATGTTTCATGCGCTGCCTCCGCTCACCCTGTTTAAAGGCGTTAAATAATCACCAGTTCGCCCTGAATCGCGCCCGCCTGGCGCAGAGCTTCCAGTATTGCCACCAGGTCACCCGGGGCCACGCCCACCTGATTCACCGCCCGCACCAGATCATCCAGGGTGGTGCCGGTATCGAGCTTGAACATGCGGCCGTCTTGCTGCTCCACATTGATGCCGCTGTTGGGCACCACCACAGTATCGCCACCGGCCAGGGCATTGGGCTGAGACACCTGAGGGTTTTCGTTAATGGTGATAATGAGGCCGCCATGGGTAATGGCCGCCGGTTTAAGCTGAACCTGCTGGCCAATCACCACGGTTCCGGTGCGGGAGTTGACGATGATCTTCGCCGCTTCGTCGGCCACATCCACACTCAGGTTTTCCAGGGTTGACAAAAAACTGACGCGCTGGCCGGTGTCACGAGGGGCATACACGCTCACCGAGGTGGCATCCAGCGCCTGGGCGCTGGTGGGACCGACCAGATCATTGATCACCTCCGCCATGCGTTTGGCGGTGGTAAAGTCGGGCCTGTGTAGATTAAAGGTAATGGTATCGCCCCGGGCAAAGGAGCTGGGCACTTCCCGCTCTACCATGGCGCCCGCGGGAATGCGGCCCACGGTGGGCGTATTGATCATGATGGAAGAACCATCGGCGCCTTCCGCCCCCAAACCGCCAACCACCAGGCTGCCCTGGGCCAGGGCGTAGACCCGACCGTCCACTCCCTTCAGAAAGGTCTGCAACAGGGTGCCGCCACGCAGGCTCTTGGCCTCGCCAATGGCCGATACCGTCACGTCTATGGTCTGGCCCGGCTTGGAGAACGGCGGCAATTCGGCATGCACCGCCACCGGCGCCACGTCGTTCATCTTGGGCCGCAGGTTATCAGGCACGGTAATGCCGAAATTGGTCAGCATGGTGCGAAAGGTCTGCTGGGCAAAGGCGTTATTGCGCTCGCCGGTGCCGGGCAGGCCCACTACCAGGCCATAACCCACCAACTGGTTGGCACGCACGCCCGCCACCGAGCTGATGTCCTTGATGCGGGCCGCCTGCGCCGGCAGCGCCAGCAGGCAAACAAGCAAAAGGCCACTGAATCGTTTCATGCCGTTTCTCCTAGAAAGGGAACCAGGGACTGTTAAAGAATTTGGCCAGCCAGCCGCGGGACTGGGTATTGGCAAAGTCGCCGGTACCGCCATAGTAGATGCGGGCATTGGCCACCCGGGTGGACTCTACCCGGTTGTCAGCGCTGATGTCCTCGGGACGAATCATGCCGCTGATGCGCACATATTCCTCGCCGGTGTTCAGCATCAGCCACTTCTCCCCCTGCACCATGAGGTTGCCGTTGGGCAACACTCGCGCCACGCTCACCGTGATGCTGCCCTGCAGGCTGTTGCTCTGGTTGGTGTTCGCCTGGCCGTCAAACTCGTTGTTGCTCGACATGCTGGCGGTCACCGGGTACCCCGCCACATTGATGGGCTGGCCTCCGATGTTGAGCGGATTGATATTGAGGCTGCCGTCCTTGGCCTGCTGGGTGGTCGCTCGTTTCTGGGCTTGGGTTGACTCGGCCAGCTCCACGGTAATGATGTCCCCTACCCGGTGAGCCTTGATGTCGGAATAGAGGCTGTTGGCATAGTTGTCCTGAAAAATGGCGCCATTGGGTTCGAGCTGCTCCTGCCCCGGCCCCGGCATCACGGGGGCATAGGCCGGATCGTCGGGCTTGGGGGTATAGGGCGTGGAGGTACAGGCCGCCAGCAGGGCGGCCGCGCTCAGGATCAGGACACATCTCATGGCCGGTCTCCGGTTACAGCTGCTGGTTGACGTAGGCCAGCATGTCGTCCACGGCGGAAATCACCTTGGAGTTCATTTCATAGACCCGCTGGGCCTGAATCAGGTTGACCAGCTCCTCGGTCACGTTGACGTTGGACGTTTCCAGCATGCCCTGCTTGAGGGTACCAAAGCCATCGGCGCCGGCAATGCCCTGCAACGGCGCACCGCTCGACTGGGTGGCCAGGAAGAGGTTTTCCCCCTTGGGCTGCAGGCCGGCGGGGTTGGCAAAGTCGGTCACGATGAGCTGGCCAATCACCTGGGAATCGGCCTGACCGGCCAGCTGTACCGATACCTCGCCATTGGTGCCCACGCTGATGCTCTGGGCATTTTCCGGGATCTGCATTTCCGGCAATACCGGGTAGCCATTGCCGGGCGTCACGATAATGCCTTCTTCGTTGAGGGCAAACTGGCCGTTGCGGGTATAGCCGGTGGTACCATCGGGAAGCAGTACTTCAAAAAAGCCGCGGCCGTCGATCATCACATCCAGGGCGTTGTCTGTGGTCTGCACGCTCCCTTGAGTAAAGCTTTTCTGGGTGGCGACCACCTTGCTGCCGGCGCCTAGCATCAGCCCGGAAGGCAGGTTGCTGTCGGCGGTGGCCCGGCCACCGGGCTGGTGAATATTCTGATAGAGCAGGTCTTCAAAGATGGCCCGGCCCTTTTTAAACCCAACGGTACTGGCGTTGGCCAGGTTGTTGGAGGTCACCGAAATATTGGTCTGCTGGGCGTCGAGCCCGGTCTTGCTAATCCACAATGCGGGGTTCATGTTGCTCTCCTTTAACCGATGCGCAGCAGCTGGGCATGGGCCTTGTCGTTTTCCTCGGCGTGACTCATCATTTTCAGCTGGGTCTCAAAGCGCCGTTGCAGATCGATAAGATGGGTCATTTCGGCGATGGGATTGACGTTACTGCCTTCCAGCGCACCGGCAATCAGCTGCACCTGGGCCGAGGCCGGCTCGGCTTCACCGTCCTTGCGGCGAAACAGGCCGTCATTGCCCTTTTCAATCTGGTCATGGTCCGGCAACACCGTCTTGATGCGCTGCAACTCGGCACCACCATCGGCAGGCTCACCTTCCAACCGTGCAAAGATGGTACCGTCCTTGTTAATCTCCATTTTCTCCAGCGGCAGCGGCAGCACGATGGGATTGCCGCCATCGTCCAGCACATTAAGGCCGGTACTGGTCTGCAGCAGGCCTTCCACCGACACCTGCAGGTTGCCGAAGCGGGTATAAGCCTCGGTTCCGTCCGCCGCTTCCACCGCCAGCCAGCCGTCACCGGCCACGGCCACGTCAAGTTCTCGTCCTGTGGTCTGAATGGGGCCGGCGGCAAAATTTTGCCCCGGCCGCTCGGTCATGGCAAACACCCGGCTGGGCAGGCCTTCACCAAAGGCCTGCATGGCTCGAGCCTGCTCCAGATCGGCACGAAAACCGGTGGTATTGGCGTTGGCCAGGTTATTGGCGCGCAGGGCCACACTGTGCATGTTTTCCTTGGCGCCCGACATGGCGATATAAAGCAGATGATCCATTTCAGCTCCCGGATTGGCCGAGTGGGTAATGATGGAACTAATGCAAAATCAGTGCCAGTTGAAATCTTCGGCGTCTACCGTGGTAGCGCGCGATGGGTCATGGAATGAATGGACATCAATCAGGACAATATAAAAAACCCGGCACTTAAGCCGGGTTTTCCTTTCAGCAGCCGGTTTGTATTAACGGATTTGCAGTATGGTCTGCTGCAGGGTGCTGTTCACTTCCAGCGCCCGGGAGTTGGCCTGGAAGTTACGCTGGGCGGTGATGAGATCCACCAGCTCACTGGTCAGGTTGGTATTGGACTGTTCCAGTGCGGCCACGCTTACCTTGCCAAAAATACCGGTGTTGGGCTGGCCGCTGACCGCCTCGCCCGACAGCAGCGATTGCCGCCATTGAGTGTCGCCAATCTGGGTCAGGCCCTGCTCGTTGGGAAAACGGGCCATGGCCACTATGCCGAGGTTTTCGGTGCTGCCGTTGCTGTAGGTGGCCTGCACCAGGCCATCGGCTCCCACATCCACCTTGGTCAACCGGCCCACGGTATTGCCGTCCTGAGTGTTGGAAGTCACTTCAAAGGCACCGGCATTCATGCTGGCGTCGGTGATATTGATGGTGATTTGCTGAGTAGCATCAGAGCCGTTAGTAAAGCCCAGCTGATCGGTCTGAATTGAGGTCGCCGAAGCCGGCAGCAGGTTACCACTGGTATCAAACTCCAGCGTCATGCTGTTTGCCGGCACAGCACCATTGCTGGCGAGCGCATCATTGCCATCCACATAAACAAACATTTTCCACTCATTGGCCGGCGCCACCACGGTGTTGTCCTTAACGAAATACTGGGTCACCGTATGAGTATCACCCAGTGAGTCATAAACGGTCATGGAGGTGGATGAGGTATAGGTCGACGAATCGGTGGGGCTGAAGTTGGCCGGATCCAGCGCCGTCGCCTTGGCCGGCAGGTTAACACCGGTTCTGACCTCGGTGGTCGCCACCGGCTCGCCCGCCTTGTCGGGTATACGCAGGGGCTGGGTAGTGTTCAGGCCCAGTCCCGCCGGGGTGCCGTCCTGGTTGGCCTGATAGGTCTGCAGGTAATGTCCCTGAGAGTTGACTACATAACCCTCGTCATTCAGGCGAAAGGCACCGGCGCGGGTAAAAGTGCGATCCAGCGAGCCCACTTCGTCGGACATCACGAAAAAACCGCTGCCATTGATGGCCATGTCCAGGGAGTTATTGGTGAACTGCAATGCGCCCTGATGGAACTGCTGGGCCACGGCGGCGGTCTGCACACCACTGCCCGACTGGGTTTTGGCGTTGGCGAAAATGGAGTTGGCGTAGACATCGGCAAACTCGGCTCGGGACTCCTTGAAACCGATGGTATTGACGTTGGCGATGTTGTTGGCGGTTACGTCCAGATCTTTCTGGGCCGCATTCACGCCGCTGAGAGCAATATTAAAAGACATAAGTTCTCCTTACGCCGCCTTGCGGCTGGCTATTTCCAGAATTTGATTGAGCGGCAGGCCGCCCAGCCCCGCCAGATTGACCAGGGTCGGGCTGTCGGCACTCCCAAGAGTGACACTGTCGACCCGGGCAAATGCCAGGGCGCTCAGCTCTTCCCGCTGGTTGTCGACCAAGCCACTGACCTTGATGTTGTACTTGCCGGTGGGCGCCGGCTCCCCCGCCTCGTTTAATCCGTCCCAGGTGAAATTGACATTACCGCGCTGCTTACCGTCCAGGGGAATGGTACGCACCAGCTCGCCCTTTTCGTTTTCGATACGAATCAGCACATTGGTGGCGCCTTCACCGGCCACTACCACGCCATCCACCGGCTCGCTGTTGTCCCAGTAGGCCATGGCGCTTGGCACCAGTACCTTCTGCCCCACCAGGCTGGACGCCTGCAGCGCCTGACTGGAGGTCATCACCTCACTCAGCCCCGACAGCTGTTGGGTCATGTTGTTGATGCCGTCGGCGGTAGAAAAGGAGGTCATCTGGGCAATCATCTGGGAGTTGTCCGCAGGCTTGAACGGATCCTGATAGGCGAGCTGTTGAGTGAGCAGGGCAAAAAAGTCTTCCTGCTCCAGCTTGGCCCGGCTGTTGTCGGCAGCCTTTTCCGCCGGACTTTGCTCCCCCGGCCACTTCAGGCCGTTGAGGTAATCGTTATTGACCTGCATGCGTTATCACCCCTTGCCCAGCCGCAGGGTCTGCTGCAGCATTTGTTTGGCGGCGTCGGCTACCTGCACATTAGTCTGATAATTGCGCGAGGCACTCAGCATGTCGGTCATCTCTTCCACCACATTGACGTTGGGCTTGTAGATAAAGCCCTCGGCGTCGGCCAGGGGGTGATCCGGACTGAATTCCTTTTGCAGCGGCTTGTCGGTTTCCACAATGCCCATAACTTTGACACCGACGCTTTCCTGACGATCCGACAGCGCCCGGTCAAGGTCGGCGGCAAACACCGGCTTGCGGGCCCGGTAGGTCTCGTTAATGCTGGAACTGACACTGTCGGCATTGGCCAAATTACTGGCGGTGGTATTGAGACGAACCGACTGGGCACTCATGGCGCTGCCGGAAATATCAAATACTTTAAAAAGGCTCACATCGAGTCTCCTTTAATCGCTTTCATCAGGCCGGAGATCTTGCTGTTGAGAAACTCCAGCGAGGCCTGGTACTGCAAGGCGTTTTCCATGTAGCTGGTACGTTCGGTCTGCACGTCGACGGTGTTACCATCCCCGGTATCGGGCTGGGTGGGCACTCGATACTGCACCGTGCCGGGTGGCGCCAGCTCAACGGCAAAGTGCCGGCCGTTGGTGCGACTGAGGGAAAAGTTCTGCTGCCCCTGGGCCTGGCTGAGCGCAGCCTGAAAGTCCATGTCTTTTGCCTTGTAGCCCGGCGTGTCGGCATTGGCCAGGTTACCGGCCAGCAACTCGGCGCGCTCCGAGCGCGTCACCAGTGCATGCTGATGAATGCCGAAAGCCTTGTCGAAAGATATCGTCACCGCCACCTCCTGCTGCCATCGTGACCCGGTCAGCGCGACCCGGCTAATGGGTCATAACAAAGCAAAAGGTGTGCCAGTTTAATAAGGAAAAGTGCGAAAAGAGGCCGGAGCGGCGAACCCGGCCCAAATGCGGTTATTTAAGCCGGTAAATAATACCCGGGCTACAGCGAATCATCTCAAACCGGTCAGACAGGCCAGTGAGCGATTCGGACGCCCCGAGGAGCAGATAGCCCCCGGGGTTGAGGGCGCCGGCAAACTGGTTAAGGATTTTTGATTTGTTCTCGGGAGAGAAATAAATCAGTACGTTACGGCAGAAAATCACATCGAACTTGCCCAGGGGTGCATAACTGTCGAGCAGGTTGTAAGGGCGAAAGCTGACCATGTTTCTGACGCTGCCCTGCAATTGCATACGGCCGTCACTCTGGGGCGTAAAAAAACGCGTGCGCCGCTCCGGCGATAGTCCCCGGGCCAGCGACAAGCTGTCGTAAATGCCGGTTTTGCATTGCTCGAGCATGGTAGCGGAAATGTCGGTGGCAAGAATTTGCAGCCCCGGCAAGGAGCCCGGCCGCCGGGCCGCATATTCCAGTGCGGTCATGGCAATGGAGTACGGCTCCTGGCCCGAGGAGCAGGCCGCCGACCAGATCCGCAGCGACTTGCCGGGCTTGGCCAGCTCTGGAAACAGCCGCTCGCCAAGCTGTACAAAGGGGTAGGTATCACGAAACCACAGGGTTTCATTGGTGGTCATGGCATCGATGACCGCGGTCTTCAACTCCCGCTCCCGGGGCTGCATGGCCCGTTCCAATAGAAACCCCATGCTTTCCATGCCAAAACGGGTCAGCAGCGGAGACAGCCGGCTCTTGACCAGATACTGCTTGCTGCTGCCCAGCACAATGCCGGTATGGGACTCAAGAAAGCGGCAAAAGGCCGAATATTGCTCATCGGTGAAATTTTTCATCCGTGGGTTTTACACCTTGTTCAGAGCGCGTTGTTAACGGCCGTTGCCAGCTCGTCGGGATGGAACTTGGCGATGAAGTCGCTGGCGCCGACCTTTTCGACCAGGGCCTTGTTGAACACGCCGCTGAGCGACGTGTGCAGGATCACGTGCAGATCTTTGAGTGCCGGGTGGTTGCGAATTTCGGCGGTCAGAGTGTAGCCGTCCATTTCCGGCATTTCCACATCGGAGATCACCAGCGACAGCTGCTCATGAATGGACCCCTGGGCCGCCATTTCCTGCAGCTTGTTCAGGGCCTGACGTCCGTTTTCGGTGACGATGCACTCCAGCCCCAGGGCTTCCAGGGCTTTTTGCACCTGGCGCCGGGCCACCGAAGAGTCATCGGCAATCAGCACCGGCCGATGCCGGCTGGCCTTTTGATGGGACACCTGCTCCACGATGGAAGCGTTGACCTGGGTGCTGGCCGGAGAGATCTCGTCCAGGATTTTTTCCACGTCGAGAATTTCCACCAGCTCGCCGTCAATTTCGGTCACCGCCGTCATGTAATTGAATCGCCCAGCGCCCTTGGGAGGGGGCAATATGGACTCCCAGTTGACGTTGATAATGCGCTCGACCGAGTTGACCAGAAAGCCCTGCACTGAACGGTTATATTCGGAGATAATCACGAAAGAGTGCTCGGTCTGCTCGATGGGGCGGCCGCCGGTGGCCTTGCTCAGATCGATGATGGAGATGGTCTGGCCGCGAATATTGGCCACACCCCGAATCATGGGATGGCGTTGTGGCAGGTTGCTCAGCCTGGGACACTGCAGTACTTCCTTGACCTTGAAGACGTTGATGCCAAATCTTTGACGACCGTTGAGCCTGAACAGCAACAATTCCAGCCGGTTCTGACCCACCAGTTGCGTTCTTTGGTTTACCGAGTCAAGTATTCCCGCCATTCCCCTGCCTCCAGATTATTTTTATGGCATGAATTATGCAGAATTAACCTGCAATCAATAAGCTTAACACCGGCACCCGGCAAGCGCTATGCCAGTATTAATCGGCGAAGAGGGTAAGATGCTTAAGGTTTTTTTTTCACAACGACGGTGCACATGTTCCATCGGACTCTGGCTAACCCTGTCATGCGGGATGTTTTCCGGCAGTGCCGATGCTCAAAGCAACGTACACGACATGGCCCGTCAATATGCCGAAGACTATGTACGTGACTTCGTGGTGGCCGGACCCCATGACAGGGTGGAAGTCGAAGCTGCCGGCATCGATACTCGGCTGCAGCTGACCGAATGCCCGGGCATGCTGACCGCCGATATTCGCGGCAGCGGCGAAGTCAGGCGCAATACCCACGTCTACCTGCAGTGCCATGAGCAACCGGGCTGGAGCCTGTTTGTACCGGTGCGGGTGCGCATTCTCAAACCGGTGGTCACCGCCGCCGACCCTATCGCCCGCAATACCCTGCTGCAACCCGAACAACTGCAACTGAGCTACCAGGATGAAGTGCTGCTCAGGGGGGATGTCTTTGACGACATACAGGCGCTGATTGGCACCCGCAGCAAACGGGATCTGCGCCCCGGACGGCCCATTCTCGCCAGCCAGCTATGCGTGGTGTGCAAGGGCGACCGGGTGACCATAGTGGCCCAAAGCGGCGGGCTGTCGATTCGCACCGACGGCACCGCCGAGGAGGACGGCACCTTTAACGAGCGAATTCGAATTCGCAACACCCGTTCCGGTCGGGAAATTCAGGCCCGCATCAGTGAAGCCGGAGTAGTGACGGTCGGACTGTAAATTCTGCTAAAGTTGGCCAAAGGGCGGCCGATAACATGGCTGACAGCAGCTTATCAGGATTGAATATTATGGCCATCGACAAACTTCCCCCCGGATATCGCCCCGGACCTTCGGTTGGCAACAACCCCTATGCGGCCAAGAACGACACGGTCCAGGCCGACAACCGTCCCCAGGCCGTTCCGGGCCGGGACGAAGTTACCCTGACGCCGGAGGCCAAACAGCTCAGCCGCATGCAACAAAGCCTGGCGGCCTCTGGCGGCACCGACAACAGCGCCCGACTCGAAGCGCTGAAGAAAGCGATCAATGAAGGCAGTTACCAGGTCGACGCCGAGCGCCTGGCCGGTAACATCATCAATCTCGAACAAGACATAGAGTCACTGTATTAATGAGTCTTGATACGCTGCTGCAACAACAACAGGCACAGCTTGAGCGCCTGCTCGATATCACCGAGCAGGAGCTTGCGCTGATCGTTCAGCGCAAGGCGCTGGAGCTCCCCCCCCTGACCGAGCAAAAGCAACAGCTGCTGCTCGACATTCAGTCTACCGACGCCAGCCTGTGCGCTCACCCGGACGTAAGCGAGCTCACCACTACCCATCAGCCTCAGGTTGATGCCCTGCGCACCCTTATGGCCCGTTGCCGGGAGCGTAACCAGGTGGCGGAGCAGGTGTTGGAGCAATCCCTCGCCGGCACCCGCCAGCTGGCCAACATTCTGAGCCGGCTGCACGAACGCCAGAGCATGACCTACGATCAGAAAGGCCACACCAAGGGCATTAACAAGGGCACCGGTTTCAAGGTGTAATGGTCAGGCCGACCGTTGCCTATATGCCGATCACGGGTCATTCCTTCCCTTCGCGATACGCAACAACGCCGGGGCTGTCTGCCGTCCGGCAAACCGATGAGATGTTACTGTCCGTCCCGCCGCAGTTTTCGATAAAGCGCCAGATCCAGCTCCAGCTCGGTGACGTACATGTCACCGTCGGGGTAGCTGTTCACTACCCGTGCGCCCCGCACCACCCCCCGGCTGGCGCTGTTGACGGTGCCATCCTGCAATATGTGGCTGTCGAGCTGGCTGGAGCTTGAAATCATGACACCGCCCAGTTGCTCACTCAGCTCCCGGTAAGCGTCCATGCGCGAGGCGCGCATGGCGTGCAGCAGCTTCTGCTGGTAATCGGCGGGACGTTGCAAACTGATGGGCGCATACCCCACCGCATAGAGATGGTTTCGAGCGGGAGCGTCCGCCGAGCCCTGGCCGGCACAACCGGTCAGCCACAGTGATGCCAGCAGGGCAAGCAGCTTATTTCTCATAACGCTTCCTTATGTAATCGGGAATCACCGGCTGCGGACCACGGGTATCCAGCATGGCCGCCACCAGGTAGTCGGGAATAAACTGCTGGGCACTGGCCACCAGGCCGTGATCCGCCATGGAAATCAAGCGGGCATTGACCAGCCGTCCCCCCTGGGTTTCGCTGATGGTGCCGTGCAGCAGATACTGGGCATTGATGCGCCCGCTCAGCTGGCGGTGATCCCGGCTGGTGCTCACGTCCCCTTCGGGGGTAATGCGAATAAAGGGCAGCGCCTTGAAGTCCATGACCTTGAGGCCGTACTGATTCAGCTGAAACATCATGGTTTCCGACAGCAGGCGGCCGAACTCGTCCTGGCTGGTGTAGTCTTCCTGACTGACAAAGCCACTGACGGCAATGCCGGCCTGCCGGTTCATATGATGCGCCGACGACACCAGCCGGTAGGCCAGGGCCGACATGTGCTGTTGCAGCTGAGTCTGACCGCCCACCAGCGACGGTCCCGCCTCGGGCAGATAGGCGCTGCGGGTGCCGGCGCTCATGCGCATGGGCACGCCATCCTGGCTGTGACGGGGAGAACGGACGGGGGCCGGCGGTTCGCCCAGCGGCTGATGACTGACATAATGAGCCGCGTGATCGTGGGGAAGATAATGGTTCTGGCCGTCGAACCGAGGGCTTCCGGCACAGGCGGACAGCCCCAGGGCGGCGGCCAGAACAATAAGGGCTCTTGTCATCAACAGACTCCCGAACAAAAACAGAATGATTATCCTATCGGCCGCCGGCGCACCAACTTTACTCTTTCGCGCCGACGATATGCCGGTACCCGGCAAGAATTTTGCATAATTCCTGCCATCTTTGCACCGAAGCCATTCGGCTCATCATGTTACAGGAAGAACGCCGTGCCGATAAAATCCCTCGCTTCACTGCTATTGCTGTTTCCACTACTCGTTCGGGCCGACTGGTACCAGGCCGAAGGCTCGGCACCGCTCAGCCTGGGTGTCGATACCGCCCGCCAGCAGGCCCTGGAGCAAGCCCTGAGCGACGCCCTGCTGCAATCGGGGGCGTCCCTGAGCACGGTACAGTCGGCCACCAACGGTGCCTTTACCGGCCAGCAACTGGACATTTCCGCCCAGGGCGAACTGATGGATTACGTGATCCTCGACGAGCAGCGCCGTCAGGGCCGGCTGTGGCTGACGGTACGCGCCGACATCTGGCCCGGCGAACGCCGCCAGCAGGCTCAGTGCGCCAGCCGCTACCGTCCGGGCATGAGCATTACTCCCCTTACCCTGCTGCGGCCGGAGCAGGCCAGCACCGGCCAAATCTATGAACTGGGTGCGGCCGTTGCCGAACGGCTGGCGGCCAGGTTGTCGCCAAACGTCAATATTACGTCAACCCCGGCGCAAGGGCTGAGCACCGACACCGCCCTGCCCCGCAATGCCGGCCTGCGCCAGGGCGGCGATGTGCTGGCCAGCCGGCAGCAGGCCCGGCTGCTGCTCAGTGGCGTCATTGAAGATATCGGCATAGAAGACGGCCACTGGACCAAATGGACCTTTTCCGACATTCCCCGGGACTTCCGCCTGCGCGTCACCCTGGAGGATGCCCTCACCGGCGATACCCTGTTGCAGCGCCAGTATCAGACCCGCTCCAGTTGGGACTATGGCAAGCACGACAAGGTCAATGTACATGAACAGGGCTTTTGGAATTCGGGCTACGGCCAGGCGGTGACGCAGTTGCTGGACACCATTGGCCGGGATCTGACTCAGGCCCAGGCCTGCCTCAAGGCGGTGGGCAACATAGTGCAGCAGTCGGAGGAAGGCGTATTGATGGATCTGGGCCGACGGGAAGGCATTCAGGTGGGCGATCGCTTCACCCTCAGCCACCGCCGCCAGCTGACGCCCGGCTATTACGGCGAAACCCACTCCCAGGCCACCTTTGTGGTACAGCAAAGCCACGGCGACTACAGCCTGCTGAGGCCGGCCAATGCCGCAGCCGGCCGCATTCAGGTTGCTCCCGGCGACCGGCTGATACAGCTGTAAAAGCGGCTACTTAATCGGCAAACGCACGTACCGACGTTGCGCCCACGGGGGAAATTTGCAATATTGTGCCGGCCCTGTCCCCGTAGTTTAATGGATAAAACAAGCCCCTCCTAAGGGTTAGATGCAGGTTCGATTCCTGCCGGGGACGCCATCACTTCGATGTGTTCACCCCTTTTCTGCTACATTGGCTACTCCTTTATCACGGGAGCCATACATGTCCAGATCCGTTCTTATCACCGGTTGTTCTTCCGGCATTGGCCAGTGCGCCGCCCACTACCTGCAGCAGCAGGGATTTCATGTTATCGCCTCGGCACGCCATGAACAGGACGTGGCACAATTGAAACAGGATGGCCTGCCAGCGGTGCGGCTGGACCTGACCGATGACGCCAGCATCGAACGGGGCCTTGAACAAGCCCTGGCACTGACCGACGGCGAACTTTACGGCCTGTTCAACAACGGTGCCTACGGCCAGCCCGGCGCCCTGGAAGACCTGCCTACCGCCGCACTGCGCGAGCAGTTCAATACCAACCTGTTTGGCACCCACCACCTAACCCGGCTGGTGCTGCCCTTGATGCTCAACGCCGGTGAAGGCCGCATTATTCAGAACAGTTCGGTGCTGGGGCTGGTGGCCATGCAATATCGCGGCGCCTACAACGCCACCAAGTTTGCCCTGGAAGGCTATACCGACACCCTGCGCCTGGAGCTGGCGAGCACCGGGGTACATGTCAGCCTGCTGGAGCCCGGTCCCATCGAAACCCGTTTTCGTGCCAACGCCAAAACCGCCTTTTTGCGACATATCGACATGGCCCACAGCCGCCATCGCCAAGGCTATGAGCAAACCCTGGCCCGCTTGGAAAAACCCGGCCCAAGCTCACGCTACAGCCTGGGGCCGGAAGCCTGCCTGCCGCCGCTGTTGCACGCCCTGACCAGCGCCAACCCGAACATTCGCTATCCGGTCACCCGCCCCACCAAAATGCTGGGCTGGCTGCGCCGGTTGCTGAGCGACCGCGCCCTGGATCGCATGATGCTGAAGGCGGGTGGCTGATGCCAGGCCGCACGCCAAGCCCCATACTCACATCGGCACAAACCTGAGCGAGGGCATCATGAAATTCTTTATACCGCTGCTGCTATGTCTGTGGTGCGGCCAGCTCCTTGCCGCCCCCGCCCTGTGGCAGGCCACTCGGGGGGAGCAGCAGCTCTGGCTGTTTGGCTCGATACACATTGCCGATGAACGCCTCGCCACCTTGCCACCGTCACTGCTGCAAGCCCTTGAAGATAGCGAGCTGTTACTGTTGGAGGTGGATCCGCTCAAGGTCGACACCGCAGATATTGCCCACCTGCTGCAACCCGGCAGCGACTGGCCGGCCCGGCTGGGGCAGGACCTGACAAGCCGTCTGGAACAGGCCGTAACCCAACATGGCCAGCCGCATCTGCGCCGGCTACCTCCCTGGTTTGCGGCGCTGCAACTGACTCAGTTGCGGGCAGCCGAACTCGGCTTTCACAGTCGTCAGGGGGTCGATATGCGGCTGCGGCTGCGGGCCCGCCAGCAGGGCCTGCCGGTGGCCGGGCTGGAGTCGCCGGCATTGGCGATGGGCCTGTTGGCGTCACTGCAGGATCGAGGCCTTGAGCAGGACTTTGTTGCACACAGCCTGAACGAGCTGGAACAGATGCAAGGCCACCTCGACCGGCTGCTGGAAACCTGGCTGAGCGGCGACGAACAGGCCCTGCTGGCCTTGCTGCAGGAACAGCAAAGCCCGGCGTTAACCGCCTTTATCGAGGACGAACTGCTGATCCGGCGCAATCACTTGTGGCTGGAGCGCCTGGGGCAACTGGCGCCATCTCGGGCGCTGATGGTGGTGGGTGCCCTGCATCTTTATGGTGAGCGGGGTCTCATTTCAATGCTTCGCCAGGCCGGCTATACCCTGACCAGGGTCGAGGAGTAACCACTTTATTGATCAGGATCAGCATGCCCGCATGAGGTCTCGCTAGGATGCACACAAAGGCAACGCGAAAGGAGACACTCCATGGCATTCTGGCTCGATTTAATGTTTGGCAGCGATGTGGGCTTGATGTCCATGATCGTCGTTATCGCCACCGCCCTGCTGATCAGCTTTTACGCCGGCTACTTCATTTACAAGGTGATGAAGTCCGATCCCGACCAGGCCGGTCGCTAAAAAGGCGTTAACCAACGACGGAGCCCAACCTCCTCCTCCCCCGGGCTCCGTCGTTCCCCCTTTCAATTCATTGGCTTATACTGCGGCTAATCCCGAATCAAAGGAGCCGTGCCATGAGCCATTCCGACTGGTCGTCCTTTCTGGGTGAGCTGGACGGGCTTACCCCCATCAAGCAGGACACCCTGCCCGCCGGTCACCGCAACGGGCGGGACTCTGCCAGCCTGGCCGAGCGTCGCCGGGCCGCCGAAACCGAAGCCGAGGCGGCCGAAGCCGGTCTTTCCCTCGATCAGGTGGTGCTGCTGCGCCCCGATGACATCGTCAGCTACAAGAAGCCCGGCGTACAGGACGGCGTATTCAAAAAGCTGCGCCTGGGCAAATACCCCTGCGAAGCCCGACTTGATCTGCATCATCACAGCGTGGAGCGGGCCCGGGATGCCCTGCTGAACTTTATTCAGGGCTGCCTGCGCCGGGACATTCGCGCCGTGCAGGTGGTGCATGGCAAGGGCGAACGCAGCCAGCCGCCGGCTCTGCTCAAGAGCTATGTGTCCGGCTGGCTGCCGCAACTGCCGGAAGTGCTGGCCTGCCACAGTGCCCAGCGCCAGCACGGCGGCAGTGGCTGCCTTTATGTGCTGCTGCGCAAGGGCGAGCAGGCCAAACAACATACCCGCGAGCGGCTGCAAAGCCGTCAGGGCTGATCTCTTTTTCAAGGAATTTCCCATGTCATATTCCGCACTGGAGCAACACTTTGAACAGCTGCATCACCTGCAGCACCTGGGCGCCATCTGTGGCTGGGATCAGGCCACCATGATGCCCGCCGGCGGCAACGAGGCCAGGGCCGAGGCCCTTGGCACCCTGGCGGTATTGTGTCACCAGCAACTGCAGGATCCGCGCCTGGGCGACTGGTTTACCGCCGCCGAACACGACGCGTTGAATGCCGAACAACAACAAAGCCTGGCCGAGATGCGCCGGGCCTGGCGCGACGCCACCCTGCTGCCCGCCGATCTGGTACGCGCCCGCTCCCTTGCCGGCTCCCGCTGCGAGCACGCCTGGCGCAGCCTGCGTCCGGCCAACGACTGGGCCGGCTTTCTGCCGCTGTTTGAAGAGGTGGTGTCGCTGTCTCGGGAAGCCGCCAGTGCCCGGGCCGACGCCCTGGGGCTGTCCCGTTACGACAGCCTGCTGGAGCAGTACGAACCGGGCATGCGCAGCCAGACCCTGGACGGGCTTTTTGGTGAGCTGGGCGGCTGGCTACCGGGGCTCATTGCCGAGGTGCAGGAAAAGCAGCGCTTCGAGACCGTGCTGCCACTGCAGGGTCCCTTTGCCACCGACAAACAAAAGGCCCTGGGGCTGGAGGTCATGGGATGGCTCGGCTTTGACTTCCACCACGGTCGGCTGGACGTCAGTGCCCACCCCTTTTGCGGGGGTGTCAGCGAGGATGTGCGCCTGACCACCCGTTACGACGAAGCCGATGTGGCCCAGGCGCTGATGGGGATCGTTCACGAAACCGGCCACGCCCGTTACGAGCAGGGCCTGCCCGCCCCTTGGCGCCGGCTGCCGGTGGGCCAGGCCAGATCCATGGGTGTGCATGAATCCCAGAGCCTGTTCTTTGAAATGCAGCTGGGCCGCCACCCGGCCTTTCTTGCTCGCCTGGCCCCCTTGCTGGCACAGCACTTCGGCGAGCAGCCGGCCTTTGCCGCCGACAACCTGGCCCGGCTCTATACTCGGGTAAAACCGGGTTTTATTCGTGTGGACGCCGACGAGGTCACCTACCCCGCCCATGTCATGCTGCGCTACGACATCGAGCGGGATCTGATCGAAGGCAGGCTGGAAGCCCGGGATCTGCCCGAGCGCTGGGATCAGCTGATGCAGCACTACCTTGGACTCAGCACCAAGGGCAACTACAGCAACGGCTGCCTGCAGGACATTCACTGGACCGACGGCAGCTTTGGCTATTTCCCCAGCTACACCCTGGGCGCCATTTACGCCGCCCAGCTGGCCGAGGCCATGCGGCAGCAACTGGGTACTTTTGAGCGGCTGATCGGCGAGGATCTGCCGGCGGTGTTTGGCTGGCTGGAGCAAAAGGTATGGCGTCATGCCAGCCTGCTGTCCACAGAGGCTCTGATGACCCAAGCCAGTGGTCAGGCCCTGAGCGCGGCCCCCTTTGAGCGCCACCTCAAGCAACGGTATTCAGGCTGAGTGGGCTATGCTCAACAACAGGGCCTGACTGAATCAGGACCATGCCGGCCAGGGAGGGCCGCCGATGGAAGAAAAAAAACCGCGCCACCGGCTGGTGGTGTTTTACGACGGTTCCTGTGAAAGCTGCATACGGGACAGGGTCCGATATGAGCGTTGGGCCGGGGAGCAGGGCAAGGAAATTTGCTGGTTCGACATCACCGACAGGGAAGACGTGTTGCTGAGCCTGGGGATCAGTCCGCAGCAGGCGCTGCAGGAACTGCATGTGCAGACCGCCGAGGGCGAGATTTTTTCGGAGCTGGATGCCTACATATTACTGATGAAACGCGTGCCCCGACTGCGGCCTCTGGCCCTGTTCATCGGTTTGCCGGTCATTCGCCCGACCCTGTCCTGGCTCTATCGTCACTGGGTGCGCAGCCGGCTGGAACGGGAAGGTCGACTCTGACCCGATCAGCGGCATGACAGGCGCCCCGCGCCGGGGCATAATCGTTCAAATAACACACAACACAGCGGGAATGCCATGAGTTATGCCACCATCACCGGCTGGGGCAAGTGTCTGCCGCCGGCCGTGCTCAGCAATGACGATCTCAGCACCTTTCTCGATACCTCCGACGACTGGATTCAAAGCCGCACCGGCATTCGTGCCCGGCGCATTTCCCATGTGAACACCTCGACGCTCGCCACCGTGGCCGCCCGCCACGCCCTGGCCGCCGCCGGCCTGGAAGCCAGCCAGATAGACGGCATTATCCTCGCTACCGCCAGCCCCGACAGCCTGGTGCCGAGCGCCGCCTCGGCGGTGCAGCGCAACCTCGGCATTACCAGCGCCGCGGTGTTTGACCTCAACGCTGCCTGCACCGGCTTTCTCTATGGCCTGAGCGTGGGCTCGGCACTGATACGGACCGGCAGCCTGCGGCGGGTACTGGTGATCGGTGCCGAGCGCCTGACCCACTACCTGGACTGGACCCGCCGCGACACCGCCGTGCTCTTTGGTGACGGCGCCGGCGCCGTGGTGCTGGAAGCCGGTAACGGCCCTGCCGGCCTGCTGGCCGACAAACTCGGCTGTGATGCCGAGGCCAGGGACATCCTGGCGGTGCCCGACTCCGGCACCAGCCGCACCCGTTTTGCCCATGTGGATGGCCTGTTTGAAGTGAACTTTGAAGGTCAGGAAATATTCAAACGGGCGGTACGCGGCATGGGCGAGGCCGCCGCGACCGTACTCGATCAGGCCGGAGTGAGCCCGTCGGACATCGACTTGTTGCTGCCCCACCAGGCCAATGTGCGCATTATTGAAACCCTGGCCAAAAAAATGGCGGTACCGCCGGAGAAGGTCATGATCAACATTGCCGACTATGGCAATACCTCGGCGGCCACCGTGCCCATCGCCCTGTGCGAGGCGCTGGAACAGGGCCGCATTGCTCCCGGTGCCCTGCTGCTGACCGCCGCCTTTGGCGCTGGCCTGACCTGGGGTGCCGGCGTGATCCGCTGGGGGGAACGGGTCACTCCCCTGGCCACGAGCGACGCCGCCCTGCCACCCTGTGAGTACAACGCCCTTGAGCTGCTGGCACCGGCCATTGCCGGTTGCCGGCAGGCCAATGGAAAAACGTAAGACGTTTACGTTTTTACGTTTTTACGTCTCACGTGTTACATCTGACCTTTTACCTCAAACAAATCAAGCGGTGGCGTGCACCGACTCCAGTACCTCGAGCAGGCGCTCGGGTTGCTCGGGCAGGTGGGCGGTCAGCTGCCCTTGCATGCGCGCCAGGGTACGCGGATGCAGGTTGGCGGTCACCTCCGCCGGCAATTCGCTGCGGGCCGGCTTGAGCGGCTCCCCGCGCATTGCCAGCAGCAGCCGCAGGCTGTCCTGTTGCAACTCACCCGCCAGCCGGCTCAGCCCGGTGGCCCGCGCCTCATCCACCGCCTCGGCAAACAGGGGCGGAGTAGGCTCGGGCAGGGCAAAATGGGCCCGCCAGTCCGGCTCACTCAGCCCGGCGGCCGGCTGATCAATGCGCGGCAGATCCCGTGCGTCTTCCGACAGCATGGCCAGCAACAAGCCAAAATCCTCACGCCGGCCCTGGTGGACCGCCTGATTCAGGCTGTCTCCCAGCTGGCTGTCGTTGATCAGCAAATTGGCGTGAATGGGTGCGGCCATAAAAAGTGCGAAAAGTTTAAAAGTTAGGCATTTAAACCCTTATCGGCCGGAAAGCCCCGAATTTTAGTAAATTAATTGCCTTTCAGGGGTTCACATCGCCGTTCGTTTTGGTAGTATGCGCCCCACTGATGTGGAGGGGTTCCCGAGTGGCCAAAGGGATCAGACTGTAAATCTGACGGCTCAGCCTTCGCTGGTTCGAATCCAGCTCCCTCCACCACCTATTCAGTTCACCGCTGCGGCGCTGGACCACACAATTTTCAAGTTTACTCGTGGAGGGGTTCCCGAGTGGCCAAAGGGATCAGACTGTAAATCTGACGGCTCAGCCTTCGCTGGTTCGAATCCAGCTCCCTCCACCATCCTTAAAAAGCCGGTGCATTGCACCGGCTTTTTTTATGCCTCGATAATGAACCATACTTGAAGTATCTCCGGGTGCCACGGCAGCCTGCCGTGGCCGAGCAGTACGGGAGATATGTCATGACATATTCACTGGTTCACTTCGCCGTCCGGTTGCTGCCCCTGCTGGCGGTGCTGGTGGTGTCACCTTCGGCTCAGGCCGATCGGGACCACCGCCGCCACGATCACCGGTTGCAGCCCCATTACCAGCCTTACGGGCACTATCGTGAACACCGCCGGCACTATCGGACGGAACGTCGCCACAAGGCCTACCGCCATTACCGCAAGCACAAGCACAACCGCCCTCGGCAGCGAGTGCGGGTGATTGAACGCTACCACTACTCGGCACCACATCATTACCGTGTACCGTCTCGGCCCGGGGTAACGATTGTGCTGCCCCTGGGCAGCCTGATCCGCGAGCTGCCCGGCGGTTACATCAGCCTGTATTTCAACGGTCAGCCCTTCTATTACCAGGGCGGCAATTACTATCGGCCCCACCGGCACGGTTACCGGGTGGTGGCGCCACCCGGTCGCTCGGCCGGCTGGTGATGGCTCAGTCAGACTCGTTCAGTTCGGCTTCCAGCCGTCGCTGCTGATGCTCCGGCGAGGTGGTGTGGCGGGCCAGCATGCGGTACATGGCCGGCACAATAAACAGCGTCAGCAGAGTAGCCAGGGCCACGCCGCCAAACACCACCAGGCCCACCGCCTGCCGGCTTTCGGCCCCGGCGCCGCTGGCCAGAATCAGCGGCACGGCTCCGGCGACCGTGGTAAAGGCGGTCATCAGTATGGGCCTTAACCGGCGCACCGCCGCCTCGGTCAGGGCCTTGTCAAACTCCAGCCCCTTATCCCTCAGCTGATTGGCGAACTCCACAATCAGAATGCCGTTCTTGGTGACCAGGCCTATCAGCATCACCATGGCAATCTGGCTGTAGGCATTCAGGCTCATGCCGCTCAGGTAAAGCGCCAGCAGGCCCCCAAGCAGCCCCAGCGGCACCGTCAGCAACACGATAAAGGGGTGTACAAAGCTCTCAAACTGGGCCGCCAGAATCAAAAACACCACCACCAGCGCCAGCCCGAATACAAAGGCCACGTCGCCCTGATTGGTGCGGTATTCCAGCGACTCACCCTTGTAGTCGACGGTGGCGGCATCGGGCAGGTTGTCTCGCACCAAGCCGTCAAGGTAATCCAGCGCCTCGCCCAGGCTGTAGCTGCCTACCAGGTTGGCACTCAGGGTAATGGCCTTTTTGCGGTTGTAATGATTGAGCGAACCCGGTGCCCCCTGCTCCTGCAGGCTGACCAGGTTGTCGAGAGAGACCAGCTCGCCGCTGTCTGCCCGTAGATAGAGCGAGGCCAGGGAGTCCAGCCGGCTGAAGTCGGCTTCCCGCCCCTTGAGGTAGACGTCATATTCCTCCCCCTGACGGGAATAGGTGGTAACCGCCTGGCCTCCCAGCATGACGTTGAGGCTGTCGGCCACCTCGGTCACCGAAATACCCAGCCTGGCTGCCCGGCGTTGATCCACCTGCACCAGCAGCTCGGGCTTGGAACGGTCGAAATCCAGCTCCAGATCCTCCAGCCCCGGGTTGTTGCGAGCCAGGGCCCTGAGCTGCTCGGCCCAATCCAGCAGTTGCTCGTAGTCGGCACCGCCGAGCACGAACTCCACCGGCGTGCTGGAGCCGCTGCGAATGGACGATGGCAGAATGGGGATCACCAGTACATCGGTTACCTCCCGGGTCAGGGCGCGAATGCGCCCGGCCACCGCCGCCGCCGGCAAGTCACGCTCGTCCCAGGACGACAGGCTGGCGAACATGATGCCGCTGTTGACGCCGCCGCCAAAGCCGGGGCTACGCACCGTCAGGCTGCTGATAATGCCTTCCTCACGCAGCGGCATCAGCCGCGCTTCCACTTCCCCCATGGCCCGGCTCATGCGGTCAAAGCTGGCGCCCTCGGCGCCCTTGACCATGACAAACACCACGCCCCTGTCTTCTTGCGGGGTCAGGCTCTGGGGAATGCCCTGAAACAGCAGCACGATAATGCCGAGGGCGCCGGCCATGATCGCCGGCGCCCACCAGCCATGGCTGAGCTCCCGCTCCAGCAGCCGGCGATAGCCGCTTTCCAGGCGGGCAAAGAGCGCATTGAAATGGCGCGCCAGCCAACCCGGCTCGGTTTCCCGGCGCAACAGCCGGGCGCCCATGACCGGGCTCAGGGTCAGGGCGACCAGGGAAGAAAAACCCACCGCCGCCGCCAGCAACACCGCAAACTCGGTGAAAATGCGACCTATGGTGCCGCCCATAAATACGATGGGAAGAAACACCGAGATCAGGGTCAGGGTGGTGGCGATAACCGCAAAGCCCACTTCCCGCGTGCCCTGCCAGGCCGCCGCCAGCGGCCGGCGGCCCTGCTCCAGATGATGATGAATGTTTTCCAGCACGACGATGGCGTCATCCACCACCAGGCCAATGGCCATGATCAGCGCCATCAGGGTAATGAGGTTGACCGAAAAGCCCAGCACCAGTGCCACAATAAAGGCGCTCACCAGCGACACCGGCACCGTCACCGCCGGGATCAGGGTGGCCCGCACCTGGCCCAGAAAGATGTAGATCACCAGCACCACCAGTGCCATGGTGATCATCAGGGTCTGATACACCTCGCTGATGGCGCTTTCAATGAACACCGAGCTGTCGTAGGTCCAGGTCAGCTCGGTGTTGTCGGGCAGAAACGGCTGCTGGGCCAGCACCGCTCGCTTGACGCCTTCAATCACCTCTAGAGTGTTGGCCTGAGTCTGCTTGACGATGCCGAGGCCCACCACCCCCTGGCCATTGGAGCGGAACAGGGTGTCTTCGGGCTTTTCTCCTTCCCAGATCTCGGCCAGGTCCCGCAGGTAAATGGTCTCGCTGCCCACCCGGCGAATGGCCAGGCTGGCAAAGTCGGCGGCGCTGTTGTAGCCCCGGGCAATACGGGCGGCGAAATTCTGCTGATCGTTTTCCAGGGTGCCCGCCGGCAGCTCCACATTCTCGGCCCGCAGGGCGGTGGCAATGTCGGCCACGGTCACACCGCGGGCGGCCATGGCGGCCCAGTTCAGGCGCACGTTCATGACCCGCTCCTTACGGCCCCCCACCCATACCGAACTCACCCCGTCGAGCAGGCTGAAGCGGTCGGCCAGCACGTTCTCGGCGTAGTCGCCAAGCTCCAGCGCCGACATGCCGGTGGATCTCAGGGTCACCCACAGGATCACGTCATTGCGACCGGTGTCCTTGGTCACCACAGGGGCATCGGCGTCATCGGGCAGCTGGCGCGAGGCCCGGGACACCGCTTCGCGCACGTCGCTGGCGGCATTGTCCAGATCCCGCTCGGGGTCGAACTCCACGGTAATGCGGGACTCACCGTCGCTGGTGCTGGAGCTGATAAACTTGACCCCGCTGATGCCCGACAATTCGTCTTCCAGCCGCTTGGTCACCTGGCTTTCCATCACGCTGGCGCTGGCCCCGGTGTAATCGGTGCGCACCGTGACGATGGGCGAGGTGGTGTCGGGCATTTCCCGCAGCGGCAATTCCAGAAAGGCAATCAGGCCAAACACGCACAGCATCAGGCTGATAACGGTGGCCAGCACCGGCCGGGCAATGGCCAGATCAGAGAGCCGCATCGGCCACCTCCACCTGCATGCCGTCGCGCAGCTTGACCACGCCCTCGCTCACCACCCGCTCGCCATCCGCCAGGCCGGCATTCACCTGGATCCAGTCGCCCAGGTTGCGCCCCACCGAGATATCACGCTGGCTGACCTTGCCGTCTTCACCCACCACAAACACATAGCGCTGGCTGCCGGCATAAAGCAGGCTGCTGGCGGGCACCGCCAGGCCGGTGCCATCATCCAGGGTCAGTTGCACCCGCATCAGCATGCCCGGCACCAGGGCGCCGTCACTGTTGTCAAACTCCAGCCGCACTCGGGCGGTCAGGGTCTCGGTGTCGACCGCCGGCGCCACCACCGTCAGCCGGCCGTCAAAGCGACGCTCGCCGTGGGCCTCGGTGGTGGCCTGCAGCAAATCACCGGTTTTCAGTTTCAAAAAGTATTTTTCCGGTACCGCCAGATCCAGCTTGAGCCGCTCCAGATCATACAGCTCGGCCACCTGTTCGTTGGCCGCCAGCAAGGATCCCGGCGCCACATCGGTCAGCCCCATGACGCCGGCAAAGGGCGCCTTCAGGCGGAGGTAATCGGCCTGGGCCTGAGCCGCCTGCAGCTTGGCTTCGGCCATGGCCACGGCGGCCTGCTGGCCTTCCAGCTCGGTCTGGGTCACCGCCTTGCGCCGAAACAGGGCCTGAAAGTTGGTCAAAATGCGGCGGGCGTCACTGAGGCCGGCCCGGGCCTCGCTGACGGCGGCCAGGGCCGCCCTGTCATCCAGGCTCAGCAGTAGCTGTCCTTTTTCCACCTGCTGGCCGGGCACAAAGTGTACCTCGGTGACTCGAGCGCTGACCTGAGGGGCGATAGCCACCCGCTGATTGGCCTTGAGGGTACCCACCAACTGCAAGGTGGCCGGCAGTTGCTGTTCGGTCACCGTCACCGCACTGACCACGGGCCCCTGCCGAGCCGGGGTAACGGCGGAAAAGAGCAGCAGACAACATGCCGCCACCATGGAATAATGATGTTTTTTCATGCACTTGGTTCCAAATACGGACTGCCTTCAGTGTACCTGTTTGACGGCACCAGACTATGTCTGTGTTCGGCAAAGTTGTGACAAAGTGTGGCAAGGGCAGGAGACCGGCGGCGGTGCACAAAAATCCCGCTACGCTTATGAAAGTGCGCGGTAACGGCGAAAAACGGAGAGAAACGGCATGAGCAGTGGCACTATCGTGATTACCGGGGCGGCCCGGGGCCTGGGACTGGGCATGACCCGTTATTTTCTGCAGCACGATTACCAGGTACTGGGGCTGGATATCGACAAGGAGGCCCTGGCCCGTCTGGACGAGGCCAATATGCCCGGCCTGCAGCTGGTGCGTCTGGATGTCACCGACGAACCCTCGGTGCAGAGCCTGGCTCGCCTGGTGGAGCGCCAATGTGGCCGGCTGGGCGGCATCATCAATAACGCCGCCATCAGCCACCCGATTAACGAACCCATCGAACGCCTGTCGCTCAGCCACTGGCAACGGGTGCTGGCGGTCAATCTTACCGGCCCCATGCTGCTGTGCAAACACCTGTCTCCCCTGCTCGCCCCCGGCGCCGCCATCGTCAATATCGGCTCGACCCGGGCGCACCAGTCCGAGGCCGACAGCGAAGCCTACGCCGCTTCCAAGGGCGGGCTGGTGGCACTGACCCACGCCCTGGCGGTGAGCTTGGGGCCGCGGGTACGGGTCAATATCATCAGCCCGGGCTGGATTGATGTGTCCGCCCTGCAACCGGGTGATACCCCGGCACCGGGACCGGAGGATCACGCCCAGCACCCGGCCGGCCGGGTAGGCGCGGCCGAGGACGTAGCGGCCATGGCCCGCTTTCTGCTATCCGGCGAGAGCGGCTTTGTTACCGGTCAGGAATTTATTGTGGACGGCGGCATGAGCCGGCGCATGATCTACCGGGACGAGCCGGCTGCCGAGTAGGCCACTTTCTGCTAGCATGGGGCCAAATTTTTCAACCTCATCGCGCTATGAAAGTCATTTCCTTCAATATCAACGGCCTGCGTGCTCGCCTGCACCAGTTGCAGGCGCTTATCGACAAACACAACCCCGATATTATCGGCCTGCAGGAAATCAAGGTGCACGACGAGGCCTTTCCGCTGGAGGCGGTGCAGGCCATGGGCTACCACGTTTACTTTCATGGACAAAAGGGCCATTACGGCGTGGCCCTGCTCAGCCGGGAGCCGGCGGCGGCCATTCAGAAAGGCTTTCCCACCGACGAGGGAGACGCCCAGCGGCGCATGATCATCGGCCGCTTTACTCGCCCGAACGGCAGCCCGGTTACCGTGCTCAACGGTTATTTTCCCCAGGGGGAAAATCGCAAGCATGAAACCAAGTTTCCGGCTAAGGAACGTTTCTATCAGGATCTGCAACACTACCTGAACGAATATCACCAGCCCGACGAGGCGCTGGTGGTGATCGGGGACATGAATATTTCCCATACCGACCTGGACATCGGCATCGGCGAACCCAACCGCAAGCGCTGGCTACGAGATGGCAAATGCTCGTTTCTGCCGGAGGAGCGGGAATGGATGGAGCGATTGCTGGGCTGGGGCTTGCATGACACCTGGCGCCGGCAGAACCCGGACAACGCCGACACCTATTCCTGGTTCGACTACCGCAGCAAGGGCTTTGACGACAACCGAGGGCTGCGCATCGACCTGATCCTGGCTACTCAGCCGCTGCTGGAACGACTGGCCGACACCGGCATCGACTATGAACTGCGCGGCATCGAGAAACCCTCGGATCACGCCCCCATCTGGGCCAGCTTCAGGGATTAAGCTCGCCTGGTTGCACCCGAAGTGCGAAGCAGCAGCAGAGTTGCACTCCGCCGACACGCTTCAAGCCCATCCGTGGGACGCTCGGCAAATGTCATCCCTGAGATTTGACGGTCGGCTACGGCAATCCCTGCCGCTGCTTCGAGAAACTCCAGAGCTGCCGGTTGAATACTGTCTGGCGACTCGATAGTAAACAAGGAAGCCACAGGGTGTCTGCTTCGCCCGAGTCGCCTGTTCCCGACCACCAGGCGATTCTGGAACGACAAAAATAGCCGTAGGTTGGCGATGAGCGCAGCGAATCCCAACATCCATGCCACCGGCATAAATGTTGGGACTCGTTCCTCGTCCCCACACACCATTCCCTGCTCCCTATTCCCCAATCCCCGCAGTCAGTTACACCTGGCGCGGCCGCAGGTGCCGGAACCAGCGGTGTTCCAGCCGGCGAAAGCCCCAGACCAGCAGAAAGGTCAGGCACATATACAGCAGACCCGCCGCCAGAAACGCCTCAAAGGGCGAGTAGTAACGGGAGTTGACGATACGGGCCGCCCCGGTCAGATCCACTATGGTGATCACCCCCGCCACCGCCGAGCCGTGCAGCATGAAAATCACCTCATTGCTGTAAGCGGGCAGCGCACGACGAAACGAATTGGGCAGTATAATGCGCCGCATCGTGGTCAGCCGGCTCATGCCAAAGGCATAGGCTGCCTCTATTTCGCCCCTGGGCATGGCATTGATGGCGCCACGAATGATCTCGGCGGTATAGGCACTGGTGTTCAAAGTAAAGGCCAGCACGGCGCAGAACCAGGCCTGGCTGAACCACTCCCAGGCCGCCGACTCCTTCAGCCACTGCCACTGGCCGGCACCGTAGTAGATAAGAAACAGCTGGACCAGCAGCGGCGTGCCGCGAAAGAAGTAGATATAGGCCCAGGACGGCCCCCTCAGCAGCCAGTTGCTGCTGTTGCGCATAATGCCCATGGGCACGGCGATCACCAGCCCCAGCACCAGTGCCAGCGCCACCAGCCAGATGGTGGTATACAGGCCCTGCCAGTACACCGGCCACTCATTAAGAATGATTGAAAAGTCCATGGCTTACCTTCCCGGAATGGCGTAGTGGCGCTCGGCCCAGCGCAGCATGGAGGTGGACAGGGTGGTGAACAGCAAAAAGATCAGTGCCACCGCCATGTAAAAGGTAAAGGGCAGCTGGGTCGCCCCCGCCGCCAGTGAGGCCTTGCGCACCATGTCGTCGAGGCCAATGATCGACACCAGCGCCGTGGTCTTGAGCAGCACCAGCCAGTTGTTGCCCAGGCCCGGCAGGGCATGGCGCATCATCTGCGGGAACAACACTCGGCGAAACACCAGCCAGGGACGCATGCCATAGGCCCGGGCCGCTTCCAGCTCGCCCTTGTCTACCGCCAGAATGGCACCGCGAAAGGTCTCTGCCATATAGGCACCAAAGATAAAGCCGATGGTCACTATGCCGGCCACAAAGGGGCTGATCTCCATGTAATCGGGCACATAGCTGGTCCACTCATGGTTGGGGTCGCCCCCGCCCAGCCAGGCATTCAGGCTTTCGTTAAGAGAATAAAGGGAGTTGTTGAGCAATACCTGGCCGCCAAAGAAGATCAGCATCATCAGCACCAGATCGGGAATACCGCGAATCACCGTGGTGTAAAGGGTGGCCAGCCAGCGTGCCGGGCGCACCGACGACAGCTTGGCCAGCGCCCCCAGCAATCCCAGGGTCACCGCCAGCAGCAGTGACAACAAGGCCACCTGCAGGGTGACCCAGGCGCCCTCAAGCAGGGCACCTTCATAACCTTTTAAATCGAACATCACAACTTCCTGTTATGCCGGCCCTGATGAGCCGGCCGACGTCGATTACTCGCCGTAAACGTCGTAATCGAAGTACTTGCTGTTCACTTCCTGGTACTTGCCGTTTTCACGCAGTTCCAGAATGGCCTGGTTCAGCTTTTCCTTCAGATCCTTGTCCTGCTTGCGCACCGCAATGCCAAACCCCTCACCGAACCACTTTTCATCGGTGACCGACGGGCCCACAAACTCAAAGGCATCACCGCCTTCCTTGTTGAGCAGGCCTTCTTCGATGGCCGTGGCATCGAGGAACACATAGTCGACCCGACCGGCCTTAAGATCCAGGTAGGCCTCATCGGCGTTGCCGTAGCGCACCAGGCTGACGTCACCACCAAAGTTGTCGGTCAGGTACTTGTCGTGGGTAGTGGCAATCTGCACGCCCACCTTCTTGCCGGCCAGGCCTTCCTTGCTCAGCTCGAACTCGGCGCCTTTCGGAGCCACGAACTTGTTGGGCACCAGGGCATACTTGCCGGTAAAGTCCACGGTGCGCTTGCGCTCCTCGGTGATCGACATGGCGGCAATAATGGCATCGTACTTGCGCGCCAGCAGGGCTGGAATAATGCCGTCCCAGTCCTGTGCCACCAGCTGGCATTTCACCTGCATCTGCTCGCACAGGGCATTGGCCATGTCCACGTCAAAGCCCTGCAGCTCGCCGTTTTCATCGGTCCAGGAAAATGGCGGATAGGCGCCTTCAATGCCAAAACGCACGGTTTTCCATTCCTTTGCCTGCACGGCTCCCGCCGCCAGGGTCGCCATGACGGCGCCCGCAACCCACAGTTTTTTCATGGACTTGCTCCTTGTGTTGTTCACGTTGATTCAATAAACCGAGGAAATAAATTGCCGGAACCGCTCCGACGAGGGATGGGCGAACACCTGTTTGGGGTCCCCCTGTTCCTCCACCACGCCCTGATGCAGAAACATCAGTTTGTTCGATACATCCCGGGCAAAACTCATTTCATGGGTCACCACCAGCATGGTGCGCCCCTCTTCCGCCAGGCTGCGCATGACCCCCAGCACCTCGCCCACCAGTTCCGGATCCAGCGCCGAGGTGGGCTCGTCAAACAGCATCACCTCCGGCTCCACCGCCAGTGCCCGGGCAATGGCGGCGCGCTGCTGCTGGCCGCCGGACAGGTGACCCGGATAGTAGTCCCGGCGCTCGTAGAGGCCCACCCGTTTGAGCAGGGCCTCGCCCTTTTCGATGGCTTCCTTTTTGGGCACGCCCAGAACATGAACCGGCACTTCAATGATGTTTTGCAAAATGGTCATGTGGGACCAGAGGTTGAAGCTCTGAAACACCATGGCCAGCCGTGAGCGAATACGCTCCACCTGGCGCATGTTGGCCGGCTCACGCTCGCCGGAGCGGCTGGTACGCATTTCAATCAGCTCGCCGTGCAGCCTGACATCCCCCGCTGACGGGGTTTCCAGCAGGTTGATGCAGCGCAGAAAGGTGGATTTGCCGGAGCCTGAGGAGCCGATAATGGAGATGACGTCTCCCTTGTCGGCGGTGAGATCGATGCCTTTGAGTACTTCCAGCGCGCCATAGTGCTTGTGCAGGCCCGTGACTTCGAGGGCGGGTTTGCTCATCCGTTAGACCTTTTGTTTCCGGGCCTCTCAGCTGGCCCTGTCCTGTTACCTGAGAAGTTAACAAGCCGTTAACCTTTGCGGCAAAACTTACCACTTGTCTTGTTCAATAACAACACAATCAGCCATAAAAGGCCAAGGATGTCGGTTTTTTATACTAAAAATAAGGACTGCGCAGTATAAAATTATGCACCAAAGCAGAATAAAATATCACCCTCACAATGTTATCCAAGGCTCGGTTAGCGCGTGGCGGCCTGGCAAGTGCATAACCAGTAAAACCAGGTCGTTATTCATAAAAGCCGCCGTCGGCTTTTTTTTAACGAATTGCTCACGTATGCTGTTTCAATTGGCAATGACGGTCAAAAATTGCGCTAATAAATCAATTGGAAGATTATTCTCATGTACTCCGGCATGCTTATCGTATTACTGCCCCTGGCCCTCGGCTATTGCATTCCCTGTCGCTCCCAGTCACTGGTGCACTTTATCAATGTGGCGGTGGCACGCATGGTGTACCTGATCCTGTTCCTGATGGGCATCAGCCTAGCCTTTGTCGATAATCTTAGTACTCACCTGGGCACTATTTTTACCCTCTGCGGCGTTTTTCTGGCCTGTATCACGGTCTGCAACCTGGCCGGGCTCTGGCTGCTGGATCTGCGCCGAGGCCGGGTGGAAGGTGAACGCGGCGCCCCCGTCATCAGCAAATGGGCACTGTTGCTGGACTCCGTCAAACTCTGCCTGGTGATCCTCGGTGGCCTGGCCCTGGGCCAGTTTCTCGATCCGGAGTGGTTCGCGGTAGACACCCTGAGCGAGTGGGCGCTGATGCTGCTGCTGCTGCTGATCGGCATTCAGCTGCGCAACTCGGGCATGAAACTGCGCCAGATATTGCTGAACCGCTGGGGCCTGGCTATTGCCCTGATGGTGGTGGTCAGCTCCTGGCTGGGGGGCCTGGCCGGCGCCTGGCTACTGGATCTGCCGCTGACTCAGGGGCTGGCCTTTGCCTCGGGAAACGGCTGGTATTCCCTCTCGGGCATTCTGATCGGTGACCGGCTGGGCCCGGTGATGGGCAGCGCCGCCTTTCTCAACGATCTGGCCCGGGAGCTGATTGCCATTCTGATCATACCGGCGCTGATGCGTCGCCATCCTTCCTGCGCCATCGGCTATGGCGGCGCCACCTCCATGGACTTTACCCTGCCGGTGCTGCAACGCTCCGGCGGGGTGGCCATAGTGCCGGTAGCCATTGTCTCCGGCTTTGTGCTGAGCCTGGCTGGTCCCGTGCTTATTCTGAGCTTTCTTTCGTTCACCACCGGCTGATTCCGCAACGACCAAGGTCAAAAAACGCCCAGGCCTTTTTGCTTAGCCCTTGCACCTTTGCGCGCAATCAGTATTGTGGAAGGCAGGTTTTTGACTCTCTTTCAAAGAAAGGACACTGAATGATGAAAAAAGTAGGTCTGGTCGGCTGGCGCGGTATGGTCGGCTCCGTTCTGATGAGCCGCATGGTGGAAGAAGGCGATTTCGCCCGTATCGATCCGGTCTTCTTCACCACCTCCCAGGCCGGTCAGCCTGCCCCCGACTTCGGCAAGGACGCCGGCACCCTGAAGGATGCCTTTGACATCGAGGCGCTGAAGGCGCTGGACGTGGTGCTCACCTGCCAGGGCGGCGACTACACCAAGGAAGTCTACCCCAAGCTGCGTGCTGCCGGCTGGAACGGCTACTGGATTGATGCCGCCTCCGCCCTGCGTATGGACGATGAGGCCCTGATCGTGCTTGATCCGGTCAACGGCAAGCAGATTCAGGACGCCCTGGCCAAGGGTACCAAGACCTTTGTCGGCGGCAACTGCACCGTGAGCCTGATGCTGATGGCCCTGGGCGGCCTGTTTGAGCAGGATCTGGTGGAATGGGTTGCCGTGTCTACCTATCAGGCGGCATCCGGTGGTGGTGCCCGTCACATGCGCGAGCTGGTTACCCAGATGGGCATGCTGCGCGACGAAGTGGCCGAAGAGCTGGCCGATCCGTCTTCCGCCATTCTCGAGCTGGAGCGCAAGATCACCGAAAAGACCCGCAGCGGCGACCTGCCGGTCGACAACTTTGGCGTTCCCCTGGCCGGCAGCCTGATCCCCTGGATCGACTCCCAGCTGGAAAACGGCCAGAGCCGCGAAGAGTGGAAGGGGCAGGCCGAGACCAACAAGATACTGCAGACCGGTGCCGCCATTCCGGTGGACGGCCTGTGCGTGCGTGTTGGTGCCCTGCGCTGCCACAGCCAGTCCTTTACCATCAAACTGAAGAAAGACATCTCCATTGCGGAAGTGGAAAAGCTGCTGGCCAGCCACAACGACTGGGTAAAGGTGATCCCCAACGATCGCCAGCAGTCCATGGACGAGCTGACCCCGGCCGCCGTAACCGGCACCCTGAGCGTGCCTGTCGGCCGTCTGCGCAAGCTGAACATGGGCCCCGAGTACCTGTCTGCCTTTACCGTGGGCGACCAGCTGCTGTGGGGTGCCGCCGAGCCCCTGCGCCGCATGCTGCACCTGCTGCCGTAAGCACTACTCCTGCTGCTGAAAACGCCCGCCCCGCGCGGGCGTTTTTGTTTCCGCTTGTTCAAATTATCGCCCCGGGTTAGGATCGCTCCCCTTTTTTGCCGATCACGCCCGAGGTACTCATGAAAACCTTTATTCCCAGCAAGGACGCCGCGCTGGAAGACTCCATCAGCCGTTTCCAAGACAAGCTGCAGGCCCTGGGCTTCAACATTGAAGAAGCATCCTGGCTGAACCCGGTGCCTCATGTGTGGTCGGTACATATTCGCGACAAAGACTGCCCGCTGTGCTTTACCAATGGCAAGGGCGCCACCAAAAAGGCGGCACTGGCCTCGGCCCTGGGCGAATATTTCGAGCGTCTGGCCACCAACTACTTTTTTGCCGACTTCTACCTGGGCCGCGACATCGCCGAGGGCGACTTCGTGCACTACCCCAATGAAAAGTGGTTCCCCCTGACCGACGACAACAGCCTGCCCGCCGGCCTGCTCGACGACTACACTCGCCGCTTTTACGATCCCGAAAACGCGCTGACCGCCGACATGCTGATCGATCTGCAGTCCGGCAACGAAGAGCGCGGCATCTGTGCCCTGCCCTTTGAGCGCCAGGGTGACAATCAGACCGTTCATATTCCCATGAACATCGTCGGCAACCTCTATGTATCCAACGGCATGAGTGCCGGCAACACCAAAACCGAAGCCCGCACTCAGGGGCTGTCGGAGGTATTTGAGCGTTCCATCAAGAACCGTATCATCAGTGAGCGCATCAGCCTGCCGGCCATTCCCGACGAAGTCATGGCCCGCTATCCGCACATTCAGGAGTCCATTGCCGCGCTGGAAGCGGAAGGCTTTCCCATCTTCGCCTATGATGCTTCACTCGGCGGTCGCTTCCCGGTGATCTGCGTGGTGCTGTTCAACCCGGCCAACAGCACCTGTTTCGCTTCATTCGGTGCCCACCCCCGCTTTGCGGTGGCGCTGGAGCGCACCGTGACCGAGCTGCTGCAGGGCCGCAGCCTGAAGGATCTGGACGTGTTTGTGCCGCCGTCCTTTGACGATGACGAGGTGGCCGACCATCACAACCTGGAAACCCACTTTATCGACTCCTCGGGTCTGATCAGCTGGGATCTGTTCCAGGACCAGGCCGACTACGATTTTGCCGACTGGGACTTCAGCGGCACCTCGGAAGAAGAGTTCAACCACCTGATGGCCATCTTCAATGAGCTGGAACAGCCGGTGTACATCGCCGACTATGAGCACCTGGGCGTGTATGCCTGCCGCATTCTGGTGCCGGGCATGTCCGACATCTATCCGGTGGAAGATCTGGAGCTGGCCAACAACAACATGGGCGCCGGCCTGCGCGCCACCCTGCTGAGCCTGCCAGGCAGCGACGCCGACGGCGAGCAGCTGATGGGCCTGTATGATCGCCTGGAAGAGGAAGGCCTGGACGACTTTACTCGAGTGCGCGAGCTGATTGGCATTGCCCCGAACAAGGGCACCGCCTGGCACACCCTGCGGGTGGGCGAGCTGAAATGCATGCTGGCCCTGGCCGCTGGCGAGCTGGAAACCGCCCTGGACTACGCCGACTGGACCCTGAGCTTTAACGCCTCGGTGTTTACCGAAGCGCGCGCCCGCTACTACCGCTGCCTGAAGGCCTCGCTGGAGCTGCACCTGTCCGACGACCGCGAGCCGGCGCAGTACCGCGCCGCCTTTGACCGCATGTTTGGTGAGCAAACCGTCGGCGAGGCCTGGGCCCAGATTGACGGCAGCGCCCGCTTCCACGGCCTGACCGCCGCCGACGAAAGCCTGACCGACTTCGCCGCCCACCAGGCGCTGCTGGCCACCTACGAAAAACTGCAAAAGGCCAAGCGCGCCGCCAGCTGGACGTAAAGGCTGCTGGATTTCGATAAAAACAAAAAGCCCCGGGCCATGGCCCGGGGCTTTTGCTATCGAATGATGGAGAGCCGGAGCAACGCCGGTTTCCTGCTCCTAATTACTGCCCCGAATCAGGATTTCTGATCTTTCAGAATGTCCTTCAGGCCGGCGGCGTCGATGGCGCCGGGCACCAGGGTTCCGTCGGGAAACACCAACGCCGGAGTGCCATTCAGGCCCAGAGCCCGAAACAGGCTCAGGTTCTGGTTGAGCTTGTCGGCAATGGCCTCGCTGTCGGCCTTGTCCTGCAGCTCCTTGGCATTCAAGCCGGCCTTGCCGGCAATGCTGGCCAGGGCCGCGGTCTGCACCCGCTTCTGGTTCATCAGGGCCTGGTGCAGCTCCTCATACTGTTTCGGGGCTTCCTGGGCCGCCGCCAGCGCCAGGCGTGCCGCCTGCACCGAGTCCGGGCCCAGAATGCCGATGTCCTTCACGATCACCTTAAGCTCGGGCTCGTCCTTGATGATCTCCACCAGGGTCTGGTTCAGCCGGCGACAATAGGGGCAGTTGTAGTCGGTAAAATAGACCACCTTGAGCTGGCCATTTGGGTTGCCCATGATGCCGTCGGTCTTGTTATCAAACAGCTGGGCCGACTGCTCGTTGAGCTGCTTGGCAAACTCCGCCTGCTGGGCCAGGCGATCGTTTTCTTCCAGTTTGACGATGGCGTCCCGCAGCATTTCGGGCTCGGCCATCAGGGCTTCACGCACCTTTTGCTGAAATTCTTCCCGGCTCATCTCGGCCTGGGCCAGGGCCGGCAGGCCAAGGGCCAGCAGAGGGGCCAGGATTTTCAGAGTACGATGTTTCATTCGGTTCTCACTTCTGTCATTTGATTCAAGGGAGACTAACAGACCGGCTCATTCAGGATCCATATTCCTACTTGTTATGAAGATAATCCCGGTCATAAAAGGTGCACACCCACTGGGGCCGAAACACCACCAGCAGGGTAATGGCCATGCCATTGAGCAGCGCCTCGGGAAACAACAACAGGGGCAATATGCTGAGGTAGTCGTTCTGCACCATGCTCCAGCCGTATTGCCCCGACCACAGCATGTAAGCGGCCATGGCCAGGCTCTTCACCGCCATGGTCAGTGCCGCGTTGAAAAAACCGGCCACGAAGATATACACAAACAGATGCCGGTACAAATAACTGTAGGTCAGCAAAAACACGAAATAGCTGACCGCAAGAGGCAGTATCACGCCCAGCACCAGGTTGACCGCAAGGTCGGGCCAGGCCTCGATGCCAAAGGCGGTGACCAGCAGTAACGGCAGCAGTGCCATCAGCTGACTCATGCGCCAGCCCAGCATCAGCGCCAGGGTGGTGAGCCCGAGAAAATGCACCTCCAGGCCGTCGCGAATGCCCGCCTGCAGCATCCACAGCGGCACCAGCGCCATGGCCGCGCCAAAGCACAGGTGTTGCCGCCCCTTGTCCGCCAGCAACCCCCGCCAGTCCAGTCGCCATGCCGCCAGCGCCACCACCACGGCGCCCAGTATCCACATCATCTGTTATGCCTTTCATCTCTGCCCAAACTTCAGATTATCACAGAAGCAACCAGTCCCGAATGTCACCCGCGGTTACCGTCACATTCCGAATTTACGGACCGCGCCACCGTAAAATTCTGAAAATTCAGAATCCCTTTTCTTGTCACCTTATACAAATCAATAAGTTACACAAAATAACATACGTGAAACTTGTGGCATCAAACCTGCAACACTGGTGGCGCAACTACATAACCAAGGGAATTGACTCAATGAAACTGATCAAACATTGCCTGCTCGGCGCCTCCCTGGCGCTGTCGGCGACCACCACCCAGGCTGCCGAGTTTATTAACGTGCTCACCGGCGGTACCAGTGGCGTCTATTATCCGCTTGGAGTGGCCATGTCTCAGCTTTATGGCAAGGAAATTCCCGACGCTCGAGTACAGGTACAGGCTACGCGGGCATCGGTTGAAAACCTGACCCTGCTGCAAAAGGGCCGGGGGGAAATCGGCTTCGCCCTGGCCGACAGTGTGGCCGACGCCTGGAACGGCGTGGAAGAGGCCGGCTTTAACGCTCCCCTCAAAAAACTGCGGGCCGTGGGCGCCACCTATTCCAACTACATTCAGATCGTGGCCCGGGCCGACAGCGGTATCAGCAGCCTGGAAGACCTCAAGGGCAAGCGCGTATCGGTAGGCGCCCCCCGCTCCGGTACCGAACTGAATGCCCGCGCCATCTTTCAGGCCGCCGGACTGGAGTACGACGACTTCGAGCGCACCGAGTACCTGCCCTTTGGCGAGTCGGTGGAGCTGATGAAAAACCGCCAGCTCGACGCCACCCTGCAGTCTGCCGGCCTCGGCATGGCCGCCTTTCGCGATCTGGCGTCACACGCCCCCGTGGTGTTCATTCCCATTCCCGCCGAGCTGGTCGCCGGTATCGGCAACGATGCCTATCGCCCCGGCGTGATCCCGGCAGGCACCTACACCGGCCAGGACAGCGACGTGCCCACCGTGGCCATCAGCAACCTGCTGATCACCCATGACAAGGTCTCTGACGAAACCGCCTACCAGATGGCAAAACAGGTCTATGAAAACCTGCCGGCGCTGCGCAATGCCCATAACGCCGCCAATGGCATCGATCCGGCCCAGGCCACCAACGGCCTGCCGCTGCCGCTGCACGCCGGAGCCGAACGTTACTTCAGGGAAAAGGGCCTGATCCAGTAAGCCACAGGCGCCTTCCCCCCGAAGGCGCCATCCCTTCGGCCAATACCGACATAACAACAGCCTGACCGTTCTGCCAACGGCACGGGCGGGGAGATAATAATGAGCAGTTCCGAGACCCGGCATCATGCGCTGATCTTTTACGGCGCCCTGTGTTTTTCCATTTTTCAGGTGGTGACCGCCGCCTTCAGCCCGCTGTCCACCACGGTAGTGCGGGCGGTGCACGTCGGCTTTTTGCTGTTTCTGGTCTACCAGCTTTACGGTGGCCGTGGCAAGCCGCTGTCCCGCCCTTCGGTGTGGGGCATGCTGCTTGGTGCCGTGGCCCTGCTGTTTGCCTTTTATCACTGGTGGTTTGAAGCCGACCTGATCTACCGGGCCGGCGACATGAGTCAGGCCGACTGGGTGATCGGCAGCATCACCCTGATCATGGTGTTTGACGCCGCACGCCGGCTGATGGGCTGGGCCCTGCCGCTTATCTGCCTGAGCTTCGTGGGCTATGCCCTGTTTGGCCAGCACCTGCCCGATGCCCTGATGCACCGGGGCTATGGCCTGGATCAGGTGGTGTCCCAGCTCGCCTTTGGCACCGAAGGCATTTACGGTACTCCCACCTACGTTTCATCCAGCTACATTTTCCTGTTTATTCTGTTTGGCGCCTTTCTCGAGCAGGCCGGCATGCTCAAGCTGTTCAACGATGTGGCCATCGGCTCGGTCGGCCATACCCGTGGCGGTCCGGCCAAGGTGTCGGTATTGTCCTCGGGCATGATGGGCACCATCAACGGCTCCGGCGTGGCCAACGTGGTCAGCACCGGCCAGTTCACCATTCCCCTGATGAAAAAGTTCGGCTACAAGTCAGACTTTGCCGGTGCGGTGGAAGCCACCAGTTCAATGGGCGGCCAGATCATGCCGCCGGTGATGGGCGCCGTGGCCTTTATCATGGCCGAAACCATCAACGTGCCCTATGTGGACATCACCAAGGCGGCCCTGATCCCCGCCGTGCTCTACTTCTTTACCGTTTTTCTGATGGTGCACCTGGAAGCCGGCCGCGCCGGCCTCAATGGCCTGCCCAAGTCCGAGTGCCCCAAGCCGCTGGCGGCGCTGAAAGAGCGCTGGTACCTGCTGATGCCCCTGGTGGCTCTGGTGATCATGCTGTTCTCCGGCTTTACCCCCCTGTTTGCGGGCATGATGGGCCTGGCGCTGACCGTGGTGCTGATCATGGGCAATGGCGTAGCCAAAAAACTGAACGCGAAGGGATTGCGTTACGGCTTCTGGGTTCTGCTTGGCCTGGCCTGTGCCAGCTTCAACCACTTCGGCATTACCGCCCTGTTTGTGGTGGTGGCCATCCTGGCCGCACTGCTGTTGCTGAAACGCGAACAGGGTATTCTCGCCACCGTGGTCAACGCCCTGTACCAGGGCGCGCTGCATGCCCTGCCGGTGGGAGTGGCCTGTGCCCTGGTAGGGGTGATCATCGGTGTTATTTCGCTGACCGGCGCCGCCACCATAGTGGCCGGCTTCATCATTCAGCTGGGTGAGCACAGCCTGCTGCTGTCACTGGCACTGACCATGGTGACCTGCCTGGTGCTGGGCATGGGCATTCCCACCATTCCCAACTACATCATTACCAGCTCCATCGCCGCCCCGGCACTGCTGGAACTGGGTGTGCCGCTGATCGTGTCGCACATGTTCGTGTTCTATTTCGGCATCATGGCGGATCTGACCCCGCCGGTGGCCCTGGCCGCCTTTGCCGCATCCCCCATCGCCAAGGCCTCTGGCCTGCGCATTGGCCTGCGCTCGCTGCAGATCGCCATCGCCGGCTTTGTGGTGCCCTATATGGCGGTCTATGCCCCGGAGCTGATGCTGCAGGGTGACGCCGGCATGCTGGCCACCGTGTTCGTGGTGTTCAAGGCGCTGCTGGCCGTGTCCCTGTGGGGCATGGGCGCCATCGGCTACTGGCTGCGGCCCTTTGCCCTGTGGGAGCGACTGATCGCCGTGGCGGCCGCCGCCCTGCTGGTATTCTCGCTGCCAATGACCGATGAACTGGGACTGGCCCTGGCCGCCCTGGTGCTGGGTCGCCACTGGTGGCAAAGCCGTCGCCGGCAACCCGTAGCGGTAGCCGGGTGATCTGCCTGCTTTCCGCCTCCACGACGGTGATGCTGCTGACCGGCAGCATCACCCTGGGCTGGCAACACTCGGTGGAAAAAACGCGCTGGGAGGAAACCTACCAGGCCGAAGGGCGGCAACTGCGCCTGATCGAGGCCAGCGTTCAAGGATCGGGGGCCGGCATGGAGCCGCCCCCCGAGGCCCGCCTGGAGCAGGGGGTCTGGCGCTGGCAGCCAAACCTGCTGCTTGACCAGGTCACCCTTGCCGGGTCGACCTTTACCGGCGAATATACCCTCTGTGATGCAAACGAGGGCTGTCATCCGCTCAGCCACTGGCTGACACCCGGACAGACAGTGACCCTTGCCGCCTGTGACTCGGAGGCCCACTGAAGCCCTTATTGAAAAAACGCCTGCCCTGGCTGCTCGCCCTGCTGTTGTTTGCCCTGTTGCTGACCCTGGTCTGGCAAGCCAGCTGGCGGCACCAGGTTGAAGAGCAGGAACTGCGCGCCCAGCAGCAGCTGCAGGTCTACCGCACCGCCCTCGAATCGGAAATTACCCGGTTTGAAAATATTCCCCGCGCCTTGCAGTCCCACCCGGTACTGACCCGCGCCCTGCAATATCCCGATAGGGCTGACGCCCTCGAACAGGCCAACCGGCTGCTGCAGCACATGTCGGAAGAAACCGGAGTGGAAGCCCTGTACCTTATTGGCGCCGACGGCGTGACCCTGGCCGCCAGCAACTGGCACCTGCCACACAGCTTTATCGGCCAGAACTACCGCTACCGCCCCTATTTCAGTGATGCCCTGCGCGGCAGCGTGGGCGAGTTTTATGCCCTGGGAGCCACCACCCGCACCCCGGGCTACTTTTTTGGCCTGCACATGGCAGGCCCGGATGGCGCCAAAGGCGTACTGGCGGCCAAGATCACCCTGCTGCCACTGGAGCACAGCTGGCAGCCGGCCCGCGAACTGGTGCTGGTGGTGGACAAGGACGAGGTCATCGCCCTGTCTTCCCGGGCCGAGCTCAAATTCCGCACCCTGGCACCGCTGACCCCCACGGCGCGCCGGCGGCTGGAAAATGCCCGCCAGTACACCCCCATGCCGTTGACGCCCCTGGCCATTACATACGACCGGCACCAGGTGGAATGGCAGGGCGAGCAGTATGGGGTCAGCGAGCTGGCCCTGCCCCGCCTGCAGTGGCGCATGCAACTGTGGTGGCCAAGCCGGCAGCTGGCCATGAATGCCACCCTGCTGAGCGCCCTCACCGGCGTCGGCCTTATCGCCTTGTGGCTGCTGTTGTTGTACTGGCGCCAGCGCCGGCGCTATTACCGCATGCAACTCAGGGCCCGCAGCGAGCTGGAGCAGCAGGTGATGTCCCGCACTGCCGCCCTGGCCGCCACCAACCGGGAACTGGAGCAACAGATACAGGAGCGCATTCAGGCCGAAGCCAGGCTCAGATCCATGCAGCACGAACTGATCCACAGCAACCGCCTGGCCGCCCTCGGGCAAATGGCCGCCGGGGTCGCCCATGAGGTCAACCAGCCCCTGACGGCGCTGCGCAACCAGTCGGTGAACACCCTGCTGCTGAGTCAGCATGGCCGTCATGACGAGCTGGAAACCAGCCTGCAGACCATGGGCAGGCTGATAGATCGCATCGCTCGACTGACCTCCCAGCTCAAGCTGTTTGCGGCCACCCGCCGCAGTACTCGAGGACAGACGCCGCTGAACGAGGCGCTCGACAACATACTAAGCTGGCTGGCGCCCCGGCTGGCCGAGCAGCACATTGAGCTGGACAGACCCGACGGTGATGATGCACTTCTGCCCATGGAGCTGCACGCCCTGGAGCAGGTGCTGGCAAACCTGCTGACCAACAGCATCGATGCCCTGAGCGACAGCACCGCGGCCCGCATCAGCATCGCCGCCGGGCCTGGCTGGCTGCAATGGCAGGACAATGGCCCCGGCATTGATTCCGAGCTCATCGACAAGGTTACCGAGCCGTTTTTCTCCACCAAGTGCGCCGGCCAGGGCCTGGGACTGGGACTGTCCATCGTACGAGACCTGGTGGAGGCCAGCGACGGCCGGCTGGATATTCAACACCCGCCCGAGGGCGGCATTCGATTTCGTATTGACTGGAGTAACCATGACCCCGACCCCCATTGACGTCTGGCTGGTGGAAGACGACGATGACGTACGCCAGACCCTGCTGCAAACCCTGCAGCTGTCCGGCATCGGCGCCCGGGGCTTTGCCCGGGCTGAGCAGGCATTGCAGGCGCTGCCGGCAGAAGCCCCCGTGGTCATGCTGTCGGATGTGCGCATGCCAGGCATGGACGGACTGGCCCTGTTGCAGCATTTACAGGCACGCGACGCCGAGCTGCCAGTAGTGCTGCTGACCGGCCACGGCGACATTCCCATGGCGGTGGAAGCCATGCGCCTGGGCGCCCAGGACTTTTTTGAAAAGCCCTACCAGCCCGAGCAACTGCTGCACAGCCTGCGCCGGGCCATGGAGAAACGGGCGCTGGTGCTGGACAACCGCCGGCTGCGGCGGCAGCTGGCCGACGGCAAGGGGCCGGGTCTGCTGCTGGGCCATACCCCGCAAATGGAGCTGCTGCGCCGGCAGATAGACAATATTGCCGACACCAACGCCAGTGTGCTGATCCTGGGTGAGACCGGCACCGGCAAGGAAATGGTGGCCCGCAGCCTGCATCAGGGCAGCGGACGCAAGGGCCACTTTGTGGCGGTCAACTGCACCGCCCTGCCCGAGTCCATCTTTGAAAGCGAAATGTTCGGGGCCGAGCCCGGCGCCTTTACCGGTGTCACCAAGCGACGCATCGGCAAAATCGAACATGCCGACAACGGCACTTTGTTTCTCGATGAAATAGAAGGCATGCCCCTCAATCTGCAGGCCAAGCTGCTGAGGGTATTGCAGGAGTCGGTACTGGAGCGCCTGGGGGGAAATCAACAGGTGGACGTGGACGCCCGCATCGTGGCGGCCACCAAGGTGGATCTGCAGGCGGCCGGCCAGGCCGGCCTGTTTCGCCCGGATCTCTACTTTCGGCTCAATGTGGTGACCCTGCACCTGCCTCCACTCCGGGAGCGGCGGGCCGACATTCCGCTGTTGTTTCTGCACTTTGTGGATCTGGCGCAGCAACAATACCGGCGGGAAGTGGCGCCTCCGGGCGAGGCCATGCTGCAACGACTGATGAGCCACAATTGGCCGGGCAACGTGCGCGAGCTGCGCCATGCCGCCGAACAGTATGTGCTGGGGGTGCTGCCTAACGCCGACAACGACAGGCCCCTGCCGCTGCCGCGCCAGCTCGCGGCCCTGGAGCAGCAGCTGATCCTGGATGCCATGCACCAGGCCGATGACAATGTGGCGCTGGCCGCCGAGCGGCTCGGCATTCCCCGCAAGACCCTGTATGACAAGCTGGCCCGCTACCGTCAGCAGGCCGGCGAGTCCTGAGCTAGGGCCGTCACCGGAGTGCTGTTGTTACTGGGCGTCCACCATGTTCCAGGTCATTTTTTCGAGGGTAGCGGTCACCGCCAGCAGGCTGCTTTCCTCGTGGCTGATTTGCACCAGCAGGTAATCCAGCTCGGGCGCCACCCAGAAGCGGGTCTTGCGCTTGCTGTCGCCCCGGTCCCGTTCCACGATCAGGGTGTCCAGAGTGCCCAGGCCGGTTCTGAGTGCTTCGCTACCCACCACCTTGAAGGGCGTGTCCTTGATTTTACCGTCGCGAATAACCTGGTAGCTAAAGGCGGTTTCACCGGCCATCAGATCGCAGCGAGCCTCGAAAAAGAAACTGACCGGGTCCAGCACGCCGCCTTGTGCCGACAACAGCTTGTCCCCTTCCTTGTCCTGGTACAGCACCATGTCGGTGCCCTGATCGAACACCAGCCGCTCTTCCCGGGTCGTGCCCAGGTATTTTGCCTGATAATTGAAGATTTCGGGTCGGGCGGTGCAGTCCTGCCAGGCAAAGCTGGCCTTCTGATCCACGTCCAGCAACCAGTGGCGCAGGGAAAAGTGCACATGATACTGCTCCCGGTTGCGATCTATGGTCAGGGTGTTGACCCCCCGGGTGGTGTCGCCGTTGAGCGTCACCGCGAATTCGGCACGCAACTGTTCAATGTCTCGGGCGGCCGCGCCGGTCGCCATCATCAGGCCCGCCAGCGCCAACAGGCATTTGTGCAGCATTATTTGTCCTCACTGGGTGCGTCGGCCTGAACATCAGGCAGACTTTGTGCCAACCATACACCAAGAAGAGCCAGCAGCGAAAACACCAGTATCACCGCCAGCCCCGACAACAGCGCCAGCAGCATGCTCAGCGCTCCCGCCAGCAGCAGGAGTACGCCCATCAGGGTGTTGCTCACCGCCACATAATCGGTGCGCCGGTTTCCGCCAGCCAGATCCACCAGATAGGTCTTGCGCCCGACCCGTACCCCGGCGTGGGCCAGGCTGAGCACAAACACCACCACCGCAAAATAACCGGCGAACGGCGTGCCGCCCAGCACGCCCAGGTGCAGCCACACCGCCAGCCCCAGCAGTGCGGCAATCGCACCGGCCAGTTGCAGCACCCGGCGCGACGACAAATCCGCCAGCCAGCCCCATACCCAGCTGCTGGCGAACTGGGCCAGTCCCTGGGCGATCACCAGGCTACCCAGCACGCGGGCGGCGCCGTCATGATCCTGGGCCAGCAACACATAATAGGGGGTCACCAGGGCGGTGGACAGCAACAGGGTGCGAACCAGCAAAAAGCGCCGAAAGTCGGCGTCGTCACGCACCAACTGCAGGCTGTGCAGGGCGTGGCGCCAGCCGTTCACCCCGCCTTCGGTGGCGCCAGGCTGCTCCTCAATTCGGCGGTAACAGAGCATACCCAGCACCCATACCGCGGCCGCCGCCAGCAGGATCAGCACATAGCCCCACAGCGGCAGCTCGCCCAACCAGCCCAGCATCAGCCCGAACAGCAGGCCCAGGCCCCCCGCCAGACTGGCGCCGGTGCCGGTGACCCTGCCCCGACCGTTTTTGGGAATGGTCTTGCCGAGCACGTCTTTGGCGGCGATGGAGCACAGCCCGCGGGACAGGCTCATCAGCGCCAGCCCGCCCAGCAGCAGCACGCCGGCCAGCCAGCCGGAAAACAGCAGGGCCGTCAGTGCCATCAGCACCAGACAGCCGGCCTGCAGCCCGGCGCCCCACAACCAGGCGCCCTTGCGCACCGGCATGTGACGCACCCAGGCTCCCAGCAGCAGTTGGGGCAACATGGAGCCGCTTTCCCGTATCGGCACCAGCCAGCCGATCAGCCACACCGGCGCGCCCACCGCCTGAAATAGCCAGGGCAGCACGGTTTTGGCATTGACCAGCAGTTCGGCCAGGGCCGAGGCCAACTGCCCCAGGATCAGCCTGCGCCGGTTGGCCGGCACCTGATGGCAGGCGTCATCGGGAATGTCCTTGCAGACGCGGGCATCTTCATCGCCGTTGTGCGGGGCCAGCAGCCGAATAATTCGTTGCTTTGCATCGTTGCCAAACATGTTTTCGCCTCTTCAATGGATCACGAAAATGGCGCCGGGCAGTTCTCAGCCGCCCGTCAAACCCCTATCATAACGCTGAAACATGGAACCGGCTTCCATTGAAGACTACTCAGACACAAGGATCCAGACACATGGACACGGGCTACCGCATCGTTATTGCCGATGATCACCCCCTGTTTCGCAGCGCGCTGCACCAGGCCGTCCGGCTGGCAGTCAGCGATGCCCAGCTGCAGGAAGTAGACAGTATCGACAGCCTGCTGCAGTTGCTGGAAGACTCCGACGAGGTAGATTTGTTGTTGCTGGATCTGAAAATGCCCGGCGCCAGCGGTTTTTCCGGGCTGACCCGGCTGCGCGCCCTGTACCCGGCCCTGCCGGTGGTGGTGGTGTCCGCCAGCGAAGACGCGGTGGTGGTGCAGCAGGCCATGCGCCTGGGCGCGGTGGGCTTTATTCCCAAGTCGGCGCCCATGCCCACCCTGGTGAGTGCGCTGAATACCGTGCTCGAAGGCGACGGCTGGTTTCCCGAGGGCATCAGCCTGGAGGACGCCCCCGAGGACGACATGGCCGAGCGCCTGGCCAGCCTCACTCCCCAGCAGTTCAAGGTGCTCACCATGCTGTCGGAAGGCAAGCTCAACAAGCAAATCGCCTACGAGCTGGAGGTGTCGGAAGCCACCATCAAGGCCCATGTCACCGCCATTTTCCGCAAGCTGGACGTCAAAAACCGAACCCAGGCGGTCATCGCCCTGTCCCAGCTGACCGGCGGCGACTTCTGACATTAGGGACTAGTCCCTCTGTTCACGCTTGCGTAATGGAATATTCGCCAGGGATGAGCCGTAGGTTGGCAATGAGCGCAGCGAATTCCAACAATCCGCCAGCGGCTTCGCGTTGTGGTTCGCTTCGCTCATCACAACCACTCATTCCTCTTATTCCCCTTTCACCAGATGCTGCAGCAGTGCCCGCAGTTTCAGCGGTTTGACCGGCTTACTCAGGTAACCGAGATCTAGCGGCTGCAGTTGCTGCTGCAGCTCGGGCTGGCGGTCGGCACTGATCACCACCGCCGGAATGCGTCCGAATTCCAGCCGTAACATGTTGATCACCGACACCCCGTTTTCCCCGTCGTCCAGGTGATAGTCCGACAGGATCACCGCCGGAACAAAGCCGTTGTGACACAACGCCCTGGCCTGATCTCCGCTGCCGGCCAGCCTCACCTCGCAGCCCCAGCGCGTCAGCAGGCTTTCCATGGCGGTGAGAATGTTCGCCTCGTTGTCCACACAAAGCACCCGCAGCCCGGCCAGCCGGTCACCGCTTCTGGCCGGTATCGGGGCCGGCGCCAGATCATCGACGGCCTGGCTCGAGCGGGCCAGGGTCACGCCAAACACCGACCCCCGGCCTTCCTCGGAGCGCACACTCAACCGGTGCCCCAGCACCCCCGCCAGCCCCTGGGCAATGGCAAGGCCCAGGCCCAGGCCCAGGCCCTGCTGATGGCGCTGACCCGGCTCCAGCCGAGTGAACTCGTCAAAAACCACATCCAGCTTGTCGGCAGGAATGCCGGGGCCGTTGTCCCATACCTCGATGCGTACCTGCTCTCCGTCCCGGCGCAGGCCCAGCACGATATGGCCGCCGGGACTGTAGCGCAGGGCATTGGTGAGAAAGTTCTGCAGAATGCGCCGCAACAGTCGGGGATCACTGTGCACCACGATGTCGCTGGCCACCACACTCAGGCGCGCGCCCTGCTGCTCGGCCAGCACACCGAACTCTGCCCTGAGGGTGCCGAACAGCTCAGCGATGGCGAAATTCCGGGGTTTGGCGGTGAGCTTGCCCGACTCCAGCCGGGACATGTCGAGCAAATCGGCAATCAGTTCCTCCGCCGCCGTCAGCGAGCGGTCGATGTGCCCGGCCAGACGACGGCTTTCATCATCGCCGGAAGTTTCCAGCCAGGACGAGGCAAACAGTTTGGCGGCGTTGAGGGGCTGCATCAGATCGTGGCTGACCGCCGCCAAAAAGCGGCTCTTGGACGCATTGGCGAGCTCCGCCTGGCGGTTGGCCGCCAGCAGTTGCTCGTTCACCGCCGACAGCTCCCGGGTGCGCTCCGCCACCCGCTGCTCCAGCATGACGTTGGCGTCCTTCAGTACCTGCTCGGCCTGACGAAAGGTGGTGATGTCGCTGAAGGTCATGACAAAGCCGCCGCCGGGCATGGGGTTGCCCTGCATTTCGATCACTCGGCCGTCGGGCCGAATGCGGGACGACACATGACGGCTGCCCGCCTTCATGTATTCCACCCGTCGGCTGACGTGTTGCTCCACCTCACCGGGGCCGCACAGCCCCTTTTCGGCGTTATGGCGAATGATGTCGGCAATGGGCCGCCCCACCCGCACCAGTCCGGCCGGATACTGAAACAGCTCCAGATATCGGCGGTTCCAGGCCACCAACCGCAGCTCCTTGTCCACCACCGAAATGCCCTGGCCGATGTGCTCGATGGCCCCCTGCAACAGGCCTCGGTTAAAACGAAACACATCTCCGGCCTCATCCACTATGGTGGCCAGCTCTTCCAGCTCCATGGAGCGCCCCTGCAGGGCCGAGGCCAGCACCAGCCGGGCCGAGGAGGTGCCGAACACCCCCGCCAGCACGCGCTCGGTATGGCGAATGAGGCTGGCCGGTGCCTGCATGCTGCCTTCCAGGGTGCCCTGCTCACCGGCGTAACGGGCAAAGGCGCGCCGCACCCTGGACTCGCCCACGAAGCGTGCCGCCAGCTGCTCCAGATCCCGCACCGTGACCTTGGCCCGGTACACGTCGCCATCGTCCTTGTGCTGCCGGCCCACAAAGGCGGCGGCCTGAAAACGTTCGCTCACCGAGGGCACCGACAGCCAGGAGCCCAGCAGGTAACCGGCCAGGTTGCACAACAGGCTGAGCAATATGCCCCAGGTCACCGGGCTCATCTCGGCCAGCCAGCCCAACGCCGGCGGGGTCAGCAGCCAGAGCACCACGTTGGTGCTGGCATCGCCGGCAAAGAGTCCGGTTTCCGCCATCAGGTTGAGCAGCCACATCAGCATGCCCAGGCTCAGGCCCCAGTAGGCGCCGCGCCGGTTGCCGCCACGCCACAGCAGCCCCAGCACCAGGGCCGGGGCAAACTGGGCAATGGCGGCAAAGCTGAGGTAGCCGATGCGCGCCAGGCTGCTGATGTCGCCCAGCCACAGAAACACCAGCCAGGCGGTGGCCATGATCACCATGATGGCGGTGCGGCGCACGTTGAGCAGCAACTGGGCCACGTCTTCAAAGCCGGCCCCCTGCAGCTGGCGGCGGCGCAATATCATCGGCAGCACCAGATCGTTACTGATCATGATGGCCAGGGCGATGGTGGAAATGATCATCATGCCGGTGGCCGCCGAGGCGCCGCCGATAAAGGCCAGCATGGCGAGGTTGGGATGCCCCAGATTCAGCGGAAGGCTGATCACATAGGTATCGGGCGAGGTGCCCGCCGACAGCCACTGCTGGCCCGCCAGCGCCAGGGGCAGCACCAGCAACCCGAACAGCAGCAGGTACACCGGAAAGATACGCCGGGCCCAGCGCAGATCCGCCGGCCCGTGGTGCTCCACCACCGCCACGTGAAACTGGCGCGGCAGGCAGATAACGGCACTCATCGACAGCAGGGTATACACGCCGATGTCGAGCAGGTGACCGCCGCTGACCACGCTCAGTGAGGCGATAAAGTCCTCGGTGATCATCACCCGCTGCTGGTTGGGAAAGGCCAGTACCAGCCAGAGCGCAAAGCCCCCCACCACGATAAAGGCAATCAGCTTGACCACCGACTCGGCGGCAATGGCCACAATAACGCCGCGCTGATGCTCGGTGGCATCGATATGACGGGTGCCGAACAGCAGAATAAACAGGGTAAACAGCAGGGTTACCATCAGCGCCACTTCGCCCGCATCCCGGCCGGCGCCGGCCACCACCTCCGGTGCCATCAGGTTCAGCCCCATCACGATGGCCTTGAGCTGCAGCGCGATATAGGGCAGTACGCCCACGATGGCGATCAGGGTGATAAACACCGCCAGCCGCTGGGATTTGCCGTAACGGGCGGCGATAAAGTCGGCGATGGAGGTAATGTGTTCACGCTTGGCCACCTCGATCAGCCGGGCCACAAAGCGCCCGCCCAGGGTGAACATCAGAATGGGGCCGAGGTAGATGGTAAAAAAGGTCCAGCCGTCGGTGCTGGCCTGCCCCACGGTGCCGAAAAAGCTCCAGGAGGTGCAATACACCGCCAGTGACAGGCTATAGAGCAGGGGGCGCAGCCGGCGCACATGGCCGCCCATGCGCGGTCGGTCGCCCAGCCAGGCCAGCAGAAACAGCATGCCCAGATAGGCCAGGGAAATATTGATGACGGTCCAGCCCTGCATCATGATTGCGTTTGCTCCTTGTTCAGGGGACCGGTCAGCAGCCAGGCCACCGGCAGCACCGCCGCCGCCATCAGCCAGTAGGTCTGCCCGCCCAGGCTCGGGTAAAGCAGTCCCGACAGCATCAGCAGCAGCCCCGGAGCCAGGCCGCTGGACACCGCCGCATACAATGCCTGGGCACCAAACGCCGCCTCGCCCGCCAGCTCCCCGCTGATAAAGCGCACCGCCCCCAGGTGGGTGAAGCCAAAACTACCCGCATGCAGCACCTGGGCCAGCACCAGCCAGAAGGGATCCGTGGTGGCGCCCAGTAGCAGCCAACGGCACAGGGCGCAGATCATGCCCGCCATCAGCAGGCCGCTGGCCGACCAGTGTCCCAGCCAGCGTTTATAAAACATAAACACCAGAATCTCCGCCAGTACCCCCAGCCCCCACAGATAGCCGATGATGCTGGAGTTGTAGCCCTGTTGCTGCCAGTGCAGGGCGCTGAAGCCGTAATAAAAGGCGTGGCTGCCCTGCAGCAGTGAGGTCACCAGCAAAAATCGGCCCACACCGGGGCGCTTCAGCACCTGCAACAGCGAAGCGGCCCGGCGGCCGGTAGCGGGCTCTTGCGGCGCCGGCGAGATCGGCGCAAAGGACAACAACGACAGCAGCGCCAGCGACAGCACCATGCCGTGCAATATCCACTGGCTGCCAAAATGGTCATTGAGCATACCCACTATCAGGTTGGCGCCGATAAAGGCCACCGAGCCCCACAGCCGGGCCCGGCCGTAATCCAGCTGCACCTGCACAATATACCGGCAGGCCATGGCCTCTCCCGCCGGGATCAGCGAGGAATAAATCAGATTGGCCAGCAGGGTCAGCACCAGCAGGGCAACGCTCGACTGCCAGCCGTAAAAGGCGGTGAACACCAGCAGGCTGGCCAGGGCCAGGCCGCGAATGGCGGGCACTAGATGAGTGGCGGTACGAATGCAGCTCATCACCCCCAGGTTGCCCAGGCAACGCACCGCCATGCCCAGGCCCAGCAACAGGCCAATAAAACCGGCACTGGCCCCGGCGCCTTGCAGCCACAGGGCCCAGTAGGGAAGAAAAGTGCCAAAACTGAAAAAGTACAGGCCAAAAAACAGAGAAAGCCAGTTGGCGGGCGTCATTCCGGTTACGGTTTGAGGATGATGAAAGCTATGATAACCCCTTGATGACAAATTGCCGTAACCCATTGCCTCAAAAGGTGACTCAATGCGCGCACTGACCACCCTGCTGCTTATACTGCTGGCCGGCTGCCAGGTCCAGGCCGAACCGCCCGCCACCCTGTATGACTTCACCCTGTACGACGCCGACGACGAGCGCCAGCCGTTGGAGCGGGCCGCCCGACGGCTGGCCAGTGCCGATGTGATCATGGTGGGGGAGCTGCACGGCCATGCCGGCGTGCATCATTTTCAGGCCGAGTTGCTGGCTGCCCTGCTGGCTCAGCCTCGTCCGCTTGCCCTGGCCATGGAGCAGTTCAGCCGCGACAAGCAGGCCGAGGTCAACGCCTATCTGGCAGGAGAGCGGGGCGAAGACGCCTTTATCAAGCGGGCCGACGCCTGGCCCCATTACCGCAGCGATTATCGTCCCCTGATAGAGCTGGCCAAAGCCGCCGGCATTGAGGTGATTGCCGCCAACGCTCCCCGCCACATCGTACGCTGCGTGGGCAGCCGGGGGCCGGATTATCTGGCCCGTTTGCCCGCCGGCGAACGCCGCTGGGTGGCCGACCGGCTCACGTTGAATGACGATGCCTACAAGGCCCGCTTTATGGCCAGCCGCTTTCACGGCCAACCCCCCACGGAAAACCAGTTTGCCGCCCAGACCAGCTGGGATGACACCATGGCCGAAAGCATTACCAACTACCTTGAGCGACAGCCCGGCCACACAGTCATGCTCACCGTGGGTCGCTTTCACATCGCCGATGCCCTGGGCACCGCCCAGCGTTTGGCCCTGCGCAACCCCGGGCTCAAAATCGTGCTGATCTACCCGGTGCTGCCCGGTGAAAGCACGCCACCGGCGCCCCTCTGGCGGCTTGAGGTGCAGGCGCTGCCCGATGCCCGCCTGCCCGACGAGCCCCTGCCCGCCGTGGTGATCAGCGAACCGGACTGCTGACCCCTTTCGCTATACCTTGCTTTCAGGCACAGTAAGCCCTTCTCACCAACCGCGACGAAAATAACATGAACGCATATCTGCTGCTGGCCCTGGCCATTGTCGCCGAAGTGGTGGCCACCACGGCGCTCAAGGCATCTGCCGGTTTTACTCGGCTTGGTCCGTCACTGACGGTGGTGGCCGGCTACGGCCTCGCCTTCTGGCTGCTGGGCCTGGTGGTAAAAACCATGCCGGTGGGCGTGGCCTACGCCATCTGGTCCGGTGCCGGCATCGTGCTGGTGACCCTGCTGGCGGTGCTGTTTTACCGCCAGATTCCGGACTTTCCGGCCATGCTCGGCATGGGCCTGATCATTGCCGGAGTGGCGGTGATCCAACTCTGGTCCAACAGTGGCGGGCACTGAGATGATCATTTGCGGACATCGCGGCGTCGCCGCCCTGGCACCGGAAAATACGCTGGCCGGCCTGCGCGCCGCACATGCACTCGGGCTTGAATGGGTGGAAATCGACGTGCAGCTCAGCCGCGATGATGAGGTGGTGGTGATCCACGATGACACCGTCAACCGCTGCAGCAATGGCCGGGGCAAAGTGCGCCAGCTGGAATGGCCCGAGCTCGCCCGGCTGGATGCCGGCGGCTGGTTTGGTGCCGAATTTGCCGGCGAACCCCTTCCCCGGCTGGCGGATTACCTCGATCAGGCCCAAGCCTTTGGTATTCGGGTCAACATCGAACTGAAAATTCATCCCGGTGACGATGCCGCCCGGCTGTGCCGGCGAGTCAGCGAGGTGGTCACCCGGCTTCCCTCGCCCCAGAATGCCCTGCTGTTTTCCAGCTTTGACCCCGCCTGCCTGGCTCACCTGCGGCAACTGTCCCCGAGCATTGCCCGCGGCCTGCTGGTGGAGCACCTGCCCGCCGACTGGCACGCACAGTTGCTCAGACTCAACTGCATCGCCCTGCACTGCAATCATCACAACCTGACGCGGGCTCAGGCCAACGCGGTCAAGGCCGCCGGATTTTTACTGCACTGCTACACCGTCAACGATCCCGCCCGCATGCACACGCTCGAGGCCTGGGGAGTGGACATGATCTTTACCGACGACCCAAAGGAGTATCGGCCCACGGCCTAGCGCCTTTTTATGGCTTTTGGCGCTTTTCTGTTATCATGCCGCCACTTTGCCCACCGGCAATCCCTCAATCGTCCGCCAGGACCTTGTTAGTTCGGAGTCTCATGTCATTTGCTTCCCTCGGCCTGAACGAAAACCTCGTTCAAGCCATTAACGAATGTGGCTACACCCAGCCGACCCCCATTCAGCAACAGGCCATTCCGCTGGTTCTGAAGGGCGGCGATCTGCTCGCCGGCGCCCAGACCGGCACCGGCAAGACCGCCGGCTTTGGCCTGCCCATGCTGCAGCGCCTGAGCGAAACCCAGGCCCGCCCCCTGGCCAACGGCCGGGCGCCGGTGCGCGCCTTGGTGCTCACCCCCACCCGTGAACTGGCCGCCCAGGTAGAAGAAAACTTGCGCGCCTATGCCAAGCACACCAAGCTGCGCACCCTGGTGATGTTTGGCGGGGTCAGCATCAACCCGCAAATGAAGGCCCTGGGCCGCAAGGTTGACGTGGTGGTGGCCACCCCGGGACGGCTGCTGGATCATGTGTCCCAACGCTCCATCGATCTGTCGCGCATTGAAATGCTGGTGCTGGACGAAGCCGACCGCATGCTCGACATGGGCTTTATTCGCGACATTCGCCGAGTGCTGGCACTGCTGCCGAAACAACGGCAGAACCTGCTGTTTTCCGCCACCTTCTCCGACGAGATCAAGGCGCTGGCGGAAGATCTGCTGCACAAGCCCGAGCACATTGAAGTGGCCCGCCGCAACGCCACCGCCGAGACCATTTCCCAGCGCTTTTTCGAGGTGGACAAGGGCCGCAAGCGCGCCCTGCTCAGCTACCATATCGGCCATCACAACTGGCGCCAGGTACTGGTGTTTACCCGCACCAAGCACGGTGCCAACCGCCTGGCCGAACAACTGGGCAAGGACGGCCTGCCGGCCATGGCCATTCACGGCAACAAGAGTCAGGGTGCCCGCACCAAGGCCCTGAGCGAGTTCAAGAACGGCGGCATTCGCGTACTGGTGGCCACCGATATCGCCGCCCGCGGCATCGACATCAGCGAGCTGCCCCACGTGGTCAACTATGAGCTGCCCCATGTGGCGGAAGACTATGTGCACCGCATTGGCCGTACCGGCCGGGCCGGCAGCAACGGCGAAGCGCTGTCACTGGTGAGCGCCGACGAAAAGCCGCTGCTGAAGGCCATTGAGAAGCTGATCAAGCAGAGCGCCGATCTCGAACAGGTAGCCGGCTTTGAGCCCGATCCCAATGCCCCCAAGGAAGCCCCCGAGCCGGCTCGTGGCAACCGTGGCCGCAATGGTGGCGGCCAGCGCTCTGGCGGTCAGCGCAATGGTGGTAACGGTGGCCAACGCAATGGCCAACGTGCCGGTGGCAACCGCAGCGGCGGCAACGCTCAGCGCTCCGGCAACCGCAGCGGTAATGGCGACGGTCAACGCACCGGCGCCCCCCGTCGCCGCTCACGCCCTCAGGCCGAGCACAGCAGCTGACAGCAAAACCCCGGGCCAGGACCCGGGGTTTCTATTTCTCTTGCGCACCCTCTTTCCCGGCTAGCATCCAGTCTGCCGTTATACCGCTTCCCGCTTGAGCCGTCGATGGTTCAGCCAGTGTACTCCCCCGCCAATCACCAGCCCCCAGAAGGCACTGCCAATGCCCAGCAAGGACATCCCGGACGCCGTCACCATAAAGGTGAGCAGGGCCGCATCCCGCTCGTCACGCAATGCCACGGTCAGGCTGTTACCTATGGTGCCCAGCAGTGCCAGGCCGGCAATGGCCATAATGAGCTCTTTGGGCAGGGCCGCAAACAACGACACCACGGTGGCGGCAAACAGGCCCATCAGAACATAAAACAGGCCGGCCCAGAGAGTGGCTCTGTAACGCCGCTCGGGCGCGGCATCCACGTCGGGGCCCATGCAGATGGCCGCGCTGATCGCCGCCAGGTTAAAGGCAAAGCCGCCAAAAGGTGCCAGCACCACTCCGGCCAGGCCGGTCACGCTCACCAGCGGAGAGGCCGGCACCTGATAGCCATGGGCGCGCAGCACCGCCACACCGGGTACGTTTTGCGAGGCCATGGTGACCACGAACAAGGGAATGCCCACGCCAATCAGGCTGGCCAGGCTGAATGCCGGCCAGGTGAGCACCGGCATGGCCGGCCGCCAGTCGAGCCGCTCCAGGTGCAGCAGGCCCGAGCCCGCCGCCAGCGCCAGACCGGCCAGCAGGCACAGCGGGATCACATAGCGAGGCAGCCGCCGGCGCAACGCCAGATAGACCGCCAGCATGGCGATTACCAGCAAGGGGGCGCTTTGCACCGACACAAACAGGTCCAGGCCAAAGTTAAGCAGCACCCCCCCCAGCATGGCCGCCGCCAGGCCACCGGGCAGCAGCCGCATAATGTGATCAAACCAGCCGGTCAGGCCGCACACCAGCAACAGCACTGAGCTGAACATAAATACGCCCACCGCTTCCCCCATGGGCAGGCCGGCCAGGGCCGTGACCAGCAGCGCCGCCCCCGGTGTGGACCAGGCGGTGAGCACCGGCTGGCGGTAACGCAGGGTCAGCAACAGGGTGGTCAGCCCCGAGCCCAGTCCCAGCGCCCACATCCAGGAGCCGGTCTGGGCCTGGCTGGCGCCGGCCGCCGACGCCGCCTGAAAGATAATGGCGGCCGAACTGCTGTAGCCGACCAGCACCGCAATAAAACCGGCGGCAAGGTGGGAAAGACTGAACATGGGGGTCTCCGCAATGTGCGTTATAACGCATGGGTAAGCCATGCTAGCAAATGTATGTTATAACGCACAACAGAAAAACCAGAGGGAGCCGAGCAATGAAAGAGCTGAATCAACACCTGGCCGCCACCCTGAAACGGCTGCGTGCCGAGCAGGGCTGGAGCCTGGATCGCTGCGCACAGGCCACCGGGGTCAGCAAGGCCATGCTGGGTCAGATTGAACGGGGCGAGTCGAGCCCTACCGTGGCCACCCTGTGGAAGATTGCCGGCGGCTTCAACACCTCGCTGTCTACCTTTCTCGAGCCGGTGCCCGAGCCCGGCCCGGGACCGCTGTTTCGGCAACCTGACCGCCTGCGCCAGCAACCGGCCGGGGACGGCATGCTGGTGGCACCACTATTTCCGTTTGAGACACGGTTTGGCTTTGAAATGATGGAGCTGACCCTGCTGCCGGGCTATCACCGACAATCAGATCCGCATGAACCCGGCGTGATTGAGCATGTGATTGTGCGTCAGGGCGAACTTGAACTACTGCTGGAAGGGCGCTGGCAAGCCCTGGCACCGGGCGCGGCGGTGCGCTTTAACGCCGACCACCCCCACGGTTACCGCAACCGAAGCGACTCGCCCGTGGTGTTTTACAACCTCATTCACTACCCGGCCTGATCAGGCCGGGCGCGCCCGCAACAGCTCGGCACATAGGCGCACAAAGTCCGATGAGGTGACCATGCCCTGCAACCTGCCCTGTTCGTCCACCACCGTCAGGCAGCCATGCTTGTTGCTGAGAAAGAACTCCACCACCTCGGTCAGCGGCGCCTGCACATCCACACTTTCCATATCGGCATCGAGGATCTCCATCACGCGGCACTGTCGCTCGCGCCGCTCCAGGGCGTTGACCCCGTAGTCGGCCAACAGCCGCATAATGGTGGCAATCATGCGCTTTTGAGTGAGCACCCCCAACAGCTTGCCGGTCAGCGGATCCACCACCGGAATATGGCGTATGCCTTTTTCCCGCATCAGCTCGTGGGCATCCTGCAGGGTTGAGGTCTGATCCAGGGTCAACAGTTCGCGGGTCATGATGTCGCCAACGGATTGCAAGGCCATAGAAAGCTTCCTTTTTCTGTTCATCACGATTAAGGCAAAGTATGTGCCCTGTTTTGGCACAGTGCAGCGACGGTTGCAACAAAAAGCCCGCCGACCTGACGGACCGGCGGGCTTTGCCACTCCTCCTCGTGCTTACTGGCCGGCGGCCAGCGGCTGGTGGCCATCGGTCAGGGGCAGCACATCCACCAGATCGTCACCGCTGACCGCAAAGGCCTGACCAAAGCCCTTGACGAACAGTCCCTGAGTGGGGACCAGCCGGAACAGGTGAAAGTCACCCATGCCGGCCAGGCCGGTCACGATATCGCCATGACGCGCGGTGAGTGCCGCCACCCCGGCCTGCCAGGCTTGAGTGTCACGCGCCACCCGTTCGGGACTGGCGTCAAAGGTCAGGCGCTTGCGGGCAAACAGGGTGCGGCTGTCCTGCTCATCTTCCACCATCATCAGCGATACTTTGGGGTTGGCCAGCAGGTTGCGGGCATGGCGGGCCAGTTCGCTTATCAAAATGTAATAGCCGTCCTTCAGCAGGGCAAAGGGCGCATAACTGACGTTGGGCTGCCCTTCGGCATCCACCGTGGCCAGCAGCAGGGCTTTCATGCTGTCCCGGAATTCGCGGATTTCCGGCTCCAGACGCCCCTGCAGCCGGGCCTGCTTTTCTGTCTGGTCAACCATGTGGTAACTCCTTCAGTGCATGAAAGGCGCCGATCTGCTCGGGAAACCGCTTCCCTTTATCGTCGCGGCCCAGGTAAATTTTAAGAATGAATACAGTGGCCGGCATCATAAAACACCATGACGTGGACCTCTTTGCCCCGGCTCGGCGGCCAGCGGCGCCTTAACCCTGTCGGTCAGTTCACGCATGTTTTCCCTCAATCATCAGTGGGAACAGGGCTATCAAGGGTAAACAAAGGCTATTTTAGCCTCGAGAGTAATGCAACCCATTATCATTTAAATAGACATTGATATAAAAATCCGTATGCTGTGAGCCTCATTCTTTCCCATTTGATTTGTTAAGGGTTTAATCGTGAGCCTGAAACGCTACGGCCTCTTCATTGTGACCTCGCTTCTGCTGCATGGATTGCTGGTCCAGGCCATGGAACGTCAGCCGCTGGAAATGGCCCTGGCACCGGCCGATAACCCCGGTCCCATCAGCGTGCAGATGATGCCGGCCGTGGCCAAGCCCGCGCCCCCGGAGCCGCCCAAGCCGGACCCCAAACCCAAGCCGGAGCCGGTGAAACCCAAACCGACGCCAAAACCAAAGCCGGAACCCAAGCCAAAACCCAAACCGCAGCCAAAGCCGGTGCCTAAGCCCGAGCCCAGGCCCGAACCAAAACCGCAGCCCAGGCCCGAGCCGACTCCGCAGCCTGCGCCGGCTCCCGAGCAGGTAAAGGAAACGCCCAAGCCGCAGCCCCAGCAGGCCAAGGACAGCGCGCCCAAACGCATTGAAAAACCGAGTTTTCGCACGCGGCCGTCGCCCATTGCCTATCCCTCCCAGGCCCGCCGCCGCGGACTGGAAGGCACGGTGGTGGTGGAAGTGTGGCTGGACGAGCAGGGCAAGCAAACCAAACGGGTGCTGGCCCGCTCTTCCGGCGTGAGCGTGCTCGACAACACCGCGCTCAAGGCCATCGCCAAATGGCGTTTTTCCGCCTATGTGGAAAACGGCAAGGCCCTGGCCCACCGTGTACAAATTCCTATTCGTTTCAAACTGGACTAAATCATGGCGTTTCTTAATCAACTGCACTCACAACTGGGCCTGATGAGCTGGCCCCTGATCATCTGCTCCATTATCACCCTGGCACTGTGGCTGGAGCGCGGGCTGAGCCTGCTCTGGACCAGCCTGCGCGGCGAGCAGGAAAAACGCCGGCTGCGCCGTCAGGGGCTGGTATGGCCCCAGGAAGATACCGGCCGGGCGGCGTCACTGATGCTGCAGGGCTGTCAGTTGCTGATGATGCATCAGGACTGCCCCAAGCCAATTCGCGAAGACCTGGCCGCGGTCTGGCTGCAACAGCAGCGTCGCCGGCTGCATGCCGGTTTGCGGGTGCTGACCCTGGTGGGCGTTATCAGCCCGCTGCTGGGCCTGCTGGGCACCGTTCTGGGGCTGATTGAAATGTTCAAAAGCATCGGTGAAAGCGGTGACCCGGTTACCCCAACCCTGCTGGCCGACGGCCTGGGTCTGGCCATGAGCACGACCGCCGCCGGCCTGCTGATCGCCCTGCCTGCCATCGCCGGCGCCCAGCTGTTCGGGCTCTGGGCCGATCGCCTGCTTGACCGCCTGACCCACGAGCTGAACCGCTGCAACCTGCACCTGGAAGGCCTCAAGGTAGGGGAAGCCGCATGATCAAAAGCCCGGACGCCGGCAACAGCGGCTGGCGCGCCCTCACCCCGGACATCACTCCCCTGCTCGATATCATATTTATCGTGCTGGTATTTTTGTTGCTCACCGCCAATATTCCGCTGCAGTCCCTTGAGGTAGAGCTGCCCAAAACCGACAGTGAGGCGCTCTCTGTGGTGCAGGAGGACAAGAGCATGACCATCAACATGATGGCGGGCAGCCCGGCCTGGGCACTGCAGGGAGAAAAGTATGAAGACTGGGCGGCGTTCAAGCCGGTGCTTGAACAGAACCTGGAGGCCCTGAAGAAGGCGGAGCTGATGCTGGCGTCGGACAGCACGGTCACCGTGGACAACATGATGAAGCTGCTGGCCTTTTTGCAGGAGCATGAGATTCAGGCCACCCAGATCCTGATGGAAGAAGAGTAATAACCACGTGCCGGCCTCGGGGTGCAGACAAAAAATAGTCAGCCACTCCACTTCTGGCCCGGCGCGTGCCGTGATATAAGCAAACCTTCCTGTTACCGGAAGTGCTTCAATGAAAAAAATCAAAATAAGAAAAGGCTTGCTCTCCTGCGTGCTGATGATGGCGTTGTGGACGCCGCTGCTGGTGTCCGCCGCCGCCATCGACAAACACGCGCAAAAACCGGTCTGGATGGACTGGGCCTTTCTCGGCAACACCGTGGTGTCTGCCTGCCTGACCCGCTGGTGCAACCACAGGGATCCGGACTAATACCTCGCCGCAGGGACGCGGCCTTCTCCTTCCATCAGGCCTGCCTGACCTGTCACTGCGTTCCCCCCAAACCTGATCACACATTTGTTTTACTCAACGCCAATTTTTGTGATCAAAAACTCAAGTAAAACAACATAGCGTTAACATCAGTACGGCATCGGTATAGTGTTGCCAGCAGCAATAAGGTTTACAACCAACAACCAACGCAGAAACAATCAAGGAAGAAATTATGCACAAATTAGGACGTAACCTGCTCATCGCCGCCGGCCTGGCCCTCTCTCCCCTGGCCCAGGCCATGGCTGCCGACACCGATATTGCCGTGCTGATCCCCGGCAAGCATGACGACGGCGGGTTTATGCAGGCCGCCCACCGGGGCTATGAGAAGATTCGTGATCAGCTGGATGTAAACGCCAGCTTTGTATCCAATATCTCCGCCACCTCCGATCCCGTGCTGCTCACCGAGGCCATGCGCGAGCTGGCCCAAAAGGGCCCCGACATGATCATTGCCCACGGCGGCCAGTGCAACGGCCCGGCCCAGACCGTGAGCCAGGAATTCCCCGATATCAAGTTTGTGGTGATTCAGGGCCATGTGCAGGGCCCCAACCTGTCCAGCTATGTGGTGCGCCAGGAAGACTCCGCCTGGCTGGCGGGCGCCCTGGCAGGCCTGACCACAAAATCGAACGTGGTGGGTCATATCTCCGGTGCCTGGCCCAAGCCGGGCCTGATCGGTCGCGCCGCCTTCTATGACGGCCTGATGCACGTCAACCCCGACGCCAAATACCTGACCTGGTTCACCGGCGATCTGGACAACACCGGCATCAACGCCGAGGCCGCCGCCGCCGAAATCGCCCATAATGCCGATGTGATCTACACCATGCTCAACGCCGGTCGTCAGGGTGTGATTGACGAGATCAAAAAGCACAACGGCGAGGTACGCCACATTGGTAACGTGTCGGACTGGACCCAGGTGGATGACACCTTTGTGGGCTCGGCGGTGGCCGACGCCAGCGTGGCCATTTTGAACGCCGCCCAGGACTTCACCACAGGCAAATGGCAGCCCGACCGAATTACCGAAATCGGCCTGGGCCAGGGCGACGTGGTCAAGCTGACCCTGGCAGAAGACGTGTCTCCCGAGGTGCGTGCCAAACTGGATGAACTGGCAGAAAAGCTGATCAGCGGCGAGATCACCATGAACACCACCTATGAAGGTAAGGAATTCCACCCCGCCACCGGTGATTTTGTGGACCAGTCGTTCAAGGAAACCCTGAAAACCAAGTCCTGATCCTGTCTGTTGAATAACTGAGCGCCTTCGGCGCTGATGCGGGCGGGCCGCCCGCGCTCCAGTGAGTAGGTTGGCGATGAGCGCAGCGAATCCCAACATTTCGCAGCCGCCAGCGTGTTGGAATTCGCTGCGCTCATTCGCAACCTACCCTGCTTCGCATAACCGCCATTCCTGCCAGCCAGGATCTTCGCTTTTTCACCCCACTCGCCTCTGGCATTCCCCGCCAAGCCAAGTACCATATAGCGCCATGGCCCTGCGTTGGCCGCGGGCTGGTTCACAGCCTGCCCCTGTGATCTGTCAATACGGCCTGTCAACTCACTGATTTATCAGGACAATATAGAAATGGCTCAATTTGTTTACACCATGCACCGCGTGGGCAAGGTGGTTCCGCCCAAGCGTCATATTCTGAAAAATATCTCCCTGTCGTTCTTCCCCGGCGCCAAAATCGGCGTACTGGGCCTGAACGGCGCCGGTAAATCCACCCTGCTGCGCATCATGGCCGGCATCGACACCGAGATTGAAGGTGAAGCCCGCGCCCAGCCCGGCATCAAGATCGGTTACCTGCCCCAGGAGCCCCAGCTCAACCCCGAGCATACCGTGCGCCAGGAAGTAGAAGAAGGCGTGGCCGAAGTGGCCGGCGCCCTGAAAGAGCTGGACGCCGTTTACGCCGCCTATGCCGATCCGGACGCCGACTTCGACAAGCTGGCCAAGCGCCAGGGCGAGCTGGAGGCCATTATTCAGGCCCACGACGGCCACAACCTGGACAACCAGCTTGAGCGCGCCGCCGACGCCCTGCGCCTGCCGCCCTGGGATGCGGTAGTAGGCAAGCTGTCCGGTGGTGAGCGCCGCCGGGTGGCCATGTGCAAGCTGCTGCTGGAAAAGCCCGACATGCTGCTGCTCGACGAACCCACCAACCACCTGGACGCCGAGTCCGTGGCCTGGCTGGAGCGTTTCCTGCACGACTACGAAGGTACCGTGGTGGCCATTACCCACGATCGTTACTTCCTCGACAACGTGGCCGGCTGGATCCTGGAGCTGGACCGGGGCGAAGGCATTCCCTGGGAAGGCAACTACTCTTCCTGGCTGGAGCAAAAGGATCAGCGCCTGTCTCAGGAAGCCTCTTCCGAAGCCGCACGCCAGAAGTCCATTCAGAAGGAACTGGAGTGGGTGCGCCAGAACCCGAAAGGCCGCCAGGCCAAGTCCAAGGCCCGTATGGCCCGCTTTGAAGAGCTGCAGAACCAGGATTTCCAGAAGCGCAACGAGACCAACGAGCTGTTTATTCCGCCCGGTCCGCGCCTGGGTGACAAGGTGGTGGAAGTCGAGAACCTGACCAAGTCCTACGGCGACCGCGTGCTGATCGACGATCTGTCATTCAGCATTCCCAAGGGCGCCATCGTCGGCATTATCGGCCCCAACGGCGCCGGTAAATCCACCCTGTTCCGCATGCTCACCCAAGCCGAGCAGCCGGACGGCGGTAACATCAACCTGGGTGACACCGTGCAGCTGGCCTCGGTGGAGCAGTTCCGCGACGCCATGGACAACAACAAGACCGTGTGGGAAGAAGTGTCCGGCGGCCTCGACATGATGCGCATCGGCAACCTGGAAATCCCCAGCCGCGCCTACCTGGGCCGGTTCAACTTCAAGGGCACCGATCAGCAGAAGCGAGTCGGCGAGCTGTCCGGTGGTGAACGCGGCCGCCTGCACATGGCCAAGCTGCTGCAGACCGGCGGCAACGTGCTGCTGCTCGACGAACCCACCAACGACCTGGACGTGGAAACCCTGCGCGCCCTGGAAAACGCCCTGCTGGAATTCCCCGGCTGCGCCATGGTGATCTCGCACGACCGCTGGTTCCTCGACCGTATCGCCACCCACATCCTGGACTACAAGGACGAGGGTAAGGTGGAATTCTTCGAAGGCAACTTCACCGAATACGAAGAGTGGAAGAAGAAAACCTACGGCGCCGAAGCCATTCAGCCCAAGCGCATCAAGTACAAGCGCATCGCCAAGTAAGCGCACCCGCTCATGCCAAAGCCCGCTAACGCGGGCTTTTTCATATCTGGCTGGGCGCCGGTCACAACCGGACTTGCCCCCACACCGCGGCCATGGCCGCGTGTTAATACCGATGCGGGAGCCTTTCGGCAAGCGCCCGGCTTAGAAATGCCACTCCATATTCAGGGTAGGTGCATCGGTATCGACGCCCGGCTTGCCGTGGTTACCATACTTGTTGCGCCAATATTCGTATCCCACCCCAAGCCAAAAGATGTTCTTCTTGTTGAAGGCCAGCTGACCCACGTCCAGCATCAGCGAGGCGCGCAGCAGGTGCTCCGGCTTGGTCTCGCTGTTGAAATAGTCTTTCCCCTTGGCGCCGTTGTAATTGGTGAATCCCTGGAACTTCATCGGCAGGCCGACGGCCTCGAACGGCAAACCCCAGGCCAGGTTGATCTGATAGTAGGGATCGAAACTCAGATCCTGATGGGTGCAGAACGCCAGGCCACAATGGTTGCTCTCGCGGGCATAATAGAGGCTCAGATCGAGAAAACCGGGCACGTCGAACTTCAGGGTCGGTCCCACTGCCAGAAAGCGCTTGCGCGGCGCAAAGGCCGAGTTCTTGGTATTGAGATCGAAACCGGCGGTCAACGCCACTTCCTTCACCGGGCCAAAGCCGAGGTCGGTGTCAAACAGCTTACCCAGATGCAGCTGGTGACGATAGGCCAGGTAAAACTCGGTTGCACCATCACTGCTGCCATTGGCCGGATCCTCACTGCCGGACTTGAGTACGTCCAGGTTAAAGTAGTTCTGGCCCAGGGAATAACCGCTGGCATGGGTCAACTGCACGATGTTTTTGCTCACATCCCGCGCATTGTTAGGCTCGGTAAACTCGGAGCCATAGCGGTAGCCGATAAAGGTATCGGACCAGGTGGCCGCCTGCAGCGGGACAGACACGGTAAAGGTCATGGCCGCAAGGGTGGCCAGTTTGTGCAATTTCATCCGTTTATTACTCCATTAAATACCGGCCGGGTGGCCGGAATACTCCTGAAAAATGACGGTACGCCGCCCACAGACAAGGGATCCGGGCCAGATCTGACCCGGGGATTGCCGGGGTTAGCAAAACGGGGGTTAAGAAACCTGGGGCGCGACCGGGGCGCCGGACTCCCGCATCAACTTCCTGAGCGCGCCCCAGGCTGCCCATGACAACAGGGCGACACAAAGGAACAAGAGTCCGGCGCTCAGCGGCCGCTCGACAAAGGTCATGGGATCACCGCGGGACAACAGCAGGGCCCGGCGCAGGTTCTCCTCCAGCATGGGACCCAGCACGAAGCCCAGCAGCAGGGGCGCCGGGTTGAAGCCCAGCTTGGCCAGCAGGTAGCCGGCCGCCCCCACCAGCGACACCACGTAGACGTCGAACACATTGTTGTTGACGCTGTAGACCCCGAGGCAGATAAACACCAGTATCGCCGGATAGAGCATGCTGAAGGGGATCCGCACCAGCGACACCCAGATGCCGATCAGCGGCAGGTTCAGTACCAGCAGCATCAGGTTGCCGATGCCAAAGCTGACAATCAGCCCCCAGAACATGGCCGGGTTTTCCGACACCATCAGCGGCCCGGGCTGGATGCCGTGGATCATCATGGCGCCCAGCATCAGCGCCATCACCACGTCTCCGGGAATGCCCAACGTGAGGGTGGGAATGAAGGCGGTCATGGCGCCGGAGTTGTTGGCCGCCTCGGGCCCGGCCACCCCTTCCAGCGCGCCCTTGCCGAAGCGCTCCGGCTCCCTGGATACCTTCTTCTCCACCGCATAGGAAATAAATGAAGCAATGGCGGCCCCCGTCCCCGGCATGGCGCCGAAAAAGCTACCGATGGCGGTGCCCCGCAGCACGGGACACACCGAACGCCGAACCTCGTCCCGCCCGGGCAGCATGGATCTCAGGTTGAAGCGCGTGTTGATACTGCCGGTCTCCCCCGCCCGGATGCTGGTAATCACCTCGGAGATGCCGAACAACCCCATGGCCAGGGCCACCAGGTTGATGCCGTCCATCAGCTCGGGCACCCCGAAGGTAAAGCGCGGCAGGCCGGTGTTCACATCGGTCCCTACCCCGCCCAGCAGCAGCCCCAGCACCACCATGGCCAGGCTCTTGGCCGGCGATCCGGAGCCCACCGCCGAGGCGGCGATCAGTCCCAGCAGCATCAGTGCAAAATACTCCGCCGGGCCAAAGGCCAGGCCCACCCGGGATAAGACGGAGCCGAGGCCGATCAGCATCAGAAGGCCGAGCATGGAGCCCACAAAGGAACTGGCCATGGCGGTAAAGAGCGCAACCCCCGCCTTGCCTTGTTTCGCCAGGGGATAGCCGTCCAGGCTGGTCACCGCCGACGACGGCGTGCCCGGCAGGTTGAGCAGGATGGAGGCGATGGAGCCGCCGTACTGGGAGCCGTAGAACACCCCGGCCAGCATGGCGATGGCGGCGGTGGAAGGAATGTAGTAGGTGATGGGCAGCAGCAGCGAAATGGCCGCCATGGCCCCCACCCCGGGCAATACCCCTACCAGGGTGCCCAGAAAAACGCCGATGAAACAATACAGCAGCATGCTCGGCTGGATAGCGGCCTGCAGTCCCAGCCATAGTCCGTCAAAAATATCCATTGTCTGTTCCTGGTTATCCTCAAGTCTCGAACCGACCGGTGCCCTGTTCAGGCGGATACCGGCCACAACGGTAAGTGCTCAGGCCTCAGCCACTCCAGGGCCAGGTCTTGATCGCCATGCCCAACCCCAGGGAAAAAATCAAATAGGCAATGAGGGCAATGCCCAGTGCCACCTTGCACTTGGTGCCCCAAGTCAGCTTGCGCTCGGGCACCAGGGCCAGCAGCACCGTCACCAGGGTGGCCACCACCAGGCCGCCCGAGGCCAGCAGTCCGCCAAACACCGCGATGCTGACGATGACAAAAAAGGCGCTGCCCCACTCGGTGCTTATCGGCTCGCCGGAGCGAAACCAGGCCGGTATGGCGATGCACATGCCCAGCAGCGCCAGCACCACACCCAGGCTCACCGGCAGGAAGCCGGGGCCCATATTGTGAACGCCGCCAAACTGATAATGCGTCTGGCCGTACCAGACGGCGAACAGGCCGACGGCAGCAAGTCCGACCCCTCCGATGATGCCTTTGATGTCACGCCTCAACATGGCAACCCCCTCCTCCTTGTTTCGCCATTTCCTTGTGGGGAGCCATCCCCACAAGGAAACGCCGCTTGCGCCGACCGCGCTCAACTACCCCGAATATCGAGACGTTCAATCAGGGCCGACAGGCGAGCATGGTCGTCCGCATTGATAGCCCCCAGGGCCTCCGGCTTGCCCCCCACCGGCACGGCGCCGAAGCTCGCCAGCTGCTCGACCACCTCGGGCAGCTGCAGTATCTCGTTCAGGTGCTTGTTAAGCAGTTGCACCACCTCATCATCGGTGCCTTTTGGCGCCATCATCCCGTGCCAGGCACCCAGCCGCACCTGGTCGTAGCCCTGCTCGGCCACGGTGGCCAGCTCCGGCATCACCGGCGAACGTTCCGGATCGGTCACCGCCACCGGCACCAACTGACCCGACTCGATCAACTGGGCCACGGGACCGTAGACCACATACCCCAGATCCACATGACCGGCGAGCAGATCCGGAATGATGGGCCCGATGCCCCGGTAGGGAATGTGCAGCGCCTTGATGCCGGCGGCGTTGTTGAGCCATTCGGCGGCGATATGCATGGGCGAGCCGGCGCCGGGGCTGGCGTAGTTAAGCGGCTTGCCATCGCGGGCCTGACCGACCAGATCCGCCACACTGGTGATGCCGGACTTGGGATTGGCCACCAGCAACACCGACTGCTTGCTGGCCAGGATCACCGGCTCGAAGCCGTTCAGCACGTCGTAACGGGATGCCTTGGGCAGGGCCATCACCAGGGGCGCCGTGGTGAAGGTGTTGGGCGTGAACAACAGGGTGTGACCATCGGCCTTGGCCCGGCTGACGTAACTGTTGCCGATGGTGCCCGCCGCTCCGGGGCGGTTTTCCACGATCACCGGCTGCCCCAGGCGGCTGGTGAGCTTGTCGGCGAACAGTCGGGCGATGGCGTCCACATCCCCGCCCGGCGGATAGGACACTACGATGGACACCGGCTTGCTGGGATAACCGTCGGCCTGTGCTCCCCCGGCCAGCAGGGCGGCGGAGGCCAGGGCCGCACCGATAAAAAGTCTGCGAGTCAATTCCATTTTGCTCTCCTTGGCACCTGAAGCGTGCCGTTGAATCCAGTGATGTCGGGTGATGCTCACCCTAAAAATTTCATATGTGAAACTTTGTTTCAAATACAATAAAACTCTAAATCGCTTTGTTTCTCCCTGTCAAACCCCAAAAGAAACATTTTTTTAACAATCGGCAACCGGACCTCCGGCCTGCCGGCAGGGCCCGCAACCACAGCGAGAAAAGGCAAAGGGAGCTCAGCCGGCAAATACCCAAACCGCGGGCACGGCAAGGCCACAGCGCGTCAGAGCGGCTGTTAGGCTAGGGTACCCGGCCGCAACGCAGGGCGCCGTCGGGACGCTGCACCTCTTCCCGGAACGGGAGGCCGGGGCAAGGGACCGCCGGCCCCGCTCCCTCGGAAGCGGGGCTGGTCAGCCCATTGTCTTGATCAGTACAACTTCTTCTGGGGCGGACCGGCGAAGTTGAGCGGGCCTATGCCGTTCATCTCCACTTCCACCAGGGCCGGTCCCTGCACCGCCATGGCCTCGCCGATGGCCTGTTCGAACTCGGCCAGGCTCGCCGCCTTCCAGCTGGCCAGGCCCACGGCCTCGCCCATGGCCTTGAAGTCGGGGGCATGCAGCTGGTTGAAGTACTGGCGACCACCGAAGTACTGGTTCTGGATGCCACGCATCACCCCGTAGCCGCCGTCGTTCATCACCAGCAGCACCAGGTTGGTCTGTTCCTGCACCATGGTCGCCAGCTCGCCCACCCCCAGCATCAGGCCACCGTCGCCCACCAGGCCCACCACCTTGCGTGCCGGGTTGGCCACGGCGGTACCGATGGCCATGGCCAGTCCCATGCCGATGGCGCCGGCCAGGGAGTGGATATTGGTATTGGGCGCCTGAATGGGAAACAACCGGCTGCCCCAGGTGCTACCGGACATGGTGATGTCGCGCACCAGGATGCCGTCATCCGGCAGCGCCGCCCGCAGCTGTCCGCAGAGGGTGGCATAGGGGCCGAGCTGCTCGGTGAGCGCCGCCACCGCCGCCGTTTTCGCCTCGGCGATGGCCCGGTCGAACTCGGGGTTGACCTTGGCCCGGTCCCGCAGCGCCGCCACTAGGGCGGCCAGCACCGGCTTGGCGTCGCCACAGATGAAATGGTCCACCGGGTAATTGCGCTGGGCCGCCGCCGGGTTGGCATCCACCTGATACAGGGGGCGCGGCAGGGCCAGGGAATAGGTGCGGGTCTCATTACTGCGCAGGCGCGAGCCCACCACCAGCGCCAGGTCACAATCGGCCATCAACGCCTCGACCGCCGCCGAGTTGTGGAAGGCACCCAGGCTGCGCGGGTGGGCATCGGGCAGGATGCCGCGGCCGTGGGTAGAGGAGATCACCGCCACCCCCAGATCCGCCAGTGCCGCCACTTCCTCGCTGCAGTGCAGGGCGCCGCCCCCCACCCACAGCAGCGGGCGCCTGGCCGCCGTCAGCGCCGCCGCCAGGGCGTCCAGCTCCTGCTCTGCCGGCGCCGGCTGCGCCAGGGGACGCACCGGGCCCAGCTCGGCGGGCAGGGTGATCTCCGCCGCCTGTACATCGATGGGCAGCTCCACGCTCACCGGTCCCATGGGCACTGTGGTGGCCACGCGGATCGCCTCACGCAACACGCCCACCGCCTGCTCCGGGCTGGTGATACGGAAGGCCGCCTTGCTGCTGGCCTTGAGGAAGGTCAGCTGATCCCGGGTTTCGTGGATGAAGCTGGCGTCCCGATCCAGGTATTCCCGCTCGACCTGGCCGGTGAGGTGGATCAGCGGGCTGGCGGCGTTCAGCGCCTCCAGCAGGGCACCCACGGCGTTGCCGGCACCGGCGCCGGTGCTGGTGATGGCCACGCCCAGGCCGGAGAAACGACCGTGGGCGTCGGCCATGGTCACGGCGCCGGCCTCTCCCCGGGCGGCCACGAAACGGATCCGTTCGCGCCGGCCGATGGCGTCGGCGATGGGCAGGTTGTGGATGGAGATGACCCCGTAGGCGCTGGTTACGCCGTGGGCTTCCAGTACCCGGGCGATGGCTTCGCCCACATTGACTCTGTTGCTCATAATGCTGTCCTTGTTCTGTTCAGTCGTTAGCCCGGGCTTAGCAGCACCAGGGGTTGGGTTGGTCACTCAGGCCCACGTAGATGCTCTTCTGCTGCATGTAGGCGAGCACGCCCTGACGGCCTTTTTCCCGGCCGAGACCACTTTCCTTGAAACCGCCGAAGGGAGCGGAAACCGAGAATTTTTTGTAGGTATTGATCCAGATGGTGCCGGCCTCGAGCCGACGCGCCAGGCGCCAGGCCCGGCGGAAGTCCTCGCTCCAGATGCCGGCGGCCAGGCCGAACACGCTGTCGTTGGCCTCGGCGACCAGCTGTTCTTCGTCGTCGAAGCGCATCACCACCAGCACGGGCCCGAAGATTTCCTCCTGGCATACCCGGGCACCGTTGGGCAGGCCGGCGATGATGGTGGGCGGATAGAAACAGCCCTCGGCCAGTTCCCCCTCGGTGAGCCGTTCGCCGCCGCACAGCACCTTGCAGCCCTCGGCCCGGGCCAGGGCCACGTAGTCGGCCACCGAGGCGAGGTGGGCCTCGTTGATAAGCGGCCCCATGTGAATGCCGGGACTCTCCGGGTGACCGACCCGCAGCTCCCGGGTCAGCTCCAGCAGCCGGGTGAGGAAACGATCGTAGAGGCTGCGATGCACGAACAGCCGGGAGCCGGCGATGCAGGCCTGGCCGGCGGAGCTGAAGATGCCGTAGACCACGCCCTTGGCGGCCAACTCGAGATCCGCGTCCTCCAGCACTATGGTGGGCGACTTGCCGCCCAGCTCCAGCGAGGTGGGGATCAACTTGTCCGCCGCCACATGGGCCAGGCGGCGACCGGTGTTGGTGCCGCCGGTGAAGGAAATCTTGCGCACCAGGGGGTGACGGGCCAGGGCCTCGCCCACCACGGAGCCGCGCCCCGGCAGTATGCTCAGCAGTCCCTTGGGCAGGCCGGCCTCCTCGAACAGTTTGGCCAGCTCCAGCGCCGCCAGCGGAGTGGCATCGGCGGGCTTGAGCAGCACGGCGTTGCCGCCGGCCAGGGCCGGGGCAATTTTCTGCATCTCGCTGGCGATGGGCGAATTCCAGGGGGTAATGGCGGCCACCACGCCGATGGGCTCATGCACGCTCAGGGTCATGAAATCCGGGGCGCGCGGAGTATTGAGCTGCTCGTCCAGGGTCTCGCAGGCGGCGGCGAAGTAGCGGGCGGTGCCGGCGGCGCTGGCCACCAGGGCCCGGGTTTCTGCCAGCGGCTTGCCGTTGTCCCGGGTCTGCAGGGCGGCCAATTGTTCGCTGCGCTGTTCGATCAGGTCCGCCACTCGGTACAGCACGGCGGCGCGCTGGTGCGGCAGGGACTGCCGCCAGGACGGATGGCGCCAGGCGCGCTCGGCGGCCTGCACCGCCTCTTCCACGTCCTCGACGCTGGCGGTGCCGACCTCGGCGTTGATGCTGCCGTCCGCCGGGAAGTGGCTGATGCTCACCGGGCCCCGGCCCTGGCGCCATTCGCCGCCGATAAAAATGGGTCTAACCATGACATGACTCCTTAAATAACCAGGGGATCCGTGCACTGACGGCAGGCACGCACCACACTCAGCGCCGCCAGGGTGGAGGTTTTGGGATTGGCGGCCAGCGGCAGCCCGCTCAGGGCGATGTCCAGCTCGCCGAAACGGCCGCTGGCCCGGATCCGGTGCTGGTTGCGCCGGCTGTCCGGATCCACCACCAGTTCGACCCGGGTGTGGTCCATGCCGAGCCCGGCCAGGGCGATGGTCGCCGCCACGTTGGCATTGGCCGGGAACAGCCGCGCCGCCTCCCGCGCCGTGCCGCTGAAGAACACCGTCGGCTCGGTGACACCGTCCAGATCCACCAGGCTTTCCGCCGGGCTGCCACGCCAGCTCTGGGGGCTCTTGCGACCCTGATAGGTCACCGTCTCCAGTCCCCCTTCCCGGGCCGCGGCCAGGCCGTCGATGCCAGCGATGGCCCCGGCCAGGGCCAGGATGCGGCCTTCGCCCTGGGCGGCGGCCAGGCGCAGATCCCGGGCCAGGGCCTCGTCGGCCAGGGCACCGACCGAGATCAGTCCCAGGGTCCAGCCCCGGGCCAACACGGCGCTGCCGTGTTCACGCACCGCCGCCTGGCCGGCGCATTCCACCACCAGATCCGGGGTGGCGTCACAGTCTTCCACCCGGCTCAGCACGGTCACGGCCGGCCCCAGCTCGGCTTGCACCTCGGCCACCCGGGACGCCGGCACCAGCAGCCATTTCAGGCTCAGCTCCGCCGGCAGCAGCGCCAGCACTTCCCGCGCCATGGCGCCGAACCCGATCATCATCAGCTGTTTCATCGCCCCTCCTACAGGTGCTTGTTGAAGCCGCCGGACACATCCAGGGCGGCGCCGGTGGTATAGGACGCCAACGGCGAGGCCAGGAACACCAGGGCCCGGGCCGGCTCTTCCGGCTTGCCCAGCCTGCCCATGGGAATGCCCCGGCGTTCGGCAATGGCGCCGGTCCAGTTGTCCCAGTCCTGATCCCGGTCGCTTCGCTCGGCGAAACGGCGGCGCCACTGATCCGACTCCACCATGCCGAGCAGGATGGAGTTGACCCGAATGCCCCTGGCGGAAAATTCATGGGCCAGGGAGTGGGTCAGGTTGAGCAGCGCCGCCCGGGCCGCCGAGGTGGCGATCATGTGCGGCTCCGGCTGCAGCGCCAGCAGCGAGTTGACATTGGTGATAGACGGACAATCCGAGCGCTCGAGCTGGGGCAGAAAGGCGCGGATCGGGTGAAGCACGCTGAAGGTCTTGAGCCGGGTCTCGGCTACCCAGTCGTCATCCTCGGTCTGCTCGAAATTCGATACCCGGCCCTGACCGGCGTTGTTGATCAGCAGATCGGCACCGCCGAAGCGGGCTTCCACCGCGGCCGCTAAGGCGGCCACCTCGGTCCTGTCCAGCACATCGCAGGCCTGGGTCAGGCATTCGGCCCCGGGAAAGGCGGCACGCATCTCCGCCAGGGAGGCGGCCAGCCGCTCGGCGTTGCGGCCACACCAGGCCACCCGGGCCCCCTCCGCCAGCAGCAGCCGAACCGTCTCCAGCCCGATGCCGGACGAGCCGCCGGTGACCACGGCCACCTTGCCTTGCAGTTTGAAACTCATGCTTGTACTCCTCGATTCGGTAAGGCCCCGGCCAGGCGGCGCAAGGCCCGGTTGAACGCGTCGGGCTGATCGATATAGCTGGCGTGACCCGCCCCGGCCAGGGATTCGATGCCGACCCCGGGATGCCCGGCGGCCAGCTCCAGTACCCCGGCGGGCGGGGTGATCACGTCTTCCTCGCCGTAGATAACGCCGATGGGCGCGGAATAGTCCGCCAGGTAATTCCGGATATCGTCATGGGCCAACAGGTAGGAGGCGGCCTCGAAACCGTCCAGGGTCAGCCCCATCATGCCGTGGGCGACCAGATCCAATTGTTCCTGGCCGGCATGCTGGGACAACAACACGGGTCCGCGGGCCGCCGCCAGCCCCTGATGGCCCAGTTTGCGCAGCATTTCCGGGCGCTTGCGGTATACCTGTGTGCGGGTGTCGGCATCGGCCCGGCCGTAACCCTGAGCCGGGTTGGCCAGCACCAGGCCGCGCACCCCGTCCGGATGGCGGCTGGCGTAGGCGGCGCCTATCATGGCTCCCAGGGAGTGACCCAATACCAGCGGCCGCTCCAGCTCCAACGCCACCACGAGTTCGTGCAGTACGGCGGCGTAGTCCAGGGCCGACGGCGTCGCGGTTGCCAGCGGCGCGCTCTGGCCATAGCCCGGGGCGTCCCAGGCGACCAGGGTAAATTCCCGGGCCAGGCGCTCCAGCTGGCAGACCCAGGAGCCGGAGCCCGAGCTGATGCCGTGCAACAACACCAGGGCCGGGCCCCGGCCGGCGCTGCGATAGGCCAGCCGGCGGCCGCCGAGGTCGAGGTGGCGCAGCGGAAAATCGGGCAGGCTATTGACCAGGGCGCTCATGGTCAGGCCCGCTTGATCTTGGCCAGGGGATGATCTTCCGGATAGGTCGGAATGGTCGGCTTGTTGGCCCCCAGCATCACGCACATCAGGGCGTCTTCCTCGCCGTGGTTGAACAGGCCGCGGTAGATACCGGGCGGAATGGAGATCAGATCCCGCTCGCTCAGCCGGGTCTCGAACTTCTCCCCTTCGTGCTCCACAAACAGGGTGATGGCACCGCGCAGCATGAAGAACACCTCCTCCACGTCGTGATGCACGTGCAATGGACCTTCGCACTGAGCCGGCAACACCATGGTGGAGAAGGTGAAGTGCTCGGAGGGGACGGTATTGCTGTCATTCTTCACCCCGGTCGCGCCGGTCCCCATGTAACGCATCTGGGCGCGGCGGTACTTGGGATCGAAATCGGCCTGAAATTTCAGGGCCTCAAAGTCATAACGACGGGTGCTGAAGCGGGCAATGCGGCTGTCCAGCCATTCTCCCAGGCTCTTTTCGGCGGGCTTGTTCCAGGTATCGAATTTCGGGTTCATCTTGTGTTACCTCTCTCAGTGGTGTTTGCGCCGTTTGCGGGCAAGGGGAAGCCCTTCCGCAAAGGCGGAATCAAGTAAACAGTGGGATTAACTCAGTATTTTCTGACCAGTGGCACCAGCATCAGGGAGCCGATCACCGCCACCCAGACCAGGAACAACAGCCCCAGGTTGAAGTCGCCGGTCTGCGTCACGATATAGCCCATCAGCACCGGAGCGGCGGCGCCGGCGAAGTTGCCGAAGCCATTGAAAATGCCGCCGGCGGTGGCGCTCACCTCGGCCGGGGTAATGCGGGCCAGCAAGGCGAACACCGACGACACGCCGAAGCCCCAGCTCATGGCGCTCACCGACATGACGAGAATGGCCGGCACCGCCGCTTCCAACTGCAGCACCAGGTAGAGGGACAGGCCGGCAACCAGCAGCCCGCCGAACACCTGGGCCGCACGCCTGCCGGTTTTGTCCGACAGGAAGGCACCGGCAATTTCCCCCGTCAGCATGGCGATAAAGGGCAGCGACGACAGGGCCCCAAAGGATTCGAGATCCACGCCCTTTTCCTCGATCAGATAGCTCGGCAGCCAGCCGTTCAGGCCCCAGAGATAAGTGAGCAGGGCGACATTGAACAGGCACAGGGCCCAGAACGCCGGTGTGGTGAACAACAGCCGGCTGTTGCGCAGATGCTGCCGCCAGCCCACCCGCTTCCTGCCGCCGGACTGCCGGGTCTCGGCGTTAAGATGAATCCCCTTGAGGCCGAAATACACCACCGCCAGGGTCACCAGGGTCAGGGCCGCCATCACGAAGAAGGTCATCTGCCAGCCGTACAGGTTGAGAATAAGGGCGGTGATGGGAAAACCGAGTGCGGCGCCGATGGGGGTGCCGAGCAGGAACATGGTGCTGGCCCGGGCCTGCTGACCGGCGCTATAGCATTGTTTGACAATGCTGTAGGCCAGGGCAAACAACGGGCCTTCGGCGATGCCGAGCAGCACTCGCAACGCCAGCAGCTGTTCGTAACTGGTGGCCAGGCCCATCAGCGCCATGAGAATGCCCCAGGAGCCCACGCTCACCAGCAGACAGGTACGCGGGTTGATGAGATCACCGACACCACTCAGGAAGATGGAAGAAAAGCCGTAAGCCAGCAGGAAACTGGTCATCAGCCAGCCGAGTTGGGTCTTGTCGGTGCCGATGCCCATCGCCTCTTGAAACACCGGGTCCGAGAACAGCACGGCAATGCTTATCTTGTCGAAAAATGCCAGTACCACGCACACCATCAGCACGAGGGAAATGGACCATTGCTTAAACAGGCGAGACGGTACCGGCATATTGACAGCCCCGGTGGCTTCCTTCAGCGTTTCCATACTTATAATCCTTTATTCCGTTTTACGGTTTCAGCGACATCAGATTAACGGCGGGATCGGCCAGCTGCTCGGCGGGCAGCACGGTGCCGGCCCTGAGCCATCGCTTGCCGAGCTTGACCAGCCTGGCGTCGTTGACCGCGATCATCGACTGCAACCGATCGTCCTGATCCAGATAGATAAAGGCGTGTTGCCGCTCGCCGCTCTGCCGCCGCACCAGCCGGCTGCCGCCGCTGGCGGGAATGCCCAATATCTGGATATTGCAATCGTATTGATCCGACCAGATCCAGGGCTCCTCCCGATAGGGGCTGGCCTCGCCAAGCATGGCTTTCGCCGCCGAGATGGCCTGGTTCTGGGCATTGGCCCAGGACTGGATGCAAAAGCCCAGCCCGGGGTGGATGGCGACATCGCCGGCGGCATAGATGTCCGGATCCGAGGTCTGCCCCTGTTCGTCGACGACCAGCCCCTGGGCCACTTCCAGGCCGGCGTCGCGGCCCAGCTCGGTGGCGATTTCGGCCCCCGCTCCCACCACCACCGCGTCGGCCTCCAGCAGCAGTTGTTCGCCCCGGAACAGGCGCAGGGTGCCGTCATCGCCGGCCACCAGCTCGAGGAGGCCACAATCCAGGTTAACTTCGACGCCCTGCCCCAGATGCAGATCCCGCAGGAAATCGGACACCTCGGGGCGCACGCTGCGGGCACAGAGCCGCTCGCCCAACTCGAACAGGCTGACCGCTACTCCCTTGGCCCGGGCGGTGGCGGCCACTTCCAGGCCGATCCAGCCGCCCCCGAGAACGGCCAGGCGCTTGCCCGGGGCCAGCCGCTCGCCCAGACGGGCCGCATCCTCGGGGGTGCGCAGGGTGAACACCCGGGGCAGGTTCAGCCATTCCTGCACCGGCACCCGGGCCCGGCTGCCGGTGGCCAGCAGCAGCTTGTCGTAGGGCAACTTGGTGCCGTTGTCGAGGGTGACCACATGAGCCCGACGATCGATGGCGGTGGCCCGGGCCGGCTTGTGCCAGTCGATGTTCATGGCGTCAATGGCCTCGTCCGAAAACAATTGCAGCGCCGCCGGGGCCATGTTGCCGGCCAGTACCTGCTTGGACAGGGGCGGCCGCTCATAAAAAACCCGCTCTTCGTCGGACACCACGGCCAGGCTGCCCCCATACCCCTGTTGCCTCAAGGTGTGAGCCGCCCAGGCGCCAGCCTGGCCTGCGCCGATAATGACGATGCGGGAAATCGATGGATTCATGGCTCAGCCTCCCTGTTTGACCTGGCGCCGGGTATCGCCGTCCAGGCCACCCTCGATCGCCCACTCGGTAAAGAGCTCCAGCCGGTGCTCCATGGTGCGGGGCTGCCAGGCGGGAGTGAGGTAGTCGTCGTTGGTGTAATACTCGAAGGCACCGCCCAAGGGGCTGTTCACGTACCAGAAATAGGCGGAAGAAATGGGGTGGCGGCCCGGGCCAATAAAGGTGGACCAGCCCCGGCGATTCATCGCCATGCCGGCGCCGATCACCTCGTGGATGTCGCGCACGGTAAAGGCCACGTGGTTGAGGCCGGCGGGCTTGCCCGGTACATGCAGCAAAAAGAGATCGTGATGGTGACCTTCGGCGGCACAGCGCATGAAAGCCCCCTTGCCCTCGTAGCAGTCGGACAGGTGAAAGCCGAGCCGATCCCGGTAGAAGGCCTCGGCCCCGGCCAGGTCGGGGGTGAAAAACACCACATGGCCCACGCCGATGGGCTCGCCCCGCTCGTAGACCGGGCTGGCCTCATCCACCCGGCGGATGTCGCCGTGCTGGTTGATGGCGGCCACCCGCAGTTCGACCGACTGCACGGCGCTCGGCCGGAAGCGCAGGGTCATGCCGTTGGGATCCCGACAACTCAGGCCCTCGGCGTCGCAGACCAGGCCCTCGACGCCGACCAGGCGCTCGGCCAGTTGCTCCAGGCAGGCGGCGCTTTCGACCCCCCACACCACTTCACGCAGGGTGGAGCCGGGCTCGAAGGCGGCCGGCAGCCGGGCGTCATCCCTATCGAACAGGTAGAGCCGGCTTCGGTTCAGGGTGAGGAACAGATCCGCCCCGGGAATATCGCTCTCGCCACGGCTCAGGCCGAAGTCGGCGAGAAAACGGGCGGCCTTTTGCCTGTCATCCACCCCGAATTTCAGGGCCTCAATTCCGGTAATTTTCATGGTCACACTCTCTCTTGTTGGGCAGCCGGTCAGTTGAAGACGAAGCCGCCGTTGACCGGCAGGTTCTGGCCGGTGACGAAGGACGACAGATCCGACAGCAGGTAGAGCACGGCGCCGTTGACGTCCTCCGGCAACTGGGGCCGGTGGATGGCGCGGCCGTCCACGTATTGGTCGTGGCGAGCCTGGGGCACGTATTCGGTGGCCTCCACCAGAGTCAGCCCCGGGCTGACGGCGTTGACGCAGATGTTGTATTCACCGAGCTCCCGGGCCATGGAGCGGGTCATCGCCAGCAAGGCGCCCTTGCTGGCCACGTAGGCCAGCAGCCGGGGCGCGCCCCAGAGGGCGGTGTCGGAGGCGATATTGACCACCTTGCCCGCCCCGGCGGCCTTGAGGTAGGGCACCGCCGCCCGGGTCATCAGCCAGCTGCCGCGCACGTTGACGGTCATCACCCTGTCCCACACCTCTATATCCAGCTCGGTCATGTCGACGCCGCCGATACCGGTGGCGATGGCTCCGCAGTTGACCAGGCCATCTAGGCCGCCGAGCCGGCCGGCGGCGTCCCGGGCACAGGCCTCAATAGAAGCCGGATCTGCCAGGTCCAAGGCCAGGCCGTGGGCGATATGTCCCTCGGCGGCCAGGCCCTTGGCCTGTGCCATCACCTGTTCGGTGAGAATATCGGCCAGGGCCACCTCGGCGCCGGCGGCGGTGGCGGCGCGGGCGAAGTCCAGCCCCAGCCCCCGGGCACCGCCGGTGATCAGCAGCTTTTTGCCCTGCAACAGCTTACTCATGGCACTCTGCCTCTTGCCTGGCCGCCAGCCGGGCCAGTTGCTGTTCGGCGGTTTTTTTCATCAACCGGCGCAGGCGCGACAACCCGACGTCGTGCTGGTAGAGGAATTCGTGATCGCGGGCGTTGGGTGCCATCTGCTCGAGGATGACGCGATCCTGCTCCAGCACATCCCAATGCAGTTGCTCCAGGTGGTTGCGGTAAAGGAAACGCCACACGTCACGCTGCCAACCGGTGACCTTGCGCGCCCGCCAGAAAAACACTCGCGTGTGATGCTCGTCCACCGGGGTGGCCAGGCCGACGATCCAGAATTCACCGCCCGGGCCAAACTGCTGGCGGTAGGGAATGGACAGACGCAGCCAGGAAGCACCGCTGCTGCCGAACTCGACCCAGTCGAAGTTGACCCCGGTCTGGCCGACCTTTTCAAAGACGAAGCCGTGCTCGGTATTGCGGGCCCGCATGTCGGCGCTCTTGTCCCCTTCCGCCATGGAGTGGGAGGTACAGTGCAGGTAGCTGCCGTGCATGGGATCCATGACGTTGTCGATGGCATAACGATGATTCACCGCCCAGTCCGCCTGGCACAGGAAGCTGCTCCACTCCTCGCTTTCGAGCTGTTCAGGCAGCACCAGATCGTCGGGCTCACCGTCCGGCTCCAGGCCGAACCAGAGGAAGATGGCGCCATGCTTTTCGATCACCGGGTAGGCGCGCAGGCATTTGCTGCCGGTCATGGGGCAGGCACTCACCGCCGGAACATCGGCGACCACGCCGTCCCCCTTCACTTCTACCCCGTGGTACCAGCAGGCCACCCGGTCGCCCAGGTTCCAGCCCAGGGACAGCCGCGCCCCCCGGTGCGGACAGCGATCTTCCAGTGCGTTGACCCTGCCCTCGTTATCGCGCCACAGCACGATATTCTCGCCCAGGCGGGTGATGCCGACCGGGCTGTTGCCCACTTCCCAGCTGGACACCACCGGATACCACAGATCCTTGAGGCCCAAATCCAGATGGCGTTCTACTGCAAGCTGTTGATTCATCGTGTTCTCCTAGATTCCCTGTGATGCGCCCTTCAGTAACCGAGGCGGGCCATTTCGTCCTGAAAATTGGCGAGGGTCCAGGCCTCGCCGGCCTCGTTGCGCAACCCGCGCCGATTGAGGGTAGCGACCAGCTCGACCAGCTCGACGATCCCCTCCGCGAAAGCGCTTTCCAGCTGGCTGACCAGCTCCTGCTCGTAGCGGGTGGGCTCGCGATAGCGGTTCTGCCACACCAGGTTGCGGGTTTTGCCCGGGATCTGGATGTTGTTCAGGCCGGCCTCGGTGGCGGGTTCCTTTTTCAGCCAGGCGGCCAGTTTGGGATTGAAATTATCCATGGTGCAGTTCCTTGTCATGCCATGTTCAGCAGTACGTCGTCGCCCTCGATCCGTACCTCATAGAGGTTCAGGTCGCGACAGCCGGGGCCGCTCTGCAGCTTGCCGGTGGGAATGTCAAAGATGGCCTCGTGCAGCGGACACTCGACGGTACGGCCTTCGATAAAGCCTTCGGTGAGCAGGGCGTAGGCATGAGGGCAAATATCCTCGATGGCGTGCAGCCGCCCCTCGACCCTGAACACCCCTATTTCCTTGTCGCCAACCTTGACGGCCAGCGGGCTCTCATCGGAGATGTCGCCCACCTTGCAAATGGAAACCCAGTTCATGGCTTGGTTGCTCCTGTTTTACATACAAAACAATTATTCACATTTAAAACAAAGGTTAGATTCCTTAACAAAGCATGTCAACACAATGTTTACATTGTGAATAAACGTGTCAGCCAAGCGTCTGAATTGTTAATGAAAAAAGTAAGGCGGGACGGTGAGGGGCGCAGGCGACATGAAGCAGAAGGAAACCCCACACGGAGTCGAAGCACGACAATGCGCCCGCGTCAGGCACACCACAAAAAAAAACGCCATGCGGTCGGCATGGCGTTGCAAGGAAAGTCGGGGCGCGCAAACGGCGCAGTGGACTCAGGAATGGGCGTTGTTCAGGCTCAGGGTGCGGGACAGGCTCTGGGCGGCGGAGATCACCGCATCACGTATACGGCCTTCAAATTCTTCCCGGGGAATACCGCCAAGCGGGCAGCTGACCGAGACCGAGGCAATCATGCCGCCGTCGCTCTGCCGGAAAATGGGGGCGGCACAGGCGGCCATGCCCGGATTGAAGTAACCCCAACTGACCAGGGCCGGCTGCCCACGCACCTCGCGGATACGCGCCAACAGCGCCTCCAGGCTGGCGGGTGTGTCCTCGGTAAAGGCTTCCCACTGGTAATCCTGGTACAGCTCGGTGATGGCCTCATCGGACATATCGGAAAGCAGTAATTGGCCGGTCACGGTGGCGTGAGCCGGCCAGCGGGTACCGACCCCGACCGTGCTGGTAAAAGGCCCCGTGGACTGATAGCGATCCACGAATACGATATCGGTGCCCTGGCGAATCACCAAATGGCAGGCAATGGTGGTTTGATCCCGCAGTCGCTGCATAATGGGCCGTGAAGGCTCCAACAGATCCAGCCCGGAAAGATAGGTAAACCCCAGCTCCAGCACCTTTGAGTTCAGGCTGTAGCGCCGGGAGTTTTCCTCCTTCTGCAAAAAGCCACAATGCTCCAGGGTGTAAGCAACACGAAAGGCGCTGGAGCGGTTGACCCCGATAATTTCGGCCAGTTCGGACACACTCAGCTCCCTTTTTTCGTTGCTGAAGGCCTGAAGTGCCTCCAGTCCCCGCACCAAGCCAGGGACGATGTATCTGTCATCCGTTTCCATATATTCCTCTGCGCCCGATATTTGTTGCTTTATAAAGGCAAAATTTGAGCATGGCCTTATGCTTTCGTCAACGCCAGCAAGCGATCCACGAACCGGCCGAATCCCAAAAACGTCATAAAAAAAGGAAACATAAAAGGCTATGCCATATGCTTTCTGCCAAAGGTCTGCTCCACGCGAGCCTTTTTGTTAGCGGCTTGACTCAGGTAAAGCACCTCCCAAAGGACTTTCATAATGACATTACGCCTTTTACTGGCCGCTTTCTGGCTGCTGCCTGCCCTCACCCTCGCCGCCACTCAGGTGGAAATGAACCAGCAATCTCAGCGGAACTACCAGGCCGCCGACAGGGCGTTGAACCAGGCTTACGGCCAACTGATGAACTCATTGGCATCCGACCGCCGGAAAAAACTCAAAGCCGCCCAGCGCGCCTGGCTGCGTTTTCGCGATGCCCAGGCCGAGCTGGTGTCGTCGGCCTATGAAGGCGGCTCCATGCAACCACTGGTTCACAGCGAGGAACTCAGACGCCTAACAGAAAGTCGAACCCGAGAGCTTGAACAGCAATTTCAGGAGGCAAATCGCTGACCCATCAGCACTGATGTGTGAAACGGCTACCTCACCCTTACTATCCCCTATGGTATGCTGTCGGTTTTCCGCCTTCACCGCAGGAATCCTATGGACACCTACGCCGCTCAGGCACAACTGGATCGGCAGGACACCTGGCTGGGCTTTAAACAGCTGCTGCCGCTCTCCTTCTTTGTAGCCGCCTTTGGTCTGGCCTTTGGTCTGGCCGCGCACCAAACCGGCCTCAGCGACACCAGCATCGTGCTGATGAGCGCCGCCGTGTTCGCCGGCACCTCCCAGTTCGCCGCCCTGGATATCTGGGGCCTGCAGGTTCCGCTGGTGCCCTTGATGATTACCACTTTCGCCATTAATGCCCGTCACCTGCTGATGGGCGCCACCCTCTACCCCTGGTTGCGCCACCTACCACCGGCCAAGCGTTACGGCATTATGTTGTTTGCCTCAGACGCCAACTGGGCCCTGGCCATGCAGCAGTTTCACAAGGGCGAACGGGCGCTGGGTATTTTGCTGGGCGGCGGCATGGCCATCTGGAGCTTCTGGATGGTCGGCACCTGGCTGGGCATTCGCTTCGGCAGCGCCATTGAGGATCCGGTGAGTATCGGCCTGGACATGGTACTGGGCTGCTTTCTGCTGGCCATGGCCTTGGGTGCCCGCAAGGATTTGCGCACCCTGGCCATCTGGATTGTGGCTGGGGTCACCTCCATGGCGGCATACTGGTGGTTGCCGGAAAACAGTCATGTGGTGGTGGGGGCACTGGCCGGTGGCGCCCTGGGTGCCATCTGGATGGAGAAAGGAGAATGATGCTCGACACCGCCGGAAACGGCACCCTGATTATCATTGCCGTGATGGCGGTAGTGACCCTGTTCACCCGCCTGGGCGGCGTGCTGGTAATGTCCTTTATTCCCATCAACCGCCGGGTGCAGAACTTTATCAGCGCCATGTCGGGGTCGGTGCTGATCGCCATTCTCACGCCCCAGGCGGTGAACGGCGACGGTGGTGCCCGGGCCGCCCTGCTGGCTACCGGCCTGGTGATGTTGGTACTGAAAAAGCCGCTGCCGGCCATTGCCGCCGGCGTGCTCACCGCGGCCCTGTGGCGACAAATGCTGTAAGGCATCATCAAAATCCCCCTTGCGATCACATAAAAAACGAAACAATATGTCTCATGTTGTTTCGTTTTTTTGTCTATGCTGTAGCTGGTCGGTAACAGCCAGCACGATTTATCGATAGCAAGGGAGAGCACCAACATGTCCGCATTGTTTCACCTGGACAGAAGCGCCCCGGCCACCCTGCAACGGCAGGTAAGGGAACAGCTGGTCAGTGCCATTCTGGAAGGTTTTATGTCCCCCGACAGCCCGCTGCCTTCCTGCCGTAACCTGGCCAAAAACCTCAATGTGTCCCGCAATACCGTGGTACTGGTGTACGACAGCCTGGTGGCCGATGGGTATCTGGTCTCCCGTGAACGACACGGCTATTTCGTCAACCCCCACTTTCAGGCCGAGGCGGTCGGCGGTACCGGTTCCGGCAACGGCGCCCGCCCGGGGGCCGGCCTGGACTGGGCCAGCCGGTTCAAGGCTCGGCCGGGTCAGCAGCCCAATGCCAGCCTGTCTCACAACTGGCAGCGTTATCGCTATCCCTTTGTCTACAGCCAGCTCGACAACAGCCTGTTTCCGGTTCAGCACTGGCGCCGGTGCTGGCGTGATGCGGTGAGCGTGCAGGCCATTCGAGACTGGGGTTCGGACAGATACGACAGCGACGATCCCATGCTGATCGAACAGCTGCAAAAACGCATTCTGCCGAGCCGGGGCATACGGGCCAGTAATGACGAAATTCTGATCACCGTCGGCTCCCAGCAGGCGATCTACCTGCTGGCCCAGCTGTTGCTGGACCGGCAGGCCTGCTTTGGCATTGAGGATCCGGGCTATCCCAGCGCCGCCCATATTGCCCGCCTCTTTGGCGCCCGCATTCAAAGCCTGGCGGTGGACGAACAGGGGCTGGTGGTGGACGATCAGCTGTCCGGCTGTGATGCCATCTACCTGACCCCCAGCCACCAGTGTCCGACCACGGTCACCCTGCCGCTGGAACGGCGTCAGGCCCTGCTGCGGCTGGCCGAGCAGCATGACTTCCTGCTGATTGAAGACGATTACGAAATGGAGATGAACTTCGACAGCCACCCTACCCCGGCGCTGAAAAGCCTGGACGACAAGGGCCGGGTGCTTTACGTCGGCAGCCTGTCAAAAACCCTGGCACCCGGGCTGCGCATGGGCTTTCTGGTGGCGCCGGCCCCGGTGATTCAGGAGGCCCGCAACCTGCGCCAGCTGATGCTGCGCCACCCCCCCCTGAACAACCAGCGCGCCGTTGCCCTGTTTCTGTCTCTGGGCTACCACGATGCCCTGGTACGCAAGCTGGCGAGGGTGTTTGAAGAGCGGGCCCGTTGCCTGGCCGAGGCCCTGCAACAGCATTTGCCCGACTGCCGGGTTTCGTCCATCGGCGGCTCGTCCTGCTGGCTGACCCTGCCTTCCGGACTGGACGGCGCTGCCCTGAAGCGGCTGGCGGCCGATCACGATCTGCTGATCATCAGCGGCGACAGCTATCACATTGGCGAAGGCCTGCCGACCAATACCCTCAAACTTGGTTTCTCGGCCATTCCGCTGGAGCGGATCGAGCCGGGCATACGGCTGCTGGCGGAGCTTAAACAGCAGCTGAGCGCTGAATAAGTCCTACTCATACCAGGACTGCCGGTTACAGATCGAGCACCTTTTCCAACTGCAGGGCCGCCCGCCGCAGGGCGGGCGCCCATTCCGTCAGGCTGGCCAGCGGTTTGCGAATGGTGGGGGCATGCACCGCCACCGCCGCCCGCACCTGGCCCACGTCGTCATAAATGGGCACCGCCAGCGCCACCATGCCTTCGATCAATTCTTCATTGTCGGTGCTCAGGGCCTGGGCCGCGATTTTGTCCAGCTCCTGCTCCAGTTGCCCCCTGTCGGTGATGGTATTCTCGGTATGGGCAACCAGGCTCAGTGTCGACAGCAAGGCCTTGCGCTGGTGTACCGGCATCATGGCCAAAAACAGCTTACCGCTGGCGGTGCAATGCAACGGCATGCGCGAGCCCGGATGCAACTGAATGCGCACCGGCCAGTTGGTTTCCACCCGTTCAAAATAAACCAGCTCATGACCGTCGAGCAGGGTCAGGTTGCAGGTTTCCCCCAGCTCGTCCGCCAGTCGCTGCAACACCGCCCGGCGGGCGGCACCCACACTGCGATGGGCCAGTACCCCCAGGGCCATGCGTCGCAGCCGGGGGCCCGGAGCCAGGTAACGACCATCGGGCTCTTTTTGCAGCAGGCCTTCCTGCTCCAGCTGGCCAATCAGGCGATGTATGGTAGGTTTGGGTACGTCGAGCCGCTGGCACAGTTCGGCGGCCGTTATTCCCCTCTCTTCCGCAAGGATTTCCTCCAGCAGGGCAAAGGCTCTCAGCAGGGTGGAATTGGTTGCGCTGGCAGCGGTGCTCATAGACTCTCCTGTAACATTGAACAGGCATCTTATCATAGGAAAATCAGGATGCTACGCCGCCGGTCTCCCCTTGAGAGTCCGTATTCAGGCTATCGAGCCAGCGCCGGCACAGCCGCTCATCCTCGGCCAGGGTACGACCGCTGATCCCCAGGCCGGCCCACAGGTTGCCGGTCAGTGACAGCGGCCAGCCTCCGGGCAGGGAAGTCAGCCCCGTGTCCTGAAAATCGGCCAGGGTCAGCCTTTCCCGCTCCAGCCGCTCACGAAAGGACTGGGTTGGCTGGCCCATTCTGACCGCGGTATAGGCCTTGGCGGTGGCAATGGCCACCAGCCGGGCCGGCGCCCCCGCCATGCGGTGAAGATAAACCAGTGTCCCTCCGTCATCCACCACCGCCAGGCACACCGGCGGGCCGGGCTCGTTTTCCAGGGTGTCGGCCAGCCGGCCTGCGGCCCTTACCGCCCGGTATAATGGCTCACTCATGGGCGCTCCTTAATAACAAAAGGGGCCAGCAGGCCCCTTGATAAATGGCGATTACAGTAACAGCAGGGAAAGGGAAGGCACATAGGTAATCAGCAGCAGCACCGCTATCATCACCAGCAGATAGGGCCAGACCCGGCGGGCCAGGCCGCCGATGCCGACGCTGGCAATGCCGCTGGCCACAAACAGGTTGACCCCCACCGGCGGTGTGACAAAGCCGATGGCCAGGTTCATCACCATCATCACCCCGAAGTGCACCGGATGCACACCCACGGCGGTCACCAGGGGCAACAGTATGGGAGTCAGGATGACGATGGCCGCCAGCGCCTCCATGAAAATGCCAATCCACAGCAGAAAGAGGTTGATCATGATGAGGATCGCCCACTTGTTGCTGGTGATCGACAGGATCAGATCGGCAATGGTTTCCGGAATCTGCTCTATGGTCATGATGTTGCCGAAAATGGTGGCCATGGCCATCAGCACGATAATGATGGAGGAGATGCCCACCGCTTCCTGGCTGGCATTCCACAAACTGGCCAGCGACAGCTCCTTGTGAATAAACAGCCCCACCAACAGGCCATAGAAGGCCGCCACCGCCGCCGCCTCGGTCGGGGTCATGATGCCGCCATAAATGCCACCGAGCACGATCACCGGCACCATCAGTGCCCACTTGGCCTGCCAGGTGCTGGCCAGCAGGGTTTTCAGGGAGCGCTCGCGCGCCTCGCCGTACCAGCCATGTTTCTTGGACACCACATAGACCACCACCATCAACGCCGCGCCCATGATGAGGCCGGGCACGATGCCGGCGATAAACAGCTCGCCGATGGACACCTGGGCCGATACGCCATAGACCACAAAGGGATTGCTGGGGGGAATAATTACCCCGATGGCGCCGGCACAGGCCACCACGGTGGCGGCAAAATACTTGTCGTAACCTCGGGCCACCATGGCCGGAATGGTGATGGTGCCGATGGCGGCCACCGTAGCCGGACCCGAGCCGCTGATAGCGGCAAAGAAAATACAGGTCATGATGCTGGCCAGCGCCATGCCCCCGGGCAGGGCCCCCACCAGCTCATCGCCCAGCGCCAGCAGCCGGCGGGACAGGCCGCCCGCCCCCATGAACACGCCGGCGGCGATAAAGAAGGGAATGGCCATGATGGGAAAGGAGTCGATGGAAGAAAAGGCGATTTGCGCCAGGTAATCCACCGGCAGGGTGCCGGCGCCCAGCACGGTCACCAGGCCGGCCAGGCCCAGGGCAAAGGCGATGGGCACCCCCAGCATCAGAAACAGCACAAAGTAGCCAAACAACAGCCCGGTGGCACTCCACTCGTCCGACAACAGCACGGGCATGAACAGCATGGCCGCCAGGGCCAGTCCCAGCACCACATCGGCCAATGACATGGCCCGGCCCTGACGCCACAGCGACTGCAGGGTCCGTACCGCCATCAGACCAAAACCGATGGGCAGGATCAAATAAGGCAGGTAATAGCCAATCTGCAGCGCCGGTGTGGTCTGCGGCATGGCCAGCTGCATCTGAACATAATCGGCGCCCATCACCGCAAACATGGTGACCAGCACCAGGGTGCAGCCGTCAATGGCTATCCACAGCACCGCCTGGGCGCGCGCGGGCAAGCGGTTATGCAGCACGTCCACCCGTATGCCACTACGGGTGAGAATGGACAGGGACACCGCCAGATAGGAGATCCAGATAAAGATGTAACGGGCCAGCTCTTCGGTCCAGATACCCCAGCCGGCGGCCTGACGCAGGCCCTGGCGCAATGACTCAGGATCAATCAGCCCTCCCACGGCCTGCATAAAGCCGGGAGTCGCCACCAGCTCCTGCAGGGTTGAAAGGGTATAACGAAAGAAGGTCTGGTAATTGATGATCAGAATCATCGCCAGCAGGCCGATAAACAGCAGGGGTTTTTCCAGGTCTTGAAGCAGCCGGGTCAGCTGCAAGCGCGGCTTGTTGTGCGCCATGGCACCATCCAGCTTCAGGGTATCCATATAAGGCTCCGGTATCGGGTTTTACCGGGCCCGGGCCTGTGCCCGGGCCAGGGGTAAGGATCAGCTCTGGGTGTCTTGCACCAGCTTTACCAGCTCGGCGGGCAGGCGCTCGGCAAACTGGCTGAACACCGGCCGGGTCAGCTCTCGAAAACGGGCCATGTCTTCTTCGGTGGTTTCATGAATGGTCACGCCGGCGGCCAGCATGCTTTCCCGCGCCTTTTTCTGATCGGCGGGATAGGCCTCGGTACGCTGGTATTCCAGGGCCTCGGCCGACGCCTGCTCCAGTATCTCTTGTGCCTCGGCCGGCAGGCTGTCCCACCACTTCTTGTTGGCCATGGCCACCTGCATGCCATAGTTATGGGCCGAAGTGATGGCATATTGCAGGTTTTCGTGATGCTTGGCGCCCACCATCAGATCAAAGGTATTGCCCTCGGCATCTATGGTGCCCTGCTGCAGGGCGGTATACACCTCCCCCCAGGATATGGGCGAAGGATTGGCGCCCAGCGCCTTGGCCACCGCCACGTCCACCGGCGAGTCGGTGGTGCGCATCTTGAGACCGGCCAGGGAGTCGGGACCGGTCAGCGGGCGGTCTTTGGACACGAAATTGCGGTAGCCGTATTCGGCATACATCAGCGGTTGCAGGCCGATGTCGTTGGCCGCCTGCTCCAGGTAGGCATGCAGGGGCTGCCCCTTGTCCAAGGCGCGGTACAGCTGTTCCTGTTTGTCGGGACTGGTGATGTAGGGCAGGTCAAACACCTGGAATACCGATGTAAAACTGGCTAGGTTGGGTGTGGAGCTGACTCCCACTTCCAGGGTGCCGCGCTGAGCCCCTTCGATCATCACCCGGTCGCTGCCCAGTATCGCCCCCGGAAACACCTTGACTCGAATACGGCCATCGGACTTTTCCTTGACCAGGTCGGCAAACTTTTTGTAGGCCGCGGTGATATGACTGCCCGGAGGAGCCGGGTGAGCCAGCTTGAACTGAACCTTGGGCCCCTGATACTCGGCGGCGGCCTGGCCGCTTATCAGCATGGCCAGCACGGCGGATGAAACTGCGCCTGATATGTACTTCATGATTGACCTCTCCCTGTCCCTCGTCGGAATGTTAAAAAACAGTTACTCACTAACAACGAGTGGAACTATAGAAATCGATTGACCAAAGTGTCAACAGGCAATCAATAAAAAGTGATACAAAAAGTTTCATTTTATTTAAATCACATTATTTTCAATATATTGCCTTCCTTGTTTCACCTTGGTCCACTTCCTTCACGCCGATCCATCGAGTGCATAAGCCATAAAACCGGTGACACCATCATCAAAAACATAACAAAAAACCAACAAAAAACTTGCCAACTCGCATATAGCGTATATTTTGATACAAAACGTCTCATTTTTCTGGAGTGGTTATGTCTCTGTATAAAAACCGTGTGTTCGGCGAGTTCGACTATATCGTGGTGGGTGCCGGCTCGGCCGGCTGTGTGCTGGCCAACCGGCTCAGCGAAGACCCCGCCATTCGCGTGCTGCTGCTGGAAGCCGGTGGACGGGACTGGAACCCCTGGATTCACGTACCGGTCGGCTACTTCAAGACCATGCATAATCCGGCCACCGACTGGTGCTATGTCACGGATCCGGATCAGGGCATCGACGGACGCCAGCTGCAGTGGCCCCGGGGTAAGGTGCTGGGTGGCTCCAGCTCACTGAACGGTCTGCTTTACATTCGCGGCCAGCACCAGGACTACGACGACTGGGCCGCCCTCGGCAACGACGGCTGGAGCTTTGACGAGGTGCTGCCCTACTTTAAAAAGTCCGAGTGCCAGTCCAGGGGCGAAAATGCCTATCATGGCGTGGACGGGCCGCTGAAAGTGTCCGATCTGCGCCTGCGCCGGGAAATTGCCGAGCGCTTTATCGAAGCCGCCCAGCAGACCGGTATTCCCGCCAACCCGGACTGCAATGGCGAACGTCAGGAAGGGGTGGGCTATTTTCAGCAAACCGCCCACAAGGGCTTGCGCTGCAGCAGCGCCAAGGCCTTTTTGCGGCCGGCACTCAAGCGCCCCAATCTCACCCTGCTGACTCATGCCCACACGCGGCGTATTCTGCTGGAAGGCAAACAGGCCACCGGCATTGAATTTGAACACAAGGGTGAGCGCCTGCTGGCCCGGGCCACTCGGGAGGTGGTGCTGAGCGCCGGTGCCATCGGCTCACCGCAGATCCTGCAATGCTCCGGCATTGGCGATCCGGAACACCTGGCCTCGGTCGGGGTGGACTGCCGGCATACCCTGCCCGGAGTGGGCGAAAACCTGCAGGATCACCTGCAGATCCGCCTGGTGTTTAAAACCCGCTGCCGCACCCTGAACGATGAAGTGAACAACCCCCTGAAGAAAATGGGCGTGGGCATGCAGTATGCGCTGTCCCGCACCGGCCCCCTGACCCTGGCCGCCAGCCAGGTTTATGTGTTTACTCAATCCCGGGATGAACTGGATCGGCCCGACATTCAGTTCCATATGCAACCACTGAGTGCCGATAAGCCCGGTGAAGGGGTGCACCCCTTTTCGGCCTTTACCGCTTCCGTTTGCCAGTTGCGCCCGCACAGCCGGGGCCGAATTCGCATTCGCAGCGCTGATCCGCATCAATATCCGTCCATTCAGCCCAACTACCTGTCCACCGAGGAAGACTGCCGAGTGGCGGTGGATGCCATCAAGGTGGCCCGACGCATTGCCGAAGCCGATGCCCTGCGCCCGGTGATCACCGACGAGCATGTGCCCGGCCGCCAGTACCAGAGCGACGACGAGCTGCTGGAGGCGGCCCGACGTTTCAGCCAGACCATTTACCACCCCACCAGCACCTGCAAAATGGGCCAGGACGACATGGCCGTGGTCGACCACCGGCTGCGCGTGCACGGCATTGAAGGGCTGAGGGTGGCCGACGCCTCCATCATGCCGCTGATTGTTTCCGGCAATACCAACGCGCCCTCCATCATGATCGGCGAAAAGGCCGCCGACATGATCAAGGAAGATCAAGGACACCGCTGAGCACAGCCCTCCGGCCACAAAAAAGCCCGCAATGGCGGGCTTTTTGCGTCAACAGCCGTTCAGCGCCGGTTTGGGCCGCTCGCCCGGAAAGAACCAGCCGCGCAGGCGTACTCCCATCATGTTGCCGGCAAAGGCCGCCACCAGCCACAGCCAGCCGTGCAGGCTGCCGGAGGCGATGCCGCTGAAGTAGGCGCCTATGTTGCAGCCATAGGCCATGCGTGCGCCGTAACCCAGCAGCAGGCCACCGATCACCGCCGCCAGCAGGGAGCGGCGCGGAATGCGCAGATTGGGGGCAAACTTGCCGGCCAGCACCGCCGCCAGCAGGGCACCCAGCATAATGCCGATGTTCATGACGCTGGTAATGTCCTGCCACACCGGCGCCGACAGGGCACTGGCATTGCCCGGATACTGCCAGAAGGCCCAGCCGCTCACATCCAGCCCGGCGCCCTGGGCCAGTTTGGCACTCCACAGCGCAAAGGCGGACGTGACCCCCCAGGGCCGACCGGCCAGCGCCAGGGTGGCGTAGTTCAGCAACGCCAGGGCTACCGCGCCCCAGATCAGCGGCCAGGGCCCTTTCAGCAGGCGCGCCAACCCCTGATGTGCGCCGGCCGCTTTCGCCTCCAAACCACCATGGCGGCGTTTTTCCAGCACGACGGTTGCTCCGGCGATCAAGGCAAACACCGCCAGGTTAAGCACCAACGCCGGCATCAGGCCCAATTGCTCTACCAGGGATACGGGCTCAAGGGCCGGCAGGGAAAACCACCAGTCCACATGATGGGTGGAGATAAGCGAGCCCACACAAAAGAACACCAGGGTCACCAGCATGCGTGCGTTACCGCCGCCGGCGGTAAACAGGGTGCCCGAGGCGCAGCCGCCTCCCAGCTGCATGCCGACTCCAAAGATAAAGGCGCCCACCAGCACCGAGGTGCCGAGCGGTGACACAAATCCGCTCACCGCCTGGCCGGCCAGATCGCCCTGACTCAGGGCGGGGAAAAACAGCAATACCGCCAGCGCCAGCATCACCATCTGGGCGCGCAGGCCACGACCGCGCCTCTCGGTAATCATCACCCGCCAGGACGAGGTAAAGCCAAAGGCGGCGTGATACAACACCAGACCCAGTGCGGCCCCTACCGCAAACAGCGCCATCTGACGCAATCCGGCCAACTGCAGCAGGGCGAGTGCGCCGGCCAGTATCAGCGCCAGCACGCCCAGACTCAGGGGAGCACGGCGGTCACTCGCCGTGGCAATGGCTGTGGTCATATTGTTTCTCCGGTAACCAATTAACGGCGGGATTCTAACGAGGCGGAGTCAGGGGCCAAAAGAATAAAAACAAACAGGTTATGCTGAAAAAGCATAACCTGTTGAGTATTTATTCTATAGCGCGTCAGGGATCAACGACGCCACACCACCGGAAACCAGTCTTCGCGCATTCTGTCGCCGGTTTGCAGGTTGATGCCGTCAAAGGGCGGTGAGGTAGGACCGCCCCGGTCAACAAAGCGAACGTCATCCCCCATAAACCGGGTGGAGAAAGCCCGGCGACGGTTTCGAGTCTGGTTGCCCGGGGCGCCATGCACCGTCTTAAAGTTGAACAACAGGGCATCCCCCAGCTCCATCTCGGGGATCAAAATCTCAAAGTCGCCGTTGTCGATGTCCGGCATGTCCATATAGGGGCTGTCGTCGGCATACCATGAAGCATTGGTGGACCATTTGCTCGGGCGCACCGGTTTGGGCCAACGGTGGGAGCCCAGCACCACCTGCAGGGCGTTTTCCGGGGTAATGGGATCCAGCGGTATCCAGTAACTGCCGGTCTGATCGCCGTCCACGCAGTAATAGGGGTTGTCCTGGTGCCAGGGAGTGGCCTTGGAGGTTCCCGGCTCCTTGACCAGAATATGCTCGTGAAACACCTGAACAGCCTCGGAGCCGGTGGCTTCACCCACAATGGCGGCGCCGGGCGACTGCTCAATCCATCGGCGAAACTCGGGAATGCGCTGCCAGTTGCAATAGTCCTCAAAAAAACGGCCGGAATCGGTGCCGGTGACGTTCTCCCGACCATGCTCGCTCGGATCCTGCAACACGCGGTCAAAGCCGGCCCGCAGCGACTCAATCCAGTCCTTGAATACGCCCTTGATCACAATGGCGCCATCGCGCTGGTAGGCGGCGATTTGCTCGTCGCTCAGCCAGCCTTGGGTGGTGGCCGTGGTCATGTTTCGCTCCTTATACCTTTACCTTGTTCAGTCACGGCTCGACTTTAACAGCCTTTCTACATAGCATGGAAATACAGTCTAAATATGAAGTTCATAGCATAATGACTATACCCTTTACCTTTCGCCAACTGGGCTACTTTGTGGCCGTGGCCCAGCACGGCAGCATCAGCAGGGCCGCCGAGGCACTGCATGTGTCCCAACCCTCGGTGTCGGTGGCCATCAACCAGCTCGAAGGGCTGCTGGGCCAGTCGCTGTTTCAGCGTCACCGTGGCCAGGGGGTAAGCCTGAGCCCGAGGGGCGAGGCCCTGTTTCGGGAAGCCCGGCATATCCTTACCCTGTCCCACAACCTGCTCGACAGCCAGCATCGGCACGGCACCGAGGTGGAAGGACAACTGCTGCTCGGCTGCTTTCGCGATATCGCCCCCTATTACCTGCCCCGGCTGGTGAGCGAGTTTGAGCGCCGCTATCCGCGCATTCGCGTGATCATGCAGGAGCAGGATCTGGCCGGCGTGTGCCAAGGGCTAGAGCAGGGCAAGACCGAGCTGGTGTTGAGCTACGGCCTGGGGCTGCCGCCGGAGTGCAGCACCCATGTGCTGGATGAGCTCAGGCCCTATGCGCTGCTGCCGGCCCACCATGCCCTGGCGGAAAAACCACGGCTGAGTCTGGCGGAACTGGCCGAGGAAACCCTGATCCTGCAGGATCTGCCGCTGACCCGGGAATATTTTCTGTCGCTGTTCTGGCAGCGGGATCTGCAGCCGGCGCGTATTCACCATACCCTGTCCTTTGAAATGCAGCGTGGCCTGGTGGCCCACGGCCACGGCGTGGCGCTGTCGTGCACCCGGCCCGCCGGAGATCACAGCTACGATGGCGCCCCCATCGCCTGTGTGCCGCTCAGCGATGAGGTGCCGCCCCAGCGGGTGGTGCTGGCCCGCTCGCCGGCCTTTCCGCTGTCGGTACCGGCCCGGCTGTTTGTCGAGCAGGTGACCGGACGGCCCGTCACCGCCTGAGCCGGTTTTTTCGGCCTTCCGCAGGCGAAGCGCCGGCGGGGCGCTACACTGCTGAATAGCCCACAGACAGAAGGCTTCATCAGCAATGACCACCGGCCCCGGCTTCCCTCACCCCGATTCAAATGCTTCAGACCGGCGACGTTCATACCGGCAGTATTGCCGGGAGCGGCTGCCGGAGCTGCGCCTGCTGGAACGACTTGTTCGCCGGGGCGCACCGGCCCTGCGCAGCCGAGTGCTGACAAACGTGCAGGATGGCCACTGGCAACTGCCGGTTTATGCCCTTGAGCTGGGCAGTTCCAGCGCCACCGCCCCGGTGCTGCTGCTGTGCGGCGGCGTGCACGGCATTGAGCGTATCGGCACTCAGCTGCTGCTGGCCCAGCTCGCCACCCTGTTGCAGCGGCTGCACTGGGATTCAAGCCTGCAACAACTGCTGGCCTGTATGCGTATCGTGATCTGCCCGCTGCTGAACCCGGTGGGCATGGCCCGGGGCTGGCGCTGCAACGGCAATGGCATCGATCTGATGCGCAACGCGCCGCTTGAAGCCGACCAGCCCGGCCCCTGGCCGGTATCCGGGCATCGCCTTGGGCCCTGGCTGCCCTGGTATCGTGGACGGCCCCACAACCCCATGGAGCCCGAGGCCCAAGCGATGTGCGCCCTGGTGCAAGAGCAGATCGCCACGGCGCCGTTCAGCCTGGCGCTGGACTGCCATTCGGGCTTTGGCCTGCGTGATCGGATCTGGTTTCCCTACTCCGGGCGGCGCCGGCTGCTGGAACATGCCGCCGAGCTGCATGTACTGCTGCGGCTGTTTGAACGCAGTCATCCTCATCACCCCTACCTGTTTGAGCCGCAGCATCACCACTACCGCACCCATGGCGATCTGTGGGACTACCTCTACCGGCAACACCTGCAGCGCGGCGGCCAGGTATTCCTGCCGCTGACGCTGGAAATGGGCTCCTGGCTCTGGGTAAAGAAAAATCCCCGTCAGCTGGCCAGTTACAGTGGCCTGTTCAACCCGCTGGTGCCCCACCGCCACCAGCGCACCCTGCGCCGCCATCAGCTGTTGCTGGATTTTCTGCTGCGGGCCGTGGCCGCCTGGCGGCACTGGCTGCCCGGCGAGCCGGCACGCCGGCAACACCAACGCCAGGCCGAACGCCGCTGGGGCGCGCGGTGAGCAGGACTCGGCCTCCTCGCTGGATATTACTGCGGGGCCTGACCCGGGAATGCCGCCACTGGGGGGATTTTCCCGAGCGCCTGGCCGACAGCCTTGGCACTCGAGTGCGATGTATTGACCTGCCCGGCAACGGTATTTACCACGGGCAAGACTGCCCGCCGTCGATTACCGCCATGCTGGCACAGGTGCGGAAACGGGCCGACCTGAATGCGCCGGTGCAGTTGCTGGGGTTATCGATGGGGGGCATGGTTGCGGCGCAGTGGGCCGCCCATTACCCACGGGAAGTGGCCGGACTGGTGCTGGTCAACTCCAGCAGCGCCCTCAGCCCGCCCTGGCAGCGTCTGCGCCCGGCCGCACTGCCGCTATTATTGCTGACGCTGCTGACACCCCGGGCGCAGCGGGAGGCCCTGATCTACCGGCTGACCTGTGCCCGCCGGAGCGATGCCCACACCACCCTGCCGAAATGGATTCGCTACGCCAACGAATGCCCGGTGGCGCACGCCAATGCTGTGCGCCAGCTGGCCGCCGCCTCCCGCTACCGCATGACCGCCATGCCGCCGGGCCTTGTTCCCCTCATTTTGTGCGGCCGGGGCGATCGCCTGGTGGATCCGCGCTGCAGCCATGCCCTGGCACAACACTGGCACACGCAGGTGCGCGAGCATCCCTGGGCCGGTCACGATCTGCCCCACGATGATCCCAACTGGCTGCTGGATGAGCTGGCTGATTATGTGAATACACAGAAAAAAAGCGCCTTTCGGCGCTGATGCTGGCGGCGAATGCACCAGGCCGACGCGAATGCGCGGCCTAGTATCCGGGCGGGTTTACAACACCTGGGCCGCTATCCAGCCAAAGACGATCAGCGGAATATTGTAGTGAATAAAGGTAGGAATGACCGAGTCACGAATATGATCGTGCTGGCCATCGGCATTCAGGCCGGCGGTGGGACCCAGGGTGGAGTCGGACGCAGGCGAACCCGCATCACCCAGGGCACCGGCGGTGCCCACCAGGGCCAGGGTGGCCAGGGGCGAAAAGCCAAAGCTGATGGCCAGGGGCACATAGATGGCGGCAATAATCGGAATGGTGGAAAACGACGAACCGATGCCCATGGTAATAAAGAGCCCCACCAGCAGCATGACCAGGGCCGCCAGTGCCGAATTGTCACCAATGAGATTACCAGAGCCCGCCACCAGCTCGGGAATGGCGCCGGACGCCTTCATCACCCCGGCAAAGCCGGAGGCGGCAATCATGATAAAGCCGATCAGCGCCATCAGCCGCATACCCTGGGTGAACACATCGTCCTGATCCTTCCACTTGAACAGGCCATTCATCGACAACAGGGCAAAGCCCAGCAGGCCACCCAGCACCATGGAGCCGGTGGTCAACTGCACCACCAGGGCGCCGACAATGGCCACACCAATCATCATCAGCTGCTTGCGGCTCAGTTGCGGCCGGCTGGCTTTGGCTTCCTTGACCTCATTCAGCGGCGACTGATAGCCCCGGGGCTTACGGTAGCTGAACAGCACCGCCACCAGCAGTCCCAGCAGCATGCCCGCCGCCGGCAACAACATGGCCTTGGGTGCCATGGCAGTGGTCACCTGCATGCCCAGCCCTTCCCCGGCCTGGTTAACGCTGTTGGTCAGAATATCGTTGAGAAAGATGGTGCCAAAGCCCACCGGGGTGGTCATGTACATGATGGTGATACTGAAGGTGATCACGCAGGCCACGGCACGCCGGTCCAGCCGCAGCATGTTCATCAGCCCGAGCAGGGGCGGCACCAGAATGGGAATAAAGGCGATATGCACCGGCACCACGGTGCCCGATGCCGCGCCCACCAGTATCAGGGCCACAAACAGCAGCCATTTTACGCCGCCAGTCTGACTGTTTTCCCCCGGAGCGGCATCACGCCGCGCCCCCACCCAGGCCAGTGCCTTGTCCGACACCATGGCGGTAATGCCGGTGCGCGACAGCGCCACCGCAAAGGCTCCCAGGGTGGCGTAGGCCAGGGCCACGGTGGCACCGCCCCCCAGTCCTTCGTTAAAGGCCGAGATCACCTGATCCACCGACATGCCGGCCCAGAGTCCGCCCACCAGGGCCGCCACCACCAGTGAAAACACCACGGACACTCGGGCCAGACACAGGCCCACCATCACCAAAATCGCCAATACAATGGCATTCATCGGATCCTCTCCCCTTGATCACATCCTGTCAGGGTGCACCGGTCCCGATGCACAACAAAAAATTAACATCATTAACCAAATTGAAATAAATACATTTTCTGCATGCCGTACATAACCTTTTGGCTATGTTCAGCCGGCCAGGGCCTTGCCCACCAGCGCCTGCATGGCCGGCGACAGCGGCAATGCCAGCGCCGCTTGATGACCCTGCTCAGACATTTTGCGCCAGGTTTTGCGAATAATGTCGACCAGCTTGTCCTCATCGTGCCCGGCGGCGAAGTCTTCCAGGTAATGCTGCACAAACACCAGGCAGATCACGTCTTCCAAAATCTGCACATCGGCATCCTGCTTGAGCCGTTTTTTTTGCAGCAAATCACCGACCCGCCGCCGCTCGTTTTCATCATAACCCGCCTCGGCCATGAGGTTTGCCGTCAGATCGGCGTGATATTGCGCCAAATCGCTGCGCCAGCGTTTATAACCGGTCCGATCCATGGGGTAGTCGGCCCGAGGAATGGCCCAGCGGCGAATATGCTGCGCACGGGCGGCAATATGCAGCAGCTCGCCGGCATTGGGAGCAAACAGCTGCAGTTGCCGAGTCATACGCTCGCTGTAAAGCAGCTCCTTGGGTCGGTGATCCTGCTGATTGGGATCCTGGCTGTTGATCTGATCGATGGCGGACATGACTCGCTCAAGGCGGGATGAAGGCGACATTTGGCTTACTCCTTTTGCTCAATGCCGGCAATCATACCGCCAGCGCCGGCTCAGCTCGACCCGTGGCGGTCAAAAAAGACAAAAACCAATTGATGCATTTCAAATGTACCTATATCATCCATCACCGATAACACACATTTAAAATGCACATTAAAGACCAGTCGAGGTTGCCATGCTGAATGCCCGTACCATTGAGATCGTAAAAAGCACCGTTCCCCTGCTGGAGTCGGCCAATACCGCCCTTACCGAACACTTCTACCGGCGCATGTTTCGCGACAACCCCGAGCTGAAGGATGTCTTCAACCTCAGTCACCAGAAGACGGGCCGTCAGCCCGCCGCCCTGTTCACTGCCGTGCTGGCCTATGCCAAAAACATCGACAACCCGGCGGTACTGGCCGCCGCCGTAGAGCGCATCGCCCACAAACACACCGGCTTTTCCATTCAGCCCGAGCAGTACGCCATTGTGGGCCATCACCTGCTGGAAACCATCAAGGAGCTGGCCCCCGACGCCGCCACGCCCGAGGTGATTGACGCCTGGGCCCAGGCCTATGGCGCCCTGGCCGACATCTTTATTGGCCGGGAAGCACAGATTTATCAGGACAACGAGACCCGGCCCGGCGGCTGGCGCGGTACCCGAGCCTTTGTGGTAAGGGAAAAACATGCCGAAAGCGAGCAGATCACCAGCTTTCTGCTGGCCCCCGCCGACGGCGGCGCCGTGGTTGATTTTAAACCCGGCCAGTACCTGAACCTGCACCTGGACTCCGACACGCTGGAGCACAAGGAATATCGCCAATACTCCCTGTGCCAGGCACCCAACGGCGAAAACTACCGCATTGCGGTCAAACGTGAACAAGGCGGTGTGGCTTCCGGCTTTCTGCATGATCAGGTCAGTGTGGGCGACACCCTGCAGGTGTTGCCCCCGGCGGGCGACTTCTTTATGGAGGTAACCCCGAACACCCCGGTGGTGCTGATCTCCGCCGGGGTGGGCCAGACCCCGATGAGGGCCATGCTTGACCAGTTGCTCAACCGGCAGCACTCGGCCCCGATTTACTGGCTGCATGCCTGTGACAACGGTGCCCAGCATGCCTTCAGGCAGGACCTTCAGGCCACACGCCTGGCACACACCAACCTGGAAACCCACATCTGGTACCGTGCTCCCCTGGCAAGCGACAGGCCCGCGGAAGACTTTGACGCCGCCGGCCTGATGGATCTCGGCCCACTGCGTGAGGCCATCGACCTGCCCGACGCCCATTACTACTTCTGCGGCCCACTGCCCTTTATGACCATGGTCAAGGACACGCTGGCCGGCTGGGACATTGCCGCCGAACGGCTGCACTACGAAGTATTCGGGCCGCATCAAAGCCTGTAACACCCTGCTCAGCCCGCCCCGTTTCGGATACAATTCCCGCTTTCATCTCGTATAGAAAGGGAAGACCATGTTGGTAAAGGCATTACGAAACGGGCTCGGGGGCATTATGGTGGTGGGCGATCTGCTGACCCGCCCGCCCCGACAAAAACGTACCCCCGAGGCGCAGCAGGCGGTGAACACCGCCTGCCGGGAGCTGGCGCTGTATCAGCTGCCTCGCTGTCCGTTCTGCATCAAGGTGCGCCGGGCCATGCATAAACTCAACCTGCCCATTGAGCTGCGCAATGTGAACCCCGGCTCTCCCCATCGGGACGTCCTGCAGGCCGGCGGAGGACGGATCAAGTCGCCCTGCCTGCGCATCGAGGAAAACGGCGAAACGCGCTGGATGTACGAGTCTGGCGACATTATCGCCTACCTGCAGCAGCGCTTTGGCCAGCAGGGCTGATCGACCGTCCATGCCGGCTTTTTCGCCGGTTCGGCCCGTGCCGCTTGCGGCCGGGCCCCGTTTGTTCTAAACAGAAGACTCCCTTATCTGTGCTTCGCCCCGGCGAAAGGCTTTGTGGAGTTTTCTATGAATATCAATGCGCTGCAAACCCTGCTGTTTGTCCCGGCCAATCGCCCGGAGCGGTTTGACAAGGCCCTGAACAGCGGTGCCGATGCCGTTATTATCGATCTGGAAGACGCCGTGCCACCGGCGGAAAAAGACGCCGCCCGCGCCACCCTGGCCGGCTGGTTGATCTCACGGCCACCCGCCTCGGTACTGGTACGCATCAATGGTACCGACAGCCCCTGGTTCAACCAGGACATGGCGCTGTGCCGCTCCGATGCCGTGGCCGCCGTAGTGGTGCCCAAGGCGGAAGATCCGGACGCCCTCAACGAACTGGCCAATGTCACCGACAAGCCGTTGCTGCCCTTTATCGAATCCGCCCAGGCCCTGGCCCGGCTCGATGCCATTGCCTGCGCCAATGGGGTGGCCCGGCTGTTGTTCGGCCAGCTCGACATGGCGCTGGATCTGGCCATGGACTACCCGCCGCCGGCAGACGAGCCTCAGGATCAAACGCCCTTTCTGCCCATTCGCAGCCAGTTGGTGGTGTGTTCACGGGTGCACGGCCTGGCCGCACCACTGGATGCGGTGTATACCGCCTTTAATGACGACGCCGGGCTGACCGCCTATGTGCGCGAGGGCATGAAACTGGGCTTTGGCGGCATATTGCTGGTTCACCCGCGCCAGGTTAACCCCGCCCACCTCGCCATGGCCCCTTCCCCGGCCCAGCGGGCCTGGGCGGAGCGGGTGCTGGCCGCCGAGCAGAGGGTCAAGGGGGCCGTGGTGGCGGTCGGTGAGCACATGGTGGACAGCCCGGTCATGGCCCGAGCAAGGCGCATTTTGGGACAAGGCGAGAGGCCGGCATAACCAAAAGGGCCGGGCAATCGCCCGGCCTTGCCTGTGGAGTAATCCACGCTAATATCCCTGTGCGTCCCGTGCCGCCTCCTGCACGGCCTCGCCGCCCTGCTCTATGTCCTTGCCGGCCCCGGCGAGGGTATTGCAGCCGCCCAGCCCCAGGGTTACAACGGCCAGCAGCCATAACGCCATTTTCGAGATTGTCATCGAACGCATCCTTCTGTGGAGAAAACGCTATCAGTATAGTCCGATAGATCAATCTAAATGGCCTCCTCACGGCAGACTGGCTCAGGGAGCAAATCCGAACCGGTGGGCGGACAACCACAGCTTCATGGCCTCGGCGGTCATGGGGCGGCAGATAAAGTAACCCTGGGCATAATCACAGCCCATTTGTTTCAGGATCTGAAACTCGTCTCTGCTTTCAATGCCCTCTGCCACCACCCTGATACCGCAGGCTTGCGCCAGGGCAATGCTGGCGTGGCACATTTTCAACGTGGTCGGGCTGCTGGTGATGCCGGTGACAAAGGATCTGTCCAGCTTTAGTTCATCAAAGGGATAGTCCCTAAGCCTGTTCATATTTGAATAACCGGTACCAAAGTCATCCATTGACAGCCCGAATCCCGCCATCTTGATTCGCGCGGTAATCTCCAGCGGCGCCCTGGTATCCTCCAGCACACGCCCTTCAGTCACCTCAAAGATAAAGTCGGAAGGGGAAAAGCCTCGCTCCAGCACCAGTGTGCACATGCCATTCATAAAGTCCGGGGACATCAGGCTCAGCATGGAGACGTTCACCGACACCGAAAAGGGCTGGCTCTTCTCCAGCCACAGGCGGCTGTCGTGCAGGGCGTTTTCCATCACCAGCCGAGTCAGGGCATCGATGTGCCCTTGTTGTTCCGCCAGGGTAATAAAGTGATCGGGAGAGAGGATGCCGCACCTCGGGTGCCGCCAGCGCACCAGGGCTTCAACCCCGGCAACGGCGCCATTGGTCAGGGCCACCTTGGGCTGGTACACATTGAAAAACTCCCTGCGCTGCAGGGCGCTCGGCAAATCCTTCGCCAGCTCGTCCCGGCAATGCCTGTCGGGATGGGCAAAGGGCCGGCGCGTTTCCTCCATCAGCGCCTGCAGCGTCGAGAATGACACCGGTTTCTCCAGTCGAGCCGCCACCCTGAGGTGACAGGCCTTGGACAGCTCTTCCGCGGTGCGCATGATTTTTTGGTCATGGCCGCTGACCAGCACCAGGGCGCCGTTAAAGCCCAACTCCTCAAGCTTTCGAATAAAGGAAAAACCGTCCATTTCCGGCATATTGATATCCAGAAACACCATGTCCGGGCTCGTCTCCTGGCCATTCATGCGTTCCAGCGCGCGCCGCGCACTGGTGCATCCGGTGGCCATGCACCCTTCCAGTCGGTTTAACATGCCCACCAGCAGTTTCAGGGTCACGATATCATCATCGATCACCAGCACCTCGATACCCGTATCCATTGCGCCCTCAAGTCATTATTTTACCGATGTGTGCCAGAACGCGGCCGACCTCGCGGTCCAGCTCGTCCATGGTGTTGTTCGAAATGCCCTCCTTGTTCCGGCAGGCGGTTTCTACCTCGAAAAACAGCTCGCCCAGCCGTTGTGCTCCCACGACCCGGGACGAGGACTTCAGGGTGTGAGCCAACGCCTGCAGCCGTGACCATTCCCCGCTGGCAAAGGCCCAGGTTATTTCTGGTAAATCCTGGTTGAGCTGCTGCATATAATCCTGAAGCAGTTCACCAAACAGCGCTTCGTCATTACCCACCAGCTCTCGAAGCACCTCGGTGTCAATGGTGTGGTCACGAGCGTCGCCTCCCTCAACACCGTTACCGGCATCACTGGTTTTTTCCTGCGGCAGCCACTTTTCCAGCATTTCCTTCAGCCGGGCCAGTTCGACCGGCTTGGTCAGGTAATCGTTCATGCCCTTTTCAAAACAGCGGGCCATTTCTTCCTTGAAGGCATTGGCCGTCAGGGCCACCACCGGAATGGCGGCGCCGTCCCTCTCTTCGCTGCGCAGTTGCTCGACAAACTGATAACCGTCCATTTCAGGCATGCTCAGATCGGTAAAGATCAGGTGGTAGTGACTCTCGTGGATCGCACTCAGTGCCTCCACGCCATTGCCGGCCAGATCGGCGTCATAGCCGAGCAGATCCAGCTGCTGCACGATGACCTTCTGGTTCACCACATTGTCTTCCACCACCAGAATACGCGCCTTGCCTCGATCGGCACCTTCGGCCGAACCGGCGTGTTTTTCCATCACACCGTTGTGTTCGGGCAGCGTAACCAGCCCGGCCGCCATCATCACCGCTTCCATAAAGGCGGCACGACGAAGCAGGTTGGCATCAATCATCACATGATCTGCCGCCACTCGTCGGGCACTGCGCCGGGCCCCGCGCTCAATGGTCAGAAAGCTCACCTTGCTGCCGGTCCAGGCCGACGCCGCCTGCCTCAATGCCGCCAGGACGTTTTCCTGGTGGGGCTGGTCATAAATCCAGACCCAGTCCCCCGACGAATAACGGGGCGCCATGCTTTCGGCCACCTGGATCGTCTCGGCAAATTTCACCCTGGCCCGGTCATGGTCAAGGTAACGCATCAGGCCCGAGACAATGCCCTGTTCATCCCCAATCACCAGACAGTTCAGCCCCTCGACCTGGGCATGGCCCGTCTTTGCCGGTTCATCATCGACTGCCACCTCAAACGGCAGGCTCACGCTGAAACGGCTGCCGTTATCGGGCTCACTGGTCACGGCGATATTGCCCTCCAGCAAGCCCACCAGGTGATGGGTAATGGCCAGCCCCAGTCCGGTACCGCCAAAGCGACGGGTGGTGCTGGAGTCGGCCTGCATAAAGGCCTGAAACAGGTTGGCCACCACCTGCTCGTTCATGCCGATGCCGTTATCGAGCACATCCAGCCTGACGCTGATGGCAGAGGGCGCACTCTGCGTCATGTTAAGGCTGACGGCCACCTTGCCGGGCTGCTTGGTGCTGCTGAACTTGATGGCATTGCTGATCAGGTTGATCAGTATCTGGCGCAGGCGCAGGCTGTCGGATTTCACTCGCGACGGCAGCGCCGGATCCACAAACATGGTCAGCTCCACCCCGGAGGAGCGAGCCTGGTAATCAAACATCTGGCATACCTGCTCCACCAACGCGGTCAAGTCCAGCGGCTCTTTCACCACATCCAGGGTACCGGACTCTATTTTTGAAAATTCCAGAATGGAGTTAATCAGTTCGGTCAGGGAGATAGAGGAGGAATAGATGACGTCCATCACTTCCTTTTGTTTTTGGCTCAGGCCGGTCTGGTAGATCACCTCCAGCATGCCCACCACGCCATTGAGCGGCGTACGAATTTCATGACTCATGGTGGCCAGAAAATAGGATTTGGCCTTGTTGGCCTTTTCCGCATTCTGCTGTGCCTGCAGCAATTCTGCGGTGCGCTCCTTGATACGGTCTTCCAGCTGATCGGTCAGTTGCCTGAGCTCGCCGGTGCGGGCTTCCACCAGATCTTCCAGGCCCAGGTTCAGCTCAAACAGGCGCTTGCTGCTCTTCTTGAGGTTGTCTTCCGCCACCTTGCGTTCGGTGATGTCTACCGCAGCGATGATAACCTTTTCGACCCGGCCGTTATCATCCCGCACCGGAATGATGTTCATGTCCACAAAGAGCAGTTGGCCGTCTTTTCTGGTCAGGGCAACATCGCGCCTGACCGCCATGCCTCGCCAGGCGTCGTTGATGTCTTTCCGCAGCCGTTGCCGCTCTTCTTCCCGGTCATGCAACCAGTAGGCGTCGGTCACCCGCACGCCAAGCAGGCTGTCCTTGTTACCGCCATAGGCTCTGAGCAGCGTTCGGTTCACATTGGTAATGCACCCTTTAAAATCCACCTCCACAATGTAACTGGTCATGTTATCCAGAATATCGGCAAGCTCCTGCCGGGTTTTTCTCAGGGCTTCGGTACGCTGCCTCACCCGTTGTGAGATACGCACATTTTGCAGCAGGCTGTTATAGGTGTAGGCCGTCACCAGCAGCAAAATAAATACCCCGGTCACCATAAACCCTTGCGTATTCAGGGATCTGGCGGGCTTCCAGGCATCCTCGTGCCAAACCTCAATATTGAACCTTTTATAGCCAAGGTAATCGAAGTGGCTGTGCATATCGGCCGCCCCTTTCCGGTCGGCGGCGGGTCGAGTGTCCATCACGGTAAAATGACTGCCATCGTTGCGGTAATTCATGGTGATGCGAAAAATGACATCGAGCAGCCCCATTCTTTCCCTGATGTCATCTATAAAGGCATTAAAGTGAATCAGGCTGCTGACAAAACCGATAAACTCGCGGCGATTCTCTTCCACGCTGGCCAGCGTCGGATTAAACCCCGGTGTATAAACCGGCACAAAATAACGCCAGTCGTCATTGCTATCGGTTTCTCCGGAATGCAGCGGCCTGCGTTCCTGAAAGACCACCTGACCGCTGTCGATGGACAGTTTCAACAGCTCCCGGCTTTCACTGCCAAGATCATAACCAATCAACGACTGGCGCCCGCCCCTGACAAACACCAGCCAGAAGGGGTAATAGGCCTCCCTGACGCCTGCCACCACCGGAATGCTGTTATCATCATGTTCCAGCAAGGAAAAACCAGGATAAAAGGACCGTCTGGCCCTGGCCTCAAAACCCTCCCGGCTTTGATGCATTACCCTCGGAATCCAGGCCAGCCCTTCAATACCGGGACGAATCAGCAGACTGCTTGCGTAACTGGAGAATTCTGCCGGCGTGACCCGCTCACTGCTCGAAATGTAGGCGGCGGTCGAACGGGTGACGTCATCCAGCGACAGCAGGGAGGACTCCAGGCTGTCTTGCAGCAGGGTACTGAAGGCGGCGATTTGCCGATCGCTTTTCAGCTTTTCCACTCCGCTTAGCGCAATAAACCCCACCACCAGCAACAGGCAAACCAGCATAGGCAAAAACTGGAGCTTGCCCACACGGCAGTCGTTGAAGCCCGTCCTTTTCAGCTCGGCGCACTGAATAAAGGGAATGGCGATAAACATGCCCAGGCTTTCCGACATCCACCAGTTGAGCAGGCTTCCCGCCAGATGCTCCATGGTCAGGGACAGAAACAGGTAAAAACTGCCGATGCCGGTGACTGCCGTGATCATACTGGCCAGCGCCACAGTCGAAAGCAACAGGGCGATAATATAACCCTCGTTGACCTGCTCGGCCCGAGTGCGCAGCAGTTTCCTTAAAATGACGACACCGGTCAGGGTGGCCAGCACCGAGCCGGTGGCGGTGACCGCCGCCATGCCGATAAGGGAAGCACTGAGGTCATGATCCGCCAGCATGACCTTGTGCAGCACATTGGCCGAAAAAGACGCCAGCCACAGTATTTTCCAGTACTGGGCCCCCCACAGGGTCAGGCAATACAGGGCAAGGCCGGCCGCGGGCCAGACCGGCGCACTGAGCAAGGGCGGCATGGCCAGCCACATGCCAAGCTCCGCCAACATAAAATAGCCAACCAGCAGCAAGGCGCTACGCCTGAAAGCCTGCCACTGGCCATGATTGATGCCATTCGCTCCCGCTACCGCCCTGCTTATCATAGGTTCACCATTGTATTCAGTGAATAGCCATAATGCCTGAAGGCGCTTGGTACTGCCGGTGCCAAATACCCATGCCAAAGCTGCAACATTACATCATGTTCCAGTGATCCTTGTTTGCCGGTCCTTTTGCTTCCCTGGAACCCAGTGCCTTTTCTATTTTGCTGATAAAAATCTGACGATTGAACGGCTTGAGAATAAATTCAAAGGCCCCCAATTGAATGCACCTGGAAATAACTTCCTTTTGGCTCTGCCCGCTGATCACAATCACCGGAATATGCTTGGTCCATTCGTTGTGTCGAATATGCCTAATGGCTTCCAGGCCATTCATGCCCGGCATCATCAGATCCATCAGAATAAGATCGGGTGTATTTTCCTGAAGTATTCCCAGGGCCTCGGCCGCCGTTTTGGCAAAATTAACCTGATAGTCGCCGGCCTTGAGCAGGGTCATCATGATATTTCGGTAAAAGGCGTCGTCTTCCACCACCAGTACCGAGGGTTTTGCACTGGCAACCTGCTTCAACGCCCCCTGGTAGCTGTGCTCAACTTCCCGGCAAAGGGATTCAAAGTGCCAGACCTTGTTCTTCAACACATTGATGCAGTCATAGAGGGAGCCGATATCTTCGGTGCTCACCCCCGCATCCCGGTCCATGTGCGGCAGGGCACCAACGCGAAGCTCCTCGGCCTCCTCCAGCACATCCCTGACCTGCTCCGTAAAGACACTGCCGCCATCCACCAACCTTGCCACCACTCCTTCCAGCTCGTCTATCACGGCATGCAGCCGGGCCGTATTCCTGAGCCGGTCACGGGCTTTATAAAGGCTATCCAGCGATCTCAGCTCCTGATAGATGGATATTTTCAGCCTGTGGGGATCAAAAGACAGGGGCCAGAACACCACATAGTTGTCAAAGGTTCCCTTTCGACAGAGGGAATAGGCCTTTTCCGCCTCAAATTTGTCGCACAACAGCAAAATGCGACAAGGCTTGAGGTGCAGCCTTTCGCTTTCGTTTTTGAGACGCTCGTAAAATTCGATGGATTGCTCGACATGATTAAAGGCCAGCACAATAAGCTGGGCCTGGCAGCGGTCAAACATTTTCACCATGTCCGCCCCGGGCTCCGGAAAAATCAGCGCCTTCACTTCATCCTGAAGCATGTCGCGAATGACTTCCATGGTGCTGATGTTGCTCACCGCCACAAATACTGACTGATTCTCGTTCACCGTCATTCCTTCCCATCACTTCCGAAGCTATCGGAATTCCCTGATCCGAGTTAGTCAGACATGCGGTATACATGCCTGGTGACAGCTGTTACTCAAATGTATCCTTGAGAGTATTGCCAATGCCTTGCCGTCTTGCATGGTTACTGGGCAATATTTTCCATTTTTGTTACCTTGCCTGGTCATGGGAACTTCCCTCAACGCCGTGCCATGACTGCGCTCAGGACGATCTGTCATCGGGCCGTCACCTTTTTCGGCTAGCATGGCGCCCCCCAACCAAGATGGAGTGAATGAATCGTCATGCTTTCGGTGTTTTGGCAGTTTTTTATGCTGGGTTGGATCAGCTTTGGCGGGCCGGCTGCCCACATCGGCTATTTTCAGCGTCATTTCGTGCAAAAGCTGGGCTGGCTGCCCCAGGACAGGTTTGCCTCCACCCTGGCCCTGTGCCAGTTTTTACCCGGCCCGGCCTCCAGTCAGCTGGGGTTTGCCATCGGCTATCAGCGCGCCGGCCTGGGCGGTGCCATTGCCGCCTTTATCGGCTTTACCCTGCCTTCATTTGTGTTGATGCTGAGCCTGGCATTGTTGGGTCAACATTACGCCAATTCGCCCGTTACCGCGGCGCTGATCGGCGGCCTTAAGCTGTTTGCCCTGGTGGTGGTGACCGATGCGGTACTGACCATGGCCGGCCAGTTTTGCCGGCGCCGGCTGACCCAGGCCCTGGCGGTGGGCACCGCCGCCCTGCTATGGCTGTGGCCGGGGCTGGCGGCCCAGTTTGTGGCGCTGCTGGCAGCGGCGCTCACCGGCGCCTTCTGGCTGAAGCATGAAGGCACCGACAGCGCCCCCGCCGCCCGCCTCAGCTGGCCCTTTTTGCTGCTGTTTTCCGGCCTGTTCCTGCTGTTGCCACTGCTGGCCCATGGCGGCTCGGCCGGCCTGTTTGCCGACTTTTACCAGGCCGGCAGCCTGGTGTTTGGCGGCGGCCATGTGGTATTGCCGCTGCTGCAGAGCCTGCTGGCAGATACGCTTTCTCAAGAAGCCTTTCTCACCGGTTATGCCGCCGCCCAGGCCATGCCCGGCCCCATGTTCAGTCTGGCTGCCTTTCTGGGGGCCGAGCTGTTGCCGGCCAGCCCCCTTATCGGTGCCCTGGTGGCCACCTTTGGAGTCTTTTTACCGGGATTTTTGCTGGTGCTGGCGTTGTTGAACGGATGGCAGGCACTGGCGGCCAACCGGCGCATGGCGGGCGCCGTGGCCGGTGTCAATGCGGCCGTGGTGGGATTGCTGCTGGCGGCCCTCTATCAGCCGGTGTTTGTGGCCAGTGTGACCGGAGCTCCGGCTTTGGCCGCAGCGGCGCTGGGCCTGCTGGCGTTGCGGGTGTTTCGCTGCCCGCTGCTGGTACTGATCCCGGCGTTTATGCTGCTGGGGTTGTGGTTGTAGGCCGGCAGAACAAACAGCCCCCTCTCTCAGTTAACAACCGCGCTGAACCACAACATCACCCCTGCAGGTTCAGCGCGTGACAAAAATTTACACCCCCCCCTTCTTCGGCTTCCACTCACAACCCCTTAACAACTGATTGACAAATGATCAAGATGAGATAAAAATCACCATGTAACCGGTTACATTCAACTTTCAAGCAACACAAAGAAACACTTTGATGTAAATGGATTGGAGAACGCTATGGAGTGGTACATTGGATATACAGTTGTATATTTCATGATCATGTTCGCGATCGGTGGATATTACTTCTTTAAAGTCAAAACCTCGGATGCATACCTCATCGCCGGATGGAATATGGGGTACTGGAAAATCACAGGTACCCTGATCAGTACATGGTGCGGGGCCGCCGCCTTTATCGGTTGGGTAGGAATGGGCTTTACCAAGGGCATATCAGGCTACTTCATGTTTGCCCTCCCCGGCATTCTGGTGAGCCTGCTGCTGATCATCTTCTTCAGCAGACCCCTTCGCAGGCTGAAGCTATACACACTGGCCGATCTGTTCGGTAAACGCTTTGGCAGAAAGGCCGGTGTTGTTCCTTCTGTTTTTTCTGCCTTTGTTTATTCCGTGCCCGCCACTGCCCTGCAGATTGTCGGCATGAGCACCGTATTTAACGTCATCTTCGGCATCGATCTGGATACCGGGCTACTGCTGTCGTTTGCCCTGATCCTGGGGTTCACCATTCTTGGTGGGCTGGAAGCCACCATAGTGACCGACGCATTGCAGAGTGTCATCGTCATTGCCGGTATTATCATACTGGCCGTCTGTTCCGTTTTGTATGCAGGTGGTCTCGAGAATGCCCTGTTCAACACCCCCACCGAATTTCTGACACCGATTCCGGCGGGCAGAACCATGGAGGTGATCACCTTCGCGCTCACCGTGGCCCCCTTCTACCTGGTATGGCAATCGACCTGGCAACGGATCTTTGCCTCAGAGACGGAAGAAGTGGCCATCAAGGCCGGGGTCACCGGATTTGGGCTGGTCATGCTGATTTCCTTCCTGCCCTACAGCATTGGGGTACTGGCCAGGCAGTTTGTGCCCCTTGATACGGCGGCAGATCTGGTCTTTTCCTTTGTCACCATGGAGCTGCTTCATCCGGCAATCGGCGGCATTGTCATTATTGGCCTGCTTTCTGCGTTAATGACAGGTGCAGACTCCTATATTCTGCAAGGCAGCTCCAATCTGTCCCATGACCTGTACTGCGGCTTTTTCAACAAGCAAGCCACCGAAGCGCAGAAGATGAAATCCGCCAGGATCAGTGTGGTGATTATCTCGGTGCTGTCGCTGGGGGTCTCGTTCATGATGAGCGATATTATTTCCATGTATCAATGGGCATTGAGAATATCGGCCACTACGTTGATCTTTCCCTTCCTGGCCGCCATGTTCTGGAAGCGAGTCACCGCCAGTGGCTGCATTGCCAGCATGACTGGCGCCCTGAGTATCACCGTTCTGTGGCCGATGTTTGATACCGGCATTGATGCGGCCTACCCCGGCTTCTTTGTTTCCCTGTCGGCATTATGGATCGTCAGCAAGCTGACCTCTCACGCTCATGAAGAGGAAGCCCGCGCGTTTTACTGGAGTGCCATTCGTCAGGAAGCCCCCGAAAACAGCTCAACGGTAACAAGTGAGCAAACCGCCGACTATGGTATTGCCACCAAGTCTTGATGATGACTCAAGATGCTGCCTTCGCCTGCCGGGGCGGCATCTTCAATAACGGAAAATCAAGCATGACATTCAAGGTGACTAACCCCTATATCGGCACGACAACCTGGCAAAAAGGGAACATTCATGTTCATACCAAGGCAAACCCTGATAAACAGGGCAGCCCGATTGATTATGTGTATGGTGGAGACTGTGATGACGTCATAAGGAAATCCCTGAGCGCTCCGTTCAACTTTGACTTTATCTGTACTTCCATTCATCCGTATATCGATGCCATTGATACCTTTACCCAGACCGTGAAACACAAGGACATTGTGGTTATCCCCGGAAGGGAAATACAGAATGACACGATAAATTATGGTCATTATGAGGGGGGTTACTTTCGGGACGAGAAAGCAAAGTACATACACGCCCTGACCATGGGAAGGGAGAACGGCGTATCTCTTTGTTGCCATCCCAACTTCTTTGAAACCACGCGACCTCGTGAAGGCGGTGAATGGCGGAATATTCTTGAAAGCCTGCTCTTTCCCTGTGCACGATTAAAACAGCTGAATCTGGTCGGCATAGAAGTCTACAATGGTCTGTCAATGCTGGAAGAAGACCAGGGAAGCAAACCTTATTACCCTTACTTCAGTGAAACTTGTTGGGACGACCTGCTCACTCGCGGTTATAAATGCCTGGGGTTCGCCGGCAATGATGATTTCTACCGGCCACACTACGTATACGAAAATTATGCGCCGCTGGGATATATTCAAGTAGCGGGCGAAAAAAACGAAGCCAGCATACTGAGTAATATAAAATCAGGCAACTTCTATGCCAGCACCGGCATTGAGCTGGATACCCACCCGCTTCTGGTGAGCGAAACGGATGACGGCTATGACTTTCACCTTTCCTCCCCACATGAAGTTATCTGGCAAGCAATTGTGTTCGAACGGCAGGAAGATGACTACGTGCTACAAAGCTATTCATCGGGTGTGGCCAATGAGTGGACGTTCACTCAAAGGAAAAAATGGAAATACATTCGGTTCCAGGCCAGCTCTGCCCTAGATGACAAAAGACGGGCCTGGTTGCAACCTATCTATGGTCCCGACTGGACGGATCATGGTTCCTGATACGGCTCCCGACCCTGTCATTCCCTATATCAGCGACACTTTCCCGAATGATCAGCTCGGCATCGAGCAGGTGGGAGATCAGTGGGGTGCCCTGTTCCAGATGGCAGACCAGCGCCTGTGCGATGCGCTTGCCCATCTCGGTAACAGGCAGGTCCACCGTTGTTAGAGAGGGATTGGTGAATTCGGAAATCTCCAGATTATCAAACCCGATCACAGACAGGTCCTGCGGCACGACAATGCCCTTTTTCTCCAGGGCCAGCAGCACTCCGATGGCGATCACATCACTAAGACAGAGCAGTGCGGTAGCTTCGGAAAACGCCTGCTCTCCCTTTTCCTCAATACTTGCCCACACATATTCATAGGCCGATTGGGTATTCAGGCCCAATATTTGTGACTGCGGCTGGTATTCGGGGCCATAGTGCTGCTGCAGCTCATCAACGACGCCCTGGAACCTCATCATGGTACGATCATTGTTCTCCAGAGGACCACTTAGCAACTGAATGTTCCTGTGCCCATGACTGACCAGATAACGAGCCACCTTGCGACCGAGGGCATAATTGTCATAGCCGATGGTCGGGTGCTCTATCGCCTCATCGTAAACACTGCTTAATACATAGGTAATATCGGTTCTTCGTAAATAATCCAGTAGTTCGGCATCATGATTCAGGCCCGGCAATATCAATGCTTCAACGCCAATATTGACCAGATCCCGAACCCTCAGGCTTTCAGCAATGGCTCCCTTTCTTGTCGTTGAGACCACCAGGTTGTAATTCCTTTCTGCCAGTGACGACTCCAGTGCATCAAGAAACTTGGCGTAAACAAGGTTTTCCAGTGTCGGTACAACAATACCGATAGAACGAGTGCTGCGGGTGGACAGCGCTCGAGCCGAGCTGTTTGGAATGAAATTGAGCTGTTCTACTGCCAGCCTGACTTTTTCTGCCGTCTCTGGTGACACCTTGTCCGGCATGTTCAGGACTCTGGAAACGGTAGCGACGGAAACCCCGGCCAGGCTTGCTACCTGCCTGATACCGGCTCTTTTGTGCTTACTCATATGGTTATTTCCGCTGCTTAATATGCCAGGGATACTTCCCTCACTTAGGGGCGTTTGCAATCATGCCAGCTAATTCCCCGAGTGTATCGACCGCTGCCGGCAGGTTCAATGCCTGCCCCACCCCTCACCGATTGAAAACTATGCTGGGCAGTCTTCCCCTTAAGAAAAGGGTGTGCTCGCTCCTTCCAAACTATGATCATGGGTCTCCCGGCCTTTATGCCGCAGGGCTTGTGGTTGTCATCCATAAAAAATCCGGCCTCACTTAGGACCGGGCCGGACTTTATGGATTGCCGCCTGCACGGCAATAACCGCATTAACTCCAGTTAAAACGCCACCTTGACCGCGGCGGCGGTACGGCGGGCCTTTTCTCTGGCGGCGTCGATGCCGTCGGCCAGGCTCAGGGCCACGCCCATGCGACGGCGGCCGTTGATTTCCGGCTTGCCAAACAGGCGCAGATCGGTGTCCGGCTCGGCCAGGGCCACGCTCAGGTTGCCAAAGGTGGTTTGGGTGGAGTTGCCTTCGGGCAGGATCACCGCCGAGGCCGCCGGGCCATACTGACGAATGGCGGGAATGGGCAGGCCGAGAATGGCCCGGGCGTGCAGGGCGAATTCCGACAGGTTCTGGGAGATCAGGGTTACCATGCCGGTGTCGTGAGGCCGGGGCGACACTTCGCTGAACAGCACCTCGTCGCCACGAATAAACAGCTCTACACCAAACAGGCCTCGCCCTCCGAGGGCCGACGTCACTTTTTCAGCCATGGCTTCCGCCGCCGCCAGCGCTGCCGGGCTCATGGCCTGAGGCTGCCAGGACTCGCGGTAGTCACCGTCTACCTGCACATGGCCGATAGGAGCGCAGAAGCCGGTGCCAGCGGCATGACGCACGGTAAGCAGGGTAATTTCGTAGTCGAACTGCACAAAGCCTTCCACGATCACTCGTCCACCGCCGGCGCGGCCGCCTTCCTGGGCATAGTGCCAGGCGGCGTCGATATCGGCCTCGGTTTTTACCGTGCTCTGACCCTTGCCCGAGGAGCTCATGATCGGCTTGACCACACAGGGCAGGCCAATCTCGGCCACGGCCGCACGAAATTCCTCCTGCGTGCCGGCAAAACGGTAGGGCGAGGTGGCCAGCCCCAGCTCTTCTGCCGCCAGCCGGCGAATGCCTTCCCGGTTCATGGTGAGCTGGGTGGCGCGGGCGGTAGGCACCACGGTAAAGCCTTCCCGCTCCAGCTCGGCAAGCGTATCGGTGGCGATGGCCTCGATCTCGGGCACGATCAGGTGCGGCTGCTCCTGTTCGATAACGGCGCGCAGCGCGGCGCCGTCGAGCATGGAAATCACATGGGCGCGGTGAGCCACCTGCATGGCCGGAGAGTTGGGATAGCGATCCACCACGATGACTTCAACGCCGAGACGCTGCAGCTCAATCACCACTTCCTTGCCCAGCTCACCACCGCCGCACATCAACACTCGGGTGGCAGTTGCCGACAGGGGGGTACCCAGAGTTGTCATAACAGAAGTCCTTTTTGTGAGAAAGCGCACATTATAAAGAGTTATTCCGCGTCCTGGCCAGCCGGCCTGAACCGCTTCAGCCGCAGGGCATTGGTCACCACAAACACGCTGGACAACGCCATGGCGCCGGCAGCCAGCATGGGCGAGAGCAGCAGGCCAAAGGCGGGGTAAAGCACGCCGGCCGCCACCGGGATCAGGCACACATTGTAGGCAAAGGCCCAGAACAGGTTCTGGCGAATATTGCGCAGGGTGGCCCGGCTGAGGGCCAGGGCCTGGGGCACGGCACGCAGGTCGCCGCGCATCAGCACCACATCCGCCGCCTCGATGGCGATGTCGGTGCCGGTGCCGATGGCCAGGCCCACGTCCGCCGCCGCCAGCGCCGGGGCATCGTTGATGCCATCGCCCACAAAGGCCACGGCACCGTGCTGCCGGCGCAGATGCGCCAGCGCCTCCACCTTGCCGTCTGGCATGACCTCGGCCTCCACCGCATCGATGCCAAGCCTGGCGGCGATGGCACTGGCGGTGCCCTTGTTGTCGCCGGTGATCATGGCCACCTTGAACCCCTGCCGATGCAGGGCGGCAATGGCTTCGGGCGTGCCTGCCTTGACCTTGTCGGCCACCGCCAGAATCGCCGCCGGTTTGCCGCCAATGGCTACATACAGCGGCGTTTTGCCCTCACTGGCAAGCCGGCCGGCGGTGTCGGCAAACACCGCCAGGTCCATCTCGAGGGAGCGCAAGTAGCGGTCCGCCCCCACGTTCACCCGTACGCCGTCCACCATGGCGGAGACGCCCATGCCGGTAACGGTGTCGAACTCGCTCACCCCGGGCAGATTCAGGTTGCGCTCTTGCGCCGCCGCCACCAGCGCCTCGGCAATCGGATGTTCGGAGCGCTGCTCCACGGCGGCAATGTGCGCCAGCACGGTGTCCTTGTCAAAACCTTCACCCACTTGCAGATCAGTCAGCTCGGGCTTGCCCTCGGTCAGAGTGCCGGTCTTGTCAAAGGCGATGACCTTGGCGCCACGCAGGGCCTGCAGGGCCTCTCCCTTGCGGAACAGTACTCCCAGCTCGGCGGCCCGGCCGGTGCCCACCATAATGGAGGTGGGCGTGGCCAGCCCCATGGCGCAGGGACAGGCGATGATCAGTACCGCCACGCCGTTGACCAGCGCAAAACTCAGCGCCGGGGCCGGCCCCAGCCACCACCAGAGCACAAAGGTGAGTGTCGCCAGGCCCATGACCACGGGCACGAACACGCCGGTGACCTTGTCTACCAGCGCCTGTATCGGCAACTTGGCCCCCTGGGCCTGCTCCACCATGCGAATAATCTGGGCCAGCCGGGTCTGCTTGCCCACTTGGGTGACTTCCACCAGCAGGGAGCCCTTGTTGTTGACGGTGCCACCGGTGACCTCGTCGCCTTCACCTTTTTCTACCGGTTCCGGCTCGCCGGTAAGCATGGACTCGTCCACCCATGAAACGCCGTCAACCACGGTGCCGTCTACCGGAATGCGCTCCCCCGGGCGCACCCGCACTCGGTCCTTGACCTTTACCCGCTCAAGGGGAAGGTCTTCGGTATGGCCGTCGCGCTCCACCCTGGCGGTGGGCGCCTGCAGGCTGAGCAACTTTTTAATGGCCTCGCCGGTGCGACCCTTGGCCCGGGCCTCCAGATATCGTCCCAGCAGAATCAGGGTCACGATCACCGCCGTCGCCTCGAAATACACCTGCCGGCTGCCCGTAGGCAGCCAGTGGCCGGCAAAAGTGGCCAGGGTGGAATAGCCCCAGGCCGCCAGGCCGCCCAGCGCCACCAGGGAATTCATCTCGGGCGCCCCCCGCAGCAGCGCCGGCAACCCTTTTTTCAAAAACAACCACCCCGGGCCAAACAACACCAGGGTGGTCAGCACGAACTGCAGCTGCCAGTTGAGGGATTGCCCCAGGGTGGTTTCAACCCAGTGGTGCATGCCGGGTACAAAGTGAGATCCCATTTCCAGTATGAACACCGGCAAGGTGAGCACCGCGGCCATCATCAGGGAACGTTTCAGTGCGTACTGTTCCCGTTCACGGCCATCATCGGGCTCGCCTCTGGATTCAGCATCGGCGGCCTCGGCGCTGAAGCCGGCCTTTTCCACCGCGGCGATCAGGGCAGTGCTATCCTGGCTACCGGCCAGCAGCTCCACCCAGGCCCGGCCGGCGGCCAGGTTGACGCTGGCGGACAATACACCGGGCAGCCGGCCCAGTACCTTTTCCACCCGGCCGGTGCAAGACGCGCAACTCATGCCGCCAATCACCAGCTCCACCCTTTCCACCGGGCACTGGTAGCCGGCCTTGTTCACCGCCGCCACCAGCTCGGTGGTGGCGGTGCCCTGGTCCAGGGTCAGCTCGGCGCTGTTCGACGCCAGGTTAACGCTGGCCGAACGCACGCCCCGTTGCGCGCTCAGGGCCTTCTCAACCCGGGACACGCAGGACGCACAGCTCATACCTTCGATGGGCAGGCGCAGATTCAATGTGGTCATGGCCGCCTCCGCCTTATTCGCAGTCGTAACCGGCGTCGCTCAGGGCCTCGACAATCTCCTTTCGCGGCAGGCGGGTGCCAATCTCCACCCGGCGGCTGGCCAGCTCAAAGCTCAGCTCGCAGTCCGGATCCAACTCGGTCAGCACGGCGGAAATCACGCCCACGCAGTGGCCGCAGGTCATGTCGGGAACGGTAAGGATATGCATGCTTCAGTCTCCTGATTTGGTGAGTTCCCCACTACTTTGAACCCTGCCACAAGGGGAAGGTCAAGCCCAAAACAAAAAAGGCGGGCCCATGGCCCGCCAAACAACTTTGACATCGACGTATTAGCCGGCTCAGATGAGCTCGGCCAGCACCTGCTCAAGCAGATCCAGACCTTCACTGACCACCTCCAGCGGTGAGGTCAGGGCCGGCAGGAAACGGATCACGTTGCCGCGTACACCGCAAGACAACATAATCACGCCCTTCTCGATGCCCTTGGCCACCACGGCCTTGGTCAGTTCAGGATTGGGCTGGTCCACATCCCCACTGTGCACCAGCTCCATCGCCACCATGGCGCCCAGGTTACGCACCTGGCCGATATGGTGAGGATACTTCTCCTGCAGCGCATGCAGGCGTTTGTTCATCAGCTCGCCCAGGGCCAGGGCCTTGTCGCACAGCTGCTCTTCTTCAATGATGTTCAGCACTTCCAGGCCGGCGACGCAGGCCAGCGGAAAGGCGGCATAGGTGCCACCCAGGCCGCCCGGGTTGGCGGCGTCCATGATGTCGGCCTTGCCCACCACGGCAGACAGCGGGAAACCGCCGGCAATGCCCTTGGCCATGGTCATCAGATCCGGCTCTATGCCGGCGTATTCGGTGGCAAACAGCTTGCCGGTACGGGCAAAACCGGTCTGGATTTCGTCGCACACCAGCACGATGCCGTGCTGATCACAGATGGCACGCAGCTTTTGCAGGAAGGACGGCGGCGCCGGATAGAAGCCACCCTCACCCTGTACCGGCTCGATAATCAGCGCCGCCACTCGGCCCGGCTCAATGTCGCAATGGAACAGCTCGTCCAGGGCCTTGAGGGACTGCTCCTCGGTCACGCCATGGTAGGCATTCGGGTACGGCAGGTGATAGATCTCGCCCGGGAAGGGGCCAAAGCCGGCCTTGTAAGGCGCTACCTTGCCGGTCAGGCCCATGGCCAGGTTGGTACGGCCGTGAAAGCCGCCGTTAAAGGCAATGACGCCGCTGCGCTTGGTGTGGGCGCGGGCAATTTTCACCGCGTTTTCCACCGCCTCGGCCCCGGTAGTGACAAAAATGGCCTTTTTCGGGCTGTTGCCCGGCGCCAGCTGCACCAGGCGCTCGGCCAGCTCGACCGCACTCTCATAGGGAGTGACCATGGCGCAGGTGTGGCTGAAGCGCTGCAGCTGCTCGTTCACCGCCGCCACAATGCGCGGGTGGCTGTGACCGGTGTTGACCACGGCGATGCCGGCGGCGAAGTCGATAAAGCGCTTGCCGTCCACGTCCCAGATTTCGTTGTTGTTGGCGTGATCCACATAAACGGGGGCCAGGTTGCCCATGCCGCGGGCAAAGACGGCGTCCTTGCGCTGCTGAAGTTGCTGGTTCTTGCTCATGATAATGCTCCTTTAAAAACGGTTCAGCGAATGCCGCCCATGCACAGGTATTTGGTTTCCATATAATCGGCCAGGCCCTCGGCAGAGCCTTCCCGGCCCAGGCCGGATTCCTTCACGCCGCCAAAGGGGGCGATTTCGTTGGACAGAATGCCCTCATTGATGCCGATCATGCCGTACTCCAGCTGCTCGGCGACGCGCCAGATACGGCTGTGGTTCTCGGTGTAAAAGTAGGCGGCCAGGCCATAAGGGGTGTCGTTGGCAATGGCCACCGCCTCGGCCTCGTCCTTAAAGCGAATGACCGGGGCCACCGGACCGAAGATTTCCTGGCTGGCGATGGCCATTTGCTGACTGACATTGCCCAGAATGGTGGGGGCAAAGAACAGCTCGCCGGCCTCATGACGCGTGCCGCCGGTCACCAGCTCGGCGCCTTCGGTCAGGGCCGCGTCCACCATGCCGGCGATCTTGTCGATGGCGGCCTTGTTGATCACCGGGCCCAGCGTGGTGGCGGCATCAAGGCCATTGCCAATGACGAACTTTTCCACTTCGGCCTTGAAGCGGGCCATAAAGGCATCGTAAATACCGTCCTGCACCAAAATGCGGTTGGCACACACGCAGGTCTGACCGGCGTTGCGAAACTTGGAGATCACCGCACCGGTGACGGCGGCGTCGAGATCGGCATCGTCAAACACGATAAAGGGGGCGTTGCCGCCCAGCTCCAGGCTGAGTTTTTTCACGGTGTCGGCGCTCTGACCGTAAAGCAGCTTGCCCACCCGGGTGGAGCCGGTAAAAGACAGCTTGCGCACTCGGGCGTCGTCGGTCATCACGCGGCCCACCACGGCGGCCTGGCTGGAAGTGACCATATTGATCACACCGGCGGGAATGCCCGCCTGCTCCGCCAGTGCCATCAGCGCCAGGGCGGAAAACGGGGTTTCTTCCGAGGGCTTGACCACCATGGTGCAGCCCGCCGCCAGTGCCGGCGCGATTTTGCGGGTGATCATGGCATTGGGAAAGTTCCAGGGAGTGATGGCCGCCACCACGCCGATGGGCTGCTGAATGCTCAGGGCCCGCTTGTCGCCGGTGGGAGCGGAGAACACCTTGCCGTAGGCACGCTTGGCTTCCTCGGCATACCACTCGACATAGGAAGCGCCGTAGAGCACCTCGCCCCGGGTTTCAAACAGCGGCTTGCCCTGCTCCTGGGTCATCAGCCGGGCCAGATCTTCCTTGTGCTCGATGATCAAATCGAACCAGTTCCGCAGCAGGCGGGCCCGCTCCTTGGGATTGAGCGCACTCCAGGCCGGCAGGGCGCGGCTGGCGGCGTCGATGGCGGCACGGGTCTCGGTTTCGCCCATGTCGGGCACCTGGCCCAGGTGTTCGCCACTGGCGGGGTTGTATACGGCAATGGTGGCGCCGCTCTCGGCCTGACACCAACGACCGTCGATATGGCCGCTTTCCCTTACCAGGGTGCTGTTCACTGCAGAAATGCTCATAGTTGGCTGCCTCATGTTGATTCCATCCGCGCCCGTAAGCCTGATTACCGGTTTTGCCGTGAGCGACGCCACAACGGCACGGGCCATGGTTTGACAACATGCTAGCCGCAAGCGCAAAGTCCCATAAATGACGACCTTTCAACATACACATTGAAGCAGTTCAAACTATGAGCCAGACCAACCGGCCCGTGCTGGGCCAGATCGGTGACTATGAAATTCGCCTGTTAAAACTGTTCAAGACGGTGGTGGAGTGCGGCGGCTTTTCGGCGGCGGAAACCGAGCTGAATATCAGCCGATCCACCATCAGTGTGCACATGGCCAACCTGGAAAGCCGGCTCAAGCTCAAGCTGTGCCGGCGTGGCCGCTCGGGGTTTTCCCTGACCGATGACGGCGAGGTGATTTACGAGTCCACCAAGCGGCTGTTCAGTCGGCTGGAAGAGTTTCGCTATACGGTCAACGAGCTGCACGAGCAACTGAGCGGTGAGCTCAAGATTGTCTCCAGTGACAGCATCTGGCTGGAAGACGAGTTTTCCATGGTGGACGTCTTTGCCGCCCTCGGTGAGCAGGCGCCGGATGTCAACGTGAGCGTGGATGTGGCCTACATGGGCGAAATTGAACGCCGAGTGTTGAGCGACGAGGCCGACGTGGGCTTTATTCATTATCACAGGGATCTGGAAGGGCTGGATTACCACCACCTCTATCAGGTGCGCTGTTTTCTCTATTGCAGCGACCGCCATCCGCTGTTTGCCGAGCAGGACGACGGCGTGATCGCCGAGCGCCTGCCCGAGTTCAAGCTAATCCACCCCGGCATTCATACCAATCCGGAAACCAGCGCCCAGCATGCGGGTCTGAAGCTGGCCGGGCGTGCCTACCACTATGAGCCCAGGGCGGCGCTGATCCTCTCGGGCCAGTACGTCGGCTTTTTGCCCGAAAGCTACGCCCGCCGCTGGGTGGATGGCGGGCGCCTGCGTCCGCTGCTGCCCCGGCAAAAAACTCACCAGCTGGGCATTGCCGCCATCACCCGCAGCCACGGACGCCAGAGCCGGTTGCGCCAGCTGTTTCTGCAACTGCTGAAGGAACAGCTGAACAAAAACTGACCACCCTTCCCCCGAGCCGTCGATTGGCAATGAACGAGGCGAATTCACACCAGCCCGCAGCCGGCTGAATGCTGGAATTCGCCGCGTTAACTCATCATCAGGCCGCTCCCCTTCAGGCGCCGCGCCGGTTGAATCAATATGATCATACTCACAGTTCCCGCCAACAGTTGTGCTGTCAAGCCGCTCGAATGCGGTGCTAACCGTCGTATTCTCAAGGATTTTCCGCATTATGTTTGATTGTCATAAAACTCAAGTTTCACTCTCGTGCATTTAACCCAACCCTGACCTGAAGCAAACTTCATTCCCGCCAACAGAAACACGCCGGCATCATCCGGCACCAACGGAACGTGATAAAACAAGGGACTAATCACATGAACAGAATCTGGAGCTCCGCCCGTACAAAAATTGCCGCTTCCCTGATTGCCGTGGCCGGCATGGGGGCCACCATGGAAGCCATGGCCGCCGAGGTCAACTGGCGCTTTACCAACCTCTATTCCCGCGGCACCGCCTTTGGTGATGTCTACCAGTCCTTTGCCGACAAGATTGAAGCCGACTCCAACGGTCGTATGAAGATCAACATGCTCTACGCCGGCGAAGGCGTCGACACCAAGGGCATTATCGGCGCCACCAAATCGGGCCTGCTGGACATGGCCGCCCCCTTTCAACCCATGCATGCGGGCGAAATTCCCTTTGGTGTGGTGGAAGTGGGCCTGCCCGGTACCGACGGCAACCTGGAAGAGCTGAACCAGCTGTTTTATGAAAAAGGTTGGAGCCAGGTACTGACCGAGGCCTACGACCGCCATAATCTGGTATGGCTGACCCCCTACTTTCAACCCGGGGTTTATGTCATCACCAAAAAGAAGATCGAGTCCATTGACGACTTCAAGGGCCTGAAGATTCGCGCCCCCGGCGCCTATGGCCGCTTCTTTCGCGAACTGGGCGCCGCCCCGGTCAACCTGGCCTGGGGCGAGGTTTATACCAGTCTGGCCACCGGTGTGATCGACGGCACCATCGGCTCCAACCTGATCGACCACCGCGACGGTAACTTCGCCGAAGTGGCCAAGTTCATGTACCCGCTGCCGGTATCCAGCGCCCAGGCCCTGCCCATCCTGGTCAACAAGAACGCCTGGAACAAGCTGCCGGACGATTTGAAGGAAGTGGTGCGCAACGCCGCCAACTGGCACGCCGAACAGCAGGCCGAGAAATCCACCCAGTGGGAACAGGAAGCCATTGCCGACATGGAACAGCAGGGACTGACCTGGAGCCCGAATGCTTCCGAAGCCGATCAGGCCAGGTGGCGTGAGGCCGCCGAGGCGGTATGGGCCCATTATGGCAATACCGACAAGTACAGCGCCCGCCTGGTAGAACTGATGAAGTAAGCCGAACCAAAACAGGCCACAGCGTCTGTTGACGGCAGGCCGAAGCGAGCCACTTCAACGTCCCCTGCGCCATGGACGACGCAGGGAAGCCTTAAAGGATGAACCAGGGCATGCCGTTGAAGTGGGCTCGATGGCCGACTTTCCCCTAGTGTACTGACAACCCCTTCGGATTTATCATGAAGACACTGCTTAGTTTTTGGTGCAGGGCTACCGGCTGGCTGGTGGCGGCCACCAGCCATACCATTTCCCTGGCCCTGCCGCTGCTGGCTGGCACCGTCGCCTTTGAGGTGTTCTCCCGCTATGTACTGGATCGCCCCACCCTCTGGGCCTACGACGTATCGCTGTTTTTGTTCGGCTACATCGGTGCCCTGTGCGGCGCCCACGCCCAGCTGAAGAAATCCCATATCAACGTGGACATTGTGTATCTGGCGGTCTCCCAGCGCTGGAAAAATGCCTTTGACCTGCTGGCCAACACCCTCGGGGGCTTTTTCCTGCTGGTGATCGCCACCAAGGGCTGGGAAAAGGCAGTGGAAGCCATGGAGTTCGGCTATACCCGCCAGTCGGAGTGGGCGCCTTCCATCTCCCATTTCTGGATCATGGTCACCGCCGCCGCCGTGCTGTTTTTGCTGCAGCTGTCCGCCGACATGATCAAGGACACCTGGCAACTGCTCACCGGTGAGCCCCTGTTGACTGAGGAAGAACAACAATGAGTATTGAACTGATCACCGGTCTGCTGCTGGTGGGCGTACTGGTGTCCTTTATCATGGGCGCCCAGGTGGGGCTGGCCCTGGGCGGCGTGGCCATGCTGCTCGGTTACGCCACCTGGGGCGAAGGCATTTTCAACATAGTGCCCACCACCATTGAAAGCACCTTGTTCAGCTTTGTGCTGCTGGCCATTCCCCTCTATATCTACATGGGCCAGCTGCTGACCCGCTCCGGCATTGGCGATGCCATGTTCAAGGCGAGCCAGTTGGTGATTGGCCGCATTCGCGGGTCGCTGGCCATCAGTGTGATCGGCGTCTGCTCCATGATAGGCGCCATGGTCGGTATTATCGGTGCCGGTATCATGACCTCGGGCAGCATTGCCCTGCGCCCCATGCTGGAGCGCGGCTACGATAAAAAACTGGCCCTGGGCGTGATCATGGCCGGCGGTGGCCTGGGCATTCTTATTCCGCCCAGCATTCCCATGATATTGTTCAGCTCCACTACCCAGAACTCGGTGGGCAAGATGTTTATCGCCGCCCTGGTGCCGGCGCTGCTGTCGATCACTGTGATGGTGCTGTATGTGGTGATCTCCTGCAAACTCAACCCCAAGCGGGCCCCGATGGGACATGCCCTGGATGTGCCCAAGAACAGGCGCGAAAAGTTGATCACCCTGCGCGACGGCTTTCTCGCCTTGGGGCTGATTGTGCTGGTGCTGGGCAGTATTATCAGCGGCATCGCCACCCCCACCGAGTCCGGCGCCATCGGCGTAGTCGGCGCCCTGCTGCTGGCCATGCTCTACCGGCGCTTCAAACTCAACATGATGAAGCGCTCCGGAGCGGAAACCGCATTGCTGGTAAGCGTGGCCATCTGGATAGTGCTGGGCGCCTCGGTATTCAGCAACTTTCACTTGCTGATGGGAGTGCAGGGCATGGTGGCCGACTTTGCCGCCGGCCTGGATCTGCCGCCCATCGCCATCATCATCATGATGCAGGTGGTGATGCTACTGCTTGGCTTTATCATCGACGAGATGATCATCGTGCTGATCTGCGCACCACTGTTTACCCCCATCGCCGTCAGCCTAGGTTATGACCCCATCTGGTTCGGCATATTGATGATTCTCAATATCGAGATCGCGGTGCAGACCCCGCCCTATGGCTTCGCGCTCTTCTACCTCAAGGGTATTGCCCCTCCCGGGGTAACCATGATGGACATTTACAAGTCGATTCTGCCCTTTGTAGCGCTCAAGCTGGGCGTGCTGATCCTGTGCATGCTGGTACCGGAGATAGTCACCTGGCTACCAGACAAGCTGATGGGATGACGCAACCTCTCGGCTGTGCCTCAGGCCCCTCCATCCCGATAGCCTAAACCTGCCCACAGGGCCTGCACTGCAGGCCCTGTTCATTACCCCTTCCCTTTTGACCAGAGCTGCTCCATTGCCAGTGCCAGCAGGGTGCCGGTAAGCAGGCCGTTACCGAGCAGGTATTGCGCCATGCTGGGGAAGTGTCGGTACAGGCCGGGGGGCAGGAACATGCAGCCCACGCCCAGCAGCAGGGCCACGCCCACTATGGTGCTGGCGCGGTTGTCCATCCCGCTTTTGGTGATCAGCTGAAACGCCAGGCTCACCAGCTTGATAAAGGTGGCCAGCAGTGCCGCATTGGCCACCGGCGCCGGCAGCAGCGACAACACGCTTACCGCTCCCGGGAACAACGACACCAGTGCCAGCAGCCCGCAGGCCAACAAAAAGGGACCCCGCCTGTCTTCACCACTCAACTGAATAAAACCGGCGGTGACCGGCAGCGGCACCACGGCGACGGTGGCAAAGCTGCCGGTCAGGCCATGGCTGATGCCGGACACCCAGCTGCTGCGATTGATCACGGCATTGTCATCGCGCTGGCGCTCCCTCACCACCGCCGAGACCGCGGTCACCGCCGCTATCTGGTTGGAAAACAGCAGCAGTGAAAACAGCACCGCCACCACCAGCATGCCGGCATCCAGCCGCGGCAGGCCCCAGGCAAACAACGCCGGCAGCGCCAGGCCGGTCCCTTCTGCCGGGGTGGCCGGCGATAATCCAAACAGCCAGAACGCCATCCAGCCCAGTACGATGCCCACCAGTACCGCATAGGTACGCAGCAGGTTGTGGCGGCTGAAGGAGCACAGCAGCACCCCGAGGAACACCAGCAGGCCAATCAGCAGCACCGGCAGGCTCATGGTGCCGGTGCGCGGATCCGTGACCATGCCGCGTACAAACACCCCGGCCAGCTGAATCACCAGCAGCAAAATGAAACAACCGGTCACCAGGGGAGTAAACAGAAACAACAGTCGGTGCACCTGACGCACGAGCCCCAGCAACAGCATGATAAGCCCCGCCACCAGCACGCCGCCGGAGAGCAGCCTCAGGGTGTCGACACTGTCTAGGCCCTGCTCCCTGCCGATATAGGCCATCACCACAAACACGATGGCCCAAGAGCCGGCGGGACCGTCGGCGATGGGATAACGATGCCCCAGCCAGGCCTGCAGCCCCGAGCTCAGGCCCACCACCAGCAGGGTTCGCTGCACCAGGCCGGCCACTTCGTTGCTGTCCAGATCAAAGGCCTGGCCCAGCACGATGGGCAGCGCCAGCGCGTTGGCCAGCAAAAACACAAACCACTGAGTCACGCTCAGTCCCCACCCCAGCTGGTGTCGCATTGAAACATCTCCCGTGTTGAAAAAAGCAAGCAGATGCCGGCAGGTCCGCAGTTGTTCACGGCCATTGGCGGGCAAATCGGCGTAGATTGGCGATGAGCGCAACCGGGTTCCAACATGCCGCCGTCGGCTGCGTGTTGGAATTCATCGCGCGCATTTACGAACTATTCGTTGAGCATCATGCAAGGCACAACAAGACAGGCCGCCAAAGGCGGCCATTTCAGGGGGCGTTAACGAGCGTTATTGTCGGTATTCTCAAGCTTGCCGTCCAGCGCTTCCAGAATGGAGCAGTGCTCGGCGCTTTCCTGCCCACCGCAGCAGGCCTCGGACAGTTGACGCAAAGAGCGGCGAAACTGCTCCAGCTCGCGAATACGCTCTTCCACGTCGGCCAGCTTGGTGTCGGCCACCGCCTTGACCTCGCGGCAGGTCACCTGGCAACTGCTGATGCGCAGGGCCAGCAGCTCTTCGATGTCTTTCAGGGAAAAGCCCACCTTCTTGCTGCGCAGAATAAAATGCAGCCGTTTCTTGTCGTCTTCGCTGTACTGCCGGTAACCCGTGGGGGTGCGCAAACTGGGCACCAGCAGCCCTTCCTTTTCATAAAAGCGCAGGGTATCGGTCTTGATGCCAAAGGCCCTGGCCAGCTCGCCGATGCGATACATTCGCTTCTCCTTTCAGAGCGGTATTGATTACACGTAAAACCTCTTGACACCAAACCAAATAGTCCGGCACAGGACGGCAAAAACGGGTAGAATATGCCGCCTTCCGTTCTGGCGTACCAGGCGGTTTGGTAAAGCCGGTGGCGTCCTTTCGCCGATTTTACCAAACCCCCCGATGAATCGTTAAAGGAACGAGAACATAATGGAAACTGCCCGACCCATTCGCCGAGCTCTGCTGAGTGTGTCCGACAAACAAGGCATTGTGGAATTCGCCCAGGGGCTGCACGCCCGTGGCGTGGAGCTGCTGTCTACCGGCGGCACCGCCCGCCTGCTGGCGGAACAAGGCCTTCCCGTGACCGAAGTATCCGACTATACCGGTTTTCCGGAAATGATGGACGGTCGCGTCAAGACACTGCATCCCAAGGTACACGGCGGCATTCTGGGTCGTCGCGGCCAGGACGACGCCATCATGAACGAGCACGGCATTGCGCCCATCGACATGGTAGTGGTCAACCTCTATCCTTTCGCCAACACCGTTGCCAAGGCCGACTGCAGCCTGGAAGACGCGATTGAAAACATCGACATCGGTGGCCCCACCATGGTGCGCGCCGCGGCCAAAAACCACAACGACGTGGCCATCGTGGTCAACGCCGGCGACTACGACCGCCTGCTGGCCGAGCTGGATGCCAACGGCAACAGCCTGACTCAAGGCACCCGTTTCGATCTGGCCATTGCCGCCTTTGAGCACACCGCCCAGTACGACGGTATGATCGCCAACTACTTCGGCACCATGGTACCGGCCTATCACCAGTCCGCCGAGGGTTCCAAATTCCCGCGCACCGTCAACTACCAGTTCACCAAGAAGCAGGATCTGCGCTACGGCGAAAACAGCCACCAGAGCGCCGCCTTCTACGTGGAAAACAACGTCGACGAAGCCTCCGTGGCCACCGCCACCCAGTTGCAGGGCAAAGAGCTGTCCTACAACAACATCGCCGACACCGACGCCGCCCTGGAGTGCGTGAAGGAATTCGATGAGCCGGCCTGTGTCATCGTCAAGCACGCCAACCCCTGTGGCGTGGCCCTGGGCAAGGACCTGCTGGAAGCCTATGACCGTGCCTACCAGACCGATCCCACTTCCGCCTTTGGCGGCATCATCGCCTTTAACCGTGAACTGGACGACGCCACCGCCCGCGCCATTATCGAGCGCCAGTTTGTGGAAGTGATCATCGCCCCGTCCATCAGCGCCGAGGCGAAAGCCGCCGTGGCCGACAAGAAAAACGTGCGCCTGCTGGAGTGTGGCCAGTGGAGCACCAGTACCCGCGGTCTCGACATCAAGCGCGTGAACGGCGGCATTCTGGTGCAGGACCGGGATCAGGGCATGGTGGACATGGCCGACCTCAAGGTGGTATCCAAGCGCCAGCCCACCGAGGAAGAGCTGAAAGACCTGCTGTTCTGCTGGAAGGTGGCCAAGTTCGTTAAGTCCAACGCCATCGTCTATGCCAAGGGCAGCCAGACCATAGGCGTGGGCGCCGGCCAGATGAGCCGGGTGTACTCCGCCAAGATCGCCAGCATCAAGGCCGCCGACGAAGGCCTGCAGGTTGAGGGCTCCGTGATGGCGTCCGACGCCTTCTTCCCCTTCCGTGACGGCATCGACGCCGCCGCCGCCGCCGGCATCAGCTGCGTGATCCAGCCCGGTGGCTCCATGCGCGACGAGGAAGTCATTCAGGCCGCCGACGAGCACGGCATGGCCATGGTGTTCACCGGCATGCGCCACTTCCGTCACTGATTGCGAGGACACAGCATGAACGTATTGGTAATCGGCGGTGGCGGTCGTGAACACGCCCTGGCCTGGAAAGCCGCCCAGTCACCCAAGGTAAGCAAGGTGTTCGTGGCCCCGGGCAACGCCGGCACCGAGCTTGAGCCGGCATTGACCAACGTGGCCATTTCCGCCACCGACATTCAGGGCCTGCTGGCCTTTGCCAAACAGGAGCGAGTGGAGCTGACCATCGTCGGCCCCGAAGCCCCCCTGGTGGCCGGCGTGGTTGACGCCTTTGAAGCCGACGGCCTGGCCATTTTCGGCCCCAGCGCCGGCGCCGCCCAGCTGGAAGGCTCCAAGGCCTTTACCAAGGACTTTCTGGCCCGCCAGCAAATCCCCACCGCCGCCTACCAGAACTTCACCGAGGTGGAGCCGGCGCTGGCCTACCTGCGTGAGCAGGGTGCCCCCATCGTGATCAAAGCCGACGGCCTGGCCGCGGGCAAGGGCGTGATCGTGGCCATGACCCTGGAAGAAGCCGAAGAAGCGGTGCGCGACATGCTGGCGGGCAACGCCTTTGGCGATGCCGGCAGCCGGGTGGTGATCGAGGAATTCCTCGATGGCGAGGAAGCCTCCTTTATCGTGATGGTGGACGGCGAGCACGTACTGCCCATGGCCACCAGCCAGGATCACAAGCGCGTGGGCGACAAGGATACCGGCCCCAACACCGGCGGCATGGGTGCCTACAGCCCGGCCCCGGTGGTGACCCAGGACATTCATGACCGCATCATGGAACAGGTGATCATGCCTACCGTACGCGGCATGGCGGACGAAGGTCATGTGTACAAGGGCTTCCTGTATGCGGGCCTGATGATCGACCAGAACGGTCAGCCCAAGGTCATCGAGTTCAACTGCCGCTTTGGCGATCCGGAAACCCAGCCCATTATGCTGCGGCTGAAATCCGATCTGGTGGAGCTGTGCCTGGCCAGCTGTAAGGGTGAGCTGGACAAGGCCACTGCCGAGTTCGACGAGCGCGCCGCCGTGGGCGTGGTGCTGGCCGCCGGCGGTTACCCCGGCGCCTATCGCCAGGGTGATGTGATCACCGGCATTCCCGCCGAGGCCGAAGGCGCCAAGGTATTCCACGCCGGCACTCAGTTCAAGGGCGATGACGTGGTCACCGCCGGCGGGCGGGTGCTGTGCGCCACCGCCCTGGGTGAAAGCGTCAGTCAGGCACAGGCCAACGCCTATGAGCTGGCCCGTCAGATCCAGTGGGACGACGTGTTCTTCCGCAGCGATATCGCCTGGCGGGCAATTGCGCGGGAAGCGCAATAATCAACTCGCAGCTGAAAGCTTGAAGCCGAAAGTAAAACGGGGCCAGTTTGGCCCCGTTTTTATTAAACTCCACATCGAAATATTCGAATATTGAGCGCCTGCGGCGTTAATGCAGAGCCATAGGTTGGAATGAGCATCGCGAATTCCAACATTTCACAGGCGCCTTCACGTTGTGAATTCGCTTCGCTCATCGCCAACCTACCCTAGCTATTCGCCTCGTCATCTTCCTGCAACTGCGCCGCCAGCCACTGATCAAAGCCGGGAATGGCACCCAGGTGCGGCAGTTGCGTCAGTTTCACTCCGGGATACTGGGTCTTTTTCTCCGCCAGCACCGAGGGCAAGTCTTTCACCACATGCTTGCCTTCCGCCAGGAAGTAGGGGAACAGGGTAATGTCCCGGGCGCCGGCAGCCACCTGGGCGTCGATCACCTGCCCCAGGGACGGCTCCGCCAGCTCCCAGAAGCCATAGCCGGTCAAATCAAAGCCGCCCTTCATGGCGGCTGTCATACGCTGGGCGAACCCGGCAATTTCCTCGTTGGCAGTAGCCCGCCGGCTGCCGTGGGCGACCAGAATAAAGCCTTTCATGCTACTCCTTGTTGATACACACTTCCGGCGGCTGGGCCGCCAGCACGTCGACGCAAAAATCCCAGCAGGCTATGCGGTAGTGCTGAATGTCCTCGTTCAGGTGAGTGCCCTGGGTTTCCTGGTGAAACCAGGTCAGAAAACGGGATGGGGTGATCAGCTGGATTTGACTGTCGTTGTGCGGTTCGTCCTCAAACAGCTCGGGCACATCGGCACCTTCCAGCACGCGGTAACCATAGAGATGACCGAAGCTGAGCCAGTACACAATGTGCGGCGGCGTGTCCATGTCGGAAGGCACCCCCATGGCCAGCTCCAGGCAACCGCTCCAGACATCCTGATGCAACTCGGTGAGCATCAGCCCCGTGGTCAGTTCCCGGGCTCCCGCCCATGGAATGGCGACCTGACGAATAGCGTTCACTTCCATAAAAGCCTCCCTGGTTCGGGACAGGACCTGGTTCAGTTATAACAACCTAATGATCGCGGGGGCAAGAAAAGTGTTAAAAAAAACCCGGCCTGGGCCGGGTTGGGTGTGTTCTGACTGGGTCTTAGTTGACCGCGTCTTTCAGCGCCTTGCCGGCCACGAAGGCTGGCACGTTTGCCGCTGCAATCTGGATTTCCTTGCCGGTTTGCGGGTTGCGACCGGTACGGGCGGCACGGTGGTTTACCTTGAAGGTACCAAAGCCAACCAGCTGAACAGGATCACCTTCTTTCAGGCTTTGAGTGATACCGTTGAGTACTTCTTCCAGGGCAGCCTTGGCCTGAGCCTTGTTCAGGTCGGCCTTGGCGGCGATTGCATCGACAAGCTGAGTCTTGTTCATAGGGTATCCTTTCTCACTTGGCATTAAGCGGTTGCCCACTCTATTCAAATTCGAGGCTCAAGCAAAGCCTTTGGCTCAAACCCTCACATCAAGTGCCGTTGTTTTGTGCGGAAACTGCGGAAAACATCACATAACAGCGGGAAACACTCGAGGCCACACTTTGAGGCAGAGCTCAGCATAGCCGAGCCGCCCCGGCTCTGCCAAGCCCCGCCGCGACAGGGCCGGCAAAATTCGCCGCGCGCCCGCCTGCATCTCAGGACTTGAGATCCCGAATCACCACGGTGGAATCGCAGCGCCCCATGCCCTGCTCCAGCAGGCGCTCATACACGGCGTGCACATGCTCGGTCAGGGGCAGTTTGAGGCCCTGTTGCTCGGCCTCATCCAGGCAGATGCCCAGATCCTTGTGCATCCACTGGGCGGCGAAGCCAAAATCGAACTGGTCGTCGGCCATGGTCTGGGCCCGGTTCTGCAGTTGCCAGCTCTGGGCCGCACCACCGGCCAGCACCTCAATCAGGGTGGGAATGTCGAGGCCAGCTTTCTGGGCGATCATCAGGCCCTCGGCGATGCCCTGTACCGCCCCGATCACACAGATCTGGTTGACCATTTTGCAGCGCTGGCCGGCGCCCACCGGGCCCATACGGGTCACCTTTTTACCATAGGCCGCCAGCACCGGCGCCGCCTCGGCCACATCGGCCTCGGTGCCGCCGATCATGATGGTCAGAGCACCGTTTTCCGCCCCCAGCTGACCGCCGGACACGGGAGCATCGATAAAGCGCACATGCTGCTTGCCGGCGGTTTTTGCCAGCTCTTCCGCCAGTTGGGCCGAGGTGGTGGTATGGTCAACCAGCAGGGCACCGGCCTGCATACCCGCCAGCACGCCGTCGCTACCATAAACCACGGAGCGCACGTCGTCGTCGTTACCCACGCACACCATCACCATGTCAGCACCCCGCGCGGCCTCGGCCGGCGTGGCACCCTGGCTGCCGCCAAACCGGGCCACCCAGTCCGCCGCCTTTGCTGAATTGCGGTTATACACGCACACCTCGTGGCCCGCCTGCTGCAGATGCCCGGCCATGGGAAAGCCCATGACGCCCAGTCCGATAAATGCCAGTTTCATGCTTCGGCTCCTTTGAATGAATGTCGTCGGCGAGCATGATCCCATGCTCATCATCGGGGAACAAGGTTGCTACCGCTCAGCCAAGCTGGTGCAGCACCCTGGCCATGCCATGGTCGGCGCAAGAAAACTGCGGACTCTCTCGAATGATCTGCGCCAGCCTGTCGGTTGCCTCGTTGGCCTCGGCCGCCACCAACAGGGTCACGTCGGTGCCGGGCAAAGGGGGCAGTCCCGCTTCCACCACCAGGCCTTCCTCCAGGGTACTACGGGGAATAATGCCCACGCCAATGCCCGCCCTTACCGCCGCCAGCACCCCGGCCCGGCTCTGGCTGGTAAAGGCAATCCGGCAGGGCTTTTGCCATTGCGCCAGTGCCTGCAGGGCCGCGTTTCTGTGATAGCAGCCCTCAACAAACACCGCCAGTGGCAGCGGGTCGCGCAAGTGCGCCTGGTGCACGGGTGAACGCACCCAGACCAGTTCATCACCGCCAAGGCGCTCACCGTCGTGCGAGAGCAGTGGCATTTCGACCAGGGCCAGATCCAGTTTGCCCTGCCGCACCTGTGACTGCAGGTAGTCGGGACGGTGATCGCACTGAATTTCCAGCCGAACCTCCGGGTAATTAAGCACAAAAGTTTCCAACAAGGGCGGCAGGCTGCGGGTGGCATATTGATCGTGAGTGCCAAAACGCACCTTGCCGTCAATATCTCCGTGCAGAAAAGCCCCCAGTATGCGGTCGTGCTGATTCAGCAGCAGCTGGGCATGGGCGCGCAGCAGGTCTCCCGCCGGAGTCAACCTCACGCCATATTGCCCCCGCTCCAGCAAGGCGGTCGACACCAGGCCTTCCAGCCGGTTCAGCTGCATGCTGATGGTCGAGGGGGCCCGGTGCAGGCGACCGGCGGCGGTGGTCAGGTTCAGGGTTTCCGCCACCACCACAAAGGTACGCAGCAGGGTAATGGGCAAATCACGCATGCTCAGATTTCAACCTTGTTGAACGCAGACCTCAATATTCATCGATTTACCGAAAACCAACAAGTCGTCAGGATGGCGAAACAGGATTTTTAATCACTCGGTTGGAGAGCATCAAGGATGAAGATGGTCGTAATATTCGGAATGAACCAGATAGTCAGCCATGGATTTGGCATGTTTCTGTTTGCCGCCCTGGTGCCCCTGATGCGCGAGACCATTCAACTCGGCCACTGGCACCTGGCCGCCATTGGTGCACTTACCCAGCTGGCCTACCTTGCCGGCGCCATGCTGCTTGGGCTGTGCGGCCATCGCCTGAATACGGGGCGACTGTCTCTGGCAACCGGGGCACTGTGCTCGGTGCTGTTGTTTACCATGGCACACCTTGAGAGCCCGCCCCTGATAATGCTGACCCTGACCTGTCTGGCCGCCAGTGCGGCCATCAGCTGGGGCGCCCTGGTGGAGATCATCAGCCACCACACTCGCCCTGAGCAGCGCTCCACCTGTCTTTCCACCGTATCCAGCGGCACCGCCTGGGGGTATGGGCTGAACGGCCTGCTGCTGTTGCTGGTGGTGCCTTCCCTCGGCTGGCAGCAGGCCTGGCAACTGGCGGGAGCCTGTGGCCTGCTGGTGGTGGCCCTGACCTGGCAGCTGCTGCGCGGCCTCGGCCAGCCGGCCACCAATGCACAACCCGAGCCGGCCATGCCGACTCAAAGGCTGCTGCTTGCCCTTTGCCGCGAACGCACCGCCTTTCTGGCCTGCCTTATCTGCTTTCTGGCCGGGTTCACCACCATGCCGTTCTCCAGCTGGCTTGCGACCTACCTGGATCAACTGGGCCTTCCCGCCAGCCTCGGCGGCTACACCTGGACCATGGTGGGCGTCACCGGCATGGTGGCCGGCCTGCTTGCCGGCAGGCTGGCCGATCGCAGAGGCCACGGCGTGGCCTTGCTGGTGATCTTCGGCGGCTTTGCCCTCGGCCAGCTGGCCTTTGTGTATGATCCGGCCCGCTTTGCCATGGTGGCCGGATTTGGCTACGGCATGATGTACTTTCCCATGTGGGGCATAGTGGCCGGCTGGGTGGGCAGGCACTACTCCGCCACCGCTACCATGCAGATCAGCGGGTTTTGCATGGTCACCTTTGGCCTGGGAGGCAGCCTGGGAAATCTGCTGGCGGGTTACCTGCGCGCCATTACCGGCTCTCTGGATGCGGTCTTTATGATGCTCGCCGGGGGTGCAGTCCTGCTGATGATGCTGGGCGGGTGGATACTGGGCAACCACACTTCTGCGCTGACCCCGGGGCCAGAGGCCCTGGGACCGGAGACACCCGCTCCCTGACAAGAAAAACCCTGCTTTTCATTTCGAAAGCAGGGTTCTCAAAAGCGGGATTACGGTTATGTTCGGCCGGCGCGGCTGCCCTCAAACATCGAGTCTGCCGAGGCCGCCAGCCGACGCATACCAGCCTGGATTAAAAGCGCAACCCGGGAGACAGGGTCTCGGGCATGTCCAGGCTCTCGCCTTCCACCGAGGCCACCGGATAGGCGCAGTAGTCGGCGGCATAGTAGGCGCTGGCCCTGTGGTTGCCGCTTTCCCCTATCCCGCCAAAGGGCGCGGCGCTGGAGGCGCCGGTAATGGGGCGGTTACGGTTGACGATGCCGGCGCGAATATGGCGATAGAAATAGTCCCAGTCGTCCTCGCTGTCGGACAGCAGGCCCGCCGACAGGCCGTAGCGGGTGCGGTTGGCCAGGGTCAGTGCCTCGGGCAGGGAGTCGAATCGAATCACCTGCAGCAGCGGGCCGAAATGTTCCTCGTCGGGCAGCTCGGCCACGCCGGTCACATCGATGATGCCCGGCGACACCAGGCCGGTGCCCGGCTGCAGGTGCTTCAGCATCAGCAGCGACTCGCCACCAAAGGCCAGCAGGTTGGCCTGGGCCGCTACCATGCCCCGGGCGGCGCGCTCGGAGATCATCGCGCCCATAAAGGGCTGGGGATCGGCATCGTAGTGACCCACGCTAATGGCCTTGGTCACCTCGACCAGCCGCGCCAGCAGCCGGTCACCGGCTTCGCCCCTGGGCACCAGCAAACGGCGGGCACAGGTGCAACGCTGGCCGGAGGTAATAAAGGCGGATTGCACGATGGCGTGCACGGCGGCGTTCTCATCGGCCACGTCGGTGACCACCAGGGGGTTGTTGCCGCCCATTTCCAGCGCCAGGATCTTGCCCGGCTGGCCGGCGAACTGCTGGTGCAGCAGCTTGCCGGTATTGGATGAGCCGGTAAAGAACAGGCCGTCAATGCCGGGGTGCGCCGCCAGCGCCTTGCCGGTGCCGACCTCGCCCTGCACCAGGTTGAGCACGCCCTCGGGCAGCCCGGCTTCGGCCCACAGCCGCACCATTTCCTGGGCCACCAGGGGAGTAAGCTCGGACGGCTTGAACACCACGGTATTGCCGGCGATCAGGGCCGGAATGATATGGCCGTTGGGCAGGTGGCCGGGAAAGTTGTAGGGGCCGAACACCGCCACCACGCCGTGGGGCTTGTGGCGAATAAAGGCACGGGCGCCGGGCATGGGGTTTTCCACCGTGCCGGTGCGCTCGGCATAGGCCCTTTCGGAAATGGCGGCCTTGCCGATCATGGCGCCCACCTCGGTCAGCGCCTCCCACTGAGGCTTGCCGGTTTCCCTGGCAATCAGGCCGGCCAGCTGCGGCTTGTGCTGTTCCAGCAGGCTACAGAAGGCCTTGACCACGGCCAGGCGCTCATCTAGCGAACGAAAGGCCCAGTCGGCCAGTGCCCCGCGGGCGGCGGACACGGCGGCATCCACCTGGGCCGCACTGGCGGCGGCGCCTTGCCAGACCACCTCGTTTTTCGCCGGGTCAAGGGAATCAAACCGTTCGCCTTCACCCGTCAACCACTGACCATTGATGTATTGCACTGCCTCAGTCATTGCGTTTCATCTCCGCTACCCTGACGGTATCTCCGTCTTCCACTTTCAGCAGGCTGGCCATTTTCGAAGAAATGACCGCCTGTTGCTGTTCATTGATTGCCATGTCGCCCAGCAGGGCGCGAAAGTCGCCAAAGCGGCCGTTACTGATCAGGTATTGGCCCGGCTGCGTCGGCTCGCCGATATGCACCCGCAGCTGGCGGCTGCTGCGCACCGTGTGGATCTCGCGCACTTCGCACTCCACCGAGGGGCCGGCGTCGAAGATGTCGACATAACCGCGCCAGCTGAAGCCTTCTTCTTCCAGCAGGTGCAGGGCCGGCCGGGTCTTTTCGTGAGTCTTGCCGATCACCGCCCGCGCCTGTTTTGACAGCAGGCTGACGTAAATCGGATATTTGGGCATGAGATCGGCGATAAAGCCCTTCTGCCCGATGCCGGTGAGGTAATCCACGGTGGGAAAGTCCATGGAGAAAAAATGCTCCTGCAACCAGCTCCAGAACGGGCTGTTGCCATCGTCGTCGGACACCCCGCGCATTTCCGCCAGAATGCGCCGATCAAACAGCTCGGGAAACTCGGCCAGGAACAGAAACCGACTCTTCGACAACAAGCGACCATTCATACCATGGCGGGCGGGCTCGCGCAGAAACAGGGTGCACAACTCACTGACCCCGGTGTAGTCATTGGTGAGGGTGAGGGTTTCCACCACATTGTAAATGCCCAGCTTGCGCGAGCTGTGCACCTGCTTGCCCAGCAGGTAGGTATAAAAGGGGGACGACAGCCCCACCGCCGACTCCAGCGCCGTGGTGCCGAGCACCTCGCCGGTGTCGCTGTCTTCGGCGACAAAAAAATACAGACACTCGCCCTTGCCGCCGGCACGGCTGGCAAAGGAAGCGAGGGAATGGTTGATTTTATTCTGCAGCAGCTCGTCGTTGACCGGCAGTGAGGTAAAGCCGTGGCCGGACTCGATGGCGATCTGCTTGAGCGTGGGTAAATCTCGCTGCTCTATGGGGCGAATCACCAGCATGCAGCACTCCTTTCAGCGTGTGGCGGGGCGCTCCGGCCCCGCCTGTTATAACGGTGGTGGCCCTCAGCCGTTGACCACCCTGGCCACGGCGCGCTCAAAGCGGGCCAGGCCTTCTTGCACTTCTTCTCGAGTGATCACCAGTGACGGCGCAAAGCGCACCACGTTGGCACCGGCGATCAGCACCATCAGGCCTTCTTCTGAAGCGGCCTGCAGAAATTCCTTGGCACGGCCCTGGTACTGCTCATTCATGACGCAGCCCAGCAGCAGGCCCTTGCCGCGAACTTCCGAGAAACACTGGTATTTGGCGTTGATTTTCGCCAGCTCTTCCCGGTACCAGCCCTCGCGCTCCTTCACCCCGGCCAATACTTCCGGCGTGTTGACGGTATCAAAGGCGGCCTCGGCCACGGCACAGGCCAGCGGGTTGCCGCCATAGGTGGAGCCGTGGGTGCCCGGCTTGAGCGAAGCGGCGATGTCGGCACGGGTGAGCATGGCGCCGATAGGGAAGCCGCCGCCCAGGGCCTTGGCACTGGTAAGAATATCGGGGGTCACACCCAGATCCATGTAGGCATAGAGGGCACCGGTGCGGCCCACGCCGGTCTGTACCTCGTCAAACACCAGCAGTGCATTATGCTGATCGCACAGTTCGCGCACCGCTTGTACAAAGTCGGCGTTGGGGCTGATGATGCCGCCCTCGCCCTGCAGTGGCTCCATCACCACGGCGCAGGTGCGATCGGAGATCAGGGCCTTGAGTGCGTCGAGATCATTGTAGGGAACGTGTTCAACGTCAGCAGGTTTGGGGCCGAAACCATCGGAATAGGCGGCCTGGCCACCCACGGTCACGGTAAAGAAGGTGCGGCCGTGAAAGCCCTGGTGAAAGGCGATGATCTGGGTTTTTTCCGGGCCGTGATGCTCGATGGCGTAGCGGCGGGCCAGCTTGAGGGCGGCCTCGTTGGCCTCGGCGCCGGAATTGCAGAAATAGACGCGCTCGGCAAAGGTGGCATCCACCAGCTTCTTGCCCAGGCGCAGGGCCGGCTCGTTGGTCCAGACGTTGCTCAGGTGCCAGAGTTTTTCACCCTGCTCCTTGAGCGCGCCGACCAGGGCCGGGTGGCAATGACCCAGGCAGTTGACCGCAATGCCGCCGGCAAAGTCGATAAATTCCCGGCCTTGCTGATCCCATACGCGAGCGCCCTGGCCCCGCACCGGAATGCTTCCGGAAGGGGCGTAGTTGGGCACCATCACCTGGTCAAACAGTTCGCGGGTAACAGCCATATCAGACATGCGTTGCTCCTCTGATTTACCGCAGCATGCTCTGCGATAAAAGTTAAATCCATGTAAACGTGCAAGCATTATTGCAAAGTGACCACAACTTGTCTCTACACAAACCAACAATTTTGGTCGTTTATTTTGCAACCTGAAAAATTGTAGTCATTTATCTTGCATAAGCTCGCAACCCGGCGAGTCCGTCCCCGTGATCACGGGTTTTTCACTGCATAAACAGGCAAGAAAAATTTTTTTACGAAAAAACGGGCTCGCGGCCATTATTCCCGCCAGAACGACGGCTGGCGAACGAGAAAGTCTGATAAGGAAAACAAGAAAAACTAATAGTGAGGCTCGCAAGGCACATCGCCTTGATGGTTCGCATGGAACTGCAAGTCGTGTGCAGGAAGGAAGGTGATGAGCGCAGCGAATGGCACCGAACGACGACTACGCTCATTGGCGGCGCTTACAACAGCGTAAGGAAGTTGCGCAGCAGCCGGTGACCGCCTTCGGTCAGAATGCTTTCCGGGTGAAACTGCACACTGTGCACCGGCAGGGTTTTGTGCTGCATGCCCATGATCTCGTCCCGCCCGCCATGGTCGTGTTCACTCCAGGCGGTGACCTCAAAGCAGGCCGGCAGGGTGCCGGCTTCAACCACCAGGGAATGATAGCGAGTGACGGTGAGCGGATCGGGCAGATTCGCAAACAGGCCGGTGCCGGTATGGCGAATGGCCGAGGTCTTGCCGTGCATGACCTGCCGGGCCCGCACTACTCGCCCGCCAAAGGCCTGGGCAATGGCTTGATGGCCCAGACACACGCCCAGGATGGGCAGTGCACCGGCGAAACGTTCAATGGCTGCCAGCGACACGCCGGCCTCGTTCGGAGTGCAGGGGCCGGGGGAAATGATCAGTCCCGCCGGCGCCATGGCGGCCATCTCGTCCAGGCCGATGTCGTCGTTGCGGCGCACCACCACCTTCTGTCCGAGTTCACCGAAATACTGCACCAGGTTCCAGGTAAAGGAGTCGTAGTTGTCGATCATCAGCAGCATGTTGCACTTATCTCTTTGATTTTAAAGATACTAACCAGCCAAGCACTGCCGCGACACCCGCCCTGATACACAAATTTCATTTGATACCCTGACCCGGAACCTCAACAGCACACATGAGGAGGCAGTATTTTCGCATCTATCCGATCGGACTGGAACCACATGGCCGGAGGCCAGGATCAGAGGCTGAAGGTGGCTTCACGCTTTTGACTACGGGCCGAAACCGTACCTTGTCATCTAGTGACTCAATATCACCCTTCATGAAAGCCGAGCAACAACGCCCTGTGAGCAGGGTCGCTTTTATTGCATACGGCTTCGAGTGGCCGCCAGATCGCAACGGCATCTTTGCCGGTTATTTGCTATATCTGGCAACATTCAGAATCTTGAGGCCAAGCAGCATGCGCCCCATACACGATACCCTCGACTGGAATTTGCTTCGCAGCTTTATGGCGATCGTGCAGGAGCGAAGCGTCAGCCGTGCGGCCGCACGGCTTCATCTGTCCCAGCCGGCGGTCAGCCTGGCACTCAAACGCCTGGAGGAACGCCTGGGGCAGAGCCTGATAGAGCGCGGCAGCCGCAGCTTTCGGGTCACCAAGGCCGGAGAGCTGGTCTATAACGAGGCAGTCGAAATTTATGCCAATGTGGCCAGGCTCAGTGTGGCCGTTAACGAGTCCCGTCCGGAAGTGGCCGGCAATATTCACCTGCTGATGGTCAGCGGCATCGAAATTCCGTTTCTCGACCAGGTGCTCAAGGACTTCCATCAGCTGCATCCCTATATCACCTGCAATATCGATGTCATGTCCAGCATTGAGGTTCAGCAGGCCCTGCTACAAAAAGAAGGCACAGTGGGCATCTGCCTGATGAATCATGATGTTGAAGGTCTTCAGTCCCAGGTGCTGGCCCGCCAGCTTTACCGCTTCTATTGCGGTCATACCCACAGGTTTTTCGGCAAGGACAACCTGAGTCTGGAAGACATGCGACATGAACCCCAGGTTTCCTTCAGCAGTGCCCAGCTGGACGGTGTATTGTCGCCACTGGCGGTCTTTTGCGCCAATAACCAGCTGTCGAGCGACATTGTTGCCCAGTCGAGCAGCCTGGATGACGTCAAGAGGATGGTCAGGGCCGGCTGGGGTATCGGTTGTCTGCCGGAGCATACCGTTGCCAACGATGTAAAATTGGGAAAGCTGTGGCCCCTTCCGCCCTACGACGGTGTTGCCGATATTGATATGCACCTGATCTGGCATCAGGATGCACGCTTTGGTATTGCCGAACAGGCCTTTTTTGATTTCTGCCAGAATGCACTGGCACGCGTCCCCCTGGAAAAACGCCTGCTGGAACAGCATCACACCCCCTGATCTCTGGCCGGTGTGCGTTCCGGCCGCTCTCTCCCTGCACATGCCAGCCCCGGCCTCACTTAGGTTGGATGGTCAGTTCGCCCTCTTCCTGTCTCAGTTCCATCTATAAATCTGACAAATACTTACCATTAAAAATGGCAAATTGTCTTATGTCACATAACTGTCACCCTTAGGACACTGCTCATTGAAGAGCAGCAGGACACCGATTCAACCAGACCTAGGTGACATGACATGGAAATGAAACGTTTATCACTCTGCCTCGGCGCAGCCCTCTTCGCGACAGCCACTTCCTCACACGCACTGGACATCAAACTGGGCCATGTACTGCCCACCACCCACAGCTGGAACATAGCGGCAGAAGGGTTTGCCGACGATGTCCGTAAAGCCACCGAGGGGCGCGTCAACATCACGGTTTTCCCCAGTGGTCAGCTGGGTAACGAGAAAGTCATGATTGAGGGCATGCAAATCGGCAGTGTGCATGCCGGCGTCATCGGCTGTGGCTCCTTCCAGCCTATCGAACCCAAATTCGGCATCGTGGAACTGCCCTATTCCTGGGACAAACGGGAAAGCGCCTACGCCGCCTTTGATGGTGAGCTGGGTGGGGCGCTTGAGGAACTGGCCCTCAAGAAAAACCTGCGCATTCTTTCCTGGTGGGAAAACGGATTCCGTCACGTCACCAACAACCGGGGCCCCATCACCAGCCCACAGGATCTGAGTAACCTCAAGATTCGGGTCACCCCCGACAAGATGCGGCTCGACACCTTCAGCGCCCTGGGATCCAGCCCCGCCCCCCTGGCCTTTGGGGAGCTCTACTCCGCCCTGCAGCAGGGAGTGTTTGACGCCCAGGAAAATCCGCTGTCCATCATCTACTCCTCCTCTTTCAACGAAGTGCAGGATTATGTCTCCCTTACCGGCCATGTATGGGCCCCCGCCTGTCTGACCGTTACCGACTTTACCTGGAAGAAGATCTCGCCGGCCGATCAGGCCGTGGTACAGGAAATGGCCTCCCGCTGGCGGGACCGGCAGCGGGACATGACCCGGCAGGATGACGAAGCACTGGTCGGCAAACTGAAAGACATGGGCATGGCGGTCAACACCGTTGACCCCGCCCCCTTTCAGGACGCCGTCAGCGGCATCTGGCAGCAATACACCCCTCAGTTCGGCAGCGATCTGATGAGCATTATCGAGCGCTACCGCAGTGCCAAGTGAGGTCCATATGCTTACCAGACTTGCCGAAACGGCCGGCCATGTCAGCCGGCGGGGCAAGGTCGGAGTGCTGACCCGAATGGCATCTGCACTCAGCCTTGTCTGCCACGGCCTCGCGGCCGCCGGCGTCGCCACGCTGGCGACGCTGGTCGGTTATGTGGTCTTTATGCGCTGGGTGCTGGGTCAGCCGCCACACTGGGCCGAAGAGTTGCCACAGCTGATTTTGCTCTGGTCCACCCTGCTTGGTGCCGTGGCCTGTTCCTGTCATCGCTCACACCTCAGTGCCGGCCTGCTGCCGCTGTTGGTACGTTCGGCTCGCTGGCTGAAGGTCTTGACCCATATCGGCGACCTGCTGGTGTTGCTGATGCTGCTGGTGATCACCAAGGCCGGCTGGGAGCTGGCCATGCTGACCATGAGCCAGACCACCACCGCCCTGCAAATTCCGGCCGGAATCAGCTACCTGGCGGTACCCGTCGGCTGTGCCGCCATGGCGCTGGCTCAACTGATTCACTTGTTTAACCGGGGAGACGCTCTATGACCGCCGGCGCCTTAACCATGCTCGGGGTCTTTGGTCTCGGCATACTCATTGATATTCCCATCGCCTTTGCCCTGCTGATTGCTGCCGTGGTGTACCTGGCGGCATTTGCGGCCGCCCCCATGCTGGTCTCTGCCCAGCAATTCGCCGCCGGTATGGAAAGCTTTACCCTGCTGGCCATTCCGTTGTTCATTCTCGCCGCTCAGCTGATGAACAGCGCCGGGCTGACCCAGAAAATAGTCCGTCTGTGCATCACCCTGGTGGGAGATATCAAGGGCGGTCTGGCGGTGGTCGCCGTGCTGGCCTGCATGATTTTCGGTGCCCTCTCCGGCTCCGGGGTGGCCGACGTCATTGCCATCGGCAGCATGCTGCTGCCGGCCATGCAACGCAGCGGTTACCAGAAGGGGTTCAGCTGTGCGCTGGTGGGCACCGCCAGTTCCATCGGCACCGTGATCCCGCCCAGCATTGTCATGATCGTTTACGGCACCACCTCCAATACCTCGGTCGGCAAACTGTTCATGGGCGGCGTGATCCCCGGCCTGATGCTGACCCTGGCACTGGTTGGGGTCGCCCTCTACGTCTCCCGCAAGCATGGCTGGGGCGGAGGCACCCCCAGTACCACCAGCGAAAAGCTCAGCGCCTTTGTCGATGCCCTGCCCGCCCTGATGGTGCCGGTACTGATCATCGGCGGCATTCGCTTCGGCGTCTTTACCCCGACCGAAGCGGCGGCCTCGGCCTGCCTGTATGCGCTGGTCGTCGGCATGGGTCTGTACCGCAACCTTCGCCTGACCGACCTCCTGAATTGTGTCAAGGCGACGGCGGAAACCAGCGCCGCCATTCTGGTGATCATCGGTGCCGCCGGCCTCTTTGCCTGGGGACTGACCTATGAGCAGGTGCCCCAGGCCATCGCCTCACTGATAGGTGAACTGACCGACAGCCGGACCAGCGTGCTGCTGCTGCTGACCCTGGTATTGCTGATCCTTGGCTCCTTCATGGAAAGCATCGCCATCATCATCATTATCACCCCCATCGTCATGCCGCTGCTGAGCCAATACGGCATCGACCCTGTCCACTTCGGGGTGTTGCTGACCGTTAACCTGGCCATCGGCGCCAACACGCCTCCGCTGGGTGTCGATCTCATGGCCGCCTGCCGGATCGGTGGTATCAGCGTGATGGAGTCGCTGCGCCCCCTGGTGATGATGCTGGTTGCCATGTTCTCCGTGCTGATGCTGCTGACCTTTGTGCCCGAGCTGGTGCTGTTCTTGCCAAACCTGATGAGCGAGTGAGGAGCTGACCATGAACCATGACTCCCTCTCTCTGAATCGGGCGGGCAGCTGGCTGTTTCTGCCCGGCCATCAGCCCGAACGGCGTGAGCTGGCCCTGGCCAGCAACGCCCAGGCACTGGTGGTCGACCTGGAAGAGTTCACTCCCAAAGCACAACAACACCAGGCTTGCCTGGCCTTTCATGCCTTTGCCGATGACTGCCGGGCCAGGACGCGCCTGCCCCTGGTACGCATCAACCGACTGGAAAACGGCGGTGAGCAGGAATTGCAGCTGTTGCTGGCGGCCCGACCGGCCGCGGTATTTCTGCCACAGGTGGAGCGGGTGTCCCAATTGCGGGACCTCGCCGGGCTGCTGGATACCGGCGAGGCCGCCCTTGGGATTCCCCTCGGCAGCACCGCCATGGTGCCAACCCTGGAAAGCCGGGCCGGACTGAGTCGTGCCGATGAGCTGCTGGCAGCCAGTCCCCGGCTGCGTGCGGCACTGATCGGCACCGGCGATCTGGCGACCGACCTGCGGTTGCCGGCAGACATGCCACTGGCAAACCGGGTTGACGCCATCCGGCCCTATCGCCAGCGCTTTCTGGCGGCCTGCCAGGCTGCCGGCGTGCTCGCCATCGACGGCCCCTGGCCGGCGCCACAGGGCTTTGAACAGGATCAGGCCTGGTCGGTGGCGCTCGGGTTCAGGGCCCGTTGTGTGGTCAATACCGGGCAACTGCCGGCACTGCATGCCAGCCAAAACAACCAACAACATTCATCAGACTTTTACCGTATTTCCTGAGAGGAAGATAACAATGACCAACCCGACTCGCCGTAACGGCGGCCAGATTTTGATCCAGCAACTTCGGGATCTCGGTGCCCGCCGCATTTTTCTGGTTCCCGGCGAAAGCTACCTGCCCTGTATCGATGCCCTGAACGAACACCGTGACGCCATCGAGCCCATTGTCTGCCGACAGGAAAGCGGCGCCGCCTACATGGCCGAAGCCTACGGCAAGCTGACCGGAGACCCAGGCATCTGTTTTGTCACTCGAGGGCCGGGCGCCACCAACGCCTCCATCGGTGTGCATACCGCGTTTCAGGACTCAACCCCGATGATCCTGTTTATCGGCCAGGTCGGTAACGACTTCGTGGAGCGCGAGGCATTCCAGGAGATCGATTACCGACGCATGTTCGGCCCCATGGCCAAGTGGGTTGCCCAGATCGACAGGACCGACCGCATTCCGGAATACATTGCCCGCGCCTGGACCGTCGCCACCACCGGCCGCCCCGGCCCCGTGGTGCTGGCCCTGCCCGAAGATACCTTGTGGGGCGAAGCCGAGGTGGAACAGCTCAAACCGGTGCCGCGCCGCTTCAGCTATCCGGGGGCGGCAGACATGGCCGAACTCGGCCACCGCCTGGCCGCCGCCAAACGTCCCTTCCTGCTGGTGGGCGGCAGCGGCTGGACCCCGTCGTCCCAGCGACACGTCACCGACTTTGCCCGCCGCTTCAAGCTGCCGGTTGGCGTGGCCTGGCGCCGGCTGGAGTGTTATGACCAGCGCCAACCCGAGTTTGTCGGCCATGTGGGCTGGAGCATGCATGCGGCACTACGCCAGCAGCTGGAAGAAGCCGATCTGATCATCGCCGTCGGCACCCGCATGGGCGAAGCCACCAGCGAAGGATACCGCTGGATCAACTCGCCCCGGCCCCGGCAGAAACTGGTGCATGTTTATGCCGATCCGGAAGAGCTGAGCCGTGTCTATCAGGCCGATCTTGCCATTCATGCCGATGTCAACGGCTTCAGCGCCATGCTGGATCTGGTACCCGAACTGCCGGGTGCACCGGCCTGGGCCCCCCTGACCGACCAGGCCAGAAACGCCTACCTGGCTTCCCTCGAGTGTCAGCCCGCGCCCGGCCCGCTCAGCCTGGACCGGGTGGCGCTGCAGGTCGACCACATGCTGGGTGAGCGAGGCTGCATCACCGTCGGCGCCGGCAACTACGCCCTCTACCCTCACCGCTACCGCCGTTATTTCGGGCTCGGCAGCTCGCTGACTCCCACCGTCGGCTCCATGGGCTACGGCCTGCCGGCGGCCATCTCCTTCAAGATGGAACACCCGGATCAACCCGCGGTGTGCTTCGCCGGTGATGGTTGTTTTCAGATGAACATGCAGGAGTTGGGTGTGGCGCTGCAATACCGGGTGGGCGTGATCGTGCTGGTGTTCAACAACGGCATGTTCGGCACCATTCGCGCCCACCAGGAAAGCGGCTTCCCGGGCCGCGAAATCGCCCTTTCCTTCACCAACCCCGAGTTCAGCCAGCTGATCACCTCCTACGGCGGACACGGTGAGGTGGTGACCGAAGACGACCAGTTTGCCGCCGCCTTTGAACGTGCCCTGGCCTTTACCGAGCGTGAACAACTGCCGGCCCTGATAGAACTGCGCTACGACCCGGACGGCATCGCCCCCGGCACCCTGCTGAGCCAGCTTCGTGACGATGCGCTGCTGCGCCAGCAACACCAGGATTGAGGAACCCGAACATGACGATTGCAATAAACCAACCACTGGCAACCGATGCGCTGCGTGTTGACGGCAGCCGCCTGTGGGCATCACTGATGGATCTGGCGCGTGTGGGCGCCACGCCCAAGGGCGGCAACTGCCGGCTGGCGTTAACCGATGAGGATCGCCAGGGCCGTGATCTGGTGGCCGGCTGGCTGCGGGACACGGGGCTGGATATTCGGGTTGACCGACTCGGCAATATCTTTGCCCGTCGCCCGGGCCGCAATAATGATCTGCCGCCGGTGGTGACCGGCAGCCATATTGATACCCAGCCCACCGGAGGGCGCTTTGACGGCAACTACGGCGTGCTGGCCGGCCTGGAAGTAATGCGGGTGCTGAACGAGCAGAGCATCACCACCGAAGCGCCGATGGAAGTGGTGATCTGGACCAATGAAGAAGGCAGCCGCTTTGTGCCGGTGATGATGGGCTCCGGCGCTTTCGCCGGCATGTTCACCCCCGAGGCGGCCCTGGCGGCGCGGGATCATGATGGCATCAGTGTCGCCGATGAACTGACCCGCATCGGCTACGCCGGAGACATGCCGGTGGGCGGACGCACCCTCGGGGCCTACTTTGAAGCCCATATTGAACAGGGGCCGGTATTGGAAAAAGAACAGCTGCAAGTGGGCGTGGTGACCGGCTCACTGGGCCTCAGCTGGTTCGATGTGGTGGTGACCGGCCAGGAGGCCCACGCCGGACCTACGCCGATGGAATACCGTCGGGACGCCCTGCAGACCGCCTGCGCCCTGGTCAGCGATATCCTGACCCTGGCCGAGCCCCATGCCCCTCATGGCCGGGTGACCTGCGGCGAGTTCCGGGTATTCCCCAATTCGCGCAATGTAATTCCCGGGCGGGTGAACTTCAGTGTCGATCTGCGCCACCTCGAGCCGGCGGTGCTGACCACGATGGAGCAACGTCTGCGTGAACTGTGTGACACCCACGGTAATAACGCCGGCATCGAAGTGGAACTGTTCGAGGTGCAGCGCATTCCGCCGACGCCCTTTGCCCCGAAGCTGGTTGAACGGGTTCGCGCCTGTACCGAGGCGCTGGCCATTCCTCACCGTGATATGGTGACCGGTGCCGGCCATGACGCCGTTTATATCAGCCGGGTGGCCCCCACCGCCATGATCTTTGTGCCCTGTGTCGATGGCATCAGCCACAACGAATGCGAAGACGCCAAACCCGAGGACCTTGAAGCCGGCGCCAATGTACTGCTGCATGCCATGCTGCAAACTGCCGAGCCCATTCCCCCCACTGACCAGGCGCAGTAGGAGTTCTCCATGACCTTGCATGATCTGACTTACTGGGAGCAACTGGCCAGCCGGCTGGAGATCCCTACCGGCGCCTATATTGACGGCGCCTATATGGCCGCCGCCGACGGCGCCACCTTTACCGCCCGCAATCCGGCCACCGGCGAAGCCCTGGCGGAAGTGACCGCCTGCGGCCAGCAGGACATTGACCGTGCCGTGGCCGCCGCCCGCCGGAGCTTTGAATCCGGCAGCTGGTCCCGGCGCGCGCCCCGTGAGCGCAAGGCGACCCTGCTGCGCTTTGCCGCCCTGATTGAACGGCACGCGGAAGAGCTGGCCCTGTTACAGACCCTGGAGATGGGCAAGCCCATCGCCGACAGCCTGAGCTTTGATCTGGCGGAAACCGCACGCTGCGTGGCCTGGTATGCCGAGGCCCTCGACAAGCAGTATGATGAGATAGCACCGACCGCCGACCATGTACACGCCACCCTGACCCACGAGGCGCTCGGCGTGGTGGCTGCCGTCACCCCGTGGAATTTCCCGCTGATGATCAGCGCCTGGAAGTTTGCCCCGGCGCTGGCCATGGGCAACAGTGTGGTGCTCAAGCCCGCCGAGCAGTCCAGCCTCAGTATTCTGCGGCTGGCGGCCCTGGCCGGCGAGGCCGGGCTGCCGGACGGGGTATTCAATGTCACGCCGGGGCTGGGCGCCGTGGCCGGCCAGGCCCTGGGCCGGCATATGGATGTCGACTGCCTGGCCTTTACCGGCTCCACCGCAACCGGCAAGCGCTTTATGCACTACTCCGGTGACTCCAACCTCAAAAGGGTCTGGCTCGAGTGCGGCGGCAAGTCTCCCCATATCGTGTTTGATGACTGCAAGGATCTGGCGGCGGCGGCCCGGGCCGCTGCCGCCGGCATCTTTACCAACCAGGGCGAGGTCTGCATTGCCGGTTCCCGACTCTATGTTCAGGATGCCATCTATGACGAGTTCTTGTCGCTGTTAACCGCGGCGGCGGCGCAAATGCAGCCGGGCAACCCACTGGATCCCAACTCCCCCATGGGCGCCATGGTGGATGCCACCCAATACCGGCGGGTGCAGGACTATATTGCCCTGGCCCAGGATGAAGGCATGAAGCTGCTGGCCGGTGGCAATACCACGGCACCGGTTGCCGGAGGCTGGTATCTGCCGCCAACCATACTGGAAGGTCGGCATGACCAGACTCTGATGCGTGACGAGGTATTTGGTCCCGTGTTGGGGGTGACCCGCTTTACCGGCGAAGAAGAGGTCATCGCCCTGGCCAATGATTCCGTATATGGCCTGGGCGCCGGTTTGTGGACTCGGGATCTCGGCCGCGCGCACCGAGTCTCGAAACGACTGCGGGCCGGCCTGGTGTGGGTGAACTGTTATGCCGATGGCGATATCAGCGTGCCCTTTGGTGGCGTCAAGCAATCCGGGTTCGGACGCGACAAGTCGCTCCATGCCCTGAGCAAATATGCCGATCTCAAAACCACCTGGATGCACCTGGATTAGGCCTGCCTCCAGACCTGAATAACCGGGTCACACTTACTAGGGGCCGGTGGGGTTTCGCCGGCCTCAAGTATCGATTAAACCAACAAGGATGGTGCTGTGATGTTTTCAGCTGCAGATACTTTCGTTCTTTCCGTTGTGGTGGTGCTATGCGCCCTGGGCCTGATTGGCCTGTCCTACTATTTTTTCCGTCAAATCAAGACCTATGACGACTTCAACATGGCCGGCCGTGCTACCGGAATGTTTCCCATGATTTGCACCCTGGTGGGCACCGCCGTCGGCGGCTCCACCCTGCTCGGTTTTATGTCTAAAGGCTTTCAGCAGGGCCTGGGACAAATGTGGCTGCCCGGCGCCATTACCATTGCCGGCATTCTGCTGCTGTTCCTGGTGCGCCGCATTCGAGCCTATGGCGAGCGCTTTAAGATGGTGACCCTGGCCGACTTTATGGTGAACCGTTACGGTGATGGCGCCCGTTTGCCCACGGTGATCAGCATGGTCTGCGCCTATTCGGCCATTACCGGCATGCAGTTTGTCGCCATTGCCACCGTGCTTAACCTGCTCTTCGACCTCAAGATGGCCCATGGCATTATGCTCACCTGGCTGGTGCTGACACTGAAAACCTACCTGGGCGGCCTGAAGGCGGTGATCTGGTCTGACGCCATTCTGGGCACCCTGCAAACCCTGGGTATTTTCCTGCTGCTCGCCATTGTTTATCAGGCCTCGGGCGGCTGGGAGAACATCGCTATCAGTGACAAACTGACTGGCCAGGAAGATTTTCTCAGCCTCACCGGCATTGATACCAGCGACCTGTTTATTTACCTGCTGACCATAGGGGGTTACCAGTTTGTGCGCCAGGATCTGTGGCAACGCTTCTGGGCCGCCAAAAACGCTCAGGTGGCTTATACCAGCTACAGTGTGGCCGTGGTGTTTAACTTCCTGGTGGCCGGGGCGGCGGTACTGATTGGTTGCTTTGCCTATCTGGGCATGAACCTGAGCGTGGCCAATCCGGATCTCACCTTTTATGCGGTGCTCAAGGCCACCCTTCCGCTGCCCATGATCGCCCTGATGATAGTGGTGCTGCTGGCTACCGTGGTGTCCTGCGCCGACTCCTTTTTTATTGCCGGCGCCTCGTCCATTGCCAACGACATTATCCGTCCCCGCCTGAACACACAGAAAGCCCAGGATAACCAGCTGCTGCTGCGCCTCAGCCGTCATTCGGTGGTGATCATGTCACTGCTCTCCGCCGGTCTGGCCCTGTATGCGCCCAAGCTGGTTTCCATCTGGATTTTGGGTAGCGCCATGCTGGTCTGTGGCGTGCTGGTGCCGGCCATCGCCGCCCTGCTGGCCAAGGAGCTGAACCGCACCGCCGGCATTCTGGCCATGTGGACAGGCCTGGGCTCGGCGGTTGGCTGGCAGCTGATCGGTCAGCCCTTTGGCATTCACCCCATTTTCATCGGTCTGCCCATTGCCCTGCTGCTGCTGCCGGTGATCCTGTCTCCCCGGCAGCAAAAAGCGCGAGCATAGCCGGCTCCATTAACTTCCTCCCGCCAAAGCAGACGCCGGCATGAGCAATCACGCCGGCGTCTGCCGGCCTTAATACACGCGTGGCAAATCGCTGATACGGGTGGTGTAGGCCGGCGACAGGAATGCCCTGCTCCACGTGATCCCGGGACGGGCCGGGAAAGCCACGGGACGCCCGGTCTACCAGCAGAAATGGATTCAAAAATGCCTTATGCGCCCCCATCAGGATTGCCATTTCCACCACCACAACATACTGCATATAAAAACAGTGCATTTTCGAGTGATAGCAGCCACGTGTTCAGCGCTCTAACCGGTCATGCTCATGACCGAGAGCGGCGACACACACCCGGTTGCGACCGGCTTGCTTGGCTTGATAGAGCGCGTCGTCGGCGGCCTTGAACAAGGTCTTGATGTCGGCATGACGGCTTGATACTGCGGCCACCCCCAGCGATACGGTAAACCGGATTTCAGTTTCATTTGCTACCATGACACGAAAACTGGCCAGGGCGTGACGAATGGATTCAGCCTTGTGAATTCCCTGTGTCAGTGACGTGTCGGGCAACAACAACACAAATTCCTCGCCGCCAAAGCGGGCCAGCAGATCCGCTCGCCGAATGATGCTTTGACAATGCTCCGCCAGGGCCTTGAGTACTTCATCGCCGGCATCGTGACCATGGGTATCATTGATCTTTTTGAAATAGTCGATATCCATCACCATCAGCGTCAGCGGCGAGCCGGTCCGGTGGGCTCGGGTCATCTCCCGCTCGGCCTGCTCATCAAACCAACGTCGGTTGGCCACACCGGTCAGAGGATCCTTTAACGCCAGCTCTTTCAATTGTTGTTCCATATAAACCTGCTGACTGACGTTCTGCATGCTGAACCGACCCAGTTCCAGGGTACGCTCGTCACTTAAGCGCGACGACACGCTGCAGGACATCACCAGAGTGTCACCGTTTTTGGCGTTGATCCTGATTCGTTGATAACGTTCTTCCCCCTCCATCATGCTGGCCAGCATGGCTTGTGCCTGTTCCAGCGAATGCACCTCCATCAGCTCGGCCAGGTGCATGTGGTCAATCAGCTCCTCACGCCGGTAGCCCAGGTATTCCAGGGTGCGCCTGTTGACGTTGGTAATGCGTCCATCCTGGGTCAGGGTGATATAGCCAATGGGAGCGTTTTCATAGAGATCCCTGAAATTGTCCAGCTGTTCACGCTGCAGTACGGCTTTTTCCCGTGCCTGTTCCCGATTACGCACGATCAGATACACCACCAGAAGTACCAACGCAAAACAGCCGGCCAGGACTCCCTTGAACCAGGGGCGGTGATAGATAGCCACCGACTGCCACCTTTGCTGATCAGACTCCACCAGAATGGCCCACTGAGATGCCTGCACATCACTTACCAGGCCGAGATCGTTTATGTATCGCGCAACGGAAGTACTTTCGTAGATATTGGCAATATCCAGCCAATGAAAAGTAAATAAGTTTTGCTCCAGATGCAGGCTGCCCGACCGGGACTGCTGTAACTGCTGCCATAGCGCCGGCTCCCAGTTGGCAACCGTAAGTTCCGGCTGTTCACGCATCCAGCCCCATTCATTGTCCGGCTCATGGTTCACCATCCAGTAGCCATCAGCATTGAGCAGCATGGCCCGGTCGCCTTCAGGGAACAGCTCAATAAACTGATTGAGCATACCCGCGGCCTTGAGGTTAAGCACCAGCAGGCCGGCAGGCTCACCTGTGGCACTTTTCATCATGCGCACCAACCGTAGGGTGGGCTTGAAGGGCACTTCCAGCTCGCCTCGCTCTTTATTCAGATCCAGCGGCGACAGGTAAACCTGCCCGGGACTGAGCTTCAGCCCCTGCTGAACGTAATAGCGATCCCGTTTACTTTGCAACCTGTGTTCAGGCACAGCCTCGGCACCTGCGTTGGAATTATTAACGCGAATACGCTCGTGACCGTTCAGATCCAGTATACGAATTTGATCATAGCGGCCATAAATGGCGGCACTGTCAAGAAATACCCGTTTTAGCATTTCTTGGTTTTGCTCGGTAGGATTATCCAGGTAGCCCAGTTCAAAGGCCACCGCCGAGAGCTGCTGAGTATCCTGAACGGACACCATTAGGTGTTCGTGCAACATGGTTCTGGCAGCCTTTATCAGATGTTGATGGCGGTTTAGCGCCTGTTGCTGAAGCCCGTTGTCGTAAATCGCCTTTCCAACCCACAAGCCCAGCCCCAGTAAGGCCCAGGCTATCAGCCACCATAGCACTATCCGTTTAAACATCATTATTCCGCCACACTAATCACGGTCATAGCGACCGGTTAAATCGGTGACCATACCAGAGTGAGGTTCACTTTACGGCATTGAAATAACGGACAGGTCATTGAGATAAATAAAAAACGCCTTGTTTCCGGTGAAACAAGGCGTTTTTCAGTGACAGCTTTGCTTATTGAACTAAAAAAAGACAACACTTAAAACCGGCTGATGACGTATTGCCAATAATGGCTTAGCGCCACTCCGCATAAGGGGCAAGCGGCTCAACCGGAAAGTCCAGATCTCCCAGCCAGGGCTGAAGGTAATAACGAAGATACAGGAACCCGTGACCGGGCGCATAGTCCTCGCTCACCTGCCAGTTCAGGCCCCCGCCCAGAATCCAGCGCTCGTTCAGCCGGTATTCCCCCCGGGCCGCCAGGCTCAGCCCGAGACCGCTGTTGCTGTCGTCATCGCTGCGCCGGGCCGCACCCGCCAGCAAGGGCTTGCCGCTGTCCGCAATGGCAGACCACTGGCCGGGATATAGATCATTACCCTCGGAGCGAGACCAGGACCAGCTCGGCGAAGCCTCCAGGGTGGTGGACCAACGTCCGCTGCGCTGACCGTAGCGTAATGGCAGCCCCACCGACAGGTAGTGCTGCGGACTGTAGTACCCCCCCTGGCCCAGGGTGTCTTCACTCAAATCCTTCTGATAGTGGAAATACAGCAGGGAGGCGCCCACCCGCAATTGCTCATTCGGTGTATCGGTCAGGCGATAATAGTAGCCGGTCATGGCGCTGAAACGGCGGTTGTTGTCCACCCGCTCCCCTTCGAGCTGGTGGGCACCCAGGCTGGCCCAGACGCCGTCCTTCCCTCCCTGATCCCGACTCAGGCCCAGGGTCAGGCCGGTGGCGGTCACGCCCCCCCAGCTCAGGCCGGTCACGGGATCGACCGCGCCGGCATAAGACACCAGAGAGTTGCTCATGGGCCGCCGTGACAGCGTTATGCTGTAACCAATATCGCGCCAGTCGCCGGCGTAGCTCAGCCCGCCCAGCCAGTTGCTTACCTCAAACCCCTGGGGGGTGTGGCCCAGATCCCAGCTCCACGCCTCTCCCTGCCAGCCCAGCGCCAGTGCGGAGCCCGAGGTATCGAGGGAGCCGGTCGCACAGTTGCCCACAGCATTACAGGCGCCGAAACGATCATCGGCGGCGGGCGAGCCCGTATTCAGCCTGATGTGCTCGGCCTGCACCCAGGCCCGGCCGTTCACCCAGGGCCATTCGGCCCTCACCATGGTGGTGTTCAGACTGAGATCATTAACCCCTTCCGGGTTGTTGTCGGTTCGCCAGCCCAAATCATGCTGCACTTGCAGGGTGGCATTCTGCCGGCGGTAAAGATCGGCCGCTTCCCGCTTCAGGCTGCGCTGCAGCCAGTCATCCTCCGCTCGTTCCCGGCTGGCCTGGGTCAGGGCGGCCCCATCCAGGGGGGCCAGGGCATCGGGCGCCAGCTCCCCGGTGGCTGCCAGCCCGCGCCCATAGAGCAACAGGGCCCGGTTTGGCACGGGCTGCAGGCGGGCCGCATCCCGCAACAGTAAGGGGTCCGTCGGCGCCTCATCCAGCAACCCTGCCATCAGCTGCTCCGCCTGCCGAGATTGACCGCTGCCGACCAGCAAGTTGATATAGCGACGCCGCTGGTTCACACTGGCATCATTAGGCAGGGAATGCTCCTGCAGCCACTGCCGAGCCGCGCCAGGCTGTTGCAACGCCAGCCGGCTTTCCGCCACCCCTAGCCAGGCTTCGGTATTATCGGGGTGCTCGCGGCTCAGTTGCTCATACAGGGCCAGTGCCTGCCGGTATTGTCCGTCTTCCATCAGCCAGCCGGCCTGCAACAGGTGATCTTCCACCGTTCCCGATTGCGTCAGCAGTGCCAGCGCCCGTTCGTTATGACCCTGCTCACGCAATTGTGTGGCCTTTTCCCGGCGCAGACTTCCTTCAAGACGAACAAAAAGCTCACGCATGCCATCAGACCAGGCGTCGGGAGAAATATGTCGCAAACTGGAAAGGGCGGCTTCATCGTTGTCATATGACGCCAGAAACTGGGCATGGGCATGGCGAACCTGGGGATCATCTCCGTGCGAACGCAGCAAAGGGGGAAATACCGCCGTCGCTTCCTCGGTATCCCCTTGTTGCCACAACAACGTCGCCAGCTCATAAGCCTTCCATGGCTGAGGCGGGGCAATCTGTATTGATTTGCGCAACAAGGCAATGGCGTCATGAGTTCGCCCCCCTGTCCTGGCCTGCTCAATTTCCTGCGCCAGCCGCTCCAGCCTGAGGCGGTTTTCCAAATCATTGTATTCCCGGCGGACACCGGCCGGTAGAGACTCCAGCACGGCCAAGGCCCGCTTCGGTGACGTTTGGCGATAAAAGTCGGTAAGGGCATAAACTACCCGGGCATCGTTTGGCGCCAGTTTACGCGCCTGTTCCAGCCGTTGCTCGGCCTCGGCCCAGTGTCCCTGCGTCAGGGCCACATCGGCTAAACCCAGCAAGGGCAGCACGTCGCCGGGACGCAACTGTCGTGCCTGCTCAAAGGCGCCCCGGGCCCGGTCCGGCTCCTGTCTGGCCAGCGCCTGCCGGCCACGATCGTGCCACACCAGGCTTTGCGCATAACGGTGTAGCTCCTGCCACTTGGCGATAACCCTGCCATCCTGCTCCAGCCGTACCGCTCGCCCCAACGCGGCTTCAGCTTCGGCGTAGCGTTCCAGCTGGATCAGCGTCTGGCCATGGGCACCGTGCAGGGCGGCATCTTGCGGATAGCCCTGCAGCGCCCGGCGCAACCGGGGCAAGGCCGAGTGGTAGCGCCCTTGTTGCGCCAGGGCAATGCCTCGCTGCCCGTCCTGCCAGGCAGGATCCTGCAACAAGGCCCGCTGTTGCTGCCACTGGCGCCGTCCGCCGGCCTCGTAACTGCTGCCCTCATAGCGGCTGAGAAAACGCTGCCACAGAGCCTCGCTCTGCGCCGAGACCGGCAGCTCGACCAGGTAGTTGTACTCCAGCTCGGCGGCCCGGTTGGCCGCCGTCGGGTTGCCGGCCAGCTCTCCCAGCAGCGCCAGTGCCGGCTGAGGCTTATCTTCCGCCAGCCACAGCCTGGCCAACAGCAAACGCAACTCGGGATTGCCAGGATAACGCGCATCCAGTTGCTGCAGCCGAGCCATCGCCTGGGGGCGCTGTCCGTCCACGCTGGCCAGGGTACGCCAGTGCTCAAGTCCCAGGTTCAGGCCGGGCGGTTCGTCACCCCACAATTGCCGATAGAGCTCCATGGCCTGCTCGGGCTGACCACTGGCCGCCAGCAGCTGTGCCTGTTGCCGCAACGCCCGGCCTTCGCCTTCGTGGGCATTGACCATGGCCTGAGCCTGCCGCAGCAGCCGAGGGTTATCGCCGTCCTGAGTCAGTCGCTGCAAGTCCGCCCTGGCCTGCTCCATATCACCCCGCCGCAGGTTGAGCTCGATTCCAGCCAGCACCACGTCGGCGTCCTGAGGTGCCAGTAATGCCAGCCGCCTCAGCGCGTTCTCAATCATGTCATCCCGGTACAGCGCCTGCCCCGTGCGCAATTGCTCCAGCAACAAGACACGCTGCTCGGCGGTGTTGTCAGGCTTAGCAAGGGCGGCCGGGACAGCCATCAACAGGCAGATACTGGACAAGATACCTATTCGCATGAATCCTCCCACGGCACATGTAATCGACCTTGTTCATCGAAACGATAGCGTTGTTCCTCCCAGCCCAGCGCGAACAACAGCAGGGAGCGATCATAATAGGCATCAGGGGCCGGCGGGTTGAGGCGCAGCCGCTCACGCTGACGTGCCACCACCATTTCAAACCCGGGCACGGCCGTCAGCATGGGCAGCAGGGCGGCGGAAAAACCCGCCGGGCCGGTGCCTTCGGCGGCGCCGGTCGCCGCATTAACCCGCTCCGGCGGCACTCCGGCCTGCCGGGTCAGCGTCAGCATGGGGCCGTAGTGCGCCAGCAGCTCGGCGCGTCCCGGGGCACTCGGCGCCATCAGTCCCAGCCACAAATACACGCGAATGGCATCGTAGCTGCCGAGTTCACCGGGACCGGGCCGGCCGTTGGCAGACCACAGGATCCAGTCGGGCGCCAGCCCGGCCGGCGCCGAGTTCAGCAGCAAGCGCCGCGTGCTGGCGGCCAGGTCCTGCCACACCACCGACTCGCCGGCAAAGCGCGCCAGCAAGGGCAAGGGCAGGTAGCTGGGATTGAGCGTCCAGCCCTGGGCCTTGTCAAAGCCGGCGTTACCGGGCAACAGCCCCAGCCCCAGCCCCGGCATCAGGCGCAGGCTCTGGGCCGCGGAACGCCACAGCAGCTCTCGTCCCAGACGTGTGTAGTCCGGCCGTCGCCACAGTCGTCCGGCTTCCAGCAGGCTATAGGCAATCCACAAATCCGAATCGGCGGCATTGTTGTCATCCAGCACTTGCCAACCGCCTTCTCTGGCCCTCCCCCATTGCCAGGCCGGCAGCCGGGCGCTCAGATCCCCCTGGGCCAGGTTGTTCTGGGTCCAGCTCAGCAGGCTGGCAAAGGCAGTGGCGTCGTTGGCCACCAGGGCGAAAAACAGCCCGTAGCTCTGCCCTTCCGAGGTAGTGATGGCCTGAGCAGAGGAATGATCAATAATGCGGCCGTCTTCACTCATCATGGCCGCCTTGTACTGCTGCCACAACGGCCAGTCACAGGCCGGCCGAGCCGGCAGGGGCATCAGCAGCCACAGCAGTGCCAGCACGACCGCCTTCATCACTCAGTCCTCGTCGCCCAGTTCACGCCGATGCGCCAGCCAGCGCAGGCTGCGCCATAGCAATACCGCCAGCAGCAGGGCACCCAGCGCCGACAACAGCGCCAGCCACACCGGGTGCGGCGACAGCAGGTACCAGAGTTTCAGCCACCAAGGCAGATAGCCGACAAAATACTGTTCCCCCACCAGCTGGCTGTGCACCCCGCTTTCCCGCACCAGCGCAAGTGAGCCAAAGACATCGCCCAACCGTGCTTCATCGTGCAGGGCCTGACGCAACAATTCATAGTCCTGGTCACCATTGCCCAGCAATGCCACCAGGCTGCGTCCGGCGACATAGGGAGATTCCATGCCAACCAGGGCCGCCAACGGACCGGCCGCCGACACCGTCACTCGAGCCTCGGCGGCAAAGCTGTCCTGGTTCAGCCGCTGCGGGGTAGCGGCCTGTACCGGTGTGGCGTTGGCGGCCTGCAACAGCCAGCCCGCCGAAGGTTCCAGGTTGGCACTGGGCGCCTGCTCCATGCCGGCCGGCAGCTGACCAAAGACCAGCCAGTCTGCATCACGGTCACGCACTTCGGCCGCCTTGTGGGTGACTTGCAGTGCCATGGCCGGGTAACCGGTATGGGCCGAAATTCGGGCCAGGGTGTCCAGCATCAGCCCGGTAAGTAGGGGCGAGGGCGCCTCCGGCATCAGTACCATGGTGTCGGACAAGTCCGCCATTCGGCTGAACGGAAAGCCGCTGTGCACAAAGGCCGACAAATCCGGCATGGCCTTGAAATGGTAATAGCCGGATAAATCGATGCTGGAGTTCTCGTCAATCACCGCCTGGCTGTCCACCACCAGGGTGGTCTGGCAGCGCTCGGGCTGGGCACTGCCAAAGGTGGTGGCGAAATTGAAGTCGTAGCGAATGACATTGCGGGCGCCAATTTTTATCGATGGCACCATCAGCCGATCATGGGCATTGGTGGTTTCATTGGCGGTCACCGCCAGACGCAACCGCTCCAGCTGGCTACCCTGTTCCCCGTTCAGAGGCAGGCTGCCGATAAACTCGCCATTGAGGCTGATATTGAGTCGAGAGTCATCCTCGGCCGACGGCGTGGTATAGCGGTAACGGGTTTGCAGCGGAATGCCCTCGTTCTGCCAGACGAACAGGTCCGGCGGCAGGCGAACCGTCAGCTCAACGGGTTCGGGAATCAGCCCGCTGGCACGCAGCTGGCCGGGGTATTCCACCAGCTCGGCAAACCGCACCGGCCTGTCGGTGGGGGTCCAGTTGGGGGCATCATAGGGCTGACGCGGCGCCAGCGGTTGCACCTCGTCTATTACCGCCCGCTCGCCCCGCAGCAGCTTGCCGCCCAACGCCAGGGCCCGCACTGCCCGGCCGAGCTGTTCGTCGTCTTCTCCCTGCACCAGCAGCAGCTTGGTGAGGGAATCGTCCGGATGACCCATCAGCCGCACTTCGGCCCCCTTGACCGGGGGAAAGCGGCGGTTGTCACGCATAAAGGCGGGCCTGCGTTCATTGGTCGCCAGCACCAGAATACGGCCGGGGGGCTGCCCTCGGCCCACCGCCGGCAAGCTGTCGTAGCTCACCTCAAACCCGGCACCGCGCCAGCCCGCCAGGCTGCCGAAATAGGACGCCAGTACGCCCGCGGCCTGCAGCTCGGCGGGGCCGGGCTCCCGGGCCAGTACCATGTCCAGTTGCAGTGGCTGGTTGTCATTGCGGTCAAAAAAGGGCAGCGGAAAGTGAGACAGGTCATTGCTCAGGGCCAGAGCCTGCTCAGTCAGCTCCACCCGGCTGTTTTTGGCCAGGTTGAGCCAGAGGGCGCTGTGGGCGGGATCTTCACAGATATCCTGGTAGTGGCCCACAAACTCGATACGCACCTGATTGAAGTCGGTGATCAGGCGAGGATCCAGACGAACACGCTTTTCGACCAACCGGCCCGGCTCGCCCGGCTCGATGACCAGGGTGTCCATCAGTACCTCATTCAAGTACACCCGCAGGTGCGACAGCGTCGGCAGCAGTGCCGGAGACGGCGTATAGGCCAACTGCAATGCCGCGTCCCTGGCCAGCCGATCCCGCCGCAGGCCAAAGGTGATCTGTTGCGTGTTCTTGACGCCCCGCAACAGCATATCCCGGTTCTGGGCCAGCTGATCGAAGCCGTGGTTCTGCGTCCAGGTGGACACGCGCTCGGCACCGGACGGCACCTGGGCCAGGGCAGAGCTTGCCAACAACATGGCAAGGCTGGTTATCAACAGGCTCGGCAATCGGCTCATAAGGCTGTCCACTCTCGTTGTTCTGAATCGGTTCTGGCCTGAGGCCAGCGCGGTAAAAAGGAACCAAGCCAGCGCAACAGCGCCAGCAGGGGCTCGCATGCAAAACGCAGCCGGCGGGGCAAAAAGCGCCACAGCCGGGCATAGCCCCGGCCACCGACGGCAAACACCTCCAGCAGGCTCTGCAGGGGACGCTCCCGTCGCGGCTCAAGCCAGTCCAGCCAGGCGTCGGCCCGGGCAAAGGTGCACTGCACGAAATCGATACGCTGCTCCCGGCTCAACCGGGCAAAATGAATGCCCAGCACATGATCATGGGAGCGGCTGACCACGCCGGGAAACACGTGTTCCCGCTCGCCCCGTCGCAGCAGCAGGGACACTTCGCTGCCCGTCGTCAGTGCCGCCACACCGGGCACGCGAATGGCCACCCCGCCATCGGAATAATCCAGCAGCACCCCGGAATACAGGTGCCCGCCGGGCAGGCGCAAGGTGGCCGGCAAACGCATCCTGACTCTGGGGCTTTGCCGTACCTGGCGAGTTTCGGCGGCGATGGCCACGGCGGCCCCGATAATGAGCAGGTTGTACAGCACCCATAGACTGGTCACCACCACGGTGCCCTGCTCAGCAGCGGGACCGTAAATAAAGCGCCATACCCCCAATCCCAGGCCGGCCAGGTTCAGCAATGCCAGTACCAGGTAGGGCCGGGCAATGCGCCAGTCGAACTGGGCCTGCTCCATCAGGCCGCCCTTGGCGGTCACGTTGAATGCCCCCTTGGAAGGTGCCAACAGGGCCACCATGGTGGGCCGGGCGATGTACCAGGCCAGTACGGTTTCATACACCTCGCCCCAGAAGGTACGGCGATAGCGTCCCTGCATACGCGCCGCCGTCAGGCTGGAATGCATCATGTGCGGCAGCACATAGAGCAGCAACAGAATGGCCGGCGCATAGATGATGTAGGCATGCAGCAGCAGAAAGGCCAGGGGCGCCAGCAAAAACACCAGCCGGGGCACGCCGGCCAGAAAGTGCAGCATGGCGTTGGCGTAACACAACCGCTGAAACAGGGTCAGCCCCTTGCCCAGCAGGGGATTATCGATACGAAATATCTGTGCCATGCCCCGGGCCCAGCGAATGCGCTGGCCCACATGGGCCGACAGGCTCTCGGTGGCCAGCCCCGCCGCCTGGGGAATCCGCATATAGGCCGAATTCCAGCCCCGCCGGTGCAGGCGCAGGGCGGTATGTGCATCTTCGGTCACCGTGTCCACGGCTATGCCGCCGATCTCTTCCAGAGCACTGCGCCGCAGCAGGGCACAGGAGCCGCAGAAGAAGGTGGCATTCCACATATCATTGCCGTCCTGCACCAGGCCGTAGAACAATTCGCCCTCGTTGGGCGAGCGCCGAAACAGCCCCAGGTTACGCTCCACCGGATCCGGCGAAAAGAAGTGATGGGGCGTCTGCACCAGCGCCAGCCTGGGGTCCTGCAAAAAGCCGCCGGCGGTCAGTTGCAGAAAAGAACGCACCGGCACATGGTCACAGTCGAAAATGGCCACCAGTTCACCACTGGTCTGTTTCAGGGCGTGGTTGAGATTGCCGGCCTTGGCATGACGATTGTCGGTACGGGCGATATAACCCACGCCGGCCTCTTCGGCAAAGCGGCGAAAGTCCATGCGCCTGCCGTCATCCAGTATGTAGATATTGAGTTTGTCGGCCGGCCAGTCGATGCCCAGGGCGGCATATACGGTAGTACGCACCACAGACAGTGGTTCATTGTAGGTGGGAATCATGAGATCCACCGATGGCCACAGCCGCGTATCTGCGGGCAGGGGGGCGGGCGGGCGCTTGAGCGGCCAGCAGGTTTGGACATAACCCAGCAGCAGGATAAGCCAGGAGTAAGTCTCCGCCAGCAACAGGGTCAGGCCAAGGGCCAGATCCAGACCATCATTCCAGTTCAGGGTCGAACTGTAACGCCACCACAGGTAGCGACAAGAAATAAGTACCGACAGCACTATCATCAGCAGGGTGGGAAAACGCCCGGGCAGACGGCGCACCACCATGGCCAGCGACCACAGCACCACCACGAACAGCAGCTGGGCAGTGTAATCAAAGGGCTGGGTCACGCCCAGCAGGGCCAGCATCAAGGCCAGCCCAAGAATGACCCAAATGGTCAGGCGGCGCTTGCTGCGCCCCCGCTCCCGCCACCAGGCCCGGCTTCTCACCGCTCTGGGCGCGCTCACCGAGCCCGCCAGGGAACGAAACAGCCGGCTGCGCAACCAGCGTTGCTGTTGTTCCCGCCGCCGTCGCAGCCAGGCCAGGCCTTTTCGCAGCCACGTCCGTATGCTGACGCCCCGCTCGGGCCTGGGCCTGACCAGCAACAGCCAACCGCCCTGAATCAGGTAGCGCAGCGGATCCCCCGGACGGGGCGCCCTGTGCTCAAGGTGTGCCAGCCCTCGCGCATTAAGCAGGTGCCGCCACGCCGGCTGCTCCAGGCGCAGGAGCAGCCAGGCCAACAGCTGCCAGCCGGTCAGCCACAGGGCGGTGATCCGACTGGATCCGCGCCGGCGCAGGGCGGCATAGGCACGGGCCGGGCTCAGCATGTCTGGCTCCGTTTGCCCATGCACCACACCGCCAGGCTGTGAATGCGATCGGCGGTTTCACTCAGGGGGGCATAGGTGCCCAGGGGAAGCTTGTGGGCCAGCGCTTCGGCCATGGTCTCGTCCTGGTGCAGCGCCAGCGGCAGCAAACGACCGGCAAACTGCCGGCGCCACAGCAACAGCAAATCCTGCTGTAACCGGCTGGCGGGATCGTGGCCGTTGATCAACAGCCACTCCGGCTCGGGCTGCTGATGCAGCAGCACCTGGCAGCCCATGTCGGGGCGGATCAGCCGCACATCCAGATCGGGCTCCAGGCTTTCGGCGTGCCCGGGCAACGCCTGAGGGGCGTCAAACAATACCCAGTCAAACTCATCCCGAAGCCCCGACAGGCGCCGGTTCCATTCACCGGGCCGATTCCTGAACCACAGCTCGAGGCGCTCCTGCTCTTCACGGACCAGCCTGCCATAAGGCAGCAGACACAGACCCGGCTGCAGCTCCAGGGCTTTTTCCCGCCAGTTCTCCCCCCGCGCCCAGCCATCGACATGGGCAAAGGGCAACTCGAAATGCAGCCCGAGCATATTGTTGGGAGACAGGTCCACCAGCAGTACCCGTTGGCCGAGCCGGTGCAATGCCTGCGCCAGGGCCGCCAGCACCGAAGTCACCCCCACGCCGCCACGAATGCCATTCAGCCGAAGCAGGGTCATAGGCCAGCCTCCTCCTGTTGCTGTACTTCCGCCTCGGCTGAAGCAAGCTCGGCCAGCAACGGCCAACGCTGCAGGGCCTGATCAAGGCGCTGCTGCTCGGCAATATCCCGGTGCTGCCACTGACCGAGCTGGCGGCGCAGATAAAGGGTATCGTCCGCCGATCTCTCCACTGCCTTTACTTTGCCGCGTAGGGTAGCCAATCGCCGTCCTCCTTGAGCCGAATGTAGGTTGCGTCCTGCTCCCGCACCACCACGCTGCCGGCGTTCTCCGCCACCCAGGGGGTGGCGGGCAGATTTGCAAGCAGCCTGGGCAGGTCTACCTGCCCTCCCTCGGTCACCCGTTGCCGATAAAGCCGGGCCACCAGCTCGGCCAGCGCCAGGTAACTGCTGTCCTGTTCCACGCGCAACGGACCGGCGGCATTATCACCCATGCCGAACAGCTTCACGCCCACCGGTACATGGGTAATGGCGGGAACTGGCAGCTCGCGCATGCCCGAAATCTGCATGCGATCACCGCGCAGGTTGGCCCCGTGCTCCGGCACCAGCACCACCATTACGGGTCGTCCGCTACGCTCCAGGCGCTCAAAAAACTGCTCAATATCACCAAACAGTGCCTGTACTCGCTCCCGGTAACTCGCCGGCTGAGTGCCGCCATCCGCCAGGATCCGGCGGTTGCCGTCATGCAGCGTGGTGGAGTTGTAGTACAACACCCTGGCCTGCCCGTCCCGTTGCAGGCGTTGCTGCCACCAGCGGCCAAGCACTTCTCCATCCCGCCGAATGGGCGCACCGTCAAAGCCAATCAGGTAGCGTGACATTCCCTGTTGCTCCACCACGGGCTGTGCCAGCCCACCCTGACGCTGTGCCTCCCCGAGGAAATCGTCAAAGCGGCCATTGTGGTTCAGGGCCAGATCGGTGCCAAAACCCAGGCTGCGCAGGTTGTCCATCAGCATGCACTGCTGTGGCGCCGGCTCAAACAGGCTCTGATGGCTCCCCTGTCCACAGCCGGCCCGCAACAGGCGAATGGCCGCCGGGCCGCTGTAGGAGGTGGCGGTATTGAAACGATCAAAAATCACATCCATGCGCGCAAGCAGGGGGTGGTCTCTCAGGCCCACGGCGTCGAGATCGTCCCAGCCAAGGGAGCAGATATTAAGCAGCAAGAGATCAAAGGGGGCCGGCGTGCCCGCCGAGGCCGGAAAATCCACCTGCAACCGCTGCTGGGTACGGTAAAAGTGCTGCAGCTTTTCATCCTGAGTGCGCACCGGCGCATCGACGGAGGTTGCCGTTACGGCCGGCGCCATCGGTATGCTCGGCGCTACGCCCGTCATGGCTTGCAACGCCAGCCAGGCCAGGCCGGCCAGGGTCAGAGTGGTAAAGCGAACCCAGGCCTGAAGATAGACATAGGCCACCACCATGGCCAGCAACAGGCCACACAGTTGCCAGTTGATAAAGCGGCCCGCCAGCTCCAGTAGATAGGCCCAGGTGAAATCGGTCACACCGGGCTGGGCCAGCAAACGGGCAAAGGGAGGCAGCCAGCTGTCCTGATAGAGCAGTGCCAGTGCCAGGGGCAGGGCCAGCAGCAGTCGCAGGCGACGGAGCCACGCTCCCGGCAGCGGCAGCAATAAAAAGGCCGCCAGCGCCAGATTGGGCACCGGCTGCAGGTTCAGATAACCCAGCCACAGCAGCAGCAACTTGCCCATAAAATACAGATTCCAGTGCCCCAGGCCACGCCATGCCGGCACGGCCCGAGCCTCGGTATCACTCATGACCGGTCTCCCTTTTCTTCACTCGCCGCACGCCCCTGTGCCTGAGATAACGATTGGGCCGGCACCGCCGCAGCAAGGCAAACAGACCGCGCCCACAACGCGACAACGTCCACCACAGAAGCAGCGCCAATATCGAATTCACCAGCACCAGTAACCACAGATCAGAATACATTTACTGCCCCCTGAGGTTAAGGTGTACCGGACGCCGGCCAAAATGGCGCTGTTTGGCGGCGACAGCCGGCCTCGACGGGGGCTCGTGCTCCAGCTCCGGCGGCTGCCGCTCCTGCTCAAAGCGCTGCCTGGGCAGCACTTCCGTATCGGGAAGGGAGCGACATTCGCGAAACAACTCAGGCCAGGGCAGACGAAAGACATTGGCCAGGGCCGCCTCCCTGGCCTCGTCCGGACAGGCGAACAAAAACAGGTAGCAGCAATCGTCCAGCAGACAGGCCAGATCCCCCTGACGGCGCAGGCTGAGCTGACTCAAACACAATGAGGCATCCAGCCCCAGACGCAGGGGCAAGGCCAGCAATTGATGGCTCATTTCGCCACTGCCGGCCCGAAACACGCCGTCGGCATGATGAAAAAACTCACTGGGGCTAAGCAGCCCGCAGGCGGACGGGGGCTGAAAGCGCTGCAGCAATTGCTCTATGTTGCCGACAAGGCTGCGCTGCCAGCGTTGCCCCGGCAGGCAGCGCAGCAACGACAGAAACTGGGCATGAGACAACCCATAAGGGATCACCAGGTTGGCGCCACACTGCAACAGCAGTTCCTGTTCCGCATCCCGAACGCAGGGACGCAGCTTGCGTATCGCCAGCCTGAAGCCGGGCCCGCGAAAACGGCGCAGGGCGTGAATGCGCCGCGCCAGGACGGGCACTTCCTCATTGCTGGTAATGGCGATCACCAGGGTGCCTTCCCCTGCCGTGGTGGCCTGCTGCCAGAAATCCTCGTCGGGATCCAGCACACGCCAGTCCGCCGCCGGTGCCGGCATGTGCTCCAGGGCCGAGCGCTGAATCAGAGTGCCCCCCTCGTCCTGGGCAGATTCATGTAGGGCCACACTGGCGGGTCGCACCGCAAAACGCCCGGCATGAAGCATGAGGTCGTAATCGACTCCGGCCAGCAACCCGAGGGCATTGCGCCAGCCATCCACCCGCAACAGAATGCCGCCGTCATTACGCTCCAGCCGCAGCAGGCCATTCACCCGCCCGGCCAGGGAGGCCGGCAGTACCTGCTCCTGACCATGACACAGCACCAGCATGACGAGCCCGCGCCGGCTGGCCCAGTCCTGCAACGACAACGCCCACGCCCGCCTTCGGGACTCGGCCAATGTGACTCGGGTCGCCGGCAGTACCAGCAGCAGCACGCCGGACCTGACGCCACTGCGCCCCAGCTCGTTGGTCAGCCATTTCAGATCGGCGCCACGCCGGCCCGGTGCCAGGGAGAAAAGCGACATTTCGTCGGGGCCGGCCGCCTCGGGAATCATGGCCAGCAGTTCTTCCTGCTCATCACCGGCACACACCAAGGTGGTGCTCTGGCTCGCCGGCAATGCCGCCAGCAGGCCGGCGGCCAGCAACAGCATGTCATCCCGCCTGGTCAGTGACAGCCAGTGCAGGCCCGGCTCGCTCATCAGGGCGGCCTCTCGGGGCAGGTGTTCGACAGCTAGGGCAAGTGACAGCATAACGTGTGGGTTCGCCTCAATAATGACGCTGAAAGCATAAAAAAATGGACACGTTCGAAGCCTAATTTTAGGCCTCAAATCCATACGCGTCCAATCGCCATTACACCTTGATTGCCGTCATTCATGCCGGCGGGTATACAAGAGGGTAAAAAACGGGCGGTGAATATTACGCCTTTCGTCCCCGCCCTGCACGCCCTTTCATCGACACCGCATCTCCAGACCGACGAGTGCTATGGGCAGGCCGGGCTCGGCAGGATAGTACGTGGTTCCCCCCGGCTTTCCACGCGAATGCGCACGGCGTCATGACGCCAGACCTCGCGATCGCAATCGATCACTCGATCAAACTGATCGTAATTGATGCGGCTTACCGCCAGCACCGGGCTGCCCTGGGCCAGATTGAGCACCCCAGCCGCTTCTCCTCGCGCCGCCGTGGGGCAAATATCAAAGCGCGAACGGCCATATTCCAGCCCGTATTTCCGTCGGTAAAGCTCGGTCAGTGATCGACTCAGATCCTGCTGTTCGATGCCCGGAAACAACTCGGGCCGCAGAAAATGCTCCACATAAAGCACGGTGCGCTCGTCAATACGCCGGGCCCGGCAGATGCGGATCAGCCGGCTGAGCGGTGCCAGCCCCATTTCTGCCACCAGTTCGCCGGGAGCCACTACCGCCTCGCAGGCCAGTACTCGAGTCTCGGCGGTACGCTGCTGGCTGTGCACCAGCTCGTGAAAATGGGAGCGGGTGGCCGGGTTGTATATCAACCGCGGGCGTGACACAAACCAGCCGCGCCGCTCTTCCCGGTAGATAAGCCCTTCGGCTTCCAGCATGGAGAGGGCGTCCTTGACGGTAATGCGGGTGGTATCAAACAGCACGGCCAGCTCCCGCTCGGCGGGCAACTTGTGGCCGGGAGCCAGGCAGCCGCCGGCGATCTGCCGACGCAGGGTATCGATGATCAGGGTGGTCGTGTTCAAGAGAATGCCTGGACTGTTCCAGAGACGAATGAGCTCAAGCATGATCGAGAAAAGTGACACTAACATGACAATATTAGCCGACATCTTCAGCAAAACACCGCAAAACTGCCATGCAAGTGTCGCATGACTGACTCATTAATGTCATCAAGCCTGCCTAGCATGAGTCTCGAACCTGACCTAGTCCAGAGGATAAGACACTCATGAAACAGCTGTTCACCGCAAGTCTGATTACCCTGGGTTTGGGCACCCTTGCCCAGGCCGCCGACCTCAGCGAACTGGAAAGCAAAGCCCGGGCCGAAGGCCAGGTCTACAGCGTCGGCATGCCCGACAGCTGGGCCAACTGGAAGGACACCTGGCGGGATCTGGGTGACCAATATGGCCTCAAGCACCAGGACACCGACATGAGCTCGGCCCAGGAAATCGCCAAGTTCGCCGCCGAAAAGGAAGACGCCACCGCCGATATCGGTGACGTGGGCGCCGCCTTTGCTCCCATCGCCGTACAGCAGGGCGTGACCCAGGCCTACAAACCGACCACCTGGGACGAAATTCCCGAGTGGGCCAAGGATAAGGACGGCCACTGGATGCTGGGCTACACCGGCACCATCGCCTTTATCGTCAATAACGAGCTGGTAAACAAGGTACCCACCTCCTGGGCAGACCTGCGCGACGGCGACTATCAGGTTGCCGTGGGTGATGTGGGCGTGGCGGCCCAGGCCAACAGCGCCATTCTGGCCGCCTCCTTTGCCATGGGTGGCGATGAGTCAGACCTGAGCCCGGCGCTGGACTTGTTTGCGGATCTGGCCAAACAGGGCCGACTGTCACCGGTGGATGTCAATATCGCCAACCTGGAAAAGGGCGAGATTGAAATGGCCGTGCTGTGGGACTTCAACGCCCTCAACTACCGGGATCAGATCGACCGCGACCGCTTTACCGTGGTGATTCCTTCAGACGGCTCGTTGATCTCCGGTTACGCCACCATCATCAACAAGTATGCCAAGCACCCCAATGCCGCCAAGCTGGCGCGGGAATACATTCTCAGTGATGCCGGCCAGATCAACCTGGCCCGAGGCTATGCCCGCCCCATTCGCACCAGTGTGGCCCTGCCCGAGGACGTGCAGGCCCAGCTGCTGCCCAACGACATGTATGCCAAGGCCCGTCCCATTGAAGACTTTGGCACCTGGGAGCAAAGCACCAAGCGCCTGCCGCGCCAATGGCAGTCTCAGGTGCTGATCCACCAGCAGAGGTAAGCATGAACAAGGTCATACTGATCATCATTGACGGTTTGGCCCATGAGGTAGCCCGGCACAGCCTGGGCTACCTGCTGGCCATGACCGAGGCGGGACGCGCCACCGGCTACAAGTTGCAGTGCGAGCTGCCGGCCCTGTCGCGCCCCTTGTATGAAACCATTCTGACCGGCACCCGCCCGGTGGATCACGGTGTGGTACACAACAATGTCGTGCGACTGAGCCGGGAAACCAGCCTGTTTCATCTGGCTCAAGGAGCCGGCCGTACCACGGCGGCGGCGGCCTATCACTGGGTGAGCGAGCTCTATAATCGGGCGCCCTATGATGCCGTACAGGACCGCTTTACCGCCGATGACAACCTGCCCATTCAACACGGCGTGTTCTACCACCAGGACGATTATCCCGACAGCCACCTGTTGCTCGATGCCGAGTGGCTGCGCCGGCGTGCGGATCCCGATCTGCTGTTGATCCACCCGATGAACGTGGACGACGCCGGTCACAAGTTTGGCCTGGACTCGCCCCAGTATCGCAACAGCGCCCGTCGCTTTGATCTGTTGCTGGCCGATTACGTGCCGCGCTGGCTGGAGCAGGGCTACCAGTTGTTGATCACCAGCGATCACGGCATGAACCGGGATCGCAGCCATAGCGGCACCCTGCCGGAAGAGCGCGAAGTGCCCCTGTTTGTGCTGGGCTCGGCCTTTAGTCACGACCGCCACGCCCATCCGCGCCAGACCGAGCTGTGTGGCACCGTAGCCAGCCTGCTGGGCATTGAACACGACAAGCCCCTGTGCAAGGAGTTGCTGTCATGAACGACCATGCCCTGCGGCCGGCTCAGCGCCTGCAGGCGGCGCCCGCCGGCCTGAAGGTGCCACCGGTGGCGCGCCCTTCATCCCGGCGGCGGCGTCTGCCGCTGCTGTTACTGCTGCCCTTTGGCCTGGTGTTTGCGCTGTTTCAGCTCGCCCCCATTGGCTGGGTGGCAATCAATGGTTTTCAGGTGGCCGGCGACTGGAGCCTGGCCAATTTTCGCGAGATCCTTGGCTCTCCCTGGTATCGCCAGGCCTTTGCCAACAGCCTGGATCTGGCGTTCTGGTCCAGCCTGGCAGGCCTGGCCATCGCCACCCTGGGAACGGCGGCCCTGCGCCAAGTACCGGGGCGTCTGCAAAACGCCGTGGTGGCCTTCACCACCATGGCCAGCAACTTTACCGGCGTGCCCCTGGCCTTTGCCTTTATCGTGCTGCTGGGCATGAACGGCGCCCTCACCCTGCTGCTGCAACAACTGGGGCTGGCCGAGCAGTTCCAGCTCTATTCCCGCACCGGCCTGCTGGTGCTGTATACCTATTTTCAGGTGCCACTGGCGGTGCTGCTGCTGTATCCGGCCTTTGATGCCGTGCGCGACGACTGGCGCGATGCCGCCGCACTGCTGGGCGCCGGCCCGGTGCGCTACTGGCTGAAGGTGGTGCTGCCGGTGCTGAGCCCGGCCCTGCTCGGCACCTTTATCATTCTGCTGGCCAATGCCCTGGGCGCCTATGCCAGCACCTATGCCCTGATGACCAGCAACTACAACCTGGTGACCATTCAAATCGCCGGCCTGGTGGCGGGAGACATCTTCCTTGAGCCTCAGCTGGCGGCCGCCCTGTCGCTGCTGCTGATGGCGCTGCTGGTGCTGGTAACCGCCATCAACCACTGGCTTGTTGCCCGGAGTCGTTATGTCTGAATCTCCGCTGTTCGCGCGCCTGACGGTGTGGACCCTGGTGGCCGTGCTGGCCACCCCCATCGTCATTACCCTGGCCTATTCCCTGGCCGAACACTGGGGCGCCCATATTCTGCCGCAAGGCTTCACCGCCGACTGGTATGTCTCGCTCTGGACCGACACCCGCTTTCTGGCCGCCTTTGGCCGCTCGCTGCTGGTGTGCCTGGCGGCCCTGTTTCTCAGCCTGGTGCTGATCCTGCCGGTGCTGTTCGTGGTGTTTTACTACTTTCCGAAACTGAAAGGGCTGATGAACCTGCTGGTGCTGCTGCCCTTTGCGGTGCCGCCTGTGGTGTCATCGGTGGGACTGTTGCAGCTGTACGCCGGCGGCCCGCTTCCGCTGGTGGGCACCCCCTGGATTCTGGTGCTGTGTTATTTCACCCTGAGCCTGCCCTTTATGTACCGGGCCCTGGCCAACAATCTGGAGGCGGTCAATCTGCCCGATCTGATGGACGCCGCCCACCTGCTGGGGGCCGGCACCACTCAGGCCTTTCTGCAGGTGGTGCTGCCCAACCTGCGCAACGGCCTGCTCAGCGCCCTGTTTCTGGCGTTCTCATTTTTGTTTGGGGAGTTCGTATTTGCCAACCTGCTGGTGGGCACCCGTTTTGAAACCCTGCAGGTGTACCTGTATAGCCAGCGTACCACCAGCGGTCACTTCACCAGCGCCATGGTGATGTCCTATTTCCTGTTTATCGGCATCGCCACCTGGGTGGCGCTGCGTCTGCAATCCCGGAGCGCCTGATGTTTTATCTGGAAGTTGCCCATCTCGCCAAGTCCTTTGGCGACACCCATGTGTTCAGCGACATTAACTTTGATATTCGCCGGGGCGAGCTGGTCACCCTGCTTGGCCCCTCGGGCTGCGGCAAGTCCACCCTGCTGCGCAGCCTGGCCGGCCTGGCCAGCCCCGACCGGGGCCATATTCGCGTGGCCGGCGAAGACATCACCCACCTCAAGCCCCAGAAGCGGGGCATTGGCATGGTGTTTCAGAGCTATGCCCTGTTTCCCAATCTGACCGTGGCCGGCAACATTGCCTTTGGCCTGCGTACCCAGAAACTCGCTAATGCCGAGGTACGCCAGCGGGTGGCGGAAGCAGTAGCGCTGGTCGGCCTGGAAGGACGCGAACGCCATTATCCCGGCCAGCTGTCCGGCGGCCAGCGCCAGCGGGTAGCCCTGGCCCGGGCGCTGGTGGTGCAACCGCGCATTCTGTTGCTGGACGAACCGCTGTCGGCGCTGGACGCGCCCATTCGCAAGCGACTGCGCGAGCAGATTCGGCGCATTCAGCAACAGCTTGAGCTCACCACGGTATTCGTGACCCACGATCAGGAAGAAGCACTGACCATGTCGGATCGTATCTTTGTCATGAACAAGGGCAGCATCGTTCAGGCCGACACCGCCGAAACCGTCTATACCCACCCGGCCAACGACTTTGTGGCGGGCTTTATGGGCAGCTACAACCTGCTCGACCCGCAGCAGGCCAGGGCCCTGTTCGGCTTGCATATTCAGGGCCGGCTGGCCATTCGCCCCGAGAGCATTTACATTCGGGAGGCGGGCCGGGACTATGGCCAAATGATGACGGCACCGCTGCCGGCACAAGTGGAGCACCACCAGCTGCTGGGCAACGTGATCCGCTACCGTATGCGCCTGGAGCACGCCACCCTGGACGTGGACGCCCTTAACCGGGGACCGGCTTCGCTACTGGCCGCCGGCACTCGAGTGGAGCTACTGTTGCCCCAACATGAACTGAAAGAGGTTGCCTGATGAACCTGGCCATTTTTGATCTCGACGAAACCCTGATTGCCGGCGACTCCGCCACCCTGTGGCTAAGCTTTCTGGCAGAGCACGGCCTGGCGAGCGAGGCATTGCTGGCGGAAGAACGCCGGCTGATGGAGGACTACTATCGCGGCACCATGGACATGCACGCCTACATGACCCTGACCCTGTCGCCGCTGGAAGGTCGCCGCCCGGCGGAGCTGGCCCCCCTGGTAGAAGCCTTCATCAGCGACTGCATTATGCCCATCGTCTACCCCCAGGCTCGGGAGCGGCTCAACTGGCACCGTGAACAGGGACACCGCTGCCTGATCATTTCCGCCACCGGCGAGCACCTGGTCAGGCCCATCGCGCAACGGCTGGGCGTGCAGGATGCCATTGGCGTGCAGACCGAAATAGCAGACGGCCGCTACAGCGGCCGCCCCACCGGCGTGTTCAGCTATCAGCAGGGCAAGGTGGTGCGTCTGGGCCACTGGCTGCGGGAGCAGGGCATCGAGCCCGGCTTCTGCTATGGCTACAGCGACTCGCTCAACGATCTGGCGCTGCTGGAATACGTGGATCAGGCCGCGGTGATCAACGGTGACGAGACCCTCAATGCCCTGGCCACCGAACGGGGCTGGCAGCAGCTTAGCTGGGCGCTGTAACTCACCCAAACAGCTTTTTTGAAAGCTCGGCCACGGTTTTGCCCTGATAGCGGGCGATGGTCAGCTCCCGTTCATCGGGCTGGCGCGAGCCGTCGCCGCCGGCGATGGTGCTGGCGCCGTAGGGAGTGCCGCCGCCCACCTGGGAAATATCGGCCAGTTCGGGGGCGCCATAGCCGATGGGCACGATCACCATGCCGTGATGGGCCAGGGTGATCCAGGTGCTGGTGATGGTGGTTTCCTGGCCGCCACCGGTACCGGTGGAGCTGAACACGCTGGCCAGTTTACCCACCAGGCCACCATTGACCCAGAGTCCGCCGGTCTGATCGAAGAAATTGCGCATCTGGCCGCTCATGTTGCCAAAGCGGGTGGGCGTGCCAATGATGATGGCATCGTAATCGGCAAGCTCGGTGGGGCTGGCCACTTCCGCCTGCTGATCCACCTTGCCTCCGGCCTGTTTGAACGCCTGTGCATCCATGGTTTCCGGTACCCGCTTGATGGTGACCTCAACCCCGGACACCTCAGCCGCCCCCTTTGCCACCGCATTGGCCATGGTTTCGATATGGCCGTACATGGAGTGATACAACACCAGCAACTTGCTCATTGCGCTTCTCCTTTGCCTTGTGAATATCGCCTTTCACACTCTAGTTGCACCCGGCAAAAGGCACAAAAAAACGGCACCCTTGCGAGTGCCGTTTTTTTGGCGAAGGCCGGCGGAAGATCAGGCCAGGTCTTTTACCATTTCCAGTACGTCCAGCTCGATGCCGTCGAGCTCCTCATTCCAGTTGGGGCCAATGCGCACGCCGTCTTCCGACAGGTCTTCCACCCAGATTTCCAGGAATTCGGCCAGGGTAATTTCAAACGGCTCATACTGGGCCCACTCGTCCACACACTGCGCGCTGGCTTCGGCCCGGGTGGACCACAGCGGCATCACTTCGGTATCCTGAAATTCGGTGGAATCACACACCACCCATTCGTCTCCGAAGCGAAGCCCCCACATCATGTTGTCGGCTTTCACCTGATCGATAAAACGCTGGTATTCTGGCTGGTGGAGCTGGCTCATTATGGTCACCTTTGGCTAATGAGGGGGAAATACCCCGAATGGGGGCGATACTGAACCAAATTACCCTTAGACTCAATCAAAACAATATTAAAAACACGGTGCTGCACAGTGCCCGTTGTCCGCCCGTCACTTACAGGAGGTGGCACATGAAATTGCCCGCCAAACACAGGGTAGCCAGTCTGGACGTGGATGCCCAGTATACCTTTACCCCCGTCTGTCCCGATGAGTTGCCGGTGGCAGGCGGTGACAGCATCGCCGACGAGCTGAATCGCCAGGCCGCCTTTGCCGGCCATCGCCTGGGCTCCAAGGATGCCCACTCCCCCGCCGCCCACTGGGTAGCCAGCGACGCCCATCCCGCCTTTAGCAAAATAGCAGGTGACAACATGGATCTGCGCTGGCCCCTGCATGCCGTGCCCGGCACCCGCGGGTTTGAGTTGCTCGACGGTTTGCCCCATCCGGCCGACTACGACTTTTTTGTGTGGAAGGGGGTGGAGCCCGACATGCACCCCTACGGCGCCTGCTTTCACGATCTGGACGAACGCCAGAGTACCGGGCTGATTGAATACCTGCGCTGCCACGATATCGACACCGTACTGGTCGGCGGGCTGGCCACCGATTACTGCGTATTCCACACCGTCAAACAGCTGCTCGCCGCCGGCATGAACGTGGTGGTCAACCGCTCCGCCATTCGTGGCGTGGCCGACGACACCAGCCGCCACGCCATGGCCGAAATGATTCAGCTGGGCGCCCACTTCGTGCACGACAGCCAGGAGCTTGAGCAAGGCCATGACTGAACCCGTAATCCAATCCCTGCTCGATACCGATCTGTACAAATACACCATGATGCAGGCGGTACTGCATCAACACCCGGCGGCCGAGGTGGAATACCGCTTTCGCTGCCGCACGCCGAACGTGGACTTTTCCGCCTGCCTGAAGGACATCAGCCGGGAAATCGATCACCTGTGCAACCTGCAACTGAGCGATGACGAGCTCGACTACCTGGCCGGCCTCGATTATCTCAAACCCGACTTTATTCATTTTTTGCGGCTGTTCCGGCTGGATCGGCGCTTTGTGCAGCTGGAGTGTATCGAGGGCAGGCTCGAACTCGTCATTCGCGGCCCCTGGCTGCACACCATTCTGTTTGAAGTGCCGCTGCTGGCCATTATCAGCGAGGTGTTTTGCCGCCATCACTACCCAAGCCCCGACTGGCAGCATGCCCGAAAAAAAATGCAGCAAAAAATCGCCCAGGTGGCCGGCACCCAGGGGGCCGAAGGCTTTCGCTTTTCCGACTTCGGCACCCGCCGGCGCTTTTCCGGCCGCTGGCACAAGGAAGTGGTGCAAGCCTTTGCCGAGGGGTTGCCCGAGCAGTTTTCCGGCACCAGCAACCTGGCGCTGTCGCGCCTCATCGGCCGGCCGCCCATGGGTACCATGGCCCACGAGTTTCTGCAGGCCTTTCAGGCCCTGGGACCCCGGCTTATCGACAGCCAGAAAGCCGCCCTGGATGCCTGGGTGAGCGAATATCGGGGCCGGCTCGGCATTGCCCTGACCGACGTGGTGGGCATGGACGCCTTTTTGCGCGACTTCGATCTCTACTACGCCAAACTGTTCGACGGCCTGCGCCACGACTCCGGCGACCCCGTGGTCTGGACCGAAAAGGCCCTGGCCCATTACCGCCGGCTGAAGATCGATCCCCTCGGCAAGCGGCTGGTATACAGCGACTCCCTTACCGTGGACAAGGCGCTGCACCTGTACCTGCGTTTTGCCGGCCAGTGCCGCCCGGCCTTTGGCATTGGCACCCATCTCACCAACGACGTGGTGGAGACCGCCCCGCTGAGCATGGTGATCAAGATGACCCGCTGCAACGGCCAGGCGGTGGCCAAGCTCTCCGACAGCCCGGGCAAGGCCATGTGTGCAGACGCCGGCTACCTGGCCTATCTGTCGCAGGTGTTTGGCGTGCCAACGCCCACCGTAAACCAAAGCTGACACCATCGTAAAGCCCAACTTCCGAGCCGCCCTTCTCAGCGTCCGCCCGAGTCTCTAGATTAAAAAGCAACGAAATGACGCTGACGAAGGGCATATTGATGAACGCCTCCACCTACGTGGCCCGCAAGCCCGGGCCCGATGGCACCATTCACTACACGGAGGAAGAAAACGCCGTCTGGCACACCCTGATTGCACGCCAGCTCGGCTGCGTGCAGCACCGCGCCTGTAACGAATACCTTACAGGCTTGGAACGGTTAACCCTGCCTCGGCATCGCATTCCCCAACTGGAGGAGATCAACCAGGTGCTGGTGCCGGCCACCGGCTGGCGCGTGGCCCGAGTGCCGGCGCTGATCTCCTTTGATCGTTTCTTTGCGCTGCTGGCCGACCGGCAGTTTCCGGTGGCCACCTTTATTCGCCGGCGGGAAGATCTCGACTACCTGCAGGAGCCGGATATCTTTCACGAGCTGTTTGGTCACTGCGCCATGCTCACCCACCCGGCCTTTGCCCGCTTTACTCATACCTATGGCCGGCTGGGCCTTGAGGCCAGCCCAAAGGAACGTGGCTTTCTGGCCAGGCTGTACTGGTTCACCGTGGAATTCGGCCTGCTTAACACGCCGGAAGGGCGGCGCATCTATGGCGGCGGCATACTGTCATCGCCGGGTGAAACCCAATATGCCTTTGCGTCGAGCGAACCCGAGTTTCGCCCCTTTAACATGCTGGACGTGCTGCGCACGCCCTATCGTATCGATATCATGCAGCCCATCTACTATGTACTGGACAGCCTGGACGATCTCTTTGCCATCGCCGACATGGACATCATGGCCGAGGTGCGCAAGGCTCAGGCCCTGGGGCTGTTTGCTCCCACCTTTCCACCCAAGAAAACCGCCGTTTAAGGAGAACCCATGACCCAACTGGCCCAACAACAATGCGAGGCCTGCCGGGCCGATGCGCCCAGAGTCAGTGATGCCGAGCTGGCCGAACTGATGACGCAGATTCCCGACTGGACCCCTCTGGCCCGGGACGGCGTGCTGCAGCTGGAACGAGAGTTTACATTCAAGAACTTCAAGCAGGCTTGGGCCTTTGCCGACAAAGTGGCGGAACTTGCCGAAAGCGAGTTTCACCACCCGGCCATTTTGCTGGAATGGGGCAAGGTCACCGTGACCTGGTGGACCCACGCCATCAATGGCCTGCACCGCAATGATTTTATTATGGCGGCCCGCACCGATACCTTGCTGGCCAACTGAGGAAACGTGGAGCACAGAAGTGGTAGGTTGGGACGAGGCACGAGTCCCAACATTTCAGCCGTCGGCTCATATGTTGGGATTCGCTTCGCTCATCGCCAACCTACGTATTCTCTTCCAGCTTCCGGCTCCCCCGATAGGGGTCACACCCCCAGTTTATCCCGCAGGCTGTAGTAGGCGGCGCCCATGGCACTGAAGGGCACCTGAAAGCGGCGGCCACCGAAGAACGGCAGGTGCGGCAGGCGCGCAAAGGCGTCAAAACGCTCGGCCTGACCTTTCAGCACTTCCGACAGCAGGCGTCCCGCCAGGTGGGTACAGGTCACACCGTGGCCGCTGTAGCCCTGCATGTAATACACGTTGGGCTCAAGCCGGCCAAACTGGGGCAGGCGCGACAGGGTCAGCAGGAAGTTGCCGGTCCAGCGGTATTCCACCTTGATTCCTTCCAGCTGCGGAAAGGTTTTCAGCAGTTTGGGTAACACCAGGCGGTCGATGTCGTCCGGATCCCGGGCGCCATAGACCACGCCGCCACCATAGAGCAGCCGGTTGTCGCCGGTGAGCCGATAGTAATCCAGCAGATAGTTGCAGTCTTCCACACAGTAGCCGTTGGGGATCAGGCGCCTGACCTGCTCTTCGCTCAGCGGCTCGGTGGTGACGATTTGAGTGCCGCAGGGCATGGCTTTGGCCGACAGCTTGGGCTCCAGGTTGCCGAGGTAGGCATTGCCCGCCAATACCATGAAGTTGGCGCTGACGCTGCCCTTGTCGGTTTTTGCCACGGCCGGATCGCCGTATGTCAGGCTGGTGACCGCCGACTGTTCAAAGATGCGCCCCCCCAGCTTGCGAATGGCTTCTGCCTCGCCCAGCGCCAGGTTGAGGGGGTGAATGTGGCCACCGCGGTGATCCAGCAGGGCGCCCACATAGCGCGTTGAGTCGATCTCCCGGGCCACCGCCTCGGCATCCAGCAGCTCGAGGCCGTCGTGGCCGTAGCGCTCCCAGTTGCCCTTCTGACTTTCCAGCTCATGCAACTGCCGGCTGTTCAGTGCGGCGAAAATGCCGCCGGGCTTGAAGTCGCACCGAATGTCGTACTGCTGAATGCGTTCGCGAATAATGTCGCCGCCTTCAAACATCATGCTGCCCAGCATGCGGGCGGTATCGGCGCCATAGCGGGATTCGATCACGTCGATATCACGGCTGTAGGAGTTGACCAGCTGGCCACCGTTGCGGCCGCTGGCGCCAAAACCGATGCGGCCGGCCTCCAGCAGCACCACATCAAAGCCCGCCTCGGTCAGAAACAGGGCGGTGGACAGGCCGGTGTAACCGCCCCCTACCACACACACATCGCACTGTATGTTTTCGGTCAGTTGCGGCCAGGGCGCGTGTTCGTTGGCGGTGGCCGCGTAGTAGCTGTTGACGTGTTCCATGATGTAAATGCTCCCTTAATCCAGTGCCAACCAGGTGGTCTTGAGTTCGGTAAACTTGTCAAAGGCGTGCAATGACTTGTCGCGGCCGTTGCCGCTTTGCTTGACGCCGCCAAAGGGCACCGTCATATCGCCGTCGTTGTAATTGTTGATAAACACCGAGCCGGCCTTGAGACGGCGCGCCAGCCGGTGGGCCCGGCGCAGATCCGAGGTCCACAGGCCGGCGCCCAGGCCGTACTGACTGTCGTTGGCCAGTTGCACGGCATCCTCTTCCCGTTCAAAGGTGGTCACCGCCAGCACCGGTCCGAAGATCTCTTCCCGGGCCACCGCCATGTGCGGATTGACCTGCTCCAGCACGGTCGGTCCCATGAAGTTGCCGGCCTGATCCCGGCCGTCCAGGCCAAGCACGGCGCCTTCTTCCAGGCCCTCGGCAATGTAGCGGCACACGCTGCCGTGGTGATCGCTGTCAATCAAGGTGCCCATGGTGGAAGACGGATCCAGCGGATCCTTGGGTTTGAAGGCCTCGGCGGCCTTTTTCAGCTCGGCCATAAAGGCGTCCCTGATGCTGCTTTCTACCAGCAGCCGGGTGCCGGCGATACACACCTGGCCCTGGTTGTAGAAAATGCCGGCGGCCGAGGCCCGGGCGGCTTTCGCCAGATCCGGGCAGTCGGCAAAGACGATATTGGCGCTCTTGCCGCCCGCTTCCAGCCACACCCGTTTCATGTTGGAACGGCCGGCGTATTCCATCAGCAGCCGTCCCACCCCGGTGGAGCCGGTAAAGGTCAGGCAGTCCACATCCTCATGCAGGGCCAGGGCCTTGCCCGCCTCGTGGCCGAAACCGGGCAGCACGTTGAGTACGCCATCGGGCAGGCCGGCTTCCTTGGCCAGTGCGGCCAGACGCAGAGCCGACAGCGGCGACTTTTCCGACGGCTTCAAGATCACCGAATTGCCGGCGGCCAGCGCCGGTCCCAGCTTCCAGCAGGTCAGCAACAGTGGAAAGTTCCAGGGCACGATCGCGGCCACCACACCAATGGGCTCACGGCTGACCAGGGCCAGGGCATCGGGGCCGGTGGGGGCTATTTCACCGTAAATCTTGTCCACCGCCTCGGCATACCAGCGCATGCAGCGCACGGCGCCGGGAATGTCGTCCCGCAGGCTGTGACGAATGGGCTTGCCGGTGTCCAGGGTTTCCAGCAGCGCCAGCTCTTCGGCGTGCCGCTCCATCAACTCCGCCAGTCTCAGCAGCACCGCCTTGCGCTCGGCGGGGGCGGTCTGCGACCACGCGCCGGCCTCAAAACTGGCCCGGGCGGCCACCACCGCCATGTTGACGTCGGCCTCCCTGGCCCGGCTTACCTCGGCAAGGGGGGTATCTGTGGCGGGGTTGATTACCGCAAAGCGCTCTCCGGCCATGGCCTCGCGGTATTCTCCTTCAATAAACAGCCGGCTCTCGGGTTGCAGTTTGTTCGCTGCGGCCTGCCAGTAAGCCTTGTTTCTGAACTCCATGATGTGTCTCCGCCTTGATTACAGGTTGGCCGGGGTATGGGCGCTGATAATGCGGCACTCCCGGTCCGATGTATTGGTAAAGGTATGGGGCAGCCCGGTGTCGATAACATAGCTTTGCCCGGCCTGCAGCCGGTAATGCTCGCCGTCCACCGTCAGCTCGATTTGCCCTTCCAGCACGGTGCCCACCTCTTCGCCCTGATGCTTGAGGTGGCCGCCGGTACTGGTGCCCGGGGCATAGCATTCGATAAGAAATCCCAGCGCCCGCTGACGGTTGCCGTTGTGCACCAGCTTGAACGACACCCCCTGGCTGCCGATCTCCACCAGCTCCTCTTCGTTAATGACCACCTTGTTGCGGGTGAGTGCCTGCGGCTCGGCAAAAAACTCCGACAGCGACATGTCATACACCTTGAGCAGTTTTTGCAGGCTGCTGACCGCCGGGCTGACCTTGTCCTGCTCTATGGTGCAAATGGCACCGTGGGTCAGTCCCGACAGCTCGGCCACGCGGCGCTGGCTGAGCCCCAGCCGCCGGCGAATGTCCGCCAGCCGGCTGCCCGGTGCCAGTTCCTGAGCGGCGCTCATACCGCCTCCCGCACTTGAGCGTAGTGCTGGCAGGCGGCCACAAAACCATCGAACAGCGCCCGGGACAGGGCGTCGTCGCGGCTGTGCCATTCCGGGTGCCACTGCACGCCCAGGGCAAAGGGATGATCCGGCAGGCTGATGGCTTCCACCAGGCCATCGGGAGCGGTGGCTTCCACCCGCACACCGGTGCCGGTGGTCTTTGCCCCCTGCATATGCAGTGAGTTGACCTTCTGCACATCGCTGCCCGCCAGCTGCGCCAGCAGGCCGCCCGCCATGGGCTGAATGTCGTGGGCCGGGGCGTATTGCACCTCCAGGGGTTGTTCCTTGTTTTCCCGGTGCTCGGCAAACAGGCCGGTCTCGTGCAGGCGCCGGTGCAGGCTGCCACCGCTGGCCACCACCATTTCCTGAAAACCGCGACAAATGCCAAACAGCGGCAGCTTCATGGTCCGGGCGGCGGCGATCAGCCGCAGGCTGAGCCGGTCCCGACCCACATCGGTGTGCTCTTCCTCACCGGGCTCACCGTAATGATGCGGCTCCATATTGCTGTAGCTGCCGGTAAGCAGAATGCCGTCGAGGCGAGCCAGCATGGCCGCCAGGGCCTGCTCGTCCTCGCCCAGCTGATGCACCAGGGGCACCGGCACCGCCCCCGCGGCGGTAATGGCGTCCAAGTATTTTTGCTGCACGGTCAGGCCGGCATGGGGCCCCAGCTGCTGCTGGCACAGGATCACCCCCACCCAAGGTTTGTTAAATATATGAACCGCTGTCATCTTCGCTCACCCGCTTTAAATTTTGAACACTTGGCCGTTATCGCGCGGCCACCGTAAAAAATATAGTCAAAACCCTAGCACCAGCCCGCTTTCACCTCAACAATTTTTAACACTTGCAAAACATAATAAACACACATAAGTTATCAACGTAAATTATTTTTAACGGTCACATGGTGGTGAAATCATGCAAGCGAATACAACGGTAACGACCCTTCCCTCGGCCGACGAGCCGGCCCTTACTCCCTTTGAACAGGAGGCGGCCGCCTACCTTGCCCGCTACCCCCAAACCCAGTATGTGGACGTTTTACTGACCGATCTCAACGGCATCTTTCGTGGCAAACGGCTGCCGATCAGTGCCCTCGACAAGCTTGAAGCCGGCTGCTTCTTTCCCGCCTCGGTGTTTGCCATGGACTTTCGCGGCAACGTGGTGGAAGAAACCGGCATCGGCCAGGACATCGGCGAGCCGGATCTGCCCTGCTATCCCATCGCCGGCACCCTGGTGCCCTCGGCCTCGGATGCGGAAACCGTGGCCCAGCTGCTGCTGACCATGGTGGACGAACACGAACAGCCCTTTGGTCTGGAGCCCCGAAACGTACTCAACCGAGTATGGAAGCAGGTGAAGGCGCGCGGGCTGACCCCGGTAATCGCCCTGGAGCTGGAGTTTTACCTGGTGGACCGGGACCGGGACGAGCAGGGTCGGCTGCAGCCCCCCTGCTCGCCGCTGACCCAGAAGCGGGACACCTACAGCCAGGTCTATTCCGTGGACAACCTCAACAACTTTGCGGAGATTCTCGCCGACATCGACAATATCGCCGCCCTGCAGGGGCTGCCCGCCGACGGCGCCGTGGCCGAGGCGGCACCGGGTCAGTTTGAAATCAACATGCATCATGGCAGCGACGTGCTGGCCGCCTGCGATCAGGCGCTGGCACTGAAGCGGCTGATCAAGCTGGTGGCCGAGCAGTACGAGATGGACGCCACCTTTATGGCCAAGCCCTATGAGGAACACCCGGGCAGCGGCCTGCACGTGCACATCAGCGTGACCGACGAACAGGGTGACAACCTGTTTGCCGATGAACAGGGCGAGGACTCCCCGCTGCTGCAGCAGGCGCTGGCCGGCATGCTGGATCTGATGCCCGACAGCATGGCGCTGCTGGCTCCCAACATGAACGCCTTTCGCCGTTTTCAGCCGGGCATGTATGTACCGGTGCAGGCGTCCTGGGGCCACAACAACCGCACCGTGGCGCTGCGCATTCCTGCCGGCGACGACGAGGCGCGTCGCATTGAATACCGGGTGCCCGGTGCCGACGCCAACCCCTACCTGGTGGTGGCCACCATGCTGGCCGGCCTGCTGCATGGCCTCGACAACACGCTGCCGCTGCCGGAGCCGGTGGTGGGTAACGGCCTGGAGCAGGAAGGCCTGCCCCTGCCCACCCGCCAGAGCAGTGCCCTGGCCCGGCTTGAAGGCGACACGCCGCTCAAGCGCTACCTGGGCGAGGAGTTCGTTGAGGTATACCGCATCTGCAAGCAGGACGAACTGCTCGAATTTGAAAAGCGCATTACCGATATCGAACTGGAATGGATGCTGAAAAACGCCTGATGACGGCACCGGCGCCCCGGCCAATAACACCATAACAAGCCGGGGCGCTTTGCTTTTCGGGTGGATTGATATAAAAGAGCGCCCCCACAGGCGTCCCCTCGACCAAAAAAGGAAGATGATGATGGAACAGCCCAACTCCCTGGCCCTTACCCCCAGTGTCAAATGGCCACCGCTCTGGCGTGGCCTGGCGGTGGCCGTGATTGCCGCCCTGGCCTTTGCCTGGCTCGGTTTTACCCATGAATCAGGCAGCGACTACGGTGCCCTTAGCCTGCTGCCGGCGGCGCTGGTGATCACCATGGCGGTGCTCACCCGCAAAACCGTGGAGTCGCTGCTGGCGGGCAGCCTGCTTGGCCTGCTGCTGCTTGACCCGGCCAACCTGGTGAGCCCGCTGGCGGACGTCACCCTGGCGGTGATGATGGACGAAACCATCGCCTGGCTGATCCTGGTGTGCGGCATGATGGGGGGTCTTATCAACCTGCTGGCCCGAGGCGGTGGCGTGCACAGCTTTGGCGCCGTCATGACCCGGCTTATCAAGTCTCCCAGAGGCGCCATGGTGGGCACGGTCGGCCTGGGGCTGGTGGTGTTTATCGACGACTACCTCAATTCCCTGGCGGTATCGTCATCCATGAAGCGCATTACCGACCGCTTTCATATCTCTCGGGAAAAACTGGCCTATATCGTGGACTCCACCGCCGCCCCCATCTGCATTCTGGTGCCGGTATCCACCTGGGCGGTGTTTTTCGCCTCATTGCTGGAAGACGCCGGCGCCACCGAAAGCGGCCAGGGCATGTCTCTCTATGTGGCCAGCATTCCCTGGATGTTTTACGGCTGGGCGGCGCTGCTGGTGGTGGCACTGGTGGCCGCACGCAAGCTGCCGGATCTGGGCGCCATGAAGAAGGCCGAGGCCCGTGCTCAGGGCGGTCAGCCTGTGCCCGATGGCTGGCAGGACGAAGAAACGCCCGCCCCCGAGCGCAGCGTGCCCGGCTGGTTGGGACTGACCAACTTTCTGCTGCCCATGGCGGTGCTGGTACTGGCCAGCGTGTATTACGACATCGATCTGCTGAAGGGCGTGCTGGTGGCCCTGGGCGTAACCATGGTGCTCTATTCGGTGCAGCGGCTGCTGTCGTTTCAGCAGCAGGTGGAGGCAACCCTGGACGGCTTCAAGGTGATGCTGTATCCGCTGGCCACCGTGTGCGCCGGCTTCATTCTGAAGGAGGTCAACGATCAGCTGGGCATGACCCGCTACATCATCGACACGGTCACACCGCTGCTGACGCCGGCGCTGTTGCCCGCCGTGGTGTTTGTGGTCATGGCCGCGGTGGTGTTCAGCACCGCCTCAAGCTGGGGCGTGTTCGTGATCTCCCTGCCCATCGTAGTGCCCCTGGGCCAGGCCATGGACGTGCCCATGCCGCTGGTGGTGGGTGCACTGCTGTCGGCCTCGGCCTTTGGCAGCCACGCCTGCTTCTTCAGTGACTCCACCGTGCTCTCGGCCCAGGGCGCCGGTTGCGACACCATGGATCACGCCCTGACCCAGCTGCCCTATGCCCTGATCGGCGGCGCCATCGCCCTGGTCACCCTGCTGGCCGCGGGTTTCTGGCTGATGTAACAGACGGGCCCGGCTTTCGCCGGGCTAATCTGCCTGCACTAGATTTCTTGCCCCTCGAGTGCCCCACTGATGTGGGGCCTACAAGGGTTTACCCGTTTTGCTCCTGGCAATAGTCAATAAACACCTCGGGCCGGAGCGGCGGTGAAAACCAGTAGCCTTGTATCTGGGTGCAACCCATGGCCCGCAGCAGGGCCACCTGCTCGGGGCGCTCCACCCCTTCCGCCACCGTATCGCAACCCAGAATACGGGCCATGTGGATCACCGCCTGCGCCAACCCCCTGTCCTGTTCGTCGGTATCCATGCTGTCGACAAAGGCCCGGTCAATCTTGAGCACAGACACCGGCATGGTCTTGAGATAGGCCAGGGACGAATAGCCGGTGCCGAAATCATCAATGGCAATGCCGATGCCCGCCGCGGCCAGCTGGCGCAACTGGGCCAGGGCCAGATCCAGGTTCTGCATCAGCCCCGACTCGGTCACCTCAATCTCAATGGCCCCTGCAGGCAGGCGGCTGCGGCCCAGCCGCGTGATCAGGCTGTCGGCAAAGCCCGGCTGCATCAGTTGCAGCGCCGCCACGTTCACCGCCACGCGAAAATTCGGCGGCACGCATTCCTGCTCGAGCCACCGCTCCAGTTGCCCTATGGCGGTGTCGATCACCCAGTCACCCAGCCGCAGAATATCGCCGCTGCTCTCGGCAATGGGAATAAAGTCCGCCGGCGACACGCGCCCCAGTTCCGGGCTGGTCCAGCGCAACAGGGCTTCGGCGCCGATCACCCGCTCATTCACCAGTTCCACCTTGGGCTGGTACACCAGAAACAGCTCCCGCTGCTCGGCGGCGGTGCGCAGGGCCTGGCGATAATGACTGAGGGTCAGCAACCGCTGCTCAAGCTCGGGCTCAAAACAGCGCCACTCCCCCGCCTTGTGCGGCAGCGCCATGGCCGCCTGACGCACCAGATGCTCCTCACCGGAGTGGGCAAGGCCGCTGTGACTGACGCCGATGCGGCAGTCCAGGTGCAACAGCAACTGCTCCACTTCCATGCCCTGCGTCAGGCGGCCGAGCAGCTCGCCCGCCCGCCGGGCCATACCGGCCGCCTTCGGCACGCCAAAGTCGAGCACCAGCCATTCGCTGCTGCTCCAGGGGCCAAACACACAGTCCGGCTCTTGCAGCAGGGCCTGCAGCCGCGAGCTCAGGGTAAGGCTCAGGGTTTCGGCCACCCGTAAACCGTGCAGCCTGGCAATGTCTTCCAGGCCGTCGAGGGCGATAAAATAGAGCACCACGCCCCCCTTGAGGCGTTCCCCCAGGCACTCCAGCAGGCCCCGTCGGTTCAGCCGGCCGGTCACCGGATCACTGATGGCCTGTTGCTGCAGCTCCCGTGTACGCTGACGCACCTCGTCCTCAAGCCCCCTGGCCCGGTCGCTGCGCTCACGCAACAGGAAGTGCGCCTGCAGGGTATTGCGAATACGCTGCAACACCTCCAGTTGATCAAAGGGCTTGTTAAGAAAATCCCTGGCGCCCAGGCCCAGGGCCCGCAACCGGGTGTCGGCATCGGTCTGGGCACTCAGCACAATCACCGGTGGTGCCCGCTCGCCCCATTCGGCCTCCAGCCACTCGAGCACGCGATAGCCGTCCAGGTGGGGCATGCGAATATCCAGCAGCAGCAGATCCATCGGCTGTTCCTGCATGTGCCGGGCCAGTTGGCGCGGGTCGGTTTCACCACGCACCTGCCGGTAGCCCTCGTCTTCCAGCAGGCAGAGTAACAACTCCACGTTAATGGGATTGTCATCCAGCACCAGAATATGGGCACCGGCATGAGCCGGCGCGGTCATGATGCCTCCCCGGTCAGTTCATCCAGCAGCGCCAGCAAACGGGGAATGTCCACCGGCTTGGTCAGGTAGTCGCGAAACCCGGCCTTGCGGGCCTGGCGCACCTCTGCCGGCATGGCGTTGGCCGACAGCGCCACCACGGGCACCTGGCGCGTACGCGGATGGCGCCCCAGTAACTGCGCCGCCTCCACCCCGCTCATGCCGGGCAGGTTGACGTCCATCAGGATCAGATCCGGCGGGCTGGCACAGGCCATTTCAAAGGCCAGCTCCGCCGAGTGCACACAGGCGAGTTCAAAGTCGTCGAGCTCCTCGAACAGATCACGCAGCAGCCGCTGGTTGGCCGGGTTGTCTTCCACATAGAGTACGGTCTTGCCGCCGGCCGCGGCCACCTCCCGGGACGGCAGCTCCTGGGGCAAGGCCGCCGCCGGCCCGGAGGCCGCCAGCGGCAGGCAGAACCAGAACTCGCAGCCGTCTCCGGGAAAGTTCTCGACGCCAATTTCGCCCTGCATCTGCTCCACTATGCTCTTGGTCAGCGCCAGGCCCACGCCGGTGCCCTCAATGGCACCGTTCTCGGCACCCAGGCGGTTAAAGGGCTGAAACAGCTGATCGAGGTAGTCGGGATCTATGCCCTCGCCCGTGTCCCGCACCGAAATGCGCAGGCGTTCGCCGTCGCGACGGCAACGGATATCGACCTGGCCATCGGGGCGGTTGTATTTGATGGCGTTGGACAACAAATTGATCAGCACCTGCTTGAGTCGAGTGTAATCGGCGGTGACGGTGCCGCAGCGGCCCATCTGGGCCAGCAGCCGAATGCCATGCTGTTCGGCCATGGGCGAAAGAATGTCGCAGGCCTCGCGCACCACGTCGGCCACCTCAATGGACTCGAACGACATGTCGATGCGGCCGGCCTCGATGCGCGCCAGGTCCAGCACCTCGTTGATCAGCTTCAGCAGGTGGCTGCCGCTTTTGTAGATCTGTTCCACCTGGCGCAACTGGCGCTCGCCCAGCGGCGCTCGCCGGTTGTTTTGCAGCAGCTGGGCAAAGCCCATGATGGCATTGAGCGGCGTGCGCAGCTCGTGACTCATGGACGACAGAAACTCGGTCTTGGCACGGCTGGCCTGCTCGGCCTGATCCCGGGCCTGACGCAACTGCTCGGTGACCGCTTCCCGTTCGCGCAGCTGGCGATAAAGGTTAATCAGCAGGGCGCAGGTGGAAGTAAAGGGCTCCAGCCAGGACACCAGCTTCTCATCGTAGTCTTCCCGGCCGTTGGCGATGGCATACATGCCGATCACCTCGCCATCATCAAAGATCGGTACCCCGAGGAAGTTGTGCAGGGGCGGATGCCCGGGAGGAAAACCGCCCCGGCGGGGGTCGTCCGCCATGCGATTGCTGAGGACTGTCCTGCCGCCGGCAAACACCTGACCCAGCATGCTGTCGGGGTTGGTCAGCAGCATTTCCCCCGCCTGCAGCCTGAGCATCAGCTGGCGGGACTCCTCGCTCCAGGACAGGTCGGTAATGGCGTGGACCTTGAGCGCCGGCCCGGTGTCGCCGGGCAGCACCTCGCCGATAAGGGAATAGTCACTGCCGGTCAGCTCCCTGAGCGCCTCCTGCAAGAATCCCCACAGCCGGTTGCCGGACATCAACGCATGATAGTCGGTCAGTCCCTTATGCAGCACGCTCAGCAGTCGCTGCTGCCGCTCCAGCTGGCGGGCGGCCTGCCGCTCCCGCAGCTCGGCCTGATGCATTTCACTGAGGTCGGTCAGAATGCCGATAAACTCCGCCTCGCCGTGGTGCTCGTCCAGGCGTACCTCGCCCACCGCCAGGTGTACCGGCACCGAGTGGCCGTCCCGGTGCAGGGCCGCCACCTTGCGTCCCTTGCCGATCACGCGGGCGTCGCCGCCCTCGGTATAGTGACGCAGATACTGGTCGTGGTGCTCGGCCCAGCGGGATGGCATCAGCCGGCTGACATTTTCCCCCAGCAGGGCGTCTCTTTGGTAACCCAGCAGGTTCAGGGCGTAGTCGTTGATCTCTTGAATGTGGCCACGGCCGTCGATGCGCACGATGCCGGCCGCCGCCCCCTGAGTAATGGCCTCGTAACGGGCCAGCCGGTTGTCGCTGAGGCTGCCCTGTTCATTGAGCATTTGCCGTTTCCAGCGTAACCGCAGCAGGGCCCGGGCCTGACCGGCAAGCAATTCCAGCCGACGCAGCTCTTCTTCGCTCAGGGTGCGGGGCCTGGTATCCAGTATCGCCAGCACGCCCAGCACCAGGTCGGATTCCAGGTACAGGGGCATGCCCGCGTAAAAGCGCAGGCCAGGCTTCCCGGCAACCAGGGGGTGATCGGCAAAGCGCGCGTCCTGGCTGGCATCGCTGACCACCAGCGGTGCCCCGTCGGCCACCACCCAACTGCAAAAGGCGGCGTCCCGGGGGACTTCCTGTGCGCCAAGTCCGCGCTGGCTGCGAAACCACTGCCGCTCCTTGTCCGTCAGCGACACCAGCCCCATGGGCGCATTCAGCAGCAGACAGGCCAGCTCCACCAGCTGGTCGAATTCCGGATCCGGGGGAGTATCGAGCAGCTGCAACTGGTGCAGGCAGGCGAGGCGGGCCGGTTCGTTCGAGGGAAAGGGGGCAGAACTGTGCATGGTAACATCCCGTGTCTGAGCGTATGTCGCAACGGCGGCGCGGGCCGGAACGCCTATTACTGAGGCAGGCATCTTAACGTGGCCCCATAACAAAAACGACCCATACGGGTCGTTTTTGTTCAGCGACGGACCGGGGCTCAGGGGCTGCCCAGCAGCAGCCTGACGGCCATCCCCACCAGGGTGATCACTCCCACTCCGGCCAGGTAAAGTGCCGCAAACCACAGCCAGCCCTTTTTCCCGGCCATCAGTAACCTTCCTCGAAATCTTCCACCTTGCCGGAAAAGATACGGTAGCCCCACAGGGTATAGGCGCAGATCAGCGGCAGGAAAATCAGAATGCCCGGCAGCAGGAACTTGAGGCTGGTATCGGGGGCGCTGGCCTGCCACAGCGTGAGCTGATGGGGGATCAGGTAAGGGAACAGGCTCACCACCAGGCCACCAAAGCCGAGCAGGAACAGGCCACAGGCCAGCCAGAAGGGCCGGGTTTCATGGGGCTCGCCGTCCAGATCCCGGTACAGTAAAAAGCCCAGCACCATGCTCAGCAGCGGCAGCGGCGACAGCCAGATAAAATTGAGGCCGTCAAACCAGCGGGCGCTGACCTGTTCGTTGTCCAGCACCATCCACAGGCTCAGCGCCAGCAGAATGACCATGATGGCAAGCACCAGCCGGCGTCCCAGGTGGGCGGCCCGGGTCAGCACGGGGTCCCGGCTTTTCAGCACCAGGTAGCAGCAGGCCAGCAGGGAATAGGCCACCATCAGCGCAAAGCCGGTAAACAGGCTGAAGGGGCTGAGCCAGTCAAGGGCGCCGAGCTCTCCCGGCACGGCGTCCACCCCCTGCACCACGGCACCGAGAATGGCCCCCTGGCAAAAGGTGGCCACGGTGGAGCCGAGCCAGAACGACTTGTCCCACCAGGGCTTGGAACGGTGTGACTTGAACCGGTACTCAAAGGCCACGCCGCGAAAGATAAGCCCGATCAGCATGATGATGATGGGCGTGTACAGGGTGGCCAGTATGCCGGCATAGGCGGCGGGAAAGGCGGCGAACAGCACTACGCCGCCAAACACCAGCCAGGTTTCGTTGCCGTCCCACACATGGGAGATGGAGCGCATCATGTGATCCCGCTCGCCCTCGCTGCGAAACCAGGGGTAAAGAATGCCGAGGCCGAGGTCAAAGCCGTCCAGCACCACATACATCAGGACCGCAAAGCCCAGCAGCAAATAATAAAACAGCGCCAGATCCATCTCAGTTCTCCACCACGTCGTGTTGCAGTTTCTTCACCCAGGCCAGGGCAAAACCGGGGGCCTTGATGCCAATCATGTGTTGCTCCAGGCGAGCCATGTCGGGCGGGCCCTTGCGGATCAGCTTGGCCATGAAATAGAGGTATACACAGAACAGCAGGCTGTAGGTCAGCACAAACAGGGTCAGGGAAAACAGCACCCGCTCCGCCGGCAGCGGCGACACCACCTCCATGGTGCGCACCAGGCCATGCACCAGCCAGGGCTGACGGCCCACCTCGGCCACGTACCAGCCGGCCAGGGTGGAGATCACGCCGGACGGGATCATCAGCATCATCAGCCACTGAAAAGGCCGACTTTCAAAATGGCCGTTCTTTCTGCGCAGCCACAGGCCCCAGAGGGCGGCACCTATCATCAGCATGCCCAGGCCCACCATGATGCGGAAGGAATAAAAAATCAGGGGCACATAGGGGCGCTCGTCGGCGGGTACCGACTTCAGGCCCTGCAGCTCGCCGTCCAGCTCGTGGGTGAGGATCAGCGACGCCAGCTTGGGGATCTTGATCTCAAAATGATTGGTCTCGGCCTCCATGTCGGGCACCGCGAACAGCAGCAGCGGCGCGCCGCGCTCGGTTTCCGGCCAGATCCCCTCCATGGCCGCCACCTTGATGGGCTGGTGCTCTTTTACGTTGAGGCCGTGAAAATCCCCCACCAGGGCCTGCACCGGTGCCAGCAGCAGCGCCGCCCACAGTGCCATGGACAGCCCCTTGCGGCCAAAGGCCAGATCCCGTTTTTTATACAGATACCAGGCGCTGACACCACCGATAAGGAAGGTGGCGCTAAGCATGGCCGCCAGCAACATGTGGGTCAGGCGGTAGGGCATGGACGGATTGAAAATCACCTCCATCCAGCTGGCCACCTCAAAGCGGCCGTCCACCAGCTCGTACCCCGCTGGCGTCTGCATCCAGGAATTCGCGACGATGATCCAGAAGGCGGAGATCCAAGTGCCGACCGCCACCACACAGGTGGAGAAAAAGTGCAGCTTTTCCCCCACCCGCTGCCAGCCAAACAGCATGACCCCGAGAAAACCCGCTTCTAGGAAGAAGGCGGTCAGCACCTCGTAGGCCATCAGCGGCCCGAGCACGGCACCGGTGATTTCGGAAAAGCGGGAGAAGTTAGTGCCAAACTCGTAAGACAGCACGATGCCGCTCACCACCCCCATGCCAAAGGTGATGGCAAAAGGCTTGATCCAGAATTTGGCCAGCTGAAAATACACCGGATTACGGGTTTTCAGCCAGAGCCCTTCCCAGATAGCAATGGCGGTAGCCAGGCCAATGGTGATGGCCGGAAAGATAATGTGAAAACTGACGGTAAAGGCAAACTGTATTCGCGACAGTATGGCGGCATCGAGTTCCATGGATCCTCCTTAACGGGCCAGTTGGCGGCGTACCAGGGCCGGCAGGCCCGCCATCAGAAGAACGATCACAATAGCGGAAAATTCCATCAACAGGGCGGTCATGTTCATTTGGGTTATGCTCACTTGCTGGTTTGGTGATGCATACAAAGCACAAAGCGTGCCAGCCTGTTAAAAAGCACGCCCCGCCTTGCCCTGGATCAATAACGACGCGAAAACTTGTGCTCACTGACAACAGGGTTTACAGTTCCAGACGCTCGAACTGTCAATTTCATTTACACCGGAAGCCACGGTTGCCATGCCCCTGGAACTCGCCTTTGAACTCATGATGATGCTCACCAGCGGCTGCGCCCTGCTGGTATCGGCCTGGTTGTTCTGGCGCGCCCGCAGCCGGCGCAGCATGAAGGCGCTGGCTGGCTTTGGGGTGATGATGGCACTGTGGTGCGCCGGCCATGTGGCGGTGTTTTACGGCCTGGACACCCTGGGCATGGCGCTGATCCTCGCCAACCCGCTGATGCCCACCTTTTTTCTCGACTTCGCCATCGGCTTTGTCAACCAGGGGCCGGGCCTGCGCCCCTGGCTGAGCCGGCTGGCGCGCTATCGCGGCCTGCTGTACGGCGCCGCCGTACTGGTCAGTATCATCACCCTGTGGCAAGGCGGTGGCGGCATCATCGCCTTTGGTCCCTTTGAGCACTATTTCGTGTTTCAGGGCAGTGGCTGGTTCAACATCGGCTACACCATTTTCATCGGCGTGCTGGCTCATGCCCTGCTGTTGTGGGGCTTTGTGCACCACAAAGGCAACCGGCGCCGCTCCATTGCCGCCATGTTCGCCGCCGGTGCCTGGGGCCTGCTGCTGGCCACCAGCTTTATCTTTCCCTCCCTGGGGCTGCACTGGTACCCCTGGCCCATGTTGCTGCTGCCGAGCTATGTGCTGCTGCTGGTCTACGGCGTGGTGCGTTATCAAATGCTGGAAATCAACGCCTGGGCCAACCGGGCGCTGCTGTGGATTCTGATGACCGGCCTGTTGCTGGGGCTGATGGCACTGTTCAGTGCCATGGCCGGACGGCTGGGCATGCAGGCGCTGGCCGCCGTGCCCCAGTGGCAGTTGTGGCTGTATTCACTGCTGTTGCTGATGCTGGCTCTGGCGTTATACCGGCCGGTAAGCGCCCTGGTAGAGCGCTTGGTCTACCCGGGCAGCCGGCTTGATGAGCAACTGCTGGAAACCTGGCTGGCACAGCTGCGCGACGCCAGCGGTTGGAATGCCCTGGCCCAGACCGCCGAGCGCCTGCTGGCCCGGCAGATGGGTCAGGCGGTCACCATACGCCTGCTGACCCAAACACCGTTTTACGAACCCGGCCCCGGGCTGGAGCTGTGGTGCCTGCATCATGCCCAGGGCTGGCAGTTCCGGCTCAAGGGCTTTGATGACGTTACCCCCGGCATGCGGCTCACCGCCGAGGTGTTCGGCTCCCTGCTGGCTACCCGCTGTGGCCTGCTGGAACGCTCGCTGCAATTGGCCGAAGCCGAGCGCAAACGGGTCTCGGAACAGCACCTGGTGGAGCTGGGCGGGCTGTCGGCGGCCATGGCCCACGAGCTGCGCAACCCGCTCAATACCATCTCCATGGCCACCGCCGGCCTGGACGCCGAGCGCAAGAACATGATTCAGGATCAGCTCAAGCGCGCCGACCGGCTGATTGCGGATCTGCTGACCTATTCCGGCCAATTGCAGATCCAGGCCCGCGCCGTGCCCCTGGAGCCCCTGCTGAAAAGCCTGCAACCCCAGTTCGACTGGCAACGAGTGCAGTTTGATTATGTGCTGCCGGCAAACTACACCCTGTGGGCCGATGCCTACCGCCTGCAGCAGGTGCTGACCAACCTGATCGACAACGCCCTGGCCTTTGTACGCAACCAGCCACAGGGTCATATTCGGCTGGAAGCCGGAGACGCCCCCGGGGTGTTGTGGCTGCACAACAATGGCCCGGCCATCGAGGCCGACATGCAGGGCCGGCTGTTCCGCCCCTTTGTAACCCGTCGCCAGGGCGGCAGCGGCCTGGGCCTGGCCATCGTACAACGCATCATGGAAGCCCACGGCGGCCATATTCGCCACCGCAACGACGCCGGCTGGCCGGTGACCTTTGAATTTTCCTTTCCCGAGGAGCCCGCATCATGACCATGGCCCGCATTGTGGTGATCGACGATGAACCCGCCTTTCGCACCCTGAGTGCCCAGTGGCTGCGTTCGGAAGGCTACGAAGTCCATACCGGCGCCGATCTTGACGAGCTGCGTGCCCTGCTGGGACGGGTGGATGCGGATTTGATCCTGCTGGATCTGTCCCTGCCGCCCCTGTTTGATCCGCACCACACCCTGGCCGCCCTGCCCGAATTCACCGACAGGCCGGTAATCATTCTCACCGGCCACGGCGAGCGCGAGCTGGCGCTTGAGGCCCTGCGCCAGGGCGCCTGGGATCTGCTGGCCAAACCCATGGATCCGGATCTGCTGGCGGTGGTGATTCGCCGTGCCATTACCAAGCACCAACTGGTGCGCGAACTCAACAGCCTGAAAACCCGCATGGGCCGGCAACATCCCATCAGCACCCTGATTGGCGCCTCCCCGGCGATGAACACCATTCGCGCCCTGGTCGGGCGCATTGCGCCCACCGACGTGCGGGTGCTGGTCACCGGGCCCTCGGGCACCGGCAAGGAAGTGATCTCCCGCGCCATTCACGATCTCAGCACTCGAGCCGATGGCCCCTTTATATCGGTGCACTGCGGCGCCATTCCCGCCGAGCTGCTGGAAAGCGAGCTGTTCGGCCACACCAAGGGCGCCTTTACCGGTGCCGACCGCAACAAGGACGGCCTGCTCAAGCTGGCCGACGGCGGCACCCTGTTTCTGGATGAGATCGGCGACATGCCTCTGGCCATGCAGGTGAAATTGCTGAGAGTCTTGCAGGAAGGCAGCTTCTATCCGGTGGGTGGACGCACCCTGGAAACCATCAACGTGCGAGTGATCTCCGCCACCAACGCCAGCCTGCCCGACCGGGTAGCCAGTGGCGAGTTTCGGGAAGACCTGTTTTACCGCATCAAGGGCGTGACCATTGAAACCCGCCCCCTGGATGAACGGCCGGAAGACATTCCGCTGCTGGTGAGCCATTTCCTGGAGCTGCAGGCTCAGGGCTGTGGCCAGCCCCCCCTGCACCCGGACTCGGCGGCCTTTCACTGGTTTATTCAGCGCCGCTGGCCGGGTAATGTGCGCGAGCTGAAGAGCACCCTCGACAGCGTGGCCGCCATCGCACAAGGGGGGATTATCACCCTGGACGACATCGCCCTGCTCTATCCCGACGCCCGGGAGCAGGCGCCGGCCCGGCCCCAGCCTGCTGGAGACACCCTGGACGCCCAGGTGCGGGCACTGGAAATTGCCCTGATCACCGATGCCCTCACCCGCCACGACAACAACCGCACGCACGCCGCCCAGGCCCTGGGGCTATCGCGCCAGGGCCTGCTGAAAAAAATAGAACGCTACGGATTGTAAGCTGCATACCGCTCGCCCCCGGGTGCCATATGCCGGCAGAAAATTCGGCATATGCCCCCCATGTCCGGCATCGCAACGGGCAATCAATGGGTCGCAATCAGAAAAGCATTGCTGAAGACCCGGCTTAACAAACACAGATGAGAGATACATTCCTCTTACTCATCTGTCGAGTCTGATAAGTCACTTGATGATAACAACTTGTTAATAAAAAATGCATCAAAACAGACAGTGATGCAGATTCACTGCTGCCTAAATTGGACTTGTTGATACGGCCAATTAAAACCTGACCGACAATTCACCATTTAAAAAATGAATGCACCGTGGTCAGGGCATTAATAACAACCCTACGCCTTTTTAATCAAGCTGGGCAATTGAGGAATGAGCAATGGAAAAAATCGCTGAGCTGTTACACCAATATCGTCAGGGTAAAGGATTGCCCGCTGCGTTCTACACCTCAAATGAAATATTTAAATTTGATGTTGAGCAAATATTCAAGAAAACCTGGATTTATGTTGGTGTGGTATCCGAATTCAAGAAAAAAGGCGAATTCAGGGTTGTGCAGGTTGATAATAACTCCATCATACTGGTGCGGGATGAACAGGGAGATATTCGTGCCTTTCATAATTCCTGCCGCCATAGAGGCGCGCAAATCTGTGTTACCGAAAAAGGCAATGTACCCAAACTGGTGTGCCCCTATCACCAGTGGGTATATGGCCTGAACGGCGATCTGATTTATGCCGGGCGCATGGGAGAGTCGTTTTCCTGCAAAGGCAATGGCCTCAAGCCCGTCGCCATAGAGTCCATTGCCGGCCTGCTGTTTATCAACCTGTCGAAAGACCCTTCCTATGCCGATATTGAGAAGATGAAGACAGATCTGGCGCCCTATGTCGGCTTCTATCAACTCGACAGGCTCAAGGTTGCCAAGGAAATCGACATCATCGAAAAGGCCAACTGGAAGCTGGTGGTGGAAAATAACCGGGAGTGCTACCACTGCAATGCCAACCATCCGGAGCTGTTAAAAAGCTGGCCGCCTTTTGGTGCCGGTTTTGGCTGGCCGGACGACCCTCGGGAAGCCGCCGCCATTGCCAAAAAAATCGATGAGGCCTATGCAGTCAAACGCCCCTTGTGGGACAGCATGGGCATGACCCACGAGCCGCTGGATCTGACCGCGGATCGCTGGTACCGGGCCATGATGATGATTCTGGAAAACGGCGCCCTGTCGCAGACCATGAACGGCGAGCTGGCCTGTAAAAAGCTGCTGCCCGGATTCACTGAGCCGGACAACAGCGACCTGTCCATGTGGACCCATTTCAACTCCTGGCATCACTTTATGTGTGACCATGTGGTCACCACCATGGCCATTCCCATTTCAGAAAGCGAAACCCTGGTGCGCACCCGCTGGCTGGTGCATGAAGACGCTCAGGAAGGGGTCGACTATGACCTGGATAACCTGACCCATGTCTGGGTTCAGACCAATGATCAGGACAGATGGCTGGCAGAAATCAACCACGCCGGCATTCGTTCCGACGCCTATCAGCCAGGACAGTATTCGGAAGAAACCGAAGGCCTGGTGATGAACTTTATCGGCTGGTACATCAAGCAGTGGCAATCGGGTATCTGACAAACCCGTTGTTCATCGACTCAATCGCATTCTTTCAGGCAGGTAAACCATGTTCGAAACCAAGCATACCTATCTTAATGACATCGCCAGGGAGCAACCACTGCGTAACCCGGTGACGGAAAAGGTGCACAAAGCGGCCCGGACCTATCGCCTGCAACGGGTCAGGGAGCAGTTGCTCAAACATGACTGCGCCGCCGTGCTGCTCTATGACCCGGTCAATATTCGCTATGCCACCGATGCATCCAACATGCAGGTCTGGACCGCCCACAATGCTTCCCGCTATGCCATGGTGTTTGCCGATGGCCCGGTGATCATCTGGGAGTTCCACAATTGCGAACACCTGTGCGAACACCTGGAAACCGTGGATGAAGTCCGCCTGGCCGTGAACTGGGCCTATTTCGGCGCCGGTCCTCGAGTCGCGGAAAAGGCAAAAGTGTGGGCCGCCGAGATAGCCGACCTGCTTCGCCAACATGGTGGCGGCAACATGCGCCTGGCGGTCGACAAGATGGAGCCAGAAGGCGTGCCCTGCCTCACCGCCCTGGGCGTTCAGCTTCAGCAGGGCCAGCCGCTGCTGGAGCAGGCCCGCTCCGTTAAATCGTCAGAAGAGCTTGAGCTGATGAAGTGGACCATCACCGTGTGCGAGCATGGCATGCAACGCATGTTCGAGGAGCTGCGACCGGGCATGACCGAGCAGGAGCTGTGGGCCCACCTGCACTTCGAGAACATTCGTCATGGCGGTGAGTGGATCGAAACCCGGCTGCTGGCGTCGGGGCCGCGCACCAACCCCTGGATGCAGGAATGCAGCAACCGGGTGATGAACGAGGGGGAAATCATCGCCTTCGATACCGACATGATTGGCCCTTATGGCTATTGTGCCGACATCTCCCGTGCCTGGACGGTGGGGCATGTTCGCCCCACAGACGAACAGCGTCGCCTCTACAGTGCCGCCTACCAGCAGATACACCACAACATGGATATTCTGAAAGCCGGCATGAGCATCACGGAATTTGTCGACAAAAGCTGGCCCATTCCCGACGAGTTCTACAAGAACCGTTACTGCTGCATCGCCCACGGCATCGGCATGGCAGACGAATACCCGGCCATTGCCCATCCGGGGGACGATTGGGAAAAGTCGGGTTATGACGGTATTCTCGAAGAAAACATGACCATCTGCGTAGAAAGTTGCATTGCCGTGGAAGGCGGCCAGGAAGGCATCAAACTGGAGCAGCAGGTCTTGATCACCAAAAATGGCTGTGTGCCGCTTTCCAACTACCCCTGGGAAGAAGACTGGCTTATCTGAATGAATGGGCCGTGGCTGATATCAGCCACGGCCCATTCTTCACTCGCCCATTTCATCATGATTTACCAGCAGGACGCCTATAGATTTACCACGATTCACCCAAGGAAGATTTGTTTTAATCATCAGATTAAAACGAACAAGGAGATATCATGCTTAAGGAAACCACAACAAACCGCAGCATAGGGCCGGAGGTAAATATTCCCACCTCTCGCCAAGGGTTTTATAAAGGCCTGAATCCGACCATTACCATCATCAGTAAAGTGATTATTGTAATGCTGGTATTGTTTGCCATTGTCATGCCCAGCAAGGCGGCATCGACCTTGGGATCAATCAATACGGCATTACTCGCCATGTTCAACTCCTATTATATTATTTCGGTCAGCCTGTTTTTGATATTTTGCCTGGCCATGGCACTCAGCCCGTTCGGAAAACTACGGCTGGGACAGGAACATGAACGCCCCGAGTTTTCCAACTTTTCCTGGTTTGCCATGATGTTCGGTGCCGGCATGGGCATAGGGCTGATGTTCTATTCCATTGGCGAGCCCATGTATCACTTCGCCGGCAACCCGGATGTCATCAAGGGGATGGTCAGTGCCAAAACTGCCGATACGGTACCATCATCCATTCGATACTCGTTTTTACACTGGGGGATGCATGCCTGGGGCATTTATGTGTCTATCGGCCTGGCCATGGCCTATTTCGCCTATCGGCAGCAACTGCCACTGACCGTTCGCTCCGCCCTGATCCCCTTGTTTGGTGATCGCCTGAATGGCTCCCTGGGCCATGCCATCGATATTATTGCCGTGGTGGCGACCGTGCTGGGCATTTCCACCACGGTGGGCACCGGCGTTCTGCAATTGATCTCCGGCTTTGAAAGCGTCACCGGAGCGGCCTGGTTGCTGAACGGAGAAGGCAAGCCAACCGGCTCGGCCATGGTCTTCGCCCTGCTGCTGGTCATGGGCCTGTCTACCCTGTCGGCCATGACCGGTGTCGGCAAGGGCGTTAAATGGCTCAGCAACGTTAATCTGGCACTGTCCTTTGTGCTGCTGACGGTGTTCGCCCTGTTCGGCTCCACCGCCTTTGCCTTTTCCACCTATGTCAGCAGCCTGGCCGATTACCTGATCGCATTGCCGGCCATGAGCTTTACCGTGTGGGATCAGGTATCGGAACTGGGTCAGTGGCAAGGCGGCTGGACCATCTATTACTGGGCATGGTGGATAGCCTTTGCACCTTTTGTCGGCCTGTTTCTGGCGCGTATTTCCCGCGGGCGCACCATCAGGGAATTTATTATCGGCGCCATGATAATCCCCACCCTGATGTGCTGCCTGTGGTTTGCCCTGCTGGGAGGCACCGCCCTAGATCTGGAGCTGAACGGCGGTGCCAATGGCAGCATAGTGGGCTCCGTTATCGAATCCCAGATGTTCGTCACCCTGCAGCAAATGCTGCCGGCCAATGCCGCCCTGGGCATGTCGCTGATGGTGATCCTGTTGATCCTGACCTACCTGGTTACCTCGGCAGACTCCGGCGTGCTGGTACTGAATACCATTATGGCGGGGGGGAACGATCAACCCGGTGCCAGCCATCGCGTGGTCTGGGGAACCATACTCACCCTGGTGGTGGGCTCCCTGATGTTTGCCGGTGGCCTGGAGGCCATTCAAAAGGCCATGGTTATCGGTGCCCTGCCCTTCTCGGTGATCATGATCCTGATGTGTGCCGGCACCCTTAAATCCGCGTTGAGCAAACAACAAACCGCCAACGCCGAGAATAACGCGGCCTGAGCCGGGCGGGATGATTCCCGCCCTCCTTAACCGATACATCAGCAAACCAATGCTATTGGAGCACTCATGACGACAATTCAGCGAAAAGAAACCAGCCCACGAATGAGCCAGGCCATCGCCGTTAATGGCTTCGTTTTTCTATCCGGCCAGGTGGCCGATCACCTGCAGGGCAATATTCAGCAGCAGACCACCGAGGTACTGGCAAAGATTGAGAAATGGCTGGCCGAATCCGGCTCTGACAAGTCCCGGTTAATCAGCGTGAATATCTGGCTGAGCGACATGCAGCATTTCGATGAGATGAACGAAGTCTATGAAGCCTGGCTCGGCAATAGCAACCAACCCACTCGGGCCTGCGTGCAGTCGGCGCTGGCCGACCCCGGCTACCTGATTGAAGCACAGGCGGTAGCCCTGAGTCTGAGTGCATAATCAATATTGCCCACAGTATTCACTGTGGGCTTGTTGTGGCCTATTCGCTGCCATGATTAACCATGGCATCCAGCCGGGCGGTATCGGCTTCGGCGTCTTGCAACAACCAGTCACGAAAAACACAAGCCGAGGTCGACAGGGGTTTTGCCGAGCTGTAAACCAGGTAATCGGCCCTGCCGGTTTCCACATAATCATCGCCGACAATACGGATAAATCGGTTTTCCAGCATCTCCCTGAGCATAAATTCCCACCCCAGGGTGATCCCCATTCCCTGCAGCGCCGCATTCATGGCCAAGGGAACCTGATTGAAAACAAGGGCATGACCGGGCACCTGATAGTGAATACCAAAATGACGAAACCAGTCGCCCCAATTAACCCAGCGCCACTTCAACGGATCCAGATGCACAATGCGGTTATTCAGCAGGTCTTCGGGCCTGTTGATGTCGGTCAGTGGCAGATCATGGGCACAAACGGGATAAATACGTTCCCGAAAAAGGTAATGCCCGGTCAGGTTTGACTGCCACTGCTCGTAACCGTAGAGAATGCCCATATCCGACTTTCTGCAAAGATCTTCGGTGATTTCATCGGTGGCGTAGATATTGATATTAATATCCGGAAATTCCATATTAAAACGGGCAATGCGAGGAAACAGCCAGTAATGTGCCACCGCCACCGTTGAAACAATAGTAACGTTTTTGCTGTAAACATGGGATCGTATGCGGTTGCAACTGTCGGCCAATTGCCCCAGCATTGTTTTAACCTCGGCAAACAGCTCAAGGCCATCATCCGTCAGCATTACCTGCCGGCGCTCTCGATAAAACAGCTCGGCCCCCAGATATTCCTCCAGTAACTTTATCTGCTTGCTGACCGCACTCTGAGTCACGCACAACTCGTCGGCGGCACGAGTAAAACTGGCGTGCCTGGCGGCGGCTTCAAAAAAGGTCAGGGTTTGCAGTGGCGGCAATTGTTTAAACAAGGGCTTCATGATGGTACTTCCATATACTGGGAATGCATTCCCTTCACGACACAATCACATTTCGGCCTGCTCACACAAGGAGCAGGCCTGCTGGCTTCTCTGTTCGTTTCTTATTTTATAACGCACTTCGGCTTTAGATTCCTGACAGGAATCTATCGGTGCTTATTTGTCGATTGTAAAGTTTTTATCAAAATTTAGTATCAGCTCCATAACATATTGGGAGCCAGACCATGAAAAAGATACTTCGCCTTCCTGCCATTGACGGTGAACTGGGTTGGTATGAAACCTCGCCGCTCACCGGACGCAGTTCGGCTCGTCGCCTCAAGGGCAGGCACCGCTTTGACGTTCTGATTGTCGGGGCCGGCTTCAGCGGGCTCTCGGTTGCCGGCCGGCTGGCCGAACGTTGGCCCGACACCCGTATTGCCCTGGTCGATGCCTTGCGTGTTGGTCAGGGAACCTCAGGCAGAAATGCCGGTTTTATCATCGATCTGCCCCATAACCTGGATGCCAATGCCGATCCCGAGCAAGACAAAAAGATTCACCAGCTCAACCGCTTTGCCATTGACCGACTGGATCGGCTGCGCCGGCAACACCATATCGACTGTGCATGGCAACAGGCGGGCAAATACCTTGCCGCCCACGAAGCCGACAACCTTCGCCATATCGATGGCTTCACCCATACGCTGAATGCACTGAACACGCCCTACGAAGTGCTGGAAGGCCATGCCCTGCGGCAGCGGCTGGGCACGGAGTATTACCGCAAGGCGGTGTATACGCCGAATAACATACTGATGAACCCGGCGGCCCTGGCGCAAGGGGTAGCCCAGGCACTGCCCGCCAATGTCACCCTGTTTGAAAACAGCCCGGTCACCGGCATGGAGTTTGGCAGCCCGCATCGGGCCCGCTTCCTGGGTGGCGAGATCGAGGCCAAAACCCTGGTGCTCAGTACCAATTCATTCGGTGAAGAGTTTGGCCTGTTCCAGCACCGCCTGGCCCCGGTGTTCACCTATGCCAGCCTGACCCGCCCCATGAGTGAGAACCAGGCCGCACATCACTTTCCCGACATTGCTCCCTGGGGGCTGACCTCGGCCCACCCGGCCGGCACCACGGTACGCCTGACTCCGGACCGGCGCATTTTCATTCGCAACAGCTTCAATTTTAATACCTCGTTGCGCACCGGCCAGGCGGAGCTGGAACGCGCCTGGCAACAGCACAAAGCCTCTTTTTCCGCCCGCTTTCCCATGCTGGACGGACTCGATTTTGAATACACCTGGGGCGGCATGCTGTGCATGACCCTTAATCATCAGTCGGTGTTCCAGCAATCGACGGACAACCTGTATGCACTCAGTGGCATGAACGGGGTCGGCGTCGCCAAGGGCACCTACCTGGGGTATTACCTGGCCGAATGGATTGCCGGCCACCACAGCAGCGAACTCGATTTTATTCGGCAAAGCAACCGGCCCAGCTGGGTTCCGCCCGACCCCCTGCGCGCCGTGGGCGCCCGCATTCGCCTGCGTTACGAGTCCGGCAAGGCCGGCGGTGAAATATGAACTCACACTCCGGCCGTGACCGGGCCTTTTTCGCTTTCGACATTATTCATCTTTCAGGAGAGTCGCCACCATGACCCCAGCCGTACACGCCGTTAACACACAAACCTGGGTCAATGGCCGCCATGCCGTGCGCTGCGTCAAGGTCATTCAGGAAACCTGGGATGTGAAAACCTTTTGTTTTATGGCCGAGCAACCGGTGATGTTTTTCTTCAAACCGGGTCAGTTTGTCACCCTGGAGCGGCTTTACCGGTTACCTGGGCAAAGACATGCTCAGGCTGATCGCCCCCGACGTTATGGAACGAGAGGTCTTTTGCTGCGGCCCCAGGCCCTATATGAGGGCAGTCAGATCCCTGCTGGAACGCCTGGGCTATCCCATGGCGCATTATCATGAAGAGAGCTTTGGCGCGACCCCCGATGAGGTGAAGACCGACGTGGTGGAACAAATTGAGCTGGCCCAGGAGGAAAGCGACAGCCTGGCCAGTGCAGACATGGTTCAGGTCGAATTCAGCGAGTCAGGTAAGAGCGTCAGTATTGCTCCGGGTGAAACCGTGCATACCGCCGCCGCCAAGCTGGGGCTCTATATTCCCAAGGCCTGTGGCATGGGCATTTGCGGCACCTGCAAGGTACGCAAAGTCGCCGGCGATGTGATCATGGAGCAAAACGGGGGAATTTCCGAGGGCGATATCGCCGAGGGCTATATTCTCAGCTGCTGCAGTATTCCGACAGCAAACACCGTTATCGCCTACCGAGATTGGCTAACGCCAGCCTGCTTCAACGGCCCGCAGAACATAAAAATGCCGGCCCAAGGCCGGCATGGTCAACAACAGGCAAGCTCGTCTCAGCCGCTGCAGGACGCGTTGGCCGCCGCGGCTTCCGCCTTTTTGATGCGGGTGTCGGTAGCTGGATGGCTGGAGAACAGTCCGCCGCCGTTACCGGCGTGCTTCTGCAGTTTTTGCTGGGCGCGGGCCGCGGCATAGGGATCCATGCCCAGCTGGCACAGCACCTCCACCCCATAGGCATCGGACTCCAGCTCATCCTGCTGGGAGAATTGGGCGCTCACGAACTTGGCGCCAATGTCGCCATACTGGGACGAAGCCAGCGAGCCCACGGTGCCGCCGGCCGCCACGGCGGCCTGCTTGGCGGCTTCGGTCAGGTACGCGGTCTTGAACTGGTTAAGGGAGTGGTCGAATTTGACATGACCAATTTCATGCCCGATAACCGCCACCAGTTCGGCGTCATCCATCACATCCATCAGACCGGAATACACCCGCACGGTGCCGTCGGGCATGGCGAAGGCGTTGATTTCGTCAGACTCATAGACGGCGAAATTCAGCGGAGTGCCATCTATGCTGGTCAGCTCCCTGGTCAACTTCGCCAGCCGTTTGCTGTATTGGCTGTTGGGAGCGGACAGTTTGCTCTGGGCATCCATCTGCTCGGCAGACAGGCTGGCCTCGGCCTGCAGTTCTGCCTTGGACAGGGTCACCCCCTTAAAGGCGGTCATGCCGGCGCCGAGCAGGCCACTGGTGTCGTTGGATACGCAACCGGTCAGGCCGGCCACGGCAACCAGTGCCGCTATCATGGTTTGTTTCATTTTGGCTCTCTCGTATTCGTTATTGATGGCAGATACTCCCTCACCAGGAAGTACCATCCTCATTTGCATCCCATTTCGCAAGTTTCGCAACTTAAAGGAGCAGGGGGTAAGTTGCAAGCCTGCGAAGGGCTCGGGCCGGCCAGCGAGTGATCCCGATTCAAAAAAAGCCCGCAAGGGCGGGCTTTTTGGGCTGATGCAAACGCACCTAAGTGCCGCCTTACCAGAGGTTGAAATAAAACACGATCAGCAGGGCAATGGGAGACAGGTAACGGATCACCGGAAACCACACTCGGTGCCAGCCACCCAGTTCGGCGGCGGAATGGGCCGGCTTCATTTTCCAGCCCACAAACAGGGCGGTGAAAAAGGCCCCCAGGGGCATCATGATGTTGGCGGTGAGGTAGTCATAGAGATCGAACAGCGTCTTGCCCTCAAAACGGGCAAACATGTCCAGAGGGGTAAAGCCCGACCACTCGTTCAGCGACAGCACTGTGGTAATGCCCACCAGCCAGGCCACCAGTCCGCCACCGATGGCCGCCTTTACTCGGCTCACGCCCTTTTCATTCAGGTAACTGACCAGGGACTCCAGCAGGGAAATGGACGAGGTCCAGGCCGCAAACAGCAGCAACACAAAGAACAGGGTGGCGAAAAAGCTGCCGCCCGGCATCTGGCCAAAGGCCACCGGCAGGGTCACGAAAATCAGTCCGGGGCCGGCGCCCGGCTCCAGACCATTGGCGAATACGATGGGGAAAATCGCCAGACCCGCCAGCAGTGCGACGCCGGTATCCATCAGCGCCACCACCACCGAGGTGCGGGCAATGGGCACTTCCTTTTTCAGGTAGGCGCCGTAGGCCATCATGGCGCCACTAGCCAGGCTCAGGGTAAAGAAGGCGTGGCCCAGGGCCACCAGCACCGCCTCGGCGGTCAGGGCGGAGAAATCGGGCCTGAACAGAAAGGCGGCGGCTTCACCGAAATGCCCGGAGGTCATGCCATAACCCACCAGGATCAGCAACAGTACAAACAGCGCCGGCATCAGTTTGGTAACCGCCCGCTCCAGGCCATGGCGCACGCCACCGGCGGAGACCAGCACCGTCAGCCCCATAAACACCGAGTGCCACAGCAACAGTTGCCCCGGCGAGGCCAGCAGGCCACCAAACAGGGCGTCGGAGTCTTTCGCCGCGATGCCGCCGAACTCGCCGCTGGCCGCCGACAGAATATAGGGCATGGTCCAGCCGGCAATCACGCTGTAAAAGGTCAGGATCAGAAAGGACGCCAGGGTGGCCATAAAGCCAATGCCCACCCAGCTTCGACTGCGCCCTTCATCGGCGGCCACCTGCGCCATGGTGCCGATGGGGCTTTGGCCTCCGCGCCGGCCCAGCATGACTTCCGCCATCATCAGCGGCAGGCCGATCACCGCGATACAGGCCAGATACACCAGCACAAAGGCGCCGCCGCCGTTCTCACCGGTGATATAGGGAAATTTCCAGATATTGCCAAGGCCGACCGCCGAGCCGACCGCCGCCATGATAAAGGCAAACCGGCTGGACCACTGGGCCGGACGCACGCCGGCTCCCTGCACGTTGTTACTCACACCCACTCCATCAAATCTTCGGCCTGTTATTATTTATCAGCCACCCCGGCCAAGGTGTAAAGAATAGCTGACAGTATGTCCTGCTATTTTGCCACCACACGCTCAAATAAAAAACGGTTGAGTGTAAAAATTGAAGATTATTCCGCCTTCAGCACGCCTCTGCGTATCTGATCCTCCTCGATGGATTCAAAGAGAGCCTGAAAGTTGCCTTCACCAAAACCCTCATTGCCCTTGCGCTGAATAATTTCAAAAAAGATGGGACCGATGACGGTGTCGGTGAAGATCTGCAACAACAACCCCTGTCCTTCGGTGGGGGCACCATCCATCAGAATGCGATTGTGCTGCAACCGCCCCAGGTCCTCATTGTGGCCGGGCAGACGCTCGTTCAGGCGCTCATAGTAGGTATCGGGGGTATCCATAAAACTCATGCCGCCGGCGCGCAACTGCTCCACGGTGCGATAGATGTCGTCGGTGCCGAGGGCAATATGCTGAATGCCCTCGCCTCGATACTGGCGCAGAAATTCCTCAATCTGGCTGTGTTCGTCGGATGACTCATTGATGGGAATGCGAATTTTACCGCAGGGACTGGTCATGGCCCGGGAGCGCAGCCCGGTGAGCTTGCCCTCGATATCGAAATAGCGGATTTCCCGAAAGTTGAACAACCGCTGGTAAAAGCCCGCCCACAGATCCATATGGCCTCTGGCCACGTTGTGGGTAAGGTGATCGATGTAGGTGAGTCCCACCCCTTTGGGATGGCGCGCCACTCCCCCAAGGGGGCGAAAGTCCACGTCATAGATGCTGTGATCACCGTACCTGTCCACCAGGTAAATCAACGAGCCGCCAATGCCTTCTATGGCCGGGATCTGCAGTTCCATGGGGCCGGCACCGGACGGCACCACTTTGGCGCCATCGGCCTGCAATCGTTTCAGGGCGATGGCGGCATCTTTCACCCTGAACGCCATGGCGTTGGCACAGGGGCCGTGACTTTTGGCAAACTGCGCCGCCTGACTGTCGGGCTCGGCATTGAGAATAAAGTTGATGTCGCCCTGGCGATACAGGGTAACGTTTTTGCTGCGATGGCGGGACACCGCCACAAAGCCCAGGTGCTCAAACAGTTGCGCCAGCCGTTCGGGCTCGGTGGAGGCATATTCCACAAACTCGAAACCATCGGTGCCCAGCGGGTTTTCCCACAGGTGATTGCTGCTTTCGGCCATGGTGCCCTCCTTTCCCCTGAATGATGCGGGTTAAGTATAAGGGCGGAAGCCATGAACGAGCGGGTGACAGGGAAAACAGGTGTAAAGAAATAATGACAGCCCTTTGAAGGCATTCATCCCTGCCAGCGGCTGACGCCGGGATAGCCTCCTTCCAGCAGCTCTTTGACGAAGGGAGAAGGTATTTGCCGGTCGGCCAGCAGAAAAACCTGATCCCGGGCCCGGGTCAGGCCCACATAAAACAGCCGGCGTTCTTCGGCGTGGGGATAGTCTTCCTCGACGGGCAGCAGCGCGTCGAGCAGCGAGGCCTGCTTTTTTTCCGGCGGAAAACCATAACGGCCCCGGGCCAGGCCCAGCAGAATTACGCAGTCGCTTTCCTTGCCCTTGGCGCCGTGCAGGGTCTGAGCGTCAATGTGCAGGCCGGCAAAGCGTTTGCGCCAGCCCGCCAACAGGGCTTCGTCGGGCAGGCTGAAACGAAAGCGGGACAACAGATAAACGGAGGCATTGGGCCGCTGGGCGGCGATCTGCCCCAGCAGCCGGGCCACCACGTCCATACGCTCGTCATCGGCCACCGGCAGCACATGCACGCAGGGGCCGTCGCTGCGCTCCAGGGTGCTCAGGTTTTTTGGCACCTGATGGGGATTGCGGGTGACAAAGCGACTGGCCACTCGCTCAATCACGTTGTTGAAGCGAAAGGTGGTATCGAGGGCGGTAACGGCGGTGGCGCCAAAAAAGCCGGCAAAATCGGTGGTGAGCGATACATCGGCACCGCTGAAACGATAAATGGCCTGCCAGTCGTCACCCACGCAAAACAGTGACAACTCCGAAGCCGCATCACGCAACGCCAGCAACAGCTCGGCCCTATCCCGCGAGATATCCTGAAACTCGTCCACCAGCACATGGCGCCAGGGCACCGCAAAGCGGCCGGCTCTCACCAGGGCGGTGGCCTGCTCTATCATGTCGTCAAAGTCAATTTCACCGGCCTCGGCCAGGCGTTGCTGGTAGCGCTGCAGCAGGGGACGCACCAGCGCCAGCTGCTCGGCCTGCTCCGGAGTGGGGGCCTCGGGCTCGCCGTACTGCTTGAGCGCCGCCACCAGCGGCGCCCATTCCCTCGCCAGACGGGCAAAGTCGGGAGTGGGCACGGTCTGAAACCGGTGCATGCGCAACCAGGCCAGCAGGCGCACGCCATAGTGCTCCTCCTCGGCCAGTTGCTCCAGCCAGCGAGAAAAGGCACGCTGCCTGACCGCCTCGCTTTGTGCCAATTCACTCAGCGCCGGCGCACACCCGGTGGCCCGAGTGATGATGTTCAACCCGAGGGCGTGAAAGGTGCTGACCTGCACCCCGGCGTTTTCCGGGCGTCGGGCCAGGCGCTCGCGCATTTCCGCCGCCGCCTCATTGCCAAAAGCCAGCAACAGCAGCTCATGGGGTTCGGCCTGGCCGGATGCCAGCAGAAAGGCGGTGCGCGCCGCCATCACGCTGGTCTTGCCGCAACCGGCACCGGCCAGCACCAGGTTGTGATCCTCATCGGTCACACAGGCCAGCCGCTGGGCCGGGGTAAGCGGATGGGCCTCCAGGGTATCGAACAGCGCCTGGTGTTCCTGCAGCACCTGCTCGCAATGCTCCCGCTGGCATTGCTCGCGCCAGTGATCATCGGCCTGTTGCAGGGTGGCCACCAGCTCAAAGGCGGCCCGGGCGCGGTCATCCAGAGAGGACGGCAGGGTCAGGTCACACCAGCGCAGCGGCTCTTCGGCCAGCCAGTGCTGCAGTTGCTGCCAGCGGGACTGGCGCAGGTAGCCGGATTCCAGCAACGCCAGGCAACGTTCGGCCAGGGGGACCACGCGCGCGGCATGATGCGCGAACCAGCCCAGCTCCAGTTGCCGCTGCAGTGCCTCGGCACGGGCTTTAGGCAACCAGGCACACACCAGCTGTCCTTGCCGGCAGTTAAGCACCAGCTGCCGGAACAGTCGGCCGGGCGCCAGCAACGGCGGCGCCAGCAGTTCCTGCCAGGGCACCGGGTGACGTTCCCGCCGCAGGTGCAGCACCGGCCCCTGATCGGTGGGCTCCACTCCCGAAAAGGGATGACTGAACAGCTGGCCCAGCCAGTGGGCCTTGCAGATGGACATGATGACGCCTCAGGACAGGGTGTTAATGAGCTCGCCCAGAATCATGTGGGTGCGCACCGTCTTGATATGGGGAGTGTGCTCAATAATGTGACGAATGGCGTCAAGCCGCTCCATCGACTCGGCCTCCACATACACCAGCATGTCGGTTTCGCCGCTGATGGTATAGCACAGTTTGATTTCAGGCACGGCACGCAGGGCCTCGGCATACTGCTCGCACTGGCGTACGTGGTAACAAAGGGCGAAATAGGCGCGTACCACTCCCTGAGGCCGTCCCAGGCGCGCATGATAACCGCAAATAATGCCGCGCTCTTCCAGGCCCTTGATGCGCTCGGACACCGCCGAGCGGGACAGGCTCACCTCACGGGCGATGCTGGCTACCGCCATGCGGGCGTTTTCCGTTAACAAAGACAGAATTTTCTGGTCGAACTTGTCCACTGCTACCTCTTGTTCACGCTGCCGAACGAAACGTCGGGCAAAAGCGACGTTTCGCCGACGGAAAGCGTCATAGTGCCGAGTCTGATTATTATTGTGTGGCGGTAATATATCAGAATTCCTGAATATGGATTTGAAACTCGATGGGACGTTTGCATAAAGAACTGGGACTGGGCTATGGCACCGGCATGATGGCTACTTCGCTGCTGGGCAGCGGCATTTTCGTGGTGCCGGCGGTGGCCGCCGGCCTGGCCGGGGCAGACTCGCTGTGGGCCTGGCTGTTGCTGATGGTATTGGTGTTACCGGTGGCCTTTACCTTTGCCCGCCTGGGCCGGGCCTTTCCCCATGCCGGTGGCGCACCCCACCTGATTGGCCGGGCCCTGGGCCTGCCCATGGAAAAACTGGCCGCCTTTTTGTTTCTGGCGGTGCTGCCGGTGGGCCTGCCCGCCATGCTGACCCTGACCACCGGTTTCTGGCATGCGCTGTTTCCACTCAATGACGCCGGCGATCTGTTGATCCAGCTCGGCAGCCTGGGGCTGGTGCTGCTGCTGGGCAGCCGCCCCGGCGGCGCCTCGGGGCTGGTGCAGCTGATGATTGCGATCACCATCGTCGGGCTGCTGGTGGCGGTGTGGCTGGCGGGCGGCCTGGCCGCCAGTGCCGCCGCCACCCTGCCGGCGCCCTCCACCGTTAGCTGGGGCACGCTGCCGGCAGTGCTGGCGGTGATGTTCTGGTGCTTTGTGGGGCTCGAAGCCTTTACCCACATGGGCGAGGAGTTTCGTCGCCCGGAGCGGGACTTTCCCCTGGCGCTGTTGTTGGGGGTGCTGCTCGCGGGCCTGGTATATTTCGCCTATGCCATGGCGGTGGTGAAATTCGGACTCTATGGTGACGAGCGCACCAACACCACCTCCTTCCCGGTGCTGCTGGCCATGCTGTTTGGCGAGCCCGGCCGCTGGGTTGCCGCCCTGGTCGGCTACGCGGCCTGCTTTGCCGGCCTCAACCTCTATGTGCAGGGCTTTGGCCGGCTGCTATGGAGCCTGGCCGACGAAGGCAAGCTGCCGGCATCTCTGGGCCGGCTCAACCGCCACGGCGCTCCCTTTCGCGCCCTGTGCTGGGTGGTGGCGGCCTGCACCCTGTGCGTGCTTGCCGCCTGGCTGTTTCGACTGCCGCTGGAAACCCTGATGCGCTACGCCAACGGCAACTTTGTGCTGGTCTACCTGCTGGCAATGATCGCCGGGGTCAGGCTGCTTACCGGCTTCTGGCGTGCCCTGGCCCTGGTGGCCACCCTGCTGTGCGCCGGCGTCTTTGTGTCGCTGGGGCTGGAGGCGGGATACGCCCTGGTGCTGGGCGCCGGCTTTATCGGCGCAAGGGCGCTCGGCGCGCGACGGGCCCGTCCGCAACTGGCCGCAAAGCGCCAGCGCCTTTAAACGCCGTTGGCGACTCAGTCCAGCCGCTTGTGAAAGCGGCGGGCAGCCACCACCAGGCCGAGCAGGGTAAAACCGGCCAGCCAGAGGGTGTCAAAAGCCAGGGAGGCAAGGCTCGCATCACGCAGCAAAATGCCCCGGGCCAGTCGCATGTAATGAGTGGCGGGCAGGCCTTCGGCCAGCCACTGGGCCGCTACCGGCATGCCCTCGTAGGGAAACATGAAGCCCGACAGCAGAATGGACGGCATCAGCACAAACACCGTCATCTGCATGGCCTGCAGCTGGTTGCGGGCCAGGGTGGAGATCACCAGCCCCAGCACCAGACTGGCGGCAATAAACAACAGGGTGGCCAGCAGTAGCTGCAGCGGGCTGCCGTTGATGGGCACATCAAACAGCGCCACCCCCAGCGCCAGAATGAGCACCAGCTGCACCAGGCCGGCAAAAATGTAGGGCACGATCTTGCCGATCATCAGCTCCATGGGACTCACCGGGGTAGTGATCAACCACTCCAGGTTACCCCGCTCCCGCTCCCGCACCACCGCCAGGGCGGTAAACAGCACCATGGTCATGGTCAGGATCACCCCGATAAGCCCGGGAATAATGTTTACCGCCGCCCGCTGCTCCGGGTTGAACAGCAGGGTCACCGCAAAGGGCGCATTCCGCCCCGGCGCTTGTGATATTTCCGGCAGGGCCGCCTGGCGCAACAGGGCATTGGCCAGCAAGGGATCCGTCCCATCCACCAGCCACTGTCCCAGCGGTCGCTCGTCCTGACGCCGGCGCGCCAGATCCACCGGCAGCACCAGCGCCGCCTTCACCCGTCCCGCGGTTATCGCCGCCTCGGCGTCGGCCGGCCGCACCAGCCGCTCCCTGAAGACAACCAGACCTCCGGCCTCCAGCCGCGCCGCCAGCGCCCGGCTGCCGGCGGTTTGCGCCTGATCCACCAGCGCCGCCGGAATATGCCGCACCTTGGTGTTGATGGCATAGCCAAACAGCAGCAACTGCAACAGCGGCACCATGATCACCATGGCAAAGGTGAGTCGGTCCCGGGACAACTGGCGGAACTCCTTGACGGTAATGGCCTGAATACGACGCAGACGTATGAGCAGGTTCATGGGGAAGCCCCGGTGCGGCTCACAAACACGTCTTCCAGGCTGGGGCGTACCCGTGTCAGCTCGGCTCCGTTCAGGCGTTCGGGTAGTTGCCGGCGCAGCCAGTGTTCCGGCTGCTCGATGCGGCCATCGACCAACACCCTCAGGCGCAGGCCCAACTGGGCGGCGGAATGCACCTCCCCAAGCGCCAACAGATCACGTTTCAGCTCGCGCAGCCCGGTAGTGAGCACTTCCACCACGGTGACCCCCAACCCATTCATCAGCTGCTCCGGCGAACCATCGGCCCGCTTGACCCCCTCATCCAGAATCGCCAGGCCATGGCAACGTTCGGCCTCGTCCATATAGTGAGTACTGACCACTATGCTGGTACCGGTGTCGCACAGATCGAACAGTGTTTCCCAGAAATCACGGCGGTTCTCCGGATCCACCGCCGAGGTAGGCTCGTCGAGAAAAAGCAGAGCCGGACGGTGCACTATGGCCGCCGCCAGTGCCAGCCGCTGGCGCTGACCGCCACTTAAAGAGCCCGCCAGCCGCTCCGACAGTGCCGCAAGCTCGTGGGTGGCCAGCAGCTCATGAATACGCTCCCTTGCCTGCCGGCCACTCAAGCCCTGCACCCGGGCCACAAAGGCCAGGTTTTCCTGTACCGACAGGTCCTCATAAAGGGAAAAGCGCTGGGTCATGTACCCCACTCGCCGGCGCAGGGCCTCGGCCTGCCGGGGAACCGGCAGCCCCAGCACGGTCACCTGACCATCACTGGGCAGCAGCAGGCCGGTAAGCATGCGCAAACAGGTCGACTTACCGCTGCCGTTTGGGCCGAGAAAGCCGTAGATGGTGCCGGCGGGAATGGCCAGATCGAGCCGGTTCACCGCCACCAGCTCCCCAAATCGTCGAGTCAGGCCGTGCGCCTCTATGGCCAGTTCGCTCATGGTCCCTCCGGCACCACCCAGGCGGGCACGCCGGACGGCAGCTCCGCCGCCTCCGGCGGCAACTGCACTCGGGCCAGATACATCAGCCGGCTGCGCTCGCCCTCGCTCAGGGCATAGTAGGGACCAAACACCGGCTCTGTGGCCACCCAGCCGAGCCGACCGCCGAAGGGCTCGGTCAGGCCTTCCACCCACACCTGCATGGCATCCCCCAGGCGCAACCCGGTGCGCGCTGGCGCCGGCACATAGACCTCGGCATAAGGGGCGATGTCGGTTTCCAGTATTGCCACCACGGCACCCGCCGCCACCCTGTCCCCCACCCGGTAGGGAAGCTGCTCAACCACGCCAGCGCGACTGGCCTCGATGCTGAGTTCACTCAACCTGAACCTGGCCAGGGCCAGCTCGGCCCGGCTGGCATCCCGCGCCGCCTCGGCCGCGGTGATGTCTTGCGCCCGGCTGCCCGTTTCTGCCCGCGCCAGCCGCTGCCGAGCCGCCTCAACCTGGGCCTGCAGACGATCATGCTCTGCCTGCACCCGGTCCAGCTCCGCCCGGCTGGCCAGACGGCTTGAAGTGAGCACCCGCACTCGCTCCAGGTTGCGTCCCGCCTCAGGAAACAACGCCTCCAGCTGGGCCAGCTCGGCCCGGGCGGTTTTGATGTCTTCCACCCGGCTGCCCGCCTGCAACAGCGCCAGCCCCGCCTCGGCCTGGCGCAACCGGGCCCCTTGCCGCGCCACTTCCAGCCGCAGGCGCTCCGGGTTCAGCTGCATCAGCAGGGCACCGGCCGACACCCGGTCACCCTCCGTCACCGGCTGCGCCAACACCAGCTCGGACGCCGGGGCGAGCAGCTCAATGCGGTCCCGCTCCAGGGTACCCAGCCAGGGAACCGGCCCAGCGGGGTTGCAACCAGCCAGCAACAGGCCAAAGGCACAAAACAACAGGCGGCATAAAGCGGACATAAGGGATTCCATTGGAATTGATGGTTTCAGCTTAGCCGAGTGCGGGCCGTTGAGGTTTGCGCTACATCAGCCCGGCATGCAGTTCACCGACAATCCGAGTAACATAGCGCCCCATACATTGTCCCGACGTCAAGGAAAGGAACCACCCATGCCCATCACTCAGGAACTGCTTAACCAGACCGATGCCCTCGCCCGCCAGGCCGGTGACGCCATTATGGAAATTTACGGCCGGGACTTTGCCGTCGAACACAAGGAAGACAACTCTCCGCTCACCGAGGCCGATGCCGCCGCCCATCAGATCATCGTCAACGGGCTGAACACACTGCCGCTCACCGCCCCCATTCTGTCGGAGGAAGACACCGCAGGTTTTGCCGGGGCCGATGACCAGGGCCGCTACTGGCTGGTAGACCCTCTGGACGGCACCAAGGAATTCATCAAGCGTAATGGCGAGTTCACCGTCAACATTGCCCTGATCGAACAGGGCGAGCCGGTACTGGGTGTGGTTTATGCCCCGGCACTGGGCCTGGGCTATATGGCCGCCAAAGGGTTGGGAGCCTTTAAAACGGAGGGAAATGGGGAGCCTGAAGCCATTCGCGTGGTGGAGCATAAAGAGGGCCAGCCCTGGCGGGTGGTGGGCAGCCGCTCCCATGCCGGCGGCGAATTGCCGGCCTTGCTGGCAAAACTGGGTGAGCACGAGCTGGTGGCCATGGGCAGCTCGCTGAAACTCTGCCTGGTGGCGGAGGGCAAGGCCGATGTGTATCCGCGACTGGGCCCTACTTCGCTGTGGGACACGGGTGCCGCCCAGTGTGTGGTGGAACAGGCCGGCGGCCGAGTGCTGCAGCTGAACGGTGAACCGCTGGGCTACGCCAATACTCGGGAAGTGCTTAATCCGTACTTTCTGGCACTGGGCGAAAATGGAGTGGACTGGCCGGCGCTGTTTGGCTGACACGGACGGCCATCACCGAATCGAAAAGGGCGGCGATAAGCCGCCCTTGGTTTATTCAGTAAAGGCCTGGGCTGTGCTTATGCGCCCAAATGGCGGGCGTGAAACCGCAGATGTTCTGCAATAAAGCTGGCGATGAAGTAGTAGCTGTGATCGTAGCCGGGCTGCAGGCGCAGCTCGAGATCGGCACCGCTTTCTTCGGCGGCGGCTTTAAGCGCCTGGGGCTTGAGCTGTTCGGCCAGAAAGTTGTCGGCTTCGCCCTGGTCCACCAGCACCGGCAGGGAACAACCCTTTGCTTTCAGCAGCAGGCTGGCGTCGTAGTCGGCCCAGGCCGCCTTGTCTTCACCCAGATAGGCGCCCAGGGCCTTGTGGCCCCAGGGGCAGTCGGTGGGGTTGGAGATGGGCGCAAAGGCCGATACCGACACAAACCGCTCCGGGTTGCGCAGCGCCAGCACCAGGGCGCCGTGGCCGCCCATGGAGTGACCGCTGATGGCCCGTTTGCCGTTGAGCGGCAGTTCGCTTTCCACCAGTGCCGGCAGCTCGCTCAGCACATAGTCATACATGTGATAATGGTGGTTCCAGGGCGCTTGCGTGGCATTCACATAAAAACCCGCCCCCAGGCCCAGATCGTAGGCACCGTCGACGTCGTCGGCCACGCCCTCGCCCCGAGGGCTGGTGTCGGGAATGATCAGCGCCAGGCCAAGCTCGGCGGCCGCCCGCTGGGCACCGGCCTTGGCAGAAAAGTTCTCGTCGGTACAGGTCAGTCCCGACAGCCAGTAAACCGCCGGTACCGCACCTTGCTCGGCCTGAGGCGGCAGAAACACGGAAAACTGCATGCTGCAGTTGAGGGTGTTGGAGTCGTGCTGATAGCGGATTTGGCGACCACCAAAGCACTTTTGCTCTTGTATCAGTTGCATTGAAGATCCCTTGTAAAACGATGACATCTTGCCGTCGCCCCCGCGAAGGCGGGGGCCCATTTTACAGCGCGGCGCCGCTGTCATGGATTCCCGCCTGCGCGGGAATGATGGCCTGGAAGAGGCCTGAACTTACTTATCGTAAAGGATCACGGAGCGAATGGACTTGCCTTCGTGCATCAGGTCAAAGGCGTGGTTGATCTCGTCCAGGCCCATGGTGTGAGTGATGAAGGTGTCCAGCTCGAATTCGCCGTTCATGTACTGCTCCACAATGCCGGGCAGCTGAGAGCGACCTTTTACACCGCCAAAGGCGGAGCCTTTCCAGACCCGGCCGGTCACCAGCTGGAACGGACGGGTGGAGATCTCGGCACCGGCCGGGGCCACACCGATAATCACGGACTCACCCCAGCCCTTGTGACAGGCTTCCAGGGCGGAACGCATCACCTTGACGTTACCGATGCATTCAAAGGAGAAGTCCACGCCGCCGTCGGTCATTTCCACGATCACGTCCTGAATCGGCCGATCGAACTTGCTCGGGTTAACGCAATCGGTGGCGCCCAGCTTTTTGGCGATCTCGAACTTGTCTTCATTGATGTCGACGGCGATGATGCGACCGGCCTTGGCCTGTACCGCACCGATGATCACCGCCAGGCCAATGCCGCCCAGGCCAAACACCGCCACGGTGTCGCCTTCCTGCACGTTGGCGGTGTTCTTGACCGCCCCCATACCGGTGGTTACGCCGCAACCCAGCAGGCACACCTTCTCCAGCGGCGCATCCTTGTTGATTTTGGCCAGGGAGATTTCCGGCACCACGGTGTGCTCGGCAAAGGTGGAGCACCCCATGTAATGGAAAATCGGCTTGCCGTCCTTGAAGAAACGGGTGGTGCCGTCGGGCATCAGGCCCTTGCCCTGGGTAGCGCGCACCGCCTGACACAGGTTGGTTTTGCCGGACTTGCAGAATTTGCACACGCCGCACTCGGCGGTGTACAGCGGAATGACGTGATCGCCGACCTCAAGGCTGGTCACGCCCTCGCCCACGGCTTCCACAATGCCGGCGCCTTCGTGGCCCAGGATGGACGGGAATACGCCTTCGGCGTCGTCACCGGACAGGGTGTAGGCGTCGGTATGACAAACCCCGGTGGCCACAATGCGAACCAGCACTTCACCCTTTTGGGGCGGCATCAGATCCACTTCTTCAATGCTGAGCGGCTTGCCCGGTTCCCAAGCGACGGCGGCGCGGGTTTTCATCATTTCCATGGTTTGCTCCTGTTTGCTTTTTAAAGCGATAAATTGCAGTAACGTCAGCGTCTGTAACATTTCGCCCCGTTAAAACGGGGCCTACCAAGGGCGCAACATGTAAAAATATTGCACTTGTAGGCCCGAGTTTATTCGGGCAAATCGTACAGCGCTCCCCGAAGGGGATGCCGGCTATTGTAATACGGCCGTTTCCAATGATAATGCTCAGCAAGGCAAATGATTTTTACCTGTGAGTAACAATGACCCACTGGGAAGGCATTAACGAGTTCATCAGTGTAGTAGAAACGGAAAGCTTCACCGCCGCCGCCCGCCGGCTGAACGTGTCGGTGGCACACGTAAGCCGGCGCATCAACCAGCTGGAAAAACGACTGGGAGCCAAACTACTCTATCGCACCACCCGCAAGTTGCACCTGACCGAGACCGGACGCATCTATTACCGTCAGGTACGCCGGGTGCAGGACGAATTGCAGGCCGCCGAGCAGCAGGTGATGGCGATGGAAGGCAACCCGGCGGGCAAGCTGCGCATTACCGCCCCCGTCTATTACGGCGAGCAGTTCCTGGCGCCGCTGGTGAACGACTTTCTGCTCCGTTATCCGGAGCTCAAGCTCGACATGGTGCTCACCAACCAGACGGTGGATTTGGTGCAGGAAGGCTTTGACCTGGCCATTCGCCTGGGCACCCTGGACTCTTCAAGCCTGATGTGCCGCAAACTAGCCCGGCGCACCCAGTATTTGTGCGCCGCCCCCGACTACCTGAGCCGCTACGGCACCCCGAGGCAGATCGGCGATCTGGGCCGGCACCGCTGTCTGGCCGGCACCGTGGATCACTGGCGCTTTCTGGAGCAGGGCAGGCCCCGCGCCTTTCGGCTGCCATCGGGCTGGCACTGTAATTCCGGGTTGGCCCTGAAGGACGCGGCCATCAAGGGGCTGGGCATAGTGCAGCTGCCCGACTATTACGTCACCGAAGAGCTGGAGAAGGGATTGCTGGTCAGCCTGCTGGATGAATTCCGCTTGCCGGACGACGGGGTCTGGGTGGTGTACCCCAATAACCGGCACCTGTCGCCCCGTGTGCGACTGCTGGTGGACTACCTGGTGGAACAACTGGGCTAGAAAGCAAACAAGGTTCTGAATGGTGCCCAGCTGACTTTATCCCGGCAGCGAGTATACAATTGGCAACATTTCATACAGCCCGCCCCGCCGCAAGGAAGCCGACATGTCCTCGTTCAAGCCCTGTGAAATTCTGACGCTTCCTGCCGAAATGACCACCCATCAGCATCACTACAACCAGATGGTCATCGGCCTTAACGGACAAACCGAATTCGATATTGGCGGCAGTGGCTGCCTGCTCGGCCCCGGTCAGGGCTGCCTGGTGGCCTCCGAGCAGGATCATGCCTTTGGTGGACTGGGTCGCAACAGCATACTGGTGGTCAATTTGCCCCCGCTGGTCACCTCATGGCTGCCCGGCGGCGACGAGCGGCTGTCGGGCCTGTTTGACCAGCCTCGTTATTTTCAGCTGCCGCCACAGGCCCGGCAGCTGGTTTCGGCGCTCAGTCAGGAAATCAGCAGCCAGCCGGAAGACGAGCTGCTCGGCCAGGCCTGCGCCCATACCCTGATGTGTGCACTGCAGCGGCACATGGCCTTTGCCCAGGCCCGGCCCCGGCGCCCCCAACTGAACATGGATCTGATCGATGATTACATTCGGCTGCACCTGCACCGCAAGATCACCGTGACCCAGCTGGCCGGCTGCGTGTTTCTGGGGGAGAGCCAGTTTCACCAGCTGTTCAAGGAGCAGACCGGGCTATCGCCCTATCAGTACGTGTTGAAACAAAGGCTGGCCGAGGCCTGTCGGTTGCTGGTCTTCAGCCAGCACAGCCTGGCGGACATAGCCCAGCGCTGCGGTTTTTCCAGCCAGAGCCTGTTCACTCAGGTGTTCAGCCGGCACCACAATGTGTCTCCGGCCCGTTACCGCAAACTGCACGCCTGATCACAACCACACCAAAACCGGAGCTTTACTAAAAAAAACCGGAGCATTCCAAAAGACTCATCATTGGCCAGGCCCTACTATCCTCGACTATAACAAAACCTTAACCAAGGACCACGCGTCCTGCGTGTGCAAGTCAGGAATCCATCCTGGAGGAATAGGGAATGATTGAACCCAGCTTTGCCATTACCGGCACCTTTATCGTTTATCTTCTCGGCATGCTGGCGATTGGCTACTACGCCTATCGGCGTACTGCCAACTCGTCAGACTACTTTTTGGGCGGACGTTCGCTCGGCCCCTGGCCCGCGGCCATTTCCGCCGGCGCGTCCGACATGAGCGGCTGGCTGCTGCTCGGCCTGCCCGGCTACGCCTATGCCGCCGGCATGGAGTCGCTGTGGCTGGCCGGCGGCCTGCTACTGGGCACCTGGGCCAACTGGCAGTTCTGTGCCAAACGCCTGCGTACCTACACCATTATCACCGACAACGCCCTCACCATTCCCGAGTATCTGTCTCGCCGCTTTGAAGACGGCTCCAAACTGCTGCAGACCATAGCGGCGTTTTTCATTCTGCTGTTCTTCCTGTTTTACACCAGCTCCGGCCTGGTCGCGGGCGGCAAGCTGTTTGAAACGGTGTTCGGACTGGACTATCAGGTTGCCGTGGTCATCGGCACCGTCTGCATCGTGTCCTACACCCTGTTCGGCGGCTTTCTGGCGGTGTCCTGGACCGACCTTGTGCAGGGCCTGCTGATGGCGGCGGCGCTGCTGTTCGTGCCCATCGCCGCCATGGAAGGAGGCTTTGGCCAGCTCGGTCAGGATCTGTCCGCCATTAACCCCGAGTTGCTGACCCTGTGGAACGACATGCAGGGTGAGCCGCTGTCGCTGATCGCCATCCTGTCACTGGCCGCCTGGGGCCTGGGCTATTTTGGCCAGCCCCATATTCTGGCGCGCTTCAAGGCCACCCGCAGCAACAAGGACATCGGCACCGCCCGCCGTATTGCGGTCAGCTGGAGCCTGCTGTCCATGGCTGGCGCCGTCATGGTGGGCATGGTGGGCCTGCTCTACGTGAACAAGCAACTCGGTGGCGAGCTGGCCGACAGCGAAACCATCTTTATGGTGCTGGTGAACGCCATGTTCCACCCGGTCATCGCCGGCATTCTGCTGGCCGCCATTCTGGCCGCCATCATGAGTACCGCCGACTCCCAGCTGCTGGTGTCGTCCTCGGCGCTGGCCGAAGACTTCTACAAGCGGGTATTCAAGCCCGACGCCAGCTCGGAAAGCATCGTCAACGTGGGCCGCTTTGCGGTAATTGCCCTGTCGGTGATTGCCCTGGCGCTGGCCTTCAACCCCGACAGCACCGTGCTGGGGCTGGTGTCCTATGCCTGGGCCGGCTTTGGTGCCGCCTTTGGCCCGGCCCTGCTGTTCAGCCTGTACTGGCGTAACATGAACCGCAACGGCGCCCTGGCCGGCGTGCTGGTGGGCGGCGTGACCGTGGTGGTGTGGAAGCAGCTGTCCGGCGGCCTGTTCGATCTCTACGAAATCGTGCCCGGCTTTGTGTTTGCCTCTGTGGCCATCGTCCTGGTCAGCATCCTGACCGGCGGCGCCAGCCGCTCGGTAACGGCGACCTTCGACGATTACCAGAAGGGTCTGGATACCCTGGACTGATTGAGCGTAACAGCACCAAAACAAAAGGCCGGCAAATGCCGGCCTTTTTCATACGAGGTGAATACGGTTGTCAGCCCATCTGGGACTGCAGGTAGTTGGGCAGGCCGATGCGCTGAATGAGGCCCAGCTGCTGCTCCAGCCAGTGAGTGTGATCGTTCTCGGTGTCTTCCAGCAGCACCTGCAGCATGTCACGGGTCTGATAGTCCTGTTCCTGTTCGCACAGGGCCATGACCTTGCGCAGATCCTTGATCACCTTGTATTCCAGATCCAGGTCGCTCTGCAGCATGGAAGGCACATCCTTGCCGATATTGAGCGGTACTCGCGTCACCATGTCGGGGGTGCCTTCGAGAAACAGAATACGCTCAATCAGCTTTGAAGCGTGGCCCTTTTCATCCTCAAATTCGTGGTCGATGCGGGCAAACAGCTTGCTCAGACCCCAGTCGTCATACATGCGGGAGTGGATAAAATACTGATCCATCGCGCTCAGTTCACCGGCCAACAGCTCGTTCAGCGCGCCAATGATTTTTTGATTACCTTTCATGTTCTGCTCCGTTACAGTTGCGACTGCTGGTAATTCTCAAGACCAATCTTGCCGATAAGGTCGAGCTGGGTATCGATCCAGTCGAGGTGACCTTCTTCATATTCTTCCAGCTCGCACAACAGCTCCCGGGACACGAAATCGTGCACCGACTCACAGTAGGCAATGGCCTCTTTCAGCACCTGCAGCTGTTCTTCCACCTGCTGGCGATCACAGCCGAGCATTTCTTCGGTGTTTTCACCGATGCGCAACCGGTTGAGGTGCTGCAGATTGGGCAGGCCTTCAAGAAACAGGATGCGCTCGATCAGATCGTCCGCCTGTTTCATGTCCTTAATCGACTTTTTGTATTCGCGATCGTTCAGCTGCTGCAGGCCCCAGTTCTTGAACATGCGGGCATGCAGGAAATACTGGTTGATGGAGGTCAGCTCGATGCTGAGCACCTGGTTCAGGTACTCGATGACTTTGGTGTCGCCTTTCATAACCACTCTCCCTTTGAATGATGGCCATAAGGATAGACGCCAAGGGCCGTTTTTTCAAATTTAAACGCAATATAAGTTGTTGATTTAATTAACTTTAACTGTTAACAAGAACGAGTGGCATTCGCCCTCTTTATTGAGCCGGAACGCCGTCCCAACCGTTCATGGCAAAGCGGCGCTTTCCACCGTGCCGGCTCCTTCATTTTCCCCTGCCGTTCCTAGAAAAAATGAAAATATGGCTTGCCTTGACACACAAATGCAAATAAAAACAATTAACACTAACAATAAGGATACTCGTAATGGCCTTCACCCTTCCCGCCCTGCCCTACGCTTACAATGCGCTTGAGCCGCATCTGGATGCCATGACCATGGAGATCCATCACGGCCGTCACCATCAGACCTATGTGAACGGCCTGAACGCCGCGGTGCAGGATACTCCCTACGCCGATTGGCCGCTGGAGCGACTGCTGCGTGAAATAAACAGCCTGCCCGCGGCGCTGCAAACCGCGGTGCGCAACCACGGTGGCGGCCATGCCAACCACTCGCTGTTCTGGACGGTGATGTCTCCACATGGAGGCGGCGAACCCGAGGGGCGACTGGCCGATGCCATGGGCAATGCCTTTGGCAGCCTTGAGGCGTTTCGCGAGCAGTTTGTGCAGGCCGCCGTCAGCCGCTTCGGCAGTGGCTGGGCCTGGTTGTGCGTGGATGCTGACAAGCGCCTGCTGGTGACCAGCAGCGCCAACCAGGACAGCCCGCTGATGGAAGGCCTGACCCCGATCCTGGGGCTGGATGTCTGGGAGCACGCCTATTACCTGAAATACCAGAACAAGCGCCCCGACTACATCGCCGCCTTCTTCCAGGTGGTGAACTGGAATGAGGTGGCATCACATTACGAGGCGCTGTGCTGAGGAAGCCGCTGCCGCGCCACAGGCGTGACTACCGTCGGCCCCGCACCCTGGTGGGGCTGGCCATACTGGTGACCGGCGCCTGGCTGGTGCTCGGTCAAGGGGCTGAGGCATTGCTCGGGACCGATTCGGCTTTTTGGGCAGGCCTGCTCGGCGCCCTGCCGGGCTGAACAGGCAACTCTTAACAAAAAAGCCAGGGCCACTCTGTGACCCTGGCTTGTGTCTCGGCGCCGCGGTTATTTAATCCAGATGGGGTTGGAGTAGGCGCGCTTGCCGTTGCGGTCTTCCACCACCCACTGCATCCAGGTGTGGTTGGGCGGCACCGGCACGCCGGTCCTGAACCACTTGGCGCCGTTAATCTTCCAGCCGGCCACCTGCTTGCCATCCAGCCAGACCTCGGCCCGGGCCAGGCCCACCTCGGAGCGAAACTCCACCTGGCTTTCAGTGAAAGGCTGGGCGGTGCCGCCGAAGTTGGTGGTGATGGGATAGACCTGAGGCCCAAAGCTCAGAAAGCTGTGCCCCTTGCCGGCGGCGCTGGCATAGTCCGCGGTCAGCCGGCCATTGGGGGTGTAAGCATACAGCTTGCCGCTGTCTCCTCCCAGATACACCTTTTCACCCCGGCTCCAGCGCCGGCGCAGATCCTGCAGCCGAGCCTCAAAACCGGATGACGCCGGCGCCAGCTCCAGCAGTGCCAGCTCGGCACGGCCCTGGCCGGCATAAAGCTGCTTGTCGGCATTGAGGGCCCCCAGCGAGCCGGCGCTGAGCCAGGCGCTGACCTTACTGCCCTTGCGGTTTTTACGCAGATCGTCACTCTCGTAGAGAATGCCCAGCTCGTTCTGCAGGCTGGCGGCGGTCCAGTGGGCCTGCACCATGTTGGGCAAATCATTGTAGTCGGGGCGGGCGGCGACGCCCTCATTGCGCTCCAGCCGGTAGCCGGCGAACACTGACTCGGCAGACGGCAGCGTGGTGGACAGACGAATGCCGGCGGTGTCCCGGTTGACCTCGTAGCGGCTGGTCAGGGTGCGGCCCTGCCATTCCCGCCGCAGCTCAATCACCACCCGCTGGTCGCTTTGCTCCACCACCTGGAGCTCGCTCAGGCGTGGAGCCTGCTCACCCGGCACAAAGTCGAGGGAGCGCACCAGATCGGCGCCGTACCGGCCGTCACCGGCCAGCGCCAGATCCACCAGGGCGCCACTGTCGGCACTGATGGCAAAGGCGAAATACGGCGTACGCACCGTGATATCCTGTTCGCCGGTGGCATTGCCGCCCTCGATAAAGGTGGGCCCGTGCAACACCTCAAGGTTGACGGAAGCCGTGTTGGAGTCACCGCCCTTGGAGGCGCAGGCGGAAAGCACCAGGGCCGCCAGCAAGGGCAGCCCGGTTTGAGAAAAGCGCATGAATAACACCCCGAAACAATGAAAAATTTGCCATGGATTCTGACACTTTGGCGCCGAATCTCAATAGCCTGAATGCAGCGGCAGCGGCCAGCCCTTGCCTGGGCCCCCTGGACCACTCGGGCTTGCGCGTGGGCGCGACCAAAGCGGTCGTTCAGCCGGCCTTGCCGTCGAGCCAGGCCTCGGCTTCGCTCAGGCTTTCAAAGTATTGCACCTCGCTGCCCAGCATAAACCAGTCCATCAGGGTGGCCATCAGCTTTTCCTTGAAGTTGCAGCCCACCACCGCCAGCTTGCTGAATTCGTCACCGTGCTTGCGGGTGAAACGAATGTCTTCCCAGAAGGCCCGGGCTTCCCAGCCATTAAAGCCGGTCAGATCCACCAGGGCGAGAATGCGCGGCCCCTTCATCGCGGCCAGCTCCTGCTCCAGGCGCTGCTCCATCTCCCTGAAGTCGTCATAGGCGATGTCGCCGAAAATGCGCAGATTCAGGCGCAGGGTATGGTTGTCCTGGCGCGCCATCTCCACTTCCATGCCGTGTGCTTCAAGCATGTGTCCTCCCGTCGAGCTGTGACTGTGGGAGTAAGTATAGAGCCGCTCAGCGGCGGGAGTCGCCCATGCGCTCCAACTGCGTCAGCAGCCGGTTCAGGGTGTCTACCAACGGGCGGGTTTCGCCTTCCGCCAGGCCCTGCGCCAGCCGGTGCTCCCACTCCAGCACACGGGGCACCATGCGCCGGTACAGGGCCCTGCCCGCAGGGGTAAGGGCAATGCGTGCCGCCCGCTGATCCCGCGGGCTGGGGCTGCGCCGAATCAGCCCTTTTACTTCCAGCCCCTGCAGTGCCCGCGACACCTTGACCTTGTCCATGCAGGTGAGCTCGGCCAGCTCCCGGGCAATCAAGGCTCGGCCCTGACCGGTGACCGCCAGCAACCGCCATTCGGGCCGGGTAATGCCAAACTCTTCACGGTAAAAGGCCGCCAGCTCGCTACTGACCCGTTCGGCCACCTGCATCAGCTTGTAGGGCAAAAAGCGTTCCAGCTCAAAATCACTGTGATCATCCATGTAGGTCTTCCTGTCGGTCCGTTGAGGGGGCGCAGTGTAACCATTTTTGTGCCCGGCTTTGAAGTGGCCGCCACAACCGCGGGCGGACGGCTATAGTGTTTAGCATATGCATTCAGCGCAGGAGGGCACAGCATGAAAACGGAGTTCTCCTTTCCCCTGAGCGAAGGCGAGCATTCGCCTCAGGCTCACTGCGACCTGCCTGCCGGCAGTGTCGAACGGGAAATTGGCCGGGACGGCTTTTTCGGCCCGGCCAGCCACATGTATCACCGCCACCCGCCCACCGGCTGGAGCCACTGGGAAGGACCGCTACGGCCCCGCGCCCTCGATACCAACAAACTGCCCAAGCTCGGCCCGTCGCCCTGGGATGCAGCCCCGCTGCTGCACAATGAGCGCCTGAGCATTCGGCTATGGCGTTGCCAGGCCGCCATGGATCACCTGGTGCGCAACGGTGACGGCGACGACTGCCTGTTTGTGCACCAGGGCAGTGGCGTGCTGTTTTGCGATTATGGCCGGCTGCCCTTTGGCGAAGGAGACTACCTGGTGCTGCCCCGGTCCACCAGCTGGCGAATAGAGCCGGAACAGCCGGTCACCCTGCTGATGATAGAGGCCACGCGAGGGCGCTATCGGCTGGCGGACCGGGGACCGGCCGGGCGCCACGCCATTTTTGACCCCGGCGTGCTGGCACACCCGCGTATTGACGAGGCCTTTACTCGCCAGGCCGAAGCACCGGGAGAATGGCAGGTACGGCTCAAGGCCAGAGGCGGCCTCAACACCATCACCTATCCCTTTAATCCCCTCGACGCCATTGGCTGGAAAGGGGATCTCACCGCCCTGCGCCTCAACTGGCGAGACATAAGGCCGCTGATGAGCCACCGTTATCACCTGCCGCCTTCGGCCCACAGCACCTGGGTGGCCGACGATTTCGTGATCTGCACCTTTGTGCCCAGACCCATGGAGTCGGATCCCGGCGCGCTCAAGGTGCCCTTTTTTCACAATAACGACGACTACGATGAGGTGCTCTTCTATCACCGGGGCAACTTTTTCAGCCGGGACAATATCGACGCCGGCATGCTCACCTGGCATCCCTGCGGTTTCAGCCACGGCCCCCATCCCAAGGCCCTGGCCGCCGGTCGCCAACCCGGCCGAAGCGACACCGACGAGGTGGCGGTGATGATTGACAGCCGCCGTCCCCTGGAGCTGGCCTCCCTGCCCGCCGGGGTGGAGAACCCCGATTATGTGAATTCCTGGCAAGGCAAGGCCCGAGCCGAATAACGCGACCAAGGAGGAAATGGTGAAACTGGCCTCTCTCAAACACGGACGCGATGGACGTCTGCTGGTGGTGTCCCGGGATCTGCGCCGAGCCTGCAGTGCCGACGGCGTGGCCCCCACCCTGCAGGCCGCCCTGGATAACTGGGATAAATGCGAGCCGGCTCTGCGTCGCCTCTACCAGCGCCTGAACCGGGGCGAACATCAGGCTGCCTTTGCCTTTGATCCCGTCGAGTGCGCCGCGCCCCTGCCCCGGGCCTATCAGTGGGCCGACGGCAGCGCCTATGTCAGCCATATCGAGCTGGTGCGCAAGGCCCGGGGCGCCGAGATGCCGCCCAGTTTCTGGAACGATCCCCTGATGTACCAGGGCATGTCGGACGGCTTTCTCGGGCCTCATGACGACATTGAACTGGCCGATGAAGCTTGGGGCATCGACTTTGAAGGAGAGGTGGCGGTGATCACCGGTGATGTGCCCATGGGAGTGAATGAACACCGGGCACTGGACCATGTGCGATTGCTGATGCTGGTCAACGACGTGTCGCTGCGCCACCTGATCCCGGCGGAGCTGGCCAAGGGCTTTGGCTTTTTTCAGTCCAAGCCCGCCACCGCCTGCTCGCCGGTGGCCGTGACTCCCGACGAACTCGGCCGCCACTGGCACAATGGCCAGGTACACCACCGCCTGCGGGTAACACTGAACGGCGTCCTGTTCGGCGAGCCCCACGCCGGCACCGACATGACCTTTGGCTTTGACCGCCTCATCGCCCACGCCAGCCTGAGCCGCTGCCTGGGGGCCGGTACCATTATCGGCTCGGGCACCGTTTCCAACCGGGACCCAAATGCGGGCGCCTGCTGCATTGCCGAACGCCGCACTCGCGAACTGCTCGACATTGGCGAAGCCAGCACCCCCTTTATGCGCTTTGGCGACACCGTGCGCATGGAGATGTGTGATGCCGGCGGCCACTCCATTTTCGGCGCCATTGAGCAGCGGCTGACGCCCTACTCCGGGCCGGACCAATGACAACGTCGCCGCTGTGGACACCCTCCCCACTGCGAGTGCGGCAAAGTCGGCTGCACGCCTTTATGCAGCAGCTGAAACGGGAGCTGGGGCTGGAGTTTGCCGACTATGCCGCCCTGCATGCCTGGTCGGTGCAATACAGTGATCTGTTCTGGCAACAACTGTGGCGCTTTGCCGGGGTGACCGGTCACCAGGGGGGGATCACGGTGACGGACCCCGATGATGCCGAGCACGCCATCTGGTTTCCCGAGGCCCGGCTCAATTTTGCCGAAAACCTGCTGGCCCACGATCGGGTGCCGGGCCATGAGCCCGCCATTATCGCCCTGACCGAAGATGGCGATACTCAAACCCTGAGCTGGCACCAGTTGCAGCAGCAGGTGGCGGCGGTGTCCACCTGGCTCAATACCGCCGGGGTGGAGCCCGGCGATGTGGTGGCGGGCTTTATGCCCAATGTGCCGGAAACCCTGGTGGCCATGCTGGCCTGCACCAGCCTGGGGGCAATATGGACCTCCTGCTCCCCCGACTTCGGCGCCGATGGCGTGATTGAACGCTTTGGCCAGACCAGCCCCAAGGTGCTGTTTGCCGCCGACGGCTATCGCTATCACGGCAGAGCCCACGACAGCCGGGCCCGGGCCGACGCCATCATGGCGGCCATTGACAGCCTGACTCATCGGGTGGAAGTGCCCTGCCTGAACGACACCCCCGCCCCCGCCGGTATCACGCCCTGGCATCAAGTGCTGGCCGAGGGCCAGGGCGTGTCCCTGCGGTTTCATTCTATGCCCTTTAACGCGCCGCTGTATGTGCTTTATTCCTCCGGCACCACCGGCAAGCCCAAATGCATGGTACACGGCGCCGGCGGCACCCTGCTCAACCATGTCAAAGAACATGCCTTGCACTGTGATATTCGCCCCGGCGATCGCGTGTTCTATTTCACCACCTGCGGCTGGATGATGTGGAACTGGCTGGCGTCGGCCCTGGGCAGTGGTGCCACCCTGCTGCTCTATGATGGCGACCCTTTTTACCCCGATGCCGGCCGGCTGTGGCAATGGTGTGCCGAGCAACAGGTCAGCCTGTTCGGCACCTCGGCCAAATACCTGGAGGCACTGGAAAAGCGCGGCCTGCACCCGGGGCAGGAGTGTCACCTGGAGGCTCTGCGCACCTTGTGCTCCACCGGTTCACCGCTGGCACCGGAGCAGTTCGACTTCGTTTACCGACACATTAAAAGCGATCTGTCGCTGGCTTCCATTTCCGGCGGCACCGACATCTGCGGCTGCTTCGTGCTCGGCAATCCCCTCAGCCCGGTGTACCGGGGCCAGTGTCAGGGGCCGGGGCTGGGCATGGACGTCAGAGTGTTTGATGACAATGGCCGGGCCGTTATCGACGAGCCCGGCGAGCTGGTGTGCTGCAACGCCTTTCCCAACCGGCCGGTGGGGTTCTGGCACGATGCCGATGGCCACCGCTATCACGACGCCTACTGGGCACGCTGGCCGGGCGTGTGGCATCACGGTGACTTCGTCACTCGGACGGCCGAGGGCGGCATGGTGTTTCACGGCCGCTCCGACGCCGTGCTCAACCCCGGCGGCGTGCGCATCGGCACCGCCGAAATTTACCGACAGCTGGCGCGCTTTAAGGAAATCGCCGAGTCGGTGGTAATTGGTCAGCGCCGAGGCAATGACGAACGCCTGGTGCTCTTTGTGCAGCCGGCCAAGGGCCATGCATTGACGGCCGAGCTGACCGAGGCCATTCGCACACGGCTGAGAGAGGCCTGCTCACCCCGCCATGTACCGGCGGTGATCCTGGCGGTGAACGATGTGCCCCGCACCCGCTCGGGCAAGCTGGTGGAGCTGGCAGTGCGGGAAGTGGTGCATAACAGACCGGTGAAAAACCGGGAGGCCCTGGCCAACCCCGAGGCGCTGGCGCAGTTCAAGGACAGGCCGGAGCTTATCTGAAGACAGCGGGAAGCCATCAGTACGAGTAGGTTGTGATGAGCGAAACGAGTCCCAACCAATATAGACGACTGCGGCATGTTGGAATTCGCCGAAGCTCATTCCAACCTACGGACCATATCGGGCTGCTTATCGCTGTCAGCTGTCGAGGTAGCGTCCCTGATTCAGTTCGCGCTCACGCTGACATTCGGCCAGGTAAATCGCCGCCACCACCGAGGATTCCCGATGATGGTCGTCTATGGCCCGGGACACCATGCGTTCCAGGGTCTTGTCGTTTTTAGCCATGCGAAACTTGCGCAGCCAGTAGTGTTTATCCTGCAGGTCTTGCTTCGACTCTGTGTGTGTGTTCATTAACGGTGTGAATTCCGGTGAGGAAACAAAAAACGGCCAAAGCCTGAAAATAAGACGGTAAAAACAGCAAAATGGTTCCCGCACTCCGAGCGCGGGAACCACCGGCTCAGCGTGCCCGTGGCACGAAGCCGACGACATCATACACTTTGTCGAGGGTCTGCACCGCCTTGGCCCGGGCCTTGTCGGCGCCCAGCGTCAGCACACGACGCAGCTCGGTTTCGTCTTCCCGCAGCTCGTGAAAGCGCTGCTGAATGGGCGTGAGCATGTCCAGCACCGCTTCGGCGGTTTCGGTCTTGAGGTGACCGTACATTTTGCCCTCAAAATGCTGCTCCAGCTCGGCAATGGAGCGGCCGCTGACGCCGGACATCAGGGTCAGCAGGTTGGACACGCCGGGCTTGTTTTCGGTGTCGAAACGCACCACGGGCGGATCGTCCGAATCGGTGACGGCCCGTTTCAGCTTCTTGCTGATCTTCTTGGGATCTTCCAGCAGGCCGATGAAGTTGTTGGCGTTGTCGTCCGACTTCGACATCTTCTTGGTGGGCTCCTGCAGGCTCATAATGCGGGCGCCGTCCTTGGGAATAAAGGGCTCGGGTACGGTAAAGACGTCGCCGTAAAGCTGGTTAAAGCGATAGGCGATATCCCGAGTCAGCTCCAGGTGCTGCTTCTGATCGTTGCCCACCGGCACCTGATTGGCCTGATAGAGCAGAATGTCGGCGGCCATCAGCGCCGGATAGGTAAACAGGCCGGCGTTGATGTTTTCGGCGTAGCGGCTGGACTTGTCCTTGAACTGGGTCATGCGCGACAGTTCACCGAACTGGGTGTAGCAGTTGAGCACCCAGGCCAGCTCGGCGTGCTCGGGCACGTGGGACTGAATAAAAATGGTGCTCTGCTCAGGCTCCAGGCCAATGGCCAGATAGAGGGCGGCGGCGTCCAGGCAGGCCGAGCGCAGGGCTTGCGGATCCTGACGCACGGTAATGGCGTGCATGTCCACGATGCAATACAGGCAGTCGTAGTCCTGCTGCATTTTCACCCACTGGCGCAGGGCGCCCATGTAGTTGCCAATGGTCAGCTGGCCCGAGGGCTGGGCTCCGCTGAGTACTATGGGTTTAGCCATGATATTCCTTGTTTATCAATTTGTTAAATTCGAAGCAGCGGTACGAGAGCGGCAAAATCGTCCAGCACCCAGTCGGGCTGGCTGTCGGCAATGGGCCGGCCGTAGTTGTAGCCGTAGGTCAGCGCCGCCACCGCCATGCCAGCCGCCTTTGCCGCCAGCACGTCGTTCTCCGAATCGCCCACCATCAGGCTACGGGCCGGACTCACATCCAGCCGCTCGCACACATGCAGCAGAGGCGCCGGGCTGGGCTTTTTCTCGGCCAGGCTGTCGCCGCCCAGAGCCAGCTCAAAGTGGCTGCTCAGTCCCGCCGCCGCCAGAATGCCGGGCACGAAACGATAGGGCTTGTTGGTGATCAGGGCCAGGCGCTTGCCGGCACTGCGCAACCGCTCAAGGGTGTCGAGCACGCCGGGATAAAACACCAGGGCACCGTCGGCATGGCCGGCGTAGGCCTCATCGAACAGGCCACGGGCGTGGCGATGCAGCTCGGCGTCAGGGGCTTCTCCCCGAGCGGCGGTGAGTGCACGCTGTACCAGCATGTCGGCACCATTGCCCACCCAGTGACGCACCGCGTCCACCGTCTGAGTCGCGTGACCGAGACTTGCCAGCATGTCGTTGATGGCTTCGGCCAGCTGGGGCACGCTGTCGATCAGGGTGCCGTCGAGGTCGAACTGAACAAGATCAAAGTCAGCCATGGGCGGCAGCCAGCTCGCGGCGCATGTCGTCGATCACCGCCTTGTAGTCGGGCTTGCCGAAAATGGCGGAGCCGGCCACGAACATGTCGGCGCCCGCCTCGGCGATGTCACGAATGTTGTCGGGCTTGACGCCGCCGTCGATTTCCAGGCGAATGTTGCGACCGCTTTCGTTGATGCGGCGGCGGGCCTCACGCAGCTTGTCGAGGGTGCCGGCGATAAAGGACTGGCCACCAAAACCCGGGTTGACCGACATCAGCAGGATCACATCCACCTTGTCCATGACGTAGTCCAGGTAACTGAGCGGCGTGGCCGGGTTGAACACCAGGCCGGCCTGGCAGCCGTGCTCGCGGATCAGGCCCAGGGTACGGTCGATATGCTCGGAGGCTTCCGGATGAAAGGTAATGATGGAGGCACCGGCCTTGGCGAACTGGGGCACCAGGCTGTCCACCGGCTTGACCATCAAATGCACGTCGATGGGCGCGGTAATGCCGTAGTCGCGCAGGGCCTGACACACCATGGGGCCAATGGTCAGGTTGGGCACATAGTGGTTGTCCATCACATCGAAGTGCACGACATCGGCACCGGCTTCCAGCACTTTCGCCACGTCTTCTCCCAGGCGGGCGAAGTCGGCAGAAAGAATGGAAGGAGCTATCAAAAAGTCTTTCATGGGGTTACCTTGAGCGCAAAAAACGCACCGATTCTACCCCAGCAACCGGGGATTCTCTAGCGTCCATCCCCCATGAGTAGCCGGAAGATGTAAGCTTGAAGCGGTAAGTAAAACACGGGAGCCTGAAATCGGGATGCCCTGCCCGCTGGCGACCTCGGGCAGCTGACCGCTAATCGCTTACGTCTTACAGACTGTCACGGAGTGCGCAATGAACTGGAAATACAGATTGCAGGGGGTGCTGGCGGCGATGTTCGGAGTACAGTCGGAGCAACATCGCCGGGCCCAGTTCAGCGGCAGCCCCTGGCCTTATGTGGTGATGGGGGTGGTGGTGATTGTGTTGTTTGTGCTGGCGCTACTGGGCGTGGTGCAGCTGGTGCTTGGAGCCTGAAACGGAAGAAGGAAGACATAATTAAGCATACTTACTCACTTTATGTCTTATCTCTTGTGTCTTGCCTTTTACTTCTTACATTTTGCCCGGAGCAAACAGCGCCAGCAGCTCGTCGACCTTCTGGCGATTATGACCATGACGGCTGATGGTGCGCTTGACCGCCACCACATCTAGGCTGGCGTCCCGGTATAACTCCCGGGTCAGCGGAATGTCGTGGTTGCTGATCAGCACCGGCACGCCTCTGGCGGCCGTTTCCCGAGCCAGCCGCGCCAGAATGGCCTGATCGTCCAAGGTGAAACCGTTGGCGGCATAGGTGGTGAAACTGGCGGTACTCGACAGCGGCGCATAGGGCGGATCACAGTAAAACACCTGCTCCGGCCGGGCACCGGCAAATACCTCGGCGTAACCCTGGCAGACAAAGGTGGCCTTTTGCGCCTTTTCTGCAAAAAACCACAGCTCCTTCTCGGGAAAATAGGGCTTCTTGTAGGCGCCGAAGGGTACGTTAAAACCGCCCTTGCGGTTGTAGCGGCACAGGCCGTTGTAACCATGTCGGTTCAGGTACAGAAACAGCAGCGCCCGCCGCCAGGCATCCTGCTCCTGGTTAAATTCGGTACGCAGGCCGTAATACACCGTCTTGTCATTATTGGCGGACACAAAAAGCCCGGCAGCCTCACGAACAAAGGCCTCGGGCCGGTTTTTCAGTAGCTGATAAAGGTTGATCAGATCGGCATTGATATCGGCCAGTACATAGGCATCGAAGTCGGAATTGAGAAACACCGAGCCGGCCCCCACAAAGGGCTCGACCAGGGTGCGCCCTTCGGGCAGGCGGCGGTTGATGTTGTCCACCAGGCCGTATTTTCCACCAGCCCATTTCAGGAAGGCGCGGGTTTTCGTCATTGTTGCCATGCTTGCCGAACGGTGTGAGGGGCGCGCATTGTACCCCCATGCCACGCCCATGGCTATGGGCTGGCTTCTTTCTGCACCTGGCCAAAGGGCTTGGGCCAGGGCTTGGCTGCACGCAATTCGGCAGGCAACAGATCGATGGCCCGTCTGGCCTGCTCCGCCGAAGCAAAGTCACCGAAGATAAGCACAAACCAGGGCTGGCCGTTCAGCTGTCGGGCATATACCCAGGCCGGCTGCAGGGTGTGGCGGCTGGCCAGCTGCTGCAGGGCCTGCCGATCCTTGCTCGCCATCAACTGCAGGGTATAGTGACCAGCCGGCTTTTGGGACAAGGACGATGCAGGCGTAGCGGCTGGCGCCGGTTGCGCCGCCGACGTGGCATCGGCCGGCACCCTGGCCGCGGCCAGAGCCTCGCCAGACTTGCGCTGCAGCAGCTGGCTGACCACCTCGTCCTCAATCACTACCCGCTCCTTGCTGCTGTCATCGGGTGACTCCACGACCTGAGTAGTCACTCGAGGCTCCTCGGGCAGCGGCTGAGCCGGCCACTCCCCCGCCAGCCGTTCGGCCGAGGGCTCGGCGGCGGATAACGGCGCACCGCTCCCTTCGGGCGTCAGGGTCAGGGGTTGGGCCGGCGCCTCGGGCAACGACTCTGCCTGGAACGGCTGAGCCACCTCGGGCTGCGGTGGCTCCCTGTCCAGCAGCAAGCTAACCAGCAGCAACAGGCCAAGCAGGATCAACCCGGTCAGCAGAATTTTCACCGGTTTTTGTTCCAGCCATTGCCGGTAGGTAGGTGTTCTCATGCTTGGCTCCGAAGTCGCGACCAGATCGCCGGGATAACGCAGCGTCGCCGGCTGGTCGGACGCCGTCACCCCGAGGTGTGTACATAACTGCCGTTTATCTTCCTCGCTCAGCTCGGGAACTTCAAGCTCCAGCACCGGCAGATCGGGCTGGTTGCGCAGCAGGCTGCGCACGCCACCGGCCCAGGCCGGCGAGCCCAGCAACAGTACAAAGGGACGTTGCGCCTCCGGCAGCCCCAGGCACAGCTCTGCCAGCTCCTGCAACTGGGGATCGGTCAGCCACTGACCGTTCTCCACCACCAGCAGCCGTCGGCCCGGGGCCGCGGGCAGCAGCCGGGTCACCGACTCCAGCAGGTGATCATCGGGATCGAAAATGGCATCGCTGAACCAGTCACTCAGCAGGGCATCGCGAAAGGCGGCCTGGCTGGTAAGCTGGCGAGCGTCCAGGGTGGCAGCAGCGGGCAGCCCGGCCTGCTGCACCAACAGGCCGGCCAGGGTACGTTTGCCGGCTCCGGGCGGACCACTGAGCAACACCAGCCCCTGTTCAAGACGGGAAAGGTGCAGCAGCCGCTCCAGCAACTGCTGCTGGGATGACAGGATCAGCACTGTTTCGGCAGCCACGCGCGTCGCCCTTACGCCAGCACTTGTGCCAGCTGGGCTTCGGTTACATCACTCACCACCTGAGCCCGGCCTATCCCCATCGGCAGCACCAGCCGCAGTTTTCCGGCCAGTACCTTTTTGTCGCGCATCATGTGCGGCAGGTACTGGGCCAGGGACATATTGCCGGGGCCGGTTATCGGCAGTCCGGCCGCGGCCAGCAGCGCCTCGACCCGAACCACCTCAGCATCACTCATGTCGCCGCGCAGCCGGGCGGTATGGCAGGCTTGAACGGTGCCGGCGGCCACCGCCTCACCGTGCAACCAGTTACCGTAGCCCATCTCCGCCTCGATGGCGTGACCAAAGGTGTGGCCCAGGTTGAGCAGGGCGCGCACGCCATGTTCTCGCTCGTCACAGGCCACCATTTCCGCCTTGATTTCACAACAGCGACGAATGGCATAAGACAGTGCCTCGGTATCGAGTTGCTGCAGCCGGTGCAGGTTGACCTCCAGCCAGGCAAAGAAGTTGGCGTCCCAGATAATGCCGTACTTGATCACCTCCGCCATGCCGGCGGCAAACTCCCGCGCCGGCAGGGTCTGCAGGCAGGCGGTGTCGATCAGTACCAACTCGGGCTGGTAAAAGGCACCTATCATGTTCTTGCCGAGCGGGTGGTTGACCGCGGTTTTGCCGCCCACCGAGGAGTCGACCTGGGCCAGCAGCGTGGTAGGCACCTGAATAAAGGGCACCCCCCGCTGATAGCAGGCAGCGGCAAAACCGGTCAGGTCGCCAATCACACCGCCCCCCAGGGCTACCAGGGTAGTGTCACGGCCATGACCACTTTCCAGCAGCCGGCCCATCACCTGGTTGAAGGTATCCAGGCTCTTGTACTGCTCGCCGTCGGGCAGCACCAGGCTGTCTACCTTCAGCGGCGCCAGGGCCGCCAACAGTGCATCCAGGTACAGCGGCGCCACCACCTCGTTGGTGATCACCAGTACCTTGTTGCCCTTGATGGCACCTTTCAGCAGGCTGCCGTCGGCCATCAGGCCATCGGCGATCAGGATGGGGTAGCTGCGCTCACCCAGGTTGACGGTTAACCTTTCCATGGAGCTCCCGAGGCTTAAAGGCCGATAAGTTCGACGATCTGGTTGGCCACCAGCTTGGCACTCTGCTCGTCGGTGCGCACCACGTAATCGGCCACTTCCAGATAGAGTTCGTTGCGCTCGTCGGCAAGGCGCTCCAGCACATTCCGCGGCGCCTCTTCGGTTTGCAGCAGCGGACGGCGCTTGTCTTTCTGCACTCGGGCCAGCTGCTTGTCTACCGTGGTCTCCAGGTACACCACTATGCCCCGGGCCGACAGCCGGTTGCGGCTTTCACGGCTCTTGATGGAGCCACCGCCGGTGGCGAGCACGATGCCCTGCATCTCGCTCAGCTCGTTGATTACCTTTTCTTCGCGTTGGCGGAAGCCTTCTTCGCCTTCTACATCAAACACCCAGCTGATGTCGGCACCGGTGCGGCGCTCGATTTCCTGATCAGAGTCATAAAACTCCATATGCAGTTGTTGCGCCAGGTATTTGCCAATGGTGCTCTTGCCCGCACCCATAGGTCCCACTAGGAAGATATTGCGTTTCTCAGCCATGTTGCACGAAATTCTCACAAACAAATGCGCCCCACGAACACCGCGGGGTCGACGATGAACCTAACCTTGATTTTCTGAAACTGGACGCCGGATTATCGCAACTGCGCCGCCGGCTGGCAAGGTGTACGCCGCCGGCCCGTAAACCGGCGGTCAATCCTTATATGCTGTCGTGCACGATACGGGGGGTGACAAAGATAATCAATTCCCGTTTGCTGTTGTTGTCCCGAGTGGTCTTGAACAGGTTGCCCACCACAGGAATGTCACCCAACAGCGGCACTTTGGTGACGTTTCGAGTGATATTTTGCTGAAAAATCCCCCCCAGCACCAGGGTTTCGCCGTCGTTAACCAGCACCTGGGTGGTGATCGACTGGGTGTTGATGGCCACCGCCTCGCCGCCGGTGGCCTGGGGAATGCGCTCGCCGATGGCGTCCTGAGTCACGGTAAGATCCAGTACCACCCGGTTGTCGGGGGTGATCTGGGGCGTCACCTTGAGACTCAGCACCGCGTCCTGAAACTGTACCTCGGTGCCACCTTCTCCCGACGAACTGGAATAGGGAACTTGAGTGCCCTGCTCGATCAGCGCCGGTTTCTGATTGGAGGTGGTGACCCTGGGGCTTGCGATGATCTCGGCGCGGTTTTCCCGCTCCAGCGCCGACAGCTCCAGATCGAGAATACGCCCGCCATTTAGCTTGGCTATCTGAAAGGCCACGTTGCCGGCGGCGCCGGCCACCGGCAGGTTAACGTTGAGCGAGGTGTCATTGTCGGATCTGAGCCCCTCTAGGGTGCCACTGACCGACTGGGTGTTACTGCCGCTGGTGTTGTCGTTGCTGTAACCCCAACGCACCCCGAATGCCTCTTCAAAGCCGTCGTCTATGGTCACCATGCGGGCTTCGATCACTACCTGCTTGATGGGAATGTCCAGCAACGACAGCATACGGCGAATGCTTTCTATGCTGGCCCGAGTGTCCTTGATCACCAGCATATTGGTCCTGTCATCCACCGCAATAGCACCTCGCTCGGTCAGCAGGCCGGTGCTTTCATTGGTGAGCAGGGCCACCACGTCGGCGGCTTTGGCGTAGTTGACCTGCAGAAATTCGGTCTCCAGTGGTGCCAGTACTTCCTGGGCCTGCTGATGTTCCAGCTGGCGCTGCTCCTGCTGGGCCAGCTCCGCCGCCGGTGCTACCAGCAGAATGTTGCCGTCCAGCCGCTTGCCGAGGCCACGCACCTGCAAAATGGTGTCCAGCGCTTGCTCCCAGGGCACGCCGTCCAGGCGCAGGGTCAGGTTACCCTGCACCGAGTCGGTGGTCACCAGGTTGAAATTATTGAAATCGGCGATCAACTGAAGCACGGTACGCACCGGAATATCCTGAAAATTCATGGAAATGGGCTTGCCGTCATAGCGCTTTTGGGTGACCGAAACGGCCTTGGCCCGCGTCGCCGGCACCAGCTCCAGCACGAACAGGCGCCGGGACTGATCATAGTGATAATCATAGGCTTCGGTGGTGGACACGGTAATCAGTGCCTTGTTGCGTTCGCGTCGTACTTCGATACGTTCCACCAGGGTAGCGAAGTCACCGACCCGGTAGCTCTTGAGCTGAGCCTCCGGCACATGGGTGTTGTGAAAGCTGACGATCAGCTGATTGCCCCGCTCCTGCATATCGACCGCCGCACTGGGGTTGTCGAGGCTTATCAGCACCTGGCCCTGGCCCTCGCGACCACGGCGAAAATCGATGCCGCCGATGGCGTTGGTGGCGCCCGGCGGCAGCGCCGTACCAGTGCTGGTGGTACCGGCCAAATCCTTGCCCAGTAACAATCGCACCCGATTGCCCTCCGGCTGCAAGCGATAAGGCAGGGGCTGCGCCATGGAAATCACCACCTCCAGGGCACCACTCACACTGCGCGCTTCTACGGCTTCGATACCAAGGCGCTCAACGGGAATACGGTTTTCCAGCAGCGCCGAGGTCGCGCCTGGCATGCGCAACACCAGCCGGTTAGGCGCACCCAGCATGCTGTCGGTAACGACGGGAGGCTCGTCGAATTCCAGCTCCAGCGCCAGCTGTTCGCCCGCCAGGGGATTGATCCGTATCTGCTCCAGGCTGGCCGCCAGCGTCGGCGCTGGGGCCGCCCATATCAATGCCAACGCCATGCCGGTTACCAGCCTCAGGGCCGTTGTTTTCAACATAATGCGCACTCCCTGCAATCATTGTTATGTCGTTATGGCTGGCCCTGGGCCAGCTCCAGCGCGGTCTCTCTCTTGTTCCAGCACCCCCGCCCATCGGGCACAAATTCCTGCAGGGTCACACCGTCGCGCTCGATGCGAATCACCCGGCCATGGTTCAGACCCATATGATGACCAATGTCGATGATGTGGGTTTCTCCGTCCTGGGCACTGATCAAGGCCTTGATGCCGCCGGCGTTTTGCAGGGTGCCCCTGAGATAAAGGTTGCTAAGGGAGTACTGCTCCAGCGGCTCACGGGCGCGCTGCAGGTTCGGCTGTTCGCAGTTCACCGGTCCTTGTTTCTCCTGGACCACGCCTTCCGGCTTCGGACTCACAAAGGGGCTGCGGCGCTCATCCGGCCGGTAGTCTTCGGGCACATACTGGTTGACCTCCGGCACCGGCTCGGGCGGAACCGCCGGGCGGGAACGCACCTGGGCCACATACTGGCGCAGATCGTCCTGCTCCGAACAGGCCGTCAGCATCAGCAGCAGGCTCAGGAGCAATACCCTGTTCATGGCGCCTCCCGTTCATTGTATTTGTAGGTCTTGGCCAGCATGCTCATGCTCAGTTGCTCATCCTCAAGCCGCACCAGGCTGAAGCTGTCGAGGATTACGATACGCGGCAGCCCGGCCACATCCGCCACGAAACGGCCCAGCTGATGATAGTTTCCTCGCACTATGATACGCATGGGCAGCTCGGTGGAGAATTCGCCGGGCTGCTCCGCCTCCCAGTTGATGCGCTCAATGCGCAGGCCATTGTCGGTGGCGATATAGCTGATATCGTCCAGCAGGCCGGCAATTTCCAGGTTGCTGGGCAACTTGCGCAGCTCGTCCTCCAGCTGTTTCCCAAGCATCAGCAGTTGCGCTTCATAGGACGGCAGCAGGGCGGCCTGGGCGGCCTTTTGCTCAAAGGTGGTTTTCAGCCCAGTCTCCTGGGCCTGCGTGCGTTCCAGCAGCGCCAGGCTGTCGCGAATGAAGAAATAACCAATCAGCACCATTAGCAGCACAGAGATCACCACCACCGTCAGCACCTTGGCCGACCTGGGCCACTGGCCGATATTCTCAAAGTCCAGTTCGTTGAGTTCCTGCCAGTTCATGGCTGACTTCCTTCTGTGACCACCTTGATGCGCATGGAAAACTGGCTGAGGGCGATGGGCTGGGTATCGCTGGCATAGATAGAGCCCAGCCGGGGCTCGGTCAGCCAGCGCGACGCCTCAATACCGCGCAGCATGCTGGCTACCCGCGGGTAGGCCTCGGTCTTGCCCACCAGTTCAATGCGATCGCGGGCCACGTCCATTGAGCTCAGGTACACGCCCGGCGGCACCAGGGCCGGCATTTGATTGAACAGCCGCACCGAAAAGGCGCGACGTTGCTGCAGGCCTTCGATCAGCTGCATGCGCTCCAGCAACCGATCCCGCTGTTTAATGATGTCGCCGATACGCCCCAGCACCTGATCCAACCTGGCGGTTTCCACCTGCAGGTAACGATTACGCTCCTGCTGATGGGCCACCAGCTGGTGAATACGCAGGTTGACCAGCAGCATCAACGCCACGGTCAGGGTGGCGGCCACGCCCAGCAGCACCATGAAGTGTTTTTTCTGTCTGGCCTTGAGCGCTTCCCGCCAGGGCAGCAGGTTTATTCTGGACATGGCGTGAAGCTCCTCAGTGCCAGCCCCAGAGCCGTAGTATAAGCGGCGGTATTGGCATACTGCCCCTCCCCCAGCAGGTGCTCGAAATGGGGTTGAAGTACCGGCATGCCCAGCTCCTGCTCCAGTATCGACGCCAATCCCGGCAACTGGCTGCCGCCTCCGCTCAGAAACAGGGCCTTTGGCGTCTGCCCGCCGGAACTGCTGGAAAACAGCTGAAGATTACGACGTATATGCTGCAGTATGTCGGTGATGTGTTGCTGCTCCACTTCTTCCCGTAACGGCACCGCCTGAGCCGGATCCAGCTTGGCGCGCTCCGCCTGATCTTCGGGAATATTGTTCATCTGGCTCAGGTCGCGGGTAAAATGAGCCCCGCCGAAGTTCTGCAGCCGGCCGTAGATCACTTCTCCCTGATCCAGCACCGCAAAACTCAGGCATTCCGCCCCCAGATCGACCAGCGCCATCACCTCCGTGTGTACTCCCTGAGCCTGAAGCAGTGCCTGAGCGGCCCGGGCCAGGGCATGTACGCCAATGTCCACCACCTTTGCCTCCCAGCCCGCCTGGTTCAGCGCTGCCAGACGGGTGGAAATGCTGTCGGTGCGAGCGGCGCTCAGCAGAATGCTGTCCCGATCCGGACGAGTGCGGCTGGGGCCGAGGTTTTCGTAGTCCAGGCTGATTTCTTCCAGCGGAAAGGGAATATGCTGCTCCGCTTCCAGCAGCACCTGGTTTTCCAGATCATCGGCAGACAGGCCGCGGGGCAACAGAATGATTTTGGTGGCGACATTGCTGCCGGTGACCACGGTCGCCACCTGGCTGATACGAGTATCAAGCCGCAGCCGCAGGCGCTTGAGCGCTTCGCCGACCACCTCCACATCCTGCAACTGGTGATCAACAATGCTGTTTTTGGGCAAGGGGACCGAGGCCATGGCTTCCAGCCGAATGTGTTCCGGCGTGCCCCGCAGGGCCACCGCCTTGAGGCAGTTGGAGCCGAAATCGATTCCCACCATCCACTGCGCATCCTTTTTTTTGAAAAGGTTCCACATAAGGCATCCATGCTGTTGTTTTTGTTGGCCCGATTTAGCTTAGCCTAGTTCAGGAAGACTCAAATGTACTTATTCATGATTTGGTACAGGTCTCAACAAAGCACTCGAATCCGACAAGGGGCACAGGATATACTTGCCGATTGTTGGTTAAAAAATGATATGTGAGTTTCTTCCATGTTGAAATGGCTCGTGCGCCTGATTGTTCTGGCGCTCTTTCTTGGTCTCTCAGGCGTGATTGCCGTGGTGGTGTTTTATCAGCAGCTCAGCAGCGATCTGCCCGATGTTTCCACCCTCAAGGACGTGCGCCTGGAAACCCCGATGCGCATCTACAGCCAGGACGGCGAGCTGATCTCCCAATACGGGGAGCAACGGCGCACCCCGGTATCGGTCGGACAAATGCCGCCACTGTTGATCGATGCCTTTCTCGCGACCGAAGACGCCCGCTTTTACGAACACCCGGGCATCGATCCGGTGGGTATTGCCCGCGCCGCCCTGGTCTGGCTGACCACAGGCGAAAAACGCCAGGGCGCCAGCACCATTACCCAGCAGGTGGCGCGCAACTTTTTCCTCAGCCGGGAAAAAACCGTGGTGCGCAAGGTCAAGGAAATCTTTCTGGCGCTGCACATTGAGAGTCAGCTGAGCAAGGACGAAATTCTGGAGCTCTACCTCAATAAAATCCCCCTCGGCCATCGCGCCCACGGTGTGGGGGCCGCCGCACAGGTGTATTACGGCAAGGAGCTGGCCGACCTGACCCTGGCGGAAATGGCCATGATCGCCGGCTTGCCCAAGGCCCCGTCCACCCTTAACCCCATCAGCAACCCGCTGCGCGCCGGCGAGCGCAGAGCGGTGGTGCTGGGGCGCATGCTGGAGACCGGCAAAATCACCCAGGCCCAGTATGATGAGGCCATGGCCGCCCCGGTGGCGGCCCGCTATCACGGTGCCGAAATCAGCCTGAACGCTCCCTACCTGGCAGAGATGGCACACCAGTTCGCCCTGTCCATGTTTGGTGAGGAAGCCTACACCCGCGGCCTCAACATCTACACCACGGTGCAGGCCGACGAGCAGCAGGCGGCCAACCAGGCCCTGATCAACGGCCTGCTCGCCTACGACCTGCGTCACGGCTACCGGGGGCCCGCCGCCACCCTGTGGCAGGGCGGTCAGCCCTGGAGCACCGAGCGCATTGCCGAACACCTGCACGAGCTGCCCGCTTACTGGCCCTTGAAGCCGGCGGTGGTAACCGCGGTCGGTGAGCGCAGTGCGGTCCTGATGATCAAGGACAAGGGCGAAGCCACGCTGGACTGGGACGGTCTCAAGTGGGCACGCCCCTACATCGCCGACAATCGTCAGGGCCGCGCCCCTCGCCAGGCCAAAGAGATTCTCAAGGCCGGCGAGCAGGTTTGGGTGCGCCCTCAGGGTGAAGGCTGGATGCTGGCCCAGGTGCCCGAGATCAACGGTGCCCTGGTGGCGCTGGAGCCGGGCAGCGGCGCCGTAACCGCCCTGGTGGGCGGCTTCAATTTTACCCTCAACAAGTTCAACCGGGTGGAGCAGGCAGAACGCCAGATGGGCTCCAATATCAAGCCCTTTATCTACTCCACCGCGCTGGATCACGGCTTTACCCTGGCCAGCCTGGTGAACGATGCCCCCATCAACCATTGGGACGTCGGCAGCGGCAGTGCCTGGAAACCGCGCAACTCACCCAACGTGTATGATGGCCCCATTCGTGTGCGCGAGGCCCTGGCCCGCTCCAAGAACGTAGTGTCCATTCGCCTATTGCGGGATAGCGGCATCGCCAACGCCATGCAGCGGCTCAACGCCTTTGGCTTTGACACCGACAGTATTCCGGCCACCGAGAGCCTGGCGCTGGGCTCCCCCTCGGCCACACCGTTGCAAATGGCCACCGGCTACGCCGCCTTTGCCAATGGCGGCTACAAGGTCACCCCCTTTGTGGTGGAACGCATAGAAGATGCCCAGGGTGTGGTGCTGTATCAGTCCGAGCCGTCACGGGAGCGCATTATCAGCGAGGAAAACGCCTTTCTGGTGAGCTCGGCACTGAGCTCGGCGATTCAGGGTGGGGCCAGCGGCGACCGACGCTGGAACGGTACCGGCTGGCGAGCGGGGCGTGCCCTGGGTCGCGGCGACATCGCCGGCAAGACCGGAACCACCAACGACTCCCGTGATGCCTGGTTCTCGGGCTTCAGCACGGCCCGGGTAGCCACCGCCTGGATCGGTTTTGACGACTTCGGCCGCCCATTGGGCCGTACCGCCTACAACCCAAACCTGGGTCGGAATCAGGTGGCCGGCGGTGAATTTGGCGGCAGCACCGCCTTGCCGGTATGGGCCGATTACATGAAGGTAGCGCTGTCGCACTTTCCCGAACAGGCCAGGCCTCAACCCGAAGGCCTGGTGACCGCCACCATAGACACCAGCACCGGGCTGCTCAGCAACGGCAAGGGACGTACCGAGTATTTTGTAAAAGGCAGCGAACCCAACCGCTACAGCCGCCCCGACAGCCATCAGCGCTTCGGCGGCACCAGCGTGACCGACGAGCTGTTTTAACACCGTTGATGATCCAAAAGGGCGCTGCCTATGCAGCGCCCTTTTTTATTACATCAATTCCTTCAGCAACTTGCTGATCACTCGGGCCATTTCATTGAAACAGGGCCGACGCACCGAATGGGCCCGATGCAACAGGGCAATGGTGCGGCTGGGCTCGGGGTCGGTTACCTTGAGGTAGCTCACTCCGCTTTCCCCATTGTGCTCCCCCACCGCCAGCTGCGGGATCAGGGTCAGCCCCGAGCCCGCCGCCACCATGTTGCGCAGGGTTTCCAGGCTGGTGGCCTTGAAATGATTGTCTTCACCGATGCCGGCGGCAAAGCAGAAGCCCATGGCCTGTTCCCGCAGGCAGTGGCCGTCTTCCAGCATCAGCAGTTTTTCCCCCTTGAGCTCGTCGAGCCGAATCTGCTCCCGTCCAGCCCAGGCATGCTCCGCCGGCAGCGCCAGCAACATGGGCTCATCGTAAAGGGCAAGTGACCCAAACTGGTCCATATTGTCGAGCTGCGCCAGGATAAGGCAGTCCAGTTCGCCATCCGCCAGCTGCTTGAGCAACACCTGGGTCTGGGCTTCGTAGAGAAAGATATGCAGCTCGGGAAAATGCCGTTTCAGCGCCGGAATGATATGGGGCAGCAAATAGGGGCCAACGGTGGGGATCAGGCCAATATGCAGCTCCCCCGACATGGGCTCGGTAAAGGTGCGGGCAATGTCGCGCAGATCCTTGGTTGCGGCCAGCACGCGCCGGGCCTGCGCGGTGATGGCATCCCCCGCCGGGGTGAACAGCACCTTGCGGGACGTGCGCTCCATCAGCAAAACCCCGAGCTCATCCTCCAGCTTGCGCAACTGACCGCTCAGGGTAGGCTGGCTGACGAAGCACTTTTCCGCCGCCTTGCGAAAGTGGCGCTCTTCGGCAAGCGCCACCAGGTATTCAAGATCCCGTAAATTCACCGTTTCACCATGGTTATCAATTCCTTTAACGGCATGATCCTCGATTTGGATGAGAATGGGAAGACAGGAGAAGCGGCCATAGGGTCGGTATAGCTTCAATGCCGCTCTGTTCACTGCCATCCATGGCATGTGAACAGAGCGGCTCAGGTAATTCCTGTTACTGCTTTTCGCGTCATCCGTAGTCAGCCCAGGTGGGCGGCCAGTTCATCGCTGCCGCCGATATGACGACCGTCGATAAATACCTGAGGCACGGTACTGCGGCCGGACACCGCCTTCAGGCTGATGCTGGTGGCGTCCTGACCGATAATCACCTCTTCGTAACGCAGGTTGCGATCCAGCAGCATTTGCTTGGCACGGGCACAATAGGGGCAACCCGGCTTGGTAAACAGGGTGATGGCAGACGGCTTGGCCGCATTGGGGTTGATCCAGGCCAGCATGGTGTCGGCATCGGAAACCTCAAAAGGATCACCAGGCTTTTGCGGCTCGATGAACATTTTTTCAATCACGCCGTCCTTCACCAGCATGGAGTAACGCCAGGAGCGCTTGCCAAAGCCCAGCTCCCGCTTGTCCACCAGCATGCCCATGCCCTCGGTGAACTCACCATTACCATCGGGGATCACACGAATGTGCTCGGCCTCCTGGTCCGCCAACCAGGCGTTCATCACAAAGGTATCGTTCACACTCAGACAGATAATGTCGTCGACGCCGTTTTCAAACAATGCCGGTGCCAGCTCGTTAAAGCGGGGCAAGTGAGTGGAAGAACAGGTGGGTGTAAAGGCGCCGGGCAGCGAAAATACCACCACGGTTTTACCGCTGAACAGCTCGTCGGTGGTCACATCGCTCCACTGATCCTGAATGCGGGTACGAAAGGTCACCTGGGGCACACGCTGGCCGGTTTTGTCTGTCATCATGTTCGAGTCCTTGTGTTAGCTGCTTGCTGTTGGACTCAGTATTACCCGACGAGAGAGAAAGATTAAATCGTTTAATTGCATCAAGTTGATAGCTTTTAGCAATCAAAATGGGCAATGGCCTCGCCACTGCCCGTCTGTTGTTGTTCGTCAGCCCCGGCCGTTGAACCATCCCTTGTAAATCTGCTCCTTGAGTTGATGCCGGCGCAGTTTCAATCCCTCAAACTCGGCATCGGAAATGGGCAGGTTGCAGGCCTCCAGGCCTTCAATCTCGTGGTTCACCTTGTGATACTCCCGGGCCAGTTGTGCGAACTCTTCGTCGTTCAGCTTGAGCTCGCTGATGCGCTCGGCATGCTCGGGAAACTCTTCGGCAAGCGTGTGTGTCATGAATCAACCTCCTCGGCAACAGGGGATGATTTAACTATAGACGACAGACTCCTCGGGTACTCGCGCCATGGCGGCCTCCACCACTTCCGGGCCGGCCCCACGCTTGTGGGCATTTTCACTGAGGTGGCGGCGCCAGGCCCGGGCTCCGGGCATGCCCTGAAAAATGCCGAGGGTATGGCGGGTAATGTTGCCCAGATAGGTACCCTGGGTCAGCTCCCGCTCGATATAAGGCAGCAGGTTGCGAATCACCTGATGGCGGCTCGGCACCTCGCGCGTATCCTCAAACAGCTCGGCGTCCACTCGGGCCAGCAGATAGGGGTTCTGATAGGCTTCCCGCCCCAGCATGACGCCGTCCAGATGCTGCAGGTGGGTGTGAGCCTCTTCCAGGGTCTTGATGCCGCCATTAATGGCCACGGTCAGCCCGGGGTAATCCCGCTTGAGCCGGTATACCCGCTCATAGTCCAGCGGCGGAATTTCGCGGTTTTCCTTGGGACTCAGCCCCTGCAGCCAGGCCTTGCGAGCGTGCACGACAAGGGCATCGGCACCGGCCTCGGCCACCCCGTCCACCAGCGCGCAGAGAAATTCGTAGCTGTCCTGCTCATCAATGCCGATACGGGTTTTGACCGTCACCGGAATGGACACCGCCGCCTTCATCGCCGCCACCCCCTCGGCCACGGTTTTCGGCTGGGCCATCAGGCAGGCGCCGAACAGGCCATTCTGAACTCGATCGGACGGGCACCCCACATTCAGGTTGATTTCGTCATAGCCGCGCTGCTCCGCCAGACGGGCGCAGTGTGCGAGCGCCTGCGGGTCATTGCCACCCAGCTGCAGCACCAGGGGATGCTCCTCGTCGTTATACGCCAGGTAGTCACCCTTGCCGTGAATAATGGCGCCGGTGGTCACCATTTCGGTATAGAGCTGGGCATGACGGCTCATCAGCCGATGAAAATAACGACAGTGTCGATCGGTCCAATCGAGCATGGGGGCAACGGAAAAGCGGGCGCTGGGGTAATGACTCATGTGTATGACGACTTTTTGAACAACAGGGCGCGCATTATACCCAAGCAGGCTCACAGACCCAACCTTGAACGCAGGACGGGCATCCCAGCTGTGCTAAGATGCGCCCAGAAGCCTTAGCGTGAGCCTGATTTATGTCCATTCAACAACAACTTGAACGTGCCGAGCGATTGTGCGAGCAGCGTGGGGTTCGTTTTACCCCCACCCGGCGCCACGTGTTTTCGCTGCTGGCGGGCCAGAAGGGCGCGGTCAGCGCCTATGAGCTGCTGGACCGGCTCAGGGAGCTGGAGCCCAATGCCAAGCCGCCAACCGTGTACCGGGCGCTGGATTTTCTGCTGGCCCAGGGCTTTGTGCACAAGGTAGAGTCCCTCAATGCCTTTCTGTTTTGCGACCACTTCGCCGAGCACCACCCCATGCAGTTGCTGATCTGCACCCAGTGCGGCGACGTCATCGAGTTGCACGATCAGGCCATCAACCGGGCTTTTGAACATCAGGCCGAGCAGCACGGCTTTGCCATCACCAGCCAGTCTATCGAGGCCCATGGCCGCTGCCGCCGATGCCGGAGCGAAACCGCCGACAGCTGATATAGTTAGGTAACCACCAGCCACAAGGAATGCTGAGGATGGGCGCCTTTTTCAAGCTGTTTCTGCTGCTGGCCGTGTTTTACCTGGCCAGCGAGGTGAAACTGAGTACCTCGCTGTATCACTACGAAGAAAACGAGATTGAACTGACCTTTCCGGTCTGGCAGACCGATAACCCCTGGTATTACATGAAGTGGAACCCGGCAAAGCAGGAGTTTGAGCAGAAACTGGGAATACCTGAGCGTGAAGCGTGAAGCGTGAAGCGTGAAGCGTGAAGCGTGAAGCGTGAAGCAGTATAAGGCAACCCGATGGCTGATCACCGGGTTGCCTGAGGAATATCCCCGTTAATCCACGTATTCCAGTCTCGGGCGGGCGGTCATGCGGGTCACCAGCTCATAGGCAATGGTGCCCACATGGCGGGCCACTTCTTCCGCCGCCAGCCCATCACCCCACAGCAGCACTTCATCCCCCACCTGATCGGTGGCGTCCGGCCCCAGATCCACCGTGGCCATGTCCATCGAGACCCGGCCCGCCAGGGTGGCCCGGCGGCCGTTGACCAGCACCGGGGTGCCTGCCGGCGCCATGCGCGGATAGCCATCACCGTAGCCCACGGCAATGACGCCAATGCGAGTGTCACGAGGACTGACCCAGCTGCCGGCATAACCCACCGGCTCGCCGGCCTTGTGCTCACGTACCGCGATCAGGGTGGTGGTAAAATTCATCGCCGGGCGCAGGCCAAAGTCGGTGCCCTGCCGATCGCCAAAGGGGGTGATGCCATAGAGCATGATGCCGGGCCGAATATAGTCGGCATGGGCCTCGGGAAAGGCCATTACGCCGGCGGAGTTGCACAGGGCGGTGGCCGCCACTTTGCCATCGGTGACGGCCTTGAAACGGGCAACCTGGGCCTCGGTCACGGTGCGCTGCTCGGGCTCGTCGGCCCGGGCGAAGTGGGTCATGGCGTTCACCGGCTGCACCACCTGAGGCAGTTTCGCCAGGCGGGTAAACACCCCTTCGGCCTCTTCCGGGGCAAAGCCCACTCGATGCATGCCCGAGTCGATTTTGACCCAGACGGTCACCGGGGCGGCCAGCGGAGTACGCTCCAGGGCATCGAGCTGGGCGTGACCGTGAATGCACAGGTGAAAGTCGTGGCGCGCGGCATAATGCAGCTGCTCGAGATTGAAAAAACCTTCCAGCAACAGGATGGGAAGGCGAATGCCGCCGGCACGCAGGCGCTGCGCCTCTTCAAAGCGGGCTACCGCAAACAGATCCGCATCCGCCTCCAGCGCCGCCGCTACCCGCAGGTCACCGTGCCCATAGGCATTGGCCTTGACCACCGCCACGGCCTTGGCATTAGGTGCCTGTTGTTTGGCCACCTTCAGGTTGTGCCGAATCGCCGCCAGACTGATGCGGGCCACCGCTCCCCGTGCATCCATGTTCGCTCCTCAATAATCATCATCGAAATCCGGTCCGGCGTAGTTGTCAAAGCGGGAAAACTGCCCCTGGAACGTCAGCCGCACCTTGCCTATGGGTCCGTTACGTTGCTTGCCGATGATGATTTCGGCGATACCCTTGTCGGGGCTGTCGTCGTGATAGACCTCGTCCCGATAGATAAACATGATGAGGTCGGCGTCCTGCTCGATGGATCCCGATTCCCGCAGATCCGAGTTTACCGGCCGCTTGTCGGCCCGTTGTTCCAGGCTTCGGTTCAGCTGGGACAGCGCCACCACGGGCACTTCCAGCTCCTTGGCCAGGGCCTTGAGCGAGCGGGATATCTCGGCGATCTCCAGGGTCCGGTTATCGGCCAGACTCGGCACCGTCATCAGCTGCAGATAGTCGATCATGATCATGCTGACGCCGCCGTGCTCGCGGGCCACACGCCGGGCCCGGGAGCGTACTTCGGTGGGAGTCAGACCGGAGGAGTCGTCAATATAGAGCTGACCCTTTTCCAGCAGCATGCCCATGGTGGAAGACAACCTGCCCCAGTCTTCATCATCCAGTTGCCCGGTACGAATGCGGGTTTGATCGATTCGTCCCAGGGAAGCAAGCATCCGCATAATAATCTGCTCAGATGGCATTTCCAAGGAGAATATGAGCACAGGTTTGTCATTTGTTAGTGCAGCATGCTCGCAAAGATTCATTGCAAAAGTGGTTTTACCCATAGAGGGTCTGGCCGCCACTATAATCAGATCGGAAGGCTGTAGTCCGGCAGTTTTTTTATCTAGATCATTGTATCCCGTCGAGACTCCGGTTATGCCCTGATGGGGATTTTTGAATAGATCTTCTATGCGATCGATCGTCTTTTCGAGCAGATTGCGCAGGGGTTGCGGGCCTTCATTGGCGCTGGTGCGGCTTTCGGCTATCTTGAACACCTTGCTTTCGGCCAGATCCAGCAGGTCGGACGAATTGCGCCCCTGAGGGTCAAAACCGGCCTCGGCAATCTCGTTGGCCACGGAAATCATCTCGCGCACCACCGCCCGCTCCCGCACGATATCGGCATAGGCACCGATATTGGCGGCACTGGGAGTATTCTTGGCGATTTCCACCAGATAAGAAAAACCGCCCACGGTTTCCAGCGCCTCGTGCCGCTCCAGCTCTTCCTGCACCGTGATCAAATCGATGGGATTGCCGGTCTGGCTGAGGCGTTGCATGGCCTGAAAAATCAGCCGGTGCGGCCGGCTGTAAAAGTCGGTATCCGAGACCTTTTCCGCCACCCGATCCCAGGCGTTGTTGTCCAGCAGCAGGCCGCCCAGCACGGACTGCTCCGCTTCAAAGGAATGGGGCGGCATCTTCAGCTGGGCCACGGCCTGATCGGGCCTGGCGGCGGATTTGTCTGTCATCGGAACTCTCACTGCGTGACCAAAACGCCATTATCGGAATTTTTGCCCGCCACTGAAAGGTTCAATCTTGCCCTAACCGTAAAAGTCGATGGCGAATGATTAAACAGCAGTTGACATAACATGTCCCTGCTTTACGATGTTGCCAGTCTGTAACCCAAGGAAATCACCATGCGCAAATTGCTTGCCCTGTTTACCCTCGTCTTTGCGGTGGGCCTGACCGCCACCGCCTTTGACGCCGAAGCCCGCAAGATGGGCGGCGGCAGCCGCTCTGTCGGCAAGTCCTACAAGACCGCGCCGGCGCAACCGGCCCAGCAGAACATCAACAACACCGCCGGCAGCCAGGCCCAGCCCAAGGCCAAGAAGTCCGGCCTGATGGGCGGCATTCTCGGCGGCCTGCTGGCCGGCGGCCTGTTCGCCTGGCTGCTGGGCTCCGGCGCTTTTGAAGGTTTCCAGTTTATGGACTTTCTGCTGATCGCCGGCCTGGCCATCGGTGCCGTGTTCCTGCTGCGCGCCCTCAAGGGCAGCAAGGCACGGCAACAACCGCAGCAGCCGGCCTACAATGGCCCCCAGCGCTTTGAAGCGCCACAGTCCGCCCCGGCCACCGGTGCCACCGGCGGTTTTGGCCAGACCGATGTGCCCTTCAGCCTGCCCCCGGGCTTTGACATGCAGGCCTTCCTGCAGGGCTCCCGCGAGCACTATCGCACCCTGCAGCAGGCCTGGAACCAGAACGACCTGGAAAAAATGCGGGAATACATGTCTCCCGAGCTGTTTGCCGAGCTGAGCCGCGAGCGGGCCAGCCTGAGCGGCGATCAGCACACCGAGGTAATGTTCGTGGATGCCGAGCTGGTGCGTGCCGACCATACTTCCTACCAGGCTCAGGTCAGCCTGAAGTTCAGTGGCCGCTACCGCGACAGCGTGGAAAACGTGGAGCAGGACATCAATGAAATCTGGCACCTGGAGCGGGACCTGACCCAGGCCAACGCCCCCTGGCTGATTGTCGGCCTGGAAGATCTGGCCTGATAACTTCCTGTTTGCCAAATCAAAGGGCTGCCATGGGCAGCCCTTTTTATTTACGCCCCCCTTTCGAGCGCGGATCTTGTCCCTGATGAATAGGGGCGGCCTGCCCACAACGTACTCACACTGCGAAGGAACGACAGCACGCTGTAGGTTGTGATGAGCGAAATCGCAACAAGGCAGGCGACGGTGAAATGTGGTAATTCGCTGCGCTCATTTCAACCTACCGAACCGAGCAAAGTACTGAACCGCAGCCCCGACTGACCATCCGATATACACTCCCACGCAGGAGCGTGGGAGCGAGAAACCCCGTATCCCCATTCCCAGCTCCCTCCTACTCCCCAAAATAAAAAGGCGCCCGCAGGCGCCTTGTCATCCAGTTTGACAGTCGTCAGCCCACCAGGGCCAGCAGCACACCGGCAGCCACCGCCGAGCCGAGCACACCGGCCACGTTGGGGCCCATGGCATGCATCAGCAGGAAGTTCTGATGGTTGGCTTCCAGTCCCACCTTGTTCACTACCCGGGCCGCCATGGGCACCGCCGATACGCCGGCGGCGCCGATCAGCGGGTTAACCTTGCCACCGGTGAGCCGGCTCATCAGCTTGGCCATGAGCACACCCGCTGCGGTGCCGATGGAGAAGGCCACCGCACCCAGGCCGAGGATCCCAAGCGTATCCAGGGTCAGGAACTGTTCAGCCGACAGCTTGGAGCCCACCGCCAGTCCCAGAAAGATGGTGACCACGTTGATCAGCTCGTTCTGGGCGGTCTTTGACAGCCGGTCCACCACGCCCGATTCCTTCATCAGGTTACCCAGGCAGAACATGCCTACCAGGGGCACCGCCGACGGCAGGAACAGCAGAGTCAGGGTGAGGATCATCAGCGGAAAGATCACCTTCTCGCGCTTGCTCACATGACGCAGCTGATCCATCTTGATGGCCCGCTCTTCCGGGGTGGTCAGCAGCTTCATGATGGGCGGTTGAATGATCGGCACCAGCGCCATGTAGGAATAGGCCGCCACGGCAATGGCCCCCAGCAAATCCGGTGCCAGCCGGGAGGCCAGGAAGATGGCGGTGGGGCCGTCGGCACCGCCGATGATGGCGATGGCCGAGGCGTCCGCCAGGGTAAAATCAAAACCGGGCAGTGCATTGAGGGCAATGGCGCCGAACAGGGTAGCGAAAATACCAAACTGGGCCGCCGCCCCCAGCAGCAGGGTTTTGGGGTTGGCAATCAGCGCCCCAAAGTCGGTCATGGCTCCGACCCCCATGAAGATCAGCAGCGGAAACACCCCGCTGCCGATGCCTACTTCATAGACGTAATAGAGCAGACCGCCGGGCTCGGCCATGCCGGCATTGGGAATATTGGCCAGCACGCCGCCAAAGCCGATGGGCAGCAGCAGCAGGGGCTCAAAGCCCCGGGCGATGGCCAGATACAGCAACAGCAGGCCGACCGCGATCATTACCAGCTGTTTCCAGTGGAAGTTGGCGATGCCGGTTTCCTGCCACAGGGTCAACAAAGAGTCCATTCCGTGCTCCTTATGCCAGGGTGACCAGGACATCGCCCACAGACACGGCGTCGCCTTCCTTGACCAGCACGTCCACCACCTGGCCGTCCCGGGCGGCGCGCACCTCGGTTTCCATCTTCATGGCTTCCATGATCAGCAGCACGTCACCGGCGGCGACCTGGGTGCCTTGCTTGGCCAGGATCTTGAAGATATTGCCCGCCAGCGGCGCAGCCACCGGCTCACCGGCACCCGCGGATGCAGGTGCCGGCGCGGCGACAGGAGCCGCAGCCGGCGCACTGGCATCACGCACGGCGCTGATGCTGCCCGCCGGGCCCACTTCCACCTCATAGACACGACCGTCCACCTTGACCGCATAAGTCTCGGGAGCGCCCGCAGGGGCGGCTACAGGCGAGGCGGCCGGAGCCGGCTCAAAGGCACCCGGGTTGTCGCGGTTGCGCAGGAACTTGAGGCCGATTTGCGGGAACAAGGCGTAGGTGAGCACGTCGTCCACCTCATCGCTCGCCACCCGCAGCTGCTCATCTTTGGCCAGCGTCTTGAACTCGCCGGTAAGCCGCTCCAGTTCATCGGAGAGCAGATCCGCCGGCCGGCAGGTGATAGCCTCGCCACCATCCAGCACCCGCTGTTGCAGCTCGGCATTAACCGGCGCCGGGGCCGCACCGTATTCCCCCTTGAGAATACCGGCGGTTTCCTTGGTGATGCTCTTGTAGCGCTCGCCGGTGAGCACGTTGATCACCGCCTGGGTGCCCACTATCTGAGAGGTGGGGGTCACCAGCGGAATAAAGCCCAGATCTTCCCGTACGCGCGGAATCTCTTCCAGCACCTCGTCCATGCGATCCGCGGCATTCTGCTCCTTGAGCTGGCTTTCCATGTTGGTGAGCATGCCACCGGGCACCTGGGCCAGCAGAATACGGGAGTCCACGCCCTTGAGGCTGCCCTCGAACTTGGCGTATTTCTTGCGCACCTCACGGAAGTAGGCGGCAATCTCTTCCAGCTTGGTCAGATCCAGGCCGGTGTCACGCTCACTGTTCTGCACCATGGCCACCAGGGTCTCGGTGGGCGAATGGCCGTAGGTCATGCTCATGGAGGAAATGGCGGTGTCGAGAATATCGATGCCGGCGTCGATGGCCTTCATGTGGGTTGCCAGACTCAGGCCGGTGGTGGCGTGGCAGTGCAGCGCCAGCGGCAGCGAGACTTCGGCCTTGATGCGCTTGATCAGCGTCTCGGCCTCGTAGGGCTTGAGCAGCCCCGCCATGTCCTTGATGCAGATGGAGTGACAGCCGAGATCCTGCAGCCGCTTGGCCATGTCTACCCAGGTATCCAGGGTATGAACCGGCGAGGTGGTGTAGGAAATGGTGCCCTGGGCATGGCCGTCCATTTCCACCGTGGCCTGAATGGCACTTTGCAGGTTGCGTACGTCATTCATGGCATCAAAGATGCGGAATACGTCCATGCCGTTGGCCCGGGCCCGCTCCACAAACTTGAATACCAGATCGTCGGCATAATGGCGGTAGCCCAGCAGGTTTTGACCCCGCAGCAGCATTTGCTGACGGGTGTTGGGCATGGCCTTTTTCAGGGCACGCAGGCGTTCCCAGGGGTCTTCGCCCAGATAACGAATACAGGCGTCAAAAGTGGCACCGCCCCAGGTTTCCAGGGACCAGTAACCGATGGCATCGAGCTTTTCGGCGATGGGCAGCATGTCTTCCAGGCGCAGGCGGGTTGCCAGCAGGGATTGGTGCGCGTCGCGCAGCACGACGTCAGTGATGGCCAGAGATTTGGTCATGAGTAAGAGCTCCGTTCATGTTTCCGTTTAAGGGAGTTTCCGTTATGTGCCGCTCAGGGCTTGTGGTTTTTTTTATATTGGGCAATGGCCGCAGAGATGGCGGCAAGTGTTTGCGGACCCGGTCCCTGGTCGGCGGTTGCAGGCGCAACCGGGACCGCAGGCGCGGGCGCCGCTTCACCCGCCAGGCGGGCCAACAGCTTGACGGCCACAATGGCCAGAGAAAGAAAGGCAAAAACGAAGGCCATGCCCAGCCCCATCAGGCTGGCGGCCTCCAGCAGTTGTGCAGAGAGGTTATTCATATCAGCGTTGTCCTTGCTGTGGTTTGTCCAGGGCCACGAGCATACTGAGCCAACCCGGGTAATGACAACGCCGCATTGTCAAAAGTGTCGTAAAGATTAAAAAAAAGTCATCACAAGGTGAGTGGGGTCACAGGACCCGAAGAAAGCAGGAAGTGAAAAACACAAAAGAAAAAAGCCGGCACAAGGCCGGCTTTTTTAGATGGCGCATCCGGGAGGATTCGAACCTCCGACCGCTCGGTTCGTAGCCGAGTACTCTATCCAGCTGAGCTACGGATGCATGTTATGTTGCGTTTATTTTCAGATGGCGCATCCGGGAGGATTCGAACCTCCGACCGCTCGGTTCGTAGCCGAGTACTCTATCCAGCTGAGCTACGGATGCTTTTCTGAAAAACGCTTTTTAAAAGTGGCGCATCCGGGAGGATTCGAACCTCCGACCGCTCGGTTCGTAGCCGAGTACTCTATCCAGCTGAGCTACGGATGCGCTGTAAAATGGCGGTGAAGGAGGGATTCGAACCCTCGATGCGGGTATAAGCCGCATACTCCCTTAGCAGGGGAGCGCCTTCAGCCTCTCGGCCACCTCACCGTGTTTGCGGGGCGTATATTACCGCCGGGCCAAAATAAGTCAAACACTTTTCCAACCCGATTTTTTCGTTCGAACAGACTTTAAGCATTTCGCTGCCAAAGCCACCAAAAAGAATAAAAAACGCCCCAAAAACCCGTTAATTAATACTGGCTGTCTTCGCCGGTGCCCTTCTCGGCCTGTATACGCATGTAGATTTCTTCACGGTGAACGGACACTTCTTTCGGTGCATTCACACCAATACGCACCTGGTTACCCTTCACACCCAGCACGGTCACGGTTACTTCGTCACCGATCATCAGGGTTTCCCCTACTCGACGAGTCAAAATCAGCATATGGCTGCTCCTGTAATTGCAATGATTAGAAAATATGTTGGTTATTATCCGATAAAGGCGACGAAAAACCCAGCCTTCCCATGGCCTGAAATGGGGTGAGCCGATGCCAAAATCAAGAGGCCTGTCGATGACAGGCCTCTTTATACCACTCGGCTTAACGCTGCCGAATCAAATTATAGACGGCTTGCCTTGGACTGCGGCCTTAGAGGCGCTCGCTGAGCCAGGACGTGACCGAGTCCAGCGCCGCCGGCAGGGCCGCCGGCTCGCTGCCACCGGCCTGAGCCATGTCGGGACGGCCACCGCCCTTGCCGCCCACCTGCTGGGCCACCATGTTGACCAGCTCGCCGGCCTTGACCTTGCCGGTAAGATCCTTGGTGACACCGGCAATCAGGCTGACCTTGTCACCGCTGACGGTGCCCAACACCACCACGCCGGACTGCAGCTTGGACTTGAGATCGTCCAGGGTGCCACGCAGAGACTTGGCATCCACCCCTGCCAGGTTGGCCACCAGCACCTTGTTGCCGTTGATATCACGCACCTGCTCCAGCAGAGAGGCACCGGCCTGAGCCGCCAGCTTGCCCTTGAGCTGTTCGATTTCCTTTTCCAGCTGGCGGCTGCGATCCAGCACCTGGCGCACCTTGGCCGACACCGAGAAGGTGTCGCCCTTTACCAGGCTAGCGGCCTGGGCAATTTCATGGTCAAGCTGGTGCAGATAGGCCAGCGCGGCCTCGCCGGTCACCGCCTCAATACGGCGCACACCGGCGGCAATGCCGCTTTCCGAGAGGATCTTAAACAGACCGATGTCGCCGGTACGGCCGACGTGAGTACCGCCACACAGCTCGGTAGACACCTCGCCCATGGCCACCACCCGCACTTCGTTTTCATCGTACTTCTCGCCGAACAGGGCGGTGGCGCCGGCCTGCTTGGCGCCTTCCAGATCCATCAACCGAGTGGAGACCGGCAGGTTGGCGCGAATGTCACGGTTGACCATGTCTTCCACTTCCCGCAGTTCCTGGGCACTCATGGCCTCCAGGTGGGAGAAGTCAAAGCGCAGCCGCTCGGGCTCGACCAGCGAGCCTTTCTGGGTCACGTGCTCGCCCAGCAGCTTGCGCAGGCTGGCGTGCAGCAGGTGGGTCACCGAGTGGTTGAGGGCGGTGGCCTGACGACGAGCGCCATCGACCGCGGCAGAAACCTCCTCGCCCACTTCGAGGGTACCCAGCTCCATGAAACCCAGGTGCAGAATGCCACTGCCGGCCTTCTGGGTGTCTTTCACCACGAACAGGCCGTCATCCATGCGGATCACACCCGCATCGCCCACCTGACCGCCGGACTCGGCATAGAAAGGCGTGGTGTCGAGCACCACGGCGCCCTCTTCGCCGGCGATCAGCGCGTTCACCGGCTCACCGTCCTTGAACAGCGCGGTCACCTTGCCCGGCTGGGCCAGGTGCTCGTAGCCGGTAAAGGCGGTTGCACCGTCCACTTTGATGGTTTTGGAGTAATCCACACCAAAGTTGGAGGCTTCCTTGGCCCGTTCCCGCTGCTGCTGCATCAGGGTCTCAAAGCCGGCCTCATCAATGCTGATATCCCGATCCCGCAGCACGTCGGCGGTGAGATCCGCCGGAAAGCCGTAAGTGTCGTACAGCTTGAACACCACCTCGCCGGGCAGCACAGTGCCCTCGCCCAGTTCGGCAATGGCGTCTTCCAGCAGCTGCAGGCCCCGGTCCAGGGTGCGGGCAAACTGCTCTTCTTCCAGCCGCAGCACCTTCTCGATGATCGGGCGCTGAGTGTTGAGTTCGGGATAGGCTTCCCCCATCTGCTCGCACAAGGCAGCCACCAGGGTGTGGAAGAAGGTCTTGTCGGCGCCCAGCTTGCGGCCATGGCGCACGGCGCGGCGAATAATACGACGCAGTACGTAACCCCGGCCTTCATTGGACGGCATGACACCATCGGCAATGAGGAAGGAGCAGGAGCGAATATGGTCGGCGATAACCCGCAGTGACTTGTTGTCGAGATCGCTGGTGCCCACCGCGTCGGCGGCGGCCTTGATCAGCGCCTGGAACAGATCGATTTCGTAGTTGGAATGCACGCCCTGCAAAATGGTGGCGATACGTTCCAGGCCCATGCCGGTGTCTACCGAAGGCTTGGGCAGCGGCTCCATGGTGCCGTCGGCATGACGGTTGAACTGCATGAATACCAGGTTCCAGATTTCGATGTAGCGATCACCGTCCTCTTCCGGACTGCCGGGAGGCCCACCCCAGATATGCTCGCCGTGATCGTAAAAGATCTCGGTACAGGGGCCACAGGGGCCGGTGTCGCCCATGGTCCAGAAGTTGTCGGAGGCGTACTGGGCGCCCTTGTTGTCGCCGATACGTACAATGCGATCCACCGGTACGCCGATTTCCTGGGACCAGATATCAAAGGCCTCGTCGTCGGTTTCATACACGGTGACCCAGAGTTTTTCCTTGGGCAGCTTGACCACACCGGTCAGGAATTCCCAGGCGAAGCGAATGGCATCCTGCTTGAAGTAGTCACCAAAGCTGAAGTTGCCCAGCATTTCAAAGAAGGTATGGTGACGGGCGGTGTAACCCACGTTTTCCAGATCGTTGTGCTTGCCACCAGCACGCACGCAACGCTGGGAGCTGACGGCCCGGTTATAGGCCCGCTGTTCCAGACCCAGGAACAGATCCTTGAACTGGTTCATGCCGGCATTGGTAAACAGCAGGGTCGGGTCGTTGTGGGGCACCAGCGAGCTGGACGCCACCACCTGGTGTCCTTGCTGGCGGAAATACTCGAGAAACGCATTGCGTAACTCAGACGTGGTCATTCGCATGGAAAATCCTGTTGATAGCTTGGTAGGCGTTTACACGCATAATTTAAAAGGAATGGGCGGCAATGTAAAACGCGCCATCGGGCGGGTGCAGGCGGAAAGGAGCTATTCGTCGTCACTTTCCAGGGCATAACGAATGTGATCCGGGCCAAAGCCCCGCGCCTGCAGGTAGCGCATGCGTCTGGCGCGTTCCTTGAAATCGGCGATGGGCGCGTCGCCGAAGCGGGCCCGGTGGCATTCCCGGGCCAGCTCGAACCAGTCGGTGTCCTGCTCATCCAGCGCCGCGGCAATCTCGTCTGCGCTCACCCCCTTACGCTGCAGCTCGGCACGAATGCGCGAGGGGCCATGCTTTTTATACACGTGCTGGCGCACCTGAGTATGGGCAAAGCGCGCATCCTGCAGCCATTGCTGCTGCTCCAGCCGATCGAGCGTACGCGTAATCTCGTCTTCGCCAAACTGGCGCTGGCGCAGCTTTTGCTCCAGCTCCCGCCGGCTGTGATCCCGCCGCGACAACAACCGCAAGGCGCAATCCCATACCGCCTGATCCGGATTGGATGACTCAAATAACATGCTCGTCCCTTAAAACACGAAGGCCGGGCATTGCCCGGCCTGTTTATCAGAACTCCTGGTCGCCGTCGGGGCCATCCAGCTCGGCCAGGGCCTCGCCCTTGCCGTTGCCTTCGGTAGCCGCTCCCGGCGCCAGCAGCAGCATCTGACGCAGTTGTTGCTCGATTTCGTCGGAAATATTCTTGTGTTCCAGCAGATACTTGATGGAGTTGGCCTTGCCCTGGCCAATTTTGTCCCCCTTGTAGCTGTACCAGGCTCCGGCCTTTTCAATCAGCTTGTTTTTCACGCCCAGCTCAATCAGCTCGCCTTCCTTGGAGATGCCGGCGCCGTACATAATCTGGAACTCGGCCTGCTTGAACGGAGGCGCCACCTTGTTCTTGACCACCTTGACCCGGGTTTCGTTGCCGACCACCTCGTCGCCTTCCTTGATGGAACCGATACGACGAATGTCGAGACGCACGGAGGCGTAGAACTTGAGGGCATTACCACCGGTAGTGGTTTCCGGGCTGCCGAACATCACACCGATTTTCATGCGGATCTGGTTGATGAAAATGCACAGGCAGTTGGCGCTCTTGATGTTGGCGGTAAGCTTGCGCAGCGCCTGGGACATCAGGCGGGCCTGCAGGCCCACGTGGGAGTCACCCATCTCGCCTTCAATTTCGGCGCGGGGGGTCAACGCCGCCACCGAGTCGACGATGATGACGTCCACCGCACCGGAGCGCACCAGCATGTCGCAGATTTCCAACGCCTGCTCACCGGTATCGGGCTGGGAGACCAGCAGGTCGTCCACGTTAACGCCCAGTTTGCCGGCATAGACGGGATCCAGGGCGTGTTCCGCATCCACAAAAGCACAGACCTTGCCGGCGCGCTGGGCTTCGGCAATGACCTGCAGGGTCAGGGTGGTTTTACCGGATGACTCGGGACCGTAGATTTCCACGATACGGCCGGTAGGCAAGCCACCGATGCCCAGGGCAATGTCCAGAGACAGGGAGCCGGTGGAAATGGCTTCAACATTCAAAGCCTTGTTGTCGCCCAAACGCATGATGGAGCCCTTGCCAAACTGTTTTTCAATCTGGCCCAGGGCGGCGGCCAAGGCTTTTTCTTTGTTCTGATCCATAAAATGCTCCGCTGAAATTGGCTGGTGCGTAATGCAGGAAACTGAGGATGAGTATACTGTTTATTCGTACAGTATCAAGTGGGGTTTTGCTCAAGCAGTGTCAGGCAGGCCTGCAATGCTTCCGTTACGGTCTGCCGACGTACGGCGGCCCGATCACCATCCAGCCGCAACAGCCGGCAGTCGAGCCGATCGCCGACGGCCGCATAACAGGCCAGCCAAACGGTGCCCACGGGCTTGTCGGGACTGCCGCCACCGGGGCCGGCCACGCCGGTGACCGCAACCCCGAGGCCGCAGCCCGACACGGCGCAAGCGCCGCGCACCATGGCCTCGGCCACTTCCCGGCTGACCGCGCCATGGCGCTCAATCATGGCGGCATCCACGCCCAACATGGTGGTTTTAGCGGCATTGGAGTAGGTGACAAAGCCCCGGTCAAACCAGGCCGAGCTGCCGGCAATGTCGGTGACGGCGGCGGCAATACCACCGCCGGTGCAGGATTCGGCGGTGGTCATCATGATGCCACGGGCGAGCAAGGCCTCACCCAGTTGCCGCGCCAGTGTCTCCGTGTCCATCGCTTTCCCTCGTTCGCCAAATACTCGTATCGGTATTATGCCGGGGCAGAGGGGGAACGCCAATGGCTAACCGACAAGTCCTGCCCGAATGCCCTGCCACAATACTCCCAGCGCCGACAGCACGGAAATCAGCAGAATGGCCGGCCGGACGCTGTCTCTATGGACCCTGCGTTCAAGCCATCGGGACAGCCAGAAGCCCAGCGCCACACCGGGAAGCAACTTCACCACCAGCGGCAGGGCAAGCAAGGCCGGCCCCCCCTTGGCGAGCAGCATCAGCAGCGACAGCGGTGTGCCCACCAGAAAAAAGACGGCGAGCTCGTCACGGGTGGTCAGTCGGGGTTGATACTGATAAAGCAACGCCATGGGCGGACCGCCCACCGAGGTGGCGGTACCCAACAGGCCCGAACAAAAGCCGGCCACGGTCAGGCCCACCGGCGTAGGCGCAATCGGGTAACGGCGTCCACTCAGCCAGACCGCCAGCAACAGGGCGCCGCCAAACAGCAGGCTGAGCTGCCAGCCGGTCAGGGTGACCAGCAGCAGGGCACCGCACCAGGAGCCGGGCAAGCGAGCGAGTATGGCCGGCCACACTCGTCGCCAGTTCAGCCGGTGGCGCTGCTTCAGCACCACCAGCAGCGACAGCCCCCAGCCCAGCACCAGCACCGGTCCCGGTACATAGGCAGGATCGAGCAGATACAGCAGGGGCGCGGCCAGCAGCCCAAAACCGATGCCCACCCAGGCCTGCACCAGAATGCCACCGGTCACAATCAGCAACGCCAGCAACTCGGGGGAGGAATACAGCATGAATGTTGTTGGCACGAAGTCGATGGCAAGCAAAGGGGATAGTCACCTATCGGAAAACCGACAGGTGATCAGTGTGCGTTATTGTGCCCCCGCCCCCAGGCGGGAACGTTCGCTGTTTTCCACCAGAATACCGGCGCCGATACGGTTGATCTCGGCCCACAGGGCTTCGTCGATCTCGATACCGTTATCGATCACGTATTCCTTGTTCTCCGCCAGATCCTCCGGGCTCAAATAGCGCGCATGGCGGTTTCCCTTGGAGCGCTGCAGTGACCCGGCCAGATCCACCCGGGAGCTGCAGACGATGGTCAGCGCCTGTTGCTCTTCCGGCGTGGTCACCAGATTGGTGGAAGCCTGGCTGAAACTGGGGTAGCGCTCTCCCGCCTTGATGGCCGCGGCATATTCCTTCACCGTGCGGCTGCCATTCTGCCAGTAGGCGGTCACACTGATGCCGCGCCGGCCGCAATCGGTCAGCGCCTTGAGGGCAAACATGCGGTTGTGGCAGTTGTGTACGGTAATGGTGGCAATGCCGCTTTCCAGCGCCTTGGCATGGGCCAAATCCACCGAGGCGGCAATGCAGTTCAGGGCACTGCGGCCGTTGCTGTCGATAATGGCCGAGGTGCTGTCTTCATACACGACCGTGCTCAACGGCTTGTCGGCGTCCAGGGTCAGATAGGGCAACGCCCGCTCCAGCTCCGCCAGCCCGCCCAGGCCGTGCTTTTCCAGCCACAGCACCATGTTGGCAGCATCTTCATAGTTGCCCACAAAGTATCCGCATGCTTCAAAGCAGCGGCGCAGAGCCGCCTTCAGCTCATTCATTGAAACCTGCATCAGTCGTTCCCTCCCACGGTCGGTGCCAGGGGCATAAACCAGTCATCGTTATAGGTTTTGCCGATGTCTTCCAGCAGCGGAGCCCCCTGATACATGGTATTGCGCACCCACAGTCGGGAGCGCGGATCGAACTTGCTCACCCCAAAAAACGACAGCTTGCAGCGCAGCAGGTGCATGGGCAATATGTCATGGGCCAGCAGGTTGGCCTGAATGTCACCGTATACACAGCGATTCATGCTCTGGATGCGGCGGACTATGCCACGCAGTTTGGGCCGGGCCACCATAAAGCGGGCCGTGGTGTGCTCCGGGAACTCTTCAATATACTGGCACAGCAGCTGGTAACAGCGGAACACGGCATAGCCCACGCCCAAAGCCATTTGCTTTTCCCGGCCATCATCCAGCTCGCATTTGCCCAGGCGGGGCTCCATTTTGTCTTCCGAGCGGTACCAGAAAATATCCCGGTTTTTCGGATCGCTGAAGTCGATTTTCAGCGTCCAGGCATAGCGTTGTTCAATCACTGCCTTGAGCTGCTGCAGCGGCATCAATGGATCCAGGTCGAGAAACTCTTCCGCACAATAATATTCATCCAGGCCATCCACCAGTTGCGGGTAAAGCTCCAGCATGACCGACACCAGCAGCTCCTGTCCCTGCAACGAGCAGTGTTGTTCGCTCCAGGCCAGCAGGTCATTCCAGCTCTCCAACCCCACGCCCGCCTGCTCCCGCAACTTCGCGAGATCCTCGATCACTCGGCGATTGTTATTGCTCTGCCAGGCGTCTTCCGTCACGGTTTCGGCAATATGCTGTGAACAGCGGCCCAGCAATTCATCCAGGCGCCAGCGTACTCCTTCATCGATATGCCCGAGGGCACGAACCTGGGCCAGGGCCAGCTCGCGCATTTCGATCCATCGGTTGATCAAGATGGGGTGGTTAATAAGGTAAGGCGCCATGCCCAGGCCGGTGGAATTGCCGATGCCGAAATAGCGCTTGAGCTCGAGCTTCATGGGCGTGAACTGCTGCGGGTCCCGCTGCCGGGCAATGTGCTCGACCTGCAGCAGACTAAAGTTACGCAGCATAAAACAGGCAAACATCTCGGCCGCAAACGGGCGGGCAAAATCCGGGAAACGGCTGCAGACCTTGTCCCAATCGGCCATGCCCAGCTTGCCGCTGCCGTAGACCGCGGTGGTGCGATAGAGGTAACCGACTTCGGCAATACGGGCGACGTCGGGTTGCTCCCCCTTGCTCAGTTGCGCCACCACATAATCAAAGTTGCGGGCGCTGCGGTTGGCGCGGGACAATACAAACACCCGGGAGTCGACCCGGCCGGCTTCCTGCAGGGGAACATTCTGGCGCAGGAAGGCCAGATATTCGTCTTCAATCCGCCCTTCCACCAGCGCCATGGTCAGATCCCACTTGCTGGCAATGACCCTGTCGTTGCGTTCTTCCGGGCTCAGATAATCGGAAAAAATAACAAAACTGAACAGGCCCTGGGGCGTGTTGATTTCGTAGATAAGGGCGCCATAGCCTTCGGCACACAGCTCCTGACGAGCAATATTCACCTGCCAGCGTTCCAGCATAATGCGGCGTACCAGGGTACGCATAAAGCTCAACCGGCTTTGATGCATGGCACCCAGCCGCTCCAGATCCATCACCTGATCTGCCGGGCGCAGCGGTAATGCATTTGGCCCCCGCAGCGAGGCCTTGATCGCAGCCAACCTCATCATGTTTCTACCCTCGATTGATGATTCCATTCCTGTGCGCCTTGAACCGAAACAAACGTTCGGGACGGCGCAGTGCCCGAAAGCGCAACACAGCCGTTACCGGTGTGCTTGCCCGCCTTCTTTCTGGCTCATGGTGTGCATCTTCAATCAGGGCAATAAAACCCGACAAGTTAAATGGCTATATCACTTGATAAGAAAAGTTTATCAGAATGCTGCAAGACCACATAAATACTGTTTTCCATGTAAAAACAAACCCAGAATACAGAAACAAAAAAACAACAAAAAATGAGAGATCGCGCAGCTAGGTGGGATGGATCGGCTGCCGACTTCGGCCGGCAACCATCGACGGCTCAGTCCTGGCGACTGGCCAGAATAAAATCCACCAGCGCCTGGGCCGGCGGAGTCAACGACTTGTTGTTGAGCTGAATAATGCCGACCTGACGCGTGATCACCGGGGCATGCAGGGGAATAAAAGTCAGCCGGGTATTACCTTCGGGAAAGGCATACCAGGGCAGAGTGGTAATGCCAAACCCCGCTTCCAGCATGGCGACCAGGGAAATCATGTTGGAAATATAGTACTGGGAGTGAGCCAGCAGTGACTCGGCCGCGCTGCCCTTCAGCAGGCTGGAGGTGCCGTTGCGAATCAACCGGTAGGGTTTCAGCTCGCGCCAGTGCAGCTCCTGGCTGGCCGCCAGCGGATGTTCCTTGAGACACACCACGCCCAGCTTATCCTCCCACACCGGTATATAGCGTTTCTCGCTTTGGTCCTGATCATCGAACAGGCTGGCGATGCCGAAATCCACCTGCTGGTTTTCCACCATCTTCAGCACGGCGCGGGAGTTGTCATCGAACACGCTCACATGCAGCTCGCTGTCACCGATAAAGTCGAGCAACAGGCCGGGCAGAAAGCGGCTGGCAATGGAGGGCACCGAGACCAACCGCAAATGGCCGGTTTTATGCTCGGCCAGCAGCGCCATGTCTTCGGCAATGCGATCATGATGGGACAACAGCTCCTTGGCCCGAGGCAGAAACGCCCGACCAAAGGGGGTCAGTTCGGTCTTGGCGGTGCGGCTGTTGCGCTTTTCAAACAGGGCCTCGCCCAGCTTGCTCTCCAGGTCGCGAATCGACAGCGAAATGGCGGGCTGAGTGCGATGGGCCTTTTCCGCCGCCAAGTGAAAGCCCTTCAGTTCGGCCACCCAGACGAAATGACGCAGCTGCGCCACCTTGAACTCCGGCAACATGATAAGTCTTCCTTATCGGCTAATATCATTAATTAATTTTTATTATTAAAACACAGCTCCTATCATGACTCCAACCAAGTAAAGGAGGTCCCTCATGTCTGATTCCGTATTTCGTAACTATATCGCCGGTGAGTGGGTTGAAGGCCCGAAGACCATTGCCAACATCAGCCCCGCCGATCTGAGCGACGTGATTGGTCATTACGCCCAGGCCGACGCCGCCCAAACCCAGGCCGCCATCGAAGCCGCCGAGCAGGGTCAGCAGGAGTGGGCCAAAAGCGGCCTGGAGCAGCGCTATGGCGTGCTGATGGCCATTGGTGACGAGCTGATCGCCCGCAAGGACGAGCTGGGCCGGCTGCTGGCCCGGGAAGAAGGCAAGACCCTGGCCGAAGGCGCCGGTGAAGTCTACCGCTCCGGTCAGTTCTTTCATTACTACGCCGCCGAAGTGCTGCGCCAGATGGGCGAAACCGCCGACTCGGTGCGCCCCGGTATTGAAATTGAAACCCGCCGCGAGCCGGTGGGCGTCGTGGGCATCATCACCCCCTGGAACTTCCCCACCGCCACCGGTGCCTGGAAAATCGCTCCGGCCCTGGCCTTTGGCAACGCCGTGGTGTGGAAACCCGCCAACCAGGTTCCCGCCTCCGCCTGGGCGCTGACCGAGATCATCTCCCGCCAGAACCTGCCCGCCGGCACCTTTAACCTGGTGATGGGCCCGGGCGCCGAAGTGGGCGACGTACTGATCAACTCCCGTCAGGTCAATGCCCTGACCTTTACCGGCTCACTGGAAACCGGCCGTCGGGTAGCCGCCGCCACCGCCGGCAACCTGGTCAAGTGTCAGCTGGAAATGGGCAGCAAAAACGCCCTGGTGGTGCTGGATGACGCCGATCTGGACAACGCCGTGGAGTGTGCCGTGAACGGTGCCTTTGGCGGCACCGGCCAGAAGTGCACCGCCTCGTCACGGCTGATCGTGACCGAAGGCATTCACGATCGCTTTGTGGACGCCGTGGTCGAGCGCATGAAGAAACTGGTCATCGGTCACCCGCTGAAGGAAGGCGTACATATCGGTGCCGTCGCCGACGGCCGCCAGATGGAGTCCAACCTCAAGTACCTGGAGCTGGCCAAAAACGAAGGCGGCAAGCTGGTGTTCGGCGGTGAAGTGATTAACGAAGACACCGACGGCTACTACATGCAGCCCGCACTGTTTGTGAACACCACCAATGACATGACCATCAACCGGGAAGAAGCCTTTGCCCCCATCGCCTGTGTGATCAAGGTGAAGGATTACGCCGAAGCGCTGGCCACCCTGAACGACACCAACTTCGGCCTGACCGGCGGTATCTGCACCCAGTCGCTGAAATACGCCACCGACTTCAAGCGCAATGCCAAGACCGGTTGCGTGATGGTCAACCTGCCCACCGCGGGCACCGATTACCATGTGCCGTTCGGCGGTCGCAAGGATTCCAGCTTTGGTCCCCGCGAGCAGGGTACCTACGCCCGGGAATTCTACACCGTCGTGAAAACCACCTACATCCGCGCATAACGGAGGCGGAATCATGAGCAGAGAGTTGCATAACGAAATGATCGTGATCGACGGGCTGCAGTATTCCAACTGGAGCCGGGAGATCTTCGAACAGCTGCGCGAAGGCGGTGTGACCATGGTGCATGCCACCATTGTCTATCACGAGCAGATCCGTGAAACCCTGATGCGCATTGCCGAATGGAATCGTCAGTTCGAACAACACGGTGACCTGATCATGCCGGTGCGCGGTGCCGATGACATTCGCCGCGCCAAGGCCGAGGGCAAGGTTGGCATCATGTTCGGTGCACAAAACTGCTCACCGATCGAGGACGACATCGGCATGGTGGAGGTGATGCGGAATCTGAACCTGATGATCATGCAGCTGACCTACAACAACCAGAGCCTGCTGGCCTGTGGTTGCTACGAGGCAGAAGACAGCGGTGTGACCCGCTTTGGCCGTCAGGTAATTCGGGAAATGAACCGGGTCGGCATGGTGGTGGACATGAGCCACAGCGCCGAGCGCAGCACCCTTGAAGCCATCGAGATCTCGGAACGTCCCATCGTGATCTCCCATGCCAACCCGCTGAGCTTTCACGCCGCCAAGCGCAACAAGTCGGACACCGTGCTCAAGGCGCTGGCCGAGTCAGGGGGCCTGCTGGGTTTCAGCGCCTACCCGTTCCACCTGAAAAACGGCCCGGACTGCACCCTGGAAGACTACTGCGACATGATTGCCCGCACCGCCGATCTGATGGGGGTAGAGCGACTGGGCATCGGTACCGATTTGTGTCAGAACCAGCCGCTGTCGGTGCTGGAGTGGATGCGCAACGGCCGCTGGTCCAAAACCATGGATTACGGTGAAGGTTCCAAATCCAATGCCGACTGGCCCCGCCCGCTGTCCTGGTTCCGCGATAGCCGCGATTTCCCCAACCTGACTCAAGGGCTGCTGGCCCGGGGCTTTGGCAAGGAAGACGTGGCCAAAATCATGGGCCTGAACTGGCTCAACTTTCTGGACGAGGCCCTGCAACCGCAGGCCGCTGCTCGATAAGGATCAGGGGAGCCCCCGCTCCCCTTCGCATGATGTACCGCTATGGAGGCGAACATGAGCAACTCAACCGAGGCAACCCTGGCCATGAATAAGGATATCAACGGCAAGCCCACCCTGCTTTCCAGTCTCGATTTACCGGTGTTTCTGATCAGTGGCGGCGCCCTGCTGCTGTTCGTGGCCGCCGCCCTGTACGATATCGAGCTGGTTTCCCGGCTGGTTAACAGCGCTTTTGCTACTTCCACCCGGCTGTTTGGTGCCTACTGGCAGGTGCTGCTGCTGCTGACCTTTCTGATCGGACTGGTCATGGCCGCAGGCCGTGGCGGTCGCGTGCGCCTTGGCAATCTGAGCACGCCCGAAATGTCCACCTTTCAGTGGATGTCGATCATCATGTGTACCCTGCTCGCCGGCGGCGGTGTGTTCTGGGCCGCCGCCGAGCCCATGGCTCACTTTATGTCGCCACCGCCGCTGTATGCCGGTGAAACCGACAAAATGAACATGGCAATCAACGCACTGGCTCAAAGCTTTATGCACTGGGGCTTTCTGGCCTGGGCCATTCTCGGCAGCCTGACCGGCGTGGTGTTTATGCATCTGCACTACGACAAGGGCCTGCCGCTGAAACCCCGTACCCTGCTGTATCCGGTGTTTGGTGACAGAGTCATGAAAGGCTGGCTCGGCGCCCTGGTGGATGCCAGCTGCGTACTGGCAGTGGTGGCCGGCACCGTGGGCCCCATCGGCTTTCTCGGTCTGCAGGTCAGCTTTGGCCTGGAAAAACTGTTCGGCATTCCCGATGTCTACAGCACCCAGGTCGCCATTCTGATAGGCCTGATTGTCATCTATACCCTGTCCGCCGTGAGCGGTGTGACCCGGGGCATTCAAATTCTGAGCAATGCCAATGTGGTACTGGCCGCCTTCCTGATGCTGTTTATCTTTCTGTTCGGCCCGACCTCTTTTATCGTCGATACCTTTCTGAACGCCTTTGGTCTGTACCTGGACAACTTCATTCCCATGGCCACCTTCCGTGCCGATCCGGCCTGGCTGGACTGGTGGACGGTGTTCTTCTGGGGCTGGTTCCTGGGTTACGGGCCACTGATGGCGATGTTTGTGGCACGCATTTCCCGGGGCCGCACGGTGCGCCAGGTGATCATGCTGATTTCCATCATTGCGCCCATGATCACCTGTTTCTGGTTCACCATCATGGGAGGCAGCGGCCTGGCCTTTGAACTGGCCACGCCCGGCAGCGTGTCCGAGCCCTTTACCGGCTTTAACCTGCCCGCCGCCCTGCTGGCGATCACCGAACAGCTGCCCCTGGGCTTTGTGATCTCGGTACTGTTCCTGGTGCTGACCACCATTTTCGTGGCCACCACCGGCGACTCCATGACCTATGCGGTCTCCATGGTGATGACCGGCACCGATCACCCCCACGCCAGCGTGCGGGTGTTCTGGGGCATCATGATGGGGGTGGTGGCCGCCATTCTGATCTCCATCGGCTCCGGCGGCATCAGTGCCCTGCAGTCCTTTATTGTGGTCACCGCCGTGCCGGTATCTCTGGTGTTACTGCCCACCCTGTGGACGGCGCCACAAATCATTAAGCGCATGGCAGCTGAACAGGGGCTTTAAGCCGCCATGGCACGCTCCCGGTCTGTATCGCCGGAGCACGACTTTTGAGCGGCGACAGCCGCTCTTTTTTCACTTTTGTCCATCAAGGAACCACTTATGAAAACCGCCGTAAAAACCGACCTTTTCGCCTCCAAAGCGCCGCTGGAATGGGCCGTCATGGCCAACGGCCAGTTCTATACCGCCCAGATCCCCATCGATGCCGACGGTCAGGTAGTGGACGGTGGCATTGAGGCCCAGGCCCGCCAAACCATGGACAACTTCAGGCACACGGTGGAAGCCGCCGGCCTGACCATGGCCGACGTCACCCAGGTGCTGATCTACGTCACCGCCCGGGATCAGCTGCCGGTGTTCAACAAGGTCTATGCCGAGTATTTCGAGGCCCCCTACCCCAACCGCGCCGCCATGATCGTGGCCGGCCTGGCCCGGGAAGAGATGCTCTGCGAAATCGTGGCCTACGCCGCCCAGCCCTGACCCCGCCATGCTGTTCCGCTCACGATAACCCCGGCGGCCCGTGCGATTACAGGGGCCGCCGGTCTGCCTTCTTTGTTTGCGCTTTGCCCGCTTATCCTCGACTCCCCGATGCTGGTATCATGCTCGCCTGTTTTGTTTCGTCACGCTTCCACCAGACAAAAAGGCATTGATTTCATTATGAATCAGGAAAATTCCCCGCATACGCCCATGATGCAGCAATACCTGGCCCTGAAGGCCCAGCATCCGGACATTCTGCTGTTTTACCGCATGGGGGATTTTTACGAGCTGTTCTACGACGACGCCAAAAAGGCATCGCGGTTGCTGGACATCTCCCTGACCAAACGCGGCAAGTCGGCGGGCACCGCCATTCCCATGGCCGGTGTACCCTATCACGCGGCGGAAAACTACCTGGCACGGCTGGTGCAGATGGGGGAATCGGTGGCCATCTGCGAGCAGATTGGCGACCCCGCCACCAGCAAGGGGCCGGTGGAGCGCCAGGTGGTGCGCATCGTCACCCCCGGCACCCTGTCCGACGAGGCCCTGCTGAATGAGCGCCAGGACAACTGCCTGGCGGCGGTATATCACGACGGCGAGCGGTTCGGCTTTGGCATTCTGGATGTGAGCACCGGCCGCTTTGTAATCAACCAGTTCGAGCAGGAAGAAACCCTGATCGCCGAGCTGCAGCGCACCCAGCCCGCCGAGCTGCTGTATCCGGAAGGCTTTGACTGGTTTGGGCTTATCGAGCAGCGCAAGGGCCTGCGCCGCCGGCCCGAGTGGGAGTTTGATCTGGGTACCGCCCGCCACCTGCTGTGCCAGCAGTTCGGCACCCGGGATCTGGTTGGCTTTGGCGTAGAGCAGTCCACCACCGCTCTGTGCGCCGCCGGCTGCCTGCTGCAATACGTGAAGGATACCCAGCGTACCGCCCTGCCCCATATTAACAGCGTCCGGCTGGAGCGCCGTCAGGACATGGTGATCATGGACGCCGCCACCCGCCGCAACCTGGAGCTGACCTTGAATCTCTCGGGCACGGTGGAAAACACCCTGGCCGAGGTGCTGGACGGCACCGCCACTCCCATGGGCAGCCGGCTGCTCAAGCGCTGGATCCATCAGCCCAGCCGCAACAAGGACGAGCTGAGCCAGCGTCAGGACATTATCGCCACCTTGATGGAAGGCGGCCACCATGAAGAGCTGCACCCGCTGCTGCGCCAGGTAGGCGACGTGGAGCGGGTGCTGGCGCGGCTGGCATTGCGCTCGGCCCGGCCAAGAGACTTAAGCCGGCTGCGCGCAGCACTGCAGGCCCAGCCGGACATTCAGGCGGTGCTGACTAACGCCCAGGCCGAGTGCCTGATGCCCCTGGCTCAACAAATCAGTGACTTTCCCGAGCTGGCCGAGTTGCTGGAAGCGGCGATGGTCGACACCCCGCCGGTGGTCATTCGGGACGGCGGCGTCATCCGCGACGGCTACAACGCCGAACTGGACGAACTACGCGAGCTGGCCGCCGGCGCCCACCGTTATCTGGAAGAGCTTGAAGCCCGGGAACGGGCCGCCACCGGCATCAGCACCCTGAAGGTGGCCTACAACAAGGTGCACGGTTTTTATATCGACGTCAGCCGGGCCAACTCCCACCTGGTGCCGGTGCACTATGTGCGCCGTCAGACCCTGAAAAACAACGAACGCTACATTATTCCCGAGCTGAAGGAATACGAAGACAAGGTGCTCAACGCTCAGAGCAAGGGCCTGGCGCTGGAAAAGCGCCTGTACGAAGCACTGCTCGACCGCTTGCTGGAACACCTTGCCCCCCTGCAGCAAAGCGCCGCCGCCCTGGCCCGGCTGGATGTGCTCGCCAACCTGGCGGAGCGGGCCGAAAGCCTGAATTACTGCCGGCCCGAGCTGACCGACGACGAGGTGATCGACATTGAGGAAGGCCGCCATCCGGTGGTGGAGCAGGTCATGACGGATCCCTTTATCGCCAACCCGCTGTCGCTGTCTGATGAACGAAAAATGCTGGTGATCACCGGCCCCAACATGGGAGGTAAGTCCACCTATATGCGGCAAACGGCGCTGATCGTGCTGCTGGCCTACATGGGCTCCTTTGTGCCGGCTCAATCGGCCCGCATCGGCCGGGTGGATCGCATCTTTACCCGTATCGGTGCGTCCGACGATCTGGCCTCGGGCCGCTCCACCTTTATGGTGGAAATGACCGAAACCGCCAATATCCTCAACAACGCCAGCCGTCACAGCCTGGTGCTGATGGACGAAATCGGCCGGGGCACCAGCACTTACGACGGCCTGGCCCTGGCCTGGGCCTGTGCCGACGCCCTGGCCAACCGGCTGCATGCCTATACCCTGTTTGCCACCCATTATTTTGAGCTGACCGGGCTGGCGGCGCTGTGGCCGGCGGTGGCCAACGTGCACCTGGATGCGGTCGAGCACGGCGACACCATTGCCTTTATGCATGCCGTTCAGGAAGGGGCCGCCAGCCGCTCCTACGGCCTGCAGGTGGCGGCACTGGCGGGCGTACCCAGACCGGTGCTGACCCTGGCCCGGCAAAAACTGGCAGAGCTGGAAAGCGGCCGGAATGTGAGTGCGCCCAAGCCCGCCGCCGAACCTCAGGGCTCGCTGCCGTTGTTTGATGAGCCGGTGAATCCGGCGCTGGAATTGCTGGACGGGCTGAACCCGGACGACCTTACCCCACGCCAGGCACTGGAGCAGTTGTACCGGCTGAAACAGGCCAGAAGTGAAGGGTAAACGTAAGGAGTGAGGGCAGTTCGAACCATTCCCTACAAAGATGAAAAAGCCCCCGCTTTACCGGGGCTTTTTCATGAGGCCAGCTTAGTATTACTCGCTGTGAAACAGGGTGTCGATATTCAGCCCCTGCTGGGTGAGGATTTCCTTCAGTCTGCGCAGGGCTTCCACCTGGATCTGGCGCACCCGCTCCCGGGTCAGGCCGATTTCCCGGCCCACGTCTTCCAGGGTGGACGCTTCATAGCCCAGCAGGCCAAAGCGCCGGGCCAGCACTTCCCGCTGCTTGGGATTGAGCTCTTCCAGCCAGCGCACCAGGCTGACATTCATGTCGTCATCCTGGGTTTCCATCTCCGGATCCTTGTCGTTCTCGTCGGCCAGCACATCCAGCAGCGCCTTGTCGCCGTCACCGCCAATGGGGGTGTCAACCGAGCTGATTTTCTCGTTCAGCTTGAGCATGCGCGAGACGTCTTCCACCGGTTTGTCGAGGGCTTCGGCAATTTCGTCGGCGGTAGGCTCGTGATCCAGCCGGTGGGCCAGCTCGCGGGCGGTACGCAGGTAGACATTGAGCTCTTTCACCACATGAATGGGCAGCCGAATGGTGCGGGTCTGGTTCATGATGGCCCGCTCTATGGTCTGGCGAATCCACCAGGTGGCATAGGTGGAGAAACGAAACCCGCGTTCGGGATCAAACTTTTCCACCGCGCGGATCAGGCCCAGGTTGCCTTCCTCGATCAGATCAAGCAGGGCCAGGCCCCGATTGTTGTAGCGGCGGGATATTTTGACCACCAGGCGCAGATTGGACTCAATCATGCGTTTACGGGCGGCGAGATCGCCACGCAGGGCGCGGCGGGCGTAATGAACTTCTTCTTCTGCGGTCAGCAAGGGAGAAAAGCCGATTTCTCCCAGGTAAAGCTGGGTTACATCCAGGCTGCGTTGGCTTGGCGCGGAGAGAATTTCCTCTTCCTGAGGGCTTTCCTGCTCCACGGTTTCCACGTCCGCATCCCGATCCAATTCTACGTCTGCGTCCTGGTTCCTGTTCTTTTTCTGGCTCATGGCAGTTCTCCCTAAAACCGGGTACTACCCGACTCCCGGTGACTATCGCTTTGGCAGATACTTTCTCGGATCAACCGATTTGCCCTGATGCCGGATTTCAAAATGCAGCCGGACATCAGTGGCATCACTGCTTCCCATATCCGCTATGTGCTGGCCCGCCTGCACCGAGTCCTGCTCCTTGACCCGCAGTACCTCGTTGTGAGCATAGGCCGACAAATAATCATCGTTGTGCTTGATGATGATCAAATTGCCATAACCACGTAGCGCGTTCCCTGCGTAAACTACCTTTCCTGCAGCGGCGGCCTTGACGGCCTCACCCCTGCTTCCGCGTATGTCGATGCCCTTGTTGCCGGTTTCGGCCAGCGAGAAGCCGGAAATCACCGGCCCCTTTACCGGCCATTGCCAGGCAATGGGCCCATTGACAACGGCGTTTTTTTGAACTCCGCTACCAGCGTATGCTTTTCCTTTCGCCGGTGCAAGAGGTCGGGAGGATTTGACTGCAGGCGCCGGTTTGGCCGCAGGCTTGCTCGCCGACGCAGAGGCCGGCGTCGCCGAGGCCGGGGCGGAGGGCGCCGCAGCGGCGCCGATGGAATGCAGCGCCAGTGCCTGGCCCACATAAATGCGGTAAGGCGGACGCAGGCCGTTGAGGCTGGCCAGATCGGCCACCGAATGGCCGGTGCGACGGGCGATGCCGTTCAGGGTATCCCCCCGGCGCACGCGATAGGCCACCTGCTTACGGCCGGGCACATCCAGCCGCAGGGTCTGACCGGGATAAATATGATAGGGAGGGCGCAAACCGTTGTGCCGGGCCAGGGTGGGCACATCGGTGCCGGCCTGCCAGGCGATGGAATAGAGGGTATCCCCCCGCACCACCACATACTGACGGCCATTGGCCTTGACCTGCCCCTGGGCATGAGCGCCCACTCCCGCCACCGGGGCCGGTGGCGCCACGGAGCAGGCCGTCAGCAACAGACTCAGCGCAATGCCGAGGCTGCCAATGCCGACGGTCTGACTCCGGCTCTTCATCAGGGCCTCAGCAACAAATAGGCCACCACGGCCGCCGCCACACAGGCCCAGCCGAGCAGATCGATATAGCGGATCAGCCTGCTTTCCATACGCACGCCGCCCCATACCATCAGCCCGGACACCAGGAAAAAGCGCAACCCCCGGCCGATCAGCGACACCAGAATAAACGGCAAAAACGCCATTTGCAGCAGACCGGCGGTGACCGTGAACACCTTGTAGGGAATGGGCGTAAAGCTGGCAATAAAGATCACCCAGATGCCCCAGTCATCAAACCACTGCCGGGCCACGGCGATCTTGTCCTGATAGCCCATGGCCTGAATAAAGGGCTCCACCAGCGGCTCCCACATGGCGTAACCCAGCAGGTAGCCAAAGGCCGCCCCCAGCACCGAAAACACCGTGGCCAGGGCGGCGTAATGCCAGGCCCGGTCCGGCTTGGCCAGGGCCATGGGGGCCAACATTACGTCTACCGGTACCGGCCAGAAAATAGACTCCACAAAACTGTTCATGGACAAGTACACCGGCGCATGGCGGTGCACCGCCCACATCATCACCAGCCGATACAAACGGGAAAACAGCTTCACTCAAGATCACCCTGAATCAAAGGAACAAACCGCACCGCTTCAAGTTCGGTGCGCACAAAATCATCTCCCCGGCGCCGATACAGCCACAAGGTCTGGCTGAGCCCGCCCACCGGAATGACCATGCGCCCGCCATCGGCCAGCTGTTCCAGCAGCGCCGTGGGCGTGGTGCTGGCCGCCGCGGTCACCATAATGGCATCGAAGGGTGCCTTACTGGCCCAGCCCTGCCAGCCGTCGCCGTGCTTGGTGGACACATTGTGCAGATCCAGCCGTTGCAACCGGCGCCGGGCCTGGTATTGCAGTGCCTTTATCCGCTCCACAGTAAACACCTGCTCCACCAGCTGGGCCAGCACCGCAGTCTGAAACCCGGAGCCGGTGCCCACCTCCAGCACACGCCGAAGGGGCGGCCCATCCAGCAGGGCCTCGGTCATGCGCGCCACTATATAGGGCTGGGAGATGGTCTGGCCAAAACCGATGGGCAGGGCGCTGTTGTCCCAGGCCTTGTGCGCCATGGCCTCATCCACGAAATCGGCGCGCGGCAGTTCGGTAATGGCACGCAGCACCCGCTCGTTACGAATGCCCTGCTGTCGCAGCAGGCGGTAAAGCTGCTCTCCTGCTAACCTGTGCACGCCTTACTCCACATCCTGAATCCAACGGGACAATGCCGACATTTGATCGTAGGCCGTGAGATCTATGGTCAGCGGCGTGATCGACACAAAGCCCCGTTCGACGGCATCAAAGTCGGTGCCCTCGCCCGCATCCTGAATGGCACCGGGAGGGCCAATCCAGTAAATGGCGCGGCCTCGCGGATCGAATTCTTTCAGCACCGCCTCGGAACGATGACGATTACCCAAACGAGTCACTTTGATACCCTGAATCTCGTTCAGGGGCAAGTCGGGCACGTTCACATTCAGAATCTGGTTGGAATAAAGCGGCGCCCGCAGCAGGCCCTGAACCAGCATGCAGGCAAAATGGGCCGCGGTGTCAAAATGCCGGTCGCCGCACAGGGAAATGGCCAGGGACGGCAAGCCCAGGTGGCGGCCCTCGGTGGCCGCCGCCACCGTGCCCGAATAAAGCACGTCGTCGCCCAGGTTGGCACCGTGGTTGATGCCCGCCACCACCAGATCCGGATCCGGATCCAGCAGGTGATTTACCGCCCAGTGCACACAGTCGGTGGGCGTGCCCTTGACCGAATAAAAACCGGTATCATCCAGCTTGTCGGCCCGCAGGGGTACTTCCAGCGTCAGCGAATGACTGGCACCGCTGCGGTTGCGATCCGGCGCCACCGTGACCACCTCGGCAAATTCCGCCAACGCCCGGCTCAGGGTGCGAATGCCGGCGGCGTTCACACCATCGTCGTTACTCACCAGTATTTTCATGGCTGTCCTTTTCCTGAATGATTTCCCTGACCAGGCTGGTGGCATAACTGCCCGCCGGCAGCCAGAAAGACAGCGTGAGGCAATCGCCGTTTTGCTGCCAGCTGAGTTGCCCCGGCTTCAGCAGCAGCGCCCGGCGCTCCTGCTTGAGGCCGTTGGCCTCCAGCCCGTCCATCAGATCCTGCTGTCCGGCCAGCGCCGCCAGCTCCAGTGTTGCCGCTTCGTCTTCGGCCGGCAGCCGGCCCCGCCCCCACAGCGGCGCGCTCAGGCGAATGTCGCCCTCGGCAAACCGCGCACGCAGGGCGTCGTCGAGGGGATTGTCTTCATTGATGGTAAAGAATGACTGACTGCCTGCCAGCATGACACAGTCGCCGTGCAGCAGCTGCTCGCCCAGGCCCTGCGCCAGCCGGTGGCTGACCGCCAGGTTAAACAGCTGGCTGCGGGCCGCCGACAGATACATCGACCGTTTATTGCGATCCTTGATGCGCTTGCCGCCAAATATGGCCCTGGCCTGATCAATATTGCCACCGTTGTGGCCGAAACGCTGCTCACCGAAATAGTTGGGCACGCCCCGTTCGCCAATGGCCGCCAGCCGGGCGTCGAGATCGTCTTCCCCCTCCAGCTCGGCCAACACCAGCTCGAACCAGTTACCCTTGAGGGCACCGGTTTTCAGCTTTTTGTGGTGCCGGGCAATGGCCAGGATCTGCACGTCGTCGCTTTCCAGGGGTGAGAAGTCGGGCATGTCCTTGCCCGGCAGGTGCACGCCAAACCACTGCTCGGTGACCGCATGGCGGTCCTTGAGCCCGGCCCAGGTCACATCGCGTTGGGCTACGCCCGCCAGCCGCGCCAGATCCCGCGCCACCCACTGGGTATTCTGGCCGCGCTTGCGAATGTGCAGAAAAATATGCTCGCCTTCACCACTGGGCTCAAAACCCAGATCCTCGCGCACGATAAAGTGTTCCGGCGCGGCCTTGAGCAGGCCGCTGACGCCGGGTTTGCCGTGCAGGTAATGCTGTTGTTCACTCATGCTTTCACCAGCAGCACCACGGCTTCCGCCGCTATGCCTTCCTTGCGGCCCACGAAGCCGAGTTTCTCGGTGGTAGTGGCCTTGACATTGATATGGGAAACCGTGGTCTGCAGATCCTCGGCAATGGTGGCCGCCATGGCGTCCACAAAGGGCGCCAGCCGGGGGGCCTGCGCCATGATGGTCAGATCGGCGTTGCCCAGCACGTAGCCGGCGGCCCGCACCTTGGCAAACACCTCCCGCAGCAGCAGGCGGCTGTCGACCCCCTTGAAGGCGGCGTCGGTATCGGGAAAGTGGCGGCCGATATCACCGACGCCAATGGCGCCCAGCAGGGCATCGCTCAGGGCGTGCAGCACCACGTCGCCGTCGGAATGGGCCAGCAGGCCCTGGTCATGGGGTACCGCCACCCCACCCAGAATGCAGGGACCATCCCCGCCAAATTTATGCACGTCAAAACCGTGCCCGATTCGCATCATTGATTGTTCTCGTTCAGCTGCTGCAGAAAAAAGCCGGCCAGCGCCAGATCTTCCGGCCGGGTTATCTTGATATTGTCGGCCCGGCCCTCCACCAGCAGGGGGTGAACGCCGGTCAGCTCCATGGCCGAAGCCTCGTCGGTGACCGTCTGTCCTTGGGCCAGCGCCTCGGCAAGGGCCCGGCGCAGGGCCTGGGTGTCAAAACATTGCGGAGTCAGGGCGTGCCAGAGCTCGTCCCGGGGCACACTGGCGGCAATGGCACCACGGCCATCCCCTCGTTTCATGGTGTCCCGCACCCGGCAGGCCAGAATGGCGCCCCGAGGCTGTGAGGCCGCCGCCAGCAGGGCATCAAGATCCTGCATGGCCAGACAGGGCCGGGCGGCGTCGTGCACCAGCACGTATTCGCTGGACACCGCCGCCAGGGCATTAAGCACCGAGTCGGCCCGCTCCCGGCCGCCCTGTACCCGTACCACGCGTTCATCCCGGACCAGGGGCAGGCTGTAGAACCACTGATCTTCCGGGCTGACCGCCACCACCACCCGCTCGATGGCGCCGTGCGCCAGCAAGCGCTCAATAGTGTGCTCCAGCACCGTTTTACCGGCCAGGGTCAGGTATTGTTTGGGAATGGCGCTGGCCATGCGTTTGCCGGCCCCCGCGGCCGGCACCACGGCGGTGCAGCTCAGTACGCTCATGGCTTGTCCTGGCTCAGCAGTAACCGGTAGAAGGTTTCACCCGGCTTGATCATGCCCAGATCGTTGCGCGCCAGTTCTTCCACCGCCGCCAGCCCGTTGTTGAGATCCTCGATATCCCGATAGAGCAAGGCGTTCCTGTCGGCCAGGCGCTGATTATCTTCCAGCTGCCGGGACACATTGGCGGCGGCCTCATGGTATTCGCCGAGACCGTTTTTTCCCCACCACAGGTGGTATTGCAGGGTTCCCAACAGGGCCAGCAGTATCAGCGTCAGGGTGCGCATTTATCCTCCTAAGTAAGCGGCTAGTTTCCCATATTCCCCGGCCGAACAAAAGAAACCCCGCACGAGGCGGGGCGTCAGAAAGACAACCAGCATGGTTTGTCATCACGGCCATGGGGCGGGTAAAGAAAGTGCGCCGGTGAAAGGCCGCAAGCTTCCCTGCAGGTTGCGAATGAGTTCCACTAATTCCAACCCGCAGGTGGCGGTAAAACATGGTGAATTCGCCATCCTTCTCACCAAGCCATGGTTCGCCACTCTGGCTGCATTCACTCGCACCATAAACAAAAAAGCCCCGCACAGGGCGGGGCTTTTGGTTCAGTGCAAGGCAGGCATTACGCCTGGCCTTTTACCTCGGCCAGGCCACGGTAAGGAGCCTTGGCACCCAGCTCTTCCTCAATACGGATCAGCTGGTTGTACTTGGCGATACGGTCGGAGCGGCTCATGGAACCGGTCTTGATCTGACCGGCGCAGGTGCCCACGGCCAGATCGGCGATGGTGGCGTCTTCGGTCTCGCCGGAACGGTGCGAGATAACGGCGGTGTAACCGGCATCCTTGGCCATCTTGATGGCGTTCAGGGTTTCGGTCAGGGAGCCGATCTGGTTGAACTTGATCAGGATGGAGTTGGCAATGCCCTTGTCGATACCTTCTTTCAGGATACGGGTGTTGGTGACGAACAGATCGTCACCCACCAGCTGTACCTTGTCGCCCAGAATCTTGGTCTGGTAGGCGAAACCGTCCCAGTCGGACTCGTCCTGACCGTCTTCGATGGAAACGATCGGGTACTGCTCGCACAGCTCGGCCAGGTAGTCGGAGAACTGCTCGGAGGTGAACACCTTGCCTTCGCCCTTCATGTTGTACTTGCCGTCTTCATAGAATTCGGAAGAGGCGCAGTCCAGGGCCAGGGTGATGTCCTTGCCCAGGGTGTAGCCGGCTTTTTCCACGGCTTCCTTGATGGCGGCCAGGGCGGCAGCGTTGGATTCCAGGTTGGGCGCGAAGCCACCTTCGTCGCCCACGGCGGTGGACAGGCCCTTGGCCTTCAGTACCTTGGCCAGGTTGTGGAATACCTCGGCACCGATGCGCAGGGCTTCCTTGATGTTCTTGGCGCCCACCGGCTGAATCATGAACTCCTGAATGTCGACGTTGTTGTCGGCGTGCTCACCACCGTTGATGATGTTCATCATCGGCAGCGGCATGGAGTACTGGCCCGGGGTGCCGTTCAGCTCGGCGATCCAGGCGTACAGGGGCTGGCCCTTGGCAGCGGCGGCGGCCTTGGCATTGGCCAGGGACACGGCCAGAATGGCGTTGGCGCCCAGGGTGGCCTTGTTGTCGGTGCCGTCCAGATCGATCATGATCTGGTCAATTTCGGCCTGCTGAGTTGCGTCCTTGCCTACCAGAGCGGCGGCAATGCGATCGTTGATGTTGGCCACGGCGGTCTGTACGCCCTTGCCCAGGAAGCGGGACTTGTCACCGTCACGCAGTTCCAGCGCCTCGCGAGAGCCGGTAGACGCACCGGACGGCGCGGCGGCACGGCCCATGAAGCCACCTTCCAGGTAAACGTCGGCTTCCACGGTGGGGTTGCCACGGGAATCGATGATCTCACGACCGATCACTTTAACGATCTTAGCCATTCTCAGTTTCCTCTTGAGTTGAACGTAAAACCTAACTAACGCACGAAAAAATACGGCCGAACCCTGAGGTTCAGCCGCTGGTACTGGTTACTCCAGCTCTCCCTGCTGGTGCTGGCCGGCCGCCTTCACGAAACCGGCGAACAGGCCGTGGCCGTCGCGGGGGGTGGAGGTGAATTCGGGGTGGAACTGAGCCGCCACGAACCAGGGGTGATCCGGGTTCTCGATGATCTCCACCAGCTTCTTGTCGGCGGAGAGACCGGTCACCTTCAGGCCCGCCGCCTCGATTTTGGGCAGCAGACGGTTGTTTACTTCATAACGGTGACGATGACGCTCGTAAATGGTGTCGGAGCCATAGAGGGCATGCACCTTGGAGCCCGGAGTCAGATGACAAAGCTGGGCACCCAGACGCATGGTACCGCCCAGATCGGACTCTTCGTCACGCACTTCAACGTTGCCTTCCTCGTCGACCCACTCGGTGATCAGACCCACGACCGGGTAAGGGCTCTTGGGGTCAAACTCGGTGGAGTGGGCGCCTTCCAGGCCGGCCACGTTGCGGGCGTATTCGATCAGCGCCACCTGCATGCCCAGACAGATGCCCAGGTAGGGCACGCGGTTTTCCCGAGCATAACGGGCGGCCATGATCTTGCCTTCCACGCCGCGCTCGCCAAAGCCACCGGGCACCAGGATGGCGTCCAGTCCTTCCAGCAGGGAAACGCCCTTGCTTTCCAGGTCCTGGGAGTCGATGTACTTGATATTGACGGTCAACCGGCTCTTCAGGCCGCCGTGCTTGAGCGCCTCGTTCACCGACTTGTAGGCGTCTGGCAGCTCAACGTATTTGCCCACCATGCCGATGGTGACTTCACCCACCGGGTTGGCTTCTTCGTAAATCACCTGTTCCCATTCGGACAGATCCGCCGCCGGGCAGCTCAGGCCAAAACGCTTGACCACCAGCTCGTCCAGGCCCTGGGACTTGAGCAGGGCCGGAATCTTGTAGATGGAATCTACGTCCTTCAGGGAGATGACCGCCTTGTCGGACACGTTGCAGAACAGGGCAATCTTGCCGCGCTCGTTGGCTGGAATGACCCGGTCGGAGCGGCAGATAAGAATGTCGGGCTGAATGCCGATGGACAGCAGCTCTTTCACCGAGTGCTGGGTCGGTTTGGTTTTCACCTCGCCGGCGGCGGCCATGTAGGGCACCAGGGTCAGGTGCATGAACAAGGTGTTTTCCCGGCCCACTTCCACCGCCAGCTGGCGAATGGCTTCCAGGAACGGCAGCGACTCGATGTCGCCCACGGTGCCGCCGATTTCCACGATGGCCACCTGATGGCCCTCGGCACCGGCGATCACCCTGTCCTTGATGGCGTTGGTAATGTGCGGAATCACCTGAATGGTGGCACCCAGATAGTCGCCGCGTCGTTCCTTGCGCAGCACATCCGCGTATACCCGGCCGGAGGTGAAGTTGTTGCGGCGAGTCATTTTGGTACGAATGAAACGCTCGTAGTGGCCCAGGTCCAGGTCGGTTTCGGCGCCGTCGTCGGTCACGAAGACTTCACCGTGCTGGGTGGGGCTCATGGTGCCCGGATCCACGTTGATGTAGGGATCCAGCTTCATGATGGTCACGTTAAGACCACGGGCTTCGAGGATGGCGGCCAATGAGGCGGCTGCAATGCCTTTGCCCAGGGAGGAGACCACCCCGCCAGTAACAAAAATATATTTAGTCGTCATGCTGAACCTGAAAAAGCTTGGGAACGAATGGAATGTGGAATTCAAGACGGGGTCACATTATACGCAAGAAGGCCGATTACGACAATGAAACAATACCGGCCTCGGGCCGGCCGCCGATCACTGCCCGCTTGTGGTGAATCATCGTCATTCGTTCCGTTAATGGCGATGACTATACCCTTTACCGTAGTTTTATTACAACAGAATAACATTCCCTTTCGGCTTGCCATTGTCGTCCGACAGGCCAGAATAGCAACAGCCGGCCTAGCGGTATGCCGGCCCCCATTATTCTCACCAATAAGGATATGAAATGAGTTTTACTTTCAGTGACTTGAAGAACGACAACGGAAACAACTGGCGTGCCTACCTGGAACACGACTTTGTGCGCCAGCTGGGTGAAGGCCGGCTGGCGCCGGAAGCCTTTCGCCATTACCTGAAACAGGATTACCTCTTTCTTATTCAGTTTGGCCGTGCCTTTGCCCTAGCCGCCTACAAGAGCCCGACCCTGGCCGATCTGCGCCATGCCAAGGCCGGCCTGGACGCCATTATCGATCTGGAACTGGGCCTGCATATCGACTACTGCACTCAGTGGGGCATCAGCGAGCAGGAGCTGGCCGAGTTGCCGGAAGCCCGCGCCACCCTGGCCTACACCCGTTATGTGCTGGACACCGGCAACCGGGGGGATCTGCTGGATCTGCACGTGGCCCTGGCGCCCTGCCTGGTGGGCTATGCCGACATCGCCCGCTGGCTGGTGGAGCAGCCCGCCACCGTGCGCGGTGAGGCGAACCCCTATGAGCCCTGGATTGCCATGTATGAAAGCGCCGAGTTTCAGGCCGCCGCCCAGGCCGAAATCGCCTGGCTGAACCAGCGCCTAGCGGAAGTCTCCCCGTCCCGCTTCAGGCAGCTGTGCCGCATCTTTGACGACGCTACCCGGCTGGAAATCGACTTCTGGGACATGGGATTAGAACAAAGAATGTAATTGTTAAGGGACTAGGGACTAGGAAAATAGCAGAGACGTAGGTTGGCGATGAGCGCAGCGAATCCCAACATTTCACAGTCGACTTCGTGTTGGAATTCGCTGCGCTCATTCACAACCTACCCGGTCCCTATTCATCAATCCCTAATCCCTGCTGTTTACAGCTTCTCAATCAGCTCCGGCAGTGCCTCAAATAAATCCGCCACCAGGCCGTAGTCGGCCACCTCAAAGATGGGGGCCTCTTCGTCCTTGTTGATGGCGACGATGATTTTCGCGTCCTTGATGCCGGCAAGATGCTGAATGGCACCGGAAATACCCACGGCGATATACAACTCCGGTGCCACTATCTTGCCGGTCTGCCCCACCTGCTGATCGTTGTCGGCCAGGCCCGCGTCCACCGCCGCCCGGCTGGCGCCTACCGCCGCCCCCAGCTTGTCGGCCAGTTGCTCCAGCAGGGCGAACTGCTCCTTGCTGCCCAGGCCTCGGCCACCTGACACCACCACTCGGGCCGAGGTCAGCTCTGGGCGTTCACTCACGCTCAGCTCATCGCGGACAAAGCGGCTGGTGTTTTCCACTGCCACCGCAGACAGGGTTTCCACCGGAGCCGGCTCACTGCCCTCGGCAACGGGATCAAAGGCGGTGGCGCGAATGGTCAGCAGGGTCACCGGATCCAGCGACTGTACCCGGGCCAGGGCATTGCCGGCGTAAATGGGCCGGGTAAAGGTATCCTCACTTTCAATATCCACTACGTCCGCCACCACCCCCACCCCCAGCAAGGCGGCCGCCCGAGGCAGCACATCCTTGCCAAAAGTGGATGCCGGCGCCAGCACATGGCGATAATGGGTGGCCAGGCGTGACACCAGGGCCGCGCAGGGCTCGGCCAGCTGTTGGCGGTAAAGTGCATCATCGGCCAGCAGCACCTTGTTCACACCCGCCAGCACCCTGCCCTGTTCACTCACGACGGCGCAGTCGTGCCCCATCACCAGCAGGTGCACCTCGGCATTCAGCCGGCTGGCCGCCCCCAGCACCTTGGCGGTGTTGGCGCTCAGGGTGAGGTTATCGTGTTCGGCTATCACCAGTATGCTCATGAAATCACCTTGGCTTCATTCTTCAGTTTGTCCACCAGCTCGTCCACATTGGCCACCCGAATCCCGGCCTTGCGTGCCGGCGGCTCAGTCACTCCCAGCAGGCGCACATGCTGTTCAAAGGTCACGCCCAGTTCGTCCGGGGTCAACGTTTCCAGCGGTTTTTGCCGGGCCTTCATGATATTGGGCAGGGAGGCAAAGCGCGGCTCATTCAGGCGCAGATCCGTGGTGATCACCGCCGGCGGCGTCAGCCCTTGTGTACGCAGGCCGCCATCGACCTCACGGGTGACCAGCAGCTCGTCGCCGTCCCGCTCGATGGCCGAGGCAAAAGTGGCCTGGGGCCAGCCATTGAGGGCCGCCAGCATCTGCCCGGCCTGGTTGTGATCGGTGTCGATGGATTGCTTGCCCATCAACACCAGTTCGGGGTGTTCCCGTTCGCACAGCGCCGCCAGCAAGTGAGCCACGGTCAGCGGCTCGGCCGGCTCGCTGCTTTCCACCAGAATGGCCCGGTCGGCACCCAGTGCCAGGGCCGCGCGCAGCTGTTCACTGGCCTCGGTGCTCCCTATGCTGACCGCCACGATTTCCGACACCCACCCCTTTTCCTTCATGCGCACCGCCTCTTCCACCGCGATCTCGCAAAAGGGGTTGGCCGCCATCTTGACGTTGCCCAGATCCACGTCGCTGCCGTCGGCGCGCACGCGAACCCGAACGTGATAGTCAATCACCCGTTTAACCGTCACCAGTACTTTCATGGCCGCTCCCGGAATTGGTGAATTCGACTTAATACTAGTCGATTTCACCGCGCCGCCATGGGCCACGGCGGTTTGTTAAATATCGCCGCCAATACAATACTTTAGCCATGGCAAGCAGCGGGAGACGCGGCATGAAACGGGAGTCAATGGAGTTTGATGTGGTCATCGTGGGGGCCGGTCCGGCGGGGCTGGCCGCGGCCTGCAGCCTGATGCAACGTGCGCAGCAGGCCGGGCTGGAGCTGAACGTATGCGTGGTGGAAAAGGGCGCCGAGGTGGGCGCGCATCTGCTCTCCGGCGCCCTGCTTGACACTCAAGCCCTGAACGAGCTGTTTCCCGACTGGCGAGAGCGGGGTGCACCGATCACCACAGCGGTCACTCAGGAGCATTTCTACATGCTGAGCAGCCCTCAGGGCGGACTGGAGCTACCCGCCTGGATGACGCCGGCTTCACTGCATAACACCGGCAGCTATATCGTCAGCCTGGGCAAACTGTGCCGCTGGCTGGCGAAGCAGGCGGAGGGCCTGGGCGTGGCGGTATTTCCCGGCTTTGCCGCCAGTGAGGCGCTGTTCGACGACGCGGGTGCCGTGTGCGGCGTGCTTACCGGCGACATGGGGGTGGGGGCGAACGGCATTCCCAAGGCCGGCCATGTGCCGGGCATGGAGCTTCGCGCCCGCTACACCCTGTTCGCCGAAGGCAGTCGGGGCCATATCGGCAAGACCCTGATTGACCGCTTTGCCCTGGATCGAGGCAGGGATCCCCAGCATTACGCCATCGGCTTCAAGGAATTGTGGCGGCTGGCGCCGGAGCGCCATCATCCCGGGCTGGTGGTGCACGGTGGCGGCTGGCCGCTGGGTCGAAACGGCGGTGGCTTTTTTCTCTATCACGGCGACGACGGCCTGGCCGCGGTGGGGATGATTGTCGATCTCAACTATGACAATCCGCACCTGGATCCATTCAAGGAATGCCAGAGGCTCAAGCATCACCCGCTGCTGGCCCGGCACTTGTGGGGCGGCGAACGTCAGGCCTGGGGGGCCCGGGCGTTAACCAAGGGCGGGCTCAACTCCCTGCCGCAAATGATCCTGCCCGGCGCCCTGCTGCTGGGCTGCGATGCGGGCACCCTTAACGGCGCCCGCGTCAAGGGCATTCACACCGCCATGAAGTCGGGCCTGCTGGCCGCCGAAGCACTGCTGCCGGCACTGGTGGCGGGCCGTGGCGGCGACAAGCTCACGGAGTTTACGCAACTGATGGAAGAAAGCTGGCTTCAAACCGAGCTGCAGCGCGCCCGGCACTTCGTTCCCGCACTGCACAAATTCGGGCCCTGGGCCGGAGGCGCGCTGAACTGGCTGAGCCAAACACTGCTAAGGGGCCGGCTGCCGTTTGCCCCCCATGACTCCATTCCGGATCACGCCACGCTGAAGCCGGCGGCGGCCTGCCCTTCCATCGCCTATCCGAAAGCCGATGGCGTGCTGGCCTTTGATCGCATGTCATCGGTGCACCTGGCCAGTACCGGCCACGACGAGGATCAGCCCTGTCACCTGCATCTGGCCGACAGGGCCCTGCCGCTGCGGGACAACCTGCCCCGCTTTGATGAGCCGGCCCAGCGCTACTGCCCCGCCGGCGTCTATGAAGTGGTGCAGCAGGCGGGCAAGCCGGTGTTTCGCATTAACGCCGCCAACTGTGTGCACTGCAAAACCTGCGACATCAAGGATCCGGCCCAGAACATTACCTGGGTGCCACCGGAAGGAGGCAGCGGGCCCAATTATTCGGGCATGTAATGCAAAAAAACCCTGAATGCAGTGCTCCCTCGTAAGGGACCAATGCGTTCAGGGGTATGGCAGTATTATGGTTATATTGTAGTTTGGCTCTGTTAACGCAGGGGCACGTTCCGTTGCTGTGCGTTGCAAAAAACAATACGCCTTTCCCCCTGCGCTCACAAGATAGACTTTAGTGTTACCCTGGGGGACACGGGTCACAAAATGCGGTGTTACAACCGCAAGCCACCGTCCATTTCCAGCAGGCGGCCGTGAAAATAGTCGTTCTCAATCACATATTGCAGGCTGTGCACCAGCTCCTCCACCTCCGCCAACCGCCCCTGCGGAATGCGCCGAGTGATCCGTTCCATGGCGTCGGGCTTCATCTGGGCGGTCATTTCGGTGGCAATAATCCCGGGCGCTATGCCCGCCACGCGAATGCCAAAACGACACAGCTCGGCAGCCCAACATACCACCAGCGCCGCCACCCCAGCCTTGCTGGCGGCATAGTTGCTCTGGCCCGCATTGCCGGCCCGAGCCACCGAGGAAATGTTGACAATCAACCCGCCTTCGCCGCGCTCGGCCATGATGGCCGCCGCCTCACGACCACAGAGAAAGCTGCCGGTCAGGTTGACGTCCATCACCTGCTGCCAGTCCACCAGGCTCATTCTGCGGCTGACCTTGCCGTCTTCCAGCTTGACCAGCAGGGCATCGCGCAACAGGCCGGCATTGTTGACCAGCACATCCAGGCCTCCCAGCTCCCGCACGATATGGCCAAAGCTGTCGGTCACCTGCTGCTCATTGGCCACGTCGCACAGGTGCACTGCCACGCGAGCGCCGGTGGCCGCCACCATCTCGCCGCTTTTGGCCAGATCCCGCTCGTGAGTGTCAATCAGTGCCAGTGCCGCCCCCTGCCGGGCCAGATGATGAGCCATGGCCCGGCCCAGGCCGCGACCGGCACCGGTAATCACCACCACCTTGTTCTTGATGTCCATTCACGCATCTCCTTCGGGCTGGCGATAGAGCCGAAACAAGCTGGAAAAGTCGAGCCCACCATGACCCGCGACCTGGTGCAGACTGAACAGGGCCCGGGCGGCCGAGCCCATGGGCACCGGCGAGCCGCTGCCCTGGCTCAGGCCCATGGCCAGGTTGAGATCCTTGCACATCAGGTTGACCTGAAAACCGCCCTGATAGCCATGGCTGGCAGGGACCTTTTCCATGACGCCGGGCACCGGATTGTAGTGCTCCATCACCCAGTTGTTGCCCGAACTTTGATGAATAATCTCCGACAGTACCGCCGCGTCCAGGCCATGATTCAGCCCCAGGTTAAGGGCCTCGCAGCTGGCCGCCATCTGCGCCGCCAGCAGCAGGTTGTTGCAGGCCTTGGCCACCTGGCCGGCGCCGTGAGGGCCGGCATGCAGCACCTTTTTACCCATTTGCGCCAGCACGGGCCGGGCCCGGGTAAACTGATCCTCGCTGCCGCCAACAATAAAGGTTAGGGTGCCGGCCTCGGCTCCGGCCACGCCTCCGGACACGGGCGCATCCACAAAATCCAGGCCATGACCGGCGGCCACCTTGGCCATGCGTTGTGCGATCTCGGCTTCTATCGTCGAGCAGTCGATCACCAGGGCCCCCGGCGCCAAATGGCCAAAAAGACCATCGTCACCGCCATACAGCCCCGCCACCTGTTCACCACTTTGCAGCATGGAGATCACCACGGTCGCGTGCTTGACCGCGGCCACCGCCGTGGTCTCAGGAATGGCGCCAAGGGCCGCGGCCCGGCTGACCGCTTCCGGCTGCAGATCAAATACCTGCACGCGGCGCCCGGCCCTGACCAGATTGGCGGTCATGGGGATTCCCATGTTGCCGAGGCCGATAAATGCGATGGTTGCCATAGTGTGCCTCCTATTTGAGATCCGCGAGCGGGCTAAGGCCCCAGGGTGAAGTGAACAGGGTGTTCAGCAGCGCCGGATCGACTTCACTCAGGCTGGCAAAGGTCCAGCCGGGAGTGTTGTCCTTGTCGATCAACCTGGCACGCACCCCTTCGGCAAACTCCCGAAAGCGGCAAAGCTGCACCGACAGATCCAGCTCGGCCTGAAACGCCTGCGCCAGCGACGAATACCGGCAACGGGTCAGTTGCCGGTGGATCACCGCCATGGCCAGGGGGCTGCCTGCCGCCAGGGTTTGCTGAGCCCGAATAAACCAGGCATCGTGTGTGTCAGCCTCCAGTATGGCGGAGACCTTATCGGCCAGGCTGTCCTGGTCCATCAGCTTTCGAATCAGATCCTGATGCCGGCGCAGGGGCGAATCGAGCCCGGCAAGCTGTGCGGCCGATTCCGCTTCCAGCTCCCTTATCACCTCTGCAGCGCCACCGCTGTCCCGCTGCAATCGGGGCCACAGCTCATTCAGCCGCTCTTCGGCCACAAAGCGGTTGGCCAGGCCCAACCAGAGGCTGTCGGTGGCATTAAGGGAGCAACCGGTCAGGGCAATAAATTCCCCCAGTCCCGGCGGCAGCCGGTTGAGAAACCAGCTGCCGCCCACGTCCGGGTAGAGCGCTATGGTCACCTCGGGCATGGCCAGACGACTGCGTTCGGTCACCATGCGCTGGCTGGCCGCCATAAACAGGCCCATGCCGCCGCCCATGACAACACCGGCTCCCACACAGATCACCGGCTTGCCAAAGGTATGCAGCAGATGATCGAGCCGGTATTCCCGCTCAAAAAAACGCGCCGCCGCCGAGGGCACGGTGCCGAGTTCACGTTCTCCGCAGCCGGCCCGCACGGTGGCGATGGCCGAGATCAGCCCCACCACGTCCCCGCCGGCACAAAAGGCCCGGGACCCGGCCCCCTCCAGCACCACAGCCACCACACTGTCGTCATGCCGCCAGTCCCGCAACACCGCCGTCATGGCGTCAATCATGTCCAGGTTCAACGCATTTAACTGGGCTTCACGATCCAGCACCAGCCGACCGATATAACGGCCATCGGCAGTGGGCTGCTTGCCTGAAATTACACTCATGCCACCTCCTAACGGTTGCGCCACTGGGGCTCACGCTTTTTCAAAAAGGCATTTACCCCTTCCCGCTGATCCTCGGTATCGAACAGCGCCATAAAGGCGTCCCGCTCCCGTACGCGGCCTTCGTTCAGCGGCCGCCGCCGGGCCGACTGAATCAGCCGTTTGCAGGCGGCCACCGAACCCGGGCTTTGCCCTTCAACCCGTTCGGCCAGGGCAAGGGCCCGGCTCAGCACCTCGCCATTGGACACCACCTCTTCCACCAGGCCGATGGCCTGCGCCTGGTCGGCGCCCAGCCGCTCCCCGCATAAAATCAACCGCTTGGCCCAGGCCTCTCCTACCAGATGGGGCAGCAGCTGAGTGCCGCCGGCACAGGGCAGCAGCCCCACCCGGGCCTCGGGCAGCCCCATCCCCGCCCGCTCGGCGGCAATGCGCAGATCACAGGCCAGGGCCGCTTCCAGCCCGCCGCCCATGGCATAGCCGTTAATGGCCGCCACCGACAGCCCGCGAAATTCGCTCAACGCCTCAAAAGCCCGGCCAAAGGCCTGGGCCATGGCATGAGCCTTGCCCTTGTCGCCATCGGCAAACACACTGAGCTCGGCCCCGGCACAGAAAAACTTCTCGCCCTCACCGGTGAGCACCAGGCTGCGAATGTCATCGTCACCGTTCAGCTCATTCACCAGCGCCGCCAGCCGGTTGAGACTGTCCACCGTCCAGGTATTCGCCGGCGGGTTATTCATGGTCAACAATGCCACTCGCCCTTGTTTTTGATAATCAATCACGGCTCCCTCCATTCTTTGTCTGTCTGCCGCTGGCTCCAGGTCTGCATATGCTCTGCCGACCCCACCGGAGCAAAACGAAGCAGCAGCAGGGATTGCCGGAGCCGACCGTCAAATGCCAGGGATGGCATTTGCCGAGCGCTACATGGATGTACTCGCAGCGTGTCGGCGGAGATAACCCTGCTGTTGCTTCGCACTGCGAGCCTGCGAGCCTCACAACTCGCCTCCTTCCGCCAGCAGCCGGCGGGCGATCAGCAACTTCATGATTTCGTTGGTGCCTTCCAGAATGCGGTGCACCCGGGTATCGCGCACATGGCGCTCCAGCGGGTACTCTCGAATGTAGCCATAGCCGCCGTAAAGCTGCAGCGCTCGATCACAGACCTTAAAGCCCACATCGGTGGCAAAACGTTTGGCCATAGCGCAATAGGTAGTGGCATCGGCATGCTTGGCATCCAGCCTGCTGGCGGCCAGCCGCACCAGCTGCCGTGCCGCCGTCAGCTCGGTGGCCATGTCGGCCAGGGTGAACTGCAGCGCCTGAAACTCGGCAAGCTTGCGGCCAAACTGACTGCGCTCCTGCAGATAATTGCGCGCCAGGTTCAGCGCCTGCTGCGCCGTGCCCAATGAGCAGCTGGCGATATTGATGCGGCCACCGTCCAGCCCTTTCATGGCGAGCTTGAAGCCCTCTCCTTCCCGCCCCAGCAGCTGACGGGCGGACACCCGCACACCGTCAAAGGTCACACTGCGGGTGGGCTGACTGTTCCAGCCCATCTTGTCTTCCGGCCGGCCGTATTCAATGCCGGGGCTGTCGGCATTCAGGGCAAAGGCGGAAATGCCGCCGGGACCCTCACCGCCGGTGCGGGCCATCACCACTAGCACCTGAGTGCTGCCCGCCCCCGAAATAAACATCTTGCTGCCGGTCAGTTCATAGTCTTCACCCACCTTCTTCGCCTGGGTTTTAAGGGACGCCGCATCGGAGCCGGCATTGGGTTCGGTGAGGCAATAGGAGCCCAGCAAACGGCCGCTGGTCATGCCTTCCCGCCACGGCTCCCAAGCCGCTTTTTCTGCGGTGCTGGCAATCATCCAGGTGACCATATTGTGAATGGTGAGAAAGGCGGTGGTAGAGGTGCAGCCCATGGCCAGCCGTTCAAAAATAAGGCTGGCATCGAGCCGGGACAGACCCAGGCCACCGGCGGCCTCCGGGGTATACAGCGCGCAAAAGCCCAGCTCGCCGGCCTGTTGCAGGGTGTCCACCGGAAAGTGATGCTCTCTGTCCCACTGCGCCGCATTGGGCGCCAGCGCCTTGTCGGCAAAGTCTCCCGCCAGCGCCACAAAGGCCCGCTGATCCTCATTCAGTTCAAAATCCATGAGCCCTCCTGGCTGACAACCAAAAGCTGCAAAGTTGACTGTAAGTTCCTGCCCGCCTCCGGACAAAGGGCACTACTTCGCCGACACGCCGTAAACCCTTCCATGGGGGCTCCGCTGCGCATCTGACCGCCATGGATGGCGGGAATGCCGAAAATGCAGGAGCAATTTTCGGCCCTGCGCAGAGGGTACGGCGAAGCAGACACCCTTTGCCCTTCGGGAAAATGCCGAATTGCCTGACGGCATTCATCAGGCGGCGCCGGCGTGAAGCGAAGAAGCTGCTGGGATTGCCGGAGCCGACCGTCAAATGCCAGGGATGGCATTTGCCGAGCGCTACATGGATGTACTCGCAGCGTGTCGGCGCAGGTAACCCTGCTGATTCATCGCTTGGCGGAACTCGCAGACAACAGACGCTCCGCCAGTCTCCCGCCGTGTTCGTCATTTGAGGTGGATCGACAGATTGGGGCCGGCCACGACATCGTCGTCGAACCAGCGGGCGGTCACGGTTTTGGTTTCGGTGTAAAAGCGCACCGCCTGTTTGCCGTAGGCGTGCAGATCGCCGTAAAAGGAGCCGCGCCAGCCGGTAAAGGAAAAAAACGGCAGCGGCACCGGAATGGGTACGTTAATGCCCACTTGCCCCACCTGTATGTCCATCTGGTATTTACGCGCCGCCGCCCCCGAGGCGGTAAAAATGGAAGTGCCGTTGCCATAGGGGTTGGCGTTGACCAGGGCAATGGCCTCATTCAAGGTGTCGGCTGTCATTAACAACAGCACGGGACCAAAGATTTCTTCGGTGTAAATGCGCATGGTGGGGGTGACGCCGGCAAACAGGGTGGGCCCCACCCAGTTGCCGTTAGGATAACCACTCAAGGAGCACTGGCTGCCATCCAGCAAACACTCGGCCCCTTCCTGCTTGCCCGTTTCAATCAGCCCCAGCACTCGGGTTTTGGCAGCCTGGCTGATGAGCGGGCCATAGCCCGCCTCGGGGTCATTCCAGGCACCGGGCTGCACCTTCGCCAGTGCTTCTTTAATGTCGGGAATCCACGCCTGCGCCTCTCCCACCAGCACCCCCACCGAAATGGCCATGCAGCGCTGGCCGGCGGCGCCTACGGACGCGCCCACCAGATTGTTGATGGCCTGCTGCTTGTTGGCATCAGGCATCACCACCATGTGGTTTTTGGCGCCGGCAAACACCTGCGCTCGCTTTAACCGGTCGGTGGCGGTGCGATACACATGCCGGCCCACCGCCACCGAGCCCACAAAAGACACGGCGGCAATATCATCATGGGTCAGCAGCCGATCCACCACCTCGGCGCCGCCATGCACAATATTGAGCAGGCCATCCGGAGCTCCCGCTTCTCGAAACAGCTTGGCCAGCTCCATGGGCACCAAGGGATCCTGTTCGGACGGTTTCAGCACAAAGGTATTGCCACAGGCGATGGCCAGGGGAAACATCCACAGCGGGATCATGGCCGGAAAATTAAAGGGAGTGATGCCCAGGCACACCCCCAGGGGCTGGCTGAAGCTGTAACAGTCCACCCCGGACGCCACATCGGCCTGGGTTTCCCCCAGGGTCAGAGAGCTCACATTGGCGGCCTGCTCCACCACTTCTATACCCCGCCAGACATCACCTTTGGCATCTTCGAGGGTTTTACCCGTGTCCTGGCTGAGCAACTGCGCCAGCTCGTCATGCCGTTCCTTGAGCAGGGCCTGGTAGCGCAGCATCAGCCGGGCCCGCTCCGGCACCGGCACTCGCCGCCACTGCGCAAAGGCGGCCTTCGCCGCCGCTACCGCCTCGATAACTTCGTCGTCGGTGGCGCAGGGCAGACGCGCAATCAGCTTCTGGCTGGCCGGGTTGGTTACTTCCAACCAGGTTTGAGTCTGGCTCTGCACCATGCTGCCGTTTATCAGCAGCGGAACCTGATAGGCCATGGGTCACCTCATTCACACAGTTCAATCGCCAGCGCCGTGGCTTCGCCACCGCCAATACACAGGGCCGCCACGCCCTTGCTCAACCCGCGCCGGCGCAGGGCATGGAGCAGGGTTACCACAATGCGGGCGCCGCTGGCGCCGATGGGGTGACCGAGGGCGCAGGCACCGCCGTTAACGTTCACCTTGTCCGCCCCCAGGCCCAGCTCCTTCATGGCCAGCAGGGTAACCACCGCAAAGGCTTCATTGATTTCAAATAGATCCACTTCCTTCGCATTCCAGCCCTGTTGCTTCAGTAGCTTCTGAATGGCACCGATGGGCGCCAGGGTAAATTCGGCGGGCAATTGTGCGTGGGTGGCATGGCCCAACACGCGAGCCAGCGGCTTCAGGCCCAGTTCTTCCGCTTTGTCTTTCGTGGTCAGTATCAGGGCGGCGGCACCGTCGGAAATGGAGCTGGAGTTGGCGGCGGTCACGGTGCCGTCTTTGGCAAAGGCGGGTTTGAGGGTGGGTATTTTTTTCAGGTCTGCATTGCCTGGTTGCTCGTCGGTGTCGACCAGCGTGTCGCCTTTGCGCCCAGCCACGGTGACCGGGGCGATTTCCTCGCGAAAGTCTCCCTCGAGAATGGCCCGTTGCGCCCGATGCAATGAGGCGATGGCAAAGTCATCCATTTGTTGCCGGGTGATACCAAAATCGTCGGCGGTGCGCTGAGCAAAGCAGCCCATCAGGTCGCCCTCGAAGGCATCTTCCAGGCCATCGAGAAACATGTGATCCTGCAACTGACCGTGACCCAGGCGCAACCCGGCCCGGGCCTTGGGAAGCAGATAAGGGGCCAGGCTCATGCTCTCCATGCCGCCAGCCACCATGACCGAAGCGGAGCCCGCCATTAACTGGTCATAAGCCAGCATCAACGCCTTCATGCCCGAGCCGCACATCTTGTTGACCGTAGTGCAGGGCGCCGACACCGGCAGCCCCGCTCCCAGCGCTGCCTGTCGTGCCGGAGCCTGGCCCTGACCGGCAGGCAGCACACAGCCCATCACCACCTCGTCCACTTGCCCGGCATTTACTCCGCTTCGCGCCAGCGCGGCGCCAATGGCGACGGCGCCCAGCCGGTGGGCGGGTTCATTACCCAGCGCGCCCATCAGTCCGCCCATGGGGGTACGGGCGGCGGCAACAATCACAATCTGATTTCCTGTGCTCATGCTGGCCTCTTTGCTGAAAATGCCTTTGTCGGTTAAAGCTTAGCTGGCTCCCGCTGACTATAGTTAATGCATTCAAACGAACCCCAGCTTGCCTGGCGCTCAGGAGGTGACATGGCCCCTTACCCCACCCTGGATCTTGATCTTGGCGGAATGCATACCTTGCTCAGGGAGCAGGTAGCCGCCTTTGCCGGTAAGGAAATTGCCCCCCTGGCCGAGGCCATCGACCGGGACAACCGCTTTCCTGCCGAGCTATGGCCCAGGCTGGGCGACATGGGGCTGTTTGGCATTACCGTGTCAGAGGAAATGGGCGGCGTGAACATGGGCTATCTGGCTCATGTGCTGGCCATGGAAGAGATCAGCCGGGCCTCGGCTTCGGTGGGACTGTCTTACGGTGCCCACTCCAATCTGTGTGTGAATCAAATTCACCGCCATGGCAGTGAGGAGCAGCAACACAGCTACCTGCCCGCCCTGCTCAGCGGAGAACATATCGGCGCCCTGGCCATGTCCGAGCCCGGGGCCGGCTCCGACGTGGTGGCCATGAAACTCAGCGCCAGACAAGACGGCGATCACTTTGTGCTGAACGGTAACAAGATGTGGATCACCAACGGTCCAGATGCCCGAGTGTTTGTGGTGTATGCCAAGACCAATCCGCAGGCCGGAGCCAGGGGCATCAGCGCCTTTATTGTGGAAGCCGGCACCCCCGGGTTTTCCACGGCGCAGAAGCTCGACAAGCTTGGCATGCGCGGCTCCAACACCTGCGAACTGGTGTTTCAGGACTGCCGGGTGCCCGCCGCCAATCTGCTGGGGCCACTGAATGAAGGCATGAGCGTACTGATGAGCGGCCTGGATACCGAGCGGCTGGTGCTGGCCGGCGGGCCGCTCGGCATTATGGCGGCGGCCATGGATCTGGTGGTGCCCTATGTGCGCGAGCGCAAGCAGTTTGGCCAGGCCATTGGCGAATTTCAGCTGGTGCAGGGCAAGCTTGCCGACATGTATACCCGCATGAACGCCGCCCGCTGTTATACCTACATGACCGCCATGGCCGCTGACAGAGGCAGGCTCAGCCGTCAGGACGCCGCCGGGGTCATTCTGCTCGCCGCCGAAACCGCCACCCAGGTCGCCCTCGACGCCATTCAGCTGCTCGGCGGCAACGGCTATATCAATGAGTACCCCGCCGGCCGCCTGCTGCGGGACGCCAAGCTCTATGAAATCGGTGCCGGCACCTCGGAGATTCGGCGCATGCTGATCGGCCGGGAACTGGTGCGCGAACCCTAAGGAGCCGTTATGACCCAGTTTGTCAGCCGGGTACAGCCGGCCTCAGCGGAGTTTATTGCCAACCACAGCGCCATGGCCGCCGAGGTGACGGCCCTGCGTGAACAGGTGGCCGTCATTGCCGAGGGCGGCGGGGCCGACAACACGAAGCGTCATCGAGCCAGAGGCAAGCTGCTGGCGCGGGAGCGCATTGCCGCCCTGCTGGATGAGGGCGCGCCCTTTCTTGAGCTGTCGCAACTGGCGGCGCTGAACGTGTATGACGAGCCGGTGCCGGCGGCGGGCATCATCACCGGCATTGGCCGAGTGCAGGGGGTGGAATGCATGATTGTGGCCAACGACGCTACCGTCAAGGGCGGCACCTATTACCCGCTCACGGTGAAAAAACACCTGCGGGCACAGGCCATTGCCGAGCGCTGCCGGTTGCCCTGCCTGTATCTGGTGGACTCCGGCGGCGCGCACTTGCCCAGCCAGGACGAAGTCTTCCCGGACCGGGAGCACTTTGGCCGCATCTTCTTTAATCAGGCGCGCATGTCCGCCGCCGGTATTCCCCAGCTGGCGGTGGTCATGGGCCTGTGCACCGCCGGTGGCGCCTATGTGCCGGCCATGGCGGACGAGTCCATTATGGTGCGCAACCAGGCCACCATTTTTCTCGGTGGCCCGCCGCTGGTAAAAGCCGCCACCGGCGAGGTGGTCAGTGCCGAGGAGCTGGGCGGTGCCGGCGTGCACACACAACAGTCCGGCGTGGCGGATCATGCCGCCGATGATGATCGCCAGGCGCTGGCTCTGGCTCGCCGGCTGGTGGCCAATCTCAACCATGCACCGGTGCCGGCCCCACCCCACGAGCCTCGCCCACCGCGCTACGCCATTGATGAGCTCTACGGCATTGTCGGCACCAGCCTGCGCACCCCCTTTGAGGTGCGGGAAGTGATCGCCCGGCTGGTGGATGATTCTGTGCTGGACGAATTCAAGCGCGACTATGGCCCCACCCTGGTCTCCGGCTTTGCTCACCTGCACGGCTACCCGGTGGGCATTATCGCCAACAACGGCATTCTGTTCAGCGAGTCGGCCCAGAAGGGGGCGCATTTTATCGAGCTGTGCTGCCAGCGAAATATTCCCCTGCTGTTTTTGCAGAACATCACCGGTTTTATGGTGGGCAAAAAATACGAGGCCGAAGGCATTGCCAAGCACGGCGCCAAGCTGGTGACGGCGGTGGCCTGTGCCAGCGTGCCGAAAATCACGCTGATCATCGGCGGCAGCTTTGGCGCCGGCAATTACGGCATGTGTGGCCGGGCCTATGATCCCGACTTTTTGTGGATCTGGCCCAATGCCCGCATTTCGGTGATGGGCGGCGAGCAGGCCGCCAATGTTCTCGCCACTGTGCGCCGGGATGCACTGGCCAAGGCCGGTAAAGACTGGTCCGCCGAGGACGAGGCCGCCTTTAAAGACCCCATTATCGAGCGCTACGAACAGCAGGGCCATCCCTGGTATGCCAGTGCTCGGCTGTGGGACGACGGCGTTATCGACCCCAAAGACAGCCGCGCCGTGCTGGCCATGAGCCTGGCGCTGGCAAGCAATCACACACAATCCCCCACCCGCTTTGGCGTGTTTCGCATGTAAGGAGGCGTAATGTCCGAACCCGTGCTGCTGCAACCCGCCGGCAGGGGAGTATGGCAGCTGGTACTGAACAATCCCGAGCGCCGCAATGTGCTGAACGAAACCACCCTGGACGCCTTCCATGCCCGCCTGAGCGAGGCCGAAGCCGAGCCGGCCCTGCGCCTGCTGGTGCTGAAGGCAGAGGGCAAGCACTTTTGCGCCGGGGCGGATCTGGGCTGGATGCAGCGGGCCGCCCGGCTAAGTCCGGAACATAACCGCGCCGATGCCGCCCGGCTGGCCGAACTGCTGTGGCGGCTGGACCGTTTTGCCCACCCTACTGTTGCGTTGGTGCAGGGGGCGGCCTACGGCGGGGCGCTGGGGCTGGTATGCGCCTGTGATGTGGTGATTGCCGCCAATGATGCCCGCTTTTGCCTGAGCGAGACTCGCCTCGGGCTAATTCCCGCCACCATCTCCCCCTATGTGCTGCGGGTGCTGGGCGCCCGCCAGGCCCGGCGCTATATGCTGAGTGCCGAGGTCATAGATGCCGTCCGCGCCGAACGACTGGGGCTGGTGCATGAAGTAACTACGCAGCCCTTGCAGCAGGCCGCCGCGCCCGTGATTGAGTCGCTGCTGCGGGGCGGCCCTCGAGCACAGATCGCGGCCAAGGCGCTGATTCGGGATTATGCCGGCCAACCGGTAAACAAGGCGCTGATAGCTGACAGCGCAGGGCGCCTGGCCGCCCTGCGCGTCACCGATGAAGCTAAAGAAGGGCTGGCCGCCTTTCTGGACAAGCGCACCCCGAACTGGGAGGACGATTTATGCTGACCAGGTTGCTGGTGGCCAACCGGGGCGAGATTGCCTGCCGAGTGCTGCGCACCGCGCGCCGGCTGGGGCTGCACACCATAGCGGTGTATTCCGATGCCGACCGTCACGCCCTGCATGTGGACATGGCCGACGAGGCCTGGTGCATAGGCCCGGCACCGGCGGCGAAGAGTTACCTTAATCAGGCGGCACTGCTGGAGATTGCCGGCGCCTGCGGGGCCGATGCGGTGCACCCGGGTTACGGCTTTCTCTCGGAAAACGCCGGTTTTGCGCAGGCCTGTGCCGACACCGGCTTGGTGTTTGTGGGGCCGCCTCCATCCGCCATTGCCGCCATGGGCGACAAGGCCGCCGCCAAGGCGCTGATGGCGTCTGCCGGTGTGCCCCTGGTGCCCGGCTATCACGGCGAGGAGCAGAGCAATGAACGGCTGAAAACCGAAGCCGCTGCCTGCGGCTACCCGCTGTTGCTTAAAGCCGTGGCCGGCGGCGGCGGCAAGGGCATGCGCGTTGTGCATACCCCTGCCGAGTTCGATGAGGCCCTGGCCGCCGCCCGGCGGGAAGCCAAAGCCGCCTTTGGCAACGACGCCATGCTGCTGGAGCGCTACCTGCCCGCGGCCCGCCATGTGGAAGTGCAGGTGTTCTGCGATGCCCACGGCAACGGTATTTACCTTTCGGAGCGGGACTGCTCGGTGCAGCGCCGTCATCAGAAAATTCTGGAAGAAGCCCCCGCCCCCGGACTGAGCCCGGCCACCCGCACCGCCATGGGGGAAGCGGCGGTGCGCGCCGCTCAGGCCATCGACTATCGCGGTGCCGGCACCGTAGAGTTTCTCTATACCGACGACGGCCACTTTTACTTTATGGAAATGAACACCCGGCTGCAGGTGGAGCACCCGGTGACCGAGCTGATCACCGGACTGGATCTGGTGGAATGGCAGTTGCGGGTGGCGGCGGGCGAGCCCCTGCCACTTACTCAGGAGCAAGTAACCATTCGGGGACACGCGGTAGAAGCCCGCATCTACGCCGAAGACGCCGAGCACGGCTTTTTGCCCGCCGCCGGCACCCTGCATGTGCTGCGCGAGCCAATCACCTCAAGCCGAGTGCGCCTCGATACCGGCGTGCGTGAAGGCGACGAAGTCGGCATTTACTATGATCCGCTGATCGCCAAACTGATCGTGCATGATCAAACCCGTGACGCCGCCCTGGCCGGGCTGGCACAAGCACTGGCGCACTACTGCATCGGCGGGGTGAAAACCAATATCGGCTTTTTGCACCACCTGTGCCGTCACTCGGCCTTTATCAACAAAGAGCTGCACACTCAGTTTATCGAGCAGCATGAATCCAGCCTGTTTACAGCGCCGGCTCTTGCCAGCGGCGAGGTGCTGGCGCTGGGGGCACTGGCTTATGCTCTGCTTCTGCCACCACGTGGCGCCTCCCCCTTTTCAGCCGCCACCGGCTGGCGGCTGAACCAGCCCGCCATTCACTCACTGCGGCTGGACTATGCCGGCGATATTGATGCAATCACACTGACCGCCATCGAGTCCGGCTGGCGGGCAAAAGTGAGTGGACAAGAGTTTGATCTGCAGGGCGAGTTGGCCGGAGAGCAGCTAAGGGTGACCATGAATGATCGCCGGCTCAGCCTGTATATAGCCGGGTACGGCTCTCAGCTTTGGCTGTTTTATCGGGGTCAGCGCTTTGATCTGCGCAGAGTGACTGACGAAGCCGGCAGCACCCAGCACGGCGCCGGCGGCAGCCTCACCGCCCCCATGCCCGGACTGGTGAACGAACTGAAGGTGGTCGAAGGCGATCAGGTAACGGAAGGCCAGACCCTGCTGGTGCTGGAAGCCATGAAAATGGAGCATCCCATTCGCGCGCCCATGGCGGGCAAAGTAGCGGCCATCCACTTTCGCACCGGGGAGCAGGTTAGCGAAGGAGACGAGCTACTACGGCTGGAGGCCGATGATGGATAGCGTCAGACTGGTGGAAATGGGCCCCCGGGACGGCCTGCAGAACGAGCCGGTACAAGTGCCCACCCATATCAAAATCGAGCTGGTGGAGCGGCTGGCCGACTGCGGCCTGACGCATATCGAGGCCGCCAGTTTTGTCTCCCCCAAGTGGGTGCCGCAAATGGCGGACGGCAGAGAGGTATTAACCGGCATTCGCCGCAAGCAAGGCGTGGTCTATTCGGCGCTGACTCCCAATGTTAAAGGCCTGGAAGCGGCGCTGGCCGCGGGTGCTGATGAAGTGGCGGTGTTTACCGCCGCCTCGGAACGCTTTTGCCGAAAAAACATCAACTGCTCGGTAGCGCAAAGCCTTGAGCGCTTTACCCCGGTACTGCAGCTGGCCCACGAGCACGGCCTGCGGGTGCGCGGCTATGTCTCCACCGTGCTGGGCTGCCCCTATGAAGGCGACATTCCCCCCGCCGCCGTAGCCCGGGTTGCCGGCGCGCTGTACCGCCTGGGCTGCGATGAAATCTCTTTGGGCGATACCATTGGCACGGGCACGCCGAAAAAGGCCATCGCCATGTTGTCTGCGGTACGCCAGGAAGTCCCCCTGGCGCGGCTGGCGGCCCATTTTCACGATACCTACGGCCAGGCCCTGGCCAACCTTTATACGGTGCTGGAGCAGGGCCTGCGCATTATCGACAGCTCGGTGGCAGGCCTGGGCGGTTGCCCCTATGCGAAAGGGGCCACCGGCAATGTGGCCAGCGAAGACGTGGTCTATCTGCTGCATGGCTTGGGCCTGGAAACCGGCGTAAACCTTGACCGGCTGGTGCACACCGGCCGCTGGATCAGCCGGCGGCTGGGCCGGGTGAACGGGGCAAAAACGGGCCTTGCCTGGCACCCCAACAAGTAAGGAGTCAATTGACATCAGAAAACCTCGTAATGATAATGCCTCTCACTATGGAATATTCATGACAGCCTCATGCTCCAGCGAGCCCAGGATTACATAGACAACTTCACCCTTTACGATCTGGTGCAACACCGTCGCTTTGGTGCCGAGTATCAACCCATAGTGGAACTGAGCAGTGGCGATATCATGGGCTGGGAAGCCTTGGCGCGCTTTTATACCCCCAGCGGCGATACCTTGCGTCCGGATCGCGTATTTGAGGCTCTGCACAGCGATAACCTCAGCCTGTTCAGCGTTGAGCATCAAATGAAGTCGCTGCAAATTGCTCAAGCTCCCGGCCAGGGGGACTTGTTTCTGAACCTGGACCCTCATGCCTTTGCCCTGTTCGGCCGGGATCCCCGCAACCCTTTACTGGAACTCTTCGCAGATCGGGACCGGCTGGTGGTAGAAATCATCGAAAACAGTGACGCCAACGATGCCCTGTACAGCGCCAGCATGAGCGACGCCCTGCGCGGACTGGGATTAAAGCTGGCGCTGGATGATATTGGCGCGCCCGACAGTATGCTGTCCTTTGAGCTGCTGGTGGATATGGATTACCTGAAGCTGGATCGCTCCTGGCTGAAGCCCGGGCAGTCGGAGCAGCGTCAGCAGCTACTGCTGGCCCTGTGCCGCTTTGCCAGAAGTTGTGGCAAACCCATAGTACTGGAAGGGGTCGAGCGGCAGGAAGATCTGGAAGTGGCCCGCCGACTGGGGGTCGACTATGTGCAGGGCTTTCTTTACCGGTCCCTGTTTAAAACCATTAAGGTTTAACTCGAGTCCCCAGCCCCAGTCCTCTGAATAAAAAAGGGAGCCGAAGCTCCCTTTTTAGTGTTTTAATCCGCCAACCTTACTGGTTAACGAACTCCACACCTTTCTGAATGTCGCCACGCAGGGTTTCCAGCATGCCGTCCATTGCCGCCTGTTCAAAGGCGCTGATGTCACCGTAGGGCAGCACTTTTTCCACGCCGTTCTTGCCGAGCAGTACCGGCTGGGCGAAGAATTCAGCGTGCTCGCTGCCGCCGTCTACATAGGTGCACTCAACCACGTTGGCTTCACCCTGCATGGCCTTGACCAGAGACAGCGCGAAACGGCAAGCAGCCTGACCCATGGACAGGGTGGCGGAGCCGCCGCCGGCCTTGGCTTCAACCACTTCGGTGCCGGCGTTCTGAATGCGGTAGGTCAGCTTCTCGATTTCCTCGTCGGAGAAGGAAGCGCCTTCCACCTGGGACAGCAGCGGCAGAATGGTCACACCGCTGTGGCCACCGATAACCGGAACCTTGACTTCAGACACGTTCAGGCCCTTGGCTTCGGCCACGAAGGTCTCGGCGCGGATCACGTCAAGGGTAGTGATGCCGAACAGCTTGTTCTTGTCGTATACACCGGCCTTTTTCAGTACTTCGGCGGCAATCGGTACAGTGGTGTTCACCGGGTTGGTGATGATGCCGATGCAGGCCTGCGGGCAGGCGGCAGCGGCTTTTTCGATCAGGTTCTTGACGATGCCGGCGTTCACGTTGAACAGGTCGGCACGGTCCATGCCCGGCTTGCGGGCCACACCGGCGGAGATCAGCACGATGTCGGCGCCGGTCAGGGCCGGAGTGGGATCTTCACCACCAAAACCAACCACGCTTACGGCGGTGGGGATGTGGCTCAGATCGGCAGCAACGCCGGGAGTGACAGGAGCGATATCATACAGGCTCAGTTCAGAGCCGGCAGGCAGGTTGTTCTTCAACAGCAGGGCGAGAGCCTGGCCGATACCACCGGCAGCTCCGAGTACGGCAACTTTCATAGCTGAACTCCGTTTATTATTGAATAGTTATACGTTTCCTAGGCCTATGCAAAATAGCGAAACCGCCGTGCAAACACAATGCCCAGGCCCATCAAATGTAACAGTTCTGTGAGCCAGCCGGCTCATTCATCCCTGTTGCTGAAACGCCAGCGCACGCCGCTCCAGCAACCGGAACAGCCAGGTCAACAGGCTGTTCATCAGCAGGTAGATTACTCCGGCCACGCCGAATACCGTCAGGGTGTCGTAGGTCTGGCCGTTGATGCGCTGGGCCAAGCCCATAATGTCCATAATGGAGATGGTGCTGGCCAGGGAACTGCCCTTGAGCACCAGCACCACCTCGTTGGAATAGGCCGGAATCACTCGGCGCATGGCGTGGCGCAACTTCACACTCAGGGTCTGCCATTCGCTCATGCCGAGCGCGCGGCAGGCCAGGGTTTCGCCCTTGGGCACCGCGTCCAGTGCGCCCTTGAACAACCGGCAGGTGTAGGCGCCGGCATTCATGCCCAGGGCCAGAATGGCACAGAACATAGGCTCGCGCAGATACTGCCAGGCCCAGCTTTGCTTGATGCTGTCGAACTGGGCCGGGCCGTAGTAGATCAGAAAGATCTGCACCAGCAAGGGCGTTCCGGTGATCAGCAGCAAATAGCCTTCCGCCAGCCAGTTCAGCACCGGTACCCGCTTGTCCAGGATCCAGGTCAGCAACAGGGCGATCACCAGGCCCAGCAGCAGGCCGGTGGTGGTGATCAGCAAGGTGATCTGCAGGCCGTCCAGCAAGGCAAGGGAGTAATCGAGCAATTTAGTCATAGCGGGTCACCCTCGCCTGCAGTCGTTTCAGGCCCTGCTGGCTGATCAGGGTAATGGCCAAATAGATCAGCGCCGCCGAAGCATACCAGGTAAAGGGCTCATAGGTGCTGGCCGCCGCGGTCTTGGCCTGATGCATAAGATCATGCACGCCAATCAACGACACCAGCGCGGTGTCTTTCAGCAACACCAGCCACTGGTTGCCGAGCCCCGGCAGGGCATGGCGCCAGGCCTGGGGCAGCACGATGCGAAAAAAGCTGTACAAGGGGGGCAAACCCAGTGCCAGGGCCGCCTGCCGCTGGCCGCGAGACACCGCATTGAGCGCCCCGCGCAGGGTTTGGGCGCCATAGGCGGCAAACAGCAACGACAGTGCGGTCACCCCGCACCAGAACGGGCTGAATTCAATGTATTCCCCGGTCAGCAAAAACAGCAAATGGGTGGAGCCAAAATAGATAAAGAACACCACCAGAATTTCCGGCAGGCCACGCAGCACGGTAGTGAGCGCGGACGCCGGCAGCCGCAACAGCCGCCAGCGGCTCATTTCCGCGCCGCAGAACAGCATGGCCAGCACCATGCCCACCACCAACGAGACCAATGCCAGCCCGAGGGTCATCAGGCCGGCATTAAACAGATGCGTCATCATCAGTGCGGGAAGTACTTGCCGTAGAGCCGATCATAGGTGCCGTTGGCCTTAAGTTCGGCCAGGCCCTGGTTGAGCTTGTCGAGCAGTTCCTGGTTGCCCTTGGTGACGGCAATGCCAAAGCCGGTGCCAAAGTAGTTGTCGTCGGTCACCGCCTCGCCTACGACGTCATAGCCTTCGGACTTGGCCAGCCAGTCACCCACCACGGCGGTGTCGGCAAACACGGCTTCAATGCGGCCGTTGGTCAGATCCAGCAGGGCGTCCTGCACGCTCGGGTAGGCACGGGGATCCAGGCCATCGCTTTCAAGGTTGTCCTGAATGTACTTCTGGTGCGAGGTGCCGTTCTGCACGCCCACGGTTTTGTCCTTGAGGGCCTCAATGGCATTGAACTGGCCGGCGGGTGCCACAAACACCGCGGAGTTCTCGTAGTAGATGTCGCTGAAGTCGACCTGCTCGGCCCGCTCCGGAGTAATGTCCATGGCGGCGATGGCGGCATGATAGCGCTTGAACTTGAGGCTGGGGATCAGGCTGTCAAAGGCCTGATTGTGAAAGCTGCACTCAAGCTCTGCCACTTCACACAGGGCCTTGGCCAGATCGATGTCAAACCCCTGCATTTCGTTGTTGTCGTCAACGAATTCAAAGGGAGGATAGGCGGCGTTGGTCACGAACTTTACTTCGTCGGCCTGGGCGGCGGTGCTGCCGGCGGCGGCCAGCAGGGCCAGGGACAACAGGGTCTTTTTCATGGGTATGTCCTTATCAATGAGTCAGAAATTCCGCCAGACGCTTGGTCTGGGGATGGTCAAGCAAAGCAGCGTCGCCGTATTCCACCAGCTTGCCCTGCTCCAGATAGGCGACCTTGGTCGCCACTCGGCGGGCAAAGCCGACTTCGTGGGTGACGATCACTTGGGTAATACCGGTTTTGCCCAGTTGTAAAATGATCTCCGCCACCTCCTTGGTGATCTCCGGATCCAGCGCCGCCGTGGGTTCGTCAAACAGCAGCACCTCGGGGTTCATCATCAGTGCCCGGGCGATGGCCACCCGCTGCTGCTGGCCACCGGACAGGGCACCGGGCCAGGCCTGGCGCTTGTCGGCCAGCTTGAGCTGAGCCAACAGGCCGGCGGCCTTGTCTCTGGCCTCGGCCTTGTTCATGCCCAGCACCTTGAGCGGGGCTTCCAGCAGGTTTTGCTCCACGGTCAGATGGGGCCACAGATGGTATTGCTGAAACACCATGCCCACCTTGCGGCGCAACTCCTGCGCCCGTCTTGCCAGACGGCCGTTGTCGTCGGCGGGAAAGCTGAATTGCTCACCGGCCATGGCCAGGGTGCCGGCATCCGGCACATCCAGCAGGTTCATCAGCCTGAGCAAAGAACTTTTTCCTGCGCCACTGGGACCAAGTAGCACTAATGTCTCTCCGGCGTCGCATTGCAGCGAAACCTGGCTTAAAATTTCCTGCCCGGCCCAGGACTTGCTTATGCCGCTGAATTCTATGCCCATGCGCTATGTTCACTTCATCTGTCAGAGTCTTTGGCTGATTTTATTTTGCATTATTGTTAATGCAAGCTAAATCTGCATCTTTATGCAAGATAAATGACTATTCCTTGATAAAACCCCATAACGGATAGACAATATGCCCCATTCACTCACGCTCGGTCGGCTGCAAAAAATGAACGAAAAACAGGAACAACTGGTCAAGGCATTCAAGGCGTTGCTTAAAGAGGAACGCTTTGGCTCCCAGGCGGAAATCGTTAATGCCCTGCAGGAGCTGGGGTTTGAAAACATCAACCAGTCCAAGGTGTCACGCATGCTGAGCAAATTCGGCGCCGTGCGTACCCGCAATGCCAAGATGGAAATGGTGTATTGCCTGCCGGTCGAACTGGGCGTGCCCACCAGCAGCAGCCAGCTCAAGAACCTGGTGCTGGACGTGGGCCACAACAGCGCGCTGATTGTCATTCATACCAGCCCGGGGGCGGCCCAGCTCATCGCCCGCATGCTCGACTCCCTTGGCCGGGCCGAAGGCATTCTCGGCACCATTGCCGGCGATGACACCATCTTTATTACCCCCACCAAGGAAACCCCCATCGAAGAGCTGTACCAGAGCGTACTGGAGCTGTTCGAACAATACGTGTAAGCGAACGCACCAAGAGGGGTGAAGAGTAAGGGGTGAGGCGCCCTGAGCGCCAGTGCGCAGTCCCCCTCACTCCTCTCCCCTCCCTTTTCACACGGGGTTACGCATCCCCCTGCGATAACAGCCAGTTTTCCGATGGCGCGAAAAACGCGGCGCCGGTTTCCGCCCGGGTAAACAGCGTTAAATGATCAAAATTCCCCTGCTCGTCACGCCGGTACATGCTCTCCAGCATGCGGGTAAAGTGTAGTGGCGTACGGCAGCAGGAAATAAACACCAGTCCCTGCTCGGTGGCACTGCCCCAGGGCATGCTCTGGCGCAAAATTTCCATGCTGTTGCCGTTGGTGTCCTTCAGGCTGGTACGCCGGGTATGGGCGGTCATCGGTTTGTCGGCTGCAGCATACTCGATGTTATCGGCCTTGGTGCGGCCATAAATGTCTTCCTGCGTCTTCAGCGCCAGCTTTTGCCAGCGGGCCATGCGGTGATGGTAACGCTGTACATGCACATAGCTGCCGCCGGCAAAGGGACCCTCGGCCACCAGGGCAACGGTTGCCCTGTCTTCGCCTTGCGGGTTTTCGGTGCCGTCCACAAAGCCGGTCATGTCGCGGCTATCCAGGTAACGAAAGCCCTGGCGCTCGTCCTTGAGCTCCACCATTCCTGCCAGCAGCTCCATCACCTTCTGCACCGCGATATAGGCCACGTCGAGGCGATCGGCACGCAGCTGAAAGAACAGATCAAAGGGCGTTTCCGGCGCCGCGCGTTCGCCTTCTCCCTGGGCCGGAAAGGCACGCAGCTCGGCGGGGCGCTGCCGTGGATACAGCTCGTCCCAGGCCTGGTGACCGATGGCCACCAGGCCGGAAAAGGCGGCATTCGAATAAGTATCGGCCAGCTCCCGCCACAACGCGGGCACGGCCTTGAGCTTGTTTCTTACCTCGGACTGATGGCCGGGTAAAATATTGAAAAACAGGTAATGGGCGTGAAGATTGGGTTCGGCGCAAATGCCGGCTTGTGCTGTCATTCTTTGCTCTTCCATTGCTTCAAAAGAGGTCAGTATAACGGCAAACAGTGACACTGGGGATGGGGGATGATCAAGGCAGGCTGGAATTAAGCAGGACTCATTCCAACCTGGCTGTTGCCCGCCTCACGCCACTTCCCGCCGGCGCTCGGCTTCGTCGGGAAAAAAGGTCAGGGCATGGGGCGCCACGGTCACCTGCACATTGGCCACTGCCGGCAGCGGCTCGTTGATGCTCACCTCCAGGGTCAACCCCTGGCATTCCACCAGACAGCGGGTATGTGCACCGAGAAACTGCTGCTCCAGCACCCGGCCATTTCCCTGCTCCGCTTCGCTCAGCAGCAGCTGACGCGGTCGCAGCAACAGCCGGCCTTCACTGCCGGGCTCGGCACTAATGGCCGCCAGGCTGGCAATCCGGCCCAGGGGAGTCTGCAGGCTGTGGCTGTCGTGCACCGTGGCCGGCACATAGTTGCTCTGACCGAGAAAGTCGGCCACAAAGGGGGTCTGCGGATGCTGATACAGGGTTTGCGGCCGGCCCACCTGTTCGATGTGGCCCTGGCGAAACAGCGCCAGCTTGTCGGCAAAGGCAAAGGCCTCTTCCTTGCTGTGGGTCACAAAGATGGCGCTGATGCCCTGCTCCTTGAGCAGGCTGCGAATTTCACTGATCAGGCGCATGCGCACCTGAGTATCAATATTGGAAAAAGGCTCGTCCAGCAACATCAGCTGGGGCCGGCAGATCAGCGCCCGGGCAATGGCCACTCGCTGCTGCTGGCCACCGGAAAGCTGGTGCGGATAGCGCTCGCCCAGGCCGGCCAGGTTGACCAGCTCCAGCACCTCGTCGACCCGCGTCCGAATCACCGCCTTGTTACTTTCCTTGCTCTGCAGGCCAAAGGCCACGTTTTGCGCCACGTTGAGGTGGGGAAACAGGGCATAATCCTGAAAGATCATGCCGATATTGCGCTCTTCCGGCACCACCGCCGCGCCGTTGCCGTTGACCTTGCGGCTGTTGATGCAAATGTCCCCGCCAGACACCGGCAGCAACCCGGCCACCGCCTTCAGCAGGGTGGTCTTGCCGCAGCCGCTGGCACCCAGCAGGCACATGATTTCATTGTTTTCTACCCGCAGCGACAGGCCATCCAGCACCGCCTTGCCGTTGTAACTGCAACAAATGTCGTCAATCGTGAGTGCCGCCATCAGTGATGTTGCTCCAGTGAACGGTTCAGAAAAATCAGAGGTATCAGCCCCACCAGCACAATCACGATGGCGGGCAGCGCCCCCAGCTCCAGTTGCTCGTCGGAAACAAACTGATACACATAGGTGGCCAGGGTCTGAAAGTTGAACGGCCGCAGCAGCAGCGCCGCCGGCAGTTCCTTCATGCATTCAATGAACACCAGCAGGGCCCCGGCCAGCATGCCCTTGCGAATCAGCGGCAGGTGCACTCGGCGAATCATGGCCGCCGGGCCATAGCCCATGGTCTGGGTCACCATATCGAGGGATGGCGACACCTTGTTCAGGCTACTTTCCACCGCCCCGATGGCCATGGCACCAAAACGCACCAAATAGCCAAAGGCGATGGCGGTCATGGTACCGGTCAGCAGCAGGCCAGGCTCGGGCAGGCTCAGCCACAGCGCCAGATCGTTGATGGCAAAGTCCATCATGGTCAGCGGCACCAGCACCCCAATGGCCAGCACGGTGCCGGGCAGGGCATAGCCCATGGCCGCCAGCCGCAACGGCAGCACGGTATGACGCTTGCCCTTGAGCCGGTGGGTCATACCCAGCAGCAGGGCAATGGCCAACCCCAGCACCGCCACCACCGCCGACAGCACCAGGCTGTTAAGGCTGTATTCAAAGAAGCGGGCATTCCAGGCCTGATCGAAATAGCGCACCGCGTGGTAGCACAGAATGACAAAAGGCAGCAGGAAGCCGAGACCGACCAGGCCCCAGCAGAACGCCAGCGCCGCCCATTTGCGGCCGCCGGTGAGCCGGTAGCCGGCCTCCTGCTCGTGGCCCATGTTCTTTTGAAACACCTGCTGGCGCTTGCGGCTCATGCGCTCCAGGCTCAGCAGCACCATCACCACCAGCAGCATGATGGCGGAGATCTTGGCCGCCGCCTGCAGGCTGCCATAGCCAAGCCAGGTGTCGTACACCGCCGTGGTCAGGGTGTTGACCGCAAAGAAATTGACGGTGCCGAACTCGGCCAGGGTTTCCATCGCCACCAGTGACAGCCCCACCGCAATGGCAGGACGGGCCAGGGGCAGGCTGACCCGGCAAAAGCTTTGCCAGGGCGTGCAGCCCAGCAGCCGGCTGGACTGAATTAGGCTGGTGGACTGTTCCAGAAAGGCGGTGCGCCCGAGCAGGTAGACGTAGGGGTAGAGCACCAGTCCCAGCACCAGGGCGGCGCCCCCGAGACTACGAATGGGAGGAAAATAGTAGTCGCCGGCAGACTGCCAGCCGAACCAGTCGCGCAGCGCCAGCTGCACCGGGCCGGAATAGTCGAGCAAGTCCGTATAGACAAAGGCGACAATGTAGGACGGCATGGCCAGGGGCAATATCAGTGCCCACTGCAACCAGCGGCGTCCGGGCAGCTCGCACATGGCCATCAGCCAGGCGGCGGGCAGGCCAAACAGCAGGCTCAAGCCCATCACCAGCGACACCAGCCAGAAGGTGTTGCCAATGTAGGCCGGAAGCACGGAAGCCCACAGATGACGGAAGATGTCTTCTGCGGGCAACAGGGCTTCGACTATCAGTGCCAGAATCGGCAAGGTCAGCACCAGGGCGATGCCCCAGCTGCTGACCGTCCAACCATATCTTTTCATGTACAACTCAAAACGGGGGACAGGCCCCCGTCTTTTTACAGATCGTATTTCACTTCGTCTACCAGCTTGATCGCTTCCTGGGCGTGTTTGGCCACGTCGGTCAGCGGCAGGGTATCGGACTTGAAGTCACCCCAGGCCTTCACCAGGTCGGACGGATCCACGCCCGGCTTGACCGGATATTCGTGGTTGGCGGACGCATACAGGTGCTGGGCTTCGTCGCCGGCCAGGAACTCCATCAGCTTGAGGGCCGCATCCTTGTTCTTGGCATGCTGAGTCATGGCCACGGCGGAGATATTGACGTGGGTGCCACGATCGCCCTGATTGGGGAAGTTGATGTAGACGGACTCGGCCGCTTCACGCTGATCGTCGTTGGTCAGCATCACGCCGTAGTAGTAGCTGTTGCCCAGGGCATAGTCACACACGCCGTCACGAATGGCCTTGATCTGATCCCGGTCGCCGCCCTGGGGCTTGCGCGCCAGGTTGTCTTTCAGGCCCTGCAGCCAGTTTTTGGTGTACTCGCTGCCGTGCTCGGCAATCATGGAGGCGGTCAGCGCCACGTTGTAGGGATGCTTGCCGCTGCGGGTACAGATCTTGCCCTTGTACTTGGGATCCGCCAGCTCTTCATAGGTGATGTCGTCACGCTTGCCCACCCGGTCAACCGAGCTGTAAATGGCACGGGCGCGGGTGGTTACCGCGAACCACTTGCCGTCGGCATCGCGATACTGGGCCGGAATGTTTTGTTCCAGCACGTCGCTTTGCACCGGCTGGGTCAGATCCTTGTCCACCACGTCCATCAGGCGGCTGACGTCCACGGTCAGCACCAGATCGGCCGGAGAAAGACGACCTTCCCGCTCCAGACGTTCACCCATGCCGTCCTTGATAAAGACCACGTTCACATCGATACCGGTTTCCTTGGTAAAGGTGTCGAGCATGGGCTTGATCAGGAATTCCTGACGGTTGGAGTAGACGTTGACTTCTTCGGCTGCAGCCTGGGCGGTGAAGCTGGAAGCCAGCAGGGCAGCGGCGGCGGTGAGGAAAAACGGTCTGGTCATTATCCGGTTCCATTGGTTGACTGAGAATAATTAACGTTCAGCAGTATACCGGGCTCCAAGAGGGAATCAACCACCGGCGAACACTCAAATAATAAAAATTGTTATCTTCACTTCGGTGTTTTGAGGCGGATCAAAAAAAAGAGGAGCACAAGGCTCCTCAAAACAAGACCCGGCGGCCTCGTGACGTAAGCGTGTTACTGGGCCGGCAATCAGCGCGGCTTGAGGGTAACGAACTCGGGATAGGCGTCGATGCCGCAGTCTATCTGGTCCATCCCCGACATCTCTTCTTCCTCACCCACACGAATACCCATGGTGCGCTTGAGCAGGTACCACACCAGCAGACTGGCACCGAATACCCAGCAGCCAATAACCAGGATGCCGACCAGCTGGGCAAAGAAGGTGGCATCGGTGTTGGCCACCGGTACCAGCAGCAGGCCCAGAATGCCGCACACACCGTGTACCGAAATGGCACCCACAGGATCATCGATGCGCAGTTTGTCCAGGGCCACGATGGAGTACACCACCAACACGCCGGCCAGCAGACCAATGGCGGCAGACCACAGGTGGCTCGGTGACAGCGGGTCGGCGGTAATCGCCACCAGACCGGCCAGGGCACCGTTGAGAATCATGGTCAGATCTGCCTTGCCCCAGGTGATTTTGGTGACCAGCAGTGCGCCGATGGCACCGGTGGCGGCGGCGGCGTTGGTGTTAACGAATATTTTAGATACGGCAGTGGCGTTTTCCACATCCGACAGCAGCAACTGAGAGCCGCCGTTAAAGCCGAACCAGCCCATCCACAGAATAAAGGTACCCAGGGTCGCCAGCGGCATGTTGGAGCCTGGAATCGGGTGAATGGCGCCGTTTTTGCCATATTTGCCCTTACGAGCCCCCAGCAGCAGCACACCGGCCAGGGCCGCGGCGGCACCGGTCATGTGCACAATGCCGGAGCCGGCGAAGTCACTGAAGCCCAGCTCGGACAGGAAACCACCGCCCCAGGTCCAATAGCCTTCCAGCGGATAGATAAAGCCGGTCAGCACCACGGAGAAGCCCAGGAAAGCCCACAGCTTCATACGTTCGGCCACGGCACCGGATACCACGGACATGGCGGTAGCCACGAATACCACCTGGAAGAAGAAATCGGACTCCAGGGAGTGATCCGCATCGGCACTGGGGCTGCCAATCAGGCTGCCCAGGCTCGGCAACCAGCCGCCTTCGGCATTATCCACATACATGATGTGGTAACCCACCAGCAGGTACATGGTGCAGGCGATGGCAAACAGCAAAATGTTCTTGGTCAGAATTTCGGTGGTGTTCTTGGCTCTAACCAGGCCGGCTTCCAGCATGGCAAAGCCGGCAGCCATCCACATTACCAGCACGCCCGACATCAAAAAGTAAAAGGTGTCGAGGGCAAATTTCACTTCGGTTAATGCATCCATGACATTGTTCTCCCTTAAATGGCTTCCACGTCCCGCTCACCGGTACGAATACGTACCGTTTGCAGCAGGTCAAATACGAAGATCTTGCCGTCTCCGATTTTGCCGGTTCCGGCAGCCTCGGTAATGGTCTCGATCACCCGCTCCACGTCTTCACTCTGGGCGGCGATCTCCAGCTTGATCTTGGGCAGAAAATCCACCTGGTATTCGGCACCCCGATACAACTCGGTGTGCCCCTTCTGGCGGCCAAATCCTTTGACTTCACTGACCGTCATACCATCTATACCCAGGCTGGACAGGGCCGAACGCACATCGTCGAGCTTGAAGGGTTTGATAATGGCGCAAATCATTTTCATGGGGGGCTCCTCGCGCAGAAAAGAAAGTCCCCCTGTTCTTTACAAGCTTCGTGCCAATTTTTTAAGCCATTTAAATCAACAACTTAAAATCATTCCCTTGGATGGTGCAATGAGCATCATGTTATGCTGGTGCATCCATCCGACAGCGCGCACCAAAACAGTGCAAAGGAAAGTTACATGCTGGAAATTTCCGCCCGAGTAAGCATTCCGGAACGGGAACTGGAGTTTATTACCACTCGTGCCGGTGGCCCCGGAGGTCAACACGTCAACAAGACCGACTCCGCGGTGCAACTGCGCTTTGACTACGCCAGCAGCCCCAGCCTGCCTGAGGGTTACAAGGAGGCGCTGGCGAAAATGCGGGATCACCGCGTGCTACCCAGCGGCTGGATATTAATCAGGGTGGAAAGCGAACGCAGTCAGTTGATGAATCGGGAAGCGGCCAGGGAGGCCTTGGTGGCCCTGCTGCAAAAAGCCGGCAAGCCGGTCAAGGTGCGCCGCCCCACCAAGCCCAGCAGGGCGGCAAAGGCCAAACGCACCGACAGCAAGACCCACAGGGGCAAGATCAAAAGCTCTCGCGGAAAGGTAAAGTTCTAGGCTGTCGCCTGTGAGGAGTGAGGAGTGAGGAGTGAGGAGTGAGGAGAAAAACACCGAGTATGGAGTCAGACTCAACTCCTCACTTCCGTCCCCTCACCCCTCACCGGCTCTGAATAAACTCCCGCCACTGGGTCAGCAGCCGGGCCAGATCGTCCAGGCCGCAGCCGGCGTAGTGGGCGTCGTCATAATAGCTCATGCCCTCTTCCAGCTCGCCGCCGTCAAAGGCCAGGCCGTGGCCGATAAGCTCGGCCTCGCCGTCGCCCAGGGCCAGGGTGAATTCGGCGTATTCCCGGCGAAGCTCGTCCTGCTGACGCGCATCCAGCCCGGCGATGGCGTCCAGCAGGCGCGTGGCTTCGGCGGCATCCACCTCGTCGGTCAGCCACTGGCCAAAGGCCTCATGGCCCATGTCACACCGGGCCCGGCAGCGGCCGTCCAGATCACGTAAAAAGTCGAATTCCATGGCCGCTCTCCCGGCAAAAAAGGCGCTATTCTAGCCGCCGCCTTCCGCTTCTCACAAGGGCCCGCGGCCAGCACTCGATCAGGGCCCGCCACAGCTTGCCCCCGGTCACCCAGAATGGTCGTAGAATCAGGGTTGTCATGCGCTGGTAACGCAGGTTGTCTTTTTCCCCCACCCCAAACTCAAGCGGCTCCGGCGTTGAGGTGGTCACATATAAGGTGCCGAACATCCAGTCCCAGATCGACAGGTTGGTGCCATAGTTCAGGCTGAAGTGCTTTGGATCCTTGCTGTGATGGATCTGATGCTGGGCCGGACTGTTGAGCACATGCTCCACCACGGGGCCAAACGACAGCCACACATGGCTGTGGCGCAGGTTGGCCGCCAGCGAATTGAACAACAGCACCATATAGCTGACACCAAACAGGGTGTACTTGCTTACCTGGCCGCCGCTGAAATAGAAAAACAGCCCGGCAAACAGCGCCAGCGCCGTGCCCTTGCACAGTTTTTCAATCAGCTTCTCCACAATATGAATGCGGCTGGCGGTGGGCGGCACCATCACGGTGGCGGAATGATGCACCTTGTGAAACTCCCACAACCAGCGACCATGAAAGGCCCTGTGCACCCAGTAATGCACAAAGTCCGACACCAGAAAGGCGCCCAGGCCATAGGCCAGCATCAGCGCGGTGCTTTCCCCCTGCCAGGGACGCTCACCCCACCACTGTGTTAACCGGGCACTGACATCCCCCGAGCGCAGCAGATAAGGATCCAGCCAGGCCAGCACCGGCACAACCAGGGCCGCGTGCAGCAATACCCGCAGAAAATAGTACTGGTAATCGATCAGGGCGGAGCGATGCAGCCAGACCCGCCGGCCACCGAGAAACTGGCCAAAGCTGCCCACGGCGCCTCGCCGCCGGTACAGCAGGAAGGCAACGGCAAAGGAAATGGCGAGAAACACCACGCCCAAGCGGCCATTCAGATCGAACAGGCCGGCAAAACGCCGCCAGAGGGGCAGCCAGATCTCGCTGTGAAGGACGTCGGCCAGCGCCGAAATCGGTTCCATGTTGTCTTGATTGCTCGTTCGAATCGCCAAAGGGGACGGAATTTTAAAAGAAAGTCAGTCTCAATACCATTCTGTCCCAAAAGACTGATTTTTGAGTCAAGTGAATGCATTTCACACAGAAACTGTACACATTGCACACAAAACATGCGCTCAATTACTGGCCGTTTTATCCCATATCCAGTATTCTATGCGCCCTTCGGCGGTTCGGCCGCCAGCATAACCATAACAATGACAACCCAGTTGCAACACACCGGAAAAAATATGTCTAATCACACGCAGCAACCTTCAAACCAGAGCGAACTGGTATACCGGCTTCATGACAAGCCGCCCTTTTGGCAGTCCCTGTTTGCCGCCGTTCAGCACCTGCTGGCCCTGTTTGTGGCGGTGATCACGCCGCCGCTGATCATCTGCCAGGCCCTGGGCATTCCCGCCGCCGACACCGCCCACATCATCAGCATGTCGCTGTTTATTACCGGTGTAGCTTCCTTTATTCAGATGAAGCGGTTCGGCCCCATCGGTACCGGCCTGCTGTCGATTCAGGGCACCAGCTTTAACTTTCTCGGCCCCATCATCGCCAGCGGCCTGGCCATGAAGGACGGTGGCGTTACCACCGAAGCCATGCTGGCGGCCATTTTCGGCACCGCCCTGCTGGCCGCCCCCACCGAGATGATCATCTCCCGCTTTCTGCATCTGGCCCGACGCATCATATCCCCTCTGGTCAGTGGCATTATCGTAACCCTGATCGGCCTTACCCTGATCCAGCTGGGCCTGACCTCCATCGGCGGCGGCTTTGGTGCCATGGAGGCCGGCGAGTTCGGCTCCCTGGAGAACCTGGCGCTGGCGGGTACCGTGCTCGGCATCATTATTCTGATGAACCGCAGCCGCAACCCCTATGTTCGCCTGTCCTCCATTCTGGTGGCCATGGTCGCCGGCACCCTGCTGGCCTGGCAGATGGGCAAGCTGGCGCCGCTGTCGGACAGTCTGCCCACCGTGGCCCTGCCCATTCCCATGCAATACGGCCTGGGCTTTGACGCTTCCCTGTTTATTCCGCTGGTGCTGGTCTATGTGATCACCTCACTGGAAGCCATTGGCGACACCACCGCCACCTCTGAAGTGTCCGGCGAGCCGGTATCCGGTCCGGTGTACATGCGCCGGCTCAAGGGCTGCGTACTGGGTGACGGTGTGAACTCCTCGCTGGCCTCCATCTTCAACACCTTTCCGGTGTCCACCTTCAGTCAGAACAACGGCGTGATCCAGATGACCGGCGTGGCCAGCCGCCACGTGGGCTTCTTTGTGGCCGCCATTCTGGTGATCATGGGCCTGTTCCCGGCCATCAGCACCCTGGTGCAGCGCATTCCCGAGCCGGTACTGGGGGGCGCCACCCTGGTGATGTTCGGCTCCATCGCCGCCGCCGGCGTGCGCATTCTGTCCCGGGAAACACTGGATCGCCGCGCCCTGTTCATCATCGCCATTTCCTTTGGCATGGGCCTGGGCATTTCCCAGCGACCGGACATTCTGCAGTTTATGCCCGACATCATTAAGAACGTGTTTGCATCCGGCATCTCCGCCGGCGGCATCACCGCCATCGTGATGAACATCATCATGCCGATGAACAAGCCGCAAGCCGATGAGGCCACCGAGGCCGCACACGCCGAGCAGGCCGGCTGACCCACGATCGCCCGAGGCCGGCACCGTCCTCAAACATAAAAAACGGGCGGCCAGTCAGACTGGCCGCCCGTTTTTGTCTGCGGCGTTATCACTCAGGAATAGGCTTTCGATGTTTCCAGGCAGCCTACCTTGCCGCTGGCCACGGCCTGCTCACGGTCCGCCTGGTGATCGGGAATATGTTCCAGGTTGCCTTCTACCCCGGCCTGGGTCAGAAAGTGCAGGTGTTGCTGAAACTCATTCAGTATATCGTGTGCCACCTGCAGCCGGGTGTAACCATTGAGATCCTGCCCTACGCTACCATCGGCCAGATGCACATCAAGGCGAAGGTAATAGTCGTCATCCGCCAGCAAAAAACTCGGTGGCTGCATACGCCGCGTATGGATCTCGTAAATAAAGCTCGGGGCTCCCTCGAAATCCACCCGCAACATGGGACACTGCAGCCGTTCTTCATCGGTTTCCCGCTCAATCAGGCTGGCATGCTGGCCCCGCCGGGTCAGCTCCTCCACCAGCTCGGTCATGGCCGGACGAATCGCATGGCGTATGGTGGCGTCTGCACGATCATGGGTGGCACCATCCAGGGTACGATCGAGCCGCTCCCGCCAGTCAAGCACGGCACCGTTGCCGGTCACCACCTGCTGGCGCGCCTCCAGTTTGCCGGCTTCTATTCTTAACGAGCGATAGAGACCGATCATGCTCAGCACAATGATTGCCGAGAATGGCAGGGCGGTGATCACCACCGCACTCTGCAGGGTTCTGAAGCCGCCGGCCATCAACAGCACCATGGTGATAAGGCCAATCAGCACCGACCAGAAGATACGCAGCCGAACCGGCGCATCATGATTGACGTCACGCAGTATATAGGTGAAGTTGGACAGCACCAGTGCCCCGGAGTCGGCCGAGGTTACAAAGAAAATGATGCTTAACAGCACCACGACACTGGCGGTGAGGCCAACCCAGGGCAGCTGCTCCAGCAGGGTATAGATGGTTGCCTGGGGCATATTGATGGCCTGCTCGCCCAGCACCACCAACCCCTGCTCCACCATGCTGATGCCGCTGTTGCCCAGCACGGAAATCATCACCATCACAAAGATAAGCGGAATGAACAGGGCCCCGGCAACAAACTCGCGAATGGTACGGCCACGGGAAATACGCGCCAGAAACAGGCCGACAAAGGGAGCCCAGGCAATCCAGAAGCCCCAGAAAAACACGGTCCAGCCACTGAACCAGCCCTTGGCGTCGGGGTGATAGGCATAGGTGTCAAAGCTCTTGCCAACCAGGGCGGTCAGGTAATCTCCCGTGTTCATCACCAGGGCATTGAGCAGCATCAGGGTGTCTCCCTGCAGCAGCACAAACAGCACCACGGCGGCCACCATCAGCAGGTTGAATTCCGACAGCCGGCGAATGCCCTTGTTGACCCCGCTCACCACCGACAGGGTCGCCAGGATAACCACCAGCAGGATCAGCAGCGTCTGGGTGGTCAGCCCTTCCGGCACGTCAAACAGGTAGGCCAGCCCGTAATTCATCTGCATCACGCCAATGCCGAGGGCGGTGGCAATGCCGAACACGGTCGCCACGACGGAAGCAATGTCCACGGCATTGCCAATCGGACCGTAGATGCGCTTTCCCAGCAGGGGATACAGGGTTGAGCGAATGGCCAGCGGCAGGCGATGGCGATAGCTGAAATAGGCCAGTGCCATGCCCATCACCACAAACACTCCCCAGCCCGAAATGCCCCAATGCATAAAGGTTTGCACCATGGCCCGGCGCTGGGCGTCGATATCGCCGCCGGCGCCGACGGGGGGCGTCAGGTAATGGGTCAGCGGCTCGGACACCACGAAGAACAAAATGGCGCCACCGATGCCGGCGGCAAACAGCATGGCCGACCAGGACAACAGTGAAAACTCCGGTCGCGAGTGATCCGGTCCAAGGCGGATCTTGCCGAAGCGCGAGACACCAATCACTCCCACGAAGACCAGGTAGGAGGTGATCACCAGCATGTAATACCAGCCAAAGGTCTGGCCAATCCAGTCCAGACCGGCGTTAAACAGCGCATTGGCATGTTCGGTATAGGCTATCGTATAGATCAAAAATATCAGTATTCCCGCCACCGAGCCGTGAAAGACGGCCAGGTTGAGGCGGCCTTCCTGCCCGTTGCCTGTATGTTGCTGTGTCATAGAGAATCCCTCTCATAGTGTGACTACCGTGAACCTTTGCTGATCAAGAGCACCGGCCCGTTGCAGGCGAGCCTGCACATCGGCCTTGGCCCTTGCCAGATACAACCTTCCTCCCCTGCTTCGACAACGGCTTGCCTGTTGCTGAAGCAGGTGAATACCACTGAGATCGATAAAATTGATGCCTTCCGCCAGGATCACCAGGTTGGGACACTCATACGCCTCCAGCCGACGAGCAATCGAGTCACAGGCGCCGAAAAACAGGGAGCCGTCAATCCGCACCACCATGCAGGACGCTTCCTCGACCGCCAGACGAACTTCATCGGGGGCCTGAGACAGGGAACAGGGCACCACGGGTGGTCGTGTCGTTTTAAGCAAATAGAGTGCCAGTGAAGCCAGTACGCCAAGAAAGATCGCAAACTCCAGCGCCAGCAGCAGGGTGCTGGCAAAAGTGATCAGCAGCACCGTGGTTTCCGACCGGCTGACCGTCAGCGCTTCGCGAATACTGTGCCGATCGACCAGGTTGGCGGCGACCAGCAGCAACATGCCGGCCATGGCGGGCATAGGCACATAATCCAGTAACGGCGTCGCCAGCAGCACCATGGGCGCCAGAAACAGGGCGGCCATGACCGCCGCCAGTGGTGATTGGGCCCCGGCACTGGCATTGAGTCCCGAGCGGGTAAAAGAGCCCGAAGAGACATAGCTCGAAAAGAAGGCGCCTCCCAGGTTGGACAGCCCCTGACCAATAAACTCCTGATTGCTGCTGGTTCGCTGCCCGGAGCGAAGCGCCATGGTGCGAGAAATGGCCGATGCTTCCACCAGCCCCAACAGCCCCAGGGCCATGGCTCCCGGGATTAGCAGGCGCAGGGTATCCATGGACAAATCCGGCATCGAAAAGGGGGGCAGGCCTGCCGGCACGGCGGCAATGCGCTGAATCACAACGCCCTGTGGATCGAGCCAGAACGCCAGCAAAGACGCCCCGGCCAGCGCCAGCAGCATGCCCGGCCAGCGGGGCAGCCAGTGGCGACAGGCCAGACTGACCACCAGGGTGAACCCGGCCACCAGCACGGCTTCAGGCCGAATGTCCTCAAGCCGTGCAAACAGCCTGAACCAGGTATCAAAAAAGCCGCTGCCAGCCAGCGGGCCCAGCCCCAGGGCATGGGAAAGCTGACTGGTGGCAATGATCAGTGCGGCTCCGGCGGTAAAGCCGGTGACCACCGAATGCGACACCAGGTTGACCAGCGCCCCCAGCCGGGCCAGGCCCAGCACTAACTGGAACAGTCCGGTCAGAAAGGTCAGGGTCAGCACCAGTGCAACAAACTCTCCCGTACCCCCCTCAACAACCGGCTGCAGGGTGGCAAACAAGGCAATCGACAAGGCCGCCGTCGGTCCGCTGACCATTTGCCGGGACGAACCAAACAAGGCCGCCAGAATGGTTGGAATAATGGCGGTATACAGGCCGTATTCCGGGGGCAGTCCGGCCAGCAGGGCATAGGCCACCCCTTGCGGCACCACCAGCACGGCCCCGGTCAGGCCGGCCAGCATATCCGCCCGCAGCGAACGCGCGGTTTGCTGCGGCAACCAACCGCTAAAGGGCACCAGGCACTGCAACAGTGCCTGGTAACGCTGCGCCCTGCCCAGTACCGCCGTCATGAGTGCTGTTCGGAAGCTATCGGGAATCGCGCCCGCCGCTCCAGATCATCAAGATCAATGGTATTGCGCATATATTGAGTGCTGGCATCAAACAGTGGCTGATGATCCCAGGTGGTCACCCTGCCGGTGCTCAGCGCCCTGGATACCAGCCTGCGTCGGCGCTGGCTCGCGATCACTTCGCCATGCAGACGATCGTAGTCCCAGCGTGAGGCAATCTCGGTGCGGAATTCGCGGCAAAGGTCCTGATATGCCGAATCCTGAGCCAGGTTATTAAGCTCCAGAGGATCCGCTTCCAGATCAAACAACTGTTCCGGATCGGGCGCCGAATACACAAACTTGTAGCGGCCACGGCGAATCATCAGCAGCGGGGCAATGGCCCCTTCCCCCAGATACTCGCCAATCACCTCGTCGTGGCCACCGGCTCCATTGAGATGCGGCAGCAGGCTGCGGCCATCCAGAGGGGCCGCGTATTCAGGCGCCACATTGTTGTTTGCCAGCTCGGCAAAGGTGGGCAACAGATCCATGGTGGAGACCGACTCACTGACGCGCTTCGGTGCAAAGCGGCCAGGGGCATGAACAATCATCGGCACCCGGGCCGAGCCTTCAAACCAGCTCATCTTGTACCAGAGGCCGCGCTCGCCCAGCATGTCGCCGTGATCGCCGGAGAACACGATAATGGTGTCCTGATCCAGGCCGGTTTCCTTCAGCACGCTGAGCACGGAGCCAATTTGATCATCCACATAACTGATGGATCCGTAGTAGGCATGGCGCGCATTGCGGATCTGGGCGTCGGTAAGGGTGCTCTCGTCCAGCTGATAGACATGACGCAAACGACGGGAATGGGGATCCGCCAGTGCCTGGGAGAAAGGCACCTTGGGCATGTCGATCTCGTCGTGCTCGTAACGATCCCAGTACTGCTGCGGAATGGTGTAAGGGTCGTGGGGATGAGTCAGCGAGACCGTCAGACAGAACGGCCGCGGCTCGCCATTGCGCGCGTAGTCATACAGGAAGCGCCGAGCCCGAAAGCTGACCTCATCATCGAAGTCCAGCTGGTTGGAACGCACGCAGGGGCCGGCCTGGGTCACCGAAGACATGTTGTGGTAATAGCTGGGGCGGGTTTCAAAATCCTCCCAATTGACGAACCAGCCATAGTCGGCCGGATAGATGTCAGTCGTCAGCCGCTGTTCAAAGCCGTGCAACTGATCCGGACCACAAAAATGCATCTTGCCGGACAGCGCGGTAAAGTAGCCGGCATCCCGCAGGTAATGAGCGAAAGTGGGAATATCGGCGGGAAAGTCGGCGGCGTTGTCATATCCACCGATGCGCGATGGCAGCTGGCCAGACATCAGGGTAAAGCGGGACGGTGCGCACAGCGGGCTGTTACAGTAGGCCGAATCAAACACCACTCCTTCGTCCGCCAGGCGGGATAAATGGGGTGTTCTGACCAAAGGGTGACCGTAAAAGGGCAGTGACGAGGTGGCCATTTGGTCGGCCATAAGAAACAGAATATTGGGCTGCTTGGCAGTCATGAATGGGCTCTCCCTGAGTCGTTGACATCGCCGGACGTCGGCACTGCAGCCAGTCTCCCAGTCACCCCTCATGCTGTAAACTCGTTAAATTTTTATGTCTGCAATTAGCTCAGCTAATGTTATGAATGAATAACATCATGTCGTAAATCGGCATTCCTGCATCAACCAGGCGCCACTATAGTGGTCCTCTGATATAGCATGAACATCTACTGAGCTAATGTTGTTACTGAACAGAACCGTGTCCCCCAACAGCCTGCGGGTCTTCGAGGTTGCGGCCCGCCAGCTGAATTTTACCGCGGCGGCCAGAGAGCTGCGCTCAACCCAGTCGGCGGTCAGCCAGCACATTCGCACCCTGGAAGAGCAGCTGGGTCTGCCGTTATTTGAGCGGGTCTATCGTGGCGTCAGGCTCACCGACGCAGGCCAGGCACTGTTTGCCAGTGTACGAGAAGGGTTCGGCACCATGGAGCGCACCCTGGAGCGCCTTCAGCAACAGCACCGTCATCCCAGGGTCAATATTCTCACCGACTTCTCGTTTGCCGCTTACTGGCTGATGCCGCGACTGCCGCTGTTTCGCCGCCTTCACCCCCAGATTGACGTACGCATCATGACCAATCAAGGCGTACTGGACTGGAAAGACAAGGAAGTCGATGTTGCCATCGTGTTCTGTGACGAACGAACCCTGGCAAACGTGCCACGATTACTGCCCGAAGTCGTATTTCCGGTTTGCAGCCCCGCCTTTCTGCAGGAGCATGGCCCTTTTGATGATCTTGCTCAACTGGCCGATGCGCCGCTGCTGACGCTCACAGCCGATCAGGGCCAGAGCTGGATGGACTGGCCCGGCTACTTTCAGCAGCGGGCCGGCATCAACCACCTGCACCCTTCAGAGCTGACATTCAACAACTATACCCTGTTGTTACAGGCGGTTATCGCGGGCCAGGGCATTGGCATGGGTTGGCGGGGGCTGGTTGACGGCTTGCTGGAAAGCGGCATTCTGGTCGCCCTGGATACACAACCGCTCCACTCTCGACGTGGCTATGGACTGATCGATATTCAGCCCGACGACAATAGCGAAGCCAAACAGGCACTGCAGCAATGGATACTGACCTGTGCCATACAAAGTACATCAATGACTCCCCACCGTCTTGCTGAGGGCAACCCTGCTTCCAGTTAACCCCGTCCGTTGTTCGGCTCACAACGCCCAGCGGCGCAGCAGGTTGTGATAGACCCCGGTGAGCTGAATGCTGGCTTCGCTGTCGCTGCCCAGTTGCTGGTTGAGGCTCTGAATACCGGTATCCAGATCAAACAGCAGGCTGCGCTGGCCGTCGTCCCGTACCATGCTCTGAATCCAGAAAAAGGAGCTGATGCGCGCGCCCTGCGTCACCGGCAGCACCTTGTGCAGGCTGGAGGATGGGTACAAGATCAGATCGCCGGCGGGCAGCTTGACGCTGTGGGCACCATAGGTGTCTTCCACCACCAACTCGCCCCCTTCGTATTCATCCGGGTCACAGAAAAACAGGGTGGCCGATAGGTCGGTGCGAATACGCTCGCCCGTAACCGGATTCATACGAATGGCGTTATCCACATGAATGCCAAACGACTGGCCGCCCTGGTAACAGTTGAACAACGGCGGAAAAATTTTCTCCGGCAAGGCCGCGGCCACAAACAGCGGATGACGCGACAAGGCCTCGGTGATCATCTTGCCGATGAGGTTGGCGGTGTCACTGTCTTCGGGTAATTGCAGGTTGTTCTTGGCCTGGGCCGACTGAAAGCCGGCGGTGGCATTGCCATCTACCCATTGTGCGGCCAATAGACGCTCACGGCATTCGGTCACCTGCTCGGCGCTCAATACGCCGGGTATATGCAGCATCATGGTGAAATTCTCTTTTCCTGATAATGAATAAAGCCCCATCAGGGGCTTTGTTTAAATATACGGCCATTGGAACGCAGGCGGCTCGACTGCATCAGCGCCCCAGGGACACCCGCGCCCCATTAAATCAGAACCGGTAGTTGGCAGACAGCACGGCGGAGCGGCCATCACCCAGCTCAACGGCGGAGCTGCGAGTGTCGGTGCCCGGACGACCACGCACCCGTTCCACATATTCCTCGTCAAACAGGTTATTGACGTTCAGCTGCAGGCTGAAGGCGTCGGTGACCTGGTAAGACGCCATGGCATTATGCACCCAGTAGCTGTCGATCTTGGCATCCACATCAGACGCCACGTAGCGAGAGCCCACATAACGGGCGCCATAGCCCAGCTCCACGCCCGGCAGGATTTCATAGGTGGTCCACAGGTTGGCGCTGTTACGTGGTGTATTGCCCAGCGGCTGCCCCTCGGAATCGCGGCCACCCGCTTGTGGCGCCGCCACTGACTTCAGGGTTTCGCTGTCGAGGAAGGTGTAGTTGGCAAATACCTTCCATTGCTCGGTCAGCACACCGGTCAGGCCCACTTCCACGCCCTGCACCCGCTGCTCGCCGGCCAGTTCCAGCTCGTTGGTCAACTCATTGGTTTCACGGGCATTGGTCTTGTCGACCCGGAACAGGGCACCGTCCAGGCCCAGGCGGCCATCCAGTAGCTCCCACTTGGTACCCAGTTCCCAGGTCTCGTTTTTCTCGGGCTCAAGGTTTTCACCAGAGACCCTTCCCGAGGTGGCAAGAGCCTCTGCCGCCGGGTTAAAGGAAGTGCCATAGGCCAGATAAATACGGCCGTTCTCGGCAGGCTTGTAAACGATACCGGCGCGGCCACTGAACATCTGATCGCTGCTGGAGGCAGTATCGCCACTGACCTTGTTGGTGGTTTCGCCGGAAATCCAGTCGTGGCGCAGGCCCAGGCTCAGATCCCACTGCGGGGCAAGCGTAATGGTATCAAACACATAGAGGGCACGGGTATCAAGCTCGGCATCGGTACCGCCGGAATTGGCGTAGCTGGTGGGGCCGGTCCATTTACCCGGCGGGTTGTAAAGATCAAAGCCGCCGGCCGGGTAATTGCCGCTCAGGTTGTAACTGCCGGTGGTCAGATCATAGGTTTCCCGGGAGATCTCGCCGCCCACCAGCATATCGTGCTTAAAGGCACCGGTGTCGAACTCAAAGGCCAGGCCGGTCTGGTTGATCCACATCTCGGTCTGGGCATCCCGGCGATAGGCCTGCGGGCCGGCGGGAAGGTAATTACCCTCGGGCACTCCGGCAGTGTTGACGTGAGACGCAGAAATGGTGGTATCCCGATCTACCCGGCTGTAACGAGTCTGGTTCTCGATGCGGGCGGTGTCGCTCAATTCGTGTTCCAGCTTCAGGGTAACGGCGTCGGACTGAATCTTTTCCTCGTCCAGGTTGCGCCAGCCAAAGTAGCTCTCCCGATCCACGCCGGGCAGCACCTTGCCGTCCCGAGCCGGCAGGCCGTAGTCGGGCAGATTGTCGTCCTGCTGGTGAAAATAGCTCAGGGTGGCCTGGGTCTGCTCGCTCAGGCCAATGGTCACGGACGGCGCAATACCGAAGCGCTCACGGTCGATATTGTTGCGGCCGGGCACGTCGTTTTCGTGAACCATCAGGTTAATACGGGCGGCGCTGTTAACGCCTACGTCGTCCAGGGTGGTGTTGGCGTCCAGGGTCATACGACGGTATTCGTCGGTGCCCAGGCTGGCGCCGATTTCGGCAAAGTCACGCTGTTGGGGAGCCTTGCTCACCTGGTTGATGGCGCCTCCCGTGGTGCCGGCACCGCCAAACACCGAGTTGGGCCCCTTCAGCACTTCCACCTGCTCGATGTTGAAGGTGTCGGTACGGTTGTTCTGGCTGCTGTCGCGCAGGCCATCGATCTGCATGTTGGAGTTGGCACTGAACCCGCGAATGTTGATCTTGTCGCCGGAGCCACCGCCGCCCTCGCCCGCATCAAAGGTAATGCCGGATACATTGGACAGCACCTGGCGCAGGCTCAGGGCCTGCTGCTCCTTGATCACTTCCTTCGGCACCACGGTCACGGTCTGGGGGGTGTCCAGCAACGGCTTCACATACTTGCTCGATGCCGACGCCTCGGTCTTGTAGCCCTGCTCGCGGGACTCCTTGACCAGTACGGTATCCAGACGGGTTACGTCTTCCTGGGCATGGGCCGGTACCGCCAGGCTGGCCACGGCCAGGCCGACCGCCGAGCCGATCATGGTTTTGGGGGGAAGTGCGGTTGAGCGAATAAAGGTGCGCACTGACAACTCCTCGATACAAGTTAATTATAAGAATTATTGCCACTTCAAAAAGGCGACTCATTCTCATTTATTGTTTAATCGAGATCAATGCAAAATGTGACTTTTGTTACAAATGTGTCAGCGGCGCGCATAAAAAAGCCAGCCCGAGAGCTGGCTTAGGTCTGACGTTATGACTAGATAGTCATTATTGCGTCTTAGATGGCCTGCTTAAAAATCACCGTATCGGCCTTCTGCACGTAGCTGTCCAGCTCGTCGAAGTTCAGGTAGCGATAGGTATCGGCGGCGGTGGCGTTCAGCTCCTGGGCGTATTCCAGGTACTCGGCCACGGTCGGCAGCTTGCCGTGAATGGCGGCCACGGCGGCCAGCTCGGCCGACGCCAGATACACGTTGGCACCCTTGCCCAGACGGTTGGGGAAGTTACGGGTGGAGGTCGACACTACGGTGGTGTTGTCGCCTACCCGCGCCTGGTTACCCATGCACAGGGAGCAGCCCGGGATCTCGATGCGGGCACCGACCCGGCCAAAGATGCCGTAGTAGCCTTCGGCGGTCAGCTGATCCTTGTCCATCTTGGTCGGCGGTGCCACCCACAGCCGGGTCGGCAGTTGGCCCTTGAACTTGTCGAGCAGCTTGCCGGCGGCACGGAAGTGACCGATGTTGGTCATGCAGGAGCCGATGAAGATCTCGTCGATGTGCTCGCCGGTCACGTCGGACAGCAGGCGGGCATCGTCGGGATCGTTCGGGGCACACAGGATCGGCTCCTTGATCTCGCTCATGTCGATTTCCAGCACGTGGGCGTACTCGGCATCGGCATCGGCTTCCATCAGCTCGGGGTTGGCCAACCACTCTTCCATGCCCTTGATGCGGCGCTCCAGGGTGCGCTGGTCACCGTAGCCTTCGGCGATCATCCACTTCAGCATCACGATGTTGGAGTTGAGGTACTCGATGATCGGCTCTTTATCCAGCTTGATGGTACAACCGGCGGCGGAGCGCTCGGCGGTGGCATCGGCCAGCTCAAACGCCTGCTCCACCTTCAGCTGGGGCAGACCCTCGATTTCCAGCACCCGGCCGGAGAATTCGTTGATCTTGCCTTCCTTGGCCACGGTCAGCAGGCCGTGCTGAATGCCGTAGTAGGGAATGGCGTGCACCAGATCGCGCAGGGTGATGCCGGGCTGCATTTCGCCCTTGAAGCGCACCAGCACGGATTCCGGCATGTCCAGCGGCATCACGCCGGTGGCGGCGGCAAAGGCCACCAGGCCGGAGCCCGCCGGGAAGGAGATGCCGATGGGGAAACGGGTGTGGGAGTCACCGCCGGTGCCCACGGTATCGGGCAGCAGCATGCGGTTCAGCCAGGAGTGGATCACGCCGTCGCCCGGACGCAGCGACACGCCGCCCCGGTTCATGATGAAGTCGGGCAGGGTGTGGTGAGTGGTCACGTCCACCGGCTTGGGATAGGCGGCGGTGTGACAGAACGACTGCATGGTCAGATCGGCGGAGAAGCCCAGGCAGGCCAGATCCTTCAGCTCGTCCCGGGTCATCGGGCCGGTGGTGTCCTGGGAGCCGACGGTGGTCATTTTGGGCTCGCAGTACTGACCGGGGCGAACGCCGGTCACGCCGCAGGCCTTGCCCACCATCTTCTGGGCCAGGGTGTAGCCCTTGCCGGAGTCGGCCACCGGGGCCGGGCGCTTGAACACCTCGGAGGGTGCCAGACCCAGCGCTTCACGGGCCTTGTCGGTCAGGCCACGGCCGATGATCAGCGGAATACGGCCGCCGGCGCGTACTTCGTCGAGCAGCACGTCGGTCTTCAGCTTGAAGGTGCTCAACACCTCGTCGCTGCCGTGGCGGCAAATCTTGCCCTCGTAGGGGTAAATGTCGATCACGTCGCCGGTGTTCAGTTTGGTGACGTCGCACTCGATGGGCAGGGCGCCAGCATCTTCCATGGTGTTGAAGAAGATGGGGGCAATCTTGCCGCCAATGCAGATGCCGCCGGCGCGCTTGTTGGGCACGAACGGAATGTCGTCACCCATGTGCCAGAGCACGGAGTTGGTAGCGGACTTGCGGCTGGAGCCGGTGCCGACCACGTCGCCCACATAGGCCAGCGGATGCCCTTTTTCCTTCAGGGCGTCAATGGCCTTGATCGGACCAATGGTGCCGTCTTCATCGGGCTCAATGCCGGGACGGGCATTCTTCAGCATGGCCTGGGCGTGCAGCGGAATGTCGGGGCGGGACCAGGCGTCCTGGGCCGGAGACAGATCGTCGGTGTTGGTTTCGCCGGGCACCTTGAACACGGTCATGGTGATTTTGTCGGCCAGTTTGGGGCGCTCGAGGAACCACTCGGCGTCGGCCCAGGACTGCATCACCTGCTTGGCAAATTCGTTGCCGGCCTTGGCCTTCTCGTCCACATCGTGAAAGGCGTCGAACATCAGCAGGGTGTGGCTCAGGGCCTTGGCGGCGATGGGCGCCAGCGCGGCCACGTCCAGCAGCTCAATCAGCGGGGCGATGTTGTAACCGCCCTGCATGGTACCCAGCAGCTCGGTGGCCTGCTCGGCAGACACCACCGGCGAGCTCACCTCGCCCTTGGCCACGGCGGCGAGAAAACCGGCTTTTACATAAGCGGCTTCATCAACACCAGGGGGAATGCGGGTAGAAAGGAGTTCGTAGAGGAAGGCTTCTTCGCCGGCGGGCGGGTTTTTGAGTAATTCAACCAGGGCGGCTACTTGCTCTGCATCGAGTGGCTTGGCAACCACTCCCTCTGCGGCACGTTCTTCGACGTGTTTACGATAGGCTTCAAGCACGACTGTATCCTCTTATTATCATTCGCCACCGAGGGCGTAAATGTCCTTGTAGGGGGCCAGGGGCGTCCTTCAGAACGCCGCGAAAGTATATAAGTTTTAACCATGAATTAAAATCCGGCCCACCTCCCCTTTGCTCGAATATTTGACTAACGCCATGTTTTACATGACCTTTCCATACCCTTTTGAGCACGTTCGGGATCGAACCCGCCATTCACATCAGAAGCTGAACAGGTTGCCGAAGTAGAGGTAAATACTACTTTTATTTCCTTCGCCCTGGCCGTAGGCCAGATAGAGCGGGCCCCAGTTGGTGTCGACGCCAACGAATATGCTGCCGGCGGTGAGCGAGTTGCCCCAGCCCACCTCGCTTCCGGAGTTCCATACCCCGCCCCGCTCCAGTGAACCGCCCAGATAGACCGGTGAGCGAAAGGCACCAAAGTCGTTGTCGGCCCAGCGATAGTGATAAAGCACACCGGCCAGGCCGCTGTAGCGGCCGCTGAGCTGTTCGCTCTGGTAGCCGGACAGGTTGAACAGGCCGCCCAGGCTGCGGGCAAACACCGGCAGCGGCTGTTCGGCGGTGGAGCCGCCCAGCACCAGCTTGCCCACAAAGGTATGCCGGCCGGCATTCCAGGGGCGCAACCAGTCCAGCTCATAATCCAGCCCGGCTACCCGTTCGTCATCCTCCTGACCTTCCAGCCGGTTGCGGTAATACCCCAGAGTCAGCTCCGCCGCCTCGCCGTGGGTGGGGAAAAACACATTGTCCAGGGTATCGTGGGTAAAGCGCAGGTAGGGGCCTACCGAGCCAACGTCCAGGCTGTCATTGAAGTTGCGCGCCTCAATGTCGCCGGTCAACCCCTGCAGCCCCAGGGCCAACTCACTCCAGGGGTTGAGGTTGTAACCCAGCTCTCCCAGCAGCTGCCAGGTGGCGTAGTCGAAGTCCAGGGTCGTCAGCCGGCCAAACAACAGTAAGTCATCGTCACCCGGCTCGACAAAAAAGGTGCGCCGGCGCTTCTGGTATTCGGCCCTCGCCTTCATAAAGAAGTCGTAATCGGTGTCCAGGGGCGTGTAGTACTCGGTGGCCACCAGCTTGTTGCTGCCGAGGGTGGCCTCGGCCAGCCATTCGCCTCCGAGAGCGGTGATATTGGTGCGGCGAAACTGGGCACCAATCTCAAAGTTGGTGCGGCTGGAAAAGTCGTCTTCCAGGGCAAACTTGAGGTCGACAAAGCCCGGTCCCCAATCTTTTTCACGGGTGTGTACCGTGAGCACCTGCTCCTCGTCCTGCTCTTCGATGCGGTAACTGACCTGCTCAAAGGCGTCCAGGGCATAGAGCCGGCGCACCCCCTGCTCCAGATCCTCGGTTTGGTGGAACTGTCCGGGCCTGAGCCCCAGCGCGTCCAGAATCACCGCCTCGCTGAGACGGGAGTCGTTCTCCACCACCACCCGGTCGAGAAACACCGCATCGCTGCGCTGCAACCGTGCCCGCCGGTCGAGCTTGCGGTCTCTGTAGTCGGCATAGTCCTGCTCACTCAGGGCGAGCGCCAGCAGTTGCGGCAGCAGTGCCGTGGCCGCCGCCTCCCCCCGGGCAATGGCTTCGGGCATGCGGTTAAAATCACCCACACCAATGCCAATAATATCCGGAGTGAGCAAGACATCGTCATCGGTGAGCAGGGCCTTCTGCCGCTCGGTGCCGGCCCGGGTCAGGTAGTTGGTGAGCTGGGTCACCATGGCCAGGGCGTTGTGTAGCTTGTCCCGGGGCAGCATGGCGTCGCCGATGTCCACGGCGATCACCACCTCGGCGCCCAACTCTCTGGCCACGTCCACCGGCAGGTTGTTGACCACGCCGCCATCCGCCAGCAGCCGGCCGTTGAGCTCCACCGGCTGCAGCACGCCGGGCACCGACATGGAGGCCTGCATGGCAGTAGCCAGGTGACCCCGCCCCAGCACCACGGGGGTCATGGTTTCCATGTCGGTGGCCACCGCCCGGTAGGGTATGGGCAGGTGATCGAAGTTTTTCAGTCGGGGAATGGTCAGGGTGCTGCGCCGAAGCAGGGCGCCCAGGGACTGGCCCTGAAAAAAGCCGCCGGGCAGGCTGAGCTGCCAGTCTTCGTCAATGCCGATATCGGTTCGCAGCAGAAATTCGTCATTCTGTCGCTTGCGCCGCAACGACAACTCGTCCCGGCCCACCTTGTCCTGATAGCCCTGGTTCCAGTCCAGGGCCAGCAGCTGCCGCTCCAGCTCATCGGCGTCCAGCCCCAGGGCGTACATGCCCGCCACATAGGCGCCCATACTGGTGCCGGTAACAATATCCACGGGAATGCGATGTTGCTCCAGCACGCGAATCACCCCCACATGGGCGGCGCCCTTGGCCCCGCCGCCACTCAGCACCAGGGCCACGTGAGGACGCTCGGCCAGCGCCGGCAACGACAACAACAGGGTCAGCAACAGCAGGTAAGGACGCATGGCAATTCGACGGCAACGAGCACATTATGTTCGCATTGTATGCCGTCAAACGAAAAATGGGGAGTGCCGGCCAGGCCGCAAAAGACAGCGGCAGGCACAAGATTCGGGAGGGAAGCGCTCAAGTCCTTGTTCCTCAGCGCCTGCTCTCCAAACAAAAAAACGCCCGGCCAGATGGCCGGGCGTTGCATTCCTCAGGCAAGAAGAAAACTTACTTCTTCTTCTTGGCCTTGGGGTTCGGCATATCGGTGATGGAGCCTTCGAACACCTCGGCGGCCATGCCCACGGACTCGTGCAGAGTGGGGTGAGCATGAATGGTCAGCGCGATGTCTTCGGCGTCGGCGCCCATTTCAATGGCCAGGCCGATTTCACCCAGCAGTTCGCCGGCGTTGGTACCAATGGTGGCACCACCCAGTACGCGGTGAGTGTCCTTGTCGAAGATCAGCTTGGTCATGCCGTAGGAAGAGTCGGAGGCAATGGCCCGGCCGGAGGCCGCCCAGGGGAAAGAAGCCACTTCAAAGTTCAGGCCTTTTTCCTTGGCTTCCTTCTCGGTCACACCCACCCATGCCACTTCCGGCTCGGTGTAGGCGATGGACGGAATGACCTTGGGATCGAAGTAGTGCTTCATGCCGGCGATCACTTCGGCGGCCACGTGGCCTTCGTGCACACCCTTGTGCGCCAGCATGGGCTGACCCACGATGTCGCCGATGGCGTAGATATGCGGCACATTGGTGCGCAGCTGCTTGTCGACGTTGATGAAACCACGCTCGTCCACGTTAACACCGGCTTTCTCGGCGTCCAGGGACTTGCCGTTGGGGGTACGGCCGATGGCCACCAGCACGGCGTCGTAAACGTTGGTGATGCTCTCGCCTTTCTTGTTTTCCATGGTGACGTGAATACCGTCATCCTTGGCGTCAACGGCGGTCACCTTGGTTTCCAGCATCATGTTGAACTTGCTCTTCACCTGTTTGGTGAAGATCTTGATGATGTCCTTGTCGGCCGCCGGAATCACCTGGTCAAACATTTCAACCACGTCGATCTTGGAGCCCAGGGAATGGTACACGGTACCCATTTCCAGGCCGATGATACCGCCACCCATGACCAGCAGCTTCTCGGGGACTTCCTTCAGCTCCAGCGCATCGGTAGAGTCCCATACGCGCGGGTCGTCGTGGGGAATGAAGGGCAGTTTGATCGGACGGGAGCCGGCGGCAATGATGGCGTTGTCAAAATTGACGGTGGTATTGCCGTTCTCGCCTTCCACCACCAGGGTGTTGGCACCGGTGAACTTGGCAAAGCCGTTCACTACCTTGACCTTGCGCATCTTGGCCATGCCACCTAGACCCTGGGTCAGCTGGCCAATGACTTTTTCCTTGTGCGCGCGCACCTTGTCCAGATCGATCTGCGGCTCGCCAAAGGTCACACCGTGGCTGGCCATCATCTTGGATTCTTCAATCACCTTGGCGATGTGCAGCAGCGCCTTGGAGGGGATACAGCCCACGTTCAGGCAAACACCGCCCAGGGTGGAGTAGCGCTCGACAATAACGGTTTCCAGGCCCAGATCGGCGGCACGGAAAGCGGCAGAATAGCCGGCAGGGCCCGCGCCCAGAACCACAACCTGAGCTTTGACTTCTTGACTCATGGTGACCTCTATTATGATTTTTCAGCCCTGTTCAGGCAGTGACGGCCGGAGCACCAGACTCAAGACGGCCACTACATTGCAAACGGGCAAAAGTTTACTGTTCTGTTATTAAAAAGAAAGTAAAAAGGCAGGCTTATGCCTGCCTTGTCACATTAAAGGGCCAGGCGACGAAGGTCGCTCAGTACACCACTCAGCATGGTGATGAAGCGGGCGCCGTCGGCACCGTCAATCACTCGGTGGTCGTAGGACAGTGCCAGCGGCTGGATCAGGCGAGGTTCAAATTCCTTGCCGTTCCACACCGGCTTGATGCTGGACTTGGACACACCCAGAATGGCCACTTCCGGCGCATTCACGATGGGGGTGAACTGGGTGCCACCAATGCCGCCCAGAGACGAGATGGTGAAGCAGCCGCCCTGCATGTCGGCCGCGGTCAGCTTGCCGGCGCGGGCCTTCTTGGAGATTTCACCCAGCTCCAGCGCCAGTTCGCGAATGCCTTTCTTGTTGACGTCGCGAACCACCGGAACCACCAGGCCGTTGGGAGTATCCACCGCCACACCGATGTGCACGTACTTCTTCATCACCAGGCTCTGGCCGTCTTCCGACAGGGAAGAGCAGAACTTGGGATAGGCTTCCAGTGCCTTGGCGGCGGCCTTCATGATGAAGATCAGCGGAGAGATCTTGTAACCCAGCTTCTGCTTCTCGGCGATGGCGTTCTCGGTCTTGCGGAACTCTTCCAGCTCGGTGATATCGGTCTCGTCGAACTGGGTAACGTGGGGGATTTTCACCCAGTTACGGTGCAGGTTCGGACCAGAGATCTTCTGAATGCGGGTCAGGGCCACTTCTTCCACTTCACCGAACTTGGCAAAGTCGACCTTGGGCCAGGCCAGCACTTCCAGACCGTTGCCGGCCACGGCCACACCCGCAGGCTGACCTTCCACGCGCTTGATGATGGACTTGACGTAGTTCTGCACGTCTTCCTTCAGAATGCGCTGTTTCGGGCCGGTGGCGGATACCTTGGACAGATCAACACCAAACTCGCGGGCCAGGCGGCGAACCACCGGGGTGGCGTGCACATAGGCATTGTTCTCAACGAACTCGCCCTTGGCAGCGGCCGGCACAGCGGCGGTCGCGGCAGCCTTGGGCGCTGCAGCTTTCGGCGCCTCGGCCTTGGCCGGAGCGGCGGCGGCAGGGGCAGCAGCCGGAGCGGCACCTTCCACTTCAAACACCATCACCAGGGAGCCGGTGTTCACCTTGTCACCGGTGGCCACCTTGATTTCCTTGACCACACCGGCGAAGGGCGCGGGCACTTCCATGGAGGCCTTGTCGCCTTCCACGGTCAGGATGGACTGATCGGCGTCCACCTTGTCGCCCACGGCGACCATCACCTCGGTGACTTCCACTTCGTCACCGCCGATGTCCGGCACGTTCACGTCCTTGGCGGCGGCAGCGGCCGGGGCAGCAGCAGGCGCGGCTTCGGCCGGCGCAGCGGCAGCAGCCGGTGCGGCACCACCGGCTACTTCAAATACCATGATAAGGCTACCGGTGTTGACCTTGTCGCCCACGGCAATCTTGATCTCGGCGACCTTGCCGGCAAACGGCGCCGGTACTTCCATGGAAGCCTTGTCGCCTTCCACGGTGATCAGGGTCTGCTCTTCTTCAATGGTGTCACCTACGGCCACGGCGATTTCGGTGACTTCCACCTCGTCACCACCGATGTCCGGAACCTGCACCTCTTTCAGGGCGCTGGCGGCGGCAGCGGCCGGGGCAGCTTCGGCCTTGGGCGCTTCTTCGGCAGCAGCCGGGGCGGCAGCGCCGCCCTCTGCTTCAAATACCATGATAAGAGAACCGGTGTTGACCTTGTCGCCCACGGCAATCTTGATTTCCTTGACCACGCCGGCGGCGGGGGCAGGCACTTCCATGGAGGCCTTGTCGCCTTCCACGGTGATCAGAGACTGCTCTTCCTCGACCTTGTCGCCCACGGCAACCAGGATCTCGGTAACTTCAACCTCGTCCGCGCCGATATCCGGCACCAGAATATCTTTAGACATGTGTTACCCCTTATGCGTACAGCGGGTTGATCTTGTCGGCATCGATGCCGTACTTGGCGATGGCGTCGGCCACGACCTGCTTGTCGATGGTGCCCTGCTTGGCCAGCTCGGTCAGCGCGGCAATCACCACATAGTGCTTGTTCACTTCAAAGTGACGACGCAGGTTCTCACGGCTGTCGGAACGACCGAAACCGTCGGTACCCAGCACCTTGTAGCTCACGGACGGCATAAAGGCACGCACCTGTTCGGCGTAGTTCTTCATGTAGTCGGTGGCGGCGATGGCCGGCTCGGTGCCCATCACCTGAGCGATGTAAGGCACGCGGGCCTCTTCGGTCGGGTGCAGCATGTTCCAGCGCTCGGCGTCCTGACCGTCGCGGGTCAGTTCGTTGAAGGACGGTACGCTGTACACGTCGGAGCCGATGCCGTATTCCTCGGCCAGGATCTGGGCGGCTTCACGCACACCCACCAGGATGGTGCCGGAGCCCATCAGCTGAACCTTGCCCTTGCTGCCTTCTACGGTTTCGAGCTTGTAGATACCCTTGCGGATGCCTTCCTCGGCGCCTTCCGGCATGGCCGGCTGGTGGTAGTTCTCGTTCAGCGTGGTCAGGTAGTAGTACACGTTCTCGGGGTTGTCGCCGTACATGCGACGCAGACCGTCCTGCACGATAACCGCGACTTCATAGGCGTAAGTCGGATCGTAGGTGATACAGTTCGGAATGGTGCCCGCCAGAATGTGGCTGTGGCCATCTTCATGCTGCAGACCTTCACCGTTCAGGGTGGTACGACCGGAGGTGGCACCCAGCAGGAAACCGCGAGCCTGTTGGTCGCCGGCGGCCCAGCACAGATCGCCTACCCGCTGGAAACCGAACATCGAATAGTAGATGTAGAACGGAATCATGGGGCAGTCGTTGGTGCTGTAGGAGGTGGCAGCGGCCAGCCAGGACGACATGGCGCCCAGCTCGTTGATGCCTTCCTGCAGTACCTGACCCTTCTTGTCTTCCTTGTAGTAGGCCACCTGCTCACGGTCCTGAGGAACGTACTTCTGGCCGTGCGGGTTGTAGATACCGATCTGACGGAACAGGCCTTCCATACCGAAGGTACGGGCTTCGTCGGCCAGGATGGGCACGATGCGCTTACCGATGGACTTGTCCTTCAGCATGATGTTCAGGGAACGCACGAACGCCATGGTGGTGGAGATTTCGCGCTTTTGCTCTTCCAGCAGCGGGGCGAACTCTTCCAGCGCGGGAATGTCCAGCTTGACGGTGGTTTCCGGCAGGCGGGTCGGCAGGAAGCCCTTCAGGCTCTGACGACGGGCGTGCAGGTACTCGTGCTCGCGGGAACCTTCCTCGATCTTGATGTAGGGCAGGTTCGGCAGCTCTTCGTCGCTCACTTCAATGTTGAAACGATCGCGGAAGTGCTTGAGGGAAGACATGTCCATCTTCTTGACCTGGTGCGCGATGTTCTTGCCTTCGGCGGCATCGCCCATGCCGTAACCCTTGATGGTCTTGGCCAGAATAACGGTCGGCTTGTCCTTGGTGTCGGCGGCGTTCTTGTACGCGGCAAACATCTTGGCCGGATCGTGGCCACCCCGGTTCAGGGCAAAGATTTCCTCGTCGGTCCAGTCCTTCACCAGCTCGGCGGTCTCCGGATACTTGCCGAAGAAGTGCTCGCGCACGTAGGCACCGTCTTTGGACTTGAAAGTCTGGTAGTCGCCGTCCAGGGTCTCGTTCATCAGCTGAACCAGCTTACCGGAGGTGTCCTTGGCGATCAGATCGTCCCAGCGACGACCCCAGATAACCTTGACCACGTTCCAGCCGGCACCGGTGAACAGGCCGTCGAGTTCGTTGATGATCTTGCCGTTACCCACCACCGGGCCGTCCAGGCGCTGCAGGTTACAGTTGATGATAAAGCACAGGTTATCCAGCTTCTCGCGGGCGGCGATGGTGATGGCACCCTTGGATTCCGGCTCGTCCATCTCGCCGTCGCCCAGATAGGCGTAAACGCGCTGCTCGGAGCAGTCTTTCAGGCCACGGTCGGTCAGGTACTTGAGGAAGCGGGCCTGATAGATGGCGTTGATCGGGCCCAGGCCCATGGAAACGGTCGGGAACTGCCAGAAGTCCGGCATCAGCTTGGGATGCGGGTAAGACGGAATGCCCTTGCCGTCCACTTCCTGACGGAACATGTCGAGCTGGGCTTCGGTCAGGCGGCCTTCGGCAAAGGCGCGGGCGTAGATGCCGGGAGAGATGTGCCCTTGAAAGAACACCAGGTCGCCGCCGTCTTTCTCGTTGCGGGCGCGGAAGAAGTGGTTGAACGCCACTTCGTACATGGTGGCGCTCGAAGAGAAGGAAGACATGTGGCCGCCCAGATCCAGGTCTTTCTTGGAGCCGCGCAGTACGATCATGACTGAGTTCCAACGGATGATGGCGCGGATCCGCCGTTCCAGATCCCAGTTGCCCGGGTACTCAGGTTCTTCGTCGGTGGTGATGCTGTTGACGTAATCTGAGTGAGCATTGCGGGCCACGGCAACGCCATGCTTGATGGCTTTGGTGGTCAGGCGCTCGTAAATGTACTGAGCGCGCTCAGGTCCTTCTTGACGGATCAAAGACTCCAGGGCGTCAAGCCACTCTTGAGTCTCTATTGAATCCACATCATTTTTCAGGATATCAGACATGGCTGTTTCCTATCTCGTTTGGGGCTGACGCCCATGGGTTTCGTCGCTGCCGAAGGCATTATTATTCCTGTTGACGGGTTCGGCGCAGGGAGCGCTGAATACGGCTCTCTTCACGCTGAATGTCAAACAGGGTTTCTTCAATAAAGGCCAGGTGCTCATGACAAGCGTCCCTGGCCTGCTCCGGCTCGCGTGACAAAATGGTCTGGATCAGATTGGCGCGATGTTTGCGAATCTTCTCCACCATGCCGGCTCGCCGGTTAAGAATCTGAATGTTGCGCAGAATGCTGGACTCCAGCATGGGCTGAATGGCACGCAACAGGTGCAGCAGCACCACGTTGTGGGCCGCCGCCGCCACCGCCAGGTAAAACTCGGCGGCGTATTTGGCTTCTGCGGCCAGATCGCCCTTTTCCTGGGCCTGAATGATGGCCTGCTGGGCCGCGCGAATGGCATCGAAGTCGGTTTCGGTACCGCGCATCGCCGCATAAAAGGCAGAAATACCTTCCATGGTGTGACGAAACTCCAGCAGGTCGTACTGGGACTCCGGGTGCTCCGCCAGCAGCTGGAACAGCGGATCGGCCAGCCCCTTGGTCAGGGCGTTCTGCACATAGGTGCCGCCGCCCTGTTTGCGGGACACCAAACCGCGCACCTCCAGGTGCTGAATGGCCTCACGCACCGAGGGGCGTGACACCGCAAACTGCTCGGCCAGCTCCCGCTCCGGCGGCAGACGCTGCCCCGGCTGCAGGCTGCCTTCGACTATCATCTGCTCCAGTTTGGCGGCGATGGTTTCGGCAAGTTTGGGTTGTTTGATGCGCTGATAGGTCATTCGCTCGGCTTTTAAAATTGGTAATACCAATTAACACTGTTAAAAAAAGGTATCAGAGCAGGCAAGAATTGTCCATGGTTTTTGTGATCATTGCATACAAATGAAGGATATCGGCCGGCGTTTTTTCGAACCGGCTCATAAAACTAGCCCAGCCACAGTAAAACACAAGAAAATGGGTAATGGTCAGACCAACCGAAAACCGGGGAATGGGGATTAGGAATTGGGGGCTGGGGAATGGGGATGGCGTAGGTTGCGAATGAGCGCAGCGAATTCCAACATGGTGCCGCTGGCCACTCCCCTGTTGCGATTCGCTTCGCTCATCACAACCTACCACTTCTGTCAGCCATCAAAGCATGGCGCGAAACCGTTTCCAGTCAAACCCGGGGCCGGGGTCGGTTTTGCGGCCGGGGGCAATATCGCTGTGGCCGGTAATGCGTGTCGGCGTGATGGCGGGATAGGTGCACATCAGCATTCGGCTCACGTCGGCCAACCGCTGATACTGGGCGTTGGTGTAGTCGCCGGTGTCGGTGCCTTCCAGCTCAATGCCGATGGAAAAATCATTGCACCTGTCACGGCCGTCAAAGCAGGACACCCCGGCATGCCAGGCCCGGCGGTGAAACGGCACATACTGTACCAGCTCGCCGTCACGCCGTATCAGGCAGTGGGCCGACACTCGCAGTTGGTAAATATCCTCAAAATAGGGATGCGCCGCCGGCGCCAGCCGTCCCAGGAACAGATCATCGATATAAGGGCCACCAAAACGCCCCGGGGGCAAGCTAATGCAATGCACCACCAGCAGGGAAACTTCGGCATCGGGACGCTCGTCCTGGTGAGGCGATTCACAGTGGCGGGCCGGGCTCAGCCAGCCCTGATTCAGGCTCAGGGGCATGATGGTTCCAGTAAAGAGTGACGGGCGCGCATATACTAACAGGTTAAGGGACCGAAGGCGGACAAGGAGCGAGGATGACGCAACCAAGGGATCCGGTCCGACGCACCGGGCGCATCATGTGGCTGCTGGCCTGGCTGCTCGCATTGATGCTGCTGACCTGGCACTTTCACCAGCGCCTGATGCTGCGCGCCAATACCGAACGCCAGGTGCAGGTCGTCGGTTCCGACAGCGTGGTGCTCCAGCAAAGCCGCCACGGCCACTACCTGGCCGACGGCGCCATCAACGGCCAGCCGGTGGTACTGCTGCTCGATACCGGCGCCACCCAAATGGCAGTGCCCCAGGCGGTCGCGGCACGGTTGACCCTGCCGGTGGGCGCGCCTCTGCGGCTTAGTACCGCCGCCGGGCATGTCACCGGCTACCGTACCCGCATTAAAACGTTGTCGCTCGGCCCCTTCACCCTGTACGATCTGGATGCTGTCATCATGCCCGGCACCAGCGACGAAGTGCTGCTGGGCATGAACGCCCTGCGCCGCTTTGAGCTGACCCAGCGGGGCTCGCAGCTGACCATGAAGTTCTTGCAGCAGGCCCCCTAGCCTTCGGCAAGCCACATTACATCTGCATATGTGACAAAAGGTAGACGCCATGCACAACGCCTCCCTGGCCCGGGAAATACGCTTTAACGTCACCGCCGCCCTCACCGAGGATCTGGGCGGCAATCTGGATCCCCGGCAGGATATTACCGCCATGCTGCTGCCCGAAGATCAGCAAGTGACTGCCCACCTGATCACCCGAGAAGACGGCGTGTTCTGCGGTCGGGACTTCGCCGAGGAAACCTTTGTGCAACTGGGCGGGCAAGTCAGCCTGCACTGGCTGGTCAAGGACGGTGATGCCATTACCGCCGGCCAGCGGCTTCTCACCCTCTCCGGTCCGGCCCGGGCCATCCTCACCGGCGAGCGCACCGCGCTGAACTTTATTCAGACGCTGTCGGCGGTGGCCACCGCAACCCGGCGCTATGTGGATCTGCTGGCCGGCACCCACTGCCGCCTGCTTGACACGCGCAAGACCCTGCCCGGCCTGCGCCAGGCGCTGAAATATGCAGTGACCTGTGGCGGTGGCCACAACCATCGCATGGGCCTGTATGACGCCTACCTTATCAAGGAAAACCACATCTTCGCCTGTGGCGGCATCGACAAGGCGGTGAGCGAGGCCCGCAGGCTGCAGCCGGAGAAACCGGTGGAAGTGGAAGTGGAATCCCTGGCCGAGCTGGAGCAGGCCCTGGCGGCCGGCGCCGATATCATCATGCTCGACAACTTCAGCGTGCCCGATATGCGCACCGCCGTGGCCACCACCGCCGGACGCGCCAAACTGGAAGTATCCGGCAACGTCACCCAGGAAACCATTGCCGGCTACGCCGCCACCGGAGTCGACTTTGTGTCGGTAGGCGCCCTCACCAAGCATGTACACGCCCTGGATCTGTCATTGCGGGTCGAAAGCTGAGCCTTTTCTGCCGGTTGCCATCCGTAAAATGCCGGGCTTGCCCGGCATTTTTTATGGCCGGCCACGGTTCGCTCACAAGCGCTAGCAAAACCTCAAAAAACATCCATATCAAAAAATCGCAAGGTTGAGCGAAAAAGAACGGGGGTTTGTCCCATTCCGTTAAACTGTTTGCTGGAAAAAAACACAACCGCTTGCTATCACTTAATGGCAGGCTTGAATGAAGCCGGAGATACCCCTCTTTTTTCTGCCACTCAAGGATGACGTTATGAAAAAGACCTCTCTTTCCCGCCAGGGCGGCTTTACCCTGATTGAACTGATGATAGTGGTAGCTATTGTGGCCATTCTTGGCGCCGTAGCATTACCGGCCTATCAGAACTACACCAACCGTGCCAAATTTAGCGAGGTGATTGCAGCAGTAGGGCCAGCCAAAACTGCGGTAGAAGTTTGTGTGCTGGGGGGGCTTGGTAATTTTAATGCTGGCAATTGTGCGACAGCTGCAGATAACGCAGTTTCTGGCTCTTTTGATACAACAAACGTTGCCTCCGTTGATGCGAATGCTGCAAGTGGTGCAATCACCATCACAGCGACGGGCGCCTCAAGTTTTGGCACAGACATAACTTATCAGTTAACTAGTAACTCTCTTGCCGCAGGCCAACAGGTGACTTGGACAGTGGGTGGTTCCTGCATTACCAGCGGCCTCTGTTAATAGCGCCTATGCCCCACTCCCATGAACAGGTTAAAAGCGGCCTGGCCCGTAGCCTGGCCGCTTCATCCATTCTGGATTCGGCCCAACTGGAGCAAGCCTGTGCCCGCGCCGTACAGGAAGCCAAGCCCCTCAGTACCGTGCTGGTGGAAACCCAACTGCTTTCCAGCGAGGAGCTGGCCCGCTTCTGCGAGCGGGAATTTGGCCTGCCCCTGGTCAGTCTGGACGACTTTGATACTGAGGAAGTGCCGTCACAGTATCTGAGCATGGATCTGATCGAGCGCCATTACGCCATTCCCGTGCACCTGCGCGGCAAAGTGCTGTATCTGGCCATGTCGGATCCCACCAATGTGGCGGCGCTGGAAGACTTCGGCTTTCGTTTCAACCTGGTCACCGACACCCTGCTGGTGGAAGAGAGCAAACTGCAGCAGTTGCTGAACAGCCTGCAGCAAAACACCGGTACCGGGCTGGATCTGGACAATATCGCCGACGACGACATCGCCGGCCTGGAACTGGGCGAAGACCCCTCGGAGCGGGACGACGAACCCGGTAGCCAGGAAGACGACGCCCCCATCGTTCGGTATATCAACAAAATCATGCTCGACGCGGTGCGCCGGGAAGCCTCGGATCTGCACTTTGAGCCCTACGAAACCTTCTTTCGCATTCGCTTTCGCATTGACGGCATACTGCACGAGGTGGCCTCGCCGCCGGTTAACCTGGCCTCCCGCTTTGCCGCCCGGCTCAAGGTCATGGCCCGCCTCGACATTGCCGAACGCCGCCTGCCCCAGGATGGCCGTATCAAGCTCAAGCTCACCCGCAGCAAGTCGGTGGACATGCGGGTCAACACCCTGCCCACCATGTGGGGCGAAAAAATCGTTATTCGTATTCTCGACAGCTCTGCCGCCCGCCTTGACATTGAGCAGCTGGGTTACAGCGAAGCCCAGAAAGCCCTCTACCTCAATGCCCTTAACCGGCCACAGGGCATGATACTGGTCACCGGCCCCACCGGTTCGGGCAAGACGGTGTCGCTCTATACCGGCCTGAGTATTCTCAACAAGGTGTCGGCCAATATCTCCACCGCCGAAGATCCGATTGAAATCAATCTGCCCGGCATCAATCAGGTACAGATCAATCCCAAGGCGGGGCTGAGCTTTTCCCACGCCCTGCGCGCCTTTCTGCGCCAGGATCCCGATATCATCATGGTAGGGGAAATTCGGGATCTTGAAACCGCCGAAATCGCGGTCAAGGCGGCCCAGACCGGTCACCTGGTGCTGTCTACCCTGCACACCAACTCCGCCGCCGAAACCCTGACCCGACTCAGTAACATGGGGTTGCCGGCCTACAATATCGCGTCATCGGTCAGCCTGATTATCGCTCAACGGCTGGCACGCAAGCTGTGTACCCACTGCCGGGAACCCGAGCAGATGAGTGCCGAGCAACTGCAGGCCCTGGGCTTTACCCCGGCCCAGCAGGCCGAGGGCATTACCCTGTATCGCGCCGTGGGCTGCGCCCAGTGCACCGATGGCTACAAGGGCCGCACCGGCATTTACGAGGTACTGGCCATGAGTGAACGCCTGTCGAGCCTGATCATGAACGACGCAGGCTCCCTGGCGCTGGCCCGGGCCGCCGAGGAGGATGGCATGGTGACCTTGCGCCAGTCGGCCCTGGCGAAGGCCCGCCTGGGCATTATCAGCCTGTCCGAGGTCAATCGAGTAACCGGCTGAACCCCATTCGCCACAGGGAGATCGCATGGCAACCACTAAAGAGCTGAAGGTCTACCCGTTCAAGTGGGAAGGCATTAACCGCAAGGGCAAGAAGGTGTCGGGCTTCGTGCAGGCCGCCGATACCAGAACCGCCAAGCGTGAACTGCAGCGCCAGGGCATTAATGCCATCAAGGTCAGGCGCAAGAGCCAGGGGGTGCTGGCCCGCTGGAAGGATGCCATCAAGCCGGCGGACATCGCCATTATTACTCGCCAGGTGGCCACCATGCTGGCGGCCGGGGTCCCTCTGGTACAAACTCTGCAAATCATCGCCCGCTCCAATGAGAAGAACAGCATTCGCGAGCTGACTGGCGGCATTGCCGCCGACGTAGAGGGTGGCACACCGCTGTCCCAGGCGCTGCAGAAGCATCCCAGATATTTTGATGAGCTTTACTGCGACCTGGTGCAGTCCGGCGAGCAGACCGGCTCGCTGGAGCATATATTCGACCAGATCGCGCTCTATCGTGAAAAGGCCGAGGCCATCAAGTCCAAAATCAGGAAGGCCATGTTCTACCCCATCATGGTACTGCTGGTCGCCTTTGCGGTGACCGCCATATTACTGCTGTTTGTGATCCCCCAGTTTGAAGAAATTTTTGCCGGTTTTGGCGCCACCCTGCCCGCTTTTACTCAATTGGTGATCAATCTGTCGCGCTGGCTGCAGCAATACTGGCTGTTTATTCTAATCGCCCTGGTAATAGGCGGCTGGCTCTATGTGCGGGCCTGGCGCAATTCGCAAAAGGTGCGGGACGCCACCGACCGCTTTATTCTGCGCCTGCCCGTCGTCGGCAAAATACTGCACAAGGCGGCCCTGGCCCGTTTTGCCCGCACCCTGGCCACCACCTTTTCCGCCGGCATTCCGCTGGTGGAAGGCCTGTTGTCTGCCGCCGGTGCGTCGGGCAATGTGGTATATCGCGAAGCGGTCAAACAGATGCGCGACGAAGTGATAGCCGGCATGCAGATGAACCTGGCCATGCGCGCCACCGGGCTGTTCCCGGACATGGTGGTGCAAATGGTGATGATCGGCGAAGAGTCCGGCGCCATAGACGACATGATGCACAAGGTGGCCGGCATTTACGAACGGGAGGTGGACGACGCCGTGGATGGCCTCACCAGCCTGATCGAACCCCTGATCATGGTGGTGCTGGGAGTTTTGGTTGGCGGCCTGGTCATTGCCATGTATCTTCCCATCTTTAATCTGGGCAGCGTGGTACGCTGAACGGCCTTGGGCGAAACTGAAAGTCACACAATAATATGGCGGCCTGCCGTATCGATATTTTTCGGGAACTCCATGATTGCACTGCTCGACAATACCGCCCTGCTTTACCTTGTTATTCCCCTGCTGGGGCTGCTGGTGGGCAGCTTTCTTAACGTGGTGATCCACCGGCTGCCGCTGATAATGCAGCGGGAATGGCAACGGGAGTGCGCGGCCCTGCAGGATCAGCCGGTGACCGATGAAGCTCCCTTTAACCTCTGCGTGCCCCGCTCCCGCTGCCCTCACTGCGAACATACCCTGGCGGCCAGCGACAATATTCCCCTGTTGAGTTGGCTGTGGCTGAAAGGCCGCTGTCGTTACTGCCAGGCGCCGGTGTCACGGCGCTACCCCCTGGTGGAGCTGGCCTCGGCGCTGCTCGCCGCCATCACCCTGTGGCGCTTCGGTGCCGGCCCGCAGTTACTGGCGGCGCTGGTCTTCAGCTGGATGCTGCTGTGCATGACCCTGATCGACCTCGATCACTTGCTGCTGCCGGATCAACTCACCCTGCCGCTGCTGTGGCTGGGGCTGCTGCTCAATATCAATGAGCTGTTCGTACCGCTGCAGTCTGCGGTGATCGGCGCCGCCGCCGGCTATGGCATTCTGTGGAGTCTGTACTGGCTGTTCCGGCTTGCCACCGGCAAGGAAGGCATGGGCTATGGCGACTTCAAACTGCTGGCCGCCATCGGCGCCTGGTTTGGCTGGCAAAGCCTGTTGCCGGTGCTGCTGCTGGCATCCTTTACCGGCGCTGCCCTGGGGCTTGGCCTGATGGCCCTGCGGCGCCTGGGGGAAGACCGGGTGCTGCCCTTTGGTCCGGCCCTGGCCCTGGGCGGCTGGAGCTACCTGATGTGGGGCACGGACGTGGTTAAACTGTACTGGAGACTGGCACTGTGAGTTATGTGGTAGGACTGACCGGCGGCATTGGCAGTGGCAAAAGCACCGTGGCTGAGCTGTTCGCCAAACAGGGCGTCGACATTGTCGACGCCGACATCATCGCCCGTGAGGTGGTGGCTCCAGAAGAGCCGGCGCTGGCAGCCATTGAGCAACATTTTGGATCCGAGGTAATCACCGCAAGCGGTGAGCTGGACCGGCGCGCCCTGCGCGCCCGGGTGTTTAATAACGCACAGGAAAAAGACTGGCTTAACGCCCTGCTGCATCCGGTTATTCGTGAGCGCATGGTGACCGCCTGTGCCGCCTGCACCTCCTCCTACTGCCTGCTGGTGGTGCCGTTACTGGTGGAAAACAACCTCACCGGCCTGTGCAACCGCGTGCTGGTGGTGGACGTCAGCCCCGAGACCCAGCTTGCGCGCACCGTTAAACGGGACAATGCCGATGAAGCACAAATTCGCGCCATCATGGCCGCCCAGGCCAGCCGCGAGCAGCGCCTGGCCGCCGCCGACGACGTCCTGAACAACAACAGCCCCGACCAGGCGGGGTTGCACGCGGAGGTGGCACGGCTGCACCGGAAGTATTTGGCCCTGGCAAAAGACGAAAACGGTGAGACGTGGAAGGAAAAACGTGAGGTGTGAGGCGTGAGGGGATAACTGCCAGACGGCGTCTATCCCCCCCTTTTTTACCTCAGGCGGTACGGGTAAAAATCAGATCCCAGACGCCGTGGCCCAGGCGGTGGCCGCGCTGTTCGAACTTGGTCAGCGGGCGGTAGTCAGGTCGCGGCATATAGTCGCCCGGGCTACCGGAATGAGCGGCGTTGGCATAACCGGGAGCGGCATTCATCACTTCCAGCATGTGCTCGGCGTAGTTTTCCCAGTCGGTGGCCATGTGGAATTCGCCGCCGATTTTCAGCTTGCTGCGCACCATTTCCACAAATTCCGGTCGTACGATGCGGCGCTTGTGGTGACGCTTTTTGTGCCAGGGATCCGGGAAAAACAGCTGTACCCGGTCCAGGCTTTGCTCGGGCAGCATTTGCTCAAACACTTCCACCGCATCGTGACACATCACCCGCAGGTTGGTCAGGCCGGCTTCCGCCGCGCCCATCAGACAGGCACCCACGCCCGGGGTGTGCACCTCAATACCGATAAAGTCCTGCTCCGGGGCGGCGGCGGCCATTTCCACCAGCGAGCCGCCCATGCCAAAGCCGATTTCCAGCACGCGGGGGGCGGCGCGGCCAAATACCGCGTCCAGGCTCAGTAGTTCACTGGAAAAGTCGATGCCCATCACCGGCCACTGCTCCGCCATGGCCTTTTCCTGGCCCTTGGTCAGGCGGCCTTCCCGGCGCACAAAGCTGCGAATTTTGCGCTTGCGCAGGTCTTCTTCGGTCTGGGCGGGCGGCTTCTGTTCAGTCATCTCGTTTCTCCGGCTGGCAATGAAGTGCGAATTATCCAAAGTTAAGCCAAAGGTGCAAGCCGAAAACGCCGGCAGAAAAAATCCTCCATATTCACGCTATTTTCAAAAAGAACACGCCGTCATGCCCGCCAATACCAAAAAAAGTGTCATTCAGCCCCACCTAGACTGAAGGTCATCACCGGTCATTGAAGGAGTCTGCCCATGGCGCCCATGCATAACAACGGTAATAACAATGGCAAGGTGACCGACGCCCTGATGCCCTATCTGCAGGAGCCGCGGCTGGTGCGTGAGCTGGCCTACCTCAACGGCCAGTGGGTGCACGGTCAGCGCGACTTGCCGGTATTCAATCCGGCCACCAATGATGTTATTGGCCATGTGCCCCGGCTCAACACCGAGCAGGCAGGGCTGGCCGTTACCGCCGCGCACACCGCCCTGGGTCCCTGGCGCAGCCTGCCGGCGGACGAGCGCGCTGCCCTGCTGCTGCGCTGGCACGATCTGATCCTTGAGTACAAACAGGATCTGGCCACCCTGATGGTACTGGAGCAGGGCAAGCCGCTGGCGGATGCGCTGGGCGAAATCGACTATGGCGCTTCCTTTGTACGCTGGTTTGCCGAAGAGGGCCGGCGCGCCGGCGGCGATACCCTGCCCAGCCATATTCCCGGCGCCGAGTTGCATACTCGGCGCGAGCCGGTGGGCGTGGCGGCCCTGATCACCCCCTGGAATTTTCCCCACGCCATGATCACCCGCAAGGCCGCGGCGGCCCTGGCCATTGGCTGCACAGTAGTGATCAAGCCCGCCAGCGAAACGCCGTTTTCCGCCCTGGCGCTGGCCGAGCTGGCGGAGCGGGCCGGCTTTGCACCTGGGGTGATTAACGTGATCACCGGCTCCGGTGCCGAGCTGGGTAACACCCTGTGCCGAGACGATCGCGTACGGGCGCTGTCCTTTACCGGCTCCACCGCGGTGGGTAAGCAACTGCTGGCCGCCTGCGCCGATACGGTAAAGAAATGCGCCATGGAGCTGGGCGGAAATGCCCCCTTTATGGTGTTGCCCGACGTGGATATTCAGGTGGCGGCGCGGGCGGCGGTGGCCGCCAAATTCCAGACCGCCGGCCAGGACTGCCTGGCCGCCAACCGCATACTGGTGCCCCGCCCCCGCTACGAGGAGTTTCTCGACGCCTTTGCCGGCGAGATGGCTCGCCTTCGTGTCGGCAACGGCCTTGAAGCCGGTGTCACCATGGGGCCGCTTATCCACCGCCGGGCGGTGGACAACGCGCAAAGCCTGGTGGACGACGCCCTGGCCCACGGCGCCCGCCTGTTTGCCGGCAACCGGCAGCCTGGCCCCGGCGAAAACTTCTTTCTGCCGGTGCTGCTGGCCGACGTCACCCCCGCCATGCGGGTATACCGGGAAGAGAACTTCTGTCCGGTCGCGGCGGTGTTGGCCTATGAGGATCCCGCCGAATTGCTGGCGCTGGCCAACGACACCGAATACGGCCTGGCCGCTTACATCTTCGGACACGATCAGCGGCTGATCAGACCCCTGCTGGACGGGCTGGAGTTCGGCATGGTGGCGGTCAACTCGGTAAAAATGACCGGCCACTGCATTCCCTTTGGCGGCATCAAGCACTCGGGCCTGGGCCGGGAAGGCAGCCGTCATGGTTTTGATGATTTCAGCCAGCTCAAATACTGCTGCCTGGGCGGGCTTTGACGGTGCAGTTTATCAAGGAGGTTCACCATGACCCTGAACACACAACAATGGCTTGAGGCCGACCGCAACACCGTGTTTCACGCCTCAACCCCCCTTGGGCAATATGCCAGAGGCGAGATGGGCGGACGCATCATTACCGGTGCCGAGGGCATTCGCATTTATGACTCTCAGGGCACCGAGCTGATTGACGCCTTTGCCGGCCTGTATTGCGTCAATATCGGTTATGGCCGCCCCGAGATGGCCGAGGCCATGTACGAGCAGGCCAAAAAGCTGGCCTATTACCACACCTATGTGGGCCACAGTAACCAAGCGCTGATTGAATTGTCCCGGCGCATTCTCGGCAAAGCGCCGGCAAACATGAGCAAGGTCTATTACGGCCTGTCGGGCAGTGACGCCAACGAAACCCAGATCAAGCTGGTGTGGTACTACAACAATGTGCTGGGCCGCCCCGAGAAGAAAAAGATCATCTCCCGGGAGCGGGGCTACCACGGCTCCAGCGTGGCCGCCGGCTCCCTCACCGGGCTGCCGCTGTTTCATGCTCATTTCGATCTGCCGCTGGCGCGTATTCATCACACGGTGGCACCCTATTATTATCGCCGAGGTGACGACAGCCTGAGCGAGCAGGCATTTTCCCGCTGGTGCGCCGAGCAGCTTGAAGCAAAAATTCTGGCCGAGGGCCCGGACACGGTGGCCGCCATGATCGCCGAGCCGGTGCTGGGCACCGGCGGTATCGTGCCGCCACCGCAAGGCTACTGGTCCGAAATACGCAAGGTGCTCGACAAATACGACATTTTGCTGATTGCCGACGAGGTGGTGTGCGGCTTTGGCCGGCTGGGCGCCGAGTTTGGCTCGCTCCATTACGACATGCGGCCGGATCTGATGACGGTGGCCAAGGGCCTGACCTCGGCCTATCAGCCCCTGTCGGGCGTGATTGTCGGCGAAAAGGTCTGGCAGACCCTGGAGCGGGGCTCCGACGACTGGGGCGCCATCGGTCACGGCTATACCTATTCCGGCCATCCCATGGGCGCGGCGGCAGCGCTGTGCAACCTGGACATCATCGAGCGGGAAAACCTGGTGGCCAATGCCGAGCATACCGGTGCGCACCTGCAGCGGCGCATGAAAGAAACCTTTGGCGGCCACCCGCTGGTGGGCGAATGCCGGGGCATCGGCCTGCTGGCGGCACTGGAATTTTCCGCCGATCCGGCCAGCCGCACACCACTGGCCCCCGCCCTCAAGGTGGGTCCGCGCATTGCCGCCGCCTGCCTGCAGCAGGGGCTGATCGCCCGGGCCATGCCCCACGGCGACATTCTGGGCTTTGCCCCGCCCCTGGTGGTCACCCCGGACGACATTGACGACATCGTCGCCCGTACCCAAAAGGCGGTGAATACCGTTACCGACGAACTGGTGCGCAGCGGCGAGTGGCGCCCGGCCAGGGATTGAGATGTAAGACGTAAACGTGAGACGTGGAGTAGGTTGTGATGAGCGAAGCGAACCACAACACGAAGCCGTCGGTGGGTTGTTGGAATTCGCTGCGCTCATTGCCAACCTACGGTCTGGAATGAAAAAAGGGCCTGTCATCGACAGGCCCTTTTGCTGTTTGCACGATTTCCGCGATTAGCGCTGCGGACGCAGGGTCGGGAACAGGATCACGTCGCGAATGGTGTGGGAGTCGGTCAGCAGCATCACCAGACGGTCGATGCCGATACCCTGGCCGGCGGTGGGCGGCAGGCCGTGCTCCAGGGAGGTCACATAGTCCTCGTCGTAGAACATGGCTTCGTCGTCACCGGCGTCCTTCTGCTCCACCTGGTCGCGGAAACGCTGGGCCTGATCTTCGGCGTCATTCAGCTCGGAGAAGCCGTTGGCGATTTCGCGGCCACCGATAAAGAACTCGAAACGGTCGGTGATGCTCGGATCCTCGTCGTTACGACGGGCCAGCGGCGACACTTCGGCCGGGTACTCGGTGATAAAGGTCGGCTGGATCAGGCGGTGCTCGGCGGTCTCTTCAAAGATCTCGGTGATCACCCGGCCCAGGCCCCAGGTCTTCTCGACCTTGATCTTGAGATCCTTGGCCACTTCACAGGCGCTCTCAAAGGTCGCCAGCTGGTCCAGGGTCACTTCCGGGTTGTACTTGAGGATGGCGTCCTTCATGCTCAGGCGCGCAAAGGGCTTGCCGAAGTCAAAGGTTTCTTCGCCGTACTGCACCTCGGCGCTGCCCAGCACTTCGGTAGTGACGGTGCGCAGCATTTCCTCGGTGAAGTCCATCAGGTCACGGTAGTCGGCATAGGCCCAGTAGAATTCCATCATGGTGAATTCAGGGTTGTGCCGGGGCGACAGGCCTTCGTTACGGAAGTTGCGGTTGATCTCGAACACCTTCTCGAAACCGCCCACTACCAGCCGCTTTAGGTACAGCTCAGGGGCGATACGCAGGTACATGTCCAGATCCAGCGCATTGTGATGGGTAATGAACGGACGGGCCGAGGCACCACCCGGAATCACCTGCATCATGGGAGTTTCCACTTCCATAAAGCCGTGGCTATTCATAAAGCCGCGAATGGCGGCCATGACCTTGGAACGCACCACAAAGGTCTGGCGGGAGTCTTCGTTGGTGATCAGGTCCAGGTAGCGCTGGCGGTAGCGGGTTTCCTGGTCGGACAGGCCGTGGAATTTCTCCGGCAACGGGCGCAGGGCCTTGGTCAGCAGTTTGAAGCTGTCCATGTTGACGTAGAGGTCGCCCTTACCGGATTTGTGCAGGGTGCCGGTCACGCCGATGATGTCGCCAATATCGAGGCCGTTATACTGATCCTTGATCAGCTTCTGGGCATCCTTGGTGGCATAGGCCTGAATACGGCCGGACATGTCCTGCAGGGCCAGGAAGGGGCCACGCTTGGCCATGATGCGGCCGGCCACGGAAGCCACCTTGCCGAGAGACTCGAGGGTGTCCTTGTCGTGCTCGCCAAACTCGGCCTGCAGATCGGCGGCCAGGTGTTCGCGGCGAAAATCGTTGGGGTGACCATTGGCCGGGCAGTCCTTGCGGATCTGCTCGAGCTTGGCCCGGCGCTCGGCAATGAGCTTGTTCTCGTCTTGTTGCTGCTCTGTCGTCATGATTAAGCCTTGTTTGAATCTTTTCTACGAAATAACCGAGTCCGCATTCCGCCACGTCGGTCGATACCACCCGCAGACTCGCCGTAAACCCTTCCATATGGGGGCTCCACCGCGCCGTCCCTGGCGCGGAGGGTCTGCTCGGCGGCATTCGACCACCGTGGCTCGAAGCCGGTCTCCGTTACTTACAGCCCGGACTTGAGGCTGGCTTCAATAAACTTGTCCAGGCCGCCGTCCAGCACCGCCTGGGTATTGCGGGTTTCCACGCCGGTGCGCAGATCCTTGATACGGGCATCGTCCAGCACGTAGGAACGGATCTGGCTGCCCCAGCCGATGTCGGACTTGCTGTCTTCCAGCGCCTGCTTTTCGGCATTCTGTTTTTGCAGCTCCAGCTCATAAAGCTTGGCCTTCAGCTGCTTCATGGCCTGGTCACGGTTCTTGTGCTGGGAGCGGTCGTTCTGACACTGCACCACAATGCCGGTGGGCTCGTGGGTAATACGCACCGCCGAGTCGGTCCGGTTAACGTGCTGACCACCGGCGCCGGAAGCGCGGTAGGTGTCGATGCGCAGGTCCGCCGGGTTAATCTCGATTTCGATATCGTCGTCGATTTCCGGGTAGACAAAGGCGGAGCAGAACGAGGTGTGGCGGCGGCCGCCAGAGTCGAACGGAGACTTCCGTACCAGACGGTGTACGCCGGACTCGGTACGCAGCCAGCCAAAGGCGTATTCGCCGGTAAAACGCACGGTAGCGGACTTGATGCCGGCCACTTCGCCTTCGGACAGTTCGATAATCTCGGTCTTGAAGCCACGGGCTTCACCCCAGCGCAGGTACATACGCAACACCATGTTGCACCAGTCCTGGGCCTCGGTGCCGCCGGAGCCGGCCTGCAGATCCAGGTAGCAGTCGGACGCATCCTGTTCGCCGGAGAACATGCGGCGGAATTCCAGATCCTCGAGCTTTTTCTCAAGACCGTCCAGGTCGGACTTGGCTTCCTCGAAGGTATCTTCGTCTTCTTCTTCTACCGCCAGCTCAACCAGCTCGCCGATATCGGCGATGCCCTGGTCCATTTCTTCCAGGGTGTTCACCACGGTTTCCAGGGCGGATCTTTCCTTACCCAGTGCCTGGGCGCGCTCGGGCTGGTTCCATACATCCGGCTGTTCCAGCTCGGCGTTTACTTCTTCCAGACGCTCTTTTTTGGCGTCATAGTCAAAGGTACCCCCTAAGAAGCTGCGCCCGTTCAGACAGCTCCTTAAGTTTGTTGTACACAGGGTTTGTTTCAAACATGGACTGACAGACTCTCTGTTTACTGAGTGAGTGGTTTTGGCGCCTCGCCAAAATGAGGCGATCATTCTACCCAAAGCCGGCCCCGAACGCAGCAACAGGCGCGTATTTTCATGGAAGATCCCCCCCTGAATCCGACCCGAATGCGGCCGTTAATTTATGCCTTGCCTGCAGCCAACCCGGTTCTTTGTGCTAATACTCTAAGTGGCATCGCGGTTTTATGCCTTGAGTGAATAACGCTATTTTGCATCGCCATTCAAGAGGACGTGATTATGACAGGCAAAGGAAAAGCAGCCCTGCTGGTGGCCGCCAGCCTGATGGCCGGTACCCTTCAGGCCGCCACCCTGGACGAGGTAAAACAAAGAGGGGTACTTAAGTGCGGTGTTAACAGCGGCCTGCCGGGCTTCTCCAACCCCGACGACAAGGGCGTGTGGAAGGGGCTGGACGTGGATCTGTGCCGGGGCATTGCCGCCGCCGTCTTCAATGACGACGGCAAGGTGCAATATATTCCGCTCAACGCCAAGGAGCGCCTGACCGCGCTGCAGTCGGGCGAAATTGACGTGCTGTCACGCAATACTACCTGGACTTCCAGCCGGGATACCGAGCTCGGCGTCAATTTCGCCGGCATCAACTATTACGACGGCCAGGGATTTCTGATCAACAAGAGCCTGGGCGTCAGCAGTGCCAAGGAGCTGGATGGCGCCGCCATCTGCATTCAGTCGGGCACCACCACAGAGCTGAACGTGGCCGACTATTTCCGCCGCAACGGCATCGGCTACAGCGCCGTGGTGTTCGACACCTCGGAGCAAACCGTGCAGGGGCTGGAAGCGGGCCGCTGCGACGTGCTGACGTCGGACTTGTCCCAGCTGTATGCCCTGCGCATCAAGCTGTCCAAACCCGACGAGGCCGTGGCCCTGCCCGAGGTCATTTCCAAGGAGCCCCTGGGCCCCTCGGTGCGTCAGGGGGATGATCAGTGGTTCAACATTGTGAAATGGACCCATTTCGCCATGGTCAACGCCGAAGAGCTGGGGCTGACCAAAGACAATGTGGACGGCATGAAGAGCAGTGAAAACCCGGACGTACGCCGCCTGCTCGGCCTGGAAGCCGATTTCGGCAAGGGCATGGGGCTGGACAAGGACTGGGCTTATCGCATCATCAAACTGGTGGGCAACTACGGCGAAATCTTTGACGCCAACGTCGGCCAGGACTCTCCCCTGAAGATCGAACGGGGTCTCAACGCCCTGTGGACCGAGGGCGGCCTGCAATACGCCCCACCGGTACGCTGATGCCAGTCCGGGCTGCCTGCGGGCAGCCCGATGGCCTGTGGTGAAGCTGTTTGAGCCATATTCAAGGATGAAGCCATGTCGTCACCGGTTAAGCCTTCTGCCCCTCCAGTAAAGTTCTGGCGCGATCCGGCCAAACGGGCGCTGCTGTTTCAGTTGGTACTGCTATGCGCCGTGGCCGCCTTTATCGCCTTTATTGTCAACAACACCCTCAATAACCTCAGTACCCGCGGCATTACCACCGGCTTTGGTTTTCTTGACGATCCCGCCGGGTTTGCCATCGCCCAGTCCCTTATTCCTTATGCCGAGACCGACACTTATGGCCGCACTTTTGTGGTGGGCCTGCTCAATACCTTGCTGGTGTCCTTTCTCGGTATTATCGGCGCTACGCTGCTGGGTTTTGTCATCGGCGTGGCCCGGCTTTCACCCAACTGGCTGATCGCCCGGCTGGCGTCGGCCTACGTAGAGCTGTTTCGCAATATTCCACTGCTGCTACAGATGTTTTTCTGGTATTTCGCGGTGCTGCGCACCCTGCCCGGCCCCCGCGACAGCCTCAGCCTGAATGACAGCGTGTTTCTCAATGTGCGCGGCCTTTATCTGCCCGAGCCCATACCGGGCAGTGGCTTCATTTGGATCTGGCCAGCTCTGCTGCTGGCGCTGGTACTGGCATTCTGGCTGGTGCGCTTCAATCATCGTCGCCAGGACGCCACCGGCCAGCGCCTGCCGGTCTGGTCGATAAGCCTGGGGCTGGTTATTCTGCTGCCCGGCCTCACCTTTCTGGCGCTGGGAGCACCGCTGGAGTGGAACTACCCCGAGCTGCGCGGCTTCAACTTTCGCGGCGGCATGACCATCATTCCCGAATTTTTGGCGCTGTGGCTGTCGCTGACCGTGTATACCGCCGCCTTTATCGCCGAAATCGTGCGCTCCGGTATTCAGGCCATCTCCCACGGCCAGACTGAGGCGGCCCACGCCCTGGGCATCAAGGACAGCCTGACCCTGAGGCTGGTGATCATTCCCCAGGCGCTGCGGGTAATCATACCGCCGCTCACCAGCCAGTATCTCAACCTGACCAAGAACTCGTCGCTGGCCACCGCCATTGGCTATCCGGATCTGGTTTCGGTGTTTGCCGGCACCACCCTCAACCAGACCGGCCAGGCCATCGAGGTGATTGCCATTACCATGCTGGTATACCTCAGCATCAGCCTGGCGGTGTCCTTCTTCATGAACTGGTTCAACAGCCGTATGGCGCTGGTGGAGAGATAGTATGTACAAAGACACCCTGACGCCGGAACGTCCGGCGCCCGTTTCCCGCAAGGGGTTAACCGGCTGGCTCAGGACCAACCTGTTCTCCGGCCCCCTGAACTCGGCGGTCACCCTGCTGGGCCTGTACGGTCTCTATCTGATCCTGGTGCCCATTATCGACTGGGCCCTGCTCAGTGCCGACTGGACCGGTGTCAGCCGGGACGCCTGTACCAGCGGCGGCGCCTGCTGGGTCTTTATCACCAACCGGTTGCAACAGTTCACCTACGGCTTTTACCCAAGCGATGAACTGTGGCGCATCAACCTGACCTTTGTGCTCTTTGTGGCCCAGCTGCTGTGGCTGGCCCTGCCCCGGCTGCCGGGCAAGATGTGGCTGGGCCCCTTTATGGTGCTGGTGTTTCCGCTCATTGCCTGGGTGTTGCTTTACGGCGGCTGGTTTGGCCTGACCGAAGTGCCCACTCACAACTGGGGCGGCCTGACCCTGACCCTGATACTGGCGGTGGTGGGCATTACCGCCGCCCTGCCCATCGGCACCCTGCTGGCCCTGGGCCGGCGCTCGCACATGCCGATAGTGCGCAGCCTGTCGGTGGTGTTTATCGAGTTCTGGCGCGGCGTGCCCCTGATCACGGTACTGTTTATGTCGTCGGTGATGCTGCCGCTGTTCGTGCCCGAGGAGCTGACCCTCGACAAGCTGGTGCGGGCCATGATCGGCATCATCTTCTTTCAGTCTGCCTACATGGCCGAAGTGGTGCGTGGTGGCCTGCAGGCCATTCCTCGGGGCCAGTATGAGGCGGCCGCGGCACTGGGCCTGAACTACTGGAAAATGATGGTGCTGATCGTGCTGCCCCAGGCGCTGAAGCTGATGATTCCGGGCATCGTCAACACCTTTATTGCCCTGTTCAAGGATACCAGCCTGGTGCTGATCATCGGCCTGTTCGATCTGCTGGCCATCGTCCAGGCGGGGCTGGCCGATCCCAACTGGCTGGGGTATGCCACCGAAGGCTATGTGTTTGCCGGCCTGGTGTTCTGGGTGTTCTGCTATGGCATGTCGAAATACAGCCAATACCTGGAGCGCAAGCTGCACACCGGTCACAAGAAACGTTAGTGGAGTAAGTACATGGAAGCACAACAACAGGAAGCCATGGTGACCCTGCGCGGCGTGAACAAGTGGTATGGCGACTTTCACGTGCTGCGCGACATCGATCTGACTGTGGCCAGGGGCGAGCGCATCGTCATCTGCGGGCCTTCGGGCTCGGGAAAGTCCACCCTGATCCGCTGCATCAACCGGCTCGAAGAGCACCAGCAGGGAGACATTCTGGTGCGCGATACGCCCCTCACCAATGACCTCAAGAACATCGAGACCATTCGCCGGGAAGTGGGCATGGTGTTTCAACACTTCAACCTGTTTCCCCACCTGACGGTGCTGGAAAATTGCACCCTGGCGCTGATCTGGGTACGCAAGACCCCAAAGAGGCAGGCCGAGGACATCGCCATGAAGTTGCTGACTCGGGTCAAGATAGAAAATCAGGCCAAAAAATACCCGGGGCAACTGTCGGGCGGTCAGCAACAGCGGGTAGCCATTGCCCGCAGCCTGTGCATGAACCCGGAGATCATGCTGTTTGACGAACCCACCTCGGCACTGGATCCGGAAATGATCAAGGAAGTGCTGGACGTCATGATAGAGCTGGCGGAAGAAGGCATGACCATGATGTGTGTCACCCACGAGATGGGCTTTGCCCGCACCGTGGCCGACCGGGTCATTTTTATGGATGCCGGCCAGATCATCGAGGAAAACGATCCCGAAACCTTTTTCCATCATCCCCAGTCGGAACGCACCAAGCTGTTCCTGAGCCAGATCCTGGGCAACTGATGCAACAGATTGCTCCGTGCCGGCGGGCAGCATGCCGCCGGCATCGAAAAACAGTATAAAGTTTCACTCAAGCTTTTCATAATGGCGGCCGATATAGCTGTTACCTCCCTTTCCCTTAATAGCGAATATGCAGAACCTTCAACTAAAGCACAAAATACTACTTAGCTTTATGGTAGCCATCGTGCTTACCGTGGCCGCCCTCAGCACCCTGAGCTTTCGGGATATGAAAGCCCAGCTGTATCTAGACAGCGAGCAACTGGTGGCCGGCCTGGCGGCACGGGAAACCGCCAAGGTGGCCGAATGGCTGCGTATTCGCCAGGCCATGCTCACCGCCGCCGGCCAGCAGCTGGAAGGTAACCCCCGGCCGGCGCTGCAACTCGTGGAGCAGGCGGGCGATTTTCAGCTGGCCTATCTGGGCACCACGGAAGGCGTGATGATCGACGCCCAGCCGCGGGATCGCAGCGGCTATGACCCCCGCACCCGTCCCTGGTACAAACAGGCCCTGCAGGCCAATACCGCCATGGTCACGCCTCCCTACGAGGATGCCACCTTTGGTGTCACCGTGGTGACCCTGGCCCAACCGGTAACCACCTCCACCGGACAACTTTTGGGTATCATCGGTGCCGATGTGGCCATTTCCAGCCTGGTGAACGACGTCAACGCCATTCGCTTGCCCGCTCAGGGCCAGGCCATGATGCTGAGCCGGGACGGAACCCTGATCGCCTATCAGGACGCCAGCCTGGCGCTGCAACCGGCCACTCGCCTGGCCGAGGAGCTGACCGCCGGCAACCTGTCCCGCTGGCAGGGCAGTGAGCGCCTCAACCCGGTCAGCATCAACGGTACCGACAAGCTGATCCATGTCAGCACCATTCCCGGCAGTGACTGGCAGCTATTGTTCATGCTCGACAAGGCGGCGCTGGAAGCCCCCCTCAGCACCCTGTTGTGGCGTCAGCTCGGCTTGTCGGCCCTGGTGATTCTTGCCGCCCTGGTATTGATTGGCCTGCTGCTGCAATTTCTGCTGGGTCCCCTGCTCAAGGTGTCCCGAGCCCTGGCCCAGATTGCCGATGGCCGGGGCGATCTGACCCAGCGCATTGAGCTGCATGGCCGCGACGAGGTCGGCCTGCTGGCCGCCAACTTCAACCGCTTTGTGGCCAGCCAGGCCGAGCTGATCCGACACATTCGCCAGCAGGCCGAATCCCTGGGCGGTAACGCCGAACAGGCCTCGGTGCGTGCCAACCAGACCGTGACCGAACTGGGCCGGGCCCAGCAGGAAGTCACCATGGTGGCCACCGCCGTGACCGAAATGGCCTCGGCCACTCAGGAGATCGCCCACAACGCCGAGCAGACCGCCACCGCGGCACAGCAGTCCAGCGCCAGCACCGAGCAGGGCAAGCAGCTGGTGCACAAGACCCGGGATTCCATCTTCAGCCTGGCCAGGGAAATGGAGCAGGCGGCGGCGGTGATCACCCGCCTCGACCAGCACGCCCACGATATTTCCAGCGTGCTGGCTACCATTCAGGGAGTCGCCGAGCAGACCAACCTGCTGGCACTGAACGCCGCCATTGAAGCGGCCCGGGCCGGTGAGCAGGGCCGGGGCTTTGCGGTGGTGGCCGACGAGGTGCGGGTGCTGTCCCAGCGCACGCATGCTTCCACCGAAGAGATTCAGGGCACCATAGATACCCTGCAACAGGCCACCGGCGAAGCGGTGAAACTGATGCAGGCCAGCCGCAACATGGCCGAACTGAGTGCAGAAGACGCCGAGGCCGCGGCCCAGGCACTGGAAGAGATCACCGCCGCCGTGGGGCTGATCTCCGATATGGCCAGCCAGATCGCCACCGCCGCCGAGGAGCAAAGCCAGGTGACCGGGGAAATAACCCAGAACACCACCGCCATCAAGGATGTGTCGGACGAGCTGGCGAGCGACGCCGAGCAGTCGCTGCAGCAGTCAAAGGATCTGCACCGCCAGGCCGGCGAGCTCAATGGGCTGGTCAGCGCCTTTACCCTGTAAACTCAAAAAGGGCTCAATGAGCCCTTTTTCTTATCCATCATTTCGGCTCGCAGGCCGAAGTAGCGAGCTTCACACCAGCGGCGCCAGCCGTTCCACCAGCAATTGCAGCTGGCGCCGCCCCTTCCATTCATTCACATCCAGCTTGTATACCAGCTGCACTTTCTGAATGGCGGCATTGGGCCAGGTGCCCAGATCCACGTTAAAGGCGATGGCGTCGATGACGGTGCGGCCCTCGTCCGGGCTCAGCACCAGCTTGAGGTGTTTGTCGCCCACCAGCCGTTGCTGAATAATACGAAACTCGCCGTCGAACAGCGGTTCGGGAAAGGCCTGGCCCCAGGGGCCGGCAAAACGCAATTGCTCGGCCAGTTCCAGGGTCAGCTCGGCAGCGGTGAGCTCGCCGTCACTGAGGATCTCGCCGGTGAGCAGCTCGGGACTGACCCACTCCTCCACCATGGATTCAAAAGCCGCCTTGAACGGCTCAAGCGCCCCCTTGGACAGCGACAGCCCGGCAGCCATGGCGTGACCGCCAAACTTGGTGATAAGACCCGGATGACGGCTGTTCACCGCTTCAAGCAGATCCCGCAGATGCACCCCGGGAATGGAGCGACCCGAGCCCTTGAGCTCGTCGCCGCCGGCTTCGGCAAAGGCGATAACCGGGCGGTAATACTGCTCCTTGATGCGTGAGGCCACCAGCCCCACCACCCCCTGATGCCAGTCGTCCTGGTGCAGCACCAGCCCCGACGGCAAGGCGCCGTCACTGATGCGCACCTTGGTGAGTGTTGCCAGGGCTTCCTGCTGCATGCTGGTCTCAATGGCCTTGCGCTCCCGGTTGAGCTCGTCCATCTGGGCCGCCAGCCGGCGGGCCTCGTTGATATCGTCGCAGAGCAGGCAGGCCACGCCCATGGACATATCATCGAGCCGGCCCACGGCATTGAGCCGCGGCCCCAGGGCAAAGCCCAGATCCGAGGCCACCAGCCGTTGCTGGTTGCGCCCGGAAATATCGATCAACGCCTGAATGCCGGGGCGCAACCGGCCGGCGCGCATGCGCTGCAGCCCCTGATGCACCAGCACCCGATTGTTACCGTCGAGCGCCACCACATCGGCCACGGTACCGAGCGCCACCAGATCGAGATAATCCGCCATATTGGGCGCACGAATGCCCTGTTGCTCAAACCAGCCCCGTTCGCTCAGGGCCGAGCGCAGCGCCAGCAGCAGGTAAAAGGCCACCCCCACCCCGGCCAGATTCTTGGATGGGAAGTCGCAGCCGCGCTGATTGGGGTTGACGATGGCATCGGCCGCAGGTATTTCGTCGCCGGGCAGGTGATGGTCGGTCACGATCACTCGCATGCCCGCGGCTTTTGCCGCCGCCACCCCGCTGATGCTGGAAATGCCGTTATCCACGGTGATCAGCAGCTCGGCCCCCAGTTCCACCGCTTCTTCCACTACTTGCGGACTCAGTCCGTAGCCATAATCAAAGCGGTTGGGCACCAGGTAGTTGACCCGCTGCGCGCCCATCGCGCGCAGGCCGTGCACCATCAACGCCGAGCTGGTGGCGCCGTCGCAGTCAAAGTCGCCCACGATCAGAATGCTGCGCTGCTCATTCAGCGCCTGCACCAGCAGTCGCACCGCCTCATCCATGCCGCGCAACGCCGGCTTGTGCAGGGCGCTGGCCTGCAGGTTGAGCTGCTCGGCCTCAATGACGCCACGGCTGGCATACAACCGCTGCAAAATGGCGGGAAGATCGGCGGGTAACCGGTGAGCCACCGGCTCACGCCGGCGAATGGGCAGGGAGGAAGACACTGACATAAAAATACTGGCTGTTTAAACAGGCGAACAACACTAACCGGGCAAGGTGAAATTTGCAACGCTCTCCCGAAGACGAAGCAGCAGCGCGGTTGCGCTACGCCGACACGCTTCAGGCCCATCCATGGGACGCTCGGCACCTGCCTTCCCTGGCAGGTGACGGTCGGCGACGGCAATCCCCACTGCTGCTTCGTGCAGTACCGTAGTTGACTGTTAGTCAAAGTAGGTTGCGAATGAACGAAGCGAATTCCAACACTCGGCAGACGCCATTCATTGTTGCGATTCACTGCGTTCATCGGCAACCTACGGCCCACCTGTTGTCAGCCTTCATGTGAGCCAACAGGCACGGCACAGTGCCTCCAGCCAAACGACTTAAAGCTTCAAGCTCCGCCGCAGGCGGTTACCCCCGAGGGTGATGCTCTTCGTGCAGGGCGTTGAGGCGGTGGGTGGCCACATGGGTGTAGATCTGGGTGGTAGACAGATCCGAGTGGCCCAGCAGCATTTGCACCACCCGCAGATCGGCACCGTGGTTAAGCAAATGAGTGGCAAAGGCATGGCGCAGGGTGTGGGGCGACAATTCCTGGGTTATGCCGGCGCGCAGGGCGTAATGCTTGATGCGGTGCCAGAAGGTCTGTCGGGTCATCTGCCGAGCCCGCCGGGACGGAAACACCACGTCCGACGCCTGCTCTCCCAGTAGCGCCGCCCGCCCTTCCTTGAGAAACCGGCCCAGCCAGTACAGGGCTTCTTCCCCCATGGGCACCAGCCGCTCCTTGTTGCCCTTGCCGGTTACCCGCACCAGCCCCTGGCGCAGGCTGATGCTTTCCATCGACAGGCTCACCAGCTCGGTGACCCGCAAGCCGCTGGCATAGAGCAGCTCCAACATGGCCTTGTCGCGCAGCTCCAGGGGATCACCGGGCTCGGGGGCATCGAGCAACGCCGACACTTGCTGCTCGCTCAGATCCTTGGGCAGCCGCTTGGGCAGCTTGGGCCCGGCAATCAGCGCGCTGGGGTCGTCGTTGCGCAGTTGCTCCCGGTGCAGGTACTGAAAAAAACGCCGCAACACACTCAGCATGCGTGCCGTGCTGCTGGCCTTGAAACCGAGGTCAATGCGATGGGCCAGGTATTGCTGCAGGGTCAGGCTGTCCACCGCCAGCAGGCTGCCGCCCTCACCGTCCAGCCAGACGGCGAAGTGGCCCAGATCGCTGCGGTAGGAAGACAGGGTATTGTCGGACAGCCCCTTTTCCAGCCAGAGGGCGTCAATAAACTGCTCGACCAGCGGATGACTCATGTTGACTCCGTGCTCCGCCCGGCAGGCGGCTTCTGTTATGATAGCGCCATTCTGTGAAACAAGAACGGAGCCCCATGAATATCGGTTTGTTTTACGGCTCGACCACCTGCTACACCGAGATCGCGGCCGAGAAAATTCGCGACCAGCTCGGTGCCGAGCTGGTTGATCTGCATAATATCAGGGATGTGCCGCTGGCGCGTACTCAGGACTACCCCATTCTGATCCTTGGCATTTCCACCTGGGATTTTGGCGAACTGCAGGAAGATTGGGAGTCCCACTGGGACGATATCGATTCACTGGATCTGGACGGCCATGTGGTGGCGCTGTTTGGCATGGGCGATCAGCTGGGCTACGGCGAGTGGTTTCAGGACGCACTGGGCATGCTGCACGACCGAGTGGTGGCCCGGGGCGCCAGCGTGGTGGGCTACTGGCCCAATCAGGGTTACGAGTTCGAGGCCTCAAAGGCGCTCACCGAAGACGGCAAGTATTTTGTCGGCCTGTCGCTGGACGAAGCCAACCAGTATGACGACACCGACACCCGCATTGAAACCTGGGTGGCGCAGATCCTGGACGAGATTGCAGCGCTCTAATCTCCTCTTCCCTCAACGAAAAAAGCGGCCTAAGGCCGCTTTTTTGATTTAACCGGATCGCACTCAGGCGGTGGCGTGTTGCGGTGCCTTGCCGGCCACCAGGCCAACCACGGCGGCCAGGGCGGTGGGCAGGGTCCAGGCCATACCCACACCGAACAGCGGCATAAAGTCGAGCAGGCTCATGTCGAAGCCGGCGGCCTGCAGGCCGTCGAGCAGGCCAAAGAAAAAGGCCACGCTCATAATCAGGCGAAAGGCGAACACCGGGGCCCGCATCAACGGCCGCAGGAAGGTGGCCACCACCAGGGCGATAGCCACCGGATAGAGGGCCACCAGAATGGGCACAGACACACTGATCAGGGTATTCAGGCCCACATTGGCCACCAGCATGCAGGCGGTGGCGATGCCGATCACCCAGCTTTTATAGCTGCCCTTGCCGGTCAGGTTATGGAAGTAATCGGCGCAGGAGGATACCAGGCCCACCGCCGTGGTCAGGCAGGCCAGGGTGACGATGGCCGAGAGGATCCACAGCCCCGGCTCACCAAACAGCGACAGCACGTAGGCACTGATGATCTCGCCGCCATTGCTGGCGTCCATCACCACGCCCTGGCTGGTGCCGCCCAGCACAAACAGGGAAATATACACAAAGCCCAGGCCGGCGGCGGCGATCAGCGCCGCGGCCATCAGGTAGCGGGACTGGGCACGAGTGTCGGTCACGCCCTTCTTGCGCAGCACGTCCAGGATCAGCATGGCGAACAGCAGGGATGCAAATGTATCCATGGTGTTATAGCCCTCGATAAAGCCCTTCACAAAGGGCTGGGCCAGGTAGGCCTCGGTGACCGCCGGCTGTGTTCCCTGGGGATTCACGAACACCGCAATGGCCAGGGCCACCAGCAGCACCAGCAACAGCGGCGTCAGCAGCTTGCCCACCGCCTCCAGCAACCGGCCCTGACTCAGCGACAGCAGTAGCGCTACGCCGAAAAACACCAGGGTGTAAAGGGTCAGCGCGCCCTGGCCCGGGTTGTCGAGAAAGGGCTTCACGCCCATTTCATAGGCCACCAGGCCGGTGCGGGGCGCGGCAAAGGCCGGACCGATGATGATGAAGATGGCACTGCCCATCAGGGTGATCACCAGGGGCGGCAGGTAACGACCCATCACCGGCAGGCCGCCACCGGCCAGGGCCGCAGCCACCAGGCCGGCCAGGGGCAGGCCCACCGCCGTGGTCAGAAAGCCAAACATGGCGCTGGTCAGATGCTCGCCGGCGAGAAAGCCGGCCAGGGGGGGGAAAATGATGTTTCCGGCCCCGAGGAAAAAGGCGAATGTCATGAAGCCAAGCCCCATAACATCAAAGGTGGACAGTGGTTTTTTCAAGACAAACCTCATGGCGGCGATGCGCAAAATGAAAGTTTCGTTTGGAAACTAAGCAATTAAACAAGACGATGCGCTACCATTCCGGGTTTGTAAAATACTAAAAACTGGCAGCGCACAAGCAGCCGAATAGCATAATGATGTGAAAATTATCTTCAATGCAAAATTTACATCTTAAGATAGAAGGGCGACACCATACCTTTGTATATATCGCCATACTCTCCATTCGCAGTATTTATGACGATATCACCCGCAATCAAACAGTTTTTGATCCTGCCAAAGCGCAACAAAAAACGACCCGGGCTTTTACCTTCCCGGGTGATAACCGACTTCTGCTCCAGCAAAAACAGCCCATTTGAATCCGCACACCACAGAGCATCCTGCTGTGCCTGCCAGGGCAGCACCAGACATAGCTGTCCGGTCGGGCTCAGCAACCGGCTGCAATGGGCAAACAGCTCAGCCAGACTCAGGCTGCCGCCATGACGAGCGCTGGCCCGGGCGGCACAGTCAAAGGCCTGCCCCGGGGCAAAATAGGGCGGATTGGACACGATCAGCTCAAAGGGTTCGGCCTCAAACTGCTGCAAGGCGCCCTGAACAATGCTGATCTGCCCGGGCCAGGGCGAAGCCGCCACGTTGTCGGCGGCCTGGCCGGCGGCCGCTTCATCCAGCTCGAGCCCGGTAATGTGTACCCCTTCGTCGCCACGCTGCGCCAGCATCAGCGCCACCAGCCCGGAGCCGGTGCCCACGTCCAGAATACGCCTGGCCCGGCCCAGAGGTGCCCAGGCCCCGAGCAGAATGCCGTCCGTGCCCACCTTCATGGCACAGCGGTCGTGATGAACATGAAATTGCTTGAGGGTAAAACCGCGGCCGGCCATGGTGATCCTGTGAGTATTTTGGTGGAAGTTCGCCTATAATACTCGGCCATTTTGGCTGACGGAATTGAACATGAGCAGTATGACCTTTGAGCAACTGGAGCTGGACCCCATTCTGGTTCGCGCCCTGGCCCGCATGGGCTATGCCAGACCCACCACCATTCAGAGCCAGGTCATACCCGAAGCCATGAGCGGCCGGGACATCATGGCCTCCGCCCCCACCGGCACCGGCAAGACCGCGGCCTTTCTGTTGCCCGCCTGCCAGCACCTGCTCGACTTTCCCCGGCGCCAGGCCGGCCCGGCCCGAGTGCTGGTGCTGACCCCCACTCGGGAGCTGGCCAAGCAGATTGCCGACGACGCCAAGGCCATGCTCAAGGAAACCGGCCTGCGGGTGGAAACCATCACCGGCGGCGTGAATGCCGAAAAGCACCTTCCGGCCCTGACCAAAACCACCGACATCGTCGTTGCCACCCCCGGGCGGCTGCTGCAATACATAGACGAAGAGTCGTTCGACAGCCGCGACATTGAAATGCTGATCCTGGACGAAGCCGACCGCATGCTCGACATGGGCTTTATTCAGGACGTGGATCGCATTGCCGCCGAGGCCCGCTGGCGCCGCCAGACCATGCTGTTTTCCGCCACCCTGGAAGGCCGTGGACTGACCAAATTTGCCGCCGACATTCTCAAGGAGCCGGTAGAGCTGTCTGCCGAGCCGCCCCGCAGCGAGCGCAAGAAGATCAACCAGTGGCTGCACCTGGCCGACGACCCCGAGCACAAGTTCGCCCTGCTCACCCACCTGCTGCGCCAGCCCGACGTCACCCGCAGTATCGTATTCGTCAAAACCCGGGACCGGCTGATGGAGCTGGCCAGCCGGCTGCAGCAGGAAGGCCTGGACAACGCCTGGCTGCGCGGCGAAATGGATCAGGACAAGCGTTTTGAAGCACTGCGCCGCTTTCGCAACGGCAAGGTCAACATTCTGGTGGCCACCGATGTCGCCGCCCGGGGCATCGATCTGCCCGAGGTCAGCCATGTGATCAACTACGACATGCCGCGCACCGCCGACGTCTATGTGCACCGCATCGGCCGCACTGGCCGGGCCGGCCGCAAGGGCACCGCCATCAGCCTGGTGGAGGCCCACGACATGGCCATGGTGGTTAAGGTGGAGCGTTACACCGATCAGAAGCTCAAACGCCGGGTCATCGACGAACTGCGCCCCAAGCACAAGGAAGCGGCGGTGGCGGTGCGCAAGAAAAAGGACACCGACGGCAAGGGCAAAAAGGCCGCCCAGCCCAAGAAAAAAGCCCGCCTGCGTGACCAAAAGGCCAAGGGACAGCCCCGCTGGCTGAAGGACAAGCAGGACAAGGAATAATCCTTTCCCGGCCTGAAGGCTATACTGGCGGTAACTCAGGCAAGGGAGCCAATGCCATGACCACCAGGCAAGAAAAGGAACGCCGCCGGCTGCAGCGCCGCAAAAACCTCGATCGCCGGGCCAGAATTCGCTGGGAGCCGGAAAAGGATCCCCTCGACCGGCGCGAACGGGGCGGTCGGCGCGAAGACGACATCACCGGCCCGAAATGGCTGAAATAAAAAAACCGGCCCAGTGGGCCGGTCGAAAAAACAAAAGAGAGAGTCAAAAAAGGGAATTGCTGAAATTCAGTAGACACATCCTTATAGAGGGGTGCCGTCCGGGAAAGGTTCCCGCCCTTTTTCATTTTTTTCAGGAGTTTTGCTCTTCCCGCCGAAACACCAGCTCGGTGGCGGTCGATTCTTCTTCCACAAAATAGTAACCGGCGGTATCAAAGGCGGTCAGCTGGCTCACTTCGGTGAGCCGGTTTTCGATGATGTAACGGGCCATCATGCCCCTCGCCTTCTTGGCATAGAAGCTGATGATCTTGTACTGGCCGTTCTTGCAGTCCTTGAACACCGGGGTCACTATCTGGCCTTCCAGCCGCTTCGGTTTCACCGCCTTGAAATACTCGTTTGAGGCAAGGTTAATCAGCACGTTGTCCCCCTGCTCCACCAGCGCCCGGTTCAGGGCATCGGTGATGATATCGCCCCAGAACGCGTACAGATCCTTGCCCCGGGCGTTATCGAGCTTTGTTCCCATCTCCAGCCGGTAGGGTTGCATCAGATCCAGCGGCCGCAACAGACCATACAGGCCCGACAGCATACGCATGTGGGCCTGGGCAAAGGCAAAGTCGCCCGGACTCAGGGTGTCGGCGTCCAGGCCGGTATACACATCCCCCTTAAAGGCCAACAGCGCCTGTTTGGCATTTTTCGGCGTAAATTCCGGCTGCCAGTCGGCAAAGCGGGCGGCGTTCAGACCCGCCAGCTTGTCGCTGATCTTCATCAGCCTGCCAATGTCGGCCGGAGTCAGTTCACGGGCCCGCTCAATCAGCTCGGCGGAGTGCGCCAGCAGCTCGGGCCGAGTGTAATCGGCAATCACCGGCGGCGTGTCGTAGTCCAGGGTCTTGGCGGGGGACACCACTATCAGCATATGGTCCTCAGGGTTCTATGGTTACGTTATCAAGCAGATCGGAGTCGAGACCGCGCCCGCCCTGCAGCTTTATCATCAGCCGCAGATCATTGGGCGAGTCGGCGTAGGCCAGGGCTTCGGTGTAGCCTATATGCTGCTGGCTGTAGAGGTCAAACAGCGCCTGATCAAAGGTTTGCATGCCCGCTTCCCGGGACTTGGCCATGATGTCCTTGAGCCGGTGCATATCGCCCTGACGAATCACGTCGGCCACCATGGGGGTGTTGAGCAGGATCTCAAAGGCGCCCCGGCGCTGCTTGCCGTCCCGGGTCGGGATCAGTTGCTGGGCCACAATGCCCCGCAGATTGAACGACAGATCAAACTGCAGCTGGCGGTGCTTGTTCTCGGGCACCAGGTGCATGATGCGGTCAATGGCCTGGTTGGCGTTGTTGGCGTGCAGGGTGGCCATGCACAGGTGACCGGTTTCGGCAAAGGCCAGGGCATAGCCCATGGTTTCTTCGGAGCGAATTTCACCAATCAGAATGACATCGGGGGCCTGGCGCAGCGAGCTTTTCAGTGCGGCATCAAAGGACTCGGTGTCGATGCCCACTTCACGCTGGGTGACGATCGACTGCTCGTGCTGATGAATAAACTCCACCGGATCCTCAATGGTGAGAATATGGCCGCCGGAGTGGCGGTTGCGGTGGCCGATCATGGCCGCCTGGGTGGTGGACTTGCCCGAACCGGTTCCGCCGACAAACAGCACCAGCCCTTTCTTGGCCATGGCCACCTCGCGCAACACCTCGGGCAGATACAGCTCCTCAAAGGTGGGAATGCGGCTTTCGATGCGGCGAATGACCATGCCCGCCTTTTCCTGCTGCCAGAAGGCACTGACCCGAAACCGGCCGTGCTCGGGATGGTTAATGGCGAAGTTGGCCTCCTTCTCGGTGTGAAAACGCGCGCGCCACTCCTCGCTCATGCAGGACTCCACCAGCGCCAGGGCATCGGCCTCCGATAGAGCCACCTCAGCAATGGGCACCAGCCTGCCCTGGGACTTGACGGTGGGTGCCACCCCCACCGAGATATACATGTCCGATCCCTGCAGCTCGCGCATGTTTTTCAGTAATGAAGCCAGTTCCATCGTGTTCTCCGCTAGGTGATACAGGAAATGAAGGCCGGGCTCAGATCCCCTGGGGATCCACCGCCTTGATGCGGGCATCGGCGGGGGAGACCTCGCCGCTGGTCACCAGCCGCTTGAGGGACTGATCCATGGTTTGCATGCCGTGGGCCATGCTGGTCTGGATCACCGAATACATCTGCGCCACCTTGTCTTCCCGAATCAGGTTGCGAATGGCCGGGGTGCCCAGCATGATCTCGTGGGCCGCCGCCCGGCCGCCGTTGATCTTTTTCAGCAGGGTCTGGGAGATCACCGCCTTGAGCGATTCCGACAACATGGAGCGCACCATGTCCTTTTCCGCCCCGGGAAAGACGTCGATGATACGGTCTATGGTCTTGGCCGCCGAAGAGGTATGCAGGGTACCAAACACCAGGTGGCCGGTTTCGGCGGCGGTCAGTGCCAGCCGAATGGTTTCCAGATCCCGCAATTCCCCCACCAGAATAATGTCGGGGTCTTCCCGCAGCGCCGAGCGCAGGGCATTGCTGAACGACAGGGTATCCCGGTGCACTTCCCGCTGGTTGACCAGGCACTTCTTGTTGGCATGCACAAATTCAATCGGGTCTTCAATGGTGAGAATATGCTTGTTAAAGTTCTCGTTGACATGATTGACCATGGCCGCCAGGGTGGTGGACTTGCCCGAGCCGGTAGGGCCGGTGACCAGCACCAGGCCGCGGGGATATTCGGAAATGGTGCGAAAGATGTCCGGCGCATTGAGGTGCTCCAGGGTCCAGATTTCGCTCGGAATCACTCGGAACACCGCCGCCACGCCCCGGGCCTGGTGATAGGCGTTCACACGAAAACGGGCCAGCCCCGGCAGCTCAAAGGAGAAGTCCACTTCCAGGTGCTCTTCCAGTTCCTTGCGCTGGCGATCGTTCATGATGTCATATACCAGGCGATGCACTTCCCGGTGATCCTGTACCGGCAGGTTGATCTTGCGTACGTCGCCGTCCACCCGGATCAGCGGCTGCACCCCGGCGGAGAGGTGCAGATCCGAGGCGTTATGCTTTACACTGAACGCCAGTAATTCCGTAATATCCATATTCAGCCCCTGTCGTTTTTTTGGTTATCGAATGAATACTATCACACAGCATCTGCAAGACGTTTACGACAGAATAGCCGATGCCGCCCGCCATGCCGGCCGCGAGCCACACGAAACCGATTTACTGGCGGTCAGCAAGACCAAACCCGCCACCGACGTGGCCGCGGCCTGGGCCGCCGGCCAACGCCGCTTTGGCGAAAACTATGTGCAGGAAGCGGTGGACAAGATCACCGCCCTGAAAAAGACCTGCCCCGACATCGAGTGGCATCTTATCGGCCCGCTGCAATCCAACAAGAGCCGGCCGGTGGCCGAACATTTTGACTGGGTGCAGACCGTGGACCGACTCAAAATCGCACAGCGCCTCAATGATCAACGCCCGCCCCATATGCGCCCGCTCAATGTCTGCCTGCAGATCAACGTCAGCGGCGAGGCCAGCAAATCGGGACTGAGTCCCACCGAGGCCGAAGCCCTGGCCGAACAGGTGGCCGCCCTGCCCCGGCTGTGCCTGCGTGGCCTGATGGCAATTCCGGAGGCAACCGACAATTCCGACACCCTGCGGGCACAATTACTAGAGTTGAAACAACTCTTTGATAGAATGCAGAAAAAACACCCCCAGCTGGACACTCTGTCAATGGGGATGAGCAACGATTTGGAACTGGCAGTGGCCTGTGGCTCCACCCTGGTACGGGTGGGCACTGCCATCTTCGGCTCCCGCAACCCTTGAGTGATCATTGATGGAACACAGAAAACTCGCCTTTATCGGCGCGGGTAACATGTCCCGCAGCCTGATCTCCGGGCTGATCCAGTCCGGCTACCCGGCCGACCACATTATCGCCGCCAATCCGTCCCGGCCCAAGCTGGATGCCCTGGCCGCCGACTTTGGCATTTGCACCACCCAGAACAACCTCGAGGCCATTGAGCAGGCCGAGGCGGTGGTACTAGCGGTCAAACCCCAGATGATGGCCGCCATGCTCGGCGAGCAGCTCGCCGCCGGCGCCCGCTTTGATGGCAAGCTGCTGATCTCCATCGCCGCCGGCATCAGCGTGGCCCGGCTGGAGCAAATGGCCGGTGGCCACAGCAACCTGGTGCGCACCATGCCCAATACCCCTTCACTGCTGGGGCTGGGCATGACCGGGCTTTACGCTCGCCCCCATGTGGCTCAGGCCGACCGGGACTACTGCCAGCACATGATGGAAGCGGTGGGCCAGGCACTGTGGGTGGCCGAGGAAGACGGCATCAATCAGGTGATCGCCGCTGCCGGCAGCGCCCCCGCCTATTTTTTCCTGTTTATGGAAGCCATGGCCAAAGAGGCCGAGCGCAACGGCTTCTCCGCCGATGAGGCCCGTCTACTGGTGCAGCAAACCGCCCTCGGCGCCGCCAACATGGTGGCCGCCAACCCGCAGTTGTCTCTGGGCCAGTTGCGTGAGCAGGTCACTTCCAAGGGCGGCACCACCGCCGAAGCCATTCGCAGCTTTAACGACAACGGCCTCGACCGTCTGGTGGCAGACGCCATGGCCGCCGCCGTGGCCCGTGCCCGGGAACTCGAGAGCCAGCTTTAAGGACCCATGATGAACACCGCTTATTACCTGATTAACACGGTTTTCGATCTCTACCTCATGGTGGTGCTGTTGCGTATCTGGCTGCAATTGGCCAGGGCCGACTTCTACAACCCCTTCAGCCAGTTCGTGGTCAAGGCCACCAACCCGGTACTCAAGCCCCTGCGCCGGCTGATCCCGGGCTTTTTCGGCATCGATATGGCGGCGGTGTTGCTGGCGCTGATAGTGGCCACCATCAAACTGGCCCTGTTCAAGGCCATGAACCTGCTGTACGCCGACTGGAGTACCGTGGTGCTGGTGGGGCTGATCACCGTGCTGAAAAAGGCCGGGGTTATGCTGTTCTGGATTCTGATCATTCGCGCCCTGCTGAGCTGGGTGAGCCAGGGCCGAAGCCAGATTGAATATGTCATGTACCAGCTCACCGAGCCCCTGCTGGCGCCGCTACGCCGTGTGATCCCACCCATGGGCGGGCTTGATTTGAGTATTCTGGTGGCCTTTATCGCGCTGCAGGCGCTGAACTGGCTGATGGGGGATCTGTTTGGCCCGCTGTGGTGGCAGCTGTAACCTTTCGGGCAATCACGGAGCGTGGCTGGAGAGCGGCGGCGCTCCTGACCTAAACTTTTGGTGACCGCCACTGGAAATAAGGAATCGTTATGTTCAAAGCAATGCTCACCGCGCTGGCCCTGCTGTTTGCCCTGCCGGCCTCGGCCGAGGAAACCCGCATCGGCGACTGGACGGTGCATTACAGCGCCTTCCCCTCCACCTTTCTTTCCCCTGAAGTGGCCCAGGGCAACAACATAGAGCGCAGCCGCTACAACGGCCTGCTCAACATTGCCGTGCTCGACGCCGACGGCAAGCCGGTACAGGTTTCCCTGAGCGGCCAGGGCAAGAACCTGCTCGGCAACGTACGCCGGCTGGAGTTTCAGACCATTCGCGAAGGGGAGGCCCTTTACTACATTGCCCAGTATCCCTACCGCAATGAAGACAATGTGCTGTTCACCATCGATATTCAGGGCGCCCGACAGGGCGGCGAACTGAGCTTTCGCCATACCTTCTATACCGATTGAGCTCTTGCGGGCCGGTGAGGGGTGAAGCGTAAGGGGTGAGGAGCAGGTCACGGCTGGCACCTCCCCACCTCACACCTCACCCCCTATCTCCTCACCCCTATCCCCTCACTCCTCACCCCACTCTCCTTCCCCCCTCACATCTTACGGTCACGGTGGTATCATGCCCGCTTGCGGTATTCCACAGGAGCGAAAGGTGACTCAACAAATCGTACTGGCCTCCGGCAACGCCAAAAAAGTAGCCGAACTGCAGAGCCTGCTGGGTGGACTGGGCATGACCGTGGTGCCCCAGACCGAGCTGGGCGTGACCGATGCCGATGAAACCGGCACCACCTTTGTGGAAAACGCCATTATCAAGGCCCGCCACGCCGCGCAAGTGACCGGCCTGCCAGCCATTGCCGACGACTCCGGCCTGGCGGTGGACGCCCTCGGCGGCCGCCCCGGCGTCTATTCCGCTCGCTTTGCCGGTGAGCATGCCACCGATCGGCAAAACCTCGAGCTGCTGCTGGAGCAAATGCGGGAGGTCCCGGCCGACAAGCGCCAGGCCACCTTCTGGTGTGTACTGGTATTTATGCGCCACGCCGACGATCCCACGCCGCTTATCTGTACCGGCCGCTGGCAGGGTGAAATCACCACATCGCCCGAAGGCGAGAACGGTTTTGGCTATGATCCGGTGTTTCTCGTGCCGGAAGCGGGCAAGACGTCCGCCGAGCTGACCCCGGCCGAAAAAAATCGCCACAGCCACCGCGCCAGCGCCCTGCATCAACTGCAGCAACTGCTGCAAGAAGCTATCTGATGCTGACACTGCCGCCGCTCAGTCTGTATGTGCACATTCCCTGGTGCGTGCAAAAGTGCCCCTATTGCGACTTTAACTCCCATGCCTTAAAGCACGACATTCCCGAGCAGGAATATATAGATGCCTTGCTGCAGGATCTGGATGCCGATCTGCATTTCGCCCAGGGACGCAAGCTGCACAGCATCTTTATCGGCGGCGGCACCCCCAGCCTGCTGAGCCCCGAGGCCATCGGCCGGCTGCTGGCCGGCGTGCGGGAGCACCTGCCCTTTGAAAACGACATCGAAATCACCCTGGAAGCCAACCCGGGCACGGTGGAAGCAGGGCGCTTTGGCGGCTTTCGCGAGGCCGGCGTCAACCGCATCTCCATTGGCGTGCAAAGCTTTCAGGGCGAAAAGCTCAAGCGCCTGGGCCGCATTCACGATCCCGAGCAGGCCCGCTTTGCCGCGCGGGAAGCCGCCGGGGTGGGCCTCAACAGCTTTAACATCGATCTGATGCACGGCCTGCCGGAACAGCGCCTGGAAGACGCCCTGTTTGATCTGGAAAAGGCGCTGGCGCTGGCGCCGCCGCACCTGTCCTGGTATCAGCTCACCATAGAGCCCAACACCCCCTTTGCCTCGCGCCCGCCGGCGCTGCCGGAAGACGACACCCTGGCGGAGATCTATGAGCGCGGCCACGAGCTGCTGCTGGCCCATGGCTATCGGCAATATGAAGTTTCCGCCTACGCCAGACCCGGTTTCGAGGCGAAGCACAACCTCAACTACTGGCGCTTTGGCGACTACCTGGGCATCGGCTGCGGCGCCCACGGCAAAATTACCCTGCCGCTACAGGGACGCATTCTGCGCACCGTCAAGGTCAAGCACCCCAGGGGCTATCTGGAGCCGTCGCGACCCTACCTGGATCAGCACTGGCACATAGCGGCGCAGGATCTGTCGCTGGAATACTTCATGAACCGGCTGCGCTTGTTCGAGCCCATTCCCAAGGACGAGTTCACCGTCCTCACCGGCCAGCCCCGAGAGCGGCTGCAAGCCCCGCTGGCCGAGGCGTTGCGGCTGGAGCTGCTGGAAGACAGTGGCACACACTGGCGGGTTACGCCGCTGGGGCGGCGCTTTCTCAACCGGTTGCTGGATTTGTTTCTTGAGGAGTGAAGCGGGTACACTTGCGGCTATTATTGCCCTGAACCACAGGCCAAGCGCGTTATGTCATCACTGGTTTACGAATTTCCGCTCAATGAAAAGTGCCGCAACTACCTGCGGCTGAACGAGCTGCTGCAACAGATTGAACAGTGCCGGGGGCTGAATGCGCCCGGCCAGGCCACCGCCCTGTTCAAAGCCCTGCTCGATACCCTGGAGTTGCTGGAGCGCTGCGATCTGCGCGCCGATCTGGCCAAGGATCTGGAGCTGCAAAAAGGCCGGCTGGAAGCCTGGGCCCAGGTGCCCGGGGTAGACGCCGCCGCCCTGGCCCAGTTTTCCCACAAGCTGGAGTCCCTCAGCCAGCAACTGCCCCGCAGCGCCCGTCTGGGCCAGACCCTGCGGGAAGACCGGCTGCTCTCGGCGGTGCGCAGCCGCTTTGCCATTCCCGGCGGCCTCTGCCCCTTTGACGTGCCCCAGCTGCATCACTGGCTGCACCAGCCGGTGGAACGCCAGCAGCAGGATCTGGATGGCTGGGTGGATCAGCTCGCCCTGCTCAAACAGGGCCTCAGCCTGCTGTTAACCCTGTGGCGGGAGAGCAGTCAGTTTCAGCCCCAGCGGGCCAATGCCGGCTTTTTCCAGGACAGTGCCGAGCATACCGACATGATTCGGCTGCGCCTGCCCGCCGAGCTGCCGGTATACCCTGTGGTCAGCGGCAACAAATACCGTTTTACCATTCGCTTCATGCCGGTGGGCAACACTGACATCGGCAACATCGACTTTGAACTGGCAAACATCAAATGAGCACGATCACGACCGTCCCCTGCCCCACCTGCGGCACCGCCGTGGAGTGGGGTAAACAAAGTCCCTTTCGCCCCTTCTGCAGTAAGCGCTGCCAGCTGATCGATCTGGGCGAATGGGCCGATGAGGAAAAACGCATTCCCGGCGAGCCCGCCTGGCTGCCCGAACAGGATGGCGAAAATGAGTTCTGAGGGTAAAAAATCGATACTGGTGGCGGTGGGCGTGGTGCAAAACGCCGCCGGCGAGATTTTTGTCTGCCGCCGCGGCGAGAGCCAGCACCAGGCCTTTAAGTGGGAGTTTCCCGGTGGCAAGGTGGAAAGCGGTGAAACCGTGGCTCAGGCCCTGGCCCGGGAGCTGGAAGAGGAAATTGGCATTCAGGTAAGCGTCTGCGAACCCTTGATGCGCATTGACCATGACTATGGCGACAAGCGGGTGACCCTCGATATTCGCCGAGTCACCGCCTTTACCGGCGAGCCCCACGGCCGCGAGGGCCAGCCCAGCCGTTGGGTGCCGGTGCCAGAGCTGCACCACTACGACTTTCCCGCCGCCAACCGCCCCATCCTAGACAAGCTGCTGGAACGCTGATCACAGCGGCAGGCTCGGCCCGTCGCAACCAGAATAAGTGACGACGGTGCCGGCTAAGCCTGCCGGCGCTGAAGACGTGACGCTATCGGTTTCGTAATCCACCCAGAACCGTTCATGCGCATACGACACAAACTGTTGCTGACCCTGCTGCTGGCTAGCTTGCTTCCGACGGGTCTACTGTCCTACCTTACCCTGCACCAGACTTGGGATCAGGCCGAGCAGCGTCTGCAGGAGTTGAGCCTAGCCGAAATCCGCACCCTGGAGCAGGCCTTCGCCGACTATTTCGATCAAATCGGCCAGAACGTTGACTACCTCGCCTCCTCCCCCATCCTGGCCCGGGCCGACACCAGCCTGAGCCACTACCATCTGGGACCGGCCCAGCGTATGACACCGGACAAGAATGGCAACCTCGAAGCCGACATCTACCGGGAATTCGAGCGTTTTGCCAACACCCATCCGGGCCTGGCCTATGTCTACATGGGCACCAGGGAGGGCGGCTATGTACAGTGGCCCCTGGGCGAGGTTACCGCCGGTTACGATCCCCGCAAGCGTCACTGGTATCAACTGGCCAGACAGCGGCCCGGCGAGGTGATCCGCACGCCGGCCTACTACTGGGCGGCCGATGACAACACCATGGTCGGCATGGCCCGCAGTTTTCGCAACCAGGCCGGTGAGGAATACGGCGTCATGGCCATAGACATCTCGCTGAAGGCGCTGACCGACATGGCCCGGCAGGCGCGCCTGGGCGAGCGCGGCTACCTGATGCTGGTGGAGGACGGCGGCACCGTGCTAGTGGATGCCGCCCGTCCGGAACACAACTTCAACCCCTTGGCCGAGCTGGAAAATCCGGCCTACCGCCGCCTGGCCGACGCCGACGACGGCATGCTCACCCTGGAACTCGAGGGCGAAACCTACCGGGCCCTGGTCTATCCCTCAGCCCGGCTGGGCTGGAAATTCATCGCCCTGATGCCGGAGCAGGAAATGCTGGCGCCGGCCCGGCAAATGCTGTGGACCACGCTGGCCACCAGCGCCCTGCTGGTGGCATTGGTATTGCTGCTGGCCTGGTGGCTGTCAGGCCTGGTGGTGAACCCCATTTTGCAGGTCAGCCGGGGGCTGAAGGACATCGCCCAGGGTGAAGGGGATCTGACCCGTCGCCTTGAGGTACTCAGCCGGGATGAAACCGGCGAGCTGGCGCGATGGTTCAATCAGTTCCTGGAATCTATCCAGCAGCTGGTGATCCGTATCAAGGACACCGCCCATCAGGTCGACACCGTGTCTGCCCTCGGCCGTGAGAACGCCACGGCGGTAGGCACCGCCAGCGGCCATCAACTGGCGGAAGTGGAGCGCATGGTCACCGCCCTGACCGAGATGACGGCCTCCGCCAACGAGGTGGCCCAAAGCTGCACCCGCTCGGCCGAGGCGGCGGCCCGGGGCCAGCTCGCCAGTGATCAGGGCAAGGCCGTGATGCTGGACACGGAAGAAAGCGTACGAGCGTTGAGCGAGCAACTGGGCCAATCGGCACGGCATATTTGCCAGCTAGAAGCAGAAAGCGCTCGTATCAATTCAATTCTGGAAGTGATCCGCGGCATCGCCGAGCAGACCAACTTGCTGGCGCTCAACGCCGCCATTGAAGCGGCCCGGGCCGGCGAGCAAGGCCGGGGCTTTGCGGTGGTGGCCGACGAAGTACGCACCCTAGCCCAACGCACCCAGGTATCTACCGCCGAGATCGACAGCCTGCTGGCCGATCTCAACCAGCAAACCCGCCAGGCGGTAGACAACATGACCGCCAGCCAGCAACAGTCAGAGCTGGCGGTACTGCGCTCGAGCCAGGCACGGGAAGCATTTGAAGCGATCAAGATATCGGTCGACGAGATCACCGACATGACGACCCAGATCGCCAGCGCTGCCGAACAACAGCACCTGGTGGCGGAGAGCTTCAACGCCCATATCGGCGCTATTCACGGCGCCGCCGGTGAGGTTAACGAGGTGTCGACCCGGGTGGCCGAACATGCCGGTCGCCAGGCCCGGCTCGCCGGCGAGCTTGGGCAGCTGATGGCCCAGTTCCGCAGCTGACGCAACCGGAGAAACGGAAAGGCCGGGCATCCCCGGCCTTTCGCACTTACTCGGATTGTTCAATCTCCAGGCTGTCCACCCGTTGCAGGCCGCGGGGCAGCAGGGCGCCGCGGCGACCGCGCTCGCCCTGGTAGTGGGCCAGATCGGCGGGCTTCAGGGTCAGCTTGCGCTTGCCGGCATGCAGGGTGACGCTGGCGTCTGCCGGCACCACCGCCAGTTGCTTGATAAAGTCTTCCCGCGCCTGCACCTTGGCACCGGTAATGCCAATGAGCTTATTGCCCTTGCCCTTGGCCAACATGGGCAAGTCCTTCAGCGGGAACAGCAGCATGCGGCCCTCGTTGGTCACCACCAGGCACAGCTCGCTGTCCACCTGTGCCACCGGCACGGGTTTCAGCACCTCGCCGCCGGCGGGCACGGTGAGCAGCGCCTTGCCGTTCTTGTTGCGGCTGACCATGTCACCGTAGCGGCAGACAAAGCCGTAACCGGCGTCGGACGCCAGCAGGTAGAGCCGATCTTCCTCGCCGGTGAGCACAAAGCGGGCCTGCTCCCCCGGGCTCAGGCTGCAACGGCCGGTCAGCGGCTCACCCTGGCCCCGGGCCGAGGGCAGGCTGTGGGCGTCCAGGCCATAGGCCCGGCCGGTGCTGGACAGAAACACCGCCATCTGGTTGCTGCGCCCGGGGGCGGCATCGAGAAAGCCGTCGCCGGCCTTGTAGCTGAGCCCGGCGCCGTCCACCTCATGGCCCTTGGCGGAGCGGATCCAGCCTTTTTCCGACAGCACTATGGTCACCGGCTCACTGGGAATCAGCTCTTTTTCACTCAGGGCCCTGGCTTCTTCCCGCTCCACCAGGGGCGAGCGGCGATCGTCACCGTATTTGTCGGCGTCGGCCAGGATCTCTTTCTTGAGCAGGGTGCTGAGGCGGCGCTCTGAACCCAGAATCTGCGCCAGCTTGTCCCGCTCGGCGGCCAGCTCGTCCTGCTCGCCGCGAATCTTCATTTCTTCCAGTTTGGCCAGGTGGCGCAGTTTCAGCTCGAGAATGGCTTCGGCCTGAGTGTCGGTGAGGCCAAAGCGGGCCATCAGCACCGGCTTGGGCTCATCCTCGGTGCGAATAATCTCAATCACTTCATCGATATTGAGAAAGGCGATCAGCAAACCGGCGAGAATATGTAACCGGGCTTCCACCTTGTCGAGCCGGTATTGCAGCCGACTGCGCACGGTCTCACGGCGAAATTGCAGCCATTCGCCGAGAATACGCTCCAGGCTCTTTACCTGGGGCCGGTTGTCCAGCCCCAGCATGTTGAGGTTGACCCGGTAGTTCTTCTCCAGATCGGTACTGGCGAACAGGTGCTGCATCAGCTGCTCCACGTCCACTCGGTTGGAACGGGGTATGATCACCAGCCGGGTCGGGTTTTCATGATCCGACTCGTCCCGCAGGTCCGCCACCATGGGCAGCTTCTTGGCCTGCATCTGGCCGGCGATCTGCTCCAAGATCTTGGCGCCGCTGGCCTGATGGGGCAGCGCGGTAATGACGATATCACCCTGCTCCTGATGGTAGACCGCGCGCATCTTGATGCTGCCCTTGCCGGTTTCATAGATCTTTTGAATATCGGCCCTGGGGGTAATGATCTCGGCCTGGGTCGGGTAATCGGGCCCGACCACATGCTCCATCAGCTCGCTGACCGTGGCCTTGGGGTGGTCCAGCAGATGCACGCAGGCATTGGCCAGCTCCCGGGCGTTATGGGGCGGAATGTCGGTGGCCATGCCCACGGCAATGCCGGTAACGCCGTTCAGCAGTATGTGCGGCAGCCGGGCCGGCAGCATGCGCGGCTCCTTCATGGTGCCGTCGAAGTTCGGAATCCACTCCACCGTGCCCTGGCCCAGTTCACTCAGCAGCAGCTCGGAGAAGCGCGACAGCCGCGCCTCGGTATAGCGCATGGCGGCGAAGGATTTGGGATCGTCCGGCGCGCCCCAGTTACCCTGACCGTCCACCAGCGGATAGCGGTAGGAGAAGGGCTGGGCCATCAGCACCATGGCCTCGTAACAGGCGGAATCGCCGTGGGGGTGGTATTTACCCAGCACGTCGCCCACGGTACGGGCGGATTTCTTGTGCTTGGACAGGGCCGACAGCCCCAGCTCGCTCATGGCGTAGATGATGCGGCGCTGAACCGGCTTGAGGCCGTCGCCAATGTGCGGCAGGGCCCGGTCCATGATCACGTACATGGAGTAATTCAGGTAGGCCTGCTCGGTAAAGGTGTGCAGCGGCAGGCGCTCCACCCCTTCCATGGTAAAATCTTGATTCATATTGTTTTATATCCTCAGGCCAGGGGGTCGACCATATTGCCCTTGGTTTCCAGCCATTCCCGGCGATCGCCGGCGCGCTTTTTGGCCAGCAGCATGTCCATCAGCTTTTCGGTGGCCTCGCTGTCGTCCACGGTCAGCTGCACCAGCCGGCGGGTGTTGGGATCCAGGGTGGTTTCCCGCAGTTGCTTGGGGTTCATCTCGCCCAGGCCTTTAAAGCGGGTGACCTGCACCTTGCCCTTTTTCTTCTCGGCGCGAATGCGCTCCAGCACGCCGTCGCGCTCGTCTTCATCCAGGGCGTAGAACACTTCCTTGCCCACATCGATGCGGTACAGCGGCGGCATGGCCACAAACACGTGTCCCGCCGCCACCAGATGGCGAAAATGGCGCACGAACAGGGCGCACAGCAGGGTGGCGATGTGCAGGCCGTCGGAGTCGGCGTCGGCAAGAATACAGATTTTGCCGTAGCGCAGGCCGGACAGATCGTCCGAGTCCGGATCCAGGCCAATGGCTACAGAAATATCATGCACTTCCTGAGAGGCCAGCACCTGGCCGGATTCCACTTCCCAGGTATTCAGGATCTTGCCACGCAGCGGCATGATGGCCTGAAATTCCCGATCCCGAGCCTGCTTGGCACTGCCGCCGGCGGAGTCCCCTTCCACCAGAAACAGCTCGCCCTGCAGCGGATCGGAGCAGGCGCAATCGGTGAGTTTGCCGGGCAGCGCCGGCCCTTGCGTGACCTTCTTGCGCACCACCTTCTTGGCCTGGCGCAGCCGGCGCTGGGCGCTGCTGATGCACAGCTCGGCCAGTTGCTCGGCCAGTTCGATATGCTGGTTCAGCCACAGGCTGAAGGCGTCCTTCACCACGCCGGAGACGAAGGCCGCGCACTGGCGCGACGACAGCCGTTCCTTGGTCTGGCCGGCAAACTGGGGATCCTGAATTTTCACCGACAGAATGTAGGCACAGCGCTCCCAGATATCGTCCGGGGTCAGCTTGACGCCCCGGGGCAGCAGGTTGCGGAATTCGCAGAACTCGCGCATGGCATCCAGCAGGCCCTGGCGCAGGCCATTAACGTGGGTGCCGCCTTGGGCCGTGGGGATCAGGTTGACGTAACTTTCCCCCAGGGTCTCGCCGCCCTCCGGCAGCCAGCACAGGGCCCAGTCCGCCGCCGAGTGTTCGGCGGAGAAGCTGCCGGTAAAGGGCGCTTCCGGCAGGCAGGGGGAGTCCTTGACCGCTTCCACCAGGTAGTCCTTGAGGCCGTCCTCATAGCACCACTCCAGGGTTTCGTTATTGGCCTTGTCGTCAAAGCGAATGGTGAGCCCCGGGCACAGCACCGCCTTGGCCCGCAGCAAATGCTTGAGCCGGGAGGCGGAGAAACGGGGCGAGTCGAAGTAGCTGCCATCGGGCCAGAACCGCACTCGGGTGCCGGTATTGCGCTGGCCGCAGGTGCCGGTGACCGCGAGTTCACTCACCTTGTTGCCATGTTCAAAGGCCATTTCAAACACCTGGCCGCCCCGGCGCACGGTGACCTCCACCCGCGAACTGAGGGCATTGACCACGGAAATGCCTACCCCGTGCAGGCCGCCGGAGAACTGGTAGTTCTTGTTGGAAAACTTGCCGCCGGCATGCAGCTTGCTGAAGATCAGCTCCACCCCGGAAATGCCCTCTTCCGGATGAATGTCCACCGGCATGCCGCGGCCGTCGTCGACCACCTCAAGGGACTGATCCTCGTGCAGGATCACCTCCACCTTACGGGCATGGCCGGCCAGGGCTTCGTCCACGCTGTTGTCGATGACTTCCTGGCCAAGGTGGTTGGGGCGGGCGGTGTCCGTATACATGCCGGGGCGACGTCGCACCGGCTCCAGGCCATTGAGCACCTCAATGGCGTCGGCAGTATATTGACTCGATGTCATGTTGACCTTCGGTAATCTGGGGTTATTGCCGGATCTTACTACTCGAAGCCCATTGCGGGAAGCCGTATGCAAAACCGCCGGAAGCCGGAAATAATATCGTTTGCAGGCCAGTGCACTGCCGTCGGCCAAAGGGCACAGCTTCGCCGGCACGCCGTAAACCCATCCATGGGGGCTCCGTTGCGCCATCCATGGCGCAACGGGCACGGCAAAGCAGACACCCTTTGCCCTCCTGAGGACACTCGGCGTTGGCTGTCAGCTTACAGGCAACGCCGGTGTTGCCCGAAGCAACAGTGGGGATTACCGAAGCCGACCGGCAAATGTCATGGCCGAAAATTGCTCCTGCATTTTCGGCATTTCCGCCATCCCTGGCGGTCAGATGCATTTGCCGAGCGCCCATGGGGCGAGCTTGCTCGCCGTGACAAAGTAAAAATGCCTGACCGAACATTGAGTATGTTCGCAGCAGGCATTTTTAGTGAGTGGCATTTACCGAAGCGTGTCGTGAAGTGTAACCGCGCTGCTGCTTCGCTTTGCAGCGGGCCAGACAGACGATATGCATTCCCACGCGGAGCGTGGGAACAAGAGACTGGTTTCCGGCTTTCAAGGCTTACAGCTGCAGGAAGCGGATGATCTGGGCGCAGTAGTGCTCAAAGCCGATAAAGGCGTGGTCGCCGCCTTTCTGAATGCAGGTTCTGGCGAAGTGGTAGTAATCGAGGGCTTCCCGGTAGTCGAGCACCTCGTCCCCCTGCTGTTGCAGCAGCCAGATGCGGTCCAGGCAGGTGGGGGCATTGACCCTGAGCTCGGCCAGCTCGGCCATATGCCGCTCGGTCAATGTGTAGCGCTCGTGGGTGTAGGGATTCACCTGCTCGCCCAGCCAATCGGCCAGTAATACATGAGGGTTCACCGCCGGGTTCACCACCACGGCGCGCACGCCATACTGCTCCGCCACTCGGGTGGCCCAGAAGCCGCCCAGGGACGAGCCCACCACACCGAAAGGAACACTCTGTTGGTCACAAATGGACGCAATCTGTTCCCAGGCCGCCGCCGGGGTGGCCGCCAGTTGCGGGCAGATCAGCTCGATATCGGGCCTGTGCTGCTGCAGGTGCTCCCGCATCAGCCGGGCCTTGATGGAATTGGGCGACGAGTTGAAGCCGTGCAGATAAAGCAGGGTCGCCATGGTCAATACCCCCTGGCGCTGAAGTCGGGCACAAAGGCATTGGGTGGCAGCCGCCATACTCGCGTGCTGAGCCGGCCGTCAGGATAAAGCGACAGCTGGCGCCAGCCCGGGGCCATATAGTCCAGGGCAAAATCGTCAGACAGCGGCTTGAACTGAATGCAGGTAGAGGGGCTGGCCAGGTAGCGAATGCCATCAAATACCTGATCAAAGCCCTGGTGTACATGGCCGCACAGTACCACGCTGTTGGCCTGGTGACGGGCCAGTCTGACCTGCAGTTGCTCGGCGTTGCGCAGGTTGTGCTGATCCAGCCAGGCGCAGCCCACCGGCACCGCCTGATGATGCACCGCCAGCAGCAGGTGATGCTGCGGATAGTGCTCCAGGGCCGTATCCAGCAGCGTCAGCTGGGCCTCGCTCAGCCGGCCACAGGTTTCTCCCTGAGCCTGGGAGTCGAGCAACAACACCTGCCAGTGCTCTCCCAGCAAATGGTTGGCCTGGCTGACGCCGGCGGCATCCAGCTCCGCCTGCATCACCGGCGCCTCGTCGTGATTGCCGGGCAACCAGAACACCGGCGGGGTCAGCTCACTCATCATGGCCACGAAGTGACGATATGACTCGGCACTTTGATCCTGGGACAGATCACCGGTGGCCAGAATGGCGTCGCAGCCGGCCAGCTCTTCCTTCATGGCATTCACCACCGCCCGGCAACTGTGCCAGGTGGCCACGCCCAGCAATTCTCCCTCCCGGTCGGCAAACAGGTGGGTATCGGTAATCTGGGAAAGTTCGGCCACACCATTCCGGGAATGGGTATCAAGGGGAACCGTGGAAAGGGTCATTGCCTCGCTCAAAGCTGTTTGATGGTACTGAATCCGTGTTGCAGGCAACATCTCAGCCATTCGGCGAGAAAGAAGTTTACCTGTTCCTTTTCGTTGCGGTGGTGCATGTTTTTATTGGGATAATCATAACTTGGCTGCAGGGTGGAAATCTGCTGACTGGCACACACTTCGGCCATTCTGACGTCATGGTAGAGCCGCACCCGCACCTTCATGCGCATGAATACCGGCAATCCCGGGGTGCACTGCTCAATGGACACATGCCAGGTGTAGGGGGCCGTTTCCAGCACCCGCAACACAAACAGCACCCGCTCGCTGATGCCCACCGACAGGCTCTCCCCCACCTGCGCCTCGTTGGGCAGCAGGCGCATCAGGGCCATGTAGTTGGTGTCGCAGGTGCGCTGCAATCCTCTCAGATCCGGCACATGCTTGCGGGCGGTAGTGAAAACCAAGTTCGTCTCCTCGTCTTGTGTGGGCCAGGCTATTTCCAGAGCCCGGACTCACGATTCAATGCCAGCCACTGCAGGGCAATCACGCTGGCGGCGTTATCTATTCTACCATCCTCCAGCCATTGCATCGCCTGCTCCCTTGGCAGCCGGTGCACGCGAATGTCTTCCCCTTCGTCGGCCAGGCCGGCGTGGGTGGCGGCCTGGGCGGCATCCACCTCGCCCACAAACACGGTAATACGCTCGCTGCAGCCCCCCGGGCTGGAGAAATACCCCAGCGCCCGGGTCAGCCGCCCAAGCGTCAGTCCGGCTTCTTCTTCCGCTTCCCGGCGCACCACGGCTTCTTCCGATTCGCCGGGCTCGACGATGCCCGCCACAATCTCCAGCAGCCAGGGGCTGTCCTGATGATGAATGGCTCCCACTCTGAACTGCTCCACCAGCACCACCTCATCACGCACCGGATCATAGGGCAGCACCGCCGCCGCATGGCCTCGGTCAAACAGCTCCCGCGTCAGCTCAGGGCCCCAGCCGCCACCAAACAGCCGGTGCCGCAGGCGCACTCTCAGCAAGCGAAAAAATCCTTTATAGCCGGTTTCCTCGGCCACAACCTGCATGTCCTGGCGCCCAAAACGGGCATCATTGTGCTTGCTCATGTGCGCTCCCCGCTTGACATTCCGGCGGCAAAATTTAGACTGAAACGCCGCCAATGAATGAACGTTCATTCTTGTTCGTCATGGGCTTTAGGGCCACCCATGCCAACGCATTTGCCGTGCCGCTGCCGGCATGGCCCGCCCATGTTACCGTTATACTGAACAGACGAAAACCGACTGCCTGCATGAGCAGGGTGATCATGGCTCCATCCGTTAACAAGGCCAACGCATGAAAAAAACACTGTTGTCGACCCTGGTACTGCTGTGCACGGCGGGCCAGGCGCAGGCCGAAAACCTGCTGGAAATCTACCAACAGGCCACGCAAAACGACCCTCAGGTACGCGAAGCCAAGGCGCGTCGCGACGCCGCCTTTGAGAAAATCAACGAGTCCCGCGCGCCCCTGCTGCCCCAGGTGGATCTGAGCGCCGGCGCCAACTACACCCAGAGCAATCAGACCGATTCCACTGTCACCAATGCCGGCGTCAACCTGAGCCAGGCGCTGTATCGCAGATCGAGCTGGGTCAGCCTCGACATCACCGAAAAACAGGCCGCCCAGAGCGAAGTCAGTTACAAGCAGGAACAGCAGGCATTGATCGTGCGCGCCACCCAGGCCTATTTCAACGTGCTCAACGCCGAAGATGCCCTGAGCTTTGTGCAGGCCAACAAGGAGGCGGTCAGCCGCCAGCTGGAACAGACCAAACAGCGCTTTGAGGTGGGCCTGAGCGCCATGACCGATGTGCACGAGGCCCAGGCCCAGTTCGACCAGGCACTGGCGGACGAAATTCTGGCCCGCAACGCCCTCGACAACAGCAAGGAAGCCCTGCGCGAACTCACCGGCATGCACTACGACCAGCTGGCGCCACTCAATACCGACAGCTTCAGCCCGCAGGCACCGGTCATTCGTGCCGATGGCTGGCTGGAGATCGCCCTGGAGCAGAACCTGGAGCTGCACGGCCAGCGCATCGCCAAGGACATTGCCAACGAGCAGATCGATCTGGCCCGGGCCGGCCACCACCCCACCCTGGATCTGAATGCCGGCCTCAACAGCCGTCGTACCGATTTCAGTGGCACCTCCACCGACAGCAATAACGCTCGCGACAATACCCTGAGTGAAGGCACCCTGGGCGTCAGCTTTAACCTGCCGCTCTATTCCGGTGGCGCCACCAGCTCGCAAGTGAGCCAGGCCCAGTACAACTATGTGGCGGCCAGTGAAGTGCTGGAAAAAAGCTTTCGCTCGGTGCAGAGCAGCGTCTATTCCTCCTATAACGACGTGACCGCAGCCCTTGGCTCCATCCGTGCCTTTGAGCAGCTGGTCATTTCCGCGGAGAGCGCCCTCAGTGCCACCGAAGCCGGCTATGAGGTGGGCACCCGCACCATCGTCGACGTGCTCAACGCCACTCAGCAGCTGTACGATGCCCGCCAGCAGCTGTCATCGGCCCGCTACAACTACATCGTCAGCCAGCTGCAGCTCAAACAGGCCGCCGGCAACCTGACCGAGCAGGATCTGATCGACATCAATAACGGCCTGCAGCGGTAACGTTGGATGTAAAGCGCAAGATGTAAAAACGTAAGACCCGGGGAAGGCATCTGCCTTCCCTGGTAGTTACCGGGACAAACTAAGGAATTCGCGTGTTTAAAATTATTCTGGGCCTCGCCCTGGTGGCACTGGTGGTGCTGTTTATCTATCGCTCTCAGGGCAACAAGCAGGCGGCGGCCGAGAACATTCGGGCCGGCGACGCCTTTCTGGCCGACAACCAGCAAAAGGAAGGGGTGCAAACCACCGAGTCCGGCCTGCAGTATCAGGTACTGAAAGCAGGTACCGGCACGGTACACCCCAAGGCCAGCGACAAGGTCACCGTGCACTACCATGGCACCCTGCTCGACGGCAGCGTGTTCGACAGCTCGGTGGAGCGGGGCGAGACCATACAGTTTGGCCTCAACCAGGTGATCAAGGGCTGGACCGAGGGCCTGCAACTGATGGTGGAGGGCGAAAAGACCCGCTTCTTCATTCCCGCCAGGCTGGCTTACGGCAACCGCGCCGTGGGCAGCATCCCGCCGGGATCCGTGCTGATCTTTGAGGTCGAGCTGTTCAGGATCAACTGATCACCCTAGCCCGTTTTCGTGTTGGGAGCATCAACGCCGGCCCGGCGCATCAGCCAGCCGGCCATCATGCCCAGCAACACAATGCGCAGCACATGATGAAAGATCACCCATGACGGCTCCAGCCCGGTGACCAGGGCCAGGTAGATCATGGCTTCCACCGCCCCCGGGGCATAAGCCAGCCACACCTGAAACACCGGCAGCCCCAGCCACCAGCCGACCAGCCCCGCCCACAGCAGCGACACCAGCGAGCTCGACAGGCTCACCAGCAGCCCCGCTGCCAACAGGGCGGCCATTTCCCGCGCCGGCAGCGGCCGAAGCCGGCTGCCCACCAGGGCCCCCAACAACACCATGCTCACCGGGATCAGTCCGTCCACCGGCAGCGCCGGCTCACCCAGCCAGGCGGCGCAGGCACCGGCAACGAACACGCCGGAGAGGATATGGCTGGCGGGCACTCTGAACCGGGCCAGCAGTTCGCCACTTCCCCAGGCCAGTATCACCAGCGCCAGGCTGGCAACGGCCGACAGGGTCTGGCTGGCGGGCGTGGCCGCCAGCGGCACCCATTCCAGCACCATGGCGGTGCTGACCGTGGCCACCAGGGCAATGACCCGCACCGTTTGTGACAGGATGACGCGAATGGGATTGTCCAGCTGCGTGGCCAGGGCCGCCATCACCGACAACGCCCCCGGGGATGCGCCCATGGCCGCCTCCTGCCGGGACCAGCCGAGCCGGTGCAGCAGGTATTGGCCGAGGGGCATCTGGGTGGCCAGACACAGCAAAAGCCCCGCCACGCTGACCAACAGCGAGGCGGGGCCGGGCAGATGCAAGTCCAGCCGCAGCCCTACGGCCACGCCCAGACAGGCCTGTATTGGCGGCATCAGCCGGCGGGGCAGCGCGACCCTGACGCCGAGCAACACGGCCACCGTGACCGCCAGCATGGAGCCCAGCAGCCAGTCGGAAGGAAAGCCGGCCCAGTGGGCCAGCCCGCCTCCTGCCGCGCCCAGCGCACCGGTACGCAGCCAGCTCATCATGCTTCGGCAGCCGCCTGCTTTTGGCGCAGTGCGCGGCGACGTTTCATCACCAGCGGCAGCACCAGTACCATGGCACTCAGGGTCCACAGGGTCAGGGTCACGCCGTTGTTGAACAGTATGCCCCAGTCACCGGCACTGATGGACAGCGCCCGGCGCAGGTTGTCTTCCAGCACCTCACCCAGCACCAGGCCAAGGATCACCGGCGCCAGGGAGAAGCCCAGCTTGCGCAGCAGGAAACCAAACACACCCAGCAGTATCATAAAGAACAGATCAAAGCTGGCGCCGTGAATGGAGTAGATGCCCACAAAGGTCAGCATCACGATCACCGGCACCAGGTAGGCCTGACGCACGCTCAGCATGCGCACAAAGATACCGACCAGGGGCAGGTTCATCACCAGCAGCGCAATGTTACCCACGAACATGGAGGCGATCAGACCCCAGGCAATGTCCGGCTTCTGGCTGAACAGCAACGGACCCGGGGTCACATCAAACAGCAGCAGGGCGCCCAACAGAATGGCGGTGGTGCCGGATCCGGGGATCCCCAGGGTCAGCATGGGCACCATGGAGCCCACCGCCGCCGAGTTGTTGGCCGCCTCAGGCGCCGCCAGGCCGCGCACATCGCCGTTACCAAACTCGTTGTTCTCGCCGGCCATGCGCTTTTCGGTGCCGTAGGCCACGGCGCTGGCCACGGAAGCACCGGTACCGGGCAGCACGCCGATCACAAAGCCCACCAGGGTCGAGCGCAGCACGGTCCAGCGCACCTGCACCAGATCCGCCGCCTTGACGAAGGACTTGCTGACCTTTTCCAGCCGGCCACCGCCGCCGTAGTGATGCTCCACCAGCAGCAGAATTTCGCTGATGGCGAACATGCCGATCACCACCACCAGAAAGTCGATGCCGTCAAACAGACTGGTCAGGCCAAAGGTAAAGCGCAACACGCCGGTGCCGGAGTCGACCCCGACCGTGGCCATGGCCAGGCCGATAAGGGCGCCGATCACGGTTTTTACCGGACGCGAGCCCACCATGGACGCCAGGCAGCACAGCGCAAATACCATCAGCGCCACGAACTCCGCCGGGCCAAAGGTGACCGCCAGCCGGGTCAGCAGCGGGGTAAAGATCACCAGCAGGATCAACGCCCCCATGGAGCCGGCAAAGGACGACACCGCCGACAGCGCCAGCGCCCGGCCACCCTCGCCCCGCTTGGCCATGGGATGACCGTCCAGGGTGGTCATGATGGCGCCGGCATCCCCGGGCACGTTCAGCAGAATACTGGAAATACGACCGCCGTACTCGGCGCCGTAATAGACCCCCGCCAGCAGAATAATGGCCGACGCCGGCTCCAGGCCCATGGAATAAGCCAGCGGCAGCAGAATGGCGATGCCGTTGATGGGCCCGATGCCCGGCAGCGCCCCCATCAGGGTGCCGAAAAAGCAGCCGGCCAGCACCAGCCCCAGATTCATGGGCGTCAGGGCCACGGCAAAGCCGCTGGCCAGGGTAGACAACACATCCATGACATTAACCTCCAAACACCGTGCCCACCGGCACATTCAGCTCCAGCAACCCGCTCATCACCAGGTGCCCCACGCCGCCCAGTGCCGCGGAGTAAACCAGGGCCCGGCCCCAGTCCAGCCCGAACAGGCGGGCAAACAGGGTGCCGACCAGCCAGGTGGACAGCACAAACCCCAGCAACTCAAAGCTCCAGGCATAGACCAGCAGGCACAGCACCACCACCACGTGGCGAACAAACAGGCTGCGGCCATAGGCCTCTTTCAGCCGGTCGGGCCGAATAGCCAGCCACAGCGCGGTGCCCAGCAGCAACACCGCCAAAATCAGCGGTATGGCCTTGGGCCCTACCGGCTCATACTGAAAAGGCACGTCCAGTTGCCAGGCGGCGGCCCCCAGGGCCACCGCCAGCACCATCAGCGCCAGCGAAAAACAACGATCCGCCATGACGCCACTCCTTATCTGAGCAGTCCCATTTCTCGGGACAGGTTCTGAAACTTCTCGATTTCCGCCTTCACATAGGCTTCATACTCGGCACCGGACATGGACAGCGGGAACAGCCCCTGATGGTCGCGCACCTGGGCAAAGGCATCGTTCTGATAGAGTTCGTTGAACTGCTGCACCCAGTAGCCGTAAGCCTCGTCGGAGGCATCGGGTGCCATGTAGAAGCCGCGCATGATGGGCCATTCCATGTCGAAACCCTGCTCGGTGGCGGTGGGAATGCCGGCAAAGTCGCCCTCCAGCCGCTCCGGCGCCATCACCGCCAGCACCCGCACTATGCCGGCGTCCAGCTGGCCCTTGATCTCGGACACATCCCCCGGATACACCTGAATGTGGTTGCCCAGCACCGCCGCCATGGCGTCGCCGCCGCCCTCATAGGCCACATAGCGCATGGCGCGCGGATCCAACCCCAGGCTGCGATACAGGAAGGCCGCCTTCATCCAGTCCTGACTGCCCACGGTGCCGCCGGCGCCAAACACCAACTTGTTCGGGTTGGCCTTGAGATCCGCCGCCAGCTCCTCCAGGCTTTGCCAGGGCGCGTCGGCCTTGACGATAATGGCGCCATAGTCGGTGCCGATGGAGCCCACCCAGCGGGCGTCATCCACGTCCAGATCCCGGCCGAACTTGCTCAGGGCCAGGTTGAGGGAAGAGCCGGAGCTGAACGCCACCACGGCGTTGTTGTCTTCACGGCGGTTGCTGTTCATGTGGGTGTAGGCCACGGCGCCCACGCCACCGGGCATAAAGGTCACTCGCATCGGCTCATTGAGCAGGCCGGACTTGTCCAGGCCGTTGGTCAGAATGCGGCAGGTCAGGTCAAAACCACCGCCCGGCTTGGCCGGCGCAATGCACTCCGGCTTGTCGAGGGTAAATTCGGCACTGGCGGTACCCGTCATCATCAGCAGGCCGGCGCCCAGCAGGGCTTTGGTCAGGGAATGCAGCTTCATAACAGTTCTCCTTGTTTGGGGTTCCATGGCACACTCTCGGCCAGGTGAAGCCAGCCGCTTGTCGCCAAACCGAAGGTTGTTAACAAGGGCTTTACATTTGCCTATGCTACTGCCCAAAGCTGTCACCAGGCTGTCATGAGCAAGGAAGGGGCCACAATAAATGCGCATTCTCGTGATCGAAGATACCACCGTGCTGGGCGAGGCCATTGCCGAGCGGCTGCAGAAGCTGGGCCACGGCACCGATCTGATTGACAATGGCCGCCAGGCCGCCGACTGGTTGCGCCACCAACAGGTGGACCTGATCATTCTCGATCTCAACCTGCCGGGCCTGGACGGCGACGCCCTGCTGACGGAGCTGCGCCAGCGCAAGAACACCACGCCGGTGCTGATCCTGACAGCCCGGGACGGCATCAACGATCGCATCAAGCTGCTGGATTCCGGCGCCGACGACTACCTGGCCAAGCCCTTTGACTTTGGCGAGCTGGAAGCCCGGGTGCGGGCCCTGCTGCGCCGCCGCCAGGGTTATGCCTCGGACGTGAGCGAGCACGGCAACCTGGTGTTCAACCGCACCGCCAAGACGGTCACCATTGCGGGCGAGCCCTGCGGACTGGTGAACCGGGAGTTCCGCCTGCTGGAGATCTTTCTCTCAGGGCTGGAACGGGTCATGAGCAAGGAAGAGCTCACCGACCGGCTGTTCAATGCCGACGAAACCCCTTCGGCCAACGCCATTGAGCTCTATGTGGCCCGGCTGCGCAAGAAACTGGCGGGCAGTTCGGTGCGCATTCAGACCCTGCGCGGCCTGGGTTATGTCGCCCATGTGCAGACGGAAAACAGCCAGCCATGACCCCGACGGACGACGTGCACCACCCGGCCCTGCGCCGCCGGCTGCTGGTGCTGAGCGGCGTGGTGCTGACGGTACTGGCACTGCTGGCACTGGCGCTGATGCACAATTATGCCCGCCGCACCGCCGATCGCAGTTACGACATGATGCTGAACAGCGCCATACTGCAACTGGGCCAGTCGGTGCGCCACACCGGCCAGGGCTTTGCCGTGGATCTGCCGGTGGCGGCCTTTGCCACCCTGGCCCAGGCCCCGCAGGACAGGGTGTTTTACCGCATCAGCGTCAACGGCGAGGTACTGACCGGCTACCCGGACCTGCCCGCCCCGCCGCCCCGCGCCCCGGAGGAGCAAGCCCTGACGCAAGCCAGGCCGGATTTTTTCAACCTCACGTATCAGGATGAGGCCATTCGTGTGGCCCGGCTGGTGCGACTCAACACCGAGCGCCTGCCCCAGGACGAAATCGTGATCGAGCTGGCCCAGACCCGGCTGGCCCGGGACGCCATGGCCGAGGCCATGCTGCATCCGGCCCTGGAGCTGATGCTGGCGGTACTGGCGGTGGCCCTGGGTCTGCTGTGGCTGGGCATCTATTACGCCTTTAGTCCGTTTCGGCAGCTGGCCCGCGCCCTGTCCCGGCGCTCGCCCCGGGATCTGACCCCCCTGGCGCTGCCGGTGCCGAAAGAAACCCTGCCCCTGCTCGACACCATCAACGACTTTATCGCCCGCCAGCAAGCCCTGCTGGAACGGGTGGAGTCCTATACCTCGGTGGCCGCCCATCAGCTGCGCACGCCCCTGGCCACCCTGCGGGCCCTGTGCGAAAACGCGCGAGACGAGGCCGATAACGGCCGTCGGCAACGACTGCTGGCGCAACTGGTGGAGCAATGCGATCAGCTGTCTTTAACGGTGCGTCACCTGCTCAATCAGGCGCTGCTCGATCACCGCTTTCACAGCCGCGAGCCGGAGCCGGTGGCGCTCAACGCCCTGGTACGGCAGGTGTGCATGGAGCTGGCGGTCCAGGCCCTGCATCGGGGCGTGGAACTGGCCTTTGTGCCGGCGCCGGCGGAGCGGCAACTGCGCGGCGACGCCTTTGCCCTGACCCAGATGCTCAACAACCTGATCGAAAACGCCGTGGCCCACAGTCCGGCCGACGGCCTGGTGGAGATCGCCGTGGGTGCCGACGGCTGCATTTGCATTCGGGATTCGGGCCCGGGCATTGCCGACCAGGAGAAAGAAAGGGTGTTTGAACGTTTTTACCGAGGCACCGCCAGCCGCCATCACGGCAGCGGCCTGGGCATGGCCATCGCCCGGGACGTGGCCGAGCACCATCATGCCCGCATTCGCCTCACCGATAACCACCCTCACGGCCTGACGGTGGAAATTCGTTTTGGCACGGAGGCCTGGCTGTGAACTGGCTGATCCTGCTGCTGTTATGCCTGCTGCCGACGGCGTGGGCGGAACAAAGCATACGGCTGCCCGCCACCGGGGTGGAGCAAACGCAACTGGTGCTCTATAGCGCCACCGACTACCAGCACATGGCGCCCCTGCTGCAGGCCTTTCAGCGTCGCCGGCCCGACGTGGCCATTGTCTTTGTGGACTTCAATTCCCAGCAGCTGTATCAGCGCTTTCTGGAAGAAGGCAGGGACTCACCGGCCGATCTGTTGCTGAGCTCGGCCATGGATCTGCAGCTTAAACTGGTCAACGACGGCCATGCTCGGCCCTGGCACTCCGACCGCACCGATGCCCTGCCCGCCGGCGTGCACTGGCGGCATGAGCTGTTCGCCCTGACCGTGGAGCCGGTGGTCATGGTATTCAACCGCGATCTGCTGGGCCCTCATGCCCTGCCCCGCAGCCGCCAGGAGCTGCTGGCCCTGCTGCGCCGGGATCCCGCGCGTTTTCAGGGCCGTATTCGCGCCTATGACATCACCCAGAGCGGCGTGGGCTATTTGCTGGCCACCCAGGACAGCCAGCAGGGGGAAAGCTACGGCCGGCTGCTGGAAGCCTTTGGCGGCCTGTCGGTACGCCTGAGTGAAAGCAGCAACCAAATGCTCACCGAGCTGGCCGAAGGCCGGGCCGTGCTGGGCTATAACCTGCTGGGCTCTTATGTGGCCGCCGCCGTCGACAACCATCCCCAGCTGGCGGCGGTGGCTCCCCGGGACTACAGCCTGCTGTTGATGCGCCTGGCGCTGATTTCCCGCTATGCCCGGCAGCCACAACTGGCGGGCGAGCTGCTCGACTTTATGCTGTCCCCCGTCGGCCAGGCGGCGCTGGCCGACGGTGGCCTGCTGCCGCTGTTTACCCCCGAAGCCGGGCTGACCGTGCGCCCCGAGGGACCGGTCACCCCCATTCCCCTCACCCCGGCACTGCTGCCGGCACTGGATCCCCTCGACAAGCAGGGTTTTATACGCACCTGGACCGGCTCCATGGCGCCCTGAGCCGCTGCACCACGCCGGGCGCCTGCCTTGTATTGGTGCAGCACGTCTTTTGCGTAGAAACATAAACAATTGATAAGTAAACATTTATAAAAATGGCACGGCCCTTGCTGATGAGATGAACCATCTTTTTATGTTTTGCAGGGCCACGATGACAGCTTTCACTGAGACCACCTGTCCCTATTGCGGCGTTGGCTGCGGCATACGGGTCGACCAGCAAGGCGCCGTACAGGGCGATAAACGTCATCCCGCCAACCGGGGTGCCCTCTGTGTGAAGGGCACGGCACTGACGGAAAGCCAGCGCCTGCCCAGTCGCCTGCTCTACCCCAGGCTCAAGGGAAAGGAAGTGGACTGGCCGGCGGCGATCGAGCACATCGCCCTGCGCCTGAACGACATTATCGAGCAGCACGGCCCAGAGGCGGTGGCCTTTTACGGCTCGGGCCAGATGCTGACCGAAGACTACTATGTGGCCAACAAGCTGATGAAGGGCTTTATCGGCTCGGCCAATATCGACACCAACTCCCGGCTGTGCATGTCGTCCGCCGTCGCCGCCCACCAGTACGCCTTTGGCGAGGATGCGGTGCCCGCCTGCTACGACGACATCGACGAGGCCGAGCTGGTGGTGATCGCCGGCGCCAATACCGCATGGACCCATCCGGTCCTGTTTCGCCGGCTGGAAGCCGCCCGGGCCGCCAAGCCGCGCCAGCAATGGATCGTGATCGACCCCAGGGCCACCGCCACCGCCCGTCAGGCGGATCTGCACCTGGCCATCACCCCGGGCTCGGATCTGGCGTTGTTCAACGGCCTGGCCCGCTATCTGCTCGAGCAGGGGGCCATCGATCGGGATTTCGTCACTCGGCATGTGGCGGGCCTGGACGAACTGCGGCAACAGCTGTCCGCGCCCGAGTTCGCCCCCGAGCAAGTAGCCGACACCACCGGCCTGAGCCTGGAACGGCTGCTGCATTTCTATCGCCTGTTCCAGGCCCACCCCCAAACCCTGACCCTGTTCTGCATGGGCATCAATCAGTCGCTCCAGGGCACCCACAACGCCGGCGCCATCATCAATTGCCACCTGCTCACCGGCCGTATCGGCAAGCCGGGCGCGGCGCCCTTTTCACTGACCGGCCAGCCCAACGCCATGGGCGGACGCGAGGTGGGGGGACTGGCCAACCAGCTGGCGGCCCACATGGACTTTGCCCCCGCCAACCGGGACAGGGTAGCCCGCTTCTGGGGTACCGAGCGCCTGGCCCAGGGGCCCGGGCACAAGGCCATGGACATGATGGCGGCGCTGGAGCGGGGTGAAATCAAGGCGTTGTGGGTGATGGGCACCAACCCGGCGGTGTCGCTGCCCGACAGTGCCCGGGCCCGTCGTGCCCTGGCCCGCTGCGAGCTGCTGATCGTCTCCGACATCAGCCCCGCCACCGACACCGCCCGGCTGGCCGACGTGCTGCTGCCCGCCGCCGGCTGGGGCGAAAAGGACGGCACCGTCACCAACTCGACACGCATCATCTCCCGCCAGCGCCCCTTTCGCGCGGCTCCGGGTGCCGCCAAACCGGACTGGTGGGCCCTGTGCCGGGTGGCACGCGCCATGGGCTTTACCGGTGCCTTTGACTTTGACTCCCCCGCCGCCATTTTTCGTGAACACGCCGCCCTTTCCGGTTTTGAAAACCGGGGCGAGCGGCTGTTCAACCTGGGGGCGCTCGGCACCCTGAGCGATGCCGACTACGACGCCCTGCGCCCGTTGAGCTGGCCCCTGGCGGGTCAGCACGGCGGCCCGGTCCGGCTGTTTGCCGATGGCCGCTTTGCCACCGCCGATGGCCGGGCGCGGCTGCGGACGGCGGCGCCGCAGGCCGGCCCCGGCACCCGGGCGTTACTGCTCAATACCGGCCGGCTGCGGGATCAGTGGCACACCATGAGCCGCACCGGCCATGTGGCACGGCTGATGGCGGCGGCCACCGAGCCTCGGGCCCACCTGCACCCCGACACCCTGGCCCGCCTCGGACTGGGCCAGAATGATCTGCTGGCCCTCAGCAACGCGCGAGCCAGCATACTGGTGCGCCCGGTGGCCGACGATGACATGGCCCGCGAACAGGTGTTTGTGCCCATGCACTGGAGCGGAGAGTTCAGTGCCGGTGGCCGGGTCAACGATCTGACCGAAGCCCGGGGCTGTGCCCTGTCCGGCCAGCCCGCCTTCAAGCAAAGCCAGGTGCAGGCCAGCCCGGTCAGGCCCGGCTGGCAGGCCAGCTGGATTGCCAGCGAGGCCCCGGCCTCGCTGCCGGCCTGGTGGAGCCGGCGGCCGCTGAGCCGGGGCGAATGCTGGAGCCTGGCCGGACTCGAGGGCTCCGCCGAGGAGCTGCGGGCCGGGCTGACCGTCACCGACAGCTGGCTGGACTGGCCCCTGCCCCAGGGCCGGCTGCTGATTCGACTGACGGCAGGCAAGGTCAATGCCCTGCTGCTGCAGGGGTTGTCACCCTGGCACATCGATGCAGAGCCGCTGGCCGCGCTGCTGGATGCCCCCCTGCAACCCAGTTTGTTACTTACCCGGCTGGGTCTGGCCCTGGCCGGCAACAGCCGGCTGGTGTGCAGCTGCTGGAGCGTCAGCGAGGCACAAATCCAGCGCACCATAGAGCAGCACGACCTCACAACGCTGGCGCAACTGCAGCAACAGCTCAAATGCGGCACCCGCTGCGGCTCCTGTGTGCCGGAGCTGAAACAGATTCTGGTCGCGTGCCGGTCCCAAACGCGGGAGACCAGCACCTGATCCCCAGGTTCCATTAACTCCGGTCTGCCCGGGGCGTTTCCTCCACTCCTGCCCGTTTGGCGACTCCCATGCTTGCATGGGAGTTTTTTTTGCGCCCGGCACCGAGTGGAAACCTCTGCATCATTGTGGTGAAACGCCTGCCCGCAAACAGGCGCCCCTTGTTGGCAATGAAAATAAAAACATATAAAAATCATTAACTTAAAATTGGCACATATCTTGATACTTAATCTGTAGTCACCGATTTTTCCGGCCAAGGAACCAACCTCACAGGGAGTATCATCATGACGTTATGGCAAACCACAGCGACGGCCTGCACCCTCGCCCTGAGCCTGGCCGCCCCCCTCGCGGCCCAGGACGGGCCCGGACCGGCGGAAAAGGACGAGCTGACCCTGGGCTTTATCAAGCTCACCGACATGGCCCCCCTGGCCATCGCCTACGAGAAGGGCTTTTTTGAGGATGAAGGGCTCTATGTCACCCTGGAAGCCCAGGCCAACTGGAAGGTGCTGCTGGACAGGGTCATTTCCGGCGAACTGGATGGCGCCCACATGCTGGCCGGCCAGCCCATCGGAGCCTCCCTCGGCATCGGTACCCAGGCCGACATCATCACCGCCTTCAGCATGGATCTGAACGGCAATGCCATTACCGTGGCCAACCAGGTGTGGTCAACCATGAAGCCGCACCTCGAACATGATGCCGCCGGCAAGCCGCTGCACCCCATTTCCGCCTCCGCGCTCAGGCCGGTACTGGAGCAATATCAGCAGGATGGCAAAAGCCTGAACCTGGGCATGGTGTTTCCGGTGTCCAGCCACAACTACGAACTGCGTTACTGGCTGGCCGCCGGCGGCATTCATCCCGGCTACTACGCCCCTCATCAGGGCGACAACAGTGGTCAACGCCAGGCCGAGGTACTGCTCTCGGTCACCCCGCCGCCCCAGATGCCGGCCACCCTGGAAGCCGGCACCATCGCCGGCTACAGCGTGGGCGAACCCTGGAACCAACAGGCGGTGCTGAAGCAGATCGGGGTGCCGGTGATCACCAACCACGACATCTGGCCCCACAACCCGGAAAAGGTATTCGGCGTCAGCCAGGCCTGGGCCGATGCCAACCCCAACACCCACCTGCGGCTGATCAAGGCCCTGCTGCGCGCCGCCCACTGGCTGGATCAGGGGGACAACGCCAACCGACCGGAAGCGGTGGAGATACTGTCACAGCCCTACTATGTGGGCGCCGATAAAAAGGTGATCGCCGCCAGCATGACCGGCTCCTTTGAGTACGAGCGCGGCGATGTACGCCCGGCCCCCGACTTCAACGTGTTCTTTCGCCACAACGCCACCTACCCCTGGTACAGCGATGCCATCTGGTTCATGACCCAAATGCGCCGCTGGGGCCAGATTGCCGACGCCAAGAGCGATGACTGGTACCTGGAGCAGGCCAGACGCATCTATCGCCCCGACATCTACGTGCAGGCTGCTCGCGCACTGATCGCCGAGGGCAAGCTGAATGCCGCCGACTTTCCCGATCTGGACCAGCGGGACGGTTTTCGCCCAGCCACCAACGCCTTTATCGACGGCGCCACCTTTGACGGCCGCAAGCCCAACGCCTACATCGACCAGTTCGCCATCGGCCTGACCGGCGACACCCGGCTGTAAGCAACGAGGAGAGTAAAATGAGCATCAACGTAATTTCACTGACCCACTGGTCACGGCTGACCTCGCCTCGAAGCTGGTCAAAGGCCCTGACCCCTCTGCTCGGCCTCACCGTGTTCCTGCTGCTGTGGCACCTGCTGGCGGGCCAGGTGCAGACCTCCCTCGGCACCCTGCCCGGCCCGGTGCAGACCGGCCAGCAGCTGATGAACCTGGTGCAGGAGCACCAGCGGGAACGGGATCGGGAGCAACAGTTCTATCAGCGCCAGCACGATCGCAATCAGGCCCTGTTGGCGAAAAACCCCGAGGCCGAGGTGCGCATTCGCACCTTTAACGGCCGCCCCACCTTTTTCGACCAGATAATGACCAGCCTGAAAACGGTGGCCGCCGGCTTTCTGCTGGCCACCGCCATCGCCATTCCGGCGGGCATTGCCCTGGGCCTGAACAAGACCCTGCACCAGGCGATAAACCCGCTGGTACAGCTGCTCAAGCCGGTGTCGCCCCTGGCCTGGCTGCCGCTGGTGACCATAGTGGTGAGTGCGCTTTATGTGAGCCCGGATCCACTGTTGTCCAAGTCGTTCCTGATCTCGCTGTTCACCGTCACCCTGTGCTGCCTGTGGCCCACCCTGATCAACACCGCGGTGGGCGTGGCCAACCTGGACCAGGATCTGAACAACGTCAGCAAAATGCTGCGCCTGGGCAACCTGACCCACGTACGCAAAATCGTGCTGCCGAGCGCCATTCCAATGATTTTCACCGGCCTGCGGCTGTCTCTGGGGGTGGCCTGGATGGTGCTGATCGCCGCCGAAATGCTGGCCCAGAACCCGGGACTGGGCAAGTTTGTGTGGGATGAGTTCCAGAACGGCAGCAGCGACTCCATGGCGCGCATCATGGTGGCGGTCGTGGTCATCGGCCTTATCGGCTACCTGCTGGACCGCCTGATGCTGGGCCTGCAGCAACGCCTGTCCTGGGACAAAAACAGCAACCACCGCTAAGGAGCACAACCATGAGCAAACATTACCTGGAACTGAGCGGTGTCGACATGCGCTTTCGCACCGACAAGGGCGAATTCGAGGCGCTGAAAAACGTCAACCTGCGCCTGAAAAAGGGCGAATTCGTGTCGCTCATCGGCCATTCCGGTTGCGGCAAGAGTACCGTGCTCAACCTGGTGGCCGGGCTGCATGAGCCCAGCAGCGGCGGCGTGATCCTGGATGGCCGGGAAGTGGACGGCCCCGGCCCGGAGCGGGCGGTGGTGTTTCAGAACCACGCCCTGCTGCCCTGGCTGACGGTGGAGCAAAACATCGCCCTGGCGGTGGACAACACCTTTCCCCACCAGGACAAGGCGGAGCGCCAGGAGCGGGTGCGGCACTTTCTGGAGCTGGTGCACATGGGGCACGCCGCCCACAAGCTGCCCGGCGAAATCTCCGGGGGCATGAAGCAGCGGGTCGGCATCGCCCGGGCGCTGTCGGTGGATCCCAAGGTGCTGTTGATGGACGAGCCCTTTGGCGCCCTCGATGCCCTCACTCGAGCCCACCTGCAGGACTCGCTGATGGAGATTCAGGCCGAGCTCGGTAATACCGTCATCATGATCACCCACGACGTGGACGAGGCGGTGCTGCTGTCGGATCGCATCGTGATGATGACCAATGGCCCGTCCGCCACCATCGGCGAGATCCTGCCCATCAGCCTGGCTCGCCCGCGCAACCGGGTGGCGCTCAGCGACGACGGCCATTATCACCAGTTGCGCCGACGTGTGCTGAGCTTCCTTTATGAAGGTCACAACAAGGTCAGCCCCCTGGATAAAAAGGCCAGGGTGGCCTGAGTCCGGCATCGTTACAGGGGCCCTCGGGCCCCGGGAGGAAACCATGACATCCCCTATTCATGTCACCCTGGTGGGCGCCGGCCCCGGCGATCCCGAGTTGCTGACCCTCAAGGCCCTGCGCGCCATCGAGCGGGCCGATGTGGTGGTCTACGACAGCCTGGTCAGCCCCGACATACTGGCGCTGATCCCGACCGGCGTGAAACGCATTGAAATGGGCAAACGCTGCGGCCGCGCCAGTGCCCGCCAGGAAGACATCTGCACCCTGCTGGTGCGCCTGGCTCGGGCCGGCAACCGGGTGGTGCGGCTCAAGGGCGGCGATCCCTTTATCTTCGGACGTGGCGGCGAAGAGGCGCTCGTCCTGCGCCGGCACCACATTCCCTTTAGCGTGGTGCCCGGTATTACCGCCGCCCTGGGCTGCGCCGCCTCGGCCCTGGTGCCCCTGACCCACAGGGGAGTGGCCCGGGCCGTCACCCTGGTGACCGGGCATCTGCAGCAGGGCGGTGAATTTAAAGGCTGGTCCGCCCTGGCCCAGGCCGGACAGACCCTGGTGTTTTACATGGGACTGGAGCAGGCCGCCGTCATTCAGCAGCAGCTGCTGGCCGCAGACTGCCCGGACTCGCTGCCGGTGGCACTGATTGAATCCGGCACCACCGCCGCCCAGCACATAACCACCACGGAGCTGGGCCGGCTTGCGGCCACCGCTGCCGGCCTCACCCCGAGCGGCCCGGTATTGATGATCATGGGCGAGGTCGTTCGGCTTCGCGCCGGACTCACCACCACCCTGGAGGCCCTCGCCGTCGCCTGACGGTTTCAAATGACCATAAAACCTGCCTCACGCTGGGGATGCGGCTGCTCATTAAACGGGCAAGAAGACACAACCGAAAATAAAAACATCTATATATCAGACAGTTAAATATTGGCATAAATATTGATGCTCCCTGTGCAGGCGCAAGCCGCACAAGGAAGGGGCCATACCAAGGCCACCACCCCATCAACCCGCAAGCAAGTCCTGGGTGGCTTAAGGATAGCAATGATGAAACAGACACTGATTGTCATCGGTAACGGCATGGTAGGGCATCACCTGCTGCAACAGCTGGTCGAGCAGAATGCCGGGGAACAGTACCAGATCACGGTATTCGGCGCCGAGCCACATCCCGCCTACGACAGGGTGCACCTGTCCGAGGTCTTTGGCGGCAAGGAGCCCGCTGAACTGCTGATGGCCGGTCCCGAGTGGTATGGCGACAACGGCATCGAACTACGCCTGAACGAGGCGGTCACCGCCATCGACCGGCATGCCCGCACCCTGACCACCACCACCGGTGCCGTGCTGGCCTACGACCGCCTGGTGCTGGCCACCGGATCCACCCCCTTTGTGCCCCCCATTCCCGGCCGGGAGCGGGAGCGCTGCTTTGTTTACCGCACCCTGGAGGATCTGGCCGCCATTCGGGACGCCTGCCAGGGGGCCCGTACCGGCGTGGTGATCGGCGGCGGCCTGCTCGGCCTGGAAGCCGCCAATGCCCTGCGCCTGCTCGGCCTGGAAACCCATGTGGTGGAATTCGCCCCCCGGTTGATGCCGGTGCAGCTGGACGAACGGGGCGGCGAACTGCTCAAGGAGAAAATCGAGCGGCTGGGGCTAACGGTGCATACCAGCAAGGCCACCCAGTGCATTATCGACGGTGAAGGCGCCAGCCACCGGCTCAAGTTCGACGATGGCGAGCAACTGGAAGCCGATGTGCTGGTGTTCAGCGCCGGCATTCGGCCCCAGGACAGCCTGGGTCGCGAGGCCGGCCTGGTGCTGGGCGAACGGGGCGGCATGTGCATCAACGACGGCTGCCAAACCTCGGATGCGAATATCTATGCCATCGGTGAATGTGCCCTGTGGCAGGGCAAGCTGTTTGGCCTGGTGGCCCCGGGCTACCAGATGGCCCGCACCGTGGCCGCCGGGTTGTTGGGCGGTGATGCCCGTTTTCAGGGCGCCGACATGAGCACCAAACTCAAGCTGTTGGGGGTGGACGTGGGCGCCATCGGTGATGCCCATGGCCAGACCCCGGGCAGCCAGGAGGTGCTGTTGCTGGACCGCAGCAAGGATCTGTATAAAAAGCTGGTACTGAACGAGGCCGGCGATCGCCTGCTGGGGGCCGTGCTGGTGGGCGATAACGGTGACTACGACAGCCTGCTGCAGACCTACCTCAACGACCTGCCGCTGCCGGCCCATCCCCTGGCCCTGCTGGTGCCGGAAGACGCCGCCGGTGGCGCTCCCAAGGCGGCCCTGCCGGCCAGCGCCACCGTCTGCTCCTGCCACAATGTGAGCAAGGGCGCCATTATGGCGGCGGTGCAGGACGGCGCCTGCGACCTGGCGGCGGTCAAGGCCTGTACCAAGGCCGGCACCGGCTGCGGCGGCTGTGCCGGGCTGCTCACCCAGGTGGTGAACCAGACTCTGGAAGAGCAGGGCATCAGCGCCGACAAGGGGCTGTGCGAGCACTTTGGCTACAGCCGCCAGGAACTGTTCCACCTGATCAAGGTCGGCAACATCAGGCAGTTCGACGAGCTGCTGCACCGGCATGGCAACGGCCTGGGCTGCGATATCTGCAAACCGGCGGCGGCCTCTATTTTTGCTTCCCTGTGGAACGAACACGTGCTGTCGCCCGAGCACCAGCCGCTGCAGGACACCAACGACACCTTTCTCGCCAATATGCAAAAGAACGGCACCTATTCGGTGGTGCCACGAGTACCGGGCGGCGAGATCACGCCGGATCAACTGATCGTGCTGGGCCGGGTGGCCAAACGCTACGACCTCTACACCAAGGTGACCGGCGGCCAGCGTATCGACCTGTTCGGCGCCCGCCTGGAACAACTGCCGCTGATCTGGCAGGAGCTTATCGACGCCGGCTTTGAAACCGGCCACGCCTATGGCAAGTCGCTGCGCACCGTCAAGTCCTGCGTCGGCTCCAGCTGGTGCCGCTATGGCGTGCAGGACTCCCTGGATCTGGCGGTGGCCCTGGAGCACAGATACAAGGGCCTCCGCTCGCCTCACAAACTGAAATTCGCGGTGTCCGGCTGCACTCGGGAATGCGCCGAGGCCCAGAGCAAGGACGTGGGCGTGATCGCCACCGACAAGGGCTGGAACCTCTATTTCGCCGGCAACGGCGGCATGCGCCCGCGCCACGCCGATCTGTTCGCCACCGATCTGGATACCGACACCCTGATCCGCTATATCGACCGGCTGCTGATGTTTTACGTGGCCACCGCCGACCGGCTGCAGCGCACCTCGGTATGGATGGAGAACCTGGAAGGCGGCCTGGACTACCTGCGCCAGGTCATTATCGACGACTCCCTGCGCCTCGCCGACGAGCTGGAGGGGCGCATGGCCCATGTGATCGCCAGCTATCGGTGTGAATGGAAAGCCACCCTGGAAGATCCGGAAAAACTCAAGCGGTTCAGAAGCTTCGTCAACACCGACGACACCGACCACAGCATTGTCTTTGAGCGCAGGCGCGGCCAGATCCGCCCGGCCGATTCCATTGATATCAAGGAGGTATCATGAGTCTTGTTCGTCTTTGCCACGTCGGCGACATTCCCGAGCACAGCGGCGTGGCCGCCCTGGTGGCGGGCCGGCAACTGGCCCTGTTCAACCTGCCCGGACTCGGCTTTTTCGCCCTCGACAACTGGGATCCCATCGGCCGTGCCCAGGTGCTGGCCCGGGGCATAGTGGGCGACTTCAAGGGCGAGCCCTGCGTGGCCTCGCCCCTGTACAAGCATCATTATTCGCTGAAAGACGGCCGCTGCCTGGAACAGGAGGGGGTCAGGGTGCGGGTATGGCCGCTGATCACCCAGCAGGATCAGCTGTGGCTGGAGGCAGCCAGCCTGAAGGAATAAACAACGGGGCCGACAGGCCCCGTTTTTGTGCCAACGCCCCTCAGCGGGTGCGAATGGCCTCGATAATGGCGGTGGTGGAGCAGCCGTCCTCGAAGTTGAGCACTTTCACCTCGCCGCCGTTGGCGGTGACCTCCTCAAAGCCGGCGATGTCTTCCGGCTTGTAGTCGCCGCCCTTGACCAGAATATCAGGCAGCACCCCGGCGATCAGCCGCTGGGGCGTGTCTTCGGCAAAGGGCACCACCCAGTCCACCGCCCCTAGCGCCGCCAGCACCGCCATGCGGCGATCCACGGTATTTACCGGCCGGCCTTCGCCTTTCAGCGCCCGCACCGACTCATCGGTGTTCACCGCCACGATCAGCCGGTCACCCAGCTTGCGGGCATTGTTGAGGTAAGACACATGGCCCGCGTGCAGAATGTCGAAACAGCCGTTGGTCATCACGATTTTCTCGCCCCGGCGACGGGCCGCTTCCACCACGAACTTCAATTGTTGCTCGCTCACCACGCCCATGCCCGACTCGGGACCACCGTAGAGCTCATTGGCCAGCTCGATGGCGGAGACGGTGGAGGTACCCAGCTTGCCGACGACGATGCCGGCGGCCACGTTGGCCAGGGCGCAGGCTTCTTCCATTACCAGGCCGGCGGCCAGGCTGGTGGCCAGGGTGGCGATGACGGTATCGCCGGCGCCGGTGACGTCATACACCTCGTGGGCCCGGGCCGGCAGGTGCAGCTCGTCTTCATCCTTACGGATCAGGGTCATGCCGTGCTCGGAACGGGTCACCAGCAACGCCTGCAGTTCAAAGCGCGCGATCAGCTCCCGGCCCCGGGCCACCAGCTCCTGCTCGTCTTTCACCTTGCCCACCACGGCCTCAAATTCGCTCATGTTGGGGGTCAGCAGGGTGGCGCCGCGGTATTTCTCGAATTCGGTGCCTTTTGGATCGACCAGTACCGGCACCCCGGCCCGATTGGCGGCCCGAATCAGTTCCTGCACTCGGGCCAGGGCGCCCTTGGCATAGTCGGACAGCACCACTACCCCGGCTTCACCCAAAGCGGCATCATGCTTATCACTCAGGGGCGCGGCATCTTCGGCGTTAAAACCGTCCTCAAAGTCGAGCCGCAGCAATTGCTGGTTGCGACTCATGACCCTGAGTTTGGTGATGGTGGGGTGGGTAGCGTGGCGCACGAAATCGCAATCCACGCCGACCGCCTGCATGCGTTCCTGCAGGGCATTGGCGGCCTCGTCGTTGCCGGTCAGGCCCAGCAGGCGGGCGCCGGCGCCCAGGGCGGCCACGTTCAGTGCCACGTTGGCGGCACCGCCCGGACGTTCCTCATTGTGTTCAACCTTGACCACAGGCACCGGGGCCTCGGGGGAGATGCGTCCGGTTGGGCCCGACCAGTAACGGTCCAGCATCACATCCCCGACCACCAGCACCCTGGCGCCATCAAATTCCGGCAGCTTGATCTTCATAGGTTCCGACTCTTTGACACATGGAAAGGCAGAATAATATCACAGCCTGAACGGCTTGAGTGCGCACGGGTGGTCATTGCCGCCGGAGTTATTTAGAATCCGGCCATTCACCTTAACTGGCGTTGTTCCATGCAAGACCACCGGCTTCCCCCTTTTCGCGCAGCCCTGCTGCACCCGCGCTTCTGGCCCGCCTGGCTGGGGCTGAGTGTGCTCTGGCTGCTGGTGACCCTGCTGCCCTGGCGCGCCCAGATGGCACTGGGTCGGGGGCTGGGGCGACTGTCGATGACGGTGCTCAAGTCCCGGGTGAAGGTGGCGCGGCGCAACCTGGAGCTGGCCTTGCCGGAACGTGAAAAAGCCGAGCGCGAGCGGTTGCTCAAGGCCAACTTTGAAAACGTGGGCTGCGCCATTTTTGAAACCGGCATGGCCTGGTTCTGGCCCCACTGGCGCATGCATGCCCTGACCACCATGGACGGCACCGAGCACGTGGATGCCGCGGTGGAAAAAGGCAAAGGCATGCTGTTGCTGTCGGCGCACTTTCTCACCCTGGAACTCAACGCCCGCCAGTTTGGCCTGTATCGCCCCGGCGTGGGCGTGTATCGCCCCAACACCCATGCGGTGCTGGAATACGCCCAGGTACACGGCCGCTGCCGGTCCAACAAGTATCTGGTAGACCGGCTCGACATCAAGGGCATGCTCAAGGCGCTGCGCGCCGGCGATGCGCTCTGGTATGCGCCGGACCACGACTATGGCCGCCATGCCAGCGTATTTGTGCCCTTTTTCGCGGTGGACAAGGCCGCCACCATCACCGGCACCGCCACCCTGGCGCGGGTGAAAAACACCGTTACCCTGCCCTGCTTTACCCTGCGAGAGAAACACGGTTACCGACTGGTGATTCAGGCGCCGCTGGATAACTTCCCGGTGGGCGACGACGAGACCGACGCCATTACCGGCAACCGGGTGATTGAAGCCGCCATTCGCCGCGCCCCGGAGCAGTACATGTGGCTGCACCGCCGGTTCAAGACGCGGCCCGAAAGAGGCATGCCGTCGCGGTATTGATGCCGCAAGGTGTTATCTGTGAGGGGGGGTGGAGCACTGCAGGCGGTGTTTTCCCTCCCCTTCACACCTCACTGCCTTTCAGCCATTTATTCCAGCTTGCCACCACCCACTCCCGCTCCTGGGTGAGCTCGGTATCGGCAACCCGACCGGGTTGATCCGACAGGCTGAGGCGGTGGCCCCGGTCACGAATGGCACAGTAGGCCCGGCGCAGGCGCAGGGACTCGTCTTCGTCAAGCAGCCCCACCTCCACCGCGGTTTCCAGAATGCGCATATTGTCGGACCAGCGAGTAAGCCCGGCATGCTGCTCACTGTAGGCCAGCACCAGATACTGGGTCAGAAACTCGATGTCGGCCAGGCCACCCACCGATTGCTTGAGGTGAAACTCTCCCGGGCCGGCCTTGATCAGGTGGGCGCGCATTTTTTCTCGCATGGCCACCACCTCGCCGGCCAGCTCGGCATGATGACGGGGTTTGGCCAGCATGCCGGCGCGAATGCGCGCGAACTCTTCGGCCAGGGCTGGCTCGCCCACTATCATGCGACTGCGCACCAGGGCCTGGTGTTCCCAGGTCCAGGCATCCTTCTCGAGGTAATGGCCGTAGGCGTCGAGGGGGGTCACCATCAGCCCGGCGTTGCCGCTGGGGCGCAGGCGCATGTCCAGCTCATAGAGCACACCACTGGCGGTGCGGGTGCTGAACAGGTGAATAATGCGCTGGGCCAGCCGCAGGTAGAACTGACGGCTGTCCAGGGGCTTGTCGCCGTTGGTCTGGCCGCCCATGCCGCTTTGATGCACAAATACCAGATCCAGATCCGAACTGTAGGCCAGCTCGATGCCACCCAGCTTGCCGTAGGCCACCACGCCAAAGCCCTTGTCACCACTGTCGGCCAGCTGGGCCGGCACGCCGTGGCGGGCGCTGATCTGAGTCCAGGCCTGATTAACCACCTCTTCCACGATGGCTTCCGCCAGCCAGGTGAGGTGATCGCTCACTTTCATCAATGGCAGTGCGCCGGCGATGTCGGCGGCGGCAATGCGCAGCAACTGAATCTGCTTGAACTGACGCAGGGCCTCCATCTGCTGCTCAACGTCCTCTTCAGGCACCCGCAACAGGAACTGGCGCAGCTCGTCCTTGTAAGCGTCCAGTGGAATGGGGTTGTACAACACCTGAGGCACCAGCAGCTCGTCCAGCAGAATGGGAAAACGCGCCAGCTGCTCGGCCACCAGTGAGCTGGCCTCGCACAGTCGAATCAGCTGGGTCAGGGCGCCGGCGTTTTCCACCAGCAGCTGCAGGTAAGCGGTACGGGTGGCAATTTGCAGCAGCAGCTTCTGCAATCGGGCAAACAAAATGCCGGGGGTATCGGACTGACTGACCCGCTCCAGCAGCACCGGCATCAGTTTTTCCAGCGCCTGCCGCCCCTGAGGGCCCATGGCCCGGCGCGGGCATTCGTCCTTGAAGGCATTCAGGGCGCCGGCCAGCCGTGCCGCCTTGTCGTCGGCCATGCCCTGCTCTGCCAGCAAGGCCGCCAGCTCACCCTCTTCTTCCCAATCGGTCTGCCAGATATCGGACCAGATCTGGGCCACACTCTCGTCTTCCGCCTCGGTGCTGTCGCCGATAAGCAGCTCAAACTGGCGGTGTACGCCGCTCATGGCGGCCTGCAGGGTGGCCAGAAAGGCGTGCCAGTCGTCATGGCCGGTAAGCCAGGCCAGCCGGGTCTGGTTGAGCTCGTCCTGGGGCAGCGTCTGGGTCTGCTGATCTGCAAAGGCTTGCAGGTAGTTCTCCACCTTGCGCAAAAAACGGTAACTGGCGTGCAGCTGCTCGGTCACCTCCGGTTCAAGCGCTCCCGAGTCGCAGGCCGCCGCCAGCGCCTCGGGCAGATGACGCACCTGCAGCGCCGGCTCCCGGCCGCCACGGATCAGCTGAAACACCTGGGCGATAAACTCCACCTCACGAATACCGCCGGCGCCCAGCTTGATGTTGTCTCTCAGGCCCTTGCGGCGCACCTCGGCGGCGATCATGGCCTTCATCTGACGCAGGGAGTCGATCACCCCGAAGTCGATATAGCGGCGAAACACAAAGGGCTTGAGCATGGCGCGCAACTCGGCGGTGTATTCGCCCTCGTCGTTGAGAATGCGCGCCTTGACCATGGCGTAGCGCTCCCAGGTGCGGCCATGATGCTGGTAATAGTCTTCCATGGCGGTAAAGCTCACCGCCAGCGGCCCCGACTCGCCAAAGGGCCGCAGGCGCATGTCCACCCGGTATACCTGGCCGTCTATGGTGGTCTGGTTAAGGGCATTGACCAGCTTCTGCCCCAGGCGAATAAAAAACTGCTGGTTGGCCAGCTCCCGCCGTCCGCCCCTGGTCACACCGTTGTGGGGAAAGGTGAAGATCAGATCGATATCGGAAGAAAAGTTGAGCTCGCCGCCGCCCAGCTTGCCCATCCCAAGGATCAGCAGGGGCACCGCATTGCCCTCGGCGTCGGTGGGCGTGCCCAGCTCGGCGCACTGGCGCCGGTACAGCCAGCGGTAACTTTCCACAATCAGGGCATCGGCCAGGGCCGAAATATGCACAAAACTTTCTTCCACCTCGGCCCCCAGCAGCATCTCCCGCCAGGCGATCAACAACAGCTCCCGCCGCCGAAACTGGCGCAACAGCCGCATCATGGTAGCCTCGTCACTCACCTCTCCCAGCATGGCAGCCAGCTCGGGCCGATAGCGACCGGCCCGGTCACCGTTGAACAGATCCCGCTCATCCTCCAGTTCCAGCGCCAGCTCGGGCTGACGGCACAGGCTGTCGGCGGCGAAGTCACTGCAGGCAAACAGCCGTTTCAGCCGCTCGATGCGCTCGACATCGAGCCGGGGCAAAACCTCGGCTGCGCGCTCTTCAAAATGGGACCAGTGCTTGTCGGCCTGAGCGGCGAGCAGGGCGGGCAATGCAGACATGGGCAATTCCTTCTGTATCGGCGATAGGGCTCAGACTACCACCCTTGCCGGCACGGCACAGCGGGCCGAGCGCAAATTATCACGCACCACGCCGCACTTGCGAAGGCAAGGCCGGCTGAATTAGTCTTTAGCCGACTTATTATGTCAGGATACTTCATGGAACTATCAGTTATCGGCCGTCACCTGGAGCAGCTGGGTGAGGCTTCGACCACCGGTTTTGCCTTTCAGTGCTACCCCATTCCCGGCGAAGTGGAAGTACTGCGGGTCACGGTGGAAGGGCGGGAAGAGCTGCCCCTGTTTATTTCCGTGTCTGACGATCAGATTTTGTGCATCAGCTACCTGTGGGACGAGAGTCAGGTCAATCCGGCACGGCGCCAGGCCATGCTGGAAGCCATGCTCGACATGAACATTCCCATGCCGCTGTCGGCCTTTGCCCGGCTCGACGACTGGTATGTGGTGTTTGGCGCCCTGTCGCTCAACTCGGCCCTGACCGACATCGAACACGAGCTGGCGGTGCTGAGCGACAACTGTCTGGAAGTGATCGAAGACATGGCGGAATTTTTGTTGTGAGGGCGCCACGATGAGCGTATTGGGTCAGGTACTGCGCAGCCTGCAGGATGCCAAGGACGGCGGCCTGGATTCGGAACGGGTATGTGTGCAGCTGGTGCAGGACTGCCGCCATGCGGAGCAGCACATGACGGGGCTGGCGCGCCAGTGCGAACAACTGAGGACGGTGCTGACCACCACCACCGACCGACGGCAGCGGCTGGGCGAGCGCCAGGCCGGGCTGGAGCAGGCCGTGCTGGCGGCGCTGGACGGCGATGACCAACAGGCCCACACCCTGGCCGAGACACTGGCGGAGCTGGAAAACGAGCAGGAAGGGCTGGCGGCGCAACAAGCCCATGACGAAAAGCGCCTGGCCCATTACCGCCGTCGCTGGCACGAGGCAGAACGCCACTATCACGATCTTTGCCGGCAGCTGGCCATGGCCAACACCACCCGCTGTGTGCGCCAGACCATGGCCGCCATTCGCGAGCATCCGGCGGTCACCCTGGTCAACGCCAAACAGGCCCTGGCCGATATTCGCGCCCGTGAGCGACAGCAACACACCGATGATGAACTCGCCCCCGCCGGCGGCGAGCCCCGCCGCCACAGTGCCGACGAGGTGCTGGCCCGGCTGCGGCAACAACGGAATACTCGCCCATGAATCAACGCAAGCTGCCCGATAAATGGCAGAGCTCGGTGCGCGCCGCCCGGGCGGTGCAGGTAGCCTTTGACATGGATGAACAACTGCAATACCGCATTCGCCGCGAGGCCCTGGACAACGGCCTCAGCCCCTCGGATCAGATCCGTCATATTCTGAGCCTGCCCACCTCGGCCAAGCCCAAGCGCCCCCGGCTGACGGTTTCCCTCAGCCCGGACGATTACGTACGTCTGGCCCAGCGTTACGGCCTGGAGCCGGAACAGCAACTGGAGATCAAGCACAGGGTGATGGACGAGCTGCTGGAATACAGCAAAACCAAGGCCCCTTCAAAGGGCTGAAGGCAGGAAGACAAATCCAGTTGCAAGTTGCCCGAGTGTATTCGGGCAACTTGCTTTCGGCCTGAAAAAATCAGCGCCAGTAGGGCGTCAACTCCAGGGCCTGGCGGCGGGACTGCTCCAGGGCTTCCAGCAAAAAGCCCTGCTTGCGATCCAGCCACTGTTCCAGTTCGTCGGCCTCCTCGGCCTCCAGCCGCTCCACCAGCTCCGGCAGGGGCGAAAGCATGTCCAGATCTTCAATGCCGCGCAATATATCGAGCCAGGGCATGCGAAAGCCCAGCCGCTCCGCCTCCGGGAACAACGGGCTGAAACACAAGCCCACCATGAGGTTGCGGCGCAGCTTGCCCTTTTGCTGAATATACTGCTCCACGCTCAACTCATCGGCCCCCAGCGCGCTGTGACGCAGGGTCTGCCAGCTGTCTTCCAGCAGTGGCGCGGCCAACTCATCCACCGGTGCCGACAACAGTGCCTGTTGCTCCCGGGTCAGCCCGGCACGCCAGTCCTGACGGTAAAGCCAGTGGGTCAGGCCCAGCACCAGGCGGCCATAACGGGGGCCGTGCAGCAGTTCGCGCAGCCGCTCCTCGGCCGGCAGCCCCTGCTGTTGCTCACCCAGCAGCCTGAGCAGGCTTTTGCGGCAGTCGAGCCGGCGCAGGTAGTGGCCCTTGTCGGTCGTCAGGTGGGCCAGCATTTGGGCCCGATCCAGCCAGGACAGCTGCTGTTGCAGCCACAGCAAATCGTCGACCCAGCCGCTGTTGACCCGGAGTGACACCCGCTCGCCAAACATCAGCAATATCTGGTGCACCAGGGCGGCACCTTCCCGCAACTGTACCAACCAGTCGATGCCGGGCCGGGCCAGCCAGCCTTCCTCGTGATGTTGCCAGTGCGTCAGGGCCTGATGCAGCAGGGTCACCATTACCTGCTCACAGGATTCATCCGGCTGCAATACCGGCGGCTCCAGCGCCTGCAGTTCGGGCATGGGGCTGAGCCCCGCCAGCCGGTAGCCACGCTGGGCCTTGGACACCGCCCCCAGGCGCAACCCGCCCCGCTGCACCAGGGCATCGGCCAGCTCAAACAGCACCGAGGCGTCCCCCCGCACCAGCTCCAGCTCCAGCTCGTAAATGGGCTCGCGCAGCTCTCCTGCCTGCACCTCACCCTCGTCCAGGGCCAGCTCGATTTCGGTACCATTCAGCTCTATTAGCCAGCGATGGCGCATAAAATCGGTGCAAAACAGCGGCTGCAGCCCCTGCTGCAGGGCGTGCGGGTCGGCGCCGTCGGGCCAGATACTGGCGGGAAACAGCGACAGATCCGGATTGTGCACATCCAGGGGCACATTGTATTCGGGTCTTTGATGCAGGCCGCCCACCTGGCTGCCGGCGAGCTTGACGGTCTGTTCCAGCTCGCCGTTGCGGCTGCGAATGCGCAGCCCGGCGCCGAGCCGGCGCAATCCGAGCTCGGCGGTGTCGAAATAGGTATTGGCGAGGTGCTGGCGGTCGTGTTCAAGAATTCGACAGGGCGGCAGCAGATCGGGCAGGGTGTCGCCGAGGGGGCCCGAGACAAGAAACTTGATCTCGATTTCTGTATCCATAAGGGTGTCCGGAAAAACCAACCTTCTGTTTTGAAAGTGAAAGCAAAAACCCCACCACAGTAGCATGACAGTTTTATGAAAAATGCTGTTTTCTTGCCTGGGGAGTTACGTTACCATTCGCGCCACATTGACGTATCGAGTGTTTTTTCACCGACACAGGGTTGGCTATGCCAGTTAATACTATTTTGGGACTCTTTGCCAAGTCTCCTATCAAGCCATTGCAGAAGCATGTGATGAAGGTCCATGAAGCTGCACAGCAGTTGGTTCCCTTCTTCGACGCCATGTGGGAGCAGGACTGGGAAAACGCCGAATTAATCCAGCGTCGCATCTCCCAGCTTGAACGGGAAGCCGATGCGCTGAAGCGGGAAATCCGCCTCAAACTCCCCCGCGGTCTCTTTATGCCGGTTGAACGTACCGACATGCTGGAACTGCTCACTCAGCAGGACAAAATCGCCAACAAGGCGAAGGACATCTCCGGCCGCATCGTGGGTCGCCAGATGGCCATTCCGGTCGAACTCAAGTCCGCCTTTATGGATTACCTCAACCGTTGCATTGATGCCACCGCCCAGGCGGCCAAGGCCATCGACGAGCTCGACGAACTGCTGGAAACCGGTTTCAAGGGCCGGGAAATGGATCTGGTGACCGACATGATCCATCAACTCGACCTCATCGAGGACGATACCGACGTCATGCAGGCCAAGCTGCGCAAACAGTTGCAGGCCATTGAAGACAGCTACAATCCCATCGACATCATGTTTCTCTACAAGATCCTTGAGTGGGTCGGCGATCTGGCAGACCAGGCCGAGCGGGTTGGTTCCCGCCTGGAACTGATGCTGTCTCGTTCCTGAGTGAAACAACCAAGGTAAATAAATGGATATCATTGCTAACTACGGCACCACGCTTATTCTGGTGGCGGCCGTCTTCGGCTTTTTCATGGCCTGGGGCATTGGCGCCAACGATGTGGCCAACGCCATGGGCACCTCAGTCGGTACCCGCTCACTGACCATCAAGCAGGCGATCATTATCGCCATGATCTTCGAATTTGCCGGTGCCTATCTGGCCGGCGGCGAGGTCACTTCCACCATTCGCAAGGGCATCATTGATGTCGGGGCCTTTGACGGCCATCCGGATCTGCTGGTGTTCGGCATGATTGCCTCGCTGCTGGCTGCCGGTGCCTGGCTGCTGCTGGCCTCCTGCTTCGGCTGGCCGGTGTCCACTACCCACTCCATTATCGGTGCCATTATCGGTTTTGCCCTGGTTTCTCTGGGCTCGGAAGCGATTCAGTGGACCATGGTGCTGGGTATCGTCGGCTCCTGGATCATTACTCCCGCGCTGTCGGGTCTGCTGGCCTACTTTACCTTTGTCAGCGTGCAGCGACTGATTTTCAACGCCGACAACCCCCTGGCGGCGGCCAAGAAGTACGTGCCGGCCTATATCTTCCTGACCGCCATGGTGATCTGCCTGGTGACCCTGAAGAAAGGCCTCAAGCACGTGGGCCTGGAACTGACCGATGTGCAGAGCTGGGGCCTGTCGGTACTGGCTTCCCTGGCCCTGGCGGTTCTGAGCGCCGTCTATATCAAGCGCCAGCGCTACAATCCCAACGATGACAAGGACATGCATTTCTCCAACGTGGAGAAGGTATTTGGCATTCTGATGGTGATTACCGCCTGTGCCATGGCCTTTGCCCATGGCTCCAACGACGTGGCCAATGCCATCGGTCCGCTGTCGGCCGTGGTCAGCACGGTGGAAAATGCCGGGCAGATTGCCGGCAAGGCGTCCATTGCCTGGTGGATACTGCCCCTGGGCGGCATCGGTATCGTCATTGGTCTGGCATCCCTTGGCCACAAGGTCATGGCCACCGTGGGCACCGGCATTACCCACCTTACTCCCAGCCGGGGCTTTGCGGCCCAGCTGGCTACCGCTGCGACAGTGGTGATCGCATCGGGTACCGGTCTGCCCATTTCCACCACCCAGACCTTGGTGGGGGCGGTGATCGGTGTCGGCATGGCCCGGGGCATCGCTGCCCTGAACCTCAATGTGGTGCGTAATATCGCAGTTTCCTGGGTAGTAACCCTGCCCGCCGGCGCCATACTGGCCATCGTATTCTTCTATGCCATTCAGTGGATGTTTACCTGATACCACTCGACAACAAGGGGGCTTCGGCCCCCTTGTTCTTGTTATGCCCTCTCGCCGCCATTACCATGGCCCCATCATCAACACCCAAGGATCTTCAGGTGAACGCAAAACTTCTGCTGCCGCTGCTGTGCGGCCTGCTGTGGGTGAGCCAGGCCAGCGCCGCCACCCGTTACATTTCCGATGACGTTTATGCCTTTATTCATGCCGGCCCGAGCAACCAGTACCGCATTATCGGTACCGTTAATGCCGGCGAGCCGGTGGACTACCTCAAACGCGACGCCGACACCGACTATGTGCAAATTAGGGATGCCGACGACCGTACCGGCTGGGTAGACGGCCGCTTTCTGCAGACCGAGGAAAGTTTTCGTTCCCGCCTGCCGACGCTGGAAAACGAGCTTAGCGACGCCCGAGACAAGCTGGCCAACACCGACGAGCGCCATGCCCAGGACGTGGCCGACAAGGTCAACCTGATCGAGCGCCAGCGGCAGGAACTGACCACGCTCAAGGCCCGGCTGAGCGAGCTGAGTGCCAGCCACGAGCAGCTGTCCAGCGAGAACCAGCGGCTCTCCAGCCTGATGGATGACAAGGAGCACCGCATGCGCCTGGACTGGCTGGTGCACGGCGGCCTGGTGGCCGGTGTGGGCGCCCTGGTAGGCTTTGTGCTGCCGATGGTGCCCCTGCGTCGGCGCAAGCGCCAGGACAGATGGATGAACTGATTTTTCGAGTATTCGGGACCCGGAATATGGAACGGGTTCCGGGCATAAAAAAGCCGCCGGCATTGCCGGCGGCTTTTTTTGTCTGCGGCGCTTATTCCTCACTCAGCGCAAAGTGCCGGTTGGGCTTGCGGTAGACCACACCATCCTGCTGCAGCCAGTGAAAAATGTCTTCCACCTCTTCCCGGGACTTGTTCAGCAGTGCCGACACCGCGCCCTTGGCGCAGCGCAGCTCGCCGGCCTTCAGCCGCGCCACCAGCTCGTGGTAGTAATCCGGGCGTTGCATGGGTGTAACAGCGCCGGAAGGCTCATTCACCGGCTCGGTCACGGGCTGAACCGGGGCCGGCAGGGCGCCGTGCTGGCGATGATGACGGCGAAAACGAATCTCCTCGCCCAGCAGTGAAATAAAGAAGGCAGCAAAGAAGTCGAGCAGCATCGACAGCGCCGCCACTATACCGAACTGTACTCGGGACAACGGCCAGCCCAGGCCTTCGGCCAGACTGCTCATCAACCCCATCAGCGAGCTCTGGCTTTCCACCGCCACACGATCCCGCTCCCGACGCAGCTCATCCTGCTGGGCCATCAGCGCCTGATTGCGCTGCAGCATGCGGGTCATGCCGGTGGCAATACGCTCCATCTCGATATAGGCCTGGGCCGCCTGCTCGTTGATTTCAATTTCCCGCCCCAGGGCGGCAATCTTGTCGTCATAGCTCTGCACCAGCGCCGCTTTGGCTTCGTCCCCCTGCAGCAGGGTATTGGTGGCGGCGTTGATGCCGCCCACGCTGCCGGCGATCGACAGCGCGGCCAGAATGCCGTAGAAACAGAACGCCTTGCCCGCCCCCCATCGATCCCGGCGATTGAGCCGCTCGCCCATTTCATACCAGATGTAGAACTTGCCCACCTCAAACACCAGCGCCAGGCCACCGAACATCGCCTTCATCAGCGGCCCCTGCTCCAGGGACAAAAACAGCAACAGGGAAAACACCATGGAGGCGGCGATGGAGGCGCCGGTAATGAGATAAATCACGAACAGGGCAAAGGGCCCCTTGGGAAGACGTTGATAATGCACGGACTGAATACCACAAACAAAACGAGCGGGCATTATAGGATGCGCGGATCCTCTGGCAAGGGCTCGGTCACGGCGGTTTGAACTATATTCATTGCAGCAAGGCGCCTTCGCTATACCACTCGTAACCTCAGGACTCTCGCCATGTTTACCGTCGCCAATGTCTTTGCCCCCGACTATCGCCCGTCCGATCTGGCCACGCTGCGCCAGGACATTACCCATAACTACGCCGTGGACGAAAATGCCTGGCTGGCCCGATTGCTGGAACAGGTGCCCGCCGGCCGCGATCAGCTGGCACGACTGGGCGAACGGGCGCGACGACTGGTGACCCGTGTACGGGAAGAAAGCGACGGCGGCGACGGCATCGACGCCTTTTTGCAGCAATACAGCCTGGACACCCAGGAAGGCATCATTCTGATGTGCCTGGCCGAGGCACTGCTGCGCATTCCCGACAGCCATACCGCCGACGAGCTGATCAAAGACAAGCTGTCCGGCGCCGACTGGGCCAGACACTTTCGCCAGAGCGACTCCACCCTGGTCAACGCCTCCACCTGGGGCCTGATGCTTACCGGGCGCATCGTACGCATGGACAAAACCCTGGACGGCAACCCGGCCAACGTACTCAGCCGCATGATCAACCGCCTGGGCGAGCCGGTAGTGCGCTCGGCCATGTACGCCGCCATGAAAATCATGGGCAAGCAGTTCGTGCTGGGGCGGACCATAGCCGAAGCCCTCAAGGCCAGCCGCAAGTCCCGGGAGCAGGGATACACCCATTCCTACGACATGCTCGGCGAGGCGGCCATGACCGCCGCCGATGCCGAGAAATACCGGGCCGACTACGCCAGCGCCATTGCCGCCGTGGGCAGTGAAAAGCTCAATAACCCCTCGGTGCCGCGGCCGTCCATCTCGATAAAGCTCTCCGCCCTGCACCCGCGCTATGAAGAGGCCAGCCGCGAGCGGGTGCTTACCGAGCTGTATGCCACGGTCAACGATCTGCTGCATACCGCCCGCCGGCTCGATGTGTTTATCACCATAGATGCGGAAGAAATGGACCGGCTGGAGCTTTCCCTGGATCTGTTTGAAAAGCTCTATCGCAGCGAGGTGAACCGGGGTTGGGGCGGCCTGGGGCTGGTGGTGCAGGCCTATTCCAAACGGGCCCTGCCGGTGCTGTGCTGGCTCACCGCCCTGGCCCGGGAGCAGGGCGATGAAATTCCGCTGCGACTGGTCAAGGGCGCCTACTGGGACAGCGAAATCAAGCACAGCCAGCAGGCTGGACTTGACGGCTATCCGGTTTATACCCGCAAGGCGGGCACCGATGTGGCCTACCTGGTGTGTGCCCGCTACCTGCTGAGCCAGGCCACCGAAGGCGCCATCTATCCGCAGTTTGCCACCCACAACGCCCACACCGTGGTGGCGGTGCTCGACATGGCCGGCGAACGCCACTTTGAATTTCAGCGCCTGCACGGCATGGGTGAGGAGCTGTACGACGCCGTGCTGACCGAAAACCCCAGCCTTAACTGCCGCATTTACGCCCCGGTGGGCGCCCACAAGGATCTGCTGCCCTACCTGGTGCGGCGACTGCTGGAAAACGGCGCCAACACCTCCTTTGTGCACAAGCTGGTGGATCCCGATACCCCCATCGATACCCTGATCAGCCACCCGGTCACCAGCCTGCGGGAAAGCCGCAGCCTGGCCAATGACAGAATTCCCCTGCCACCGGCCATTTTTTCCGATCGTAAAAACTCCGCCGGCATTAACCTGAACATTGAGGCGGTGCGTGCCCCCCTGTTCCAGCGGCTGGAACAACTCGCGAGCAAGTCCTGGCAGGCCACGCCCCTGGTGGCCGGCAAGGCGGTGACCGGTGAAAAACGCCCGGTACTGAGCCCCCAGCATCGGGAGCACAAGGTGGGTGAAGTGGTGTTCGCCGACAAGGCCACGGTAGAGCAGGCCATTGGCCATGCCGACAACGCCTTTCGTGACTGGCTCGATACCCCGGTCGAGGTCAGGGCGCAGGCCTTGGAAAAGCTGGCGGACCTGCTTGAAAGCCACAGCGCCGAGTTTATCTCGCTGTGCACCCGTGAAGCGGGCAAGCTGCTGCAGGACGGCATTGATGAAGTGCGCGAGGCAGTAGACTTCTGCCGTTATTACGCCGTTGAAGGCCGGCGGCTGATGGCCGAACCCACCAAGTTGCCCGGCTACACCGGTGAGCTAAACCTGCTGCAGGCTCAGGGGCGCGGCCCCTTTGTGTGCATCAGCCCCTGGAACTTTCCGCTGGCGATCTTTCTCGGTCAGGTCAGCGCCGCCCTGATCACCGGCAACACCGTGCTGGCCAAGCCCGCCGAGCAAACCAGCCTGATCGCCCATCTGGCAGTGACCCTGGCCCATGAAGCCGGCATTCCCGGTGATGTGCTGCAGCTGCTGCCCGGGGATGGCGCCGTTACCGGTGCGGCGCTCACTCAGGACACACGCATTGCCGGAATCTGCTTTACCGGCTCTACCGACACCGCCCGGCTGATTAACCAGACCCTGGCCAAACGCAGCGGCCCCATAGTGCCGCTGGTAGCGGAAACCGGCGGCCAGAACGCCATGATAGTGGACTCCACCGCCCTGCCCGAACAAGTGGTGCGGGACGTGCTGCGCGCCGCCTTTCAGAGCGCCGGCCAGCGTTGTTCGGCACTGCGGGTGCTGTATCTGCAGAACGACATCGCCGACCGCGTGCTGGAGATACTTGAAGGGGCCATGCAGGAGCTGAGCGTGGCCGATCCGGCGCACTGGTCCACCGACGTGGGTCCGGTGATCGACGCCGATGCTCAAAAAGGGCTGCAGGCCCACCTGGACGCCATGAAGGCCGCCGGCAACAAGATCATTGCCGAAGCTCCCATGAGCGCGGATTGTGCCCACGGCTTTTACATTCGCCCCACGGCGCTGGAGGTCGGTAGCATAGGCGAACTCAAGAAGGAGCAATTCGGCCCCATATTGCACGTGGTGCGCTTCAAGGCGAAAGACATCGACCGCGTGCTCGACGACATTAACGCCACCGGCTACGGCCTGACCCTGGGGGTGCACAGCCGTAACGAGTCATTCGCCGCCCATGTGGCCAAGCGCGCCGAGGTGGGCAACGTCTATATCAACCGGGATCAGATTGGTGCCATGGTGGGCGTGCAGCCCTTTGGTGGCCGCGGCCTGTCCGGCACCGGTCCCAAGGCCGGTGGCCCCCATTACCTGAGCCGCTTTATTACCGAGAAGACCATTACCAACAACACCACCGCCATCGGCGGCAACGCCACCTTGCTGTCGCTGGGTGAGGGGTAAAAAGCCGAAAGATGAAGGTAAACCAAGTCCAAATACACCACTTCGGCCCGCGGGCCGGAATGACGCATGAAAGTGTCACTGACACAAAGCAAAATAGTGAAAATGCTTCTCAAAGGCGCCGAGGCGCCTTTTTCATTTTCAGCCGTTATAATGGCGGTTTTGCATACGGGGGAAACGGGCCTTGAAAATCTATCTGGTGGGGGGCGCGGTCAGGGACACACTGCTGGGCCTGAACGTCAAAGAGCGGGACTACATGGTGGTGGGCGCCACGCCCGCACAGTTGCTCGACCTTGGCTACTCCCAGGTGGGCAAGGACTTTCCGGTTTTTCTGCACCCCAACAGCAAAGAGGAATATGCCCTCGCCCGCACCGAACGCAAGGCCGGCAGCGGCTACACCGGCTTTATCTGCGATTTCGGCCCCGAGGTCACTCTGGAGGAGGATCTGCGCCGACGGGACCTCACCATCAACGCCATTGCACAAAACGATGCGGGGGAGCTTATCGATCCCTACGGCGGTGTCGCCGATATCGAGGCGCGAGTGCTGCGCCATGTGTCCGAAGCCTTTGCCGAAGATCCGCTGCGAGTGCTGCGGGTGGCGCGCTTTGCCGCCCGTTTTCATCACCTGGGCTTTACGCTTGCCCGGGAAACACACGCCCTGATGCAGAACATGGCCGCCAGTGGCGAGCTCACCGCCCTGACGCCGGAACGAGTGTGGAAGGAAACCGAAAAGGCACTGGCCAGCGACAACCCTCAGGTATTTTTTGAGGTGCTGCGTGCCTGCGGCGCCCTGGCGGTACTGTTTCCGGAGGTGGACGCCCTCTTTGGTGTTCCCGGGCCCAAAGACTGGCACCCGGAGATCGACACCGGCCTGCACACCATGATGGTGGTCAAACGGGCCGCCGAGCTGGGGGCCAGCCTGCCCTGCCGCTTCGCCGCCCTGTGCCACGATCTGGGCAAGGCCCTGACCCCGTCGGAAAAATGGCCCAGTCATCACGACCACGGCGAACTGGGCATCACCCCCATTCGCGCCCTGAGCGCACGGTTAAAGGTACCCACCGAACACAAGGAGCTGGCGATGCTGATGAGCCGCTGGCACATTTGCATGCACCGGCTGGCCGAGCCGGCGCCGCAGCAGGCCCACACCGTGCTGGAGCTGATGGACCACACCGACGCCTGGCGCAAGCCGGAACGCTTTGCCGAACTGCTGCTCTGCGCCCAGGCGGATCTGCAGGGCCGGGCCGGCTTTGAAAACCGCCCCTATCCTCAGCGGCAGCAATTATGGCAATGGCTGCAGGAGCTGAAGCGCATTACCGCCCAGCCCTTTGTGGCTCAGGGACTAAAAGGCCCCGCCATTGGCGAGGCCATTCGTGAAGCCAGGCTGGCACGACTCGAGCAATTGCTTCAGGCCTGAGTCAGTACCCCGATCAAGACGGCACCCAGGGCCAGCCGGTACAGCACAAAGGGCAGTACTCCCAGCCGGTTGAGCAGGTTCAGGAACAGGTGAATGCAGGCCAGGGCGCTGGCAAACGATACCAGCACGCCCAGGGATACCGCCGGCCACGGCATGACGGCGCCACTTGCCACCAGGCCACTGGCCTGATGACTGCCCGCCAGCAATATCACCGGAATCGACATCAAAAAGGAAAAGCGCGCCGCCGCCTGCCGGGTGAGCCCCAGCATCAGACCGGCGGTGAGGGTAATACCACTGCGCGAGGTGCCGGGGATCAGCGCCAGTGCCTGGGCACAGCCCAGGATCAGGGCGCCCCGCCAGCCGGCCTGGTACTCATTCTTGCACTGGCGGGCCATGCGATCCGCCCACCACAGCAGCAGACCAAAGACGATGGTGGCCATGGCAATCACCCAGCCCGAACGCAAATAGGCACCGATAAGATCCCCCAGCAACAGCCCCGCCACACAGGCGGGCACCGTGGCCAGGATAATGCACCAGGCCAGTTTCGATTCGGCACTGTGACCGCCACCGCGCAGCGAAACCCACCAGCTCTGCGCCAGGGTCACCACCTCACGCCTAAAGTAGTAAAGCACCGCCAGCAGGCTGCCCAGGTGCACGGCCACGTCAAAAGCCATGCCCTGATCGGGCCAGCCCAGCAAGACGGAAGGTAACACCAGGTGAGCGGAGCTGGATACGGGGAGAAACTCGGTCAGACCCTGAATAAGGGCCAGCAGAATGGCATGAACTTCCATGACGCCGCGCTCTGAAACAAGAAGGATTCCAGTATAACGGCGCTCAATGACAATGGAATGACGTTAATCGCGCAGGTTGCGAGTGGCGAAACGCTCGATTTCCACGCCAACCCCGGCAGCATTGGGCACGGCGGCGGGTTTGGTGAGACGCACCTTTACCGACTGCACCGGGAATTCGGTCAGAATCAGTCGCGCGATGTGCTCGGCCATGGTTTCCACCAGTTCCACGTGGTTCTGCTCGGCATAGGCGGTCACTTTATGCGACAAGGCGGCATAGTCCAACGCCTTGCTGATGTCGTCACCCGCCGCCGCCGGACGATTGTCATGGCCCATCTCGAGATCGAAACGAATTTTCTGGCGAATGCCTTTTTCCCACTCGTAAACGCCTATGGTGGTCAACACTTCAAGGCCTTGCACAAACACTTTATCCATCGTCACTGTCTTCTGTTAAGCTGTGGCTGTCTTTGGCGAGCAGGCCCTGAGGCCCAATCAGCGCGCCATCATAACGGATTGACCCCGGGGTATAAACCACGAGATGACCGCCCTAACGCTGTTCATGATCATACTGGCTTACCTGGGAGGCTCGGTGTCCAGCGCCGTGCTGATCTCACGCCTCTACCGGCTGCCGGACCCCAGATCCCATGGCTCCGGCAACCCCGGCGCCACCAATGTACTGCGCACCGGCAACCGCAGCGCGGCGGTGTGGGTGCTGTTGCTCGACATTCTTAAGGGCACCCTGCCCGTGTACCTCGGCTGGTTTCTCGACATCAGCCCGCTTTACCTGGCGCTGATTGCCATGGCCGCCTGCCTGGGGCACATGTTTCCGTTATTCTTTCACTTTCGCGGCGGCAAGGGCGTGGCCACCGCCCTGGGGGCGCTGTTGCCCCTGGGCATGGACATGGCCGGCCTGCTGATGCTGACCTGGCTGGTCAGCCTGGGATTGTTTGGGTACTCGTCCCTGGCCTCGCTGATCACCGCATTGTTCGCGCCGCTGTTTGTGTATTTTATCAAGCCCGAATACACCCTGGCGGTGGCGCTGTTGTCCTGCCTTATCATTATTCGTCATCATCGCAATATCAGCCGGCTGTATCACCATGAGGAAACCCCCATCCTCAACCGGCTCAAGCGCAACCGAGAGAAGTGAACCGCGTGAGGAGTGAGGCGTACGGTAAAACCCCGATACGCTCCTCACTCCTGTCTCCTCACCCCTCACCGTCAACAGGGGGCAGTTCGTCCAGCGGCCAGCGCGGCCGTGCGCGCACCAGCAGCGGTTCAACCTGATTGGCTTTTAACCGCTGCAGGCCGGCGTAGGCAATCATGGCGCCATTGTCGGTGCAGTATTCATTACGCGGATAGAATACCTCGCCGTTCAGCTTGTTCATCAGCGCTTTCAGCTGCTCCCGCAGTGACACATTGGCGCTAACGCCACCGGCCACCACCAGGCGATTGAGCCCGGTCTGCTCCAGCGCCCGCTTGCACTTGATGGCCAGTGTGTCGACCACCGCCTGCTGAAAGGCATGGGCAATGTCGGCCCGGGTCTGCTCATCATCGCCTTCGGCGGCGATAGTGGTGGCGGTGGCGGTCTTGAGCCCAGAAAAGCTGAAATCCAGTCCGGGCCTGTCGGTCATGGGCCGAGGAAACCTGAAGCGGCCGGGCACGCCCTGCTCTGCCAGCCTGGCCAGGCGCGGACCGCCCGGGTAGTCGAGCCCCATCAGCTTGGCGGTCTTGTCAAAGGCCTCGCCGGCGGCATCGTCGATGGACTCACCGAGGATCTCATAGCGGCCAATGCCATCCACTCGCACCAGCAGGGTGTGCCCACCGGACACCAGCAACGCCACAAAGGGAAAGGCCGGCATGCGCTCTTCCAGCATGGGGGCCAACAGGTGCCCCTCCATATGGTGCACCGCCACCGCCGGCTTGCCCCAGGCAAAGGCCAGGCTGCGACCTATGGTGGCGCCCACCAGCAACGCGCCCATCAATCCGGGACCGGCGGTGTAGGCCACGCCGTCGATGTCGTCCTGGCTGCAACCCGCGTCTTTCAGTGCCGCCTCGATCAACGGAATGGTCTTGCGCACGTGATCCCGGCTGGCCAGTTCGGGCACCACACCGCCGTAGTCCGCATGAAGTTTCACCTGGCTGTAAAGCTGGTGAGAGAGAATGCCGAGCCGGTCGTCATAGATGGCGATGCCGGTTTCATCGCAGGAGGTTTCGATGCCAAGTACACGCATGGGAAAAATGAATAACGCTGTCGAAAAATAGGCAACCATGTTACCCTGCCCGCGCTTTTTTAACCAGTAAAGGGTTGCCGGTCTTTACATCCGGGCCCGGTTAATAGTAGAATTTCGCACCATTTTATTGTCATGCTGGTTGGTAACAGGCCAGTTAACCGAGGTGAGAGGCACATGCCAGTAATTAAAGTACGTGAAAACGAGCCCTTCGACGTAGCCCTGCGTCGCTTCAAGCGTTCCTGCGAAAAGGCCGGTATTCTGTCTGAAGTTCGTCGTCGCGAGCACTACGAGAAGCCGACTACCGAGCGCAAGCGCGCCAAGGCTGCCGCTGTTAAGCGTCACGCCAAGAAGCTGGCTCGCGAAAACGCACGTCGCACTCGTCTGTACTAAGGCGTTGTTGATCTCATGTCTTTGAAAGACCAGCTGTCAGCCCAGCAGAAAGATGCCATGCGCGCCCGAGACAAGGCTCGCTTGGGCACCCTGCGTATGCTGATGGCCGAGATCAAGCAAAAAGAGATCGACAGCCGCGAAACCCTGGACGATGACGGCATCATCGCGGTAATCACCAAAATGGTGAAACAACGCAAGGATGCCGCCAGCCAGTTCGAGCAGGCCGGTCGTCAGGAACTGGCCGACGGTGAACGCCAGGAAATTGCGGTGCTGCAGGAATTCCTGCCGCAACCCCTGACCGAAGACGAGCTGGACGCTTTGCTCACGCAGGCCATCGCCGACACCGGCGCCACCGGCATGCAGGACATGGGCAAGGTGATGGCGGCACTCAAGCCGCAAGTCCAGGGCCGTGCAGACATGGGCAAGCTCAGCGCCACCATCAAGGCCAAACTGGCCTGATTACCGCCGCTGAGCTGCCAACGGGCCGTGCTTCGAGAGAATGCACGGCTTTGTTTTTTGCTTTAACGGTGAATCATGGCTGGCAGAATCCCCCAACAATTTATTGATGACCTCCTCGCCCGTACCGACATAGTCGACCTTATCGATCAGCGGGTAAGACTCAAAAAAGCCGGCAAGAACTATCAGGCCTGCTGCCCCTTTCATAACGAAAAAAGCCCGTCCTTTACGGTCAGCCCGGATAAACAGTTCTATCACTGCTTCGGCTGTGGCGCCCACGGCACCGCCCTTGGCTTTTTGATGGAATATGACGGACTGGAATTTCTCGACGCCATTGACGAGCTCGCCGCAATGCACGGCCTTACCGTGCCCCGGGAAAGCACAGGTGGCAGTTCGCCCCAGCAACAGGCGGCGGCCCGGGCCGAGCGTCAGGATCTCTACGGTCTGCTGAATGACATTGCCCGTTTCTACCAGCAGCAGCTGCGCAACGCGCCGGCGGCCATTGACTACCTCAAGGGCCGAGGCCTGAGCGGCGAAGTGGTGAAGCGTTTTGGCATCGGCTATGTGCCCGACAGATGGGACAGGGTGAAGCGCCAGTTCGCCGGCAATCGCGACGCAGAACGCCAGCTCATCGACGGCGGCATGCTGCTGCAAAGCGACAACGGCCGGATCTATGACCGTTTTCGCGATCGAGTGATGTTCCCCATTCGGGACAGGCGCGGCCGTACCATCGGCTTTGGCGGCCGAGTGCTGGGCGACGGCACCCCCAAATACCTGAACTCACCGGAGACCCCGGTGTTTCACAAGGGCCGCGAGCTCTATGGCCTCTATGAAGTGCGCCAGGCCCACCGCAACCCGGAGCGGGTGCTGGTGGTGGAAGGCTATATGGATGTGGTGGCCCTGGCCCAGTTCGGCATTGATTATGGGGTGGCCAGCCTCGGCACCTCCACCACCCCCGATCAGCTGCAACTGTTGTATCGCACCACTCGCGAGGTGATCTGCTGCTACGACGGCGACCGCGCCGGCCGTGAGGCCGCCTGGCGGGCACTGGAAAACGCCCTGCCGCTGATGCAGGACGGCCGCAGCCTGCGCTTTGTGTTTTTGCCCGATGGTGAAGATCCCGACAGCCTGGTGCGCAGCCAGGGCAAGGACGCCTTTGAACGACTCCTGGGTAATGCCCAGGACTTCGGCGACTTTCTGTTTGAGCGCCTGGCGCAAGACAGCATGGAAGGCGACGCCGGACAGCATGAGCTGGCCCACAAGGCCGCCGAGGCCATTATGCGGGTGCCCGAGGGCTTTACCCGGGAAGGCCTGGTGACCCGGCTGTCGCGCCAGCTCAACTGGGGCGAGAACGAGCGCCGGGTAAAGGAGCTGTTTGCGCGGTTAAAGCCCGCCGACGACAAGGAAAAACCGGCACCGAGCCGGCCGCAAAAACTAAAACTGACGCCACTTCGACGGGCCATTGCCCTTGTGCTACAATATCCGGCTGCCGCAGCCCGGCTACCGGATATTCCGGCGCTGGAAGAGCTATCTCTTCCGGGCATGGAGCTGCTGCTGGCCCTGCTGGGCCAGGTGCGAGAGCAACCCGCCCTCAGCACCGCCCAGCTGCTGGAACACTGGCGTGGACACCCGTCCGAGCCGGCCCTGTCGCGGCTGGCCATGGCCGACAACGCGGTTGCCGGCGACCATATCGAGCAGGAATTGCAGGATATCTTCGTGGTGCTTATCAACGATTACCTGGCACAGCGCATTGAGCTGTTACAGCAAAAAAGCCGCAGCCGGGACGGACTGACGCCATCGGAAAAACAGGAATTGGTGCTGTTGCTGACCGAGAGCAAGGGCGGCACGGCCTGAAGCATTTGAAAAACGGGCACACTGCCCCAAAATTGTAATGAAGGCCCGGACCACGGGTAATTGAAGAAACCAATGCAGGCTGCAGCACGCTCGGCTCAAGGGCGAGGTGTTGGCAAGCTCGGATCAGTTAGTCAGACTGGTCAAATTTTGTTATAATCGGCCACTTGCGCGCCACAAAATGTGTGCCCCAGAGTGCTACACCCTCTTGCAACATCTAACCGGACGAGTTCTATGGAGCAAACCCCGCAGTCACAGCTTAAGCTTCTCGTTGCCAAAGGTAAAGAACAGGGCTACCTGACCTACGCCGAGGTAAATGATCATCTTCCTCAGGATATTGTCGACTCCGATCAGATCGAAGACATTATCCAGATGATCAACGACATGGGCATTCAGGTGGTGGAAAACGCCCCCGACGCCGATGACCTGATGATGTCGGAAACCAACACCGACGAAGACGCTGCCGAAGCCGCCGCCCAGGCGCTGGCGTCTGTTGAATCTGAAATTGGCCGTACCACCGACCCGGTGCGCATGTATATGCGTGAAATGGGTACCGTGGAGCTGCTCACCCGCGAAGGCGAAATCGACATCGCCAAGCGCATTGAAGACGGCATTAACCAGGTGCAGAGCTCGGTTTCCGAATATCCGGAAGCCATTACCTCGCTGCTGGATCAATTCGACCGCTTTGAAGCCGGCGACATCAAGCTGAGCGACATTATTTCCGGCTTTGTTGATCTGGATGAAGCCGACGACGTGGCCCCCACCGCCACTCACATTGGCTCCGAGCTGAGCGACAAGGACCTCGACGACGAAGACGACGACGAGGATGAAGACGAAGACGACGATGACGACTCCGACGGCGACAACGGCCCGGATCCGGAAGTGGCCCGGGAAAAATTCGGCCAGCTTCGCGTTCAGTACGAAGCCGTAAGAGACAGCATTGCCGCCCACGGTCGCACCTCCGCCGAGGCCGCCGAGCAGATCACCGCCTTGGCCGACCTGTTCCGTCAGTTCCGTCTGGTGCCCAAGCAGTTCGACCGTCTGGTGAACAGCATGCGCGACATGATGGAGCGGGTGCGGGTGCAGGAGCGCATCATCATGAAGCTCTGCGTTGAGCAGTGCAAGATGCCCAAGAAGACCTTCGTGCAGGCCTTTGCCCACCACGAAAGCGAGCAGGCCTGGTTTGACGCCCAGCTGGCCGCCGGCAAGACCTGGTCTGCCCGGCTGGAAGCCGTGGCCGAAGACGTGCAGCGCGCCATTGGCAAGCTCAAGGTGGTGGAAGAGGAAACCGGCCTCACCATCTCCCAGATCAAGGACATCAACCGCCGCATGAGCATTGGTGAGGCCAAGGCCCGCCGTGCCAAGAAGGAAATGGTGGAAGCCAACCTGCGTCTGGTTATCTCCATTGCCAAGAAATACACCAACCGCGGCCTGCAGTTCCTGGATCTGATCCAGGAAGGCAACATCGGCCTGATGAAGGCGGTAGACAAGTTCGAATATCGCCGAGGCTACAAGTTCTCGACCTACGCCACCTGGTGGATCCGTCAGGCCATCACCCGCTCTATTGCGGATCAGGCCCGTACCATTCGTATTCCGGTGCACATGATCGAGACCATCAACAAGCTCAACCGAATTTCCCGCCAGATGCTGCAGGAAATGGGCCGCGAGCCCACCCCGGAAGAGCTGGCGCACCGCATGGCCATGCCGGAAGACAAGATCCGCAAGGTGCTGAAAATCGCCAAGGAGCCGATCTCGATGGAAACCCCCATCGGTGACGACGAAGACTCCCATCTGGGCGATTTTATCGAGGACACCACCCTGTCGCTGCCGGCGGACTCCGCCACCAGCGAGAGCCTGCGTAACGCCACCAAGGACGTGCTGGCCGGCCTGACCGCCCGGGAAGCCAAGGTACTGCGCATGCGCTTTGGTATCGACATGAACACCGACCACACCCTTGAGGAAGTGGGCAAGCAGTTCGACGTTACCCGTGAGCGTATTCGCCAGATTGAAGCCAAGGCCCTGCGCAAACTGCGCCACCCCAGCCGCTCCGAAGTGCTGCGCAGCTTCCTCGACGAGTAAGCACAACCGCAACACAAGATTTAAAGGGCGCTTCGGCGCCCTTTTTCTTTGCCCTCCGCTCAAGTCGGGCAAAGGAATTGCTTCTCCGACACGCCGTGAACACCTCCCTGTGGGCTCCGCTGCGGCATCCCTGCCGCAGAGGGTACGGTGAAGCAGCTCCCTTTGCCCTCCTCTCTGCTATCACCATGCCTACCCCTCCAACCGCTTAAAAATCAAGCGCCTAAGCTTTCACACCGGCTGGACAGGCCCCCACCCGTTCCCCTATAATCAGCGCACTTTTGGCCCCTTAGCTCAGTTGGTTAGAGCACACGACTCATAATCGTTAGGTCCCCAGTTCAAGTCTGGGAGGGGCCACCATACAGACACAGCAAAAAGCCAGTAGCATCAATGCGCTGGCTTTTTTTGTGCCGCCACTATGCTTCTGGCTCCTGAGCGCTCCCTGACTAAACAGCTTTCCGGCATTCAACCACTCGCGCTCAGGAACAGCCCATCATCGATCAGGGCCAGCTTATCACGCAGATTTTTCAGCATGACATCCCGGCTTTGCCGGCCCTGCAGGCCGTTCAGTAACGTCATGAAGTAACAGTCCATCAACAGGTCGGCCGCAGCCCGGTTGTAACGGCTGCGGGAAAACAGGGTACATTTAAAGGCTTCCAGCTCGGCCTCCAGATCATGCCACTGCCAGATAAGCTCCCTGAACAGCTCGCGGCTGAACTCTCCTTGCTCAAGGTAAAAATGGTAGAGGTATACCGCATAGTGCTGCAGCCTGTCTTTGGGATTGTGCTCCGTATCGGTTTCACCTGCATAAGCCAGGGTTTCATCCAGCTTGCTCTGTAAACCTGCTTTTAATAAGTCCAGTTTGGTGGGAAAGTGCGCAAACACAGTACCTGTCGCTACCTTCGCGGCAACGGCAATCTGCCGGGTACTGGTTTGCGCATACCCTTGGCCGGCAAAGAGCTGCCAGGCTGCAGCCAGGATCTGTTCACGGGTTTTCTGCTTCTTGTCCATCTTTCCTGTCGTCTTGTTTTTAGCTAATGACACGATTCTAGTTGAAAAATGAGCACGCTCAAAATACATTGATGAGCACGCTCAATTTTTAAGGTGAGAATGATGAAATCTCTCTGTATTCGTGTACTTGGCTACGTCCTGTTTCTGCCATTTCTGTTCTTTTACAGCTACATCCTCGGGCCCGTGTTAAAAGTCATACTGGTCCCGGGTGGGCTGGCATTACTGTTCCTGATTCTAGGATGGCGGGATGGGGTGAAGCCTTTTCTGCATCTCTGCCTGAAACCCGGACAGAAAAAAGAGCCCGAGTCCGTTTAAGACACAAGGGACAGTGCAGAGAGTCATGGCGATGAAGAGCAAGGTATTGTTAAACGCAGGAGGAATGGCCAGTCTGCTCGCCGCCCTGTTACATCTGGCTGTTATTGCCGGTGGCCCGGACTGGTATCGTTTTTTCGGCGCGGGCGAACAAATGGCAAAACTGGCCGAGCAGAGCAGCTGGTATCCGGCATTACTCACCCTGATGATCAGCTCGCTCCTGGCCGCTGCCGCCATGTATGCTTTCTCGGGATCGGGGTTAATTGCCCGTTTACCCTGGCAACGCCCGGTGCTTTGCATCATTACTGGTGTTTATCTGTTTCGCGCCGTCTACGGTGTGTTATTCCTGCTGATAGCCGGTCGCTTTCCGCTATTACACCAGGCCACGGAAAGACCGGTATTTATGCTGGTCAGTTCACTGATCAGCCTGGCAATTGGCCTCAGTTACTTTCTGGGAGTGAGAAGTCATTGGCATCGTTTGAGCTAATTGCAAAGCCATATAAACGATAAACGTGGGCAGGTCAGACAACCAGCCCACGTTACAGTGCTTATTGCATCAATCAGTCAATACGGTCTTCAAACACGCTGAGCGACTGGACCTTGGCATCGTCAACCTCGACTCCCAGCCCCGGGTTATCAGATAGCTCAATGTGTGTTTCGTTACCTGGCATAACGGCAACATCATCTGAAATCATCGCCGGGCCAACCATGTCATTGGCCACGATATTGCAATGCGCCATTGCCAGGTGAGCTCCCGCCAGAGTAGCCACACTCGACTCCACCATAGAGCCAATCTGACAAGGAATGTCTGCGGCCAGGCCAAGCTCGGCCATGGTACGGGCCGCATGCAGGCCTGCGGATTTCATCAGCTTGATATTCACCAGATCCGCCGCATTCAGCCTGATCACCTCGAGCATATCGCGTACGCCATGAATGGGCTCATCGGCCATGATCAATGCGTCGGTGGCGCCGGTGATCCGTGCCAGGGCTTCCAGATTTTCAATGGAGACCGGTTGCTCAAACCAGTCAACCCGATAAGGAGCCGCCTGACGGATCACCTGTAATGCCTGTTTGGCGCTCCATCCCTGATTGGCGTCCACCCTCAGCTTCACATTCGGCTTCATCGCCTCGCGCACTTTCGCAATACGTTCAATATCCAGTTCCGGAGCATCACCCAGTTTTATCTTGATTGAGCTATAGCCTCGCTTGCAGGCATCCTGCGCCTGACGCGCCATTTCTTCCGGATCCAGCATACTGATCACACAAGGCAGCTCAATACGGGTATGGTGACGGCCGCCCAGTAATGTGTAGAGCGGAACGTTACACTGCCTGGCCAGCAAGTCATGCAAGGCAATATCCAGTGCGGCCTTGGCGGAAGGGTTATGACGTATTCGGGTTTCGGCTACACGATGGAAATAACCGATACTGTCTACCGGTTTCCCGATAAGCAGAGGAGCCAGCTCCCTGGCAATGATTTGCCGGGCCGACTGCCAGGTTTCACCCGACACATGCTGGTCAACGACGGCTTCTCCCCAGCCAACTTTTCCTGAGCTTGACTCAACCTTCACCAGAATGCTTTCAATATCTTCATAGGTATCGTAAGCAATCTTGAATGGCTGTTTGAGAGGCAGACGAATACCATAAACAGTGATTTTTTTAATTGTCATAGAAATATGTCCTTCAAGACCAGGAAATATAGTAAGCAAGGGTAACCATACTGATCGCAAGCGCCAGCTGTATCAGAAACAGTGGCAGAATCCATTTAATCCATTTACCCCAAGACACTCCCGCTACCGATAATCCTGCCATAAAGTAACCGGAAGTCGGTGTGATGATATTGGTAATGCCATCCCCCAGCTGAAAGGCAAGCACCGCGGTCTGCCGGGTGACTCCCACCAGATCGGCGAGTGGCACCATCAAAGGCATGGTCAGCGCAGCCTGTCCGCTACCGGACGGCACCAGGCAATTAAGCACCAGCTGGACAAGGAACATACCGACAGCCGTCAGTACAGGAGGCATGCTCCCAATCACCTGCTCCAGCTGATAAAGAATGGTATCCAGTATATTGCCGTCCTTAAGTACAATAAGAATACCGAAGGCAAACCCCACCACCAGGGCGCCCATGGCAATTTCCTTAAGTCCGTTCACAAAATGCTCGGCGATTTCGTTCGGGCTCATCCGGGCAAACACGCCAACGGCCATGCCCATCATCAGGAAGACAGCGGATATCTCACCGATATACCAGCCATGACGTATCACGCCATATGCAATCAGCAGGATAGAGCCAGCAAACGCCGTCAGAATGAAACGGTCGGCGGTGCCGAGCGGAGCGAGATCGGATATTTCTTTATTCAGCTCAGCCGCAGAGCCTGGTGGTGACTTCACCCTGGCTGCATATAACGTCACAAACGCAATACTGACCCCGACAAATACAAACCAGTAGGCAACCCGCAAACCAAGGCCGGAGAACATGGGTAGCTGCGCAATATCCTGAGCCACACCAACCGTAAACGGGTTCATGAATGCAGCTGAGAATCCGGCACCAGCACCAACCAGCGGCACGGCAGCGGCCACCATGGCGTTATAGCCCAGCATCTTCATGATGGGTGCCAAAATAATGATGAAGGCAATACTTTCCTCCGCCATTCCAAATGTTGCACCGCCAATGGCAAACAGCAGCATCAGTAATGGAATAAGGATAAGATCATTACCCGAGAGGCTGCGGCTGATGCTGTTAACCAGCTTTTGCAGCACACCTGTAGCCTTAAGAACACCGAATGCGCCACCGGAAATAAAAATAAAGAAGATAATACTGCTGCCTTCTTTCATTCCGCTGAAAACAGCCATAAAGGGAGTTAGCAGCGTTGCTTGCTGCCCTTCCATAACGGAGTAGCTGCCGGGCACCACCACCGTTTTACCTTGCTCTGAAATAACACGCTCATAGCTGCCTGCATCAACCAGATAGGTCATTGCAGCCGCAATACAGATAAAGGTAAACAAGACCACAAAAATATGAGGAAAGGCAAATTGCCGACGCGATGTTGCCTCAAGCGTAACCGTCCTGTCCATCTGACTCATATAGCCTCCTTGGCTTACTGGTTATTGTCGAGAAAACGTCTGGCAACATGGGAAAGAAAACGGCTTCCCTTCTCCAGAATACTGTCGTTAAAGTCGTAATCCGGCTGATGGAGCTGGGGGGCATGGCAGCCGGCTCCATTACCAATCCATGCATACACACCGGGCACCTCTTCCAGAAACGCCCCCATATCGTCTGCTCCCATGCTAATGGGATGCTCAACCAGCCCCTCAGCGCCCCATAGCTCCTCTACCACGCTGCGGGACAGCACCGTCAGGTCAGGATCATTTGCTACCGGAGGCGTTGAACGCCGGTAATCAATGGTCTGAGTGCACCCTGTTGCCAGCGCCACTCCCTGTGCAATATCGTGAATCCGTTTTTCAATGTCCTGTCTGACCTCAGGCCTGAAACTGCGGGCCGTTCCCTTCAGACTGGCAGAAGTGGGGATCACGTTACTGGCAAAGCCACTTTGCAGGCTCCCGACACTGACCACCGCAATGTCTTCAGGATTAATATTGCGGCTGACTATCTGCTGCAGAGCCGTTACAAATAGCCCGGAAGCCAGTACCGGATCCGACGAAAGGTGAGGCATGGCGCCATGCCCACCTTCTGCATGAAATTCGATTTCAAAGTCATCGCTAGATGCCATATGAGGCCGACCGTGTATCACAAAACGACCCGCTTCCACCCCGGGCCAGTTATGCAACCCAAACATGGCCTCCACCGGGAAACGTGCCAGCAAGCCGTCCTCAAGCATCGCGGGGGCCCCGGTACCCAATTCTTCGGCGGGTTGGAAGATAAGTACAACACGGCCAGATGCCGGTCTGTTCTCCAGCAGAGACATCGCCGCCCCTATCAACATCGCCGCATGGCCGTCATGGCCGCATGCATGCATCACTCCCTGATGCTCGGAAGCATGTCCGGTCACATTCGTCTCGGCGATCGGCAACGCATCCATGTCTGCTCTCAAACCAACACTGGCTCCGGCGGTCAAACCATGGATAACGCCGACCACACCATGGCCACCAATGTTTTGGTAGATTTCATCCACGCCAATAGCACGTAACATGCAGACGATTCGTTCTGCCGTCTGCTGCTCGGCACCAGACAACTCCGGAAAGCGGTGCAACTCTTGTCGAAAAGCAATTATGCGCTCAATATCCTGCTTGTTCATTAACCAGAACCCTCGATTTCCCGTCTTCAAAATCTCCCCAACCCACTGATTTATTTAATAAATACAGCGCATAAGAAGATGAAAACAACCACGGAATCTCAGCGTCCGTGAAGTTGCACTAAAAAGTGTTTTTCAGCATATTCAACGAATCAAAGGCGGAACAATACTTCTTCTCTATAGAGTCATGCCTTTCTGGTATGTCATGCAGGTCGCAGCACGTTATGGATATAAAGAAACTGAGGTACTTTTTGTCGGTCGTTAACGAAGGCTCTATCACCTCTGCGGCCAAAAAAATCCCTATCGCCCAGCCGGCCCTGACTCGTCAGATACGACTGCTGGAAGAAAGCCTGAACACTAGGTTACTGGACCGGAACTACAAAGGTGTCGCCTTAACGGCGGCAGGGGAGTTTCTGTATGAAAGCGCACGCCGGCTGGTGGATGAGTTCGACAGCATCATCATGCAGACCAAGGAAATTGCAGACGAAAACACCGAGAGTCTCGCCATTGGTATTACCACCATTCATCCCTACATACCCGGAATATCAGGACTGATCAGCAGGTTTCGCGCCCAGAACCCGAACATCAAGCTGTCACTTGAATCCATGCTGTCTGGCCCTCAGACCTCCGCCATTCTCGAAGGCCGCATAGACGCCGGTATATTATTTATGGAAGATGAGGATGAATCATTATTTGATACATTTACCATCAGTACCTATCCCATGGCCGTGATCAGCAACCGTTATGCGGGCCTGCTGGTAACCCCTCCCAACTCGTTACATGATCTCGACGGTCTGCCCTTTATCCGCTTCAAGCGGACCTCTACTCCGGGCAGCTACGACCGTATAGACCAGCATTTTCGCGATGCCGGGATCACCCCCAATGTTATTCAGGAATGTCACGATGACATCACCATTCGCAGCCTGGTCGCGACAGGAATGGGATACGCCATCATGCCCGGCATACTCGCTGCTGGTGATGACAACCTGATTGCCTATCAACTGGATGATCTCGATATTGACTCATCACTGAAGCTGGCATGGCGTAAAGGAAGCACATCCGAAGAAATTGAAACACTGTTGGCCATTGCCAAAAGTGAGTCAATCGCGGGCCCAGTTTCCTAGAGCAAGGAACAACAAGAACGGCAAGCCATCGGCCGGAGCGGAAACGAACCATATTAAAAACGACGGCTCTTTCAGCGCCGGTGGTCCCCAAACATGCGGACAGCCCCAAAATACATCGAAGAAAACGAGGAAGAATGGTAGCCATATAACCCAATATCCCCATCAGGCTATGCCCACCACCCAGGAGCCAGACAACATGTTTAGTGGTTTAAGCGCGTTTCCCCTTACCCCCATGAATGCGAAAGGACCGGACGAAGCGGCATTTGTGTGCCTGATTGAGCGCCTGGCCGAGGCAAAGGTGGACTCTATCGGTGCCCTAGGTTCCACCGGCAGCTATGCCTATCTGAACCGGGCCGAGCGGGCGAGAGTCGCCCGACTGGCGGTACAGCATGCCGGCCAGGTACCGGTGATGGTGGGCATAGGCGCGACGAGTACCCGAGAAGTGCTGCGCCTTGCCGAAGATGCCCAGCTGGCCGGTGCCAGTGCATTGTTGCTGGCACCGGTGTCCTATCAGCCATTGACCAGTGAAGAAGTGTACGAGCTGTATTGCAGCGTGAGTCACGAACTGTCGGTGCCGCTCTGTGTCTATGACAATCCCCGAACCACTCATTTTGAATTCAGTGACGAGCTGCATGGCCGTATCGCACGCTTGCCCGGCGTCGCTTCCATCAAAATTCCCGGTGTTCCCGCCGAACCAGAGGCCGCAAGGGAGCGGGTGGCACGTCTGCGTAAGCTGATACCGTCCCATGTATCCATCGGCATCAGCGGAGATCCCTGGGCTGCGACCGGCCTTAACGCCGGCTGTGAAATCTGGTATTCGGTGCTGGGAGGCCTCTTTCCCCAAGCCGCCCTTGCACTGATCAGGGCGGCGCAGCGGGGTGATGCCGCACTGGCCGAACAGCTATCAAGGCAACTGGCTCCACTCTGGGCCATGTACAACCAGCATGGTAGCGCGCGAGTCATGGCTGCCGCAGCGGAATTGCTGGGGTATGTGAACGCTCCTTGCTTGCCGGCTCCTCTTCAAGCACTGAATAACACTGAGCGGACGACACTGGCCTCCTTGCTGACTAAGCTGGCGTTGTAACTGCCCTTTGCCCATGGTCATCGAGCATAAAAGGGCCAGGCCTTCAGTAAGGTTTAAATGAAAGACATTCCCCCTTGGCCTGTCCCGTCAATATATTGAATACTGTTCACTATGCCGATCAGAGAAGCCCGCACCATGACCGAAGCCCACACCGAGCTGGTTGAGTTTATTCATCAATACCCTCGCCTGCTGGTGCTGACCGGTGCCGGCATCAGCACCGATTCGGGTATTCCCGACTACCGGGATCAACAGGGCCAGTGGAAGCGTCAGCAGCCGGTGCAGCACCCGGACTTTATGCGCTGCGAACACACCCGCAAGCGCTACTGGGGCCGCAGCCTGGTGGGCTGGCCGGTGATGCGCGACGCCCTGCCCAACCCGGCCCACAATGCCCTGGCACAACTGGAGCAACTGGGGCATGTCAGCCTGCTGGTCACTCAGAACGTCGACGGCCTGCACCAGCGCGCCGGCAGTCACCGAGTGGTGGACTTGCACGGCCGCTCCGATCAAGTGGTATGCATGAGCTGCGACTACCGCTGCAGCCGGGACGACACCCATCGGCGCAGCGCCGAACTGAATCCGGACTTCACCCATTACACCGCCGCCACGGCGCCGGATGGCGATGCCGATCTGGAAGTGGACTTTAGCCGTTTTCGTATTCCCGAGTGCCACCGCTGTGGCGGCATTCTCAAGCCCGACGTGGTGTTCTTTGGCGACAATGTGCCCAAACAGCGTGTGGTGAATGCCCTGGACGCCCTTGAAGCTGCCGACGGTCTGCTGGTGATCGGCTCGTCGCTGATGGTCTATTCCGGCTTTCGCTTCTGCCGCAAGGCGCAGGAATGGAACAAGCCCATAGCCGCCCTCACGCTGGGGAAAACCCGCGCCGATGCGCTGCTCAGCCTCAAGCTGAATGCGCCCATCACCCCGCTGCTGCAGGCGGCATTGCACGGGCTGAATGCGCAATAACTCGCCTTTCTAAAAGCCGGTTCAAACCATTACGACAACGAGCTTGCCATTCCCCTTGGCCCATTCGGTATAATTTTCGGACGTGACCTCATGCGATCAGGCATGCACCTGACGCTCACGATGAAAAGTAAGTGTGACTATCAAACACGTCACCTCAGCCAGGAATGCGACGTACGACAAGGGAACGGTCTCAACATAGATACCCGCAGCGCGAAAAAGGGTCGCTGCCATGAGGAGGATGAATGACCACAAGACTGTTCGTTTACGGCACCCTGGGGCCGGGCAGGCCCAATGAGCATGTGCTGACCGCCATTGGCGGCTCCTGGGAGACCGCCACCATCACGGGAACGCTACGCCAGGAAGGCTGGGGGGCTGCCATGGGTTACCCCGGAATAGACCTGGATGACAACGGCGGGAAGATTGAAGGCTTTGTCTTTAGCTCGCAAAATTTGTCCGAGCACTGGGCCGCCCTGGATGAATTTGAAGGTGAGGGTTATGAGCGGGTCTTGACCAAGGTCACGCTGACAAATGGCAGCACGGTGGAAGCATACGTTTATACCTTGAGCAAAGCCTGACCACGGCAGCGCGCCATGCCCTTGATGGCTGAGCTCACAGAACGGCCAGGCTCTGCACGTCAGATGTCCTGGCATGTGTTAAGTTCACTCTGGTGCAAATGGTCAGCCGCTTCCTTTTTAACCTGTAGTCTCGCATGGCAATCAAGCAACGTTCCCGATACCTCAGCTCTCAGTACCTCTGGCTTTCGTTGCTTGTCGCACTGGTTCCGCTACTGTCTTTTGCTACCCTCTACGACAGCTATTTTGCCCAGTTGGTTACGCGCATTACCGATGGCCAATTGAAAGTCCAGCTGGCTGCCACTCGCAACGAGTTTCGCACCCATCTGCAGGAGCGTCGTTATGAGCTTGAAGCCCTTGTCGATCAATTTGACAGCGCGGCCGTTTTTACCCCCACGGGCTACCACAGCCTGTCTCCCGAGCTGAAAAGCCTGTTGCGGCTGCAACTGGATAACAAGGCCATTTACGGCGTTGCCTTCTTCGACGCCGATGAACATCTGCTGTGGAGCTTTCCTGCCCAGGCGCTGACCCAGGCCGGCTACCGGAACATGCGCTCGAGCCCGCCCTCAACATTTGAAAACGTCGATCTTATCGGCCCCGGGGAGCACACCTGGAACGCACCCTCGGCGTTATTGATGCGCAAGACAATGGCTATCAGCCCGCTGTCGCCATCGGCGCCAGCGCCATCCATGGCCCTGATTTTGCGTTTTAATACCCTGGCCAGCATTGCCAGAAGCCTGCAACTGGGCGGCGTTTACAAAACCCTGTTGGGCACTCCGGACGGCCGTCACTACGATACGGTTGGCCAACCCGCGTTACCCACCGGCCGCTTCAGTCGACATGAGCTGGTGCCGGGATGGACGCTCCAGCTGGTGCAAAATGCCGAACTGGTCGAGCCTCCCAGCGCCAGAATGCGTTACTGGCTCATCGGGCTGGTCGCCGGCACTGTGCTCTCCCTGATGCTGCTGCACTGGTACCTGTCCCGTCGCCTCAAGCGCCAGGTGGATGTGCTGGTACAGAGCGTAGAGCAGGTGGCCAACGGAGACCTTGAAACACCCGTTGAGCAACTCAACAGCATAGAAATAGGACGCCTCACCCAGGCCGTAGAGCGCATGCGCGGACAGCTTAAACAGGTGATCAGCGCCACCGTGGACATGGAGCGTCAGGCTTCCCTGGGCCAGCTGGCCGCAGGCCTTGCCCATGACATTCGCAACCCGCTCACTACCATTCGCACCACCATTCAGACCCTGGCCCGACGCGAACCAAATCCCATGCACAAAGACATGCTGGAGATGGTTGAAGAGGAAATAGAGCGGGTCAAGGAGGTGATGACCAACTTGCTTGATTTTGCCCGGCCGCGTCCGCCCCAGGCCGAGCTCATTCAAGTCAGTGAGCTCTATGAAGGACTCGTGGCCCTGGTCGATGCCTCGGCCAGAAGGCAACAAGTCAGGCTGGAAACCACCTGTGGCCACGACCTGTTTATATTGGCCGATAAGGGGCATATGCGGCAGATATTGATGAACCTCATTTTAAATGCCCTGCAAAGCATGCCCACCGGCGGTGGACGAATTCGGCTGAGCGCCACCCAACATAATCACCAGGTGCTGCTGGCGGTCACCGATAACGGCCCGGGCATTCCGGCAACGCTGCTGCCTCGCATTACCGAGCCCTTTTTCACCACTCGGGAAACCGGCACCGGGCTGGGGCTGGCCATTTGCCAGGTGCTGGCAGCCAGTAACCATGCCACCTTGCATATCGACAGCCAAACAGGTCAGGGCACCCGTGTCGAGCTGCATTGCCCAGAACCGGAACAAAGGAAACCCCACAATGAATAACCTGACCATTCTGGTTATCGATGACGAACGCAACCTGATCCGCAGCATTCGCTTTGCCCTGATGGATCAGCATATTGAGGTTCTGGGTGCCGGCACCGCGCGAGAAGGCCTGGAGCTGGCCGGCTCGGCGCTGCCCGATGTCATTTTGCTGGATCTGGGGCTGCCGGACATGTCCGGGCTTGAACTGCTGCCGCAATTGCGCAAAACACTGCCAGACATTCCGGTGATCATGATCTCGGCCCACGGTGATACTCGGGCCGCCGTCAGGGCCGTCAAGGAAGGCGCGCTCGACTACATCACCAAGCCCTTTGAATGGGATGAACTGGTGATGCTGATTCGACGCAGCAGCGAGCACTCTCACATGGCGCGGGAGCTCAGCTTTCACCGCCGGCGCCATGAGCATACTCACCGGCTGGTTGGTAACAGTCCGCAAATGGAGCAACTGCGCCAGACCCTGGAACTTATCGGTCGCAGCTCCGGCAAAACCGTGCTGATCTCGGGCCCTTCCGGCACCGGCAAGGCACTGGTGGCGCGCAGCCTTCATGACGTGCGCTTTGCCGATGCCCCTTTCATCGAAATCAACTGTGCCGCCCTGCCCGAGCAACTGATTGAGGCCGAGCTGTTTGGTGCAGAGCGGGGCGCCTATACCGGGGCTACTCAGCACCGTAACGGACTGATTGCGCTGGCCGATGGTGGCACCCTGTTTCTGGATGAAATTGGAGAGCTGCCCCTGCCTCTGCAAGCCAAGCTGCTCAGCTTTCTTGAAAACCGCAGCTACCGGCCCATTGGTGGCAACCGGGAAATCCAGGCAGACGTGGTCGTGATGGCCGCAACCAACCGGGATCTCAAGGCCGAAGTCGAACAGGGACACTTTCGTTCCGATCTTTACTATCGCCTAAATATTTTGCCGATTCACGCCCCGCCCCTGGCGGCACGGGGTGACGATATCACCCTGCTGATTCATCATTTCAGCCATCGCTTTGCCCGTCAGGAGGGCTGTGAACCACCGCGCTGGAGCGCAGAGGTGTTGCGGCTGCTGCGCGCTTATGCCTGGCCCGGTAATGTGCGCGAACTGAGAAACCTGGTGGAGCGCATCACCATTTTGCATGCCGGTCAGGACATCTCTCTCGAATATTTGCCCAATGAATACCTGAATGACACCCCCACGCCGGTGGTGACATCGGCCTATGCCGAAGCAATAGAGGACAAGGAGCGCCGGCTGATCCTGGATGCCCTGCAGGAAACCGGCGGGCACAAGGGACTGGCGGCCGAGCGCCTGGGCATCTCCCGCCATGCACTCAAGCGCAGAATGCAGCGCCTCGGCCTTTAAGCAGGAGAACGCCCCTGATGCTCACTCCGTGCCATCGTCTTTCCTCACTGCTGTGCTCGCTGTTGACGCTGCTGGCGTTGTTGCCGGCCCGGCCCGTGCAAGCCGACATTTCGCTCGGTGCCGATGCCCATGAGGCCCAGGTGCGCGTGGGTTGCCTATATCCGCTCAGTGGCCGTGGCGGTCTGTATGGCCTGGACAGCGCGGTTGGCATTCAGGTTGCCCTGGACTGGCTGCAACAACAGCCCGTTGACTACCCTCGCCTGCAAATTTTTATTGCCGACACCCGCTCCCGGTCCTCGCGCGCCACACGTCTGGCCCGTGAGCTGGTGCGCGAACACAATGCCCGCTTTATCTGCGGCGTCGTCAATTCCGCCATTGCCCTGGAAGTGGCCCAGGTGGTGGCAATGGAGCGCGCCTTCTTCATTGGCACCGATCATGCGTCCCCCCGACTGACGCAACCGGGGGCTTCCCCCTACTATTTTCGAGTGAACAATAACAGCCGCCAGTCCATGTATGCCGCCGCCCGCTATATCAAGGACTCATTCAAGAGCACGGCCGCATCGCCCCTGCGCATTTCCTACCTGGGGCCAGATTATGACTACGGCTACCAGATGTGGCGGGATCTGCAGCACGCGTTACAACAGGTCGGGGTGCATTTCAGCGTGGTAACCGCGCTCTGGCCCAACCTGCATGAGCCCGATTACACCCCCCATATCGAGGCCCTGAAACAACGACCTACGGATCTCATCATCAACTCGCTTTGGGGCGGCGACCTGGTTGCCTTTATTGAACAGGCCAATCAGGCCTCCCTGTTTCAGCATGCGCCTTTTGCCAATTTCGATGCCGGTGGCAACTACGAAGTCCTGGCCGCCCTCAAGGATGATATGCCAACCGGCCTGATCCTCTCGGCCCGGCATCACAACAACTGGCCTGACACCGACTATAACCGCTGGTTTGTGCAACGGTTTCACGCCCTGAGTGGCCGCTACCCATCCTATGCCGCCCAGGGAGCCTTTGCCGGCATTCTGGCCATTGCCGAGGCATTGCGCGTGGCCGGTGTGAATGCCAGCGATGCCGAGATCCGCACGGCGCTGGAAGGACTGCGGCTAACCCTGCCGGAAGACCCTCCCGGCTTCACCTCCTACATGGATCCCGCCACTCACCAGCTGCAACAGGTGATTGCCATTGGCCGCAGCCAGCCCGATGACAGCCTGCCTCCCGCCAGCAGGCTGCTGGGCGACTGGAAAGTCTACCCCCCCACCCCCCTTCCCTGAGCGGAAGCCGCTCAACAGGCCGCTCAAGGATGAGCGGATATCGCTCATCCTTTTTACCTCAGTTTGTAAACCTTTTAATAAAGCTTTAGAAACAAACACTTAAAATTCGTAAAAATTGGCATTCGGTTTGCTAATAGGTGTTGGTAGCCCTGTTCACATAGGGCGTAAGGAACACCAGAGGAAACCGGTATGCACAGAGTCAAGGAACAACACTGCTTCCATGCCCCATTCGGGGCCATTGCCCTGCCATCAAGTTTATGGCGCTCACGGCGCCGCTGAACTTCTGCATGTACTACGTCCGGTAATACGTCCGGTAATTAACGCCTTTCACTTTCCATGGTGACAACCGCCATGGCCACACAACTTGAACGGAGATGGTTATGACCACAATCAAGGATGCGTCCTTGCTGAAAGATCTTTGCCTGGTGAACGGTGAGTGGGTTGCTGCCGCATCACACGCCACCATTGCGGTAACCAACCCCGCTAACGGTGAAACCCTGGCGCACGTCCCCAATTTGGCACCGGAAGAAATCCCGGCCGTGATTGAGGCCTCCAGAATCGCCCAGAAAGCCTGGGCGGCCCGCCCGGCCAAGGAGCGCTCAGCCATACTGCGCCGCTGGTTCGAGCTGATGCTGGAGCATGCCGACGACCTCGCCCTGATCATGACCCGCGAGCAGGGTAAACCCCTTACCGAAGCCCGGGGGGAAATCTCCTATGCGGCCTCTTTTATCGAATGGTTTGCCGAAGAAGCCAAGCGGGTATACGGCGATACCATTCCGGCCCCAAGTGCCAATCAGCGCATCACCGTGCTGCGTCAGCCCATCGGCGTGACCGCGGCGATCACCCCCTGGAACTTTCCGGCTGCCATGATCACGCGCAAGGTGGCCCCCGCCCTGGCCGCCGGCTGCTCCATGATCGTTCGCCCGGCCGACCTCACTCCGCTAACGGCCCTGGCACTGGGTGAACTGGCCCAGCGTGCCGGCGTACCAGCCGGTGTATTGCAGATTGTGACCGGCTCAGCCAGTGGCATCGGCAAGGTACTGACCGACAGCAACGTGGTCAGCAAACTGTCCTTTACCGGCTCGACCGCAGTCGGCCGTCTGCTGATGGCCCAGTGTGCCGACACCATCAAGAAGATGTCTCTGGAGCTGGGTGGCAATGCCCCCTTTATCGTCTTTGACGACGCCGACCTTGATCTGGCCGTGCAGGGCGCCATGGCCTCCAAGTTCCGTAATGCCGGCCAGACCTGCGTATGTGCCAACCGCATTCTGGTACAGCGCGGTGTCTATGACGCCTTCGCCGCAAAGCTGGCAGAGCAGGTGCGTGCGCTGAACGTCGGCGATGGCACCGAAGCCGGCACCGACATTGGCCCCATGATCGAAGAGAAAGCGATCACCAAGGTGGAAGAGCATATTCAGGATGCCCTGGCCAAGGGTGCCACCCTGCTGTACGGCGGCGAGCGCCTGGGCGGCCTGTATTTGCAGCCGTCCATTCTCACCGGCGTCACCACCGAGATGAAGGTCGCTCAGGAAGAAACCTTTGGCCCCATGGCACCCATTTTCGTCTTCGACACCGAAGCAGAGGCCATCGCCATGGCCAACGACACCATTTTCGGACTGGCCGCCTACTTCTATACCCGGGATCACGCCCGCACCGTTCGTGTCTCCGAGGCGCTGGAGTACGGCATGGTCGGCCACAACACCGGCCTGATCTCCAATGAAGTGGCGCCCTTTGGCGGCGTGAAGCAGTCCGGACTTGGCCGCGAAGGCTCGAAGTACGGCATCGATGAATACCTGGAGCTCAAGTACATCTGCAGCGCGCTCTAAGGCACAACAGACGGGCGGTGGCCGCACCGTCCGTTTTTGGAGTTGAGGAAAACCCCATCATGACCGAAGAATTCAAACCCTTTACCTTCAACACCCCCGGTTCAATGCACCTTGAATGGGGGGGAGCCAGTCGCCTGGGCGAGCTGCTGGGAGAATGGTTCGAGCAACGTAAATTGTTGATCGTGACCGACAAATTTCTGCACGAGCAGGGCCTGTTGAACGAGGCCAAAGCATCACTGGCGGCCTGTGGCTTTGACGTTGCCGTCTTTGACGACGTCGTTGCCGATCCGCCCGAAGCCGTGCTCCTTGCCTGTGTCGAGCAGGGCAAGGCGGTCGACGCCGACATCGTGCTGGGCCTGGGTGGCGGTTCGTCCATGGACATCGCCAAGCTGGTTGCCGTCATGCTGAAGTCTGAGCAGCCCCTGGCCGACATGTATGGCATTGGTAATATCAAGGGCAGCCGCACGCCGCTGGTACAGGTGCCCACCACCGCCGGCACCGGCTCCGAAGTCACCAACATCACCATTCTCACCACGGGTGAGACCACCAAAATGGGCGTGGTGGCACAGCAGCTGTATGCCGATAGGGTATTGCTGGACGCACAGCTGACCGTCGGCCTGCCGGCCGCAGCCACCGCCGCCACCGGCATTGACGCCATGGTGCATGCCATTGAAGCCTACACCTCGGTGCACCGTAAAAACCCCCTGTCCGATGCGCTCGCCAGGGAAGCCTTGCGCCTGCTGTGCGGCAACCTGGTTACCGCCTGTCAGGACGGCAGCAACCGTGCCGCCCGCGAAGCCATGCTGCTGGGCTCCAACCTGGCCGGTCAGGCTTTTTCCAACAGCCCGGTCGCCGCCGTGCACGCCCTGGCCTACCCCCTGGGCGGTCACTATCACCTGCCCCACGGCCTGACCAATGCCCTGATGCTGGGACCGGTTTTGCGTTTCAACATGGCTGCCGCCGCGCCGCTGTATGCGGAGCTGGCTGATGTCGTGCTCGGCCCCGACAAGGCAGACGTGCAGGCGCGCTCCGAGCGCTTTGTGGAATACATGCAAGAGCTGATGAACCGCTCCGGCGCCCCCCAGCGCCTGCGTGACGTCAACGTCAGCGAAGACAGCCTGCCCACCCTGGCCAAAGACGCCATGCTGCAAAGCCGGCTGCTGATGAACAACCCGGTGGCAGTGACCGAGGCCGATGCCCTGGCACTGTATCGGGAAGCGTACTGACCCATGAGCCACAACCCGCCCGACCTTGTCCGGCGGGTTGTTTCAAGATAATAAGGATAGAGTAAAAACATGCTAAAACAGCGAGTTGACGGGCAGGAAACGCCCTACTGGCCGGCCGGACCATTCAAGATCCGCCTGCCTTTTATTCACTATAAAATCGAATGGCCGGACTACTTTCAGGGGCTGCTGATGTGCGCCGTGGATCTGGCCGCCATTCCCCTGATGACCGAATTGCTGGGTATGCCCTTTGACGTTGCCCTGGCGGTAGTGATGCTGAACGGTTTGTTCTATCTGTTGCACCACCTGCTGGGCGACCCGGTGATTCCCGGCTGGATCACCCCTGCCATTCCCTTGCTGATGGCCTATTGCGCCGGCTTTCCGGAAGGGCCGGAGCGAATACATGCCCTGATATCCTTCCAGTTATTGCTGGGGCTGTTCTCCATTGCCATTGGCGCATCGGGCCTGGCACATCGCGTCGTGACGGCCATTCCGCAAGCCATTAAGTCGGGGGTCATCATCGGTGCCGGCATTGCCGCCGTCATGACGGTGTTCAAGGTGGATGGCCGGTTCGACACCTATCCGATTACCATCTCGGTGGCGGTGGGCATCGCCTTTTACGTTATCTTTTCACGCCACTTTGCGCGCCTGAAGACCCATAACAAGCTGTTCAACATGATCGGCAAACTGGGAGTATTTCCGATAGTGGTGCTCGCCATTATCATCGCGCCGACCGTTGGTGAAACCTCCTGGCCCGATATTAAGTGGGGATTCTCTTCTCCCGACTTCGCCACACTCTGGAACGAATACACCGTATTTGGCGTGGGCATGCCGCCGCTGGGCATGTTTATCAGCTGTATTCCCACCGTACTGGCCGCCTACATCGTGTTGTTTGGCGACGTGCTGCAAAGCCGGGCCATTCTCAAGGAAGCCGATCAGGAACGTCCGGATGAAGTGGTCGAATACAACCCGGATCGTGCGCACATGATCTTTGGCGCGCGTAACTCGGTGATGTCGATCATTGGCCCCGATGTGGCCATGTGCGGACCGCTGTGGGCTGCCATGCACGTTGTGATTGTAGAGCGCTTCAGTCAGGGCAAGAAGGCCATGTATTCCATTTTCGGTGGGGCGGGCTCGTTCCGCTGGGGCACCAATACCGGCCTGCTGTTTATGCCGATTGTCACCCTGGTGCAGCCTATTCTCGGCGTGGCCCTGGCGCTCACCCTGCTGATCCAGGGCTACGTGTCGGTGCGTATCGGAGTAATGGAGGCCCGTTCACAGCGGGATCTGGGCATCGCGGGCATCGTTGCCGCCGTGCTGGCCACTCGCGGCGCAACCTGGGCCTTTGCGGTTGGCGTCGTGCTCTGCCTGCTGGTGTATGGACGCGATTTCTTCAGGGGAGAAAAGGACGCCACCTTCGCCAAGGATCTGTAAGGCGGACATCGCCCCGTGCCGCGGCCCTTCATCGGGGCTGCGGCAACGAAAAGGGCGCGAGGGCTGTCCTGATGTAAAGACTGCGGTAGGATTGTAGAATCAGCGCCAGCCCTTCACTCCCAAGGAGCCGCCATGTCGCTCGTGCTGCTGCTTATTCAGCAGATGTCCCTGTATCTGGTCATTGTCTATCTGGTCAGCAAGACCCCCCTGTTCAGGCTGCTGACCGAACCCTCGACCCGACTGCCCCATAAAGTCTTTATTTATCTGGTCTTTTCCGGCTTTTGCATCATGGCCACCTACTTTGGGGAGCAGACCCATGGCGCCATTGCCAATACTCGGGCCATGGGCGCGGTGCTGGGCGGCCTGCTGGGCGGCCCGGTTACCGGTACCCTGGTGGGCCTGACCGGGGGCCTGCACCGTTACAGCCTGGGCGGCTTTACCGATATGGCCTGCGCCGTGTCCACCACCCTGGAAGGCCTCTCCGCCGGCCTGGTCAGCCTTTACCTGCGCCGCACCGGCAGAAGCGAGCTGATCTTCAATCCGCTGCGGGTATGCCTGCTTACCCTGTTTGCCGAGCTGATGCAGATGGCCATTATTCTGCTGCTGGCCCGGCCCTTTGATGAGGCCCTTGAACTGGTGCTGCAGATTGCACCGTCCATGCTGCTGGTCAACTCGGTGGGCGCGGCCCTGTTCATGAGCATGGTGCGCGATCAGAAAGCCATGCTCGACAAACAATCCTCCGCCTTTTCCACCAAGGCGCTGAAAATCGCCGAGCGCAGCGTGGGTCTGCTCAGCAAAGGCTTTAATGAAGAAACCAGCGCCCAGGTGGCGCGCATTCTGATAGAAGAAACCTGGGTCGGCGCCGTGGCCATTACCGACAGGGAGAAACTGCTGGCCTTTATCGGCATCGGCGCCGACCACCATCTGCCCGGCGCCCCCATTTCTTCGCAAATGACCCTGGATGCAATTCAGCAAAACAAGGTCATGTTTGCCGACGGCGTGGATGTGCCCTACTCCTGCTCCATGTCACCCCACTGCCGCCTCGGCTCCAGCCTGGTGATTCCGCTGCGCAGTGACAACGAGGTGGTGGGCGCCATCAAGCTCTATGAGCCCAAGAACAAGCTGTTTCTCAATATCAACCGCACCCTGGGAGAAGGCATTGCCCGGCTGCTGTCCAGCCAGATCCTGTTTGGCCGATTTCTGGAGCAACGCAGCCTGCTCACCCAAACCGAACTCAAGTTGTTGCAGGCCCAGATCAATCCGCATTTTCTGTTCAACGCCCTGGGCACCATAGGCGCCATTACTCGGCGAGATGCGAACAGGGCACGCCAGCTGTTGCAGCACCTCAGCCAGTTTCTGCGCATCAACCTCAAACGCACCACCGGCCTGGTCACCCTGGGAGACGAGCTGGAACACATTGATGCCTACCTGACCATTGAAAAGGCCCGCTTTGTCGACAAGTTGCAAGTGAAGCTGAATATTCCCGAGGCATTGCACGGTTTGCGAGTGCCGGCCTTTACCCTGCAGCCCATTATCGAAAACGCGGTCAAGCACGGCACCTCCCACCTGCTGGACACCGGTCATATTCGCGTCACCGCCACCCGTCAGGGCTCCACCCTGCACCTGGAGGTCACCGACAACGCCGGGCTGTACCGGCCCGCAAAAGAGTCGGACGGCCTGGGCATGAACCTGGTGCACAAGCGCATTCAGAACCTGTTCGGGCCCGACTACGGCCTGAATGTCAGCTGCGAGCCCGGTGAACAGACCCGGGTTGACATTAGCCTGCCGATTACGGAGTCCTCACCATGATCACCTGCCTGATTGTTGACGACGAGCCTTTTGCCCGGGAGGAGCTGGCGGCCCAGCTGGCCGATGCCCCCGATATCGAGATTGTGGGCCAGTGCGGCAATGCCATTGAAGCCATGCAGGCCATCGGCAAGCTTCGGCCGCAACTGGTGTTTCTGGATATTCAGATGCCCCGCATCACCGGCATGGAGCTGCTCGCCATGCTGGATCCCGACACCATGCCCAGGGTGGTGTTCGTCACCGCCTACGACGAATTTGCGGTGCAGGCCTTTGAGCGCCACGCCTTTGACTATCTGCTCAAACCGGTGAACGAGCAGCGGCTGCAGCAAACCCTGGAAAAAGTACGCCGGGATCTGCGGCCGCAGCCGGTGGCAACGCTGGCCCCCGCCCGGCTCGAACACCTGCCCTGTTACAGCGGCCAACGCCTCAAGGTGGTGCCGGTGCCGGAGGTGGAATACGTGTTCAGCGATATCGGCGGCGTGCACGTGGCCACCGCCGGCGAACAGGTGCACACCAACATGACCCTCAGGGTCATAGAAGAAAAAACCCCGCTGGTGCGCTGCCACCGGCAATACCTGGTAGCCCCCGGCGCCATAGCCGAAATTGAAATGCGCTCCGCCGGCGCCGAGATCCTTACCCGCACCGGCGCCCGCGTGCCAGTGTCACGCCGCTATCTCAAATCGCTGAAGCAGCTGCTGGGATTTCACTAGCCAACTGAGCGATCGTTCACTTTCGCTATCGACCGCTCACCCCACGGTTACGACCGCTTACCCATTTGCCGCTTTCGCCGGCGCTCCGGTTACATACACTGACAATCTTTTTACAAACCGGATACAAGAGGGATGATGTCATGACCTGGTTTCTGCTCTGTGTCGGGCTCCTGCTCGGCGGCTATTTCATTTATGGCACCTTTGTGGAGAAGGTGTTTGGCGTCAAAACCCAGAGACAGACGCCGGCGTTTACCCAGGGAGACGGGGTGGACTATGTGCCCATGTCCAAGGGCAAGGTGTATTTGATCCAGCTGCTCAACATTGCCGGCGTGGGCCCCATTTTCGGTCCCATCCTGGGGGCGCTCTACGGTCCCGCCGCCATGTTGTGGATTGTGCTGGGCTGCATTTTTGCCGGTGGCGTGCACGACTACTTCTCGGGCATGCTGTCGGTGCGTAACGGCGGGCAGTCGGTGCCCAACCTGGCCGGCAAGTACCTGGGCCGGGGCGCCAAAAACTTCATGAACGTGTTCGCCATTGTGCTGCTGCTGCTGGTGGGCGTGGTGTTTATCTCCGCCCCCGCCGGCCTGCTGGCCAAGATAACCGGCGTGAGCGTGTCGGTGTTTATCGGCGTGATCTTCGTATATTACCTGCTGGCCACCATAGTGCCGGTCGACAAGATCATCGGCCGCCTGTACCCCTTCTTTGGTGCCCTGCTGATCTTCATGTCGGTCGGCCTGACCCTGGCACTGGTGGTATCCAGCGAGCACAGCATGCTGCCGGGCTTTGAAGCCGGCGACTTCCTGCAGAACCTGAACCCCAACGACATGCCGCTGTGGCCGGCGTTGTTTATCACCATCGCCTGTGGCGCCGTATCGGGCTTTCACGCCACCCAGTCACCGCTGATGGCCCGCTGTGTGGAAAATGAAAGCAATGGCCGCTTCGTGTTCTACGGTGCCATGATCGGCGAAGGCATTATCGCCCTTATCTGGTGCGCCATTGCCCTGTCGTTCTTTGGTGGTGTGGACGGCCTGAACACCGGCATGGCCGGCAACCCGGCCAACGTGGTGTATGAAGCCTCTACCGGCCTGCTGGGTGTCGTGGGCGGATTTATGGCGGTGCTGGGCGTGATTGTGCTGCCCATTACCTCCGGCGACACCGCCTTCCGCTCCGCCCGCCTGATCCTGGCCGAGTATTTCAATATGCCGCAAACCCGACTGCCCAAGCGTCTGCTGCTGGCCATTCCGCTGTTTGTAATGGGTGCCGTGCTGACCCAGGTGGACTTCGGCGTGATCTGGCGCTACTTCGGTGTGGCCAACCAGGCCACCGCGGTAATGATGCTGTGGACCGCCGCCGCCTACCTGTTGCGCCACAACAAGCTGCACTGGATTGCCACCGTACCGGCCATGTTCATGACCACTGTGGTTATCAGCTTCCTGCTGAACTCCGCCACCCTGGGCGCGGGTCTGCCAATGACCCTGTCTACCGTGGCCGGCCTGGTGATTACCCTGGTGGTCACCGCCCTGCTCATCACCCGTATCAAGGGTCGTAACGAGGGCATGCTGGCCGACGAAGCCTGATAATGGTTGCCGCCAGGACCAAAAAGCCGGCCCCTGTGGCCGGCTTTTTTTGTCTGACACACTCAGTCCAGGGTGACTTCGTAGCCGGTAAACTTGCGCAGGTTAATCACCCCGGTGTCGAGGATCAGATACTGCCCCTTGATGCCCAGCAGGGTGCCGGCCACCACGGGGTTCTTGTCAAAGTTGTGGCTGACAATCTTTGTCGGGTATTCCAGCACCGGGTAGCTGAGCTCCACCAGGGGCTCGTCGAGCACGGTAATGGCCTCGTTGCCGTATTTGAGCGTGAGCTCGGCCAGCTTCTCTTTGATTTCCGGCAGCAGGCGTTCGGCTTCGGCCTTGAGATCGATGGGCGTTTCATCGCCCTTCAGCATGGCGCGCCAGTTGGTCTTGTCGGCCACCATATCGGCCAGGGCCACTTCCACAAAACCGGACAACTGGCGGGTAGCCACGCTCAGAATCGGCAGCGCCTGGGTAGCACCCTGATCAATCCAGCGGGTGGGCACCTGGGTATGGCGGGTGATGCCCACCTTGATACCCGAGGTGTTGGCCAGATAGACGATGTGCTGCACCATGCAGTTGCGATCGCCCCACTCGGGCTCACGGCAGGTGCCCTCAAAATAGTGGCAGGTTTCCGGCTTCATCACGCACATGTCGCAGCGGGCCAGCTTCTTCATGCAGGGAAAGCAGTGGCCCTGAGAGTAGCTTTTTTTGGTTTTGCGGCCGCAGGCATCGCAATAGATATTGCCGCCGAAAGTCAGTTTCAGGGGCTGGCCCAGGCGGGCATTGAGGTCGATGCGGTGCTCGCCCAGGGCCAGTTCATAGGCCACGGGCGCATCCAGCCGCGCCGGCATCTTGATCAGGGTTCCGGTGAGGTTGCTCATGCTTGCTTCATCATTGTTATGGTATGAAGCCATTCTATCAGCCGAGTGAAGGAGAGTCCCGGCGCCGGATCAGCGCTCGGCCGCGTCTCGCTGGCGGGACTGCTCAAAACGCGCCTTGAACTTCTCGCCGATCTCGCTAAAGGTGGTGATATTTTCTTTCGCCAGCCGTGACGCCAGCTCGGCGTTACCGGCACAGATGGCGTCCACCAACGGCTGATGGCTGGCGGCAATCTCCGCCGGCTCATGGGTGACTAGATCAATGTTGAAATAAATCAGCATCTGGTTGGCCACGTTCTGGTATATGCCGTAAAGCCGCTGGTTCTCGCTCAGCTCCACAATCAGGCTGTGCAGGCTGAGCTCCATTCTGCTCAGCTCCTGACTATCCACCCCGGGGGTAGCGGCCTTCTCCAGAAACAGATTCATCATTTGCCGCAGCCGCTCGCGGCCTTCGGCACTCAGCCGCTCGGCCGCCAGCCAGGCGGAAATAGGCTCCAGAGCCACCCGCAAATGAAACAGCTCCCACAGATCATGCTCATTCAGATCTATCACCTGCCAGCCCACATAGGGGGTCTGAACCACTATGCCTTCGTGGGCCAAAGTGTTCAGTGCCATGCGCACCGTGCTGCGCGACAGCTCCAGCTCCCGGGCCAGGGCACTTTCCACCAGCCTTTGCCCCATTCGGAAATGACCACTGAGGATCAGCTCGCGCAGATAATCGGCGGCTTGTTCCTCCAGGCTGCTTTTAATGATTTTTTTCATTACATATCAATCGTTAGAGTGAATCGAGCGAAAGCATTGTACCGGATTCCGCACCACGAAAGGCGTGCTGCCGGCATTCCGCCGCTCAAATATGTGTGATGAGCAGCCAAAAAATACACACATTTTACGCTGTTACTTGGTTTTAACATATGTATAATCGCCGACTGTAGATTGTAGGACAATCAACAAAAGGATAGTTCATATGACAGTTAAAGCCATTCGTCTGGCCCAACAGGACAACGTGGCCACCCTGCTGAGCGATGCGCTAAAGCATCAAGCAGTCGACGTTATCGACGATAAAAATCGGCTGGTTGGCCGCTATCAGGCACTCCAGGCCATTCCCTTTGGCAACAAGATGGCGCTGCACGCCATTGCTTCCGGGCAGCCCGTGAGCAAGGCAGGCCATGCCATTGGCGTTGCCATCTCCGCAATTCCAGCAGGTGAGCTGGTGCACGTCCAAAACGTGCGCAGCCAGCGGCTCGACATTCCGCCCGCCATTATCGGGCAGATCATTGACCAGATGCGGATCGAAACCGAATGAAACAGGAATTTCAGGGTTACCGGCGCCCCAATGGCCAGGTTGGCATTCGCAACCACATTTTGATCATCGCCATTGATGAATGTGCCGAGGGCATCGCCCAGGCCGTGCGTCAGCAGGTCAGCGAGTGCGTCATCGTCACCAATCACTACACCTGCATGTATGCCGGCAACGAAGAACTGGTCAATATCATGACCGGTGCCGCCCTTAATCCCAATGTGGCGGGAGTACTGCTACTCAACATGGGCTGCGGCAGCATAGACCCGACCCTGATCGCCACTCCGATAGAGCAGGCGGGCAAACCGGTCCGGCGGCTGTCGATCATCAGGAACAAGGGCACGCGTCAGAGCATTCGCGACGGTGTCGCCCTGGCAAAAGAGCTGGTGGCGCTGGCGGCGACAATCCCGATAGCACCGGTGGCCCTCAGCGAGCTGCTGGTGGGAGTGAAATGCGGCGGCTCCGATACCAGCTCCGGCATCGCATCCAACCCGGCGGTGGGTCGCGCAGTGGATGCCTTGGTAGATGCCGGTGCCAGCTGTGTGGCCGGCGAACTGATTGAGCTGATTGGCTGCGAAAGCATTCTGCGCCAGCGGGCGGTCAGCCCAGCGGTGGCCGACAAGCTGGAGCGGCTGATCCAGGAAGAAGAGCAGCGCTGGCACGTGCCCGGTACCGAGGTGGAAACCATGAGCATCGGCAACAGTGTCGGCGGCCTCACCACCCTGGAAGAAAAGGCTTTGGGCGCCCTGCACAAAACCGGCACCCGCCCCATTCAGGACGTGCTGCGCATTACCCCGCAAGGAATCGAAACACCTAAAGCGCCGGGTATGTACCTGTCGGAAACCACTCACCTGTGCGGTGGCTCGGGCATGCACTTTGCCGCCCTGGGGACCCAGGTCATTTTGTGGACCACCGGCGGGGCCGGCTTCAGCAACCCGATCGTGCCGGTGATTCGAGTGAGCGGCAATGCTTTGCTTATCACCGAAGACATCGACGTGGATGTAAGCGGCATCATGTCGGCTACCCAAAGCGTGGAGCAGGCGGCCGGCGACGTGCTCGACTGCCTGGGCCGGGTTATCGACGGAGAACAAACCGCCATTGAGGAAGTCGGCTTTGCCTACTGCTCGCTCTATCAGAAGGACCAGCGCCTGGAAACGCTGATCCATGCCCAACCGGTTTAAAAGAGGATTAAATGCATATAACCGATGTGGAAGTGATTTGCCTGCGGGTGCCGGCGGCGGATCAGGAGTGCGAGTGGGGCGAAGACGCGGTCATTGTGCGGGTGCACACCGACACCGGCCTGATTGGCGTGGGTGAAGCAGACAGCTCTCCCGCCGTGATCAAGGCCTGCATTGAAACGCCCCAGTCCAACCTCTATTGCCACGGTCTGCGCTCGCTGCTGATCGGTGAAAACCCGCTGGAGATAGAGCGGCTGTGGAACAAAATGTACTGGGCGTCCAACTACGTGGGCCGCCGGGGCGCCGGCATTCATGCCATCAGCGCGATCGACATAGCCCTGTGGGACATTGCCGGTCAGTTTTACCAGGTGCCGCTCCATACCCTGCTGGGCGGGCGGTACCGGAATCGCATCAAGGCCTACGGCACCTTTATTCCCGATGCCGACCCCGAGGCCAACGGTGCCATTGCCGCCGGACTGGTAGCCCAGGGCTTTACCAGCATCAAGTTTGGCGGCGGCGTGTTCGGCGACGATCCCGATACCGATGTGCGCATCGTCAAGGCGGTGCGTGAAGCCGTGGGCGAGCACATAGAAGTGCAGATCGATCTGGCGTCGAAGTGGCGCACCTCGGGGCACGCCGCCTGGATGGCCGAACGCCTGGCGCCCTTCAACCTGAACTGGATTGAAGAGCCGGTACTGGCCGACGATCTGGCCGGTTATCAGCGGCTGGCGGGAAAGCTCAAGGCCAAGCTGGCCGGGGGCGAATCGCTCACCACTCGTTACGAATTCAAACATTTTCTGGAGCATTCCGGGGTCGATATCGTACAGCCGGACATCACCCGCTGCGGCGGCATCACCGAAATGAGGAAGATCTACGATCTGGCTCAGTTGTATGGCGTGCAACTGGTACCCCACGGATTCAGTACCGGCATTTTGCTGGCCGCCTCGGTGCATTTCCTTGCCGCCAGTGAACACGGCACCCTGATGGAATACTCCCAGAGTCAAAGTCCGTTGTTCACCGAACTGGTGGCCAACCTCCTGCCTTTTGAACAGGGTCATGTTCCGGTCCCGAACTCACCCGGGTTGGGTGTGGAGCTCAACGAAGACATCCTCGACCGGTACCGTGTGTCATAAATGAAATGGAATCATTCAGCATGAAGCAAACAAGAAACACCATCGACAAACCGCTGATGCTGGTCAGTCTGACCACCATCTTTTTTATCGTGGCGGGTCTGTCTGTCTATCCCGAGCAGGGAAATGCCATTGCCAAGCGACTGTTTGGCATGCTCACCGAGCAGTTCGGTTCACTGTACCTGCTGTTTGGCTTTTTCAGCGTCATCGTGCTGGCCTGCATCGCCTTTGGCAAACACGGCAACATTCGCCTGGGTGAACACAAGCCCCAGTACAGCCTGTTTACCTATCTGGCCATGATGATCTGCGCCGGCCTGGGATCGGCCACCGTGTACTGGGCTTTTCTGGAATGGGGCTATTACTACATGAACCCGCCCTACGACATTGCCCCCCACTCCACCATGGCGGCAGAGTGGGCCACCAGCTACAACATGTTCCACTGGGGCATTTCGGCCTGGTCGCTGTACTGCATTGCCTCACTGCCGGTGGCCTATTCCTTTCACGTGCGCAAGAATTCCCAGCTTAAGCTGTCCGCCGTGTGTGAAAGCATCATGGGGCGTTTCTACAATGCCGCCGTGGGCCGAGTGATCGACACCATCTTCATCTTCAGCTGCGTCGGCGCCATGGGCATTACCCTTGGGCTGAGCGTGCCCATGGTGACCGAAGGCATCGCCTCGCTGCTGGGCACCGAAAACGGCTTTGGCATGAACCTGGGACTGATGCTGGCCATTACCGCCCTGTTTACCGTCAGCTCCTACGTGGGCATCGAAAAGGGCATGGCCAGGCTAAGCGACATGAACACCAAACTGGCGGTGCTGTTCGTACTGGCCATTCTGGTGCTGGGGCCGACTACCTTTATCATCGATCAGTCCGTCAACGGTTACGGCCTGATGCTGCAGAACTTTATTCGCATGAGCCTGTGGACCGATCCGGTGGCAGGTGGATCCTTCCCGACATCCTGGACCGTATTCTACTGGGCCTACTGGATGACCTATGTGCCCTTTATGGCGCTGTTCGTCACCAAGGTGTCGGCGGGCCGCACCCTGAAGGAAGTGATCCTCAGCATGGTCGTGGGTGGCAGCGCCGGCTGCTTTATCTTCTTTGGTGTACTGGGCAGCTACAGCATGAGTACCCATCTCCACGATCTGGTCAACGTCACCGAATCGCTCAACAGCATTGGCGGCTCGGCTACCGTAGTGGCAGTGCTTAAGACCCTGCCGTTCAGTACCCTGTTTATTCTGGTGTTTGCGGTGATGTCGGTGCTGTTCCTTGCCACCACCCTGGACTCGGCGTCTTTTACCCTGGCGGCCACCGCCTCCAACCAGCTCGACGAAAACGCCAACCCGCCTACGGCACTACGGCTGTTCTGGTGCCTGATCCTGGCGGCGGTGCCCCTGGCGATGATGTTTATCGACGCCCCCCTGAGCACGGTGCAGACCCTGGCCATCGTCACTTCACTGCCGCTGATGGTAGTGATCTTTATCATGCTGTACGGTTTCTTTCGCTGGCTTAATGGCAGGGAGACCCTGAGCCGGCAGGCTTCACATTCCGACGAACAACCGGCAGTCATCGCGGCCGATTGAGCCAGCTTGTAAACCGGAAAACTCAAAAGGGCGAAAGCGTGTGCTTTTGCCCTTTTTGCTTTTTGAGCCCCTGCTTCCATACTCAGCCTCACGCCCCCCTCAACTCATCAAGGAGCACGCCATGGCCCCCGTGCACTATCCGCGTCTGACTCACCTCGCCCTGCATGTGCGCAATCTCGACGCCTGCCTGCTGTTTTACCGGGACTTTTGCGGCATGACAGAAACCCACCGGCGGGAAAGCGGCCCCCAGACCATCGTGTGGCTGGCGGAGCCGGGCCGGGAGCAGGACTTTGTGTTTGTGCTGATGAACGGCGGCGAGGATCTGCACCTGGGTGAGCGGGACTACCGCCACTTCGGCTTTGCCCTGCCCAGCCGCGCGGCGGTGGACGCCCTGGCCGAGCAGGCCAGACGGGCGGGCTGCCTGCTGTGGCCGCCCCGGGACGAGCCCTTTCCGGTGGGCTATTACTGCGGGGTCAAGGATCCCAACGGCAACCAGGTGGAATTCAGCTTTGGTCAGCCTCTCGGTCCGGCCGCGCACTGAGCCCCGGCTTCAGGCTGTCCACCGGCTCAAGAAAGTCCACCACGCCCTCGTGGGTAATCTGCTGCACGCACACCGGCTCGCCCTGCTCGTTAAAACGCACATGGCCGATACCGGCGCGGTTGAGCAGCCGCTCGCCCTTAGACGCCGCCACCGGTGAGTGCGGGGTAATGCGCAGCCGACGCCGGCGGGTGAACCAGTTCAGCGGCGAGCGCGGCGCATAGAGCCAGCGGTTGAGCCGGTCGAGCACGTCCAGCAACCGGCGCGGAAACTCATTCTTGATGCCGCTGCTGGTGATCTGCCAGATATGGGGCTCGCCCCCGCGGTGTCGCAGGCGAATGTCGTACATAAAGGAGTAGTGCACGTCGCCGGAGAGGATCACGTAGTTGGCCGGCGTGCGGGCATGACGAAAGATATTCAGGATCACGTTGGCGGTGCCCTTGTGGGCCATCCAGTTTTCCGCGTCCACCAGCAGCGGCTTGCCCAGCCAGGTAAAGATCTTCTGGATCACCTCGATCAGTTTCACCCCGAACACCGGTGTGGGCGACACCACCACCACCGACTCCTGGTGCAACATCTCGCCCTGCAGCTCGGTGAGCGCCTCCCAGTCCATCAATCCGGACGGCCGGCTGAAATTGGACTCGGATCGCCAGCGCCGGGTACGGGTGTCGAGCACCAGCAGCCGGGGTTTTGTGTCGAGCTGATATTGCCAGCCGTCAAAGGCCAGCAGGCTGTCGATCAGCCGATCCTGGTGCGCGCCGGTAGGATCCTGGCTCCAGGCCTGCAAGCGCTCCAGGGGCTCGCCGGCAAAGGCGTCGGGATCATTGCCCCAGCCCTGACAGATCAGGTAGCCCGCCAGGGCATTGCCGATGATCCGCCGGGAGAACGGATGGCCATAGGCGCTTTCCTCCCAGGCGGCGGTGAGATTCCAGTCGTCGGTCACGTCATGATCGTCAAAGATCATCAGGCTGGGCAGGTTGGCCAGCAGCCGGCGCACCGCCGGCAAGCCATCCACAAAGGCCGCAAGCCGGTCCCGCTCGTGTTGATAACGCTCGGCCAGCTTGCCGTCGAGCCGTGGCCGGTCATCGGGCAGCAGCCGCCAGGGCACCGGCGACCACACCAGCAGATACATGGCCAGCACCTCGGCCAGGGTGATCAGGTGGTTGGCGGCGCTGCTGGTGGTAAAGATGGGCTTGCGCGCCCCTTCAAAAAAACGCTTTTGCAGCGGCACGTTGGCCCGCGTGTCGGGCAGCAGCTCATTGCGCCGGTAATAGTTGAGGGGGCTGGCAAAGAGCTCGGCGCTGTCGGCCACCAGGGCCCCCTCCAGCTGCTCGTCGTACAGCCCCAGCACGTCAATCAACTGGTGAATGGCGGTCAGCATGGGGCCGGCCACGTCGTCGGCATAGATTTGGTCGCCACTCATCATCAGCAGCGCCGGCCGCTGCCGAGGCTGGCGGTGGCGCTCGGCCAGCCAGTCATCCGCCGCCACCAGACCGTCGGGGGCGGCATGATGGGGCTTGCGGCAAGAGCCGTGCAGCAGGCTGTCGAGCCGCTCCCGAATCACCAGCGCCGGCAGGCTTTCCCCCTGGTAACACAGCTCCCCGCCCCAGTCGGCCATGCCCTGCCAGTGTTGTTCGTTCACTCGGCACCATTGCAGATCGTAGGGCAGATGGGTGTCGGTGGGCAGGGGGTCGTCCAGCCTCAGATCCAGCAACTGAATAAAGCACGACTCGCCCACCCGCAGTTGCCGGTGGCCGTCACCGGAAAATGGCAGCGGGTCGCGGCCGGGCAGACACAGCCGAAAGTTCAGGGCTTCGCGGCTGGCCAGCCAGAATACCAGGCGTTCACTGTTGGCGCGGCGCAGCAGGGGGCCGGCGAGAATGGTGGAATCCATGAAACATCCGATGGGTAAATCAACATGGCCATGATAACCACTGCCGCTCGAGCTTGAAAGAAAAGCCCCCTCAAGGCCGGACGACTTCTGCCGTTACCCTTGAAGGCGCCACTCGGTGACGACGCGGTCATCTTGTATCATCTTTAATGACACTTATGAAACAAAATGATACAACCATGTAAACAACCAAATGGTGAGATCAAGGATGAAACGACTTTCCATCAGGCAAAAGATTTTGTTGCTGGCCCTGCTGCCCCTGTTGCTGCTGGCCGCGGTCAGCACCTGGGTCAATGTATCCCAATCCATGCGCCTCAAGGAGCTCAGCGGCGAAAGCCTGCATCGCTCCCTGCTGGAATCCCGCAAGCAGCAACTGGCCAATTACATGGAGCTGGCCATCACCAGCATTCAGCCACTGCTGGCCCGGGGCGATACCGCCATTGCCCGGGATCAGCTGCGCCGGCTGCGCTTTGACAATGGCGCCGGCTATTTCTTCGTTTACGATCACCGGGGCGTACAGGTGGTCAGCGCCGACAACCCGGGCCGGGAAGGCAATAACTATCTCAATGCCACCAGCCCGGACGGCCGCCACCTGGTGCAGGAATACATCGAGCTGAGCCGGGACGGCGGCGGCTATGTGGAATATAGCTGGCCCAAGCCCAACAGCGCTGAGGGGGCGCCCAAGTTGGCCCATATCATGCCCGTACCCGGCACCGACTGGCTGCTCGGCACCGGTTTTTACATCGACGATCTGCTGGCCACAGTGGCAACCCTGGAGCGGGAGCTGTCGGCCTCGGTACGCCAGGGCATGATCAATTCCGCCCTGTCGGCGGCCCTGCTGCTGGCACTGATTGCCGCCGTCGGCCTGGTCATCGCCCGGGGCATTCACGCCCCCATTCGCCAGGCGGTGGTCACCATGGAAAACATCGCTCAAGGGGAAGGGGATCTGACCCGCCGGCTCGATGCCGGTCAGCACAACGAGCTGGGCACCCTGGCCCGCTGCTTTAACCAGTTTGCCGGGCAGATTAGCGAGCTGGTGCAGAACACCCGCCACTCCGCCAACACCCTGCAGCAGGCCAGTGACGAACTGCAGCGCTTTATGCGGGAAACCGAAGCCGGCATTGATCGCCAGCACCACGAAAGCGATCAGCTGGCCACCGCCATGAACCAGATGTCGGCCACCGCCCAGGAAGTGGCCAGCAGCGCCGCCAACGCCGCCGAGGCCGCCGAACAGGCAGAGCGCCTGGTGACCAATGCCCAGCACCAGCTGCAGGGCACCATAGCGGTGATTGACGGCCTGGAAAACCAGGTGGCGGCCGGGGTGGATATCATTCAGCGGCTGGGCAAGGAATCGGAGCAGATTGGCACCGTTCTTGACGTGATCCGCGGCGTGGCCGAACAAACCAACCTGCTGGCGCTGAACGCCGCCATCGAAGCGGCCCGGGCCGGCGAGCAGGGCCGGGGATTTGCGGTGGTGGCCGACGAGGTACGCACCCTGGCCGGCCGCACCCAGACCAGCACCGAGGAGATCCATACCATGATCACCCAGTTGCAGCAGGGAGCCAAGGAGGCGGTACAGGCCATTGAAAGCATTCGCGACGGCAGCAGTCACACCGTGGCCGAGGCCAGACGCATTGACGAGGCCCTGCTCGACATCGGCACCGCGGTAAACACCATCAACCTGATGAACGCCCAGATCGCCAGCGCCGCGGAAGAGCAAACCCAGGTGTCGGAAAGCATCAACACCAATGTGCACCAGATAGTGGCCATTGCCGAGCAGACCAACGCCGGCTCCCGGGCCGCCAGCGAAACCAGCCGTCAGGTGGGTGAGCTGGCCAGCAGCCTGCAACAATTGGTGGGTCGCTACCGCACCAGCTGAGTCTGAGCGGCAGTAACCAGCTGCAAGCTGAGTGCACATGCCGGCGGCCTCTGACCGCCGGCCCCCTTTAACCGCTGGCCAGTCCCACCGCCCTTCTTTACACTGGCTGTCCGTTTCTTTCGGATCCTTGCCAACATGCGCGAAAAACTCGAACAACGTTCCTTTCTGTTTACCCTGCTGCTGGTCAGCCTGCTGTTCGGCCTGGTGCTCAAACCCTTCTGGGGCGCCATTTTCTGGGCCTGCGCCATTACCGTGATCTTTTCGCCGCTGCAGCACCGTATTCTCGGACGCATTGGCCACAAGCCCAACCGCGCCGCCCTGCTGACCCTGCTGATATGTGTGGTGATCGTGGTGCTGCCGGTGCTGTTTATCGCCACCTCCTTTATTCAGGAAGGACTGGCGCTGTATCAGCGTATCGATCAGGGCGAGGTCAGTCCGGGCAAGCTGCTGACCCAGGTGCGCAACGCCTTTCCGCTGCTGCCCGATCTGCTCGGCCAGCTGGGCATCAACCTGGACAGCGCCAAGCTCTCGGAAACCGCCCTGGCCGGCAGCAAGGTGCTGGCGGAAAAGGCGCTCACCGCCGGCCAGAGCACCTTTGGCTTTGTGGTGGACGTGGCGCTGATGCTGTATCTGGCGTTCTTCCTGCTGCGCGACGGCAACCAGCTCACCGAGCTGATGGTGCGGGCCCTGCCCCTGGGCGACGACCGTGAGCGCATGTTGTTTGCCAAGTTCTCGGAAGTGACCCGGGCCACGGTCAAGGGCAACATTCTGGTGGCCATGGCCCAGGGAGCCCTGGGCGGCTTTATTTTCTGGGTGCTGGGCATTCCCGGCCCGCTGCTGTGGGGGGTGGTGATGGCGTTTCTGTCGCTGATCCCGGCCATAGGCGCGGCCCTGGTGTGGTTGCCGGTGGCCATTTACCTGTTCGCCACCGGCGAGTGGCTGTCGGGCGCCGTGCTGGTGGCCTTTGGCGCCCTGGTCATCGGCCTGGCCGACAATGTGCTGCGGCCGCTGCTGGTGGGCCGGGACACCAAGCTGCCCGACTACTTGGTGCTGTTTTCCACGCTTGGGGGGATCAGCCTGATGGGGGTCAACGGTTTTGTCATCGGCCCCCTGGTGGCGGCACTGTTCCTGGTGTTCTGGGATATCTTTACGCGGGAGTTCAACGGCCGCTAAGCCGCGGCTTTCCCCGACAAAAAAGGCCCGCACGGTGTGCGGGCCTTTTCTTATTCGGCAATGCCGGTTCAGTCGAGCTCGATGCTCAGCTGAATCGACTCGTCGAAGTAAAATTCGTCACAGTTGTTGCCCGGACCGCTGCGATCCACCACCAGGAACTCGTCGTTGTCGCGCAGCGCCATGATCGGATGGTGCCATACGCCCCTGTGGTAGTTCACACCCTGACGACCGGTGGCACGGAAGGCGCGCACGGTGGCCGGGTCGATATGCATGCTGCCGTCGCCAACCGGCGCCACCACCAGCAGGAAGTCATGACCGAACAGCGGAATGAACGACTGGGAACCAAAGGGATGGCGCTCCAGCATTTTCACCTGCAGCGGGTATTCCAGCATTTCGGCGCGGAAAATATTGATGATGCCCTGGCCCTGTTCGTCCAGCTGCACTTCGCCCAGCTTGTGATAACGCTGAGTGGAGCCGTTGTTGATCATGAAATAATCACGACCTTCGGATTCGATCACGTCGCCAAAGGGAGCAAAGGCTTCCTTGGTCAGCGGCTCGATCTTGAGAGTTTTGATCATTGCTGCCTCCTGCAGAGAAGAAAGAAAGGCGAGGCACGAACGCGCCTCGCCGGTTGGATTACATGTCGTTCAGACGGAACGCGGCAATCTTGTTGATTTCGGCAACGGCGCGATCAAACTCGGTGTCGTAGTCGTTGTGAATGCGCTCTTCAAAGGCCGCCAGGATCTGGTGACGATTGGAACCCTTCACCGCCATGATGAAAGGAAACTGGAATTTTTCCTTGTAGGCGTTGTTCAGGAAGGTGAAGCGCTCAAACTCTTCGGCGGTACACTCGCTGATGCCGGCACCGGCCTGCTCGTTGGTGGAGGCTTCGGTCAGTTCGCCCCGCTGGGCAGCCTTGCCGGCCAGATCCGGGTGAGCATTGATCAGGTCAAGCTGAGCCTGCTTGTCGGCATTCAGCATCACACCGCTCATGCGGGCGTGCAGATGTTCAATCTCGTTGTCGGCCTCGGTCAGGCCCTGATCGAAGGTCTGCTCGGCCACCCAGGGAGAATGCTCGTAGATGTCGGCGAAGGTCTTGACGAATTCGTCGCGGCCCAGGGTGCTGGGCTTGCAGGTCTTGAACAGGCTCATTACTTGTTTCCTTTGTAGGGGTGGTGCTCATGCCAGTGCTTGGCAATGTCGATGCGGCGGGTGAACCACACCTTGTCGTGGCTGCGGGCGTACTTGATGAAACGCTCCAGACCGGCCATGCGGCCCGGACGGCCCAGCAGGCGGCAGTGCATGCCGATAGACAGCATCTTGGGTGCTTCGGCACCTTCTTCATACAGTACGTCAAAGGCGTCTTTCAGGTACTGGTAGAATTCTTCACCGGTGTTGTAGCACCCCTGGCCAAAGCGCATGTCGTTGGTGTCCATGACATACGGAATCACCAGGTGGCCCTTGCCGTTGTTGTCTACCCAGTAAGGCAGGTCGTCACCGTAGGAGTCGGAGTCATACAGGAAACCGCCCTCTTCCATCACCAGCTTGCGGGTGTTGGGGCTGTCACGGCCGGTGTACCAGCCCAGCGGGCGCTCGCCACAAACACGCTCAAAGATGTCCAGCGCCTTGTACAGGTGCTCGCGCTCTTCTTCTTCGCTCATGAACTGGTAGGTGATCCACTTGTAGGCGTGGGAGCAGATCTCGTGGCCTTCGTCCATGAACGCCTTGGCGATTTCCGGATAACGCTCGATGGCGGTGGCCACGGCGAAGATGGTCAGCGGAATGTCGTAGCGCTTGAACAGGCGCAGCAGGCGCCAAACACCGGCACGGCTGCCATATTCATAGATGGATTCCATGCTCATGTGACGAGCGTCGGGGAAGGACACGGCCGCCGGCATTTCGGACAGGAAGGCTTCAGACTCACCATCGCCGTGCAGCACACAGCGTTCACCGCCTTCTTCATAGTTCAGTACGAAGTTGATGGCGATACGGGCATCACCGGGCCATTTGGGGTGAGGCGGGTTGGCGCCATACCCGACGAGGTCGCGCGGATAGTCTTTGTTTTGGCTCATCGGAAAACTCCTAAAAAACAACGGGTTATCTGCCGGCCGGGAGCAGCCGGATAAAGAGAGTTTGACGGTCGTCACAATCTTCCCATTGTATACAATAAAATCAACTTATGTAAATGACCGGTTTAGTTTTTGTATCGGAATGGTCCGGCAATTCTTGCTTTGCGGCGCCAAAGCAAAGACAATCGACAATGAATCAAGACCCCAGCGCTGAAAAATGTGAACTGGCGCGTCAAAAAAATATCTTTATGTTAAAATAATGTAGACTCGACAGTTGTCTTGATGTAAAAACACTTCTGCCGGCGAAGACCGTCGGCAGTACCTTGGACTTTGAAGACGCTTTACGCGCAAGGTAACTTGAAAATGGGAAGATTAACTACTCACGTACTCGATACTGCCAAGGGCCTGCCCGGCTCCGACATCAAGGTTGAACTGTACAAGGTGGATGGCGAGCAAACCACGCTGATTAACACCGTATACACCAACCATGACGGCCGTACCGATGCGCCCATCCTGGAAGGTGCAGACTATGTTTCCGGTAAATACCAGCTGGTCTTCCACACCTCTCCTTACTTCAAGAAACAAGGTATTGAACTGCTCGAGCCGGCGTTCCTGGATGACGTTGTTATCCGTTTCGGTATTGCCGAGGGCGAAGAGCACTATCACGTACCCCTGCTGATCGCGCCCTACAGCTACTCTACCTACCGCGGTAGCTAAAGGGTCGCAGACGGCTCCTGCCCATGCCACCGGCTCAGGGAACGACTGGCGGCATGGGCAGTCTGCACACTACCCACGAGGATTTCCGGTTATGGAACACGCCAAGCACGAGCCAACCCCTCAGTCCCTTCCCACCTCTTCGGGATTTCTGGACAGGTTGTTCAAACTCAGCGCCCATGGCACTACGGTCAAAACCGAGCTGGTTGCCGGTCTGACCACCTTTATTACCATGGCGTACATTATTTTCGTCAACCCCACCATCATGGCCAGCTCCGGCATGGACGCGGGCGCCGTGTTCGTGGCCACCTGCCTTGGCGCCGCCGTGGCCACCCTGTTTATGGGGCTGTACGCCAACTGGCCGGTGGGGCTGGCACCAGGCATGGGCCTGAACGCCTTCTTTGCCTTTACCGTGGTCGGCGAGATGGGCTACAGCTGGGAAGTGGCCCTGGGCGCCGTGTTCTGGTCCGGCATCATCTTTACCGCCATGAGTTTCTGGAAGATTCGTGAATGGGTACTCGACGCCATTCCCGAGTCCTTGCGCTATGCCATGACCGCGGGCGTGGGCCTGTTCCTCGGCCTGATTGGCCTGAAAACCGCCGGCATAGTAGTGGACAACCCCGCCACCCTGGTGAGCATGGGGGACTTTACCAACCCCAACGCCTGGCTGGCCGCCGTCTGTTTCCTGATCATTGCCGCCCTGGCCCACCGCCGTGTGTTTGGTGCCGTGCTGATCGGCGTGCTTGGCACCACCCTGGTGGGCCTGGGCATGGGCCTGGTGGAATACAACGGCATTTTTGCCGCACCGCCCAGCATCACTCCCACCCTGTTCAAGCTGGACATCATGGGTGCGCTGGATGTGGCCATGGTGACCGTGATCCTGTCGTTCCTGTTTGTGAACATGTTTGACACCGCCGGCACCCTGATGGGCGTGGCCGAGCGTGCCAACCTGCGCCGCGCCGATGGCAGCATTGAAGGCCTGAAGAAATCCCTCAAGGCCGACAGCGCCTCTTCGGTTGTGGGCACCTTTATCGGTTGCCCGCCGGTCACCAGCTATGTGGAAAGCTCGGCCGGCGTGGCCGCCGGGGGGCGCACCGGCCTGACCGCCGTGACCATTGCCGCCCTGTTCCTGCTGTCCATCTTCCTGGCGCCGCTGGCCGGCATGGTGCCCGCCTACGCCACCGCGGGGGCGCTGATTTACGTGGCCTTTGCCATGATGAGCAGCCTGGCCAATATCGACTGGCAGGATTACACCGAAATGGCCCCGGCGGCGCTGACCGCGCTGATGATGCCGCTGACCTTCTCCATTGCCAACGGCATTGCCATGGGGTTTGTGGCCTACGCCGTGCTCAAGGTAGCCACCGGCCAGGCCAACAAGGTGTCGGTAGGTGTTTATGTACTGAGCGCCATCTTCGTGGCCAAGTTTATCTATATGTAAGCAGCCACTGCCGCATACAAAAAGCCACCGTTCGCGGTGGCTTTTTTGTTGGTTTGCAGGTCCCGGTTTATCGGGCCGCTGGCTGACTCGCCCGAGTGCAGTCGGGCCTGTAAAGCGGGCCTCACAACCGGATCTTGAACACTCACCCCGCCAGCCGGCTCATGCGCCGACGCAGCTCGCTCATCTTGTCATTCATCACCTGCTCAAAGCGGGCCAGCTCCTGCAGCAGCCGCTCCCGGGAACTTTGCCGGCCCAGCAGCCGCTCCAGCTCGTCAATGGCAGCATCCAGCGCCTGGGCCACTTCCCGGTTGATCACCTGGGGAAAACGAAACTTGAGGCTGGCGGGCAGGCAGGAGTCGGCATCGCGCTCGAACCAGACCTTCAGCTCCTTGTGGGTGTCGGCGTCACGCAGGCGAAAACGGCTGATACGGTCGATGTCTTCAATGCCCATGGCAGCCAGGGTGGGATAGGCCTGATTCATAACAACCTCCGGTTCGCGAACAACTCGCTTACATTGTGTTAACCAAAGGCTAGTCACTTGCGCAGACTGTGATTAGAGCCAGTTGCCGGCGGCCGCTGAGACCAGCTGGCTCCATTGATCGGCCCGTCCTGGTGCTAATGCCAAACCCTGGCCGCTCCTAGAGTGAAGGACACTACCTGTGCATATAACAAAACAAGACAAGGAGCCGTTATGGCAGCAACTACCCTCACCCTGGAACTGAGCCCGGAGCTCGCCGCGCTGTTTGAACAGTACGAAGCCCTGACTCGCGTCAGCGCCGAGCAATATGTGCAGCAACTGGTGGAAAAGACCCAGCCCACCCTGGAAGCCATGGTGGCGGCGCTGCAGGAAGCCGGCGACGACGAGGCCGCGGTCATGGAGCTATTTGGCAAAAAAATGGCCGAGTCCATGCTGCGCCAGCAGCAGGCGGTTCAGGCCTGAGGATCGAGTGATAGCGCAGGCTGAATGCCTGCGCTTCAGAACTTACTTCAGCGCCTCTATCTGTCGGCGCAATTCGTCCAGCTTGTCCTGCATCACCCGCTCCATGTGCTCCAGATCCGCCAGCAACTGCTGCTTGGTATCCAGGGTCGCCTCGTCGCTGTGCGTTTCGCCGCCCAGCAGCCGGTGCAACTCCAGCAGCGCCTGGCGCAGCACCGGGCTGGTGTCTTCCAGCCGGTGCCACTGCTCGGTTTTCTGAAATTCCATGGGGCCAAGGGAGCCAGGCCGGGCAAAGGTGAACTTCTTGCTGCGCGACAACAGCGAGCCCTTGGGCCTGTGGTAATAGATCTTGAGCACGTCGGCCCGGGCTTCACGCCTGAGCTGATAGCGGCTGATGTTGTCAAAAGAGGTAATACCCATCTGGGTGAGGGTCGAGTAGTGTTCGGTCATTGCTGCCCATCTCAAAAAATCGGTGTTCAACACATTTCGCCCGCCGGCGAAAAGGCTGTTGCTGACGGCGTTCTTCCTTGAGCAGCACCGGCGCGAAGGCCAAAAAAGCAACAGGGGCGGCAAGTCTGCCATGGCCGGCTGCCACCGGACAGGGCCAGTTAACCCGACTCACTGGAACCAGTCGGCCTGAGCTCGTCAGGCCGACTGGTTCAGGCAGACACCAGCACCGTTTTACTGCGACTGAAGCGTTTTAACGGCAGCCGCTGATCCGGGCTGGACTGCGGCGGCCAGTGGCTGTTGTGGTAAGGGTTCGGGTTGACCCGGCACAGATCAAAGGGCAACGACCGGGCCAGCTGCTCGCCCCGGGCCAGATCCCGTGTCCAGATGGAGGCGATACCATCGGGAGACATGGACCGGCACAAGGCCTGCATGCCGTGCTCGTCCGCCACCCGCAGCACACTGCTGACGGGGCCGGCGGGCCAGGCGGGAAACAGCGTCGTCGCCGGATCCTGCCCTTCGATCAGGGTGGCCGGGTAATACCAGCCTTCCTCGTCGGGCAGATAACCGCCACAACGAATGCGCCCGCCCTGGCGCTCGGCCTCACGCAGCTGACGCTCCAGCCACTCCCGCTGACCGCTTTTGGCCAGCGGTCCCAGCTCGGTGTCACTGTCGTCGGGCCGGCCCAAACGCAGCGAAGCCAGCCGTTCACCCAGCCGCTCCAGAAACGCCTCCGCCAGGCCGGGGGTGATCAACACTCCGCCCTCGCTCTGGCGCCAGCTGGCCCGGTAACGAAAACAGCCATTCAACACCGACTCCACCGCCGGCTCCAGGTCGGCGTCGTCCAGGATCAACTGCAGATCCGCCTCGGCCAGCTCCAGGATCACCGGCTTGAGCCGGCCCCCCGCCAAGGCGGCCATGATGGCCCCGCCCTGGCGCTCGCCACTGTAGGCCAGGCCGCCGATGCGCGCATCCGCCACCACTCCGGCCACCTGCTCCTTGGATATGCGCAGGGGGGTGATCAGGCCTTCCGGCACCTCGGCCTCGGTCATCAACCGCGCCAGCAGCTCCACCAGCCGGGACAGGTGTTCCGCCGGCTTCAGCAACAGCCCATTACCGGCCATCAGCGCCGGCGCCAGCAACCGAACACATTGCCACAGCGGGGCCGGGCCGGCGGTGAGCGCCAGCATCAGTCCCAGCGGCCGCTGGCTGACCTGGCTGCGCGCCGCAGGCAGCATGGCCTGTCCGTTGGCGGCGAAATGGGCGCACTCTTCGGCACAGCGTTCCACTTCCCGCAAGCAATCCTTCAGCAGGGTGCCGGTTTCCAGGCAGAGTTCCCGGGCCAGGCGCTGTCGGCCGGCCGACAGCGCCGATGCCAGCCGGTACAGCAGGGCGGCCCGTTCCGACGGCGCCTCGTGCTGCCATGCCTGCGCGGCCTGATAGGCCTGGTGCAGCAGCTGCTCCAGCCGGTCTTCACTCAGGCAGGCATGGTGGGCCAGCACACGGCCCGAACTGGGATCAAAGGAAACAAAAGTCATCGCAAGGCTCCTTGGGCCGGGCTGTCCGCACCCTCATCGATGATATCGGCTGGTATACTCAAGGCTATGGTGACACTCGACACCAGATTTTCACCGACGTTATTGACTTGTTAACTGGCCGGCAATGGCCAGTTTCCCCTGTTTAATGGAACCAGGGAGGATTTCCATGCCCGAGCCGAAAGCCGGCCAGGCTTCTCGCTGGCAGCGCCTGCTGCCCTTTCTTGGCTGGTGGCCCATGGTCAATGGCGCCAGCCTTCGGGCCGACGCCCAGTCCGGCCTGACCAACGCCATCGTGGTGCTGCCCCAGGGGGTGGCCTATGCCCTGATCGCCGGCCTGCCGCCGGAGTACGGCCTCTACGCCGCCATTATTCCCGCGGTGATTGCCGCCCTGTTCGGCTCCTCCTGGCATTTGATCTCCGGGCCCACCGCCGCCATGTCGGTGGTGGTGTTTACCTCGGTGAGCCCGCTGGCCGAACCCGGCACCGCCGCCTTTATTGCCCTGGCCCTGACGCTGACGCTGATGAAGGGGGTGTTTCAGCTGGTGCTGGCCCTGGCCCGGCTCGGGGTGCTGGTGAATTTCGTGTCCCAGTCGGTGGTGATCGGCTTTACCGCCGGGGCCGCCGTGGTGATCGCCTCCAGTCAGCTACCCACCCTGCTGGGGATCAGCGTCGACAATGACGGCAGCGTCACCAGCACCTGGTGGCAGCTGCTGCATCATTTGAAGGAAGTGGACTATTACACCCTGTCGCTGGCGCTGTTAACCGTGCTGGCCTGTGTGCTCATCAAGCGCTGGCGGCCGCGCTGGCCCAACATGCTGATCGCCCTGGCGCTGGCCAGCGGCCTGGCGGTGTTGATGGATCCTGGCCATGAACATATCGCCCTGGTGGGTGCCATTCCTTCAGGCCTGCCGCCGCTCAGCCTGCCCGATTTCAGCCTGGCCAGCATCAGTGCGCTGGCGCCGGGCGCACTGGCCATCAGCCTGCTGGGGCTGGTGGAGGCCGCCGCCATTTCCCGGGCCATCGCCAGCCGCTCGCACCAGCGCCTCGACGATAATCAGGAGTTTGTCGGCCAGGGGCTGTCGAACATCGTCGGCGCCTTTTTCTCCTGTTACGCCTCGTCGGGCTCTTTCAGTCGCTCCGGCATCAACTACACCTCGGGCGCCCGCACCCCCATGGCGGGTATCTTTGCTTCCGGGTTTTTACTGCTGATTATTCTGCTGATCCCGGGCATCACCACCTGGCTGCCACGCCCGGCCATGGCCGGTCTGCTGCTGGTGGTGGCCTGGAACCTGATCGACTTTCGCCATATTCGCATGATCATTCGCGGCTCCCGCTCCGAAGCCACGGTGCTCACCGCCACCTTTGGCGCCACCCTGCTGGTAGAGCTGGAATTCGCCATTTATACCGGGGTGATACTGTCGCTGGTGTTTTATCTCAAGCGCACCTCCACTCCCAGGGTGGTGTCGATATTGCCCGATCCGGACAGCAAGCATCCGTTTTTCGTCAACGCCGAACGCCGCCGCCTGCCCTATTGCCCCCAACTCAGGGTGATTCGCATTGAGGGCTCGCTGTTCTTTGGTGCGGTCAACCATGTGCAGGAATATCTGCAGGCCATTCGCGAGCCCCGGCTGCTGATCGTGGCCAACGGCATCAACTTCGTCGACATGGTCGGCGCCGACATGCTGGTACAGGAGGCCGAACGCCGTCGGGAGCTGGGCGGCGATCTGTATCTGTGCAACCTGCGGGAAGGGGTGCTGCGCTTTCTATTGCGCAACAACCGCCTCGACGAAATTCGCCGGGATCATGTATTTATCAACAAGGGCCAGGCCATCCACCGCATTTATGATCAATTGAATGCGGATATTTGCCGCACCTGCACCGCCCGCATTTTCAGGGAGTGTCATATTCGGCCGCCGGGCCAGCAACTCGACGTAAAGCAGGCAGACTAAGGAAGGCACTGGCCATATGGCCGGTGTCTAACTGGCCCTGTTCCGGGCGAGGGTGAAGGTTAGAGTGGGTTAACACTTTTTTTACTTTCAGCCGTTGCCAGTGAGGCCAGTGCCATGACCGATCTTCTTCACGACCACCCCAGCCAGTTGCGCCCGGTGCGCGAACTGTTCAACCTCGACGTGGACATGCAGGTGCCGGTGTTCGAGCACAGGGACGAGCACGTGCCCGATATCGATCCCAACTACTGCTTCAACCCGGACGTCACCCTGGCCATTCTGGCCGGCTTTACCCGCAACCGCCGAGTACTGCTGCAGGGCCTGCATGGTACCGGCAAGTCCACCCATATCGAGCAGGTGGCGGCCCGCCTCAACTGGCCCTGCGTGCGGGTCAACCTGGACGGCCACATCAGCCGCCTGGATCTGGTGGGCAAGGACACCATAGTGCTGGAGGAAGGCAAGCAGATCACCCGCTTTCAGGAAGGCATAGTGCCCTGGGCGCTGCGCCGGCCGGTGGCGCTGATCTTTGACGAATTCGACGCCGGCCGCCCGGACGTGATGTTCGTGATTCAGCGCATTCTGGAGCAGGACGGCAAGTTCACCCTGCTCGATCAGAACCAGGTGATCACCCCCAACCCGCATTTTCGGCTGTTTGCCACCGCCAATACCGTGGGGCTCGGCAACGTCACCGGCCTGTATCACGGCACCCAGCAAATCAACCAGGCCCAGATGGATCGCTGGAACATCGTCGCCAAGCTCGACTACCTGCCTCGGGAAGACGAAATCAGCATCATTCAGGGCAAGGTGCCCCGCTACAACGACGCCCGCGGCTTTGAACTGATCAGCAGCATGGTGGCGGTGGCCGAGCTGACCCGGGCCGGTTTTGCCGCCGGGGATCTGTCCACCCTGATGTCGCCCCGCACCCTGATCGCCTGGGCCGAAAACACCGAGATCTTCGGCGATGCGGCGCTGGCGTTCCGGCTGTCGTTTCTCAACAAGTGTGACGAGGCCGAACGCCCGCTGGTGGCCGAATACTACCAGCGCTGTTTTGACCAGGAGCTGGTCGAGCCACAAGCCCTGCAACTGACGGCCATTTAATCATGGCTGCCTCATCCCACACGCCTCAGGATGCCGCCGCCGAAGCCCGCCGTCAGCAGCGGCTGGAAGAGCTGTGCGCGGCACTGATACGGGCCCAGTCGGCCGAGTCCGAGGTTCGCTACCGAGGGCACCGGCTGGAATGGCGGGGCAAGGCCTATCCGCTGCGCGCGCCGCACCTGCAGCTGGACTCCCAGCAGGACGACTGGGGCTCCTGCCGAGGGGTGGCCGACGCCATTGCCCTGCGCCTGCGCCACCACGACGGCTACCTTCACCGCCACTGGCTGCCCGCACCGCCGGTGGCCCGGCTGGTGTTTGAACTGCTGGAGCAGCTCAGGGTGGAATCCCTGGTACCCGCCCATCAGCCGGGCAGCCGCCGCAACCTGCACCACAGGTTCAGTGCCTGGAGCAACCGCTTTCTGGCCTCGGGCCAGACCGAAAGCCACCTGGGGTTGCTGCTGTTTAGCCTGTCGATGATGAGCTGGGTGCAACTGGGTGGCGGCCCCATCGACGAAGGCACCGAGCACCTGATCGAGTCGACCCGCATGTTCCTGTTGCGGGAGATCGGCCAGCCCTTTGGCCGCATTCGCCGTCACCGCGAGGAGCAGGCCGCCTTTGCCGAGCAGGCACAGGCCATTGCCCTCACCGTGAGTGAGCTGGTGGACGATCTGCAGCAACAGCTGGCCGACGGTGAACAGGACAAGGAGGCCCTGGAGCAGGTGGGCAAAAGCTTTGGCCTGCTGCTGGATCTAAACGGTGACGGCGACGAAGGTGGCGGCGAGGCCGGTGGCGCTGTCGCCCGGTTCAGTGACGGTGAAGCCGCCTATCGTGTGTTCACCAATCACTTTGACAAGGAGTGGCAGGCAGACAAAAAGGTGCGTCCCGAACTGCTGGAGCGGCTGCGTGAGCAGCTGGACCTGCGCATTCGCGAGCAGGGCCTCAACCTCAACGGCCTGACCAAAAAGCTGCGCCGGCTGCTGGCCCGGCCGCAGAACGACGGCTGGCGCTTTGGCGAGGAAGAGGGCCAACTCGACGGTCGCCGGCTGTCGACCCTGGTCACCAGCCATGCCGACCGCCGCGTGTTCAAGCAACCCAGGGACGAATGGCATGCCAATGCCACCGTGACCATTCTGGTGGACAACTCCGGATCCATGCGTACCCACATGGAGCACGTCGCCATGCTGATTGACCTGCTGGTGCGAGCCCTGGAACGCACCGGAGCACGTACCGAGGTGCTGGGCTTTACCACCGGCCACTGGAATGGCGGTAAACCCCTTAAAGAATGGCAACGCCGAGGCCGGCCGGCCAATCCCGGCCGGCTTAACGAGCGCTGCCATCTGGTATACAAGGGTGCCGACACCCCCTGGCGCCGTGCCCGGCGCAGCCTGGCCGCCCTGCTCAAGGGCGACATGTTCCGGGAAGGACTGGATGGTGAGGCATTGCTGTGGGCGGAGCAGCGGCTGCTGGCCGAGGACACCGACGAGCGCCTGCTGCTGGTGATCTCCGACGGCTGCCCCATGGACACCGCCACTCGCCAGTACAACAACCAGGACATTCTCGACAGCCACCTGATCGCCGTGGCCGACCGGCTGGAGCGCGAGCAGCGCATTCGGCTGTGTGCCCTGGGGGTGGGTCTGGATCTCAGCCGCTATTACCGGCACAACCAGTTGCTCGACCTGGAGCACAGCCCCGACAACCGGATTTTTGATGAGATCCTGGCGCTGCTGGGCCGCACCCTGCGCGGCCCGCATGCCGGTTGACAAGGGCATGGAAAGACACAGAAAATTAACATTAAATTTACAACAAAGAGTTTTAAGCAACTGATATTTAAGGATTTACATTCTGGACCCAGCCCGCCAATCCAAGTGGTCCTAACCAATTTAACCGCCACATTCAAAGATGGTGTCAGGCTTTTGAACAAGCCGAACACCATCGCCAGCCGTCCTGGCAGTCCCTTCAGGGCAGGACGACCAGCATTGAGCCAGTCTCGCGCAGTGTTCGCACCGCGCGCTATCACGGAAGGTAAGGGCCCGCTTACACCCGGGCCGTACAACTGGAGCAAGCAACCATGATCTTCAAGCAACGTTTTGTGAAATCCCTGTCTCTCGCCCTTTGCCTGGGCGCCGCCATGGCCAGCCCGCAACTGCTGGCCAAGACCTTCCGCATTGCGGTGGGCGACGGCGCCGGCGGTACCCAGCACGAGCTGGGCAAGGCCTTTTCCGAGGAGCTGAAGCAACGCACCGGCGGCAAGCACGACACTCAGCTGTTCCTCAACGGCCAGCTGGGCAGCGAACAGGCCACCGTCAACGACGCGTCAATGGGGCTGCTCGATTTCTCCATTCTGGCCATCAACAACGTCACCCCCTTCTCCCCCACCGTGGGCGTACTGACCCTGCCCTACATGGTGCAGAGCGTGGATGATGCCGTGACCCTGACTCAAGGAGAAGTGGGCCAGCAGCTGATTGACAACACCCTGCGTGACGCCGGTGTGCGTATTGTGGGCTGGGCCTATTCCGGGTTTCGCGTGCTGACCAACTCCAAGCAGCCGGTGTCCAGCCTCTCCGATCTGCAAGGCCTAAAGATTCGCGTTCCCAATAACGAAATCATGATCGATACCTACCGCGCCTGGGGTATCACCCCCACTCCCATGGCCTGGTCCGAAACCTTTACCGGCCTGCAGATGGGCGTGGTGGACGGTCAGGACAACCCCTATATCACGGTGTCGGCCATGAAGTTCGACGAGGTGCAGAAGTACATCACCAACATTCGCTACCTGTTCTCTATTGAGCCCCTTATTATGTCGGAAGCCGTATTCCAGGAGCAGCCGGAAGACGTGCAGCAGGCCATTCTGGCCGCCGGCCAGGCCGCTACCGAGCACAGCGCTCAGTGGCTGGTAGCTCAGGAAGATCGCATCAAGGCCGAGCTGGCTGAAAAAGGCATGCAGATCAGCGAGCCCGAAGGCGGTGAGCAGGAGTGGATCGACAAGGCCGTGAGCCAGGTGTGGCCCAAGTATTACGACATGGTGGGTGGCAAGGAAAAGCTGAACCAAATCCTGCAATCCCTGGGTCGTGACACCATTTAATCTCGTCACTTGGTCTGCCCCCGCCACGCGGGGGCAGCGTTCGTCAGGGAGGAAACGGCCATGTCCGCCGGCACCATCATCTACCGCATCGTAGATAATATCGAAAGGGTGATCTGCAGCACCCTGCTCGCCACCTTTGTGGTGATCCTGTTTATGCAGATATTGTTACGGCAACTGTTTGACCACTCCCTCGCCTGGAGCGAGGAACTCTCCACCTACATGTTTGTGTGGTTTGTGTATTTCGGCGCCAGCTACGCCACCAAACTGGCGGCCCACAACAGGGTCACCTTTCAGTTCAAGCTGTTCCCGCCTCGAGTGGCGGTGTGGAGCGAGGCCCTGGCCGATCTGATCTGGGTGGGCTTCAACAGCTACTTCGTGTGGCTCAGCTATGACTTCGTGTTCAACAAAATGAACCTGTTCTGGAAGTCCCAGACCCTGGGGGTTCCGATGAAATACATTTACATGATACTGCCGATCGCCTTTGCCCTGATGACCTTTCGCATTCTGCAGGTAAATTACTACAAGCTGATCAGGGGCATCGACATTCGCGATCCCGAGTCGCTGGAAGTGGAAAAACTCATGGATTCTGCCCAGCAAACCAAAGGTAGCCCGGCTGCTGAACATGCCCAAGAGGCAGACGCTAAAACTAAAACCTCCTCTCAGAATCAGATGAAGGCAGGAGTCCATCATGGTTGAATCATCCGTCGTGCTGATCCTGTTCGGCAGCTTTCTGGCGCTGCTGCTGCTGGGGGCCCCCATCAGCGTGTCCCTCGGCGTATCGGCGCTGGCGTCGTTTTTGTATCTGGGTGAAAACCCCATCAAGTTCGTGCAGATCGCCTTTACCTCGGTGGGCTCGTTTCCGCTGATGGCTCTGCCCGCCTTTATTCTGGCGGGCGCCCTGATGGAGGCCGCCGGCATCTCCAAGCGGCTGGTGGATCTGGCGGAGAGCTTTGCCGGCCCCTTTACCGGCGGCATGTCGGCCGCCACCGTCATGGCCTGCATGTTCTTTGGCGCCATTTCCGGCTCCGGCCCCGCCACTACCGCCGCCGTGGGCATGCTGATGATTCCGGCCATGGTCGATCGGGGCTACGGCAAGGGCTATGCCTCCGCCATTACCGCCTCCTCCGGCGGGCTGGGGGTGGTGATTCCGCCGTCCATTCCCATGGTGATTTTCGGCATTTCCGCCATTGGCCTGATGGCCCCCCCGGAGGCGGTGGCCGAGCACGGCCAGTTTCAGTCGGTGTCGATTCCCAAGCTGTTTATCGCCGGCGTGCTGCCCGGACTGGTGCTGTCCTGCGGCCTGCTGACCATGAACTATTTCCTGTGCAAGAAGCAGAATTACACCGGCACCACAGATGGCTGGTCCGGCGCCAATATTCTCACCGCCCTGCGCAAGGGCACCTGGTCGGTGCTGGCCCCCATCGTGATTCTCGGAGGTATTTACAGCGGCCTGTTCACCCCCACGGAGTCGGCCATTGTCGCCATTTTCTACACCCTGGTGATCGGTTTTTTCGTGCACCGGGAGCTGAAGGTGAAAGACGTGCTGCGCTCGCTGGAAACCACCACCTGGCTCACCGGGCGGGTGCTGCTGATCCTGTTTACCGCCACCGTGTTCGGGCGGCTGCTGGTGGAGAACCAGATTCCAGCGATCGTGGCCGCCTCCATGCTGGAGCTGACCACCAATATCTATCTGATCTGGGCGCTGATCATCTTCTTCCTGCTGTTTGTGGGCATGTTTATGGAGACCCTGGCGGCCATTTTGATCCTCACCCCGGTGCTGCTGCCGGTGGGCTACAGCCTAGGAATAGATCCGGTGCACTTCGGCATCGTGGTGGTGTGCTGCCTGTCCATCGGCTTTCAGACCCCGCCCCTGGGCGAAAACCTGTTTATCGCCTCGGGGGTATCGGGCAGCTCCATTGAGGAGATTTCCCTACGGGCCCTGCCCTTTGCCCTGACCTCGGTGCTGGCGGTGTTCATTATCGCCTACATACCGGAGATCACCCTGTTCCTGCCCAGATTGCTCGGGTACTAGCCAGGGTAACAAACGCCGCCGGCGTGATCGGGATCAAGGCCCGTTCGCGCCGGCGGCATCATGATCAGTTGCTCGATCGGCCGGCCGGCTGATCGTGTTTCGTTTCAGCCAGGAGGACATGGCCATGTTGCCGCAAGTCAAAAAAATCCTGTATTGCACCGATCTGTCCAAGAACGCCTCTTACGCCTTTCAGTATGCCGTGTATCTGGCCCGGGAAACCGGCGCCGACATTCATGTGCTCAAGGTGGTGGAGCGGTTGTCGAGCGACGAAAAGCTCACCCTGCAGTCCTATGTTCTCAACCAGAGCAGCCGCGAGGAATTTCTGCACCAGCGCCTGAACCATGCCCGGGAACGGCTGCGGCAACGCCAGGATTACTTCTGGGAGCACATCGCGCCGGAAGAGCGGGCCCTGCGCACCAAAATTGTGGGCTGCGAGGTGGTGGAAGGTTATCCGGAGCAGACCATTCTGGCCCGCTCCAGGGAGCTGGAGTGCGATCTCATCATCATGGGCGCCCACGAGAAAGGCTGGTTTCACACCCTGCTGGGCAGCGTGGCCAAGAACGTGCTGCGGGAATCACGCATTCCCACCCTGATCGTGCCCCGCCCGGAAAAGCAAACGGCCTGAGCCGTCTTTCCCTGTTCCCTCTCCCTTGCACCGGCGGGGGCCCTCGTCCCTGGCCGTGGCATTCGTGCTCATGGTTCTTATCTGTCGGCCAACCCGGCGACCACCAACCAAAAACGGCCCCGCAAGGCGGGGCCGTTAACACTAACGGCAAGATCCGTGTGGGTTCCGGTTAGTAGGAACGATCCGGCCGACCATCCAGCCCGGGATAGGGTGAACGAAACGGCACCACCACGTGGCCATTGGAGATCACCATCATGGGATTATGAAGGTTCATCGGCACTTCAAGCGGGTTGCGTTCCACCACCACCAGATCCGCTTCCTTGCCCGCTTCCAGCGAGCCGGTGTCATCGTCCATGCCAAACACCTCTGCCGGAATAATGGTGGCCGCCCGAATCGCATCCAGCGGGGTCATGCCCCCGTGTTCAATAAAGGCGTTAATCTCGCCGGCAATGCGCGACACGCTGTCGGGCGCATACTCGGTATCCACTCCAGTAATCATAGTCACGCCCATCTCATGGGCCCTGGCCAGCATCTGTTGCTGGTTTTCCAGGATCCAGGGAGCCACACGCCGGGCCGTGGGAGTGTTGTAGTCGTCATGAGGCAGTAAGAAGCCTTCGGTGGAAATGTAGGTAGGCGTCCAGACCGCGCCGGCCTCCTTGATCGCCTGCAATCCCTTTTCGGTAATGTACTGACCGTGTTCAATGGTGCCACAACCAGCCCGGGCCGCGACTATGGCCGCCTCTTCCCCCTGAATGTGGCACATGATCTTGCCACCGTGCTTGCCGGCCTCATCGGCAATGGCCGCGATTTCCTTTTCACTGTAATAAAGCCAGAAAGCATCGGCAGTGCCCCCGGCGGTATTGCCACCCACCCGGGTCTTGATCCAGTCGGCCCCCCGATCAAAGTTGATCCTGACGGCCTCACGCAGGTTTTCCTCTCCCTGCAGCTCCACATTCATGAACCTGAACAGACGCGGATCCTCAAGGGCATCATCCTTGAGGTGGCGCTTTACGTATACGCCGGTAGCCACCATGTCGGGGCCGGGAAAATAGTCATTGTCGACGGCATCACGAAAGGCCATGTCCTTCATGCCCATGGCTCCGGCAGAGCGAATGGTGGTAACGCCCGACTCCAGCGCATACCAGGCGGCGTCCTGGCCGTGCCCGTGGTAATGACTGTCAAAAAAACCCGGCAGCACGTAATAGCCATTAACATCCTGAACATCCAGCTCTGCCGGAGGCGCCTTCGTGCTGATGGACTCTATTTTGCCGTCCTTCAGCAAAATGGTGCGGTTCTTCAGCAGCTCACCCTTTTTTACATCCAGCACATTGGCATTGGTCAGCGCCAGACGTACCGGCTCCAGCCGCTCGGGCGCATTGGGTTGCGCCTTGCCGCTGTAATGAATGGACTGGGCCTGCAGGCCGGCCGATACCAGCAGGGAAACCAGCGTCAGCCCCTGAGCGCTTCTGAGCAGCGTGTTGTGCATCTTTTATGTCCTTATGAAGATGGAGTGATTACATTTCCGCCAACGGAAACGATTCGGCGATCAAGCTGATGATTATCAACCCGAGACATTGCTAACAATAAATAAATTTAAAATTAACAACCAATAAAAATAACAGTCTAATTCAGTAACTGTGATGTCAACTGACAATAAAACCGCATCAAAATAAGGGGAAAGTACGATAGCTTGAAAGCATTCGAAGGGAAAAATAAAAGATAATAAAATCAAAACCTAAAATAATATTTCCCGATGACAAGCAGAAGCCGGAACAGCATGTAACAGCAGGAGCGCCGGCAAGATGGCCGTAACACGACAAGAACAATAAACTGTTAACAAAAATATAAAAAACACTTCATTATGAGTAATCAAGTGCCCAAATGGCCAGGTAACACCGCCGTCTTTATGCTGCGACCCGTCGCAAGGCCAATGACACCGATGTCGGTTTTACCCTGCTTTTGCTACCCAGTCTTGCAAACAAAAGAACCGGGCCTGAGCCCGGTTAAAAAGGAGTGAGTATAAGTACGTATTAAAAAGGATCAGCCCCAGTGGATCCGGCCTTGATCCTCCGGACGATGGGTCGCGCGCCCCAGGGGCACATGATCATTGATCGCGGCGCGGATCGCCGCTTCTTCTTCGGCGGTGAAGCCGCCGCACAGCTCGATCAGTTCGATGCGGCGGGTCAGCATTTCCTGGGCGGCCATAATGGCTTCGTCCAGGGTGCTGACACCGGACACCGCCAGATCAAAGGCGTCGCTCTTGATGCGGCCATGATGCTTGAACAGCTCCAGATCGGCGGCCTTGACGATAAATCCGTAACGGCTGAGGGTCATATCGGGTCTCCTTGTTCAGGCGGTCACGCGTTCCGCCGCGGCGGCACGGGCCGCAACCGGGGTCTGGCGGTTGTGATGGACGATGCTGGCCAGGGCACAGGACGCCAGCCTGGCCTCGGGCGGATCGGCGCGGGAGGTGAGGATGATCGGCACTCTGGCCCCCAGCACCAGGCCGGCGGCGGTGGCCCCCATGAAATACACCATCTGCTTGAACAGAAAGTTGCCCGACTCCAGGTTGGGTACCAGCAGAATATCCGCCTCGCCGGGCACCCTGCCGGCGATGCCCTTGATCGCCGCGGCCTCCCGGGATACGGCATTGTCAAAGGCCAGCGGCCCTTCCACCACGGCACCGGGCAGCGCGCCCATGGCCGCCAGCTTGACCAGCTCGGCGGCGTCCTGGCTCGACGGCATGCTTCTGCTTACTTCTTCGGTGCCCGACAACACGGCCACCTTGGGCTCGTCGCAGCCCAGGGCATGTAAAAACTCAATGGCATTGCGGGCGATATGCAGCTTGTCGAGTACCCCGGGCTGCACATTGATCACCGCATCGGTAATGCACAACGCCTTGCAGCTGCCCGGCACCGTCATATAGAACACATGGCTCAGGCGGCTGTCGGTGCGCAGCCCGGCGGCACGGTTAAGCACCGCCCGCAGCAGCACGTCGGTGTGCACATGGCCCTTCATGATGGCGTCGGCCTCGCCCTGGCTGACCAGGGCCACGCCGGCCTGGGCCGCCGCCGCTTCATCGGCGGCATGCACCAGCCGCACGCCGGCCAGATCCCAGCCCAGGGTTTCGGCCTCATGACGAATACGGCTTTCATCGCCTACCAGGATGGGTTCGATCAACCCCTCATCCTGTGCCATGCGAGCACTGGCCAGGGACACCTGATTGACCGGATTGATCACCACAGTGGTCACGGCCGCGTATTGCCGGGCCTGCGCCAGCAGGTGGGCGGGGCACTCCTTTGGATTGGTATTAAGCATCACTGATTCCCTTTGATGACGGCCAGTAGACAACCGAATACCGCTTGGCAAACGGGATTGGGTTGGCTGTTGAAAAGACCCGGCCGCGCGCGGCCGGGTAAAAGGGCTGCTCTCGCGAGCAGCCGTACCTGTCAGCAATAGTCTTTGTACTTATCCAGGTGGCGCACCGGCTTGGACAGGGCGTCACGACGGAAGGGGTCGCCCAGCTCGCGGGTACACATGATTTCAATAACGGTGGTCTTGCCTTCTTCCATCTGGCGGGTGATGGCGGTTTGCAGCGCCGGGCCCACGTCTTCCAGCTTGTCGACGGTCACACCCTCGGCCCCCATGGCACGGGCGATGTCGGCAAAGCTCGGGTTTTCCAGATCGCCGGCCACAAAGCGGCGGTTGTAGAAGTCGACCTGGTTCTTCTTCTCGGCGCCCCACTGGCGGTTGTGGAACACGATGGAGGTCACCGGAATGTTTTCCCGTACGCAGGTCATGATTTCCATCATCGACATGCCCCAGGCGCCGTCACCGGCGTAGGACACGGCCGGGCGCTCGGGTGCGGCGGTCTTGGCACCGATAATGGTGGGCAGGGCATAACCGCAGTTGCCGAAGCTCATGGCGGCAAAGAAGGAGCGCGGCTTTTCAAAGCGCAGGTAGCTGTTGGCCACGGAGTTGATGTTGCCGATATCGGTAGACACCATCACGTTCTCGGGCATGGCCTTTTCCAGCTCACGCAGTACCTGACGGGGGTGCAGGTAGCTGCCTTGTTCTTCCGACTGCTCGGCGATCATGTCGAGGGAATAATCGTCTTTCTCGTGGATCCACTGGTCCAGTTCGGCTTCCCAGGCCTGCTTCTCGGAGGCGATTTCGGTGGCGCGGGCACCCTTGTTTTCCAGGCAGGAAACGTTGAGGTTCTGCAAGCGATCCAGAATGGTCACGGCAGCGGCCTTGGCATCGCCGCACACGCCCACGGAGATCTTCTTCACCAGACCCAGCATCTTGGCGTCGCAGTCCACCTGAATGATCTTGGCTTCCTTCGGCCAGTAGTCCAGACCGTGCTGCGGCAGGGTGCCGAACGGACCAAGACGGGTGCCCAGCGCCAGTACCACGTCGGCGCGGGACAGCAGCTTCATGCCGGCCTTGGAGCCCTGATAGCCCAGGGGACCACACCACAGCGGGTGGCTGGCGGGGAAAGAGTCGTTATGCAGGTAGCTGTTGACCACGGGGGCACCCAGGTACTCGGCCAGCGCCTTGCACTCTTCCACCGCGTCGGCCATGACCACACCGCCACCGGAGATGATCACCGGGAACTGGGCTTCGGCCAGCAGGGCGGCGGCCTGTTGCAGGCTCTGCTCACCACCGGCGCCACGCTCAATGCGGATCGGCTCGGGAATTTCTACATTGATGTCGCCGTAGAAGAAGTCCCGGGGAATGTTGAGCTGGGTCGGACCGTTGTCGAGCATGGCACGGTCGAAACAGCGGGCGGTGAACTCGGCCATGCGCGCCGGGTTGGCCACGTGGCCCTGGTACTTGGTGATGGTTTCAAAGAAGGGCAGCTGCTGCGCTTCCTGAAAGCCGCCCAGACCCTGAGTCATGGAGCCGGTTTCCGGGGTAATGCACACCACCGGGCTGTGGGCCCAGTAGGCCGCGGCGATGGCGGTCACGAAGTTGGTGATGCCGGGGCCGTTCTGGGCGATACAGACGCCGTGACGGCCACTGACCCGGGCATAACCGTCGGCCATGTGGCCGGCGCCCTGCTCGTGCACGGTAGGGATCAGGCGAATGCCGGCCGGGGCAAAAATGTCCATGGCATCCATAAAGGCCGAGCCCATGATACCGAACACATCGGTAACACCGTTGGCCGCCAGGGTTTCGACCAAAGCTTCACTGGGAGTCATACGTGGCATAGCTGTCTTCCTTTTGCTGTTTCCCGTCGGTGGCGGCCTGTCGCCATCTCCTGGGTTGGGTTGAGTCAAATAATCCGTTTTCTGTTCAAACAGGTTTGCGTTTGTTGTTCTCGTTATGAATGACGGGTGAACAACGCTGGCTGACAAGAGCCCGAGGTCACTCGCTTGGGGAACAGCTTAGGAAGGGGGGGCCGGGTAACATAGGGCCAGATTTGCCAACCATGTTACGCCAGCGTTAAAAAATGGGGCCAGGCCGGTTCAGCCGCTGGCCAGCAAGGCGCTTTGTTGCCAGAAACGGGCGGCCAGTTCGGAACGGGGGGCACCCAACCGGCACAGTTCAATGTCGAGATTCAGGGCGCGCACGCCCGGCAGTAGTGCCACCCGGCCGCTGGCAAGTTCATCACGTACCAGGCTTTCCGGCAGAAAGGCCGCACCCTCACCCTGCAGCAGCTGGGCCTTGAGCCCTTCTCCCAGGGCGTTTTCACACACCGGTCGCCAGGGCAACTCCCCCAGGGCCGGCAGGCACTGCTGCTGCACCAGGGCACCGAGAAAGGCATCCCTGGGATAGAGCAGCAGGGGCAGCGGCCGCTGTTCTTCCAGCCGGAACAGCGGTGTCCCCTGCGCATCGGTGGCCGCCACCAGCACCAGCCGATCCCGGCCCAGGCACAGCCGCTCCACGTCCGGTCGCTGCGGTGCCTCGGCGCCGTCGGGGCCGGAAAAGCACAGCAAAAAGTCCACCGCCCCGGCCATGAACTGCTCCATGGCTTCGTGGTAATGGCCGGTGTTGAGCCGCACCAGGCCCTCGCCCAGGGCCGGCCGCAACCGGTGCAGCCAGGCGGGAAAAAAGGTCACCGCCAGCGCCGGCTGGGTGATCAGGCTCAACCCCGGCGTGTGCTGCTGGCTTTGGCGCAGCTGGCTGCGTACTCCATAAATCTGGGCCAACAACTGGCGCGCCTGCTCCAGAAAGGCCTCGCCGGCGGGGGTCAGCTCCAGCGGATAGCGATTGCGGCACACCAGCGCCACCCCCAGCCAGTTTTCCAGCGAGCGAATACGCCGGCTGAAGGCGGGCTGGGTCACAAAGCGGCTTTCCGCCGCCCGTGAAAAGCTGCCCTGCTCGCTCAGTGCGATAAAATCATGCAGCCACTTGGTTTCCATGACGTTGTCCTTGTTGTTGGAATTCACACCTATGCAAAAAAGTAATCGCCCTGGCCGAAAACGGCATTGGCTCGCCGGCCTGGTCCGTCAATAACATTAAAGCAACATTCATTCTTGATTACGGAGGGGCCATGGCCGCCGACACTCATTCCCCGGTTCTGGGCCTGGTGCAGCGCATCGAGGAAATCCGCAAACGTTATTTTCCCGGCATCTGCGTGGCCGCCACCATCGGCATTGCCGCCAGCTTTCTGTCTCAGCACTACGGTGCCCCCGCCATGCTGATGGCCCTGCTGCTGGGGCTGGCATTCAATTTTCTCAGTCATGAACCCCAATGTGCCCCGGGCCTGGAGCTGTCGGCCAAGACCCTGCTGCGCCTGGGCGTGGCCCTGCTGGGCCTGCGCATCACCTTTGGCGACGTGCTCACGCTGGGTTGGCAGCCCATGCTGATGGTGTGCTCCGCGGTGGTGCTGACCATCTGCTTTGGCGTGGTCATGGCCCGCTGGCTGGGCTTTTCAAAGGAGTTTGGCACCCTTACCGGCGGCTCGGTGGCCATTTGCGGCGCCTCGGCGGCCATGGCCATCAGCAGCGTGCTGCCCCAGAGCGAGCAGGCCAAGCGCGACACCCTGTTTACCGTGATCAGCGTCACCACCCTCAGCACCCTGGCGATGATCTTCTACCCCATGATCAGCGAAGCCCTGGGGCTGTCGGATCAGGAAGCCGGCCTCTTTATCGGCGCCACCATTCATGACGTGGCCCAGGTGGTGGGCGCCGGCTACAGCATGTCGGCCGAGGTGGGTGACCTCAGTACCTTCGTCAAGCTGCTGCGGGTGGCCATGCTGGTGCCCATCGTGATGACCATCGGCATTCTGATCCGCCGTGCCGCCAGCAAGCAGGGTCAGGCCGGCGGCGGCAGCCGCGTGGCCATTCCCGGGTTTCTGATCGGCTTCGTGGTCCTGTTTGTACTCAACAGCCTGGGCTGGATTCCGCAGGATCTGAGCGCCCCCCTGGCCAACAGCTCATCCTGGCTGCTGCTCACCGCCATCGCCGCCCTGGGCGTGCGCACCCAGCTCAAGGACATTCTCTCGGTGGGCTGGAAGCCGGTGCTGCTGGTGGTGCTGGAGACCGCCTTTATCGCCCTGCTGGTTATCGCCTATCTGCTGCTGATGGGGTAACCCCGCCCCCGTTATTCCCCTGGCGAACAAGGCCCCGCACTGGCGGGGCCTTTTTGTCAGGTCATGTCCTTGATCAGTGCCACCAGGGCTTCGATGCCGGGACGTATACGCTCGGCGGCAATGGAGGAATAGCCCAGCCGAAAATAATTGAGCGGCACTGTTTCACCCTGAAAATGGATGTCGCCGGGCTCGATCAGTATGCCCCTGTCCGCCGCCTCCTTGCGCAATATGCGGCTGTCGAGACCTTCGGGGCCCTGCACCCAGTAGCAGGAGCCGCCAAAGCCGGGTTGGCGGCTGGAGCTGGGCAACAACTCGTCTAGCGCCGCGCCCATCTCCCGCCAGCGTTCTTCGTAAGCCCGGGCCAGGTTCATGATCAGGGCGTCGTGATAGCCCCGCTCCAGAAACAGTGCCACCGAGCGCTGGTTGTTGGCGGCCGGGTGGCGCAGCATCAGCCGGCGCAGGGCGCGGGCCTCGCGAATCAGCTCCGCCGGCCCCACCAAATAGCCCAGCCGGAGTCCCGGTGCCAGGGTCTTGGACAGGCTGCCCACATAGAGCACCCGGTCGTTCTTGTCCAGGCTCTTTAACGCCGGCGTGGGATTGGTCTTGAAGTTGGTCTCGCTTTCGTAATCGTCCTCGATGATCAGAAAGTCCTGCTCGCTGGCCTGCTTCAGCAATTCAAAGCGCCGCTCCAGGGGCATGGTCACCGTGGTCGGGCACTGGTGGCTGGGAGTGGTGTACACCAGGTCACAGCCGGACAACCGCTCATCGACGATCAGTCCCTGCTCATCCACCGGCAGCGGGCGAACCTTTGAGGGGTTCATGGTGGCGATATTGCGAATGTCGACATACCCCGGATCCTCAATGCCGATGGTGCTGTCCTTGTCGAGCAGCAACTTGGCCAGCAGATAGAGGGCCTGCTGGGCCCCTACCGTCACCAGGATCTGGTCCGCTGAGGCCCAGACGCCGCGCCGGGGCAACAGCCGGGTCCGGATCTGCTCGATCAGCAGGGGATCATCGTTGTCAAAGCTGTCGGACGCCCAGTCGCGAATGGCGGGAATGCTCACCGCGTCGCGACAGCACTCACGCCAGTTGTTGCTGGGGAACAGGCTGGGATCGAACTGGCCGTAGATAAAGGAATAAGGGTATTTCTGCCAGTCTCTGGGCTTGCTGATATTGTGCTGGTCGCTGGGGCGCACCTTGAGTTTACGGCTCCAGTCCGGCGGCGTGCCCGCTGTGGTGGGCGCCTTGGCTTCGGGCAGCTCCGGGCGCTTTGACAATATCTCCGGGTTCACAAAATATCCGCTGCGCTCCCTGGCCAGCAGGTAGCCGTCGTCGAGCAGGTGCTCATAGGCCAACACCACGGTATTGCGGGCAATGCTGAGCTGCTTGGCCAGCTTGCGGCTGGACGGCAGCGGGCTGTCGACGGGAATGTTGCCGTTAAGAATGGCGGCGGCGATTTGTTCGCGCAGCTGCTGCTGCAGGCTGGTGTTTTTTTCCGTGGAAAGGTGGAACAGCTGAAACATGAAAAGGCTTACCTTTCAGTGAGTTGAATTCTATGGCGAAACCACGCACTACGCCCTCTGAGTCGAACCTTGTAACTCAGAGGGCAAAAAAGTAAAACCCTTGTTAACAATCAAATGCAAATTTACAGATGCTCGTCACGCAAATGGTACCAGTGATAGAGCATGCGCTGGCCCAGGCGGCGGAAGGGCGCAAACAAATGCCCCGGCAGCGGCGAGTTGTAAATGGGCAGCTCAAAACCTTCCTGAATGCCGGCAATGCGCTGGGCCATGCGCCGGCCGGCATGGGCCGAGAACATGACACCGTTGCCGCCGTAGCCCAGGGCATAGTAGATCTGCTCCTTGTCATCGGGCTGATAGATGCGCGGCATCATGTCGTGGCTGACGTCCACCCAGCCCCACCAGGAGTAGTCGATCTGAATGCCGGTGAGCGGCGGAAACTTGCGATGCAGGCCGTCAATCAGCATTTGCAGGTGCTTGGGGTTGCTGGCATCGGCCCCGGTAATGGAGCTGCGGCTGCCGATCTGCACGCGGTTGTCGGGCAGCTTGCGATAGTAGTAACGCAGGGTACGGGTGTCGGTGATCACCTCGTTGGTCCTGAAGTTACAGGCATCCAGCTCCTGCTCGGTCAGCGGCCGGGTTACCAGGGAGTTGGACAGTATTGGCATGATCTTGCTGTTCAGGCTGCCGTGCAGGCCCTGGGAGGTGTAGCCCCCGGTAGCCACGCCCACCGCCCGTGCGCGCACCGTGCCGCCCGGGGTCTTGATGTGGTGCACACCATTGATGGTTTCCCAGCCCAGCACCGGACTGGAGGGATGTATGGTCACACCCAGGCTGCGGGCCCAGCGGTGATAGCCGTGCGCCAGCTTGAGCGGGTGCACACCGATGCCGTCGGGCTCGTGCATGGCACCCACCGCCTCGGCCTCGTTGACGTAGTTGCGGCTGAGGGTGGCCTTGTCGAGCATCTCGGTTTCATAGCCGAACTGCTCGCGCAGCACCTTGGCTTCCGCTTCCAGCTTGCGCATCGCCTTGTCGCGGTGGGCAATATAAAGGTGGCCGCCATCCTGGGGATCGCAGTCGATATTGCCGTCCCGAATCAGGCCCTTGAAGGTGTCAAAGCCTTCCCGCACTTCTTCGTGCATTTTACGCGCGGTGCTCAGCCCCCAACGCTTGACCCACTGGGAGCGGGTCAAGCGGCCCGAGGCATTCTGGGCCTGGCCGCCGTTGCGGCTGGTGCAGCCCCAGCTGACCTGGTTGGCCTCGAGAATGGTAGCCTTGATGCCGTGATCCCGAGCCAGGTGCAGGGCCGCAGACAGGCCGGTAAAGCCGCTGCCGATAATCACCACGTCGACATCCATGTCAGCGGTTACGGGACCATCATCCTCCGGCGGTGTGCCGGCAGTGGCAACCCAGTAGGTGGGGGCGTACTGCTGACCCCGGCCGGGGTTGGGCGCCACCAGGGGATCATAGCCGGGATCGTAACGATCCAGCACGGTGTCGGCCTGTGCCGGCTGGCGGTAATCCGCCCGAGTGTTGTTGACCATATCCATATTTGTGATTCCCGTTAACTGAGTGTGGCTGCCGTGGCTTAGCGCGGATCCAGCAGTGGACGATCCTTGCGGAAGGCCTGTTTCAGCGCCAGCTTGCCGCCCTTGAGGGTGAACAGATCCACGCCGTCGGCCTCAATGCGACGGCCGTCCGGCGTAGTGGCACAGAAGGTCCACTGAGACACGCCCCGATCGCCTACCGCAAAGTGGCTGGTGTTGTTCCACTGCACATCCGGCATGCTGGTCCATACATTGATAAAGGCGGCGGCAACGGCATCGGCGCCCTCAAAACGGTTGCCGTGGGCATCGGGGCCGGCGGCGCCTTCAAACACAACATCATCGGTCATGCAGGCCATGACACCGTCGATATCGTGGCGGTTAAAGGCGGCGAACAGCTGCTCCAGCAGGGCGATGGTTTTCTGGTTTTCGGTGGACATATCAATTCTCCCTTGGCCATTGAAGTGGCGATGAACCCTGACCCGACGACGTCGGGCCGTTTACATGCTCATAACATTAGGGGGAAAGGGGGCGAGGCCGGTAGCGCCAGTTGTCCGTGTCGGCTTGGACCACCCTCCATCACGAGAAAGAATGACGGCAGGAAAAGGGCAAAGAGAGAGAAAGGAAAGAGGAATACGGCAAGGCCGGGGTGGAGTGCCACCCCAGATACACGATATGAGAGATCAGCGACCGCGGCGCTTTTTGGCGACGCCGGAAAACACCACGTGCAGGTCGGTGGAGGCGGAGTCGCCGTCCAGATTGAGCTTGGCTTCGATGTGATTCAGGTGCTCGGTCATTTGTTGCATGGCCGTGTCCTTGTCGCCGGACTCAATGGCATTCAACAGGATTTCGTGCTCATTAAAAGAGCAATGGGCCTGATGACCGACTTCGTACTGGGCAATAATCAACGAGGTCTGGGACACCACGCTGCGCTGAAAGTTGAGCAGCGGCGTATTATTGGCCATGTGCGCCAGCTCCAGGTGAAATTCACCGGACAGGCGAATGCCGCTGCCCCGGTCGCCCCGGGCAAAGGCGTCCTGCTCTTCCTTGACCATGGCGCGCATGCGGGCCAGGCTCTCGGGTGTGGCGTTCTGCACCGCCAGCTCGGTAACCGCCAGCTCCACCACGCGGCGGGCGGCAAAGATCTGCCGGGCTTCTTCAACGCTGGGTGCGGCCACCACGGCGCCCCGGTTGGGACGAATGATCACCACCTGTTCATGAGACAGGCGCAGCAGGGCGCGCCGAATAATGGTGCGGCTGACCCCGAAGATGTCTCCCAAGGCTTCCTCGCTGAGCTTGGTGCCGGGCGCCAGGCGTTGCTCCAGAATGGCGTCAAAGATATGCTCGTAGACGATATCGTCCTGGGTGTTTGAGCTCGACTTGACAGGTCTTGGCTCCAGTTGACTGAGTGAACTCATGCTTTGGTTTCCGTTTGCGATCCTGGCTCGGCGGCATTGGCATGCCGTCTCCACCATTATCAGTTAAAAAATTGTTACATTACACGTATACAATCTAACGCGGTTTTTGCCGTTACGACAGCCGCAATGTCCAAGTCTGTGACTGAACACAAAAAACGCCCGGCCCGGGCGTTTTTTCGTGCTCGAATCACCCGTATGCGCTAGTTGGCGACATCCCGTCTATGCCGGCATTCGCCGTAAACATGGGTTTCGGCAATGGCCCTGTCATCGCCCAGCATCATCAGCACAAACAGCTTTTCAAACAAAGTCTGCGCATTTTGTATACGTGCTTTCATCAGCGGAGTCGCGTGCAGGTCGATCACCAGGAAGTCGGCCTCCTTGCCCGGCTGCAGGTTGCCCAGCCGGTCGTCCAGGCGCAGCGACTCGGCCCCGCCGAGGGTAGCCAGGTAAAAGGCCTTGAGCGGATGCAGCTTCTGCTGCTGCAGCTGCTGAATCTTGTAGGCTTCGTTGATGGTCTGCAGCATCGAAAAGCTGGTGCCGGCGCCCACGTCGGTGCCCAGGCCCACGCGAATGCGGTGTTGCTCGGCCGAGGTCAGGTCGAACAGGCCGGAGCCCAGGAACAGGTTGGAAGTCGGGCAAAAGGAAATCACCGAGTCCGTTTCCCCCATGCGCTCGCTCTCTTCCTGCTCCAGGTGTACCGCATGGGCAAACACCGAGCGCTCGCCGAGCAGGCCGAAGTGGTCATAGACGTCCAGGTAACCCTTTTGTTCGGGGAACAGCGACTTGACCCATTCGATCTCCTGCTTGTTTTCCGACAGGTGGGTCTGCATGTAGAGATCGTCATACTCGCTCATCAGCCGGCCGGCCACGGTCAGCTGCTCGGCGGTGCTGGTCGGGGCGAAGCGCGGCGTTACCGCATAGAGCTGGCGTCCGTTCTTGTGCCAACGCTCGATCAGCGCCTTGCTGTCGGCGTAGGACGATTCTGGGGTGTCCAGCAGGTAGTCGGGGGCGTGGCGGTCCATCATCACCTTGCCGGCGATCATGCGGGTATTGCGCCGGGACGATTCGGTGAAAAAGGCATCCACCGCCTGCGGGTGCACGGTACCGAACACCATGGCGGTAGTGGTGCCGTTGCGCAGCAGCTCGTCGAGAAACAGCCCGGCCACACGGGCGGCGTGGGCCGGCTCGGCAAACTTGCGCTCCTCCGGAAAGGTGTAATTATTGAGCCAGTCGAGCAGCTGGTCGCCGTATGAAGCGATCATCTCGGTCTGGGGAAAATGAATATGGGTATCGATAAAGCCCGGCGTGATCAGCCGATTTTCCAGCGCAATCACTTGCGTACCGGCGGGCAGCCGGTCCAGCACTTCCGGTGCCGGTCCCACATCCTGAACATGGCCGTCGGCCACCACCAGCACACCATCTTCGTGCCAGACGAAGGAATCATCGAGGCCGACCCTGGCCGGGTCACCCAGGCTGTACAAAATGGCGGCGCGGTAGGCTACGGGTTGCGTCATCTCTGCGCGTCTCCTTGAAATCAATAAAATCAGGCGTGCTCGGCCTGAGTGGCGGCGGGGCTCGCCTCAGCAATGGCGGCCGCGTCACCGGCCTGATAGGCGGCGATCAGCTGACCGGCCACCGACACGGCGATCTCCGCCGGGTGTTTGCCAGCCACCTCGGGCAGGCCGATGGGGCAGATCATGCCGGCCAGGGCGGCGTCGTCAAAGCCCCGCTCCTTCAGCCGGTAATCAAAGCGCTTACGCTTGGTGCGCGAGCCGATCACGCCGAAATAGCGGGCATCCTTGCGCTTGAGAATGCGGGCGCACAGTTCAAGATCCAGCTGGTGGTTGTGGGTCATCACCAGGTAGTAACTGCCGGTTGGCTGATCATCCACCTCGTCCACCGGATCCTCGCTGACCAGGGCGGTCACCCCTTCGGGCAGCTCGGCGGGAAACTCCTCGGCCCGTGAGTCCACCCAGGTAATGCGAAACGGCAGCGTCGCCAGTACATGTACCAGCGCCTTGGCCACATGGCCGGCGCCGAACAGCACCAGGTGATGACGCGGCCGCACCACCGGCTCCAGCATGATGGTGGCCATGCCGCCGCAGCACTGGCCCAGGCTGGCGCCCAGGTTGAAGCGCTCGATGCGCATGTGCTGTTCGCCACCGGCCAGCATTTGCCGTGCCAGCTCCAGCGCCTTGTATTCCAGGTGCCCGCCGCCGATGGTGGCATAACAGCCCTCACCGGTCACCAGCATCTTGGTACCGCTGTCACGGGGGGTGGAGCCCTTGTGCTCCACCACGGTGACCATGACGCAAGGTTCGCCCCGCTGCTCCAGCTCGGCCAGGGTTCGAATCCAGTTGTCCTTGAACATGTGTCGCTCCCGGGGCGGCGCACCGCCCCTCTGGTATGCAGATTGCCGGCCGGTTACTTGATGGAAACCGCGTCAGTGGCAGCGGCCTCTTCCTGCTCCACCAGCCCTCGCATTTGCTCCACCGCCCACAGCACCCGCTCGGGCGTGGCCGGCGCGTCGATGTGGGGGTAACGCAGGTAACCGGACACGCTGGCCACGGCGTCTTTCAGCGCACACCACACCGCCATGCCCAGCATGAAGGGCGGCTCGCCCACGGCCTTGGAGTGGAACACGGTGTCTTCCGGGTTCTTGCGGTTTTCCACCAGCTTGACGCGGAATTCCGTCGGCATGTCGGCCACCGCCGGAATCTTGTAGCTGGCGGGGCCACTGGTCATCAGCCGGCCCTGCTCGTTCCATACCAGCTCCTCGGTGGTCAGCCAGCCGGCACCCTGAATAAAGGCACCTTCCACCTGACCGATGTCGATGGCCGGGTTCAGGGAGTCACCCACGTCGTGCAGAATGTCGGTGCGCAGCAGCTTGTATTCGCCGGTGAGGGTATCCACTACCACTTCCGAACAGGCGGCGCCATAGGCAAAGTAGTAGAACGGGCGGCCCGAGCCGGTGGCGTGATCGTAGTAGATCTTCGGGGTCTTGTAGAACCCGGTGCTCGACAGCGATACCTGGTTGAAGTAGGCCAGCTGCACGAACTCCTGAAACGACATCAGGGTGTGGCGAATCTGCACAAAGTTGTTCTTGAACACCACTTCTTCCGGGCTGACCTGGAAGTGGCCCGCCGCCCAGTCAATCAGTCGCTGCTTGATGGTCTGGGCCGCATTCTGGGCCGCCTTGCCGTTCAGATCGGCACCACTCGACGCCGCGGTGGGTGAGGTGTTGGGCACCTTGTCGGTGTTGGTGGCGGTGATCTGAATGCGATCGATGTCCACCTGGAACTCTTCCGCCACCACCTGGGCCACCTTGATGTTGAGGCCCTGCCCCATCTCGGTGCCACCATGGTTGAGGTGAATACTGCCGTCGGTGTAGACGTGGATCAGTGCACCGGCCTGGTTGAGGAAGGTGGCGGTAAAGGAAATACCGAACTTCACCGGCGTGATGGCAATCCCTCTCTTCAGGATGGGACTGTTGGCGTTGAAGGTACGAATTTCCTCGCGGCGCTTGGCGTATTCCGACGACAACTCCAGATCCGCCACCAGCTCGTGAATGATGTTGTGCTCCACCGGCTGATGGTAATGGGTGACGTTGCGCTCGGCCTTGCCATAGAAGTTAATCTTGCGGATCTCCAGGGGATCCTTGCCAAGGTGTGAGGCGATTTCGTCCATCACGTGCTCTATGGTCATCATGCCCTGAGGGCCGCCAAAGCCGCGATAGGCAGTGTTGGATGCGGTGTTGGTCTTGCAGCGATGGCCGATCACGGTGGCATCGCCCAGGTAGTAGGCATTGTCGGAATGGAACATGGCCCGATCGACAATGGACGATGACAGATCCGGCGAATAACCGCAGTTACCGGCCACGGTGATTTCTGCCGCCTGAATGCGGCCATGATCATCAAAGCCGATTTTGTACTGGTTGTAGAAGGGATGGCGCTTGCCGGTCATGATCATGTCTTCCATGCGCGGCAGCCGCATCTTGGCCGGGCGACCGGTGAGACGGGCCACCACGGCAGCCATGCAGGCAGGGCCGGCGGCCTGGGTTTCCTTGCCGCCGAAGCCGCCACCCATGCGGCGCATGTCGATCACCACCTTGTTCATGGGCACGCCCAGCACACTGGCCACCAGCTTCTGAACCTCGGTGGGGTTCTGGCTGGAGGTAAACACCATCATGCCGCCGTCTTCGGTGGGCACCACGGAGCTTATCTGGGTTTCCAGATAAAAATGCTCCTGACCGCCGATATGCAGGCTGCCCTCGATCACGTTCTTGGCCTTTTTCAGGCCGGCGGCGGAGTCGCCCCGCTGCTGCTTGTGGCTTTCGGTCACAAACAGCTCTTTTTCCAGGGCCTCTTCCACCGACAGCACCGCCGGCAGCTCTTCGTATTCCACAATGGCCGCCATGGCCGCCTTGCGTGCAGTTTCCAGATCATTGGCGGCTACCGCCAGCACCGGCTGGCCGTAATATTCCACCTTGCCATCGGCCAGCAGCGGATCGCCGGCCAGCACCGGGCCGATGTCGAGCTCGCCGGGCACGTCTTCGGCGGTAATGGCAATGGCCACGCCGGGGAACTGGTAACAGGGGCTCACGTCCAGTTTGGTGATGCGGGCATGGGCCTTGTCGGACAGCCGGGCATACACATGCAACTGATTGGGGAATTCCAGCCGATCGTCAATGTACTGGGCTTCACCGGATACCTGCCGGGCGGCGCTGTCGTGGGGCACGCTCTTGCCCACGCCGGTTTGCAGTTCCTGTTTCATCTTCGCCATCATTTCATCGATGGTGAGCGTGTTCTGCGGTTTGTTAGACATAAGACGTCACCCTGGTTTCCAGTTTCAGATCCTGTTGCTCGATAAAGCACTTGTACAGCAGGTTGGCTGCGGTGCGAGTGCGGTATTCCTTGCTGGCACGAAAATCCGACAGCGGCTCAAAGTCGGCTTCCAGGGCCTTCATGGCGGCCTTGACCGTGGCCATGTTCCAGCTTTGGCCCAGCAGCGCCTGTTCACAGCCGGAGGCCCGCTTGGGAGTGGCGGCCATGCCGCCAAAGCCGATGCGGGCGTCGGTGACGGTGCCACTCTCGATGATCAGGTTGAAGGCACCACACACCGCGGAAATGTCGTCGTCTATCCGTTTGGACAGCTTGTACACCCTGAAGTGCTGATTGGCGGCGGGCTTGGGCACGATAATGCGCTCGATAAACTCGCCCTGCTCCTGGGCCGTCACCTTGTAGCTGAGGAAGTAGTCTTCCACCGGCAGTTCGCGCACGCGCTCACCCTTGCGCAACACCAGGGTGGCGTTCAGCGCAATCAGTACCGGCGGCGCATCGCCGATGGGCGAGGCGTTGCCGACGTTACCCCCAAGAGTGCCCTGGTTACGGATTTGCAGGGACGCAAAGCGGTGCAGCAGCTCACCGAAGTCGGGATAGTAGCGGTTCAGCGCCTCGTAGCTGTCACTCAAGGAGCGGGCGGCACCAATCACCAGGCCATCGTCGGTCTCTTCCAGGGTTTTCATGTCGGCCACATTGCCCACATAAATCATGGTGGGCAGCTCGCGGTGGAACTGGGTCACTTCCAGCGCCAGATCGGTGCCGCCGGCCAGCAGCCGGGCATCCGGGTGCTGCTCCAGCAGGGTGGCCAGTTCGGCGCTGCTGGTGGGCGAGAAGCACACCTTGTCGTCACCGCTCAGGGTCACCAGGGTGTCGGTCTCAATTTGCGCCAGTTGCTCCACCAGCTGCTGCTCGTAGCGGGAAAAGTCATCGGCCAGTTGCGGTTGTTCGGCAATGGCCTTGGCGGCGTCCACTATGGGGCGATAGCCGGTACAGCGGCACAGGTTGCCGGCCAGGGCCTCAAAGATGTCGTGCTGTCCGGCCGCCGGCTTGTTCTTGCTCAGCGCAAACATCGACATGATAAAGCCCGGGGTGCAGAAGCCGCACTGGGAGCCGTGAAAGTCGACCATGGCCTGTTGCACCGGGTGCAGGCGGCCATCCTTGGACTTGAGATCTTCCACGGTGAGCAGTTGCTTGCCGTGCAGTGCCGACACAAAGGTCAGGCAAGAGTTGACCGAGCGATAACGCATGCGGTCACCGTCACGCTCGCCCAGCACCACGGTGCAGGCGCCGCAGTCACCGGAGCCGCAGCCTTCCTTGGTGCCGGTCTTGCCAACGCGGGTGCGCAGATAATTGAGCACCGTCATATTGGGGGACAGGTCCTGCTCCTGTCGCAGCTCCTGATTTAACAGAAAGGTGATCACGGCTTGCCTCCTTCAGGGTTCTGGCGCCTGGCCGAACAAATGAGTTGTTAATATCTTCACATCTAATTAAATTAAAATCTGACTCACGGGTCAACAATTATTTTACACCCAAGTTGCCGATGCCCGCCACTTCATAGTTAACTGCCTGTTGGCACGACGGTTTCGGGCAAGCCATGAAAGGCCCGGCCTGTTTTCTTTAAGTGTAGTGGGAGCCCTGTTTATCATGTTTGAGACATCCCCAGACCGGCAGGCACACCGGGTCTTTGCCGGTGTAGCCCTGGCCATCATGCTGGGCGCGCTGGAAATCACCCTGCTGATGCCGGCCATTTCCAGCCTGGGGCGCACCTTTGACGCCCCAGCCCTGGCGCCGCTGCTGGTCAGCGGCTATCTGTTCACCATGACCCTGACCATGCCGGTATATGGCCGGCTGAGCGATCGTTTCGGCCGCCTGCCCTGCCTGCTGACGGCCATTGCCCTCTTTATATTGGGTTCGATGACCAGTGTCCTGGCCGACAGCCTGGCGCAGCTGTTGGCCACCCGGTTACTCACCGGTCTCGGTGGCGGTGGCCTGATTGCACTGTCGTTTGCGGTGATTGCCGATGTAATACCGCCTCGTCAGGTGGGCCGCTATCAGGGACTGATCTCCACCCTGTTCGCGGTATCCAGCGTGGCCGGGCCGCTGCTGGGCGCCGCCCTGATTGCCCGCTTTGACTGGCGCTGGCTGTTTCTGTTCAAGCTGCCCCTGGGCGTACTCGCCATGGGGCTGTGCTGGTGGGCACTGCAGGGCCTGGGACACAGGGGTACCCGCAGCAGGCCCGACCACACCGGCATGGTGCTGCTGGTGCTGGCGGGGGTGGCCTGGGGACTGTCCACCAACACCGCCGAGCTGCTGCCGGCACTGGCGCCGTGGCAGCCGCTCCTGATCGGTTCGGCCCTGCTGCTCAGCCTGTTGCTGCTGGTGCAGCAGTGGCGGCATCCTCACCCCGTGCTGCCGTTGCGGCTGCTGAGGGAACGGCTGATGGCCATGGCAGTGCTGCTGCTGGCCTTGTCGGAAGCGGTGCGGTTGGGATTGCTGGTGTATCTGCCCCTGGCGCTGGAGCAGCAGGGGCAGCGGCCGGAAGACACCAGCCGAGTATTGCTGTGGTTTATTCTAAGTGTCACCGCCGGCACCTTTGTCAGCGGCAAGCGCATTGCCCATGTGGGCTACTGCCGTCCCTTTCCCTGGGCCGGTGGCCTGCTGCTGGGACTGGGCTGTGGCCTGCTGTGGGGATTGGTGAACCATGGCCTGAGCGGCCTCTGGCTGTATGGTGGTTTAATTGCCGCCGGCGTGGGCATCGGCTTTCTGATCGTGGCCTGCTCCATCGCGGTGCAGAACGCCCTGCCCGCCAGCCAGCTGGGGGCTGGGCTGGCGCTGATGAACTTCTGCCGCTCGCTGGGCGGCACCCTGGGAGTGATCTGGCTGGGCTGGCAGTATCAGCAGCAACAGGCCGACTGGTCGGCGCCGGTCTACCTGTCACTGGCCGGCTATGGCTTGGGATGTCTGCTGCTGGGTTTTATCATGCCCGACCGGGAGCTGGGCAACCAGGCCAAGAACCCCTCGGGCTGACTGTCAGGCTTCGGCCAGGGGGCTGACCCGGCAGCCTTCGATCACCATGCGGGTGATCACCTCGGCGGCCTGATCAAAGTCGGTCTCGTCGAGCTCGTCCTTGCCCAGGGCCATGGTGATCTGCCAGTTGAAGTCGGCGTAGGTCTGGGTGGATGCCCAGATGGCAAACAGCAGGTGCTTGGGCTCCAGCCGGGCCATCAGCCCCTGCTCCATCCACTGACTCAGGCGCTCGCTTAGAAAACGGGTCTGGCCGCTCAGGCGTTGAATGATGTCTTCCGGCAGGTGGGGAGCACCGTGCATGATCTCGCTGGCGAACACCTTGGAGGCATAGGGGTAATCCCGGGAGATGAGCAGCTTGGCGCGAATGTAGGCGGTCAGCGCCGTCAGCGGATCCTGATGTTCTTCAAAGGGCGCCGAGGCCGCCAGCAACGGTTCGGTGACGCTTTCCAGCACGGCCCGGTACAGGTTTTCCTTGCTGCCAAAGTAATAGTAGATATTGGGCTTGGGCAACTGCGCCAACTCGGCGATATCGGCGGTCTTGGTGGCGGCATAGCCGTGCTCGGCAAACACCCGGCTGGCTGCGCGAATAATCTTCTCTTCGTTCCTTGCTCTTATCCGTGACATAGTTATTTTTTGGCTCCGTCCACAAAATGCGGGCTTTGTTTTTGCCAACCATACCGGAATACGGTAAAAATTCATAAAAAAAACGCCCACCACAAGGTGAGCGTGAAAAAAGAGTAACCAAGGTTACCCCTCGACCAAAACAACATGTTATCCCAGCGGGGAGCCAGCTCCCTCAGCTGCAATCCGCCTGCAGGCCGGCATGCTCGACGCCGGCTACCGCGCAGGCTTCATCCACATCGGACAGATCGCCGGTAATGCCGACGGCGCCGATGATGCGCTTGTTTTCATCACGAATAAGTACCCCGCCCGGCGCCGGCAGAATTTTGCCTTCGCCCAGGGTATTGAGTGACTGCATAAAGCCCGGCCGGGCTGCGGCCATTTCCGCCAGCCCGCGAGAGCTGCGTCCCAGGGCGATGGAGCCCCAGGCTTTGGCAATGGCGATATCGGGGCGCATCAGACTGGAATCGTCCTGCCGCTGCAGGGCCACCAATACGCCTGCATTGTCCAGCACAGCCACGGTCAGCGGCGCGGCCGAGACTTCCTTCGCCCGGTTCAGTGCGCCCTGAATGATCACCAGTGCCTGTTCAAGTGAAACTGTATTCATTACTTAATGACTCCCTGTCTAGCCATACTAAAGTATTACCAACTGGGCCCTAATAAAACATAAAACCGGGACAAAGTTAACAGATTTTTGTATACGTTTAATATAAAGATAATTATCTTATTACCTTTCCCACCATCCTGCGCTCGGTGTTAACATTCCCTCAGTGTGGCCTCAGTGGCACATATTTTGCCTGAACTGTGCCATGGACTTTCGGGCCTGCCTGGCCCTTCCTCGGAGAGACGAACAATGCCGGAGTTGCGACAGGTTTCCACGCTGAACTGGTTGATGTGCTGGTTGATGCTCAGCTGCCTGATGATCACCCTGCTGCCCGAGCGGCTGTTTGCAGGCGCCCTGGGTACCTGGCTGGCAGATTACCGCCTGCTGTTTGTGCTGATGATGGTACTGTCGGCCACCTACTTTTTGTCCATCGCGGCCATCATGCTGTTTCAGCACGTGTTTTACCGAAAGCAACGGCTGACCCGACAAAAGCTGCTGAAGGAACTGCTGGATTATCTGGACGCCAGTGAAAAGGCGGTGCTGCGGGAGTTCGTCATTCAGCGCAGAAACGTCATAAAACTGCCGGTAACCGAGCCCGCCGTCAAAAATCTGTTGCAGCAGGGTATTCTCAGCCATGCCTATGGCGAGCCCGGCGACACCGTCCTGCAGGGGATTCGGCCACTGATGGTAACCCTGGAGGCCAGGCCGCTGCTCACCTTTCGCGTGCTGGGACTGAACCCGGCCAGCATGACCGACGAGCAAAAAAGTCAGATCATGAGCAACCGACCCCGCTATGCCAGCAGGCAGCTGGGCCGGGGCTGAGCCGGCACTTCAGTCGCCGGTTCTTTCCTTCAGGTAACCTTCATAATCGGGAATGCAAATGCTGAAGTCGGCGCTCATCTGAGCGCTGTTAATCAGCATGTCGGCGGTGGCGGCATTGGTGGCTACCGGAATATTCCATACCGAGGCCAGCCGCAACAACGCCTTGACGTCCGGATCATGAGGTACGGCGTTGAGCGGATCCCAGAAGAAAATCAGCACGTCGATCTTGCCCTCGGCGATCAGGGCGCCCAGTTGCTGATCGCCGCCCATGGGGCCCGACAGCAGGCACTCGACCGGCAGCCCGACCCGACGACCGAGCATGGTGCCGGTGGTGCCGGTGGCATACAGGCGGTGGGGGCGCAGCGCCTCGGCGTGGGTGGATACCCAGTCCAGTAACTGGGATTTCTTGTGATCGTGGGCCACCAGGGCCACGTTCTTGCGGGCGGAAAGGGTTCGTTGCGTCTCTTTCATGGCTACGGCATCCTTAATGATAACTGCCCCCATGGTAGCCAAAGCTGCCTCAAATAAGCAGCCCTGCAAAACACAAAAAGCCCCCTTTCGGGGGCTTTTTCAATGATCGTGAGCTCCGGACTCAGGCCACCTCGTAATAGACGGCGTTTTTGGCGGTCTCCTCGGCCAGAATGGCCAGGGCCACGGGTATGCACTTGCCACACTGGGCACCCACACCCAGCTCGCGCTTGAGATCCATAAACTCGCTATGACCCTCGGCGATGGCCTCTTTCAGCTGGCGCTCTGTAATACCCTTGCACAAACACACATACATGGAAATGTCCTCCGCTCTCAGGACAAATCTAAATGATATCAGTTATCAGTGCAAGTCAATTTTGTTGAAAAAAACGACGTCGATCACGGCGTTTTTGCCGGGTTCAGTTTCGCTGCCTGGCGGCAAGGGCATCGACTTGGGCCGACATATCATAGCCGGCGGCGGCGCACTGCTGCAGCAGCTTGGCCACCGGCTGACGGGAAGCCTGTGACAGCGCCCACAGGGTGATGGAACGCGTGCCGCTGCGGCAAAATGCCAGCGCCGGTTGCGGGTGTGCCTGCAGTGCCTGGTCAAAACGCGCAATGGCGCCCTCGGTAAACTGACCGGAGCTGATAGGTATCCACTCCCAGGCAAAGCCACGGGCCCTCGCCTGCTCGGCCAGTGCCTCGGCCGCCGGCTGGCCGGCGGCTTCACCGTCGGGGCGGTTGCAGATCAGGGTGCGGTAGCCCAGGGCCTGTAACCGGGGCAAATCCTCGGTGGTCACCTGATCCGCCACCGCAAAATTCGCTGTGACCGGCTTGATATCCATGCTGGCTTCCTCATGCTGTGTTCGGCGCGGACTGCCCGCAGGCCTTTAGATTAGAAGCTACTAACGTAAAGGACTGCACGCAAGCCATAAACGAAAAAAGGAGGCCGAAGCCTCCTTTTTTACAGCGCGGGTTGCGCCAGTCATCAATTACTTGATGATCTTGGCTACAACGCCGGCGCCTACGGTGCGGCCACCTTCACGGATAGCGAAGCGCAGACCGTCTTCCATCGCGATGGGAGCGATCAGGCTTACAACCATCTTGATGTTGTCGCCAGGCATTACCATTTCAACGCCTTCCGGCAGTTCGATGGTACCGGTCACGTCAGTGGTACGGAAGTAGAACTGCGGACGGTAGCCCTTGAAGAACGGAGTGTGACGGCCGCCTTCGTCTTTGGACAGTACGTATACTTCGGATTCGAAGTCGGTGTGCGGGGTGATGGAGCCCGGCTTGGCCAGAACCTGACCACGCTCAACGTCTTCACGCTTGGTACCACGCAGCAGAACACCAACGTTCTCACCGGCACGGCCTTCGTCCAGCAGCTTGCGGAACATTTCAACGCCGGTACAGGTGGTCTTGGTGGTGTCTTTGATACCAACGATTTCCACTTCTTCACCAACGCGAACGATACCACGCTCTACACGACCGGTAACAACGGTACCACGGCCCTGGATGGAGAATACGTCTTCGATCGGCAGCAGGAAGGCACCGTCAACGGCACGCTCGGGCTCGGGGATGTAGGAATCCAGGGCAGCGGCCAGTTCCAGAATCTTCGGTTCCCACTGAGCGTCGCCTTCCAGGCCCTTCAGAGCGGAGCCCTGGATAACCGGAATGTCGTCGCCCGGGAAGTCGTACTCGGACAGCAGCTCACGCACTTCCATTTCTACCAGCTCGAGCAGCTCTTCATCGTCAACCATGTCACACTTGTTCATGAACACAACGATGTAAGGTACGCCTACCTGGCGGGCCAGCAGGATGTGCTCACGGGTTTGCGGCATGGGGCCGTCGGTGGCGGCAACTACCAGGATCGCGCCGTCCATCTGGGCAGCACCGGTGATCATGTTTTTCACGTAGTCGGCGTGGCCGGGGCAGTCAACGTGAGCGTAGTGACGAGTTTCGGTGTCGTACTCAACGTGAGAAGCGGCGATGGTGATACCACGGGCCTTTTCTTCCGGAGCGTTATCGATCTGGTCGAAGGCGCGAGCGGCACCGCCGAACTGCTTGGCCAGCACGTTGGTGATGGCAGCGGTCAGAGTGGTTTTACCGTGGTCAACGTGGCCGATGGTACCAACGTTAACGTGCGGTTTCGTACGTTCAAATTTTTCTTTAGACACGGACTAGTCCTTCCTGATTTGCTCCCGTCCGAAACGGCGGACGGGAAGATTTAACAAAAATTAATAACCTCGGCGGGCAGCAACCACTGCCTCGGCCATGTTCGCAGGCACTTCGGCGTACTTGGCAAACTCCATGGAGTAGGAAGCACGACCCTGAGACTGCGAACGCAGGTCGGTAGCGTAACCGAACATTTCGGACAGCGGAACCAGGGCATTCACAATCTTGCCGGTGGCGCCATCTTCCATGCCTTCGATGATGCCGCGACGACGGTTTACATCGCCGATCACATCACCCATATACTCCTCCGGCGTTTCCACTTCCACCTTCATCAGGGGCTCGAGCAGAGCCGGGTTACACTTCATGAAACCCGCCTTGAACGCCATGGAACCGGCGATCTTAAAGGCCATTTCGGAAGAGTCAACATCGTGGAACGAGCCATCGTACAGGGTGACCTTGAGGTCTTCGATCGGGTAACCGGCCAGTACGCCCTGCTTCATCTGCTCCTGAATGCCCTTGTCCACGGCGGGTATGTATTCCTTGGGAATCACACCGCCCGCAATGGCGTTCACGAAGGTGTAGCCGGCGCCCTGCTCCTGGGGCTCGATCTTGATCCAGACATGACCAAACTGACCACGACCACCGGACTGGCGCACGAACTTGCCTTCCTGCTCCACGGAACCACGAATGGTTTCGCGGAAGGCCACCTGGGGCTTGCCCACGTTGGCCTCCACCTTGAACTCGCGTTTCATGCGGTCCACGATGATGTCCAGATGCAGTTCGCCCATGCCGGCAATAATGGTCTGGCCGGACTCTTCGTCGGTCCAGACCCGGAACGAAGGATCTTCCTGGGCCAGACGGCCCAGGGCCAGGCCCATTTTCTCCTGATCGGCCTTGGTTCTCGGCTCGACCGCCACGGAGATAACCGGCTCGGGGAATTCCATCCGTTCCAGAATGATGGGTGCATCCGGGGCACACAGGGTGTCACCCGTGGTCACGTCTTTCAGGCCGATGGCGGCGGCGATGTCACCGGCACACACCGACTTGATTTCGTCACGCTTGTTGGCGTGCATCTGTACGATGCGGCCGATGCGCTCGCGCTTGCCCTTGACCGAGTTCATCAAGGTATCGCCGGTGCTGACCACACCGGAGTAGACGCGGAAGAAGGTCAGGTTGCCCACAAAGGGATCAGTGGCGATCTTGAACGCCAGCGCGGCAAAAGGCGCGGCGTCGTCGGCGGGACGGGTATCGGGCGTTTCGCCGTCTTCCTTCACACCGGCAATGGCAGGTACTTCCACCGGAGACGGCAGGTACTCCACCACCACGTCGAGCATGGCCTGTACACCCTTGTTCTTGAACGCGGATCCACAGGTAACCAGAATCACCTCATTGTTGAGGACGCGACTGCGCAGGCCGGATTTGATCTCCTCCTCGCTCAGCTCGCCTTCTTCCAGGTATTTTTCCATCAGCTCTTCGCTGGCTTCGGCGGCGGCTTCAACCAGGTTCTGGTGCCACGTTTCGGCCAGCTCCTGCAGCTCGGCAGGAATATCGTGATATTCAAAGCTGGTGCCGTTGTCGTCTTCGTTCCAGTCAATGGCTTTCATCTTGACCAGATCCACCACACCACGGAAGTGGTCTTCCGCACCGATGGGCAGCTGAACCGGCACGGGCATGCCTTTCAGGCGGGTCTTGATTTGCTCGACCACGCGCAGAAAGTTGGCACCGGTACGGTCCATCTTGTTGACGAAGGCAATACGGGGAACGTGATACTTGTTGGCCTGACGCCATACCGTCTCGGACTGGGGCTGAACACCACCCACCGCGCAATACACCATCACGGCACCGTCGAGTACCCGCATGGAACGTTCCACTTCAATGGTGAAGTCAACGTGTCCGGGAGTATCGATGATGTTGATGCGATGCTGGGGAAACTGGTGCGCCATTCCGTCCCAGAAACAGGTGGTGGCCGCAGAGGTGATGGTAATACCACGCTCCTGCTCCTGCTCCATCCAGTCCATGGTGGCGGCGCCATCATGCACTTCACCCAGCTTGTGGTTCACGCCTGTATAGAACAGGATGCGCTCGGTGGTGGTGGTTTTGCCGGCGTCAATGTGAGCACTGATACCGATATTACGATAGCGCTCAATCGGAGTTGTACGAGCCACAATAAGATCCTCTTGCCAAGGTCGAATGTCCTTAGTGAGCCACAAGGGGCGCGGCATGCGCCGCGCCCGCTCTCATTACCAGCGGTAGTGAGCGAAGGCCTTGTTGGCTTCGGCCATGCGGTGAACGTCTTCACGTTTCTTAACCGCGGAGCCTTTGTTTTCAGAGGCATCCATCAGCTCGCCAGCCAGACGCTGGGCCATGGATTTTTCACCACGCTTGCGCGCAGCTTCCACCAGCCAGCGCATGGCCAGGGCGTTGCGACGCACAGGGCGAACTTCAACCGGTACCTGGTAGGTAGAACCACCAACCCGGCGGGATTTAACTTCAACAGTAGGACGAACGTTGTCCAGGGCTTCTTCGAACAGCGCCAGGTGTTCTTTGCTGGTTTTGGCAGCAACGATGTCCAGGGCACCGTAAACAATCTTTTCAGAGGTAGACTTCTTGCCGTCTACCATTACTACGTTAACAAACTTTGCCAGCAGCTCGGATCCGAACTTGGGATCCGGCAGGATTTTACGCTGGCCGATTACGCGACGTCTTGGCATTGCAAACTCTCCGTAACTTCAGGAATAACCCAAAACAAAACAGGTTAATAAAATAAATGTTTGGCCTTACTTAACGGAGAACCATTAAGCCTTGGGCTTCTTGGCGCCGTACTTGGAGCGGCCCTGACGACGAGCGGAAACACCGGAGGTGTCCAGCGCGCCGCGCACGGTGTGGTAACGCACACCGGGAAGGTCTTTAACACGACCACCGCGGATCAGAACAACGGAGTGCTCCTGCAGGTTGTGGCCTTCACCACCGATGTAGGAGTTCACTTCGAAGCCGTTGGTCAGACGAACACGGCACACTTTACGCAGTGCGGAGTTCGGCTTCTTCGGAGTGGTGGTGTATACGCGGGTGCACACGCCGCGCTTCTGCGGGCAGGCTTCCAGCGCCGGCACGTTGCTTTTAGCAACGGCTTGTTGGCGAGGCTTGCGCACCAGCTGGTTAATAGTTGCCATTACAGCTCCTGATAATGTCGTTCTACAGTTGAAAAAATCCATCCCCAAATGCGGGGACGCAAAATTCTATTCCTGCCCTTGAGGCAAGTCAAGATTTATACAGTTACCGGCGGGCCGTGGCAGGATGTTCTGCGTGCCGACCGCCGTCACTGGTGCCCGCCATGCCGGTTACCAGGCCGTGGGACTGCCCTGCTCCACCACCAGTTCGACCAGGCCGGTCATGGTGAGCGGCTTGCCCACAAGGGCTTCAAGGCCGCGAGCCTCGAGATCTTCGCGCATCACATGCAGGTGACCGACGTCGGCCAGGGGCTGCAGCCGGGCCTGCCAGGCCGGCAGGGTGGCAGCGATCACCGCATCCCGCCACAGCACCAGGTGATCCTCCGGCCGCAGGCGGTGCAACACCCGTTCCAGGCTGCGATGGCTTAAGGGGGAGTCCTTGACGGTATGCAGCATAGGCCCTCAGAAAGTCAGGCGCACATGGTGCTCGGCCAGGCGGCGGCCGATCTCGTGCGCGTCACAAAGAATGGTATCTATGGTCAGCTCGGCCTGGGTCAGCCCCCGTTCGGCCAGGGACTCGGCGCACACATACACTCGCTCAATGTCATATAGCTCCAGCAGGCCAAAGGTGGGGGCATAGTCCCGGCCGTGAATGGCCGCCGGTGCCTGACCGGACTTGAGCTGATAGACACCGTCATCGATAAAGAACACCGCCAGCTCCTCGCTCAGGGCCGAGGCGGCCAGCACCGCGTCCAGTCCTTCACGGCCGGCGGCACTGCCATGGGGCGGCGTATGAAATATAAAGGCAACCTTGTTCATCAGAATTGCACCACGCGATCGGCGGTCAACGCCGCCTGGGCCAGGGCGCCAAGGCCACTGAGGCGAAAGGGCGCGGTTACATTGCCGGCGGCCAGGCCGGTTTCACTGGCACCGCTTTGGTCACACACCCCTCGTCGCAGCGCCGCCGCCACACACAGGTCCAGGGTGAATGCATGGCGATCGGCCAGTTCCACCCAGGCCCGGTGAAGGTCAACTTCATCACCGGCGGGCTGCACCAGGGCATTACCGTTATGCACCCCTTCCTGATAGAAGAACACGCTGTCGATGGCATGGCCCTGCGCCAGCACGGCGGCGGCAAAACGCCAGGCGTCGGCGGCGCCTTGAGTGCCGTAACAGGGGCCGGTGACCAGCAGGGCAAAATGCAGGGGAGTCTCGGTCATGAGAGTAAATCCGCAGAAAGAAAAAGAGCGGCCGTAGCCGCTCTTTGAGGCACTTACTTGACCAGGGCGATGGCTTCCACTTCCACCAGCACGTCCTTGGGCAGGCGGGCCACCTCCACACAGGAGCGGGCCGGGGCGCCGGCGGCAAAATAGCTGGCATAGACTTCGTTGAAGGCCAGGAAGTTGTTCATGTCGGACAGGAAGCAGGTGGTCTTGACCACGCTGGAGGCATCGGCACCGGCTTCGGCCAGTACCGCCATCAGGTTGTCCATTACCTGCTTGGTCTGGGCCTCAATGCCGCCTTCCACCACGTCCATGCTGGCCGGGTCCAGGGGGATCTGGCCTGAGGTGTAGACCATGTTGCCTACACGGGTGGCCTGCACATAGGGGCCAATGGCGGCGGGAGCCTGGTCGGTGGCGATTACGGTTTTAGTCATGGGTTCTCCTGGTTATTTGGGCGATGTCTCTTCGTCATCGCGTTTCTTCTGTCTGATATAGAGGTAGACAGTGTGTTTGGAAATGTTGAGCTTGTCCGACACCATGGCAATGGCGTCCTTGATGTCGAAGATGCCTTTTTCAAAGAGGGTGGTGACAATCTGCTTGTTCTTGGCGTTGTTGGCCACGTCCGGATCGGCATTGATGGCGTCTATGGTGCGCTCCACGGTAAGGGTGACCAGCTCTTCCACATTGTTGCTGAAGTTTTCCGCCGAGGCCTGGGGCCGCTCGTTTTCCGGTGGCAGCAAATCGGCCACCAGCTGATGCAGGGGCGCGCTTAGATCCAGGTGCAGGCAGAGCACGCCGGTGAGCTCACCGGCGGGGCCGCGCAAGGCCTGCAACAGGCTGCGCACCGGTGCCCCCAGGCGCTGATGGGTGAGGCACAGCCGGTTGCCGCCCCGACGCTGCAGCTCGGCCAGCAGCCGCTGCTCGGCATCGGTCATGGCGGCACCGGGCTGGCGGTTGCCGCCGGCTACCCGCAGGGCCACGCCGGCCGGCTCATGCAGGGAATAGAGCACCGCCTCGGCATGCCGGCCGTAGAGCGTCGCCAGTCCCTCGACCAGCTCCGCATACAGCAACAGCGCCTCGTGCGGTGCACTCAAGGCGATATCCGTGGCCGTATTGTTCAGCACAAGGGCCGACCCGCTCCGGGCCGTTCCACTCTCCGTTGGCATTGCTGGCTCCCACCCATATCTCTGGCTCTGATTTTCAATCGCTGGTAACGAATGTCAACTTTTTTTGAAACGCCCCGGGAGCCGGGTCAAGCTAATCGGGGTCAGCCCCGGGGGCCGTTTTCAATGCGCACCACGCGGCCGTGGCGAATGGTGACGATCTGCATAAATTGATGCCGGCCGAAATGATAGGTCCAGCGTTCACCGTCGGCACGGCTGTGGCGGTAACCGTAGCGGTCATGAAAATGACGCCAGGCCCGCTCCCGCACCAGAGGCTCACCGCAGTGCAGCAACAACAGGGCCACCGGATCACCGCGGGTGATCAGGTGGTTGTCACAGCGCATGGTATCGGCCTGCGCCGGCACCAGCCAGAACCACGACAGCCAGAACAAAGAGTGATAGCGCATCAGAGCCTCCTGCGTTAAAGCATAGGAGCCCCCGTTTACGGCCACAAAAAAACCGCCCGCGGGCGGTTTTTGCATTCAGCGGCCGGCGGCTCAGGCGCGCAGGGCCTTTTCACCCCGGGACACGCCACAGACGCCGCTGCGCACCACTTCCACCACTTCGGTGGTGTCGCTCATGTTGCGAATAAAGGCGTCGAGCTTGTCGCTGGTGCCCACCAGCTGCACCGTATACAGGTGCGGCGTAACATCCACGATCTGGCCGCGAAAGATGTCGGCGGTGCGCTTAACCTCGTCGCGGTTACTGCCGTCGGCGCGCACCTTGACCAGCACAATTTCCCGCTCGATGTGATCGCCGTCGGTCAGGTCGCTGACCTTAAGCACATCCACCAGCTTGTTGAGCTGCTTGGTGATCTGCTCGATCACCCGCTCGTCACCTGTGGTGACTATGGTCATGCGCGACAGGGTGGGATCCTCGGTGGGCGCCACTGTCAGGGTTTCAATGTTATAGGCCCGCTGGGAAAACAGCCCCACCACTCGGCTCAGGGCACCGGACTCGTTTTCCAGCAACAGGGAAATAATACGCCGCATCAGGTTCGCTCCGTTTTGCTCAACCACATTTCATCCATGGCTCCGGTCTTGATTTGCATGGGATATACATGCTCTTCCGGATCGATCTGAATATCCATGAATACCAGCTTGTCGGTCATGGAGAAGCACTTCTCCAGGGCTTCATCCAGCTTGGCCGGATCCGTCACCTTCATGCCCACATGGCCGTAAGACTCGGCCAGCTTGACGAAGTCGGGCAGCGAGTCCATGTAGGAATGGCTCTGGCGGCCTTCATAGAACATCTTCTGCCACTGCTTCACCATGCCCAGGGCGCTGTTGTTCATGGAGATGATTTTCACCGGTATGTTGTATTGCATACAGGTGGACAGCTCCTGAATGTTCATCTGAATGGAGCCGTCACCGGTCACGCACACCGACACCGCCTCGGGGCAACCCAGCTTGGCGCCCATGGCGGCGGGCAGGCCAAAGCCCATGGTGCCCAGACCACCGGAGTTAATCCACTGCCGGGGCTTGTCATAGGGGTAGTAGAGCGCGGCAAACATCTGGTGCTGACCCACGTCGGAACTGATGATGGCCTTGCCCTCGGTGATGCGGTAGACCGATTCCATCACCTGCTGGGGCTTGATGTACTTGTCGCTCTTTTCATAGTTCAGGCACTGACGCTCACGCCACTGCTCGATCTGCACCCACCAGTCGTCCAGCGCCTGGGTGTCGGGCTGCAGGCCCAGCTCGCGAATGGCTTCCAGCATCTGGGCCAGCACGGTGTCGGCCGAACCCACAATGGGAATGTGAGCCTGAATAGTCTTGGAGATGGAGGTGGGGTCCACGTCCACATGCACTATGGTGGCATGGGGGCAGAACTTGGCCACGTTGTTGGTAACCCGGTCGTCGAAGCGGGCACCGATGGCCAGGATCAGGTCCGAGTTATGCATGGTCTTGTTGGCTTCATAGGTGCCATGCATACCCAGCATGCCGATGAACTGCTTGTGGGTACCGGGCATCACGCCCAGACCCATCAGGGTGTTGGTGACCGGCAGGTTGAACTGCTCGGCCAGTTGTACCACCAGGCTGCTGGCGTCGGCGGTAATGGCGCCGCCGCCCACATACATCACCGGGCGCTTGGCGTCGGCCAGGGCCTTCATCGCCTTCTTGATCTGGCCCTTGTGGCCCACCCCGGTAGGATTGTAGGAGCGCATATCCACCGACGCCGGATAGACGTAGGGGTGCTTTTCCTTCGGGTTCTGAATGTCCTTGGGCAGGTCCACCACCACAGGACCGGGCCGGCCGGAAGCGGCGATGTAATAGGCTTTCCTGATCGCCAGCGGAATATCGGACGCCTTTTTACACAAAAAGCTGTGCTTCACGATGGGGCGGGAAATACCGATCATGTCGGTTTCCTGAAAGGCATCATCACCAATGTAGTTGGTCGGTACCTGGCCCGACAGCACCACCATGGGAATGGAATCCATATAGGCGGTAGCAATGCCGGTAATGCAGTTGGTCGCACCGGGACCCGAGGTAACCAGCACGGTGCCCACCTTGCCGGTGGCCCGTGAATAACCATCGGCCATGTGCACGGCCGCCTGTTCATGGCGCACCAGCACGTGCTCTATTTTGCTGTTTTCAAACAAGGCATCATAGATGTCCAGTACCGAGCCACCGGGATAACCAAACAGGTAATCAATTCCCTGGTCCTCCAGCGCCCGCACGACCATTTCTGCGCCTGATAACATCTCCATGGTAAAGCCCTCCAGGCTCTGCTCCGTTCACCTTGCCACTCCCTGGCACCACGGCGCACGGCCGGCAGCCGGGCAATGTGACAAAATGAGTGACTTTTTATATTTATAAAACAACAACTTACAACAGCGAAGCTGAAGATAAGCAGAAAAAGGATGAAAAATCACCTTAACCTGCTTTAAATCCGTTGTCTACGGGCTTTGGCAAATACCTTGGCTCCGCGCTAAACAGCCTGCCACGCCCGTCTCGCGCAGGACAGCGCCAACAAAACGCCGCGGCTAGCGCCAGCGGTCAAAGCCTCGCCAAACACTCCAAACGAATGACGCAAGTGCAACAACAAAACAATCACAACAATAACCCCGCAATTGCCAGAATCATTATTTAGACCAAAACTCAAAAGGCAGCACAAAAAACCACATTAAGGTTTTGTGGCGCTAGCATTCCGTTTAACCCCCATCGTTTTGGGTTCAGCACAAAGTTGACAGCGCCGTCGTTAATCGTTATCTGTATAGCGTTGTTAACGGATTCTTTCTGATGTGAGTGACCATGCAAAAGCAAATTCAGCTACTACTACTAACCGACAAGGTGCAATAACGCGCGGGGTTAGGCGTAGCTGGAATTCATCATTCACACAGTTTCACATTCAAAAACCCGTGCCGTCCGCACGGGTTTTTTTTCATTCTGCTTCGGGCGGCACGGACACACAGAGGAAAGCGACATGTCGAACCAGGTCATTATATTCGATACCACCTTGCGGGACGGTGAACAGGCGCTTTCCGCCAGCCTGACCGTCAAGGAAAAACTGCAGATCGCCCAGGCTCTGGAACGGCTCGGTGTCGACGTAATGGAAGTGGGCTTTCCCATCTCCTCACCCGGCGATTTCGAGTCGGTGCAGACCATTGCCCGCCACATCAAGAACAGCCGGGTCTGTGCCCTGTCCCGCGCCCTCAAGGCCGACATCGACGCCGCCGGCGAGGCCCTGCGGGTAGCGGATCAGTTCCGTATTCACACCTTTATCTCCACCTCCGACATTCATGTGCAGAGCAAGCTGCGCAAGGACTTCGATTCCGTGGTGGAAATGAGCGTGGCGGCGGTCAAGCATGCTCGCGGCTACACCGACGACGTGGAATTCTCCTGCGAAGACGCCGGTCGTACCCCCATCGACAACCTGTGCCGCATGGTGGAAGCCGTGATCAAGGCCGGTGCCCGCACCGTGAACATTCCCGACACCGTGGGTTATACCGTGCCGAGCGAGTTTGGCGGCATTATTCAGACCCTGTTCGAGCGGGTGCCCAATATTCACGAAGCGGTGATCTCGGTGCACTGCCACGACGACCTCGGCATGTCGGTGGCCAACTCCATCGCCGCCGTGCAGCAGGGTGCGCGCCAGATTGAATGTACCATCAACGGCATCGGCGAGCGGGCCGGCAACTGCTCGCTGGAAGAAGTGGCCATGGTGATGAAGACCCGGGGCGAGCTGCTCGGCGTGCACACCAACATCAAGAGCCAGGAAATTTACCGGACCAGCCAGCTGGTGCGTAACCTGTGCAACATGCCGGTGCAGCCCAACAAGGCCATCGTCGGTGCCAACGCCTTTGCCCACTCCTCCGGTATTCACCAGGACGGCGTGCTCAAGAACAAGAACACCTACGAAATCATCACCCCCGAGAGTATCGGTCTGCCCAAGAACCAGCTCAACCTGACGTCCCGCTCCGGCCGTCATGTGATCAAGCACCGCATGAGTGAAATGGGCTACAGCGAGCAGGACTATGATCTCGACACCCTCTATGCCAGCTTCCTGGCACTGGCCGACCGCAAGGGCCAGGTGTTTGACTACGATCTGGAAGCCCTGGTGTTCTTCAGCCAGATCCACGAGGAACCCGAGCAGTTCAAGCTCAAGTACCTGAGCGTGCAGTCCGGCAGCAACGTCATGTCCACCGCCAGCGTACGCATGGAAGTGGGCGGCGACGTGGTCAACGAAGCCGCCGTGGGCAACGGCCCGGTCGACGCCGTCTACCAGTGCATCAACCGGGTCACCGGCTACGACATTCGCATCGACAAATATGAGCTGCAGAGCAAAGGCGAAGGAAAAGACGCCCTCGGTCAGGTGGACATCGTCGCCGAATACAAGGGCCGCAAGTTCCACGGCATGGGCCTGGCCACCGACATCGTCGAGTCCTCTGCCCAGGCGCTGATACACGTGATTAACTGTATTTACCGGGCCGAACAGGTCGCGGAAAAGAAAGAAGAAATTCAGAAAAAAATTCGTATGGAGACAGTGTGAACATGAGCGCAAGCTACAAGGTCGCGGTATTGCCGGGTGACGGCATTGGCCCGGAAGTAATGGCCGAAGCCATTCACGTGCTGGATAAGGTGCAGGCCGAGTTCGGCCTGCAGCTGGAATTCAGCCACCATGACGTGGGCGGTATCGCCATCGATAACCACGGTTCGCCCCTGCCCGCCGCCACCCTGGCCGGCTGTGAAGCCGCCGACGCCGTGCTGTTTGGCTCGGTAGGTGGCCCCAAGTGGGAAAACCTGCCCCCCAACGAGCAGCCCGAGCGCGGTGCCCTGCTGCCTTTGCGCGGTCACTTCAAGCTGTTCTGCAACATGCGTCCGGCCAAAATCTATCAGGGTCTGGAGGGCTTTTCGCCGCTGCGCGCCGACATCAGCGCCCGGGGCTTTGATATCGTGTGCATGCGCGAGCTCACCGGCGGCATCTACTTCGGTCAGCCCAAGGGCCGGGAAGGCTCAGGCCCGGAAGAAAAGGCGTTTGATACCGAAGTGTATCACCGCTATGAAATCGAGCGCATCGCTCGCCTGGCCTTTGAAGCGGCTCAGGGCCGCCGTGGTGTGGTCACTTCCGTGGACAAGGCCAACGTACTGCAGGCCTCCATTCTGTGGCGCGAAGTGGTCACCGAAGTTGCCAAGGATTACCCGGACGTGACCCTGAATCACATCTACATCGACAACGCCACCATGCAGCTGATCAAGGATCCGTCCCAGTTCGATGTACTGCTGTGCTCCAACCTGTTCGGCGACATCGTCTCCGACGAAATGGCGATGATCACCGGCTCCATGGGCCTGCTGCCCTCCGTCAGCCTGAACGACCAAGGCTTTGGCCTGTACGAGCCCGCCGGCGGTTCGGCCCCGGACATCGCCGGCAAGGGCATTGCCAACCCCATCGCCCAGATTTTGTCTGCCGCCCTGATGCTGCGTTACAGTTTCAAGCAGGAAGAAGCGGCCCAGGCCATTGAGCGCGCCGTGGCCGAAACCCTGGCCGCCGGTTACTTCACCGGCGATCTTTACAGCGACAAGGCCGAACATCCGGTGCAGTCCACCAGTCAAATGGGTGAGCAGATAGTGTCCCGCATTCGGAGAGCAAGCTAATGGCCAAGACCCTTTATCAGAAAGTATTTGACGCCCACCTGGTGCGTAATGAAGCCGGTGAAACTCCGCTGCTCTACATTGACCGCCATCTGGTGCACGAAGTGACTTCGCCCCAAGCCTTTGACGGCCTGCGCGAAAAGGGCCGCAAGCTGCGCCGCCCCGACCGCACCTGGGCAACCATGGATCACAACGTGTCCACCGAGACCAACGACATTGCCGCCTCCGGTGAAATGGCCCGTATTCAGATGGAAACCCTGGCCAAGAACTGTGAAGAGTTCGGCGTGCCCCTGTATGACCTGCACCACAAGTACCAGGGCATAGTGCACGTGATCGGCCCCGAGCTGGGCCTGACCCTGCCCGGCACCACCATCGTCTGCGGCGACTCCCATACCGCCACCCACGGTGCCTTTGGCGCCCTGGCATTCGGTATCGGTACCTCCGAAGTAGAACACGTCATGGCCACCCAGACCCTGAAGCAGGGCCGAGCCAAAACCATGAAGATTCAGGTCAACGGCGAGCTCAACCCGGGCATCAGCGCCAAGGACGTGGTGCTGGCCATTATCGGTGAAGTCGGCCACGCCGGCGGTACCGGCTATGTGGTGGAATTCTGCGGCAGCGCCATTGAGGCGCTGTCGATGGAAGCGCGCATGACCATCTGTAACATGGCCATCGAGCTGGGTGCCAAGGCCGGCCTGGTCGCCCCGGATCAGACCACCTTTGACTACCTCAAGGGCCGCCCGTTCGCCCCCGAAGGCGAGCAGTGGGAGCAGGCCGTGGCCTACTGGCGCACCCTCAAGTCCGACGAAGGCGCCGCGTTTGACGCCGTGGTCGAGCTCGACGGCAACGCCATTGCGCCGCAGGTGACCTGGGGCACCAACCCGGGTCAGGTGATGCCGGTCAACGGCACCATTCCGGCGCCGGAAGACTTTGACGATGCCGTGGAGCGTCAGTCTGCCGTCAAGGCGCTGCAGTACATGGACATTCCCGCCGGTGGTAAGCTCACCGACGTGCACGTCGACAAGGTATTTATCGGCTCCTGCACCAACAGCCGCATTGAAGACCTGCGCGCCGCCGCCGACGTGGCCCGTGGCCGCAAGGTGGCCGCCGGGGTACAAGCGCTGGTGGTGCCCGGCTCCCAGCAGGTGAAGGCCCAAGCCGAAGCCGAAGGCCTCGACAAAATCTTTATCGAAGCCGGTTTTGAATGGCGCCTGCCCGGTTGCTCCATGTGTCTGGCCATGAACAACGACCGGCTGCAGCCGGGCGAGCGTTGTGCCGCCACCAGCAACCGTAACTTTGAAGGCCGTCAGGGCCGGGGTGGCCGCACTCACCTGGTGAGCCCGGCCATGGCCGCCGCCGCCGCCGTGTTCGGTCACTTTGTCGACATTCGGGATCTGTAAGGGGAATAGTATGAGCGGATTCAAGCAATTAACCGGTATCGCCGCCCCCCTGGATGCGGCCAACGTAGACACCGATCAGATCATTCCGAAGCAGTTTCTGCAAAAGGTGACCCGGTCCGGCTTTGGCAAGCACCTGTTTCACGACTGGCGCTTTCTCGATGACGCCGGCGAGCAGCCGAACCCGGAGTTCGTGCTTAACCAGGCCCCCTACGACCAGTCGGTGATCCTGCTGGCCCGGGAAAACTTCGGCTGTGGCTCCAGCCGCGAGCACGCCCCCTGGGCCCTGGCTGACTTTGGCCTAAAGGCAGTAATCGCACCCAGCTTTGCCGATATCTTCTACGGCAATGCCATCAACAACGGCATGGTGCCGGTGCGCCTGACCGACGAGCAGGTAGAGAGCCTGTTCCAGCATGTGGCGGCCAGCAAGGGCGCCGAGATCACCGTGGATCTGGAAGCCTGTGAAGTGCGCGCCGGCGAGCTCGCCTTTGGCTTTGAGATTGACGAGTTCCGCCGCTACTGCCTGCTGAACGGCCTCGACAACATCGGCCTGACCCTGCAGCACGCGGATCAGATCGATGCCTATGAGGCGCAACAGCCCGCCTGGCTCTAACCCTCAATCGATAAACGCAAAACGCCGGCCCAGTGCCGGCGTTTTAATGCACGTCTTCCAGAAACAGCGCCACCAGATCACTGGTGACGCCCTGCTCCACCCGCAGCACCCGGGCCATGGCCTTGAGTGGCGGTACCCGCTCTCCGGCCGCCGGCAACACCAGTTGCCACAGCTGACCCGGCTGGCAACAGCCGCATTCCACCTCCATCAACACGCCTTCCGGACTCAGGTTCAGGCAGGTTCCCTGCACGCGCGTGCTAGTGGTGGCCAGGATCACGGTGGTGTTGAGCTGAAGACGGCTGTAAAGCCGCTGATCCTTGTTGGCGAATAACATGAGCTTGTCCTTTCAATGGCTGGTTTCACAGGGTAAATCTTCCTACAATAGCGCCCTTACCCCTCGCAATCGGGCTCGCCGGCTAAGGCAACTGTTTCGCCCCGATGCTGACAATTCAACCAGGGAGTGGCCCAGTGAAAAAGACTCTGCTTGCCTTGCTGCTGGCGGCCAGCGCACCGTTGGCGGCACAAACGCCGACGCTGACTATCTATACCTATAGCTCATTTGCCTCGGAATGGGGTCCGGGACCGGCCATAGAAACCGCCTTTGAAGCCGAATGCGGCTGCAACCTGGAATGGGTGGCGCTGGATGACGGCGTGTCCATTCTCAACCGGCTCCGGCTGGAAGGTGAGAATACCAAGGCCGATATCGTGCTGGGCCTCGACAACAACCTGCTGCAGGCGGCGGAAGGAACCGGCCTGATTGCGGCTCACGGTCTCAGCCCCGAGGGGCTGACCCTGCCCGGCGGCTGGAGCCACCCTTATTTTTTGCCCTTTGATTACGGCTATTTCGCCTTTATCTATAACGCAGACAAACTGGCCAACCCGCCTGCCAGCTTTGCCGAACTGCTGGAGCGCCCGGAGCTGACCCTGCTGTATCAGGATCCGCGCACCAGTACCCCGGGCCAGGGCCTGCTGTTGTGGGTACAAAAGCTCTATGGCGACGAAAGCCCGCAGGTATGGCAGAATCTGGCCGGGCGCACCGTGTCGGTGACCAAGGGCTGGAGCGAGGCCTACGGCATGTTCCTGGAAGGCGAGGCCGACATGGTGCTGTCTTATACCACCTCTCCCGCCTACCACATCGAGGCAGAGCAGAAACACCAGTACCGGGCCGCCGCCTTTGAAGAAGGTCACTATATGCAGGTGGAAGTGGCCGGCAAGATCAAGGGCTCGAGCCAACCCGAGCTGGCCGAGCGTTTTCTGCAGTTCATGACCAGCCCCGGTTTCCAGCAGCACATTCCCGCCGGCAACTGGATGTATCCGGTGATCGACACCGAACTGCCCGCCGGTTTTGCCGAGCTGGTGACCCCCAGCCAGCCCCTGAGCTTCAGCCCCGAGCAAGTGGCCAACCAGCGTAGGCAATGGCTGCGCCAGTGGCTGAGTGCCACCACCCGCTGATGCCATGGCGTTTATGGTGGCTACCGGGTGGTCTCAGCCTGCTTGCCATTGTACTGCTGACCGCCGCGCCCATTGCCGCCCTGCTATTGCAGGGAGGCGGTCAGGCCGGACAGGTGCTCGCCGATCCCTATCTGCGCCATGTGGTATGGTTCAGCTTTTATCAGGCCGGTCTGTCCACCCTGCTCAGCCTGGGACTGGCTCTGCCCCTGGCCCAGGCCTTATCGCGCCGGCGCTTTCCCGGCCGGGCCCTGCTGCTCAGGCTGTTTGGCCTGTCGCTGGTGCTGCCGGTGATCCTGGTGGTATTCGGACTGGTGGCGGTTCACGGCCGGCAGGGCTGGAGCAATCAGCTGCTGACCCAGTTTGGCCTTGAACCGGTCAGTTATCTCTATGGGTTGAGCGGTATTTTGCTGGCCCATGTGTTTTTCAACATGCCGCTGGCGGCGCGCATTCTGCTGCAGAACATCGAGGCCATTCCCGCCAGCCAGTGGCGGCTGGCCAGTCAGCTGGGCTTTAACAGCCGGCAGCTGTTTCGCTGGCTGATCTGGCCGGCGGTGCGCGGCTCCCTGCCGGGGCTGGCCAGCCTGATCTTCATGCTCTGCTTTACCAGTTTCGCCACCGTGATGGCGCTGGGCGGCGGTCCCAAATCCACCACCCTGGAAGTGGCCATCTATCAGGCCCTGCGCTACGACTTTGATCTGCCCCTGGCCGGCAGCCTGGCCCTGTTGCAACTGCTGTTTTGCGGCGCCTTTCTGCTGCTGCAATATACCCTCAGCAAGCCGCCGCAATACCGGGGGGATCGGCTCAGCACCTGCCTGCGACACGATGCACCCTGGTGGCGTACCCGGCTGACCGATGCACTGGTGATGACAGTGGCGCTGGCCATTTTTCTGCCGCCGTTGCTGGCCATCATTACCGCCGGGCTGAACTCCAGGCTGCTGCCGGCACTGACCTCGGCTCGCTTATGGTCGGCCCTGGGGCAGTCGGTGACCATTGCCCTCGGTGCCGGCCTGCTGTCGGTATTGCTGACCCTGGCTTTGCTGTTGACCAGCCGCTATCTGCGACTACATCTTGGCCGCCGCGGGCTGGCGGGCACACTGGAAGCCAGCGGCTCCGTGATTTTGGTGCTGCCTGCGGTGGTGCTGTCGACCGGGCTGTTTATTCTGTTACGGGGAGTGGCCGATGTGTTTGCGCTGGGTCCCCTGCTGGTGGTGCTGGTCAACGCGCTCATGGCCCTGCCCTATGGCCTGCGCACCCTGCAACAGCCGATGGAGCGGGTGGCCCGCCGCTACGACCGTCTGTGCACCAGCCTTAAGGTCGGCGGCATGCACCGCATTCGGCTGGTGGAATGGCCCCTGCTGCGCCAACCCCTGGCCCTGGCATTGTCCCTGGCGATGATGCTGTCGCTGGGGGACCTGAGTGCCATTGCCCTGTTTGGCAGCCAGCGGCTGCAGACCCTGCCCTGGCTGCTGTATCAGCAGCTGGGCAGCTACCAGATGACCGATGCCGCTGCCACCGCCCTGGTGTTGCTGGCACTGAACCTGACACTGTTTCTGCTGATTGAGCGCGTACTCGGAGGCAAGCATGCTCACGCTGAATAACCTGAGTGCCCGCTACCCGGAGCAGCGCCAGTGTTTTTCCCTCACCGCCGCGCCGGGCACCATCACCGCGCTGATTGGCCCCAGTGGTGCCGGCAAGTCCACCCTGCTGGCCATGCTGGGTGGCTTTGCCCGGGTCGACGAAGGCGAACTTAGCCTGAATGGCCAGGATTTGCATGACCTGGCCCCGGCGGATCGGCCCATGACCACCCTGTTTCAGGACAACAACCTGTTCTGGCACATGAGCGTGTACCAGAATATCGCCATCGGGTTGCACGCGGGACTGAAACTGACACAGTCCCAACAACAACAGGTCCATGAGGTAGCCAAACAGGTCGGCATTGGTGACCTGCTCAAACGCAAGCCGGCACAGCTGTCGGGCGGGCAGCAACAACGGGTAGGACTGGCCCGCTGCCTGGTGCGCAGGCGGCCGGTGCTGTTACTGGATGAGCCCTTTTCGGCGCTGGATCCGGCACTGCGTTTTGAATTATTGCAGTTGCTGCGAGAACAAACCGATCAACTCGGGCTTATCGTGCTGCTGGTGACTCATCACCCGGAAGAAGCGGCCCGAGTTGCCGACCACATTGCCTATGTACATGATGGCCGCATTATTGAACAGGGTGACGGAGCCCTGTTATTGGCGCCCCGCACGTCGGAATTGAAGGCCTATCTGGGAAGATCGGCCGAGAGGGAGGAGGAGTGAATATGCTTCACTCCTCACGCTATTTTCAAAGGTTCTCTTCGGCAAAGGATGCCAGCCGGCTGCGCATCACGCCGTTAAGGTAGACATTGGCGCTGCCTTCAAAGTCCTTGAAGCGTTCCACGATATAAGTCAGGCCGGAGGTCACCGGTGTCAGGTAGTTGGAGTCAATCTGCGCCAGGTTGCCCGAGCACACCAGCTTGGTGCCTTCCCCACAGCGGGTAATGATGGTCTTGAGCTGGGACGCGGTCAGGTTCTGGCATTCGTCCAGCAGCACAAAGGTGTTCTGAATGCTGCGGCCGCGCATAAAGTTAACCGACTTGAACTGAATATTGGCCTTGCCCATGATGTAACTGAGCGAACCGTCCATACACTCATCCTGCTTGTGCAGCACTTCCAAAGTATCGGTGATGGCCGCCAGCCAGGGGGCCATCTTTTCCTCTTCCGACCCCGGCAGAAAGCCAATGCTCTCGGCAATTTCCGGCGTGTTACGGGTCACGATCACACGATCGTAAATCCCCTTTTCTATGGTCATTTCCAGGGCCGACGCCATGGCCAGCAGGGTCTTGCCGCAGCCCGCCGGGCCGGTCAGGATCACCATTTCGATATGGGGATCAAGCAAGGCATCCAGGGCCATGGCCTGATAGATGTTCTTGGGTTGTATGCCCCAGGCCTTGCGTCCCATCATGCGCTCGCGGCCCAGATCCACAAAACGCAACTGGCCGTTGTCCTTGTCCAGGACTCGGCCGGCAAAGTCGTCGGTGTCGTCAATCAGGTACTGATTTATATGGGCGCCCGGCAGCAGCTCGTCCGAGACGGTATGGATGACTTCACGGCCATGGGTTGCGCTTTCACATTCTCCCACCCGATCCCAGAAGCTGTCTTCCAGATGGCAAAAGCCCTTGGACAACAACCGAATATCGTCCACCAGCTGATCGGAGCGATAGTCCTCCACATGCTCAAGACCGGCCCCCTTGGCCTTGAGCCGCATGTTGATGTCTTTGGTAACCAGCACCGCCTTACTGTCGCCATGCTGTTTCTGCAGGTAAAGCGCGGTATTGATAATACGGTTATCGGCCTCATCATCGGTAAATACCGCATAGCCTTCTGGCAGGTGACGATCCGAAATGATGGCAATACGGCCCGAGGCCTCGTCGTCCTTCAGGCCCAGTGGCACCCCGGCAATAATCTGCTCGGGAGTGGCGTCGTGGAAAATGTCCTCCAGGGTGCGAATGGCCACTCGCGCATCCCGGCTGACATCCTTTTGCCGGTCCTTGATGCGATCAAGCTCTTCCAGCACCGTCATGGGAATGACAACGTCGTGTTCCTTGAAGGAATAAATGGAGAGGGGTTCGTGCAGCAGTACGTTGGTATCGAGAATAAAGCGTTTGCGGTCGTAGCCGTCCATAGGCGTGCTCCCCGGGCCTGGCCCTTGTCATGGTCATGGCCCAGTTAAAACACCGGGCCGTGACAGCTTTATTACAATTTAACGCTATGCCTTTTTTCTTTGCTCGGCAAGCACCGAAAGGACGAGGACAGCCTGACTGTACATAAATCATCCGTTTAGGACACGAGAGGTGATGATACCTGGGCTTACGACCGTTACCATGGAAACGGAGCGAGTCGAGTTCAGAAACGAAAAAAGCCCGACACTTTCGTATCGGGCTTTTCGGTATTGGGTGCCTGGCAGTGACCTACTTTCACATGGCAGCTGCCACACTATCATCGGCGCGGTTGCGTTTCACTGCTGAGTTCGGCATGGAGTCAGGTGGTTCCACAACGCTATGGCCGCCAGGCATAAAACTTAATTCGGAAAAAACTTTATGATGAATGCTGTTTGTAGTCTCGAGACCGCAAGTCTCTCACACTTCTTGGGTGTTGTATGGTTAAGCCGCACGGGTCATTAGTACAGGTTAGCTGCACGCCTCACAGCGCTTCCACACCCTGCCTATCAACGTCCTGGTCTCGGACGGCCCTTTAGAGGCATCAAGT